>NZ_LMJO01000017.1:0-362838 GCF_001429345.1 Lysobacter sp. Root983
CGTTGGGGTCTTTGACCGACAGCGGACGACCGGCGCCGTCGTAAGCCAGGGTTTCCGTGACTTGGCCCAGCGCGTTGGTGACCTTCCACAGGTCGCCTTTGCGATGCGGACAGGTGGCCGGGGCGCTGGCGCAGGTGGCGTCGTCGCTGGCGTAGTAGGTGAGCTGGGTGGTGTCGGCCACGTCGGTTCGCGGGCCGTTGACCGACGTGACCAGACCCAGCAGCGGGCAGGTGCCGGCGGTGATGTCGCCCTGCTCGCAGTAAGTGGTGGTGCTGGTACGGGTACTAGCGGGTGTCGCCGGGTCGGTGGCGGTCGACGTCAGCGCTTGGCCGCGTGCGTTATAGCTGTAATCCTGCTTGGCCAGCAAGGCACCGCTGGCGGTGTAGGTCTGACGCAGCGTGGGCAGGTCCAAGGCGGTGTCCCAGGCCGTGGTTTCGCTGCGAAGGCGGGTACTGGCTGCGGCCAAGACGTCGGTGGCCGGGCATTGGGCCGTAGTGGCCGCCGGGTAGTCGTAACGCGCGATTACGCGCAGCCAATCGGTGTCGTAGTACAGGCAGGTCAGCAAGTCGCCACGGCGGCGGTTGGAGACATTCGACTTGGTGTCGTAGACGGTGCCCGCAGCGATCGTCACCCCACCTGCCCCCGACTCCACCTGCTGGCTCGGCACCCGCATGCCGAACCGGGTCTGGAACTGGAACTGGGTATTGCCGCCCTGCGGCGTGGTGACGTTGACATTGCTACCGTCGGCGCCGTAGTTGACCACGTAGCGCTCGACACCGCCGGCATGCTCGGTGGTGATGGCGCGGCCGCTGCCGTCGTAGGTGAACGTGGCGTACGCCACGCCGTTGTACGCCACTTCGGTCAGGTACCAGCTGTTGACGATCTTGATGTAGCTGTAGGACGTGACCGAGTCGCCCTGGGTGACGCTGGCCAGCTGGCCGTCGGCGTTGTAGGCGTAGACGATGGCCTGCCCGTCGGGCAGGTCGATGCGGCTGAGCTGATCGTTGACGCCGTAGGTCATCGTGGACACGCGGCCGTTGGCGTCGGTGACAGAGGCCACCCGGCCGTTGGCGTCACGCGCGTAGGTCGCCACCACGCGGCCGTCGCGCAGATCGCGCTGGATCAAGCCCTGAGCGTCGTAGATCTCCTGTGCGTTGCCCGGCTTACGCAGCTCCCAGAAGCTTTGCCCGCCCACCTGATACGGAATGAGCCGGTACTGGCGCAGGTCGTCCTCGGGCTTCCATTGGCCATTGCCGTCATGGGTGAACGCCAGCGAGCGCCCGTCCGCACGCATCACCAGCGCCGCCTGGAACTGCGAGGGCCGCGCGTCGCTCACGACCAATTCGCGCGTCAGGTCGGAGAACCACGAGCCGCCATACGGGTTCGGTGAGCCGATGAAGGTGGGGAAGGAGTTGTAGCTACGCGCCAAGCTCAGCTGCGCGGTCAGCTCATCGCGCGCGTGCTTGATCTTGACGCCGCTGTTGACGGAAATGGGGTTGCCGACATCCGTGGGGCAGTGCTGGCAGGCCTTGGCGGGCGCCACCACCGATGAGTAGCGCACACAGGTGAACTGGTTCTTCAGGTAGTTGTACCCAGCCGGGCACACCTGTTTGAGCGCCACGTAGTTCTGGTGGAAAACGTTGTACTGCGTCTGCCCAGTCGAGCGATCGGTCACGTCGTAATAGCACCCTATGCCTGAGGTCGGATGGGTGCCGAATCGGCCATTCGCGTAGGTGATTGGCGGTTGAGGCGAGTTCCGGGTGATGGAGTCGCCGACCAGTCGACAGGCCACATTCGCGTTCGCAAAGAGCAAGGTCTTGCCGTCAACACCGGCTTGATACATGGTGGTGGACGGCAGCGTGTGCTCCTGTGCCCCAACGTTGGCCGTTGCGCACAGCAGCAGCAGCGCGAGCGCGAAGGCCCGTGTAATCCGTGTCATCCCCAGTCCCCGAAGTGTTGCGATCAGCAGACATGATCGCGGTCGGGGCCCACGTGGCACAAGGCGCGCGGCTTGTCTATTTATGGCGGAGTGGGTTTGTGTCCGCGTCGACAGGCCAGAACCGGCGCCAGCGTGGATTTTTCTCGCCCAAGCGGTGGCGCTGTCGCTACAGCGAGCTCGCCCCATATGTGTATGGTTGCTCCCACGCCCGGCCGCTATCGCTGGTCGAGCAACCATGCCAGCGCATTCGGCGAACACGCCCCACTGATCACCGCGCACCCCGCCTACCTGGGATTGGACCCGCAGACCGAACGGCGCTTACACGCGTATTGCGCGTTCGTCGAAGAAGCGCTCGACCCAGAAGAGTTGGATGTCATTCGACTGCGCCTACAACGCCAGCATGCATTCGGCGGAGATCGCTTCCGCACCATGATCGAGGAACAACTACAGCGTCGCGCAGGACCAGCGAAGATCGGGCGGCCACGTAAGGCGTGAGCTGACGGG
Organism: Lysobacter sp. Root983; assembly: GCF_001429345.1. Classification (NCBI taxonomy): domain Bacteria; kingdom Pseudomonadati; phylum Pseudomonadota; class Gammaproteobacteria; order Lysobacterales; family Lysobacteraceae; genus Lysobacter; species Lysobacter sp. Root983. The sequence goes on from NZ_LMJO01000017.1 coordinate 2,444, forward strand.
GCGCTGTAGCTGAAAGTGCACTCTGACCCCTGTTTCCCGAGTGGAAGGCGGGGATTTCCCGCATCATCCGTCACCCCTTGAACTTCAAAGCCCGGTGTTTACGCAGGAAGTGCGCCTGCTCATCGGTGGGTGCCCTGCGCAAACGCGCCGGCACTCCTAGCAAGGCATGATGCTTGGGATTCACCTTATTCGATACCAGCATTTGCCCGTCGTCCTCGAAGGCGATCAGGCCCGCATCGAACAATGCGTCGATGTTGGCCAACAGCGGCAGGCCATTGTTGATGTCCAATCGCTCGCGATCGGACGCCTTACACCATGGCAAGGCATGCGAAGCCCGAAGCACTTTGGGCTCGTCGCATCCCGTCACCGCGCATGCATTGTCCCAGGCGGCTAGCAGGTCGTCTCGATAGCGCCCCTGCCCCACTCGCGCCTCCACCAACGCCTCGCGAGTCGTCTTATTCAGGTCTTTGCGATCGGCTAAGGCCTGAAGATCGTCAGCCACCGAGGAGTCGATCAGCAAGCTGTCGACAAAACTGAGGACTTGCGGCTGCCCCCCGAAGTAGCACGTCTTCCGCTCCAGCAGGACCTGATAGACCTCAGGGCGCGCGTCTTGGGTGAATGGGCGCTTGTCGTTCAACCAGCGCGCTGCACGCTCGAAACCCGCGAAGCCATGGAAGTCCGGCCGGTGCACCGGCTCGCTGGCCACCTGCGCGACATAAAACTTCTTGCGATGGGGCACCAGCACTACACCACCCACCGGCAACTCCCGCAAGAACCGCCACAGGTTCCCCGCCGCTGCGCCGGCCTTATTGAGTGTCTTCGCATCCGGGTAGTACTGCGCGCTTAAAGCATCGCGAAAGTCTTCGCGGGTGTTAGTGGGGGTGAGCAGCTGCGGCACCTCCCCCCAACCAATAAATAAGACATCGTCTTGCAGCGCCTGCGGCACCAAGTCTGTGAACTCGGGTTTGATGCGTAGCACGTACACGGATCTGGACATGCGGTCCGGCCTGATTGAGCTGGGTTTGGTCGTATGGGAGCACTGACGCGTGCGTCTGCACCAGAGCGCGGCGCGCCTTGCGGCGCGGCACCCAAGGTGAGCCTACTTGGTTTGAGCCCCCTAGCTTCGCTCCCATGCCGCGCGTTCGGCCCATCCTATTTGGACGGCGCCCCCGCGCGCCGGAGGTTCGCGGTGCCCAGGCACGCATGGAGTGAGCAAAAGATACCTACCACCACCTCGCTCAGCTTTAGTCATAGCGCCCGGATGCCTGGGGCCAGGGCTCCAGTGGCTACGTCCAAGCTCCGCGATCGCGTCCATAGCTCAGGGCGGTCATGAAAGTGCACTCTCACCCTGTTCCGGCAGCTGAAAGTGCACTCTGACCCCTGTTTCCCCACCGCAAAGTGCGCAGCGCGCCGACGGCGCACCGGCGCCCTACTCCGCCGACGCGCGGGCCGCGTCCGCGATGCGCTCCAGGTCGTCGGCCAAGCGGTCGAAACACACCGCCAGCGCTTCGGCCGAGATCGACAGCTGGTCGGGCGCGTCCGGGGCCTGCGGCTCGGTCAGTTGGGCGAGCAGGCGCAGGTGGTCGCGGGTTTGGGTTAGGGCTTGGTGGGCGGTGGCGGGGAGCGTGTAGTCCAGGGGCGCAGTTGCCTGCGAGCCATATCCGTTATGCATGGTTGTCCTCAACCTTTCTTAGGTTGACGACAACGTATCCTCCAGTTGCGAATATTCAAAATTCGAATACGGATGCACTCGTCCTCAACCTAGCGCTCACAGTGCAAAAGAACATACCTATAAGACTTCCCCAAAAGAACTCGACCTCATAATCACCATCAAAACGACAACAAACAGCCCACCTAGAGCTATAAATAGCTAACTATTAGGCGAATACCCCACCTTTTTTTGCACCAATGGAATAAAAGGCCGCCTGACTATACCGAACGAATCACAGATCGACATACGCAGCTCGTCCCTAGATGGAAACAAATAGAATCTTCGGATAAGGAATCGACGCATGATCGCGTATGGCAACACGTCCTGCGAACCGATCATATTCTCTTTGAACTCCTTTATTTCGCGCTCGGGGAATTTTGAAAAATGCTCAAGCTCTGTAATTATACGAATGAGTCGTCTCGTTTTATCGCCTTGCAATACTGAGTCTAGTGTAGGCGAAAGCTCTTCAGACCCAATTGCCGTACCAATTCGGATTAATGTACCAACTGCGTTAACCGCTACCATTGACGGCAAGTACTGCTCCAAGGCCTGAGCAATATCGTCGTCCGTCAACCGACCATCTTCTGCTCGAAGTTGCAATGCGCGAAACTGGATCATTTCTCGTCCATGACGATCCACCATATCAATCAGCAATCCCATGACGCGCAGCCCCAACGACACGCAGGAACCTGCGAAAGCTCGCTTCTCTTCTTTAACAGTTGATCCAGAATGATTCCGCAGGACTTGACCCAAGACCTGGAGAGTTTTAAAGGCCCCGTTAAGAGCAAGCGCTTCGTGAAGCCGTGATTCCAACTTCTCGGCCGCAATCTCAGCCAACTCTTTAGTCATTTCATCGCTAAGCCGCGCATCTTCCTGATGAGCCTCAATCTGAACAGAACGAGGTCCTTCAATAAGAATTTGCTTCACGTCAGAAAATGAGTATTTTGAAAGGAGGGCGTTCTGTTTGTAGATATCAGCCTCCGAGTATGTAGATAATATTGAATCGGCGTGCAGGAGAATTTTTTCGCCGATCTTAGGATTACGCCCCAGATGAGCCAAGAACAATAATATATTTGCGCTTTTCTCTGTGTGAACACTACTTACAAGCCCATCAACATGGGGTTCAAGCTTAGCCCATGAATCAAAGCCAGATAGATGCCTGGCAATAAAATAATAATAGTGATATGGGTACTTAAACTCTACAACTTGATCTCTATATTTCAGTATCCCGGCGTATTCCATTTGAGTTTGGAAGTCTCGAACTGGAATATTGAGATCATATTTCGCACAGTGTTCGCTATGAAAGGCCTCGTACTTCATTTGCTGAAGCACTACAGCTCCAGACTGGTACAGTCTTCCAGCAAACTCTGTCAAATAGGTTAGCGCTGTATCAACAGTGCATAAGTTGACATTCTTCGTAAGCGATTGGGTAATTAAAGCTTCATATAGAAATCCATGAGACCCACTACGGACGACTGTATCTAAATCTGTCTCAAGCTCCGTTCTCTGCAAAATAATAATAACGAACAAAGGAACTGGCGGAATCAAGTTTCGACCAAGAGTTTCATCAACAATCTTTGAGAACTTCGCAGCGCTCGTTTTTACATGATCCACCTCCTCCACCCCACCACGCCCAATCAATAACCACTTCTCGATCATATCGAGCCGGCTTGCATAGCTCATCGGCTGCAGATCATAGACCTCAGAGTCAACGAAGCTCTCATCGAGAAGAAACTCTGTCACCGCTACTTCCATGCCAGGCTGAGAGTGCAAGAAGATAATTATCTTCCCGAACTGCTGACGAAGCGCTTTTATGCCATCGACGTAACCCTTCGTGAGATTACCAAATTCGAAATCATCAATGATTAGGCACTTTTGCGCATTGTCGAGCTGCTTGTAGCAGTCAATGCTGCCAGCCCCATATGTCGAACGAATAATCTCATCAAGACGTCCTTCAATACTTCGCGGCCTCCATGACGATACGTCTCTGGCAGCAAGTATCAAAGGGTATATGCCTTTCTTACAAAGGCTAAGCATTAGCATCTTACCCAAAGCGGTTTTTCCGAACTGCTCGCCACCTTTAATTACCACTATTGGCTGCAGCTCTGAGTATCCTTGAACACACACCTCAAAACTAGACAGCACGGAGTTGGCCGTGTATCCACCCCCGTTATCTCTATCACCCATCAATACGCGAAATTCAGGCCATATATATATCTGGCAGAGTCAGCGACGATTTAAGCCTGTGCGAAAAATTGGCGCCAGGGTCCATCAACCTGCGATACGCGTCCTCTGCAAGGACAGGACCTTTCGTGGATTTTTGCCGCCATGCAATGTGCTTCTCAGCTTCAGATGAAGCAACTTGGCAGTAGGCCCCTCCATCCAATCGATATTTTCTAACTAGAAATCCTTGCTCACCATCAATTTCCACAGTCTGAAACTCACTGTCTAGAAATCTTTTCGAATCCTTCAGAACGTGAGCCTTGAGATAATAAACAGATGAGTCTTCGTACAGATCGCTGATTTTCTGCGAAACGGAAACGTGTTCGTGCCCCATGAGAAATATATTCGCCGACACCGCAGCGAACTGCGCCAACTCCCGCGCATTGTCGGGCGAGAGCCAGTTGTACGGATGGTGCATCACATAAATCGTCAATCCGCCTTCAATCGAAATGTCACTCGACTTCGGCACCGGCACAAAAAGCGCTCCTTGCTTCTCGCTCTTAGTCGAAAGCACTGACGATGAGAGCACCACGTAATTTATGCCACTGCCTCCACAGTTCTTATACAGAGCGAGCCATGGTGATTTAGTATCAACACCTGGCGACATCTCCTCTCGAAACTCAAAAAAATTGCTCAGCACGCGCGAGTATTCAGCGGCTATCTCAGGCTCAAAGTCTTCAGCGACCCCTTTCACACCAGAAAGCAAGCGATCCCGCACGTTCTGGCTTCCAGTGAAGTCACATTCATGATTACCTGGCGCTAAAACAAAGTGCACGCTAGCGTTCGCCTTAGCCTCAATCGCGGCCTTCAATGCCGCCAAGAATTTCTTCGCGACTCCAAATTCCGCCGACTGACCTGATTGAACAAGGTCGCCGCTCACGACGACATGGATTTGCTCGTAGTTAGTTACAGCTGACAAAGCAGCATCCGCAATTTTCTGCGACCTGTTTACAAAGGAGTCGTCATCCTTCGTCAAGTGCACGTCACTAAGATGAACAAGCAATGTTGCCATACAGTTCCCTCGCCCTGGCTTGCATCACAAATATCGGCTCTAGAGTCCGACGCTCCTTTCTACTTTTACAAAGCACTCCACAGCAGTCTCACTCTTCGTCTTCGCCAGATTCAGAAGCAGGTTTTTCAATCAGTTCAATCGCGACCTTTATCCCCAACTTCTGAATCTTCTCCGCGGTAGATTGAAAACTTACTTTGCTAAAGAATGGGAGATCGAGCCCTCCGCTCACATAACGCTTTCTCATAATCCCAAAAACAACCCGGTACTTTGATCGCACTATCGCATCACGCCTACCTGGAAGTAGCGCCCTGAATCGCCCTGAAGCTTTCTGCTTGAGTTTTTGACGATAGACTCCGTCACTGATTAACGCATCCGTGCTCACAAGCCCCTGCGACCACAAATGACTGATGGGCCCCGACGAGTGGCCGTCCTTTAGATGAATAAAATCGCCGCGCTCAGATAGAAAGTCACACGGCTCGATAAAAGCATGTGCCGTCCCTTCTGGATTAATCTTCACCTGATCAAGCTTGAGAAGATCACGGCGATTCGAATTTAGATCGTCGATAAGCTCTTTCTCATTTACACACGACGTCTTCCCAACTATATCCACACGCTCTATCGAGTTAAAAAATTCCTCGACACGACGCTTGAAACTTCTTTCAACACAGTACCAGTCGCCGGCGAAAATTATGTAAGTTTTCGCCGACGCCCCGGCGCCAAGCGTCGTCTCAAGAACAAAGCAATCGTACACACGCCACTTTTCTGAGAAACCTCCCCCTTCAGGGCTTCTAGCACTGATTCGATGCAGCCGCTTCACATCATCCATCGCACCGTCGAAGCCGGCATCATTTAGTTCGTATACGTAGTCTTCAATCGAAAGACTGTGGTAGTCGACGCCATGACTACCGAATCCGTTGTAATGAAGCACTCCACCTTCGTTATAGCTCACAATTTCGGGCGGAGCCATGTGAAGATCTGATTCTTCGCCCCGCCTTATTGCTTCAATTTCATTAAATAATTTCGCATCTAGCCGCGCTTGCAGATCGCGCTCCGCAACCACCTTAAGGTTATCGACCCACGCAAATTCCTTCTTATACTCCTGTCGTCTATATGTACGACCAACTTCTGCGCACTTGTTAACTATTGACCGAGCATCAACTGAACAAGTAAGCGACAAGGAATCTTTGCCAGCCACGAATTTCGCGAAGCCAGCGTCAGACGGGGTTCCGCCTGCGACCCGTGCCAGGTCGCGCAGCATGTCGACTCCGAACTCTTGCAGATCTGAGTCTCGGCTCGCTTGAACACGCTTCTGAAACGTGACGGCATCAGGAGTAGCAAGATCGAGAGTCCGAAGATTACTTCTCGGCACGCAGTTCAAGACCACTCTCAACCCGAAGCCCCTTTCGAATGCGTCATCGTCCAAGGCCATATGAATATGACCGAAGCATGCAGCGTATACTCGACCATCGACTGGAATAAATATTGCGGCTCCAGCTCCACCGGTAAATAGGTCCTCTCCTATCAGTGGAACACCGCCCCTTATGAAGTCCAGCCACTTTGGCGAGCTTGAATAGATTTGACCGAAATATAGCTCTCCGCCCTCGACGCCGGGCCATGGTCGTGCCGCAAGAGGATTAGCGACACCGTCCCTGTATTTCTCAGTGAATGCGGAAGCGATCGCCCGCCCCCTCCGCAGCATCCTTAGTGTCATTGTCTCCATAACACCTCCCTCGTCCCTGATCAGGCTTACCGATTAAAGCTCGCCCGCACCGCCTCAACCGAATTCAAGCGTGAAGTAGCCCTGCTCCAAGGTGCTGGTATCGCTAATCGCCGTCACCGTCGCATTGGGATTGGCCGTGCTGAACGTGTCGGTGGTGACCCCGTTCACGACCGCATAGACATAGAAGGTGTCGCTGATATCCAGGGTTTGCATCGTGAAGCTGTCGGCCACCACCACCGCCTGCATGGGCACGCCGTCCTTTTCGATGGTGAAGGTGACCGGCGCGATGGTGGTCTTTTGGAACTGCATCTGGTCGGGGCGGGTGCTGTAGCCCTGCACTACCTCGAATTCGTAGGTGCCTTGCTCGCGCACTTGCCGCACTTGGGCCAGGAAGCTGACGGCGCCGGTCACGTCCATCGGGGCGGAGGTGTAGGTGTTGCCGTCGATGATGGTCATGGCGGTGACCTGGTAGCTGTCTGCGGTGGGCACCGTCATCTGCGCTTCGGGCGCGATGCCGGGCAGGCGCGCGATGATCAGGCCGCCTTTGCGCACCACGAACTGGGCGATGTACTGGGTGGTGTTGCGTAGGGTGATGGGCATGGGGCGTCCTGAGGGATGAGTGATGTGTAAGGGCGGTGGCGCTTAGCGCGGGACTGCGTGCACAGGCGCGCGTCGCCGGCCGATGACTGGCGCGGTGGCCGCAGCGGTAGACAGCGCAGCTACGCGGCGTTCGGCGGGGTGCGGTTGATGGATGCGGGAACCGGTGCGGCGCGCGCGGGCTGCGCAGCCGATGGCCGAACGCGTGGCGGGCTGTCCAGCCCGACCGTTGAGGCGCATGAGCATCGATCCCCTCCCTAGATTCGATGACGGCGTGCCGCCCGGCCGTGTGGAGCCGGGTTGCGTGGTGTATGCCGGTGTTACCCCTAGTGCCGCATGCTGCTACGAAATGTGCGCGCGATCAAATTTCGGTGGGTGCCGGCCGGTGGGCCGCGTCCCTATCTGCTTGCTGGGTGGGAGGGGCGCGGTGTGTGGGTGTCGGATCGCGGCTTACGCCGCTCCCACAGGAAGCAGGAGGGTGACCGGCGGCGGGCCGGGGCCACCCTGGGTGCGACGACGGGGCGCAAGGCGGGCGGGGCCCGCCTTGCGCGTTGGGTCGGCTCACCAGACTTCGCAGCGGTCCTTCGCCGGGCGCACCATCGGCGCGTCGGCCTTGCACTGGAACGCCTGTTGGAACGCGGGCAGGTTGGAGAGCGGGCCGTTGACGCGGTACTTGGCGATGGGGTGTGGGTCGCCCTGGATCATGCTGCGCTGGGTTTCCAAGCGGGTTTCATCGCCGCGCCATTGGCCCCAGGCGATGAAGAACTGCTGTTCGGGGGTGAAGCCGTCCAGGGTGGGCTCGGGGCCTTTGCCTTCGCGCGATTTGAGGTAACCGCGGTAGGCGAGCTTGGCGCCGGCGAGGTCGCCGATGGATTCGCCTAGGACGAGCTTGCCGTTGTGGTGGACGCCAGGCTCGATGAAGTAGCCCTCGAACTGGTCGACCACGCATTGGCCCTTGGCGGCAAACTGTTTGCCGTCGGCGGGCGTCCACCAGTTGGCCAGGCGGCCCTGGGCGTCGAACTGGGCGCCCTGGTCGTCGAAGCCGTGGCTGATCTCGTGGCCGATGACCACGCCGATGGCGCCGTAATTGACGGCGTCGGTGGCGGTGACGTCGAACGCGGGCGGTTGCAGGATGCCGGCGGGGAAGACGATCTCGTTCTGCAGCGGGTTGTAGTAGGCGTTAGAGGTGGGCGGGGTCATGCCCCAGCGGCTGCGATCGGTCGGCTTGCCGATCTGGCTGCGGCCGTCGGTGACGTTCCAGCGTTGGGCGGCGACGAGGTTGTCCCAGGCCGATGCGCGCGAGACGACCACGCCTTGGTAGTCCTTGAATTTGTCCGGGTAGCCCAGCTTGGGGAAGAAGGTGGCGCGCTTTTCCAGCGCCTTTTGCTTGGTGGCGTCGTCCATCCAGTCGAGTTCGCGGATGGTGTCGTCCATGGCCAGCAAGATGTTCTTGACCATCTCCTGCATGCGCGCCTTGGCTTCGGGCGGGAAGTATTTTTCGACGTACTTCTGGCCCAGCGCTTCGCCCAGCTGGTTGTCGGTGAGTTCGGCGCAGCGCTTCCAGCGCGGTTTGATCTCGGTGGCGCCGGTGAGGAACTTGCCGTTGAAGGCGAAGTTTTCCTCGACGAACGGGGTGGACAGGGAGTCAGCGGCGTAGTTGAGCAGCTGCCACTCCAGGTAGGTTTGCCATTGCGCGACCGAGGTGGTGGCCAGCTCCTTTTCGAACTGGCGCAGGAACTTGGGCTGGGTCACGTTGACGGCGTTACGCGGGATGCCGGCGGCGTCGAAGTACCGGCCCCAGTCGAAGCTGGGTGCGAGCTTGGCCAGGTCGGCAAAGGCGGTGGTGTTGTCCTGCAGTTTCGGGTCGCGCAGTTGCACGTTGTCCAGCGAGGCTTCGGCCAGGCGTTTTTCGAAGTCGAACACGACCTGGGCGTTCTGCTTGGCCTGCTCCACCGGCAAGCCGGCCAGCTCGAACAGCTTGGCCACGTGCACGAGGTACTTGGCGCGCGCTTCGACGAAGCGCAGCTCCGGTTTCAGGTAGTAGTCGCGGTCGGGCATGCCCAGGCCGCCGGCGTAGAGGTGGGCGATGGTGCGCGAGGGCTGGTGCAGGTCCTCGCCGGCGAAGACGCCGAAGGGCACGGGCACGCCGACGTCGTGCAGCTTGCCGATCATGCGCTGCACGCCGTCCTTGCCGCTGAGGCTGCTGATCTCGTCCATCCAGGGCTGGATCGGCTGGCTGCCCAGCGCGTCGATGCGGGATTCGTCCATGCAGGCGGCGTAGAAGTCGCCGGCCAGCTGGCCGGCGCTGCCCTTGGGCCAGTCGGTGCGCGCGGACAATTCGTTGAGGATGTCGCGCACGTGTTCCTTGTTGACCTCACCGGACTGCCAGCGCCGGCTCCAGCGGTCCATGTAGGCCGGGATCGGGTTCTGTTTGCGCCAGGCGCCGTTGGCGTAGTCGAAGAAGTCGGTACAGGGGTCGCCGGCGCGGTTGATGTCGGCGGGCTGGATGCCGTGCACGGCGCCGGCGGAGGCGGTGGTGGAGGCGGCGAGCAATACGACGAGCGGAAGACTGGACCTGATCACGGCAACGTCCCTGCTGGAAGGTAGGGCCACTATAGCCAGGGGATGCGGGCGGGCTTGTCCCAGAAGTCCTGGCTTTGGGTTGTTTGCGTTGGTCTGGGGTGGGGGCAGTGCGAGCCGCGACCGCGAACGGTGGTTTGCGGCGCGAGCTCCTCGCGAGCTTGGTCGCGGCTTACGCCGCTCCTACCCCAAAGCTGCGAGATGGGAATGGCGCTGTGTGGGGTGGCGGGTTGCGGCTTGCGCCGCCCCTACAGGGAGCACGGGAAGCGGCCTCGTCCGGGCTGGCTTCTCGCTTAAGCTCGTGGCGTTCCGGGCCGCGCCTACTGGCTGCCGCTGTCGACAGGTAAGGCTACGCAGGCAGCCGTTTGCGTGGATGCATACAACAGGGGGATGAGATGAATCGATACTTGAGTAGCTGCGGTCTGGTGGTGATGGCGGCGGTTGGGCTGTGCGCGCTGACGGGTTATGCGTCGGCGGGACGGGATGCCGAGGCTGGCGTTCCGATGTCGGAGCGTGTGACCAAGGTAGGCGTGGGTGCCGCAGTCTCGGCGCGCCCGGACGGCTGGCCTGAGGCGGTGCCGCTGCCGGAGGGTGTGCAGATCGACGGTGCGCGTTGCGCGAATCGCTACTGCACCTTGTGGTTCGGCCTGATGAACTACGACCAGATGGTCGCGCTGCGACGCGATTACGTTGCGCTGATTAACGACAGCAAGCAATGGGAGCGGTTGGGCGTGGACTACGGCCCGTTCGAGCCCCATGCCTACCGCTATACCGGCACGATGCCGGCCGGCGGTTGCGGGTACACGGTGGAGATGCGCAGCGGGTCGATCTCGGGCGATGCGTTGCATCGGTTCCGCGTGCATTTGACGGTGACCTGGTAGTCGGACCCGTCGGGATAGGAGCGGCGTCCGCTTGAGATTTCCTTCGGCCATTAGCTGCGATCGCGTGGACTCGGAATCGCCGCGCCAACCACGTGCCAGCCAATCACGGCTTACGTCGCTCCCACAGGAAACTGGCAGGCACGGTTGCGCCGGCATGTGGGCGCGCGCGGTCGCGGCTTACGCCGCTCCTACAGGGGCGGCTGCAAAGGGTGTTTGGCCTTGGGGTAGGAGCGGCGTAAGCCGCGACCTGGCCTCCGAGCTGGCGCCGTGGTCGAAATAGCGCGGTCGCCGCTTACGCCGCTCCTACCCCACAGCGTCGATATCGCAAATGCCGGGACGCTCGCTCAGGAGCGTCCCGGGTGCGACGCGCGGGCTTACTTCACGTAGATCGAGGTGATGTGCGAGCCCAGCGCGGTGCCGTTGAGGCTGGTCATCGCGCCGTTCTTCCAGATCACCGCCTTGGCGTACTGGTTGAGGATGTTGTTGGTGCTGCCGCCGACGTAGACGTCGTTGCCGTGCACGAACACCGAGGTGGCGATGGCGCTTTCGCTCTCTTCCGACAAGTCGACGCCGGACTGGTTGATCCACAGCTTGGCCACGTACTTGCCGCTGGGGCGCAGCTCCCAGCCGACAGCGTAGATGCGGGTGCCGACGATCTGCATGTCGGTCACGCGCGAGGTCATGCCTGCCTTGCCCAGGATCACGCCGTAGAAGATGCCCGGCGAGCCGGTGCCCGCGGAGACCGAGCCCAGCGACAGGGCGCGGTAGATGTACCCGGCGCGGTAGACCGTTTCGTTCGCGTAGGGCGCGAGCGCGCCGCCGACGTAGAGCTGGGTGGTGGTGGTGGTGACGGTCTCCGGGTACGGCATCGGTGTGTACAGCACCTCGGTGCCGTTGACCCACAAGGCCCCGCTTCCGAACGCGCCCGGGGTCGCCGGGTGGCCCTCTTGGGTGAACGCATGGGTGCCGATGACGTAGGTGTTGCCATTGCGCACGGTCATGCGCGTGCCCATGCCGCGATAGGCGCTGGGGTTGATCGGCAGCAACGTCATCTGGCCGTTCTTCCAGTACACCGGCTTCATGTCGGCGAAGTTGGGCTGCGGACCGGCGATGCTGCTGAACTTCGCGTCGGTGTAGCCGGCGGTGTAGATATTGCCGTTGTCGATGAACAAGCCCTTGGCGCCGGCGAACTGGTTGACGTAGGTGCTGGAGATGCTGGGGATCTGACTGTGGATCTCGCCGTTCTTCCAGACCATGGCGGAGGAGTCGGCGGCGGCGGCGTTGTTGGTGGTGATGTTGGCGGTGCCGGCCACGTAGATGTCGGGCTCGCCGGTCATGAAGTTGTCGACCACGACCACGTCGTTGGCCTCCTTGGCGCCGGTGTTGTAGGCGTTGACCAACGGCGGCAGATCGGTGCGCACGCCGTCCACCCACATCGCGGCTTGCCAGTTCGGGGTGTAGGCGGTGCCGACGGCGTAGACCTTGGGTGGGTCGACCGGGTTGCAGGGGTTGCAGGGCTCCAATGCGAGAGCCGGCAGGGAGAGCGCGGACAGCAGCAGGGACGCCAGCAGGCGCGGCTTGAGCTTGTTCATGGGTTGCCTGGATTCCTTGGTGGGCAGACGCCGCAGTCATTGCGGCGTGCTGTTTCCTCAGACGGGGGGACAGGCGGGGATATGACAGGGGCGGCGGTGGGGGTTGCGGATTTGTGGGGTGGGTTGCAGAACGCGGGATGGGGGCTTGCGTTGGTGCGGGAGGGCAATAGGGGGCTGTGTGGCTCTGCGGGTGGAGCAAGAGCAAATCCCCCTTAATCCCCCTTTTTCAAAGGGGGAGACTTCCGTTGGGGAAGACAGCGAGGGGCTGTGCTTAGCCGCGCCAGTTGGCGTGGGTGCGCCAGAACTCGACGCTGCGTTGGTAGGCGGCGCGGTCCAGCGTTACGCCGGAGCCGCCTTCCTCCACGCCGAGGGCGTTGCGCATCATGGTGATGGGCGCCATCGGGGTTTCGATGGGTTCGGCGGTGTACATGCAGCCGACCACGCCCCAGTCGGCGTCGGTATGGGTGCCCTCTTTCGCCAGTTGTTCGCGGCTGTAGAGGATGACGATGAGGTAGTCGGCCACGGGCGGGTCCAGGCCTTCGAACCAGCGCACCAGCACGGGCAGTTCGTCCTTGGTGCGCGCGTCGTAGTCGGTGCGCAGCAGGTGGCGGTTGGCCTCGGTGATGGGCACGGCCAGGCAGCGCGTCGAGGTCCAGTTGCGGTGCACGTGCAGTTTGCAGAACGGCGCGTAGCCGTCCAGCACCTGCAGCGGCGTGACCTCGTTGAGGTGGCGCTCGAACTGCTCGGGCGTGCAGTCCTGGATGGTGTTGCGGCGCGGTTCGCGCGGGAACAGGCGCGGGCGGGCGAAGTCGGTGAGAACGATGGTCATGGGCGCATTATCGGGCAGCCGGGGTCAGGGACGCGCCGGGAACCCGGCGACTGGCGGCCGCCGTGCTTCGCTCAGCCCCCGGAAAGCGGCCTGAGCGCTGGGATCGCAATCAGGCCGAGCGTGCGATCGCGTTCAGGGCCCGGCTGCCGCACTATTTTGGCGAATAAATCACCGCAGCCCGCTTTTCCCGTACCCTTTGCCACCGTTTCGGCATGCAACACGGACCTGTCCTTGAACACCAACGCTGCACCTACCCCGCCCCTCTCGCCGGCCTGCGACACCGAGGCTGCCCTGTCCGGCGATCGCCTGCGGGCCACCCTGGCGCTGCTGGAAGCAATCATCGCCGACCGTAGCCTGCTCGATGCGCTGCCCGCGGACGAACGCGAGCGCTTGATGCAGGCGATCGCGCTGGTTCACCACCCCGAGCCGCGGGCGCGGCGACGCAAGTCCAAGGATCAGGCGCGCGAACGGGCGCAGGAGAAAGCCCGCGCAACCGAGGCGCTGCTGGATCAGACGGGCATCCGCACCCTGCGCCGCAAGCCGGTGTTCACCACGCCCAACTATTTCCCGCCGCAGGCCCCCGGCCTGCACGACCCCAGCAACCGTGCGACCGATCCGGTGGGCCATAACGAGTCGCCGGAACTGCTGCATTGCTATGTGTGCAAGCAGAAATACACGCGCATCCATCACTTCTACGATCAGCTGTGCCCGCCCTGCGCGGAACTGAATTTCTTCAAGCGCACCGAAACCGCCGACCTGCGCGGACGCGTGGCGCTGCTGACCGGCGGGCGCGTCAAGATCGGCTACCAGGCCGGTTTGAAATTGCTGCGCGCGGGCGCGTCCCTGATCGTGACCACCCGCTTCCCGCGCGATTCGGCCGCGCGCTACGCCGCCGAGCCGGATTTCGGCGAATGGGGCGATCGGCTGGAAGTGTTCGGACTGGACCTGCGCCACACCCCCAGCGTGGAAGCGTTCTGCACCCAGCTGCTGGCCACGCGCGAGCGCCTGGACTTCATCATCAACAATGCCTGCCAGACCGTGCGCCGCCCACCGGCGTTCTATGCGCACATGATGGCCGGCGAGACCGCCGCCTTGCAGACCCTGCCCGAGCACGTGCGCAAGTTGATCGGCCAGTACCAGGGCCTGCGCAGCAGCGACTTGTTGCCAGGTGCCGAGGCGACCGGGCTGCAAGCCAGCCGCTCCGACCTGGGCGCGATGGGCCTCGCCCGTGCCGCCGAGCTCTCGCAAGTACCGCTGCTGCCCGATGAGCTGCTCGGTCAGACCCACCTGTTCCCCGAAGGCCGACTCGACCAGGATTTGCAGCAGGTCGATCTGCGCGGGCGCAATTCATGGCGCCTGCAGATGGACGAAGTGCCGTCGGTGGAGTTGCTGGAGACGCAACTGGTCAACGCGGTCGCGCCCTTCATCGTCAACGCGCGCCTGAAGCCGCTGATGCTGCGCGAACCCGAGGGCGCACAGCCCGCGCGCGACAAGCACATCGTCAATGTCTCGGCTGTCGAAGGCCAGTTCTACCGCAACTTCAAGACCACCAAACACCCGCACACCAACATGGCCAAGGCCGCGCTCAACATGATGACGCGCACCGCGGCCGCCGATTATCACGGCGACGGCATCCACATGAACAGCGTCGACACCGGCTGGGTGACCGACGAGGATCCGGTCGAAATCGCCGCGCGCAAGATCGTCGAGGAACGCTTCCATCCGCCGCTGGACATCGTCGATGGCGCCGCGCGGATCGTCGACCCGATCATCCACGGGTTCAACACCGGTGAGCATGTGTGGGGGCAGTTCCTGAAGGACTACGCGCCGACGGATTGGTGAGCCTTATCGCGTAAGCGAAGGCGGCTGGGTGCGGTGACGGCGCATTATCCGGCGTGCGCGCGCGCCGGCGGGTCGGCGCCGGTGTGCGGTCCACGTTCAAGTCGGGGTTCCGCCGCGTGGCGACGGAACCCGGCCCAGCTGCAACGCCAGTCCTGCGCGTTTGCGGCAGCCATTACAGCGCGGAGAACTCCGCTTCCCATTTACCGTCATGCAGGCCGAGGATGCTGGCATCCGGCGCGAAGCACAGCACCGGCAAGTCCGGGGCGATGCGCATCAGGCGGCAATTGAACGGCGCCTCGCCCGATTTGTCCCAGTCGTTCTTGGCCGGCACGAAGGTGTAGGTCTCCCACACGCCGCTGAAGGCATTCATGTTCCAGCGGCTGGCCCAGCCGCGGTCGGCGCTGTCCATCTGCACGTCGTGGATGATGTAGGGCGGACGGCCGATCTGGGTCCAGGTGTCGCCGTGGTCGGAGGAGATATGGACCTTGGAGAAGGCGCCCTGGCTCCAAAGCGCGCTCACCACGCCGGTGGTCGGATCGATGCGATGGGAGGAAATGCGCGCGCCGGGGGTGATGGTCTTCCACTGCCCGCTGGCCAGATCCAGCCGCTGCAGGGCCGTACCGGCCAGGACGTAGTAGCGTCCGCCCGCCAACTGCCCGCGCGCGCCGAGCCAACCGGCCTGATCCTTGGGCGCCAGGACGAATTCCTTGGACAGGGCCAGGTCGGCGAGATCGTCGCTGCGCCCGGTGTAGACGCGCAGGCGCACCGAGGGCGTGCCTCTCGCGGCGGCCACCAGCCCGTTGCCGCGCGGGGCCTTGGAATCCTCGAACTTTTCGGTGGAGGTGACGATCCAGGTGCCGTCGGCGTGGTCGATGTCGATGATGGATTCCAGACGGCCCAGGGCCTTCAGCTCCGTCCAGGTCGCGCCGCCGTCGCGGCTGGCGCGCAGGTGGCCGTCGTCGCTGCCGGCGATCAGGCGACCATTCGCGTACTCCACCGCCAATATCTGGCGCAGCGTGTCCATGCCCAGGCTGCTCCACTGACCGTCCGGCGTGCGCTTACGCAACTGTCCAAGGTCCGCGGGGAAGTACAGCGTGCCGTCGTCGAGCCTCGCAGGCTCGTCCTGCAGCGGCGGCGTAATGCCACGGAGCAGGCGCAGGAACTCCTTGGGGTCCTTGGCGGCGATCAGCGCGTCCTGTGTGGAGGGCTTGTTGACCTTGCGATCGTGAGCTAGCAGCAAGTCGGCGATCAAACCCAGGCCCGAGCTCTGCTGCTGGATCGTGATAGCCCCGGATACCGAAGTCATCGTGTACGGAACGGGGGTTGGGTCCTTCAGCACCGCCGCGATCGGCTTGATGGCTTCCGCCAGCGATCCCGCATGCTCCGGATGCGGCACCGGCACCACGACGAATTGGTACCCGCCCACATTCACCGGCATCAGGTCGCCCAGGTCCGTCACTCGCCCAGCCTGGACATCGAACTCCAACCCGTCCGGCCAATCGGACGCAGGCTTGTCTGGCGGGCCGAATGCAGGCGTGATCGGCCACTTGAGCACACCCCAGAGTTTGATCTTGTACCGGCCCGCGGGCAGCCACTTCGCGAATGCATGCGCGGCGGGCAACGACGTCGTAGCCGCCGGCGTGTCGATCACCACATCCTTGCCACCCGCCACCGGAGCGACAGTGATCGCTTCGCCGCCGCCCTTCGGAAAGGCCACATAGACATAACCGTGCGTAGGCGCCAACTCGGCCGGCACCTGCGGTTTCTCTTTGGCGGTTGCCGGCAGCGCCAGCATCAGGCCCATCGCAAACAATATGGCTCGCACTCGAACTCCCCCTGGACGAATCGCATTCATGCCGAGGGAGCCGAGCAGATGCGTCCCCCCGGCGCATCGAACACCGGCGCGCGTCAGCGCCGGCACTACGGGCGGGCGCGGCAAAGCTCCCGCGCCCACGCGACCTTACATATTGCGGCGGTACTCGCCACCCACGTCGTACAGCGCGTGGCTGATCTGGCCCAGGCTGTGGGTCTTGACCGCTTCCATCAGGCTGGCGAACACGTTCTTGCGCTCGCGCGCGGCGGACTGCAGGCCCTTGAGGCCGTCGGCGGCGTAGGCGTTGCGGCCAGTCTGGTAAGCCAGCACGTTGTCGATCTGCTGGCCCTTCTCGCCTTCGGTGGAGCGGATCAGTTCGATCTCGGTGACGATGTCGCCGCCGTGGTCCTTGGGCAGGAAGGTGTTGACGCCGACCAGCGGCAGCGAGCCGTCGTGCTTCTTGTGTTCGTAGTACAGCGACTCTTCCTGGATCTTGCCGCGCTGGTACATGGTGTCCATGGCGCCGAGCACGCCGCCACGTTCGCTGATGGCCTCGAACTCCTTATAGACGGCCTCTTCGACGATGTCGGTGAGGTAGTCGACGGCGAAGCTGCCCTGCCAGGGGTTCTCGTTGAAGTTCAGGCCCAGCTCTTTGTTGATGATCATCTGGATCGCCACGGCGCGGCGCACCGACTCTTCGGTCGGGGTGGTGATGGCTTCGTCGTAGGCGTTGGTGTGCAGGCTGTTGCAGTTGTCGAACAGCGCGTACAGGGCCTGCAACGTGGTGCGGATGTCGTTGAACTGGATTTCCTGGGCGTGCAGGGAACGGCCCGAGGTTTGGATGTGGTACTTCATCATCTGGCTGCGCGGGTCGGCGCCGTAGCGCTCGCGCATGGCGCGGGCCCAGATGCGGCGGGCGACGCGGCCGATCACGGTGTATTCCGGGTCCATGCCGTTGCTGAAGAAGAACGACAGGTTGGGCGCGAAGTCGTCGATCTTCATGCCGCGCGCGAGGTAGTACTCGACGATGGTGAAGCCGTTGCTGAGGGTGAAGGCGAGCTGGCTGATCGGGTTGGCGCCGGCTTCGGCGATGTGGTAGCCCGAGATCGACACCGAGTAGAAGTTGCGGACGTTGTTGTCGACGAAGTACTGCTGGATGTCGCCCATCATGCGCAGGGCGAACTCGGTGCTGAAGATGCAGGTGTTCTGGGCCTGGTCTTCCTTGAGGATGTCGGCCTGAACGGTGCCGCGCACGGTGGCCAGGGTCCGGGTCTTGATGGCTTCGTAGGTCTCCGCATCGACGACCTGGTTGCCGGTGACGCCGAGCAGGCCCAGGCCGAGGCCGTCGTTGGTTTCCGGCAGCAGGCCGCCGTACTGCGGGCGCTGCTTGCCTTCGTACAGCTTTTCGATGGCGTCGTGGGCGGCGTCCCAGCGCGCGCCGTCCTCGCGCAGGTACTTCTCGACCTGCTGGTCGATGGCGGTGTTCATGAACATCGCCAGCAGCATCGGCGCGGGGCCGTTGATGGTCATCGACACCGAGGTGGTCGGGGCGCACAGGTCGAAGCCGGAGTACAGCTTCTTCATGTCGTCCAAGGACGCGATGTTGACGCCGGAGTTGCCGATCTTGCCGAAGATGTCCGGGCGCACGGCCGGGTCTTCGCCGTACAGGGTGACGCTGTCGAAGGCGGTGGACAGGCGCGCGGCCGGCTGGCCCACGGACAGGTAATGGAAGCGGCGGTTGGTGCGCTCGGGCGTGCCTTCGCCGGCGAACATGCGGATCGGGTCTTCGCCGGTGCGGCGGTAGGGATACACGCCGCCGGTGTAGGGGTAGTAGCCCGGCAGGTTTTCCTTCTGCAGGAAGGTCAGCAACTCGCCCCAGCTCTTGTAGGTGGGCGCGGCGATCTTGGGGATCTTCTGGTGGCTGAGCGAGTCGCGGTAGTTCTCGACGCGGATGGTCTTGTCGCGGACCTTGTACTCGTTGACCTCGTCGGTGATCGACTTCAGGCGCGCGGGCCAGTCGCGCAGCAGCTTGAGGGCTTCGGAGGTGAGCGATTGGACGGCGTCGTTGTAGCGCTGGCGCAGGGTCAACAGGGTGCGGTCGACGGCAAGAGCGCCCTCATCCGCCCTGCGGGCACCTTCTCCCGCAGGCGGGAGAAGGGCATCGGCTGCGTAGAGATCCAATTGCTTGGGCAGGGCTTCGTCGCCCAGATCGTGCAGCGACTGCCAATACGATTGGACGCGATCGGCAATCTCGGCCTGGGTTTCGATCTGGCGGTTGATCGCCCTGCCCTGTTCGGCGATCTCGGCCAGGTAGCGCACGCGCGCGCCCGGGATCAGCACGGTGGCGCGCGGTTCCTTGAGGTCGGTGTTGACGTCCGGGGTCCAGCGCTGCGCCGGTAGCGACAGCTTCTCGCGCAGCAGGCGGCACAGGTTGGCGAACATCCAGCTGATGCCGGGGTCGTTGAACTGGCTGGCGATGGTCGGGTAGACCGGGATGTCTTCGTCCTTGGTGGTGAAGGCGACGCGGTTGCGCTTCCACTGCTTGCGCACGTCGCGCAGCGCGTCTTCGGCGCCGCGCTTGTCGAACTTGTTGAGCACGACCAGCTCGGCGTAGTCGAGCATGTCGATCTTTTCCAACTGGCTGGGCGCGCCGAAGTCGCTGGTCATGACGTACATGGGGAAGTCGACCAGGTCGACGATCTCCGAGTCGCTCTGACCGATGCCGGCGGTCTCGACGATGACCAGGTCGTAACCCAGGCCCTTGAGGAAAGCGATGCAGTCCTTGAGCACGGCGTTGGTGGCCACGTGCTGGCGGCGGGTGGCCATGGAGCGCATGTAGACGCGCGGGCTGCGCAGCGAGTTCATGCGGATGCGGTCGCCGAGCAAGGCGCCGCCGGTGCGGCGACGGGTCGGGTCGACCGAGATCACCGCGATGCGCATCTCGGGGAAATTGGCCAGGAAGCGATTGAGCAGTTCGTCGGTGACCGAGGACTTGCCGGCGCCGCCGGTGCCGGTGATGCCGACCACCGGGGTCTTGCCGCCGGACAGCTGCCATTGCTTGCGCAGGTGGGCGAGCTGGGTTTCGTCGAGCAGGCCTTCTTCGATCGCCGACAGGGTCTTGCCGATGGTGATCTCGTCGTCGATGGCGGCCGGCTTGTCGGGCGCGGTATCGGCGATGCGGCCTTCGTTGGCGCGCCGGATCACGTCCTCGATCATCGCCACCAGCCCCATGTGCATGCCGTCGTTGGGGTGGTAGATGCGCTCCACGCCGTAGGCCTGCAGCTCGCGGATTTCCTCGGGGGTGATGGTGCCGCCACCGCCGCCGAACACGCGGATGTGGCCGGCGCCGCGCTCCTTGAGCATGTCGACCATGTACTTGAAGTACTCGACGTGGCCGCCCTGGTAGCTGGACAGGGCGATGCCGTCGGCGTCTTCCTGCAGGGCGGCGCGCACCACGTCCTCGACCGAGCGGTTATGGCCCAGATGGACCACTTCCGCGCCCTGCCCCTGGATCAGGCGCCGCATGATGTTGATCGCGGCGTCGTGGCCGTCGAACAGGCTGGCGGCGGTGACGAAGCGCAACGGGGTGGCGTCGGTCTGGGCGGCGGGGACTACGGCAACGGGAGTGCTCATGGCGCGCTCAATACGAAAAACGGATAGCGCGCATTGTAGCGCGCGGGGGTGGCGGGGCTGGAGGCCGGGGACGTGCGGGCGGGTATGGGGGGGCGCTGGACGAGGCGGCCGCCCTTGAGCTTTCTGCTTTCTGTGGGAGCGGCGTGAGCCGCGATTCGCCACCGCACACGCCGGCGCCACGTGGCGATTGGCTGCGACACCGCACACCGATCACGGCTCACGCCGCTCCCACAGAGAGCTGGAGCCCGCGCCACAGCCAGAGCCGTTCACGCGCAGCGAGCTGGGCTTCAGCTAGCTGGCGTGGCACTGAATCGCGGTGCGGGCCACGTCAACAGTGCGCGCGACGCGGGCGTTGTCTGGGCTGACGGCGGATGGCGCCGGTAGCGGAGCGGAACCATGACGATGCGTACTTGGGTGGTGGCGGCGGCGATCGCGGTGGCGGCGGCGGGCACGGTGCATGCGCCGCCGGCGCAGGCGCGCGGCTATGTGGATGTGAGCGTGCGGGTGGCGCCGCCACCGGTGCGTTACGAGCGGGTACGGGTGCGGCCCGGCTATGTGTGGGCGCCGGGCTATTGGCGCTGGACCGGGCGCCAGCACGTCTGGGTCGGCGGGCACTACGTGCGGGTGCGGCCGGGCTATGCCTATGTCGCGCCGCGCTGGTACCGGCACGGGCCGGGCTGGCGCTTCAACGACGGCCACTGGGCGCGGCGCTGAATCCGTCGCGGGCGTTGCGAAACCGTAACGCCCGCGGCGTCTGCCCAGCGACGTGCGCCTCGGTTACGCTCCGGCGATGACCGACGATCCCGAACTCACCCGCCTGCGGCTGGATGCCGAGCGCGGTTCGCCGCAAGCCCTGTACCACCTGGCGACCGCGCTGGTGGTGCGCCAGCGCCTGGACGAAGCCTGCATGCTGCACCGGCGCGCGGCCGAGGCCGGGCTGGCGAACGCGCAGATCGAGTACGCGCGCATGCTGATGTTCGGGGTGGGCACCGAGCCCGACCCAGAACACGCGGTGGAATGGCTGCTGCGCGCGGAATCGGCGGGCAGCCCGATCGCGGGATATTTCCTGGCCCTGATCGCCCTGGGCGGCAGGGCCCTGCCGCACGATGGGCGCAGCAACGAACGCCTGCTGGCGGCGATCCAGGCCGACTATCCGCCGGCCTTGCGAGCGGCCGCGATCCACTTCGGCCGGCGCGCCAACGAGCGCGACCAGACCCTGTGCCTGCAGTTGCTGGAACGCGGCGCGGGGCGCGGCGACGTGGTCGCCGCGCGATTGCTGGCCGAGCGCCTGGCGCGCGGCGAAGGCTGCCCGGCGCAACCGCGCGCGGCGCAGGAAATCCTGCAGCAGTTGGCCGCGCATGGGGTGACCCGTTTGCCGGCCAGTACGCCGCCGCAGCCGACGATGCGGGCGCAGATCGTGCCGGGCACGCTGGCCCTGGAGGAGGCGCTGCAACCCGTCGCGATCACCCCGCGCGCGTCGGCGCCGCGCGTGGCCACGGTCGACGGCCTGCTGTCGGCGGACGAATGCCGATTGCTGATTGCGACCGCGCAGCCTTCGCTGCAGCGTTCGCAAACCATCCATCCGGACACCGGCGCGCCGATGCCGCACGAGCAGCGCACCAGCAGCGACTCGGCGCTGGACCCTATCGTCGAGGACTTGGCGCTGCGCGTGGTGCAGCTGCGCATGGCGCACGCGGCCGGGGTGGCGCTGCCGCAGGCCGAGCACCTGACCGTGCTGCGCTACGCGCCCGGCGAGGAGTACCGCCCGCATCGCGACTACCGCCCGCCGGGCTCGCTGGAGCGCGACCGGCCCGAGGCGGGCAACCGGCTGCGCACGATCTGCGTCTACCTCAACGCGGTCGAGGCCGGCGGCGAGACCGAGTTCCCGGTCGCCGGGCTGCGGGTCGCACCGCTGCCGGGGCGCGCGGTGATCTTCGACAACCTGCACGCGGACGGGCGGCCGGATACGGATTCGCTGCACGCGGGTTTGCCGGTGCAGCGCGGGGAGAAATGGTTGGCGACGCTGTGGCTGCGCGAGCGGCCGTATCGGTTGTTTTGAGGGGCGGTTCGATATTCGGTATTCGGCAATGCCTGCGCGCGTACTGCTTTGGGGTAGGAGCGGCGTGAGCCGCGACAGGGTTCCCGAGCTGGCGCCGTTGTTGCGATACCGCGATCGCGGCTTACGCCGCTCCCACAGAAGGCAGGGAGCTGCGCCGAGGCAGGACTGTCGCGGACTCCGTGACTGCCGCGCGCTTCTTGTGGGAGCGGCGTGAGCCGCGATTCGGTAGCCGCGGGGGCGTGGCGCTGGCACGTACGGTAGCGCGGTCGCGGCGTGTGCCGCTCCTACAGTGAGCGACCGCAAGGCGCTTCGGCTTTGGGGTAGGAGCGGCGTGAGCCGCGACGGGGTTCCCGAGCTGGCGCCGTTGTTGCGATGACGCGATCGCGGCTCACGCCGCTCCCACAGAAGGCAGGGCGCTGCGCCGAGGCAGGACTGTCGCGGACTCCGTGACTGCCGCGCACTTCTTGTGGGAGCGGCGTGAGCCGCGATTCGGTAGCCACGGGGGCGTGGCGCCGGCGCGTGCGGTGGCGCGGTCGCGGCTTGCGCCGCTGCTACAGGGTGCGGTTGCGGAGGATGCTGCCGGGCTGGCCGGAGGCGCATTCATCTTCGCGCCGGACCGGGGCCGGTTCTGGCGGTTGGGCACGCATACGTAGCCGTATCCCCCGATTGCTTTAGACTGTCGCCCCTGCGGCGCCGGTAGCGCGGGCTCCGCGCAGGCGAATTCCTTCTTTTTCACCGACTTACCAGACATTCCTGGCGTTAAGCGCAACGCGCGATCCACGCCGTTTCGGAGCACCCGATGATTTTCGAAACCCTCGACACCTTCGGCCATGAGCAGGTCGTGTTCTGCCACAACAAGGACGCCGGCCTGAAGGCCATCATCGCGATCCATAACACGGTGCTGGGCCCGGCCCTGGGCGGCCTGCGCATGTGGCCGTACAAGACCGAGCAGGACGCGCTCAACGACGTGCTGCGTCTGAGCCGCGGCATGACCTACAAGAACGCGGTCGCGGGCCTGAACATCGGCGGCGGCAAGGCGGTGATCATCGGCGACCCGGCCGCCGACAAGTCCGAGGCGCTGTTCCGCGCGTTCGGCAAGTTCGTCGATTCGCTGGGCGGCCGCTACATCACCGCCGAGGACGTCGGCATCGACGTCAACGACATGGAATACGTCTACCGCGAGACCGAGTACGTGACCGGCGTGCATCAGGTCCACGGCGGTTCAGGCGACCCCTCGCCGTTCACCGCCTACGGCACTCTGCAGGGTCTGATGGCGGCGCTGAACAAGCGCTTCGGCGACGAGGAAGTGGGCAAGTACAGCTACGCCGTGCAGGGCCTGGGCCACGTCGGCATGGAGTTCGTGAAGCTGCTGAAGGAACGCGGCGCCAAGATCTTCGTCACCGACATCAACAAGGGCCTGGTCGACAAGGCCGTGAGCGAGTACGGCGCCGAAGCGGTGGGCCTGGACGAGATCTACGACGTCAACGCCGACGTCTACTCGCCGTGCGCGCTGGGCGGCACCATCAACGAGCAGACCCTGCCCCGCCTGAAGGCCAAGATCATCTGCGGCGCGGCCAACAACCAGTTGGCCAACAACGCGATCGGCGACGAAGTGTCCAAGCGCGGCATCCTGTACGCGCCGGACTACGCGGTGAACGCGGGCGGCGTGATGAACGTGGCGCTGGAACTCGACGGCTACAACCGCGAGCGCGCCATGCGCATGATGCGCACGATCTATCACAACCTCGGCCGCATCTTCGAAATCGCCGAGCGCGACGCGATCCCGACCTACAAGGCCGCCGACCGCCTCGCCGAGGAGCGGATCGAAGCGATCGGCAAGCTCAAGCTGCCGATGGGCCGCACGGCCCCGAGCTTCCGGGGTCGAATCCGCGGCGGCCACTAAGCGATTCGACGACGACGGGGCCGCAAGGCCCCGTCGCTGTTTGTGCGCCCATACACACATTTTGTGCAACCAGATCAGATCGACAGGAGTTCCGATGCGTCCGTTCCCCCTGGGTGAAGAGATCGATGCGCTGCGCGAGGCCGTGCGCCGCTTCGCCGAAGCCGAAATCGCGCCGCGCGCCACGCAGATCGACCACGACAACGCCTTCCCGCAGGACCTGTGGCCCAAGCTGGGCGAGATGGGCCTGCTGGGCATGACCGTGCCGGGCGAGTACGGCGGCAGCGAGATGGGCTACCTGGCCCACCTGGTCGCGATGGAAGAGATTTCGCGCGCATCCGGTTCGATCGGCCTGTCCTACGGCGCGCACTCCAACCTGTGCGTGTCCAATCTGTACGCCAACGCCAACGAGGCGCAGCGCCAGAAGTACCTGCCCAAGCTGTGCACGGGCGAGTGGAAGGGCGCGCTGGCGATGAGCGAGCCGGGCGCCGGTTCCGACGTGGTCGGCTCGATGAGCTGCCGCGCCGAACTCAAGGGCGAGGTCTGGGTCGCCAACGGCAACAAGATGTGGATCACCAACGGCCCCGAGGCCGACGTGCTGATCGTCTACATGCGCACCGCCGGCAAGGACAGCGGCAGCCGCTGCATGACCGCCTTCATCGTCGAGAAGGGCATGCCGGGCTTCAGCACCGCGCAAAAGCTGGACAAGCTGGGCATGCGCGGCTCCAACACCTGCGAGCTGGTGTTCGAGAACTGCGAGATCCCGGTCGCCAACGTGCTGGGCGAGGTCAACCAGGGCGTCAAGGTGCTGATGAGCGGTTTGAACACCGAGCGCCTGGTGCTCAGCGGCGGTCCGCTGGGCCTGATGCAGGCGGCGATGGACAGCGCCCTGCCCTACGTGCGCGAGCGCAAGCAGTTCGACGCGGCGATCGGCACCTTCGGCCTGATGCAGGGCAAGATCGCCGACATGTACACCGCGCTGCAGTCCAGCCGCGCCTTCGCCTATCAGGTCGCGCGCGATTTCGACGCCGGCCACAAGAGCCGCGTGGATGCGGCCTCGTGCCTGCTGCACGCGTCCGACAGCGCGGTGCAGGTGGCGCTGGAAGCGATCCAGACCCTGGGCGGCAACGGCTACATCAACGAATACCCGACCGGCCGCATCCTGCGCGACGCCAAGCTGTACGCGATCGGCGCGGGCACCAACGAGATCCGCCGCATGTTGATCGGGCGCGAGTTGTTCGACGGCAAGTCGTGAGGTAGATCGCGCCCGCTTCGGGATACCGGAGTGGGCGTGGGGTACGGTGGCCGCGGCGGTGCGATTCGCTTGCCGCGGCTTCGATGCATTGCGCTGCCCGCTTTCTGTGGGGGCTGCTGTGTGTGGGAGCGGCGTCCCACTGGGATTTCCTTCGGCCATAAGGCGCGATCGCGCAAGCGTCGGAATCGCGGCGACAACCACACCTGAGCAATCGCGGCTTACGCCGCTCCCACAGGAAGCTGGGGGCGCATGGTTGCGCCGGTGTGTGTGGTTTCGCGGTCGCGGCTTACGCCGCTCTTACAGGGAGCGGTTGCGAAGGGCGCTTAGCTTTGGGTAGGAGCGGCGTGAGCCGCGACTGGCCTCCGAGCTCGCGCTGTAGTCGAGTAACGCGGTCGCGGCTTGAGCCGCCCCTACCCCGAGACCTCAGGCCAGCCCGGCGGGGCACCCGGACGCTGCCAGGGCCGGCGCATTCGGGCGCAGTTACCTTCGTGGGCGTTTCGTTGGCGTACACCAAGCTGAGCGGGATTGCGAAGATTTCGTTAGTCCGCTCTCAGCGATCCCTGCGACGCAATCCACAGTTTTGATGCCCCGCTCAGCCCGTCCCGGGCCGGACTTCGACCCGCCCGAACCCGGCCCTTTCCGGCATTTGCGGCAGTGCAGCATCGGGTCGCATAATCGGAAAGTTCCGGCCGCCGCGCCGGCCGCACTATTTCGGAGTCCGCCATGAGCGACATCGTCATCGTCGGTGCCAAGCGCACCGCCATCGGTTCCTTCCTCGGCCAATTCACCGGCGTCCCTACCCCGACCCTGGGCAGCGCCGCGATCTCGGCCGCGCTCGAGCAGGCCGGCGTGGCCGCCGACCAGGTCGACGAGGTGATCATGGGCTGCGTGCTGCCCGCCGGCCTCGGCCAGGCGCCGGCGCGCCAGGCCGCCCTGGGCGCCAACCTGCCGACCGCGGCAGGCTGTACCACCATCAACAAGGTCTGCGGTTCGGGCATGAAGGCGATCATGCTGGGCCACGACCTGATCAAGGCCGGCTCGGCCACGGTCGTGGTGGCCGGCGGCATGGAGTCGATGACCAATGCCCCGCACCTGCTGAATAACTCGCGCACCGGCATCCGCTACGGCAGCGCCGAGATGCTCGACCACATGGCCTGGGACGGCCTGACCAACCCCTACGACGGCAAGGCCATGGGCGTGTTCGGCGACGCCACCTGCGCCGAATACGGCTACGACCGCGCCGCGATCGACGCCTACTCCGAAGAAAGCGTGAAGCGCGCCCAGGCCGCGATCGCCAGCGGTGCCTTCAAGGACGAGATCGTCCCGGTCACCGTCAAGGGCCGCAAGGGCGATGTCGTGGTCGACAGCGACGAAGAGCCGGGCAAGATCGACGTCAGCAAGATCCCGGGCCTGCGCCCGGCGTTCGGCAAGGACGGCGTGCTCACCGCCGCCGCGTCCTCGAAGATTTCCGACGGCGCGGCCGCCGCGGTGCTGATGTCGGCCGACCAGGCCGCCGCGCGCGGGCTCAAGCCGCTGGCCCGCATCGTCGCCCACGCCGGCCACGCCCAGGCCCCGGAATGGTTCACCACCGCTCCGGTGAAAGCGATTTCAAACGTGCTCGAGAAGGCCGGCTGGACGGTCGCCGATGTCGACCTGTTCGAGGTCAATGAAGCGTTTTCCGTGGTCGCCATGGCCCCCATGAAGGACCTTGGGATCCCGCACGAGAAGCTCAACGTCAACGGCGGCGCGGTGGCCCTGGGCCACCCGATCGGCGCCAGCGGCGCGCGTTTGGTGGTCACCCTGCTGAACGCCCTGCGCGCCCGCGGCGGCAAGCGCGGCGTGGCCTCGCTGTGCATCGGTGGCGGCGAAGCGACCGCGATCGCGGTCGAGCTCCTGTAAAAAGTTAAAAACGCGTTGTGCAAAAAAAACCGGCCAGCCGCTTGACACGCGTCACTGGCTTGTCATCATGTTATCGGCGCGCAACTGCGCGTTGCCTAACTAATCGACGAGGAAACCGAATCATGACTTTCAACAAGGCGCTGCTCGCCCTGGCTCTGGGCCTGGCCCTGGCCGCTTGCTCGAACCAGAAGCAGGCTGATGAAGCTGCTGCTGATGCCGCCGCTGCTTCGACCGAAGCCCAGGCCACCGCCGACGCCGCTGCCGCCACCGGCGACACCGCCGCTGCCGACGCTGCTCAGGCTGCTGCCGACACGGCCGCTACCGCTGCCGACGCCGCTGCCACCTCGGCCGACGCGACCGCCGCTGCCGCTACCCCGGCCGCTGCTGACGCCGCTGCCGACGCCGCTGGCAAGGCTGCTGACGCTGCCGCCGACGCCGCTTCGGCCGCGACCAACGCGACCGACGCTGCTAAGGAAGAGCCGAAGAAGTAATGCCCTCCTCGGTTCGCTAGAACCGATCGGGTACGCAAGTCAGGAAGAGCCGCCGGTTTACCGGCGGCTTTTCCGTAGCTGAAACAGTGGTCAGTGAACGATAGAACCGGCACAGCCCGGGTCGCTGCGCGCACTGGCGTTGCCTGATGTACGTCCGCGCTTACACAGATAATCCTTCAGACAACTCCTCCGGAGACAACCATGAACACCAAGCTCCACGTCCTCCTCGCCGTCGCCGTCCTGGCTCTGTCGGCTTGCACCAACAACACCGACGCTGCGAAGGACGAGGCCGCTCAGGCCGCGACCGCAGCCGAGCAGGCTGGCGACGCCGCCGCCCAGGCCGCTGACGCTGCCGGCACCGCCGTCGCCGAAGGCGCCGACGCCGCTGCTGCCGCCACCGGCGAAGCCGCTGCCGAAGCCGGCGCTGCCGTGAACAACGCTGCTGACGCCGCTGGCGCCGCTGCCGCGAACGCCGCTGCCGGCGCCGCCGCTGCGACCGCCGACGCCGCCAACGCCACCGCCGACGCCGCTCAGAAGGTCGCCGACAAGGCCGACGCTGCTGCGACCGAAGCGAAGGCCGAAGCGAAGAAGTAATTCGCTGCTAGCCCGCAACACCGAGAGGCCCGCGCAAGCGGGCCTTTCTTTTTGTGCCATGCGTATGCGCAGCCCCGCTCCGTACGCCGGCGCCCGGTCGCGCGCCGGCGAAAGCGTCATTGGCCGGCGCCTACGCTTTGTGGTTTGATGCCGCGTCTTTCGAACAGCCCGCATCGATGCCCGCGATCACCTCCCAGCTCGACCCGCGCTCGCAGGATTTCCGCGACAACGCGGCCTATCACCAGGCCCTGGTCGAGGAACTCGACGCCCGCCTCGCCCGCGCCGCCCACGGCGGCGGCGACAAGGCCCGCGACAAGCACACCGAACGCGGCAAGCTGCTCGCGCGCGACCGCATCGCCGCGCTGCTGGATCCGGGCTCGCCGTTCCTGGAGATCGCGCCGCTGGCCGCCGAGGGCATGTACGACGGCGCCGCGCCGGCCGCGGGCATGGTCGCCGGCATCGGCCGGGTCCAGGGCCAGGAAGTGGTGATCGTGGCCAACGACGCCACGGTCAAGGGCGGCACCTACTTCCCGATGACGGTGAAGAAGCACCTGCGCGCGCAGGAAGTGGCGCGCGAGAACCGCCTGCCCTGCATCTACCTGGTCGACTCCGGCGGCGCCTTCCTGCCGCTGCAGGACGAGGTGTTTCCGGACAAGGAGCACTTCGGCCGCATCTTCTACAACCAGGCCCGGCTGAGCGCGGAAAACATCCCGCAGATCGCCGTGGTCATGGGCAGCTGCACCGCCGGCGGCGCCTACGTGCCGGCGATGTGCGACGAGTCGATCATCGTCAAGGAACAGGGCACGATCTTTCTGGGCGGCCCGCCGCTGGTGAAAGCCGCGACCGGCGAAGTCGTCGACGCCGAGGCCTTGGGCGGCGCCGAGGTCCACACCAGCGTGTCCGGCGTGGCCGACCACTTCGCCCAGGACGACCGCCACGCGCTGCAGATCGCGCGCGAGATCGTCGGCAACCTCAACCGCCGCAAGACCCTGCCGGTGGCCGTGCAGCCCGCGCGCGAGCCGCTGTACGCGGCGCAGGAGCTGTACGGCATCGTACCCAAGGACACCCGCCGCCCGTTCGACATCCGCGAGGTGATCGCGCGCATCGTCGACGGCAGCGACCTGCACGAGTTCAAGGCGCGCTACGCCAAGACCCTGGTCACCGGCTTCGCCCATGTCCACGGCTACCCGGTCGGCATCGTCGCCAACAACGGCATCCTGTTCGCCGAGAGCGCGCTCAAGGGCGCGCACTTCATCGAGCTGTGCAACCAGCGCGGCATCCCGCTGGTGTTCCTGCAGAACATCACCGGCTTCATGGTCGGCAAGAAGTACGAGAACGCGGGCATCGCCAAGGACGGGGCCAAGATGGTCACCGCGGTGGCCTGCTCGCACGTGCCCAAGTTCACGGTGGTGATCGGCGGCAGCTTCGGCGCCGGCAACTACGCCATGTGCGGCCGCGCCTATGGGGCGCGCTTCCTGTGGATGTGGCCGAACGCGCGCATCAGCGTCATGGGCGGCGAACAGGCCGCCTCGGTGCTGGCCACGGTGCGCCGCGACGGCATCGAGGCCGCCGGTAAGGTGTGGACGCCGGACGAGGAAGAAGCCTTCAAGGCGCCGATCCGCGAGCAGTACGAATCGCAGGGCAACCCCTACTACGCCAGCGCGCGCCTGTGGGACGACGGCATCATCGACCCGGCCGACACCCGGCGCGTGCTCGGCCTGGGCCTGTCGGCCAGCCTCAACGCGCCGATCGAGGACCGCACGCGCTTCGGCGTGTTCCGGATGTAAGCCGTAGGGCCGAGGGGATACTCCGGCGGCGCCTGCGCGCGCCGTCCGCTATCCGTGCGCCCTACCCGCCTCCGCACGGCGAGCCACCGCCTTGCCGCAGAACCGCCCGGCCGCGCCCGCGCGCGCCGCCGAGCCGCCCCGCGGCAGGGTATCTTCCCGAGCTGCGCGCAGATGCGCCGCCGTGGGCGCCCGCGCCCGACCAACGCGACGTCCACGCACTGCCTCATTCCGACCCACCCACGCACATCCCTGACTATGATCGTCGGCATCGACCTCGGCACCACCCATTCCCTGATCGGCAGCTACGGTCCGGACGGCCCGCGCCTGATCCCGAACGCCCTCGGCGAGCTGCTGACGCCGTCGGTGGTCAGCGTGGACGACGACGGCGCCATCATCGTCGGCCGCGCCGCCCAGGAGCGCATGGTCTCGCACCCGCAGCGCAGCGTCGGCGCGTTCAAGCGCTGGATGGGCACCGACCGTCGCACCGCGCTGGGCAAGCACGCGTTCCGGCCCGAGGAACTGTCGGCGCTGATCCTGAAGTCGCTGCTGGCCGACGCCGAGGCCCAGCTGGGCCGCAAGATCGAGGAGGCGGTGATCAGCGTGCCGGCCTACTTCTCCGACAGCCAGCGCAAGGCCACGCGTATCGCCGGCGAGTTGGCCGGAATCCGGGTCGAACGCCTGATCAACGAACCCACCGCGGCCGCGCTGGCCTACGGCCTGCAGCAGCGCAGCGAGGGCCGCTACCTGGTGTTCGACCTCGGCGGCGGCACCTTCGACGTCTCGATCCTGGAAATGTACGACGGGGTGATGGAGGTCCACGCCAGCGCCGGCGACAACTTCCTCGGAGGCGAGGACTTCTCGCGTTGCATGCGCGATGCCTTCCTGCGCGACAACGAACTGAATCTGGACAGTCTGTCCCTGGCCGAACTGGCGCAGTTGGAGCGCCGCCTGGAGCTGGCCAAGCGCGAGCTGGCGCACGGCCAGCCGGCCGAGGTCGAGCTGGTGTTGCACGGCCTGGCGCGGCGCTGGCGCATGGACGAGCACGCCTTCGCCCAGCTCTGCGACCCGTTGGTGCAGCGCCTGCGCGCGCCGCTGGAGCGCGCCATGCGCGACGCCAAGCTGCGTCCGGACCAGCTCGACGAGATCGTGCTGGTCGGCGGCGCCTCGCGCATGCCGCTGGCCGCGCGCCTGGTCTCGCGCATGTTCGGGCGCCTGCCGCTGCGCCATGTCAATCCGGACGAGGCCATCGCGATGGGCGCCTGCGTGGCGGCTGGCATGAAGGCGCGCGACGAATCGCTGGAGGAGATCATCCTCACCGACGTCTGCCCGCATACCCTGGGCGTGAACACCTCCGAGGAAACCGGCAACGGCCAGCTCGCCAACGGCATCTTCTCGCCGATCATCCACCGCAACAGCACGGTGCCGGTGAGCCGGGTCGAGCGCTACTACCCGTTGCGCGACGGCCAGCGCCAGGTCGAGTTCGAGATCTACCAGGGCGAGAGCCCACGGGTGGAGAACAACGTGCGCCTGGGCAGCGTCGCCATCGACATTCCGCCCAAGCGTCGCAACGAGAACCCGGTCGACATCCGCTTCACCTACGACATCAACGGCCTGCTGCAGGTCGAAGCCACCGCGCTGTCGACCGGCCTGACCCGTGAAGTGGTGCTGGAAAAGAACCCTGGCGTGCTCAGCCCCGACGAGATCCGCGCGCGCCTGGCGGTGTTGGAGGCGCTGAAGGTGCACCCGCGCGACCAGCAGGAGAACATCGCCCTGATCGCGCGCGCCGAGCGCTTGTACGAGGAACTGTTATGGGCGCGCGAGCAATTGCAGAGCGCGCTGGTGCAATTTCGCGGCGTGCTCGACGGCCAGGATGTACGCGTCATCGCCGATCACCGCGGCCAGCTAAGCGTGTTCCTGGATCAGATCGAGGCCCAGGGCCACGCATGAATCCGTTCGAAGTGCTGGGGCTCGACGAGCAGGCCGACGCGCGAGAGATCAAGCGGGCCTACGCGGCCGCTGTGCGCGTGACGCGCCCCGATCAGGACCCGGAACAGTTCCAACGGGTGAACGAAGCCTATCGGGCCGCGCTGGAACTGCAGCAGCAGCGCGGCGACGTACGCGGCGCGCATGCGCTGCCCGTCGGCGCGGTGCGCACGGGCTGGAGCAGCGGCCCGATCTCGATCGACCCGACCCAGGCGTCGCCGGCCGCCACGACGGCGACGCTGGCCGAATCGGTGTCGCTCGCTCAGATGGTGGTCGCGGTGTTCGAGGCGGCGTCGACGCAGCCCGCAGCGACGTTCGCGCAATGGTTGCAGCGATACACGCCGCTGTACTCCCTGCAGCGTAAAACCGACGTCGCGATCGCCCTGGTCCGAAAGCTGGTCCTGCAAGCCGACTCGGCGCTGTCGCCCGCCGCTCTGGATGCGATCGCGGACTTCTTCGACCTCGGCAGCGTCGGGAATTATCCGGCGCCGGTGCAGTCCGCCTTCCAATCGCTGCGTCTGTTCGCGCACTTCGATTACGAGCGCTTCCAGGCCGAGCTGATCGCGCAATCCCGGGATCAATCGCTGTACCGAGTACATGCCTGGCTGCGTTCGCAGCATGCCTTGAACGACCGTGGCGTCAGGGACTACGTCGGCCAGCGCCTGCACGTTTGGTTATGGCTCGACGATACCCCTTACCTCTCCTCGCCGATCCTGGATCTGCTCGGTTCCTTGTTCGGCTATGAAGACTCCACGCAGTTACAGGCACGCAGTACGGCGCGTTGGAGCATCGAGAGCGAAAACACCGGGCACCTGGGCGAGAATGCCAAATGGCCGATTCGCCAACTCAAGCGCCGCTTCGGCCTGCCGCGCGCGCTCGCGATCGCCGTGATACCGGAGTGGTCGCGCCGGGTCGCGCGACTGGCCCATCGTCTGAGTCAACGTTATGGGGAACGACCATCGCAATTGAATGCCGCTCAGTGCGAATTCTTCCTTCAAGTCGCGCGCAAGAGCTATTTCGGACGCTGGCGTTGGGTCGTCGCCGCTTTGCGCGCGATCGTGCCGGCCCTGGGCGTCCTACTGTTGGGCAGGCTGTTGCTCGGCGAATATCCGCTGGACGCCGGTCTTTGGTTCCTTAGCATCGGCGCGATCGTAGGCGCGACGACGATAGGTTTCGACGCCATCAACGCCTGGCGCGACCGCCGCCAGGCGGCGCGGCAGGCGGCCGCAGCGCCGACACCGGCACGCTGAGCGGCCACCGATATGCACGTCGACCCGTTCGCCGCACTGGGCTTGGATCGCGACGCCGACGAACGCGCGATCAAGCGCGCGTATGCGCGGCGCCTACGCACGACCCGGCCAGATGAAGACCCGGTCGGCTTCCAGCGCCTCAACGAGGCGTACCAACACTGTCTGGCGTTCGCAACGGCGTCGTTGGAATGCGAAGACGAAGACAACGACGAGGAACTCGTCGAAGAGCCCACCGTCGACGCCAGCGTCTTCACCGCCACACTGAGCCACGACGCGCTTCTGGCCGCTACCGGCGAGCCGCCTGCGCAACCGCAGACGGACCATGAACCCGGGGACTCGGACCGCTTCGACGCGCAGGCCTTCCTCGCCGAATTGGTGCGGCGCACGCGGCAAGACTCCGCGCGCAGCCTGGAGCGCTGGCTGCGCGAATTGCCGGCGCTGTACGCGCTCGACCTCAAGGCGGCGCTACGCCTGCCGGTGGCGCTGGAGATGTCCCAGGCCGATCCGCCCCCGCGCGCCGCCAACGCGCGCGCCGTGGTGGCGTTCTTCGGCCTGGACACGGTATCGCCCAGCGACGGCTGGCTGTACGCGCAGGCGGCATATGTGCTGCGGCGCGCGCAAGCCGTGGAGGACTACGATTACGAGATCGCACGTCTACGCAGCGAGCACACGACCTCGGTCGATCGCCTCTTGGTGCGCGAGCTCGAAGGCCCGGCCCATTGGCTGCGACGCGCGTTCATCGCGCTGATCCCTGGCCTGCCATCGCGCACGCTGGCCTGGTGGCGTCATCTGTCCGACTTGGGCGCCGAACTCGCGGAAGAGCGCCTGGATCCAAAGGCGGTCTCGTTCTGGCAGGCCGCGACCGACCGCACGCGCCTGGATTGGCGCCGCGCGCTGATCGGGTGCGTGCGGGCCGCGTTGTACTGCATGTCGCTGGTAAGCCTGGTCGCGATGTTGCGGGGCGACCGCGATTTCCTGGGCTTGGCCTTGCGCGAAAGCGGCATCGTCGCCGCGATCTGGTTGTTGTGGATATCGGGCGATGTCGGCGTGCGCAGGCTGGCAGCGGCGATCGAACGGCGCACTCCTTGGGACGGGCCGTTGACGCTGGCGCTGCCCAGCCTGGCCGCAGCCCTGTCTCTGCAATCGGCGCAGCCGGAAGTCTCGATGCTGCTATCGGGCATGGCCTTGATCGGCTGGACCAGCGCACGCACGCCGGCAACGCGACGCGCGATGGTGCTCGCCGGCCTGTTCTGCGGCGTGGCCGTGCTGCCCACGCTGGGCACGACCGACCATCCCGCCATAGCGGTCGCAATGGGCGCTGCGATCCCGATCGCGACCGATGTCCTGTATGCGGCGCTGCGCCGCATCCCCCTGCGCGAAGTCCGCAGCCGCTCGGCCTGGTTGTGGCCGCTGTTTGGCCTGGCATTGGCCACGCTGATGGCGACTTCCATCTACGCGCCTTGAGTGCCTTGCGCGATGGGGCAGTCGCGCTCGCCCTATTCATCGTCCTGAAAAATTTCTGAACCATTCTGGCCTCGCACCGGATGCAACGCTGCGGCGCGAAGCATGCAAATCCGCGTTGTTGTTGGTCGTGCGCAATCGACGGCGAAACTGAATCCGCGATGTGCGTTTTCGCTATGCGGATTGGTGAGGCGCATCACATCGGTCGCGTTGTATCAGCGTGTTAGGCTCCAAAGCTCAACCTCGCTGTTACTCGTTCTTCACCCGAACGTTCCCCCGAACTAGAGGACGCCGCGTCATGGCCATTTTCAACCAGCCCAACCCGCCCAAGCGTGAGACGCTTCCGCCGCTGCAGCCGGAGACCGCACTCAAGCGCGAGCCGGACACGGCCAACGAGATCAACTTCGGCCAGGCTTCGACGCCGGCACCCGCGCCGTTCGCCAGCGCCGCGCCCGCGCCCTCGTATTCGGCCAAGCCGGTCGAGCGCGAAGGCGGCAAGGAATCGCTGATCGCGTCCGATCTGTCGATCGAAGGCAAGATCCAAGGCTCGGGCCATATCCGCATCGCCGGCCGCTTCAAGGGCGACGTGCAGGTCGACGGCGATCTCACCATCGAAGTCGGCGCCAAGTTGAACGGCGGCGTGAGCGCGCGCAAGGTCGTGATCGCCGGCGAGCTCGAAGGCAACATCAACTCGGCGCAGCGCGTCGAGCTGCTCGAAGGCGGCAGCATGGTCGGCGACGTCAAGGCCGGCGTGGTCACCGTCGCGCCGGGCTCGCGCATGCGCGGCCAGGTCGAGTTCGGTTTCGACGACAAGGACAGCAAGCCCGGCGGCGACAAGTCCGCCAAATCCGACAACGGCGGCAAATCGGAGAACGGCGCCGGCGCATGAACGCCGCACGCCCGGGCCTGCCCGGGGCGACGCGCACCTGTCCGCATTGCAAGACGACCATCCTCGACAGCGCCAACGTCTGCCCCGCCTGCAAGCACCATCTCAAGTTCGACCCGGACGCGCTGCAACAGGCGGCGGCGAAGTTTTCGCCGCTGCATGTCGAGGGCACGATCCACGCGCCCGCCGAGGGCGCGTGGGAGTACACCATGCTGCTGTCTATCCGCGACGAGGACGGCCACGAGATCACGCGCCAAGTGGTCGGCGTGGGCGCCTTGTTTCCGGGCGAGCAACGCAGTTTCACCTTGGCCGTCGAGGCGGTCGCCGCGACCGGCTACAAGGCGGTCAAGCGCAAACGCTGATCCGCTATCGGGATCACGCTTCGGCATGGCCGGCGCTGGTTGCGCCGGTCGGCCCGCGTTAGCATGCCCAGGACACACCGAATCCGCCCCTGCGCCAGCGCGCACGCGGTCCGACGGTGCCAGAGAACGGACAGCCCCTACAAGGAGACGTAGCCGATGACCAAGTCATTGATCGACCAGATCGGGCGCGAGCGCGCCGATCAGATGATAGAGAAGGCGGTGACCGACGCGGTCGACGAAGCGCAGGCGCGCGGCCTGCCGGAAGCCGTGAAAATCGATGGCGTGTGGGTCAAGCGATACCCGGACGGTCGGATCGAACCGATCGATGGGGAGGCTTCCCATGCCGACCGGTGACGACGCACCGTTGATGGTGGTGCTGGCCGGACCGAATGGATCCGGCAAGAGCACCATCACCCGCGAACTCCGCCAGAGCGAGCACTTCCCCAAGAACTACATCAACGCCGACGACATCGCGGTGACGCTCAAGGAGCGTGTCCCCGACGAGAACCTGCGCAATCTGCAGGCGGCCAACATGGCCGAGGACCAGCGCAAGGCCGCGGTCAAAGGCGACAAGCCGTTCGCGTTCGAGACGGTGATGTCCACGCCCGGCAAGCTGGCGCTGTTCGACGAGGCGCGCGGCCGGGGCTTCGGCGTCGACCTGGTGTTCGTGACCACCGAAAGCGCGCAGATCAACAAGGTACGCGTGGAGAACCGCGCCGCCGAGGGCGGGCATTCGGTCGACGGCGCCAAGATCGTCGAGCGCTACGAGCGCGCCATGGGCCTGCTGCCGGTCGCGGTGGAGAAGGCCGACACCGCGCACATCTACGACAACACCGGCAAGAAGCCGATGCTGGTGGCCGAGAAGCATCCCGACGGCCACATGAGCTATCCGCTCGGCGACCAGACGCCGGCCTGGGTGGTGGAGCGCCTGCAAAAGCCCTTGGAGCAGCGCGAGAAGTCGCGCGCCGAACTGGCGACGCTGGCCGAGCAGATTAAGCCCGGTTCGTCGTCGATGATGGTCGACGCCGACATCGGCCGCGGCCTGAGCTACAAGGGCCTGGTCGCCAAGACCACCGACAGCCATGTGATGCAGTTCGTGCCCGAGCACGAGAGCGGCAAGCCCAAGCTGGTGGTGCACGACCGCGGCGTGGCCCCGACCGGCGACTACGCAGCCCTGGCCCGGCCCGAACACCGCGGCACCCAGGTCGAGATCGGCTACGCCTTCGGCGCGGACGGCAAGCACCCGGCGACCTCGCACGTGGTCGCGCCGGCGCTGGCGCAGGGCCAGCAGCAACAGCAGCAACAAGGGCAGATGCCGCCGCCCGGGCAGGAGCCGCCATCGCAGGGGCCGCGCTCGAAGCTTTGAGGCGGTTCGGACCGTCACGAAAAACCCCGCGCTTGCGGGGTTTTTCTTGCGCGTAGTAGCGCTCTGGCCTCCTCCTTTGCAAAAGGGGGATTTGCTTTTCGACTGCGGTGGAGCAAATCCCCCCTAGCCCCCCTTTTGCAAAGGGGGGAATGCGACGCGGGGGTTGGTRGTCGTGCGGCGGGCTTGYTCGCTGCCGGCATCTATCTGCGCGACKCTRCGCGAAATAACGCTCTGGCCTCCCCCTTTGCAAAAGGGGGATTGAGGGGGATTTGCTTTTCGACTGCGGTGGAGCAAATCCCCCCTAGCCCCCCTTTTKCAAAGGGGGGAATGCGACGCGGGGTTGGTGGTCGTGCGGCGGGCTTGTTCGCTGCCGGCATCTATCTGCGCGACTCTGCACGAAATAGCGCTCTGGCCTCCCCCTTTGCAAAAGGGGGATCGAGGGGGATTTGCTTTTCGACTGCGGTGGAGCAAATCCCCCCTAGCCCCCCTTTTGCAAAGGGGGAATGCGACGCAGGGGTTGGTGGTCGTGCGGCGGGCTTGTTCGCTGCCGGCATTTATCTGCGCGACGCTGCGCGAAATAACGCTCTGGCCTCCCCCTTTGCAAAAGGGGGATTGAGGGGGATTTGCTTTTCGACTGCGGCGGAGCAAATCCCCCCTAGCCCCCCTTTTGCAAAGGGGGGAATGCGACGCGGGGGTTGGTGGTCGTGCGGCGAGCTTGTTCGCTGCCGGTATCTATCTGCGCGACGCTACGCGAAATAGCGCTCTGGCCTCCCCCTTTGCAAAAGGGGGATCGAGGAGGATTTGCTTTTCGACTGCGGTGGAGCAAATCCTCCCTAGCCCCCCTTTTCCAAAGGGGGAAACCGAAACGTTTCAAAGCGGAAACCGAGATCGGGTTTCAGAGTGGGAGGGGACCGCGACGTCAGTCCGACGGCCCGCAGGTGTCGCAGCCGGCGCAGTTGGGGCCGGAGGCGCTGGGTACCGGCGCGATCGTACGGCCGAGGCGGCGCATCCAGTGCGGACGGCCCTCGCGCACCAGCGGCAGCGCGCAGGCGATGCGCAGGCGGCGCACGGCGCCGGGGAACTGCTTCTTCGCGACCACGGCCGCGCTGACGATCACCGCCAGCGCGATCACCAGGTATTGCGCGAGCAGGCCGGCGTCCATGCTCAACCCGCGCCCAGGGCGACGGCGACCTGGTAGGTCACGAACGAGGCCAGGTAGGCCAGCGCGAACAGGTAGCCGGCGCTGATCGCGACCTGCTTCCAGGAGTTGGTCTCGCGCCGGATCGTGGCCAGGGTGGAGATGCATTGCGGCGCGTAGATGAACCACACCAGCAGCGACAGCGCGGTCGCCAGCGACCAGCCGTCGCTGATGATGGGCGACAGCGCCTGCGCGGCCGCGTCGTCGTCGGCCGCCGACAGCGCGTACACCGTGGCCAGCGAGGACACCGCGACTTCGCGCGCGGCCAGGCCCGGGATCAGGGCGATGCAGATCTGCCAGTTGAAGCCGATCGGCGCGAACACCGCGGTCATGGCGTGGCCGATGCGGCCGGCCAGGCTGTAGTCGATCGCCGGCAGGGTCGCGTCGGCGGGCGCGCCCGGGAAGTTGAGCAGGAACCACAGCAGGATGGTCAGGGCCAGGATGATGCCGCCGACCCGGCGCAGGAAGATCCAGGCGCGCTCCCACAGGCCGATCAGCAGATCGCGCGGATGCGGCAGGCGGTACGAGGGCAGTTCCAGCAACAAGGCATGCTCGCCCTTGTCGCGACGCCACTTCTTCATCACCCACGACACCATCAGCGCGCTGAGGATGCCGGCCGCGTACAGCGCGAACAGCACCAGGCCCTGCAGGTTGAGCACGCCCAGCACTTTCTGCTGCGGGATGAAGGCGCCGATCAGCAACGCATACACCGGCAGGCGCGCCGAGCAGGTCATCAGCGGCGCGACCAGGATGGTGGCCAGACGGTCGCGCGGGTCCTGGATGGAGCGCGTGGCCATGATGCCGGGGATCGCGCAGGCGAAGCTCGACAGCAGCGGGATGAAAGAGCGTCCGGACAAACCGGCGCCGGCCATCATGCGATCGAGCAGGAAGGCCGCGCGCGGCAGATAACCGGATTCCTCCAGCGCCAGGATGAAGGCGAACAGGATCAGGATCTGCGGCAGGAACACGATCACGCCGCCGAGGCCGGCGATGATGCCGTCGACCATCAGGCTCTTGAGCGGTCCTTCGGGCATGACCCCGCCGACGAAGGCGCCGAACCAGGCCGTGCCGGCTTCGATCAGGTCCATCAACGGCGTGGCCCAGGCGTACACCGCCTGGAAGATCAGGAACATCACCACCGCCAGCGACAGCAGGCCCAGCACCGGGTGCAGCAGCCAGCGGTCGAGGCTGTCGTCGATCTCGGCGGTGCGGCGCGGCATCGTCACCGCCAGCGCGAGCAGGCGGCGGGTCTCGGCGTGCAGATCCTCCGGCTGCAGGCCTTCGGTCGGCGTGGCATGCGGCGCATGCGCGAGTTCGGACACGCGGTCCAGCATCGCTACCAGTTCGCGCGCGCCGTGGCGGTGCACCGCCACCGTCGGCACCACCGGCACGCCGAGCTCGCGTTCGAGCACGGCCAGATCGACGTCGATGCCGCGGCGCTTGGCTGCGTCCATCATGTTGACCGCCAGCACCATCGGCCGGCCGAGCTCGCGCAGTTCCAGCGCGAAGCGCAGATGCAGGCGCAGGTTGGTGGCGTCGACCACGCAGACCAGCACGTCGGGCGCGGGCTCGCCGGGATAGAAGCCGCGGCAGAGATCGCGGGTGACCGCTTCGTCCAGGCTGGCCGCGTGCAGGCTGTAAGCGCCGGGCAGATCGAGCACGGCGTAGCTGCGGCCGGAGGGCGCGTGCAGCCGGCCTTCCTTGCGCTCGACGGTGACGCCGGCGTAATTGGCGACCTTCTGGCGGCTGCCGGTGAGCAGGTTGAACAACGCGGTCTTGCCGCAGTTCGGGCTGCCGACCAGGGCCACGCGCGGAATCCCGGGCGTGGCGGCGGCTTGCATGGTTGCGGCGTGACTCATGTGTCGCTCCCGCCAGCCTCGGGCTGGACCTGGATCCGCGCCGCCTCGCTGCGGCGCAGGGCGAAACGGGTGTAACCGATCTGGATCAGCAGCGGCTCGGCCGAGATCGGCCCGGCCGCCATCACTTCGACCCGCTCGCCCTTGACGAAACCCAGCTCGCGCAGACGCCGCGCGATCGCGTCGTTCGGGGCCTGGTCTTCGACGGATTCGACCGTGGCCGCGACGCGACGCGGCAGTTCGGACAATTTCAAGGCTTCACCAATGGACGCGGCGGGGTGTCCGAGCGGACATCACGAATAGGAATAGTTCTCATTCTAGCATCGCCGGCCGTACCGGGGCGGATCGCGGCGGACGCCGCGTATCATTCGCCAGACTCCATACAGCCAGCCCCCGCCCGCGATGAACCATCCGTTGCTGAGTTTGCGCGAGGGCCCCGTGGCCCGGCTGCGCCTGAACCGCCCCGCCCTGCACAACGCCTTCGATGCGGTCCTGATCGCCGCCCTGACCGGCGCCCTGGAGGCGGTGGGCCACGACGACAGCGTGCGGGTGGTGGTGCTGGAAGGCGACGGCGCCTCGTTCTCGGCCGGCGCCGACCTCAACTGGATGCGCGGCATGGCCGCCGCCAGCGAAGCCGCCAACCGCGACGACGCCCTGGCCCTGGCGCGGCTGATGCGGACCCTGGACGAGCTGCCCAAGCCGACCGTGGCGCGCGTGCACGGCGCGGCCTTCGGCGGCGGCGTCGGCCTGGTGGCCTGCTGCGACATCGCCATCGGCGCGCCGGAGGCCAAGTTCGGCCTGACCGAGAGCAAGCTGGGCCTGCTGCCGGCGGTGATCTCGCCTTACGTGATCGAGGCGATCGGCGCGCGCCAGGCGCGGCGCTGGTTCGCGACCGCGGAAATCTTCGACGCCGACACCGCCCTAGCGATCGGCCTGCTGCATGCGGTGGTGCCCGCCGATCAACTCGACGCCGCGGTGCAGCGCCAGATCGACCTGCTGCTCAAGGCCGGCCCGGTCGCCGCGGCCCAGGCCAAGGCGCTGGTGCGCCGGGTCGCCGCGCACGGCGACCGCGACCGCCACGATGCCGACAACGCCGACCTGATCGCGCGCCTGCGCGTCTCGCCCGAGGGCCAGGAAGGCCTGGGCGCGTTCCTCGACAAACGCAAGCCAGCCTGGATTCCCTGAGCCGAGCGCACCGCCGCACCGCCCCCGACCGCTACAAGGAGCCGTACCGTGATCGACCATATGGGTATCAACGTCGCCGACTATCCGCGCAGCCGCGCTTTCTACAGCCAGGTGCTGGCGACGCTGGGCTACGCCGAGGTGATGGCGGTGACGAAGGAACAAAGCGGCGGCTACGAAGGCTGCGGTTTCGGTCCGCCGCAGCAGCCCAAGTTCTGGGTCGGCACCGGCCCGGCGCACGGCGGCGGCGTGCACATCTGTTTCAACGCCGGCTCGCGCGAACAGGTCGACGCCTTCCACGCCGCCGCCCTGGCGCAGGGCGCGCGCGACAACGGCGCGCCCGGCATCCGCGCCCACTACCACCCCAATTACTACGGCGCCTACGCCTACGACCTGGACGGC
The DNA here is from genome assembly GCF_001429345.1 of Lysobacter sp. Root983. Taxonomy (NCBI): domain Bacteria; kingdom Pseudomonadati; phylum Pseudomonadota; class Gammaproteobacteria; order Lysobacterales; family Lysobacteraceae; genus Lysobacter; species Lysobacter sp. Root983. The sequence continues at coordinate 44,808 of NZ_LMJO01000017.1, forward strand.
AACAACATCGAGGCGGTCTGCCACCTGCCACCGGCTTGATTCACGCAGACCACAGAAACGGTGCAGGCTGCTCGCGCGCAGTTGACCGCGCGCGGCGCCGCCGCGTTCACTAGCGTCCCCAATCGCGATTCGCACGGAGGCCGTAGGTAGCCGCATGCTCGACCACATCGACTTCGCCGTCTCCGACCTGGCGCGCAGCCGCGCCTTCTACACGCGTGCGCTGGCACCGCTGGGGATGGTGCCGGTGCTGGAGATCGCGCGCGACGACGACGGCCACGAAGGCACCGGTTACGGCCCGCCCGGCCGGCCCTTGTTCTGGATCGGTCGCGGCGACAGCGTGTCCGGGCGGCTGCATGTGGCCTTCAGCGCGGACTCGCGCGAACAGGTCGACGCCTTCCACCAGGCCGCGCTGGCCGCCGGCGCACGCGACAACGGCGCGCCCGGTGTGCGGCCGCGCTACCACCCGCATTACTACGCCGCGTTTGTGTTGGACCCCGACGGGCACAACATCGAAGCGGTCTGCCATCGGCCGCCGGCATGAACCGTCGGCCCCTCGTCTCGCCCATCCCTGACCGGGAAGGATAGCCCCGCATGTTCAGCAAGATCCTGATCGCCAACCGCGGCGAAATCGCCTGCCGCGTGATCCGCACCTGCCGCCGCCTCGGCATCCGCACGGTCGCGGTGTATTCCGATGCCGACGCCGACGCCCAGCACGTGCGCCAGGCCGACGAGGCCTATCCGATCGGCGGGCCGCGTCCGGCCGACAGCTACCTGCGCGGCGACGCCATCATCGAGGTCGCGCTGCGCAGCGGCGCCCAGGCCGTGCACCCGGGCTACGGCTTCCTCAGCGAGAACGCCGACTTCGCCGACGCGGTCGCGGCCGCGGGCCTGGCCTTCATCGGCCCGGCCGGCGGTTCGATGCGCAAGATGGGCAGCAAGGCCGGCGCCAAGGAGCTGATGCAGGCCGCCGGCGTGCCGGTGGTGCCCGGCTACACCGGTGCCGACCAGGCCCCCGAAGTGCTGCATCGCGAAGCCGACGCGATCGGCTATCCGCTGATGATCAAGGCCGCCCACGGCGGCGGCGGCAAGGGCATGCGCATCGTGCGCGCCAGCGACGAGTTCCTGGCCCATCTGGAGAGCTGCCAGCGCGAGGCGCGCAACGCCTTCGGCCGCGACCGCGTGCTGCTGGAGCGCTACGTCGAACAGCCGCGCCACATCGAGATCCAGATCTTCGGCGACCGCCACGGCCAGGTGATCCACCTCAACGAGCGCGAGTGCTCGGCCCAGCGCCGCTACCAGAAGGTACTGGAGGAATCGCCGTCCTCGTTCCTGAGCGCGGAACTGCGCCAGGCCATGGGCGCGGCCGCGGTCCAGGCCGGTCACGCGATCGACTACGTCAACGCCGGCACCGTCGAGTTCATCGTCGGCCAGGACGGCGGTTTCTACTTCATGGAGATCAACACCCGCCTGCAGGTCGAACACCCGGTCACCGAGTACGTGACGGGTCTGGACCTGGTCGAGTGGCAGCTGCGCGTGGCCTCCGGCGAACCGCTGCCGCTGGCGCAGGACGCGATCGTGCAGCGCGGCCATGCGATCGAAGTGCGTCTGTACGCCGAAGACCCCGAGGCCGGCTTCCTGCCCGGCTCGGGCAAGCTCGAGCGCCTGCGCCTGCCCACGCCCAGCGAACACGTGCGCATCGACTCGGGCGTGATCGAGGGCGACACGGTCACGATCTTCTACGACCCGATGATCGCCAAGCTGATCGTCGCCGACATCGACCGCCCCAGCGCCCTCGCCCGCCTGCGCGCGGCGCTGGCCGAATGCGAGATCGCCGGGCCCAAGTCCAACATCGAATTCCTGGAGCGCCTGGCGCGCCATCCGGCCGTGGTCGAGGGCCGCATCGACACCGGCTACCTGGACCGCCACCTCGACGAGTTCATGCCCGCCGCCGACGGCAGCGACGCCGAGGAGGCCGACGACCTGCTGATCGCCGCGACCGTGGCCGAACTGCTGGCCCAGGAGCGCGAGACCCGCCGCACGGCCGCCGCCTCCAACGACCCGGAATCGCCCTGGGCGATCGCCGACGGCTGGCGCCTGGGCCACGGCGGCCGCCGCAGCCTGGCCTTCCTGCGCCGCGAGGAACGCCTGGAGCTGCACGCTCAGGGCAGCGCCGGCGATTACCGCATCGAACAGGCCGGCCGCACCCGCCAGGTCCAGGGCGCCCGCCACAGCGCGGATGGCCTGAGCCTGCGCATCGACGGCCGCGCGCGCCGCTTCGCGCTGCTGGGGGATGAGCGCCGGGTGGTGGTCCACGACGGCGAACGCAGGCTGCGCCTGTTGCCGGTCCCGATGTATCGTCACGAATCGGCCGCCGCCGCCGGCACCGGCAACCAGGTGGTGGCGCCGATGCCGGGCCGGGTGGTGGTGGTCAAAGCCGCCGCCGGCGACACGGTCGAAGCGGGACAGGAGGTCATGGTGATCGAAGCGATGAAGATGGAACTCAGCCTCAAGGCCCCGCGCGCCGGCACGGTCGCCGAAGTGCGCGCGGCCGCCGGCGAATTCGTCGAAGCCGATGCGGTGCTGGTGGTGCTGGACGCATGAACCTGCGCTCCGCCCTCGTCGCCGCGGTCCTGCTCGCGCTGTCGCTACCGGGCTGCGTCGCGTTCGAGCACGCGCCCGTGAAAACGCTGGCCTGCGACCCGGACCTGGTCGGGCGCTGGCACGCCGACCGCGACGGTCCCGGCCCCGGCCGCGAGATCGTGGTCGACGCGAAATGCGGGGCGCGGTGGCCGGTGCACGAGCGCGCGGTTGAGGTCAGCCTGCGCGGCTACACCCAGGGCGCGACCCGCTACGTGGTGCTGTCGCCCGAGCATGCCCAACGCATGCTCGGCAGCGAAAGCGAAATCAAGCTCGAGGACAGCGTGCCCAGGCACGCGGTGTTCATGGTGGCCTATCGCATCGAAGGCGACCGCCTCCAGGCCTGGCTGCCCGATCCGGACCGGGTCAACGCCGCGATCCGCGACGGCAAGGCACGCGGGCGACCGCTTCAGAATGGCGACGCCTCCTCGGTGCTGGTGCAAGGCAACGCACGCAACATCGCCCAACTGCTCGCGCAGGGCCCGGAACCGGTGTTCGGCCCGCTCAAGCCCGAGGTCTCGGCACTGCAACTGCAACGCGTGGCCGGCACCGTGCCGGTCGCGATCTCGCCTGGAGCCGCACCATGACCCCTTCGGTCCGCATCGTCGAAGTCGGCCCGCGCGACGGGCTGCAGAACGAGAAGGCGCAGATCGCGACCGCCGACAAGATCGCCCTGATCGATCGGCTGTCCGCGACCGGCCTGCGCAGCATCGAGGCGACCAGCTTCGTCAGCCCCAAGTGGGTGCCGCAGTTGGCCGACGCCGCCGAGGTCTTCGCCGGCATCCAGCGCAAACCCGGCGTGCACTACCCCGTACTGGTGCCGAACGAACAAGGCTACGAACGCGCGCGCGCGGTCGGCGTGGAGGAAATCGCGGTGTTCACCGCGGCCTCGGAAGCCTTCAACCAGAAAAACATCAACGCCAGCATCGACGAATCGCTGGCCCGCTTCGCGCCGGTGCTGGCGCGCGCCAAGGCCGACGGCGTGGCGGTGCGCGGCTACGTCTCGACCGTGCTGGGCTGCCCTTACCAGGGCGCGGTGCCGGTGGCCGACGTGGTGCGCGTGGCCAAGGCCCTGCACGCGATGGGCTGTTACGAGATTTCCCTGGGCGACACCATCGGCGTCGGCACGCCCGGCAAGGCGCGCGCGATGCTGAAGGCGGTCGCCGCCGAAGTGCCGATGCCGGCGCTGGCGGTGCATTTCCACGACACCTACGGCCAGGCCCTGTCCAACCTCCTGGCCTGCTTGGAAGAAGGCGTAGCGGTGGTGGATTCGGCGGTATCCGGCACCGGCGGCTGCCCCTACGCCAAGGGCGCCAGCGGCAACGTCGCCAGCGAGGACGTGGTGTACATGCTGCACGGCCTGGGCATCGAGACCGGCGTGGATTTGAACGCGCTGGCCGAGACCGGGCGCTGGCTGGCCGGCCTGCTCGGCCGCGAGACCGGCAGCAAGGTCGGCAAGGCGCTGGCGGCGGCATGAGCCAGCATCCGCCCGGGAACGAACCGACCGTGTCGCCGTCCCCGGTGGACGCGGCCTCGACCCTGGCGGCGCTGGAACTGGCCAGCCACGACAGCAGCCTGTCCGACGCCACCCGCGCGCTGCTGCTGGAAGCCGCCGAAGCGATCCGCAGCAGCAGCGACGACGCCGATGTCGCGCACACGCGCTACCGCGCAGTGTTCGATGCGGTGCCCGACCCGGTCAGCATCCTCGACGAAGCCGGCACCGTGCTCGACCTCAACAAGGCCGGCATGGCCGCCTACCGGCGCCCGCGCGATCAGATCGTCGGCCAGCCCATCCACGTGCTTAACCCGGAATTGCCGCACGACCACCTCAATCCGGTCTGGGAAACGCTCAATCGCGGCGAGACCTACGTCATCGAAGTCACCAACATGCGCGGCGATGGCACCCGCTTCCCGGTCGAGGTGCATTCGGCCGGCTTCGAGCACGAAGGACGGCGCTGCATCGTCGCGGTCGCGCGCGACCTCAGCGGCCGCCGCGACGCCGAGCTGCGCTACCGCGAGCTGATGGAAACCATCGACCGCGGCATCGTCGTCCACGACCCCGACTTCCGGGTGATCTACGCCAACGGCGCGGCCATGCGCATCATGGGCCTGGGCCACCAGCACAGCGCCGACGAGGAAATGCGCTCCGAGCACTGGATGGTGATCGACGAGCACGGCCGCGAACTGAGCCAGAAGGAATTTCCGGCCCAGCGCGCGCTCGACACCGGCAAGCGCGTCGACAGCATGGTGCTGGGCCTGTACCACCGCGAGCGCCGCAACCTGATCTGGCTGACGGTGACCGCGCTGCCGCAGTTCCCGGCCGGCGGCGACCGCCCGAACCAGGTGCTGTCGATGTTCACCGACGTCACCGCGATCAAGCGCGACAGCGCCCTGTTCGACCGCGCCCAGAGCCTGGCCCAGATCGGCGGCTGGGAATGGGAAGCCGGCCCGGACCTGCTTTACCTCACCGAGGAAGCGCAGCGCATCCTCGGCCACGATCCCGCGCCGGCCAGCATGGGCGAGATGCTCAACTGCCTGCGTCCCGGCGACCGCCTGCGCCTGCGCGACGCGCTCGACCACGCGATCGCGTTCGGCCGCAACATCGATCTGGAACTGCAGGGCATGCGCGCCGACGGGCGCGGCTTCTGGGTGCGCACCATCGCCCAGGCCGAAGCCGCCGACGCGCTCAACGCGCGCCTGATCGGCACCCTGCAGGACATCACCGAACGCAAGCACGACGAGGAGAACCTGCGCATCCAGGCGCGCAGCGATCCGCTCACCGGCCTGCTCAATCGCGACGCCGTGCTGTCGGAGCTGGAAAGCCGGCTGGACGACCCCAACCGCGCGGCGCTGGCGGTGCTGTACATCGACCTCGACCGCTTCAAGGTGGTCAACGATGTGCTCGGCCATGCCGCCGGCGACCGTCTGCTGGCCTCGGCCGCGCGCCGCATCCAGCGCGCGGTCGGCAGCGAGGGACTGATCGCGCGCTTCGGCGGCGACGAATTCCTGGTGGTGTGCGAAACCGGCAACGACCCGGCGCTGTCCGAACGTCTGGCCGATTCCATCCTCGAAATCTTCGGCGACAGCTTCCGCCTGGACGGCGAGGAATTCAGCATCACCGCCAGCATCGGCATCGCCCAGGCCCCGATCGACGGGGTGCGGTCGCAGCAGCTGATCCAGAGCGCCGACGTCGCCATGTACGACAGCAAGCGCCGCGGCCGCAACGGCTGGCAGAGCTTCACGCCGGAGCTGGCCGAACAGCAGTTGCACCGCCTGCAGTTGGAAACCCACCTGCGCCGCGCGGTCCACAACGACGAGTTCCATCTGGTCTATCAGCCGCAGGTCAATCTGGCCGACGGCTCGGTGGTCGCAGTCGAAGCGCTGATCCGCTGGCGCAACCAATCGCTGGGCGAGATGCGCCCGGACCGCTTCATCGACCACGCCGAAACCACCGGCGACATCGTCGGCATCGGCGGTTGGGTGCTGAAGGAAGCCTGCCGGCAGTTGCGGCGCTGGCACGAGCGCGGCCTGGACGTACACCGGGTCGCGGTCAACGTGTCCTATCGCCAGTTCCTGGGCGAGGACCTGGCCAGCTCCGTGGCCGCGGCCCTGGCCGAGTCCGGCCTGCCCGGCACCGCGCTGGAACTGGAATTCACCGAACGCGTGCTGATCGAGGACGTGCCCGACACCATGCGCACCTTCCACGCCCTGCGCGAGATGGGCGTGATGCTGACCATCGACGATTTCGGCGAGGGCTACAGCGCGCTGAATTACCTGCGCCGCCTGCCCATCCACGGCCTCAAGCTCAGCCAGCTGTTCGTGCAGGGCGTGCCCGACAACCAGTCCGACGTCGCGGTTTGCCAGGCGGTGACCGGCATCGCCCGCAGCCTGGGCCTGGGCCTGGTCGCCGAGGGCGTGGAAACCGAGCGCCAACGCGCCTTCCTGCTCTCGCTCGGCGTCGAGATCGGCCAGGGCTTTTTGTTCGCGCCGGGCCTGATGCCGGACGAGCTGCAGCAGTACTACCGCTCGCCGCTGGTGCTGCCGGGTTAAGCGCGCAAAAGACGGCCTCTGCTCTCGCTCCGACTTTCACGTTCCTGCGTCATCCCGGGTCTGGTTTCTTTGCATCGCCCAGGCGTTTTTGCCGTCGCCCGCCTTCTTGCCGTCGCCCGCCTTCTTGCCGTCATCCCCGCGAAGGCGGGGATCCAGTGACTTCAGCGCCAGACCGCGCCAAGCCCCTCAACCCCATTCCCCGCAAGGTCCGCCGATGAACCACCGCCTGCGCCTGTCGCTTTCCGGTTTGTTGCTCGCCCTGACCGCCGGACTCGCCCACGCTGCCGACCCCAAACCCGCCGCACGCGGCGAAACCCTGCTGCTGCGCCCCGAGCGCGTCTGGACCGGCGACGACAGCCCCTCGCACGCGAACTGGGCCGTGCTGGTACGCGACGGCGCCATCGTCGCGGCCGGGCCCGCCGATGGGATTGAAGCGCCCGCCGACGCACGCCGCATCGACCTGCCCGGCGCCACCCTGACGCCGGGCCTGATCGACCTGCACGCGCATCTGTTCCTGCACCCCTACAACGAGACCCCCTGGAACGATCAGGTGCTGAAGGAGCCCGAGGCCTACCGCACCCTGCTCGCCGCGCGTCACGCCGACGCGACCCTGCGCGCGGGCTACACCACCCTGCGCGACCTGGGCACCGAAGGCGCCGGCTACGCCGATCTCTCGCTCAAGCGCGCGATCGACGAGGGCCTGATCCCGGGCCCTCGCCTGTTCGTGGCCACGCGCGCCATCGTCGCCACCGCCAGCTACGGCCCCGGCCCGCGCGGCTTCCGTGACGACATCGAACTGCCAGGCGGCGCGCAGGAGGTCAGCGGCGTCGACGAGACCGTGCGCGCGGTGCGCGAGCAGGCCGGCCACGGCGCCGACTGGATCAAGGTCTACGCCGACTACCGCATCGGCGCCGACGGCAGCGCCCGACCCACCTTCAGCGCCGCCGAACTGCGCGCCCTGGTCGACGCCGCCCACCTCAGCGGCCGTCCGGTCGCCGCGCACGCGGCCAGCGACGCCGGCATGCGCCTGGCGATCGAAGCCGGCGTGGACAGCATCGAACACGGCTACGGCGGCAGCGCCGCGACCTTCCGCCTGATGCGCGAACGCAACGTCGCCTACCTGCCCACCCTGACCGCGGTGGAGTCCACCGAGCAGTATTACGCCGGCTACGTCCCCGGCCAAACCCCGCCCACACCCAAGCTGCGCGAAGCCGAACAGGCGTTCCGCACCGCGCTGGCGGAAAAGACCACGATCGGCTGCGGCAGCGACGTCGGCGTGTTCCGCCATGGCGACAACTACCGCGAGCCGGTGTGGATGGCCCAACTGGGCATGTCCCCGGCCCAAGCCCTGCGCGCCTGCACCTCGGTGGCCGCGCGCATCCTGCGCCAGTCCGAGCGCCTGGGCCGGATCGCGCCGGGCCTGCGCGCCGATCTGGCCGCGTTCGCCGGCGACCCCAGCCAGGACATCGCGGCCCTGAAACAGCCGGTACTGGTAGTGAAGGACGGCGTGGTCTATCGCGAACCGGGCCGCGACGCGCCGGCGCCGGCGCCAGCGGCGGCCCAGCCAGTCCGGTAAAATCGCCGTTTTCCCCGACCCGGACCTTCCTATGCAACTCGACACCGTGCGCGCCATCGTCACCGGCGGCGTCTCCGGCCTCGGCCTCGCGGTCGCCCAGCACCTGGTCGCCCACGGCGGCAAGGTCGCCCTGTTCGACCTCAACGACGACAAGGGCGCCAGCGCGGTCGCCGAACTCGGCGCCGATAATGCCCGCTACTTCCGCACCGACGTCGCCGACGAAGCCGGCGTGGTCGCCAACGTCGCCGCGGCCCGCGACTTCCTCGGCGGCCTCAACGTCGCCATCAACTGCGCCGGCATCCTCGGCGCCGGCCGCGTGCTGGGCAAGGACGCGCCGATGCCGCTGGCGCAGTTCCAGGGCACGGTGATGGTCAACCTGGTCGGCAGCTTCAACGTCGCCAAGGCCGCCGCCAACCTGATGCAGCACAACGAGGCCGGCACCGACGGCGAGCGTGGCGTGATCGTCAACACCGCCTCGGTCGCCGCCTACGAGGGCCAGATCGGCCAGGCCGCGTACTCGGCGTCCAAGGGCGGCGTGGTCGGCATGACCCTGCCGATGGCGCGCGAACTGGCGCGTTTCGGCATCCGCGTGATGACCATCGCCCCGGGCATCTTCTGGACCCCGATGGTCGACGGCATGCCCGAGTCGGTGCAGCAGTCGCTGAGCGCGTCGATTCCCTTCCCCTCGCGCCTGGGCCGCCCGCAGGAGTTCGCCGACCTGGTCGCCTACATCCTGGGCAACACCTACCTCAACGGCGAGACCATCCGTCTCGACGGCGCGACCCGTTTGGCGCCTAAGTAAGTCAGGAGCCGGGATTCGGGATTGGAGATTCGGGATTTGCCATAAGCACCCGCTCCATCCCGAACCATCGCCGCCCGACCTGCTCCTGCCAATCCCGAATCCCTAATCTCGAATCCCAAGCCCATGAAAGCCTACGACGTCAAAAAAGGTAACGTAATCGAGCACAACAACACCGTGTACCAGGTGCGCGACATCGAACGCAGCTCGCCGCAGGGCCGCGGCGGCAACGTCAAGTTCCGCTTCACCATGTACTCGGTTCCGGGCGGCACCAAGTTCGACCTCAGCGTCGGCGGCGACGACGAACTCAAGGAAGTCGAACTCAGCCGCCGCCAGGTGACCTATTCGTACAAGGACGGCGACGCCTTCGTGTTCCTGGACGACGAGGACTACACCCCGTACACGCTCGACGCCGACGTGATCGGCGACGCCGCCGGCTACATCGTCGACGACCTGTCGGGCTGCTATGTGCAGATCATCGACGACCAGCCGGTCGCCATCCAGCTGCCAGCCAGCGTGACCCTGGAAGTGATCGAGACCCCGCCGGAACTCAAGGGCGGCACCGCCACCAAGCGCCCGAAGCCGGCTAAGCTCTCGACCGGCATCGAGATCATGGTCCCCGAGTACATCGTCAACGGCGAACGCGTGCTGGTGAACACCGCCACCGGCGAGTTCGCCGGGCGCGCGGATTGATCGACGCGTAGCGAGCCTGCGGGCCGCCGCGACCTACGCACCGGCGACGGACGCGGCGCTCCCGCGTTTGTCGCCGATGCGGCGCAGGCTCCAGGCAATCGATCGACGGCACCGGTGCATACACAGGCTGTGCGCTGGCGCCCCTCGGCCGCATACTGCAGCGACATGCGCCGCCTCCGCGGCCAAGCCGCCGGGCGGCTGGCCCTAGGCCCGAACATCGGACGTCGCCATGCAAGCCAAGGCTAGATTCCTCACAGCGTTTCTGCCGGCGGCTGGCATCGCCTCGTTAGCCAATGCGCTGCCCTACCTGCTCACGCGCCATGCGTACCAGCGCGACGGCCAGGAAGTCGCCGGGTTTCCCCTCGCCTTTCACAGAATCGGCGGCGATTGCTCGCCCTCGGCTTGCGATAACTACGATTTCCACCTGGCCTATTTCACTGCCGACCTGTCGCTTGCGCTGATCTTTGCGGCGGCAGCGGGCTTGCTTGCGGCACGGACAGGCAAGCGCTAGCGATATCCGCGCACGCAGCTGTTCTGTGCGAGAGCGCGCCAACCTTGAGGACACCGCATGGAGCTGCCCAAGTTCAAATACCACGAGGATCCCATCGCTTCCGGCAACATCATCGAAGCGGACACGGCCTGTGCCTGCTGCGGCAAAGTCGGGGGTTACGTCTACATCGGCCCGGTCTACGCCGAAGCTGAGCTCGACGAGACGCTTTGCCCGTGGTGCATCGCCGACGGCTCGGCGCACGACAGGTTTGGCGCAAGCTTCATCGACGAAGACGGCATCGGCGATTACGGCAACTGGGAGGCAGTGCCCGATGGCGTGGTTCGGGAAGTCGCGCACCGGACGCCGGGGTTCTCTGGATGGCAACAAGAACGCTGGTGGACGCATTGTGGCGATGCTGGCGCTTTCGTCGGCCGGGTCGGACACAAGGAACTGCTCGCGTACGGGCCGGAGGCCATATCGCCAATCCAAGCATCGACCGGCCTGATGGACGATGCCTGGCAACGCCAGTTCGTTGCTTTGGACAAGAACGGCTCGCCCAGCGCGTATCTGTTCCGCTGCTTGAAATGCGGCGCTTTCGGCGGCTATCAAGACTGCGATTGAGTGCTCTTAGCAGCGGCACCCGCTGAACAGGACGCCTCCGGGCACAATCGGTTGCGTCTCCAGTCGTAGATAGCACGACCGGTCAGGCGCAAACCATGCGGACCGGCTCGCCGCGTACGGGCATCGCAGCGCGCTATGTGATACATCCTAGGCAAGCGCAGCCGCCCGTGGGCGCGACTGCGGCTCGATCCTGTCTTCGAGCCTGGTTGCGTCGCTATCCCGCATCACTCGGGCGCCTGGCCAAGGGGGAGTCCGCATGATCAAATTTTTCCGCAACATGTTTGGCAGCAAGACCTCGGGCGCCGACGGCACCACGCCCGCAGCAGGGCCCGTACTCAACGAGTCGCTGCCGGCCGTCCAATGGCTGGAAAAGGACGACCCGAAGAATCCCTTCACCGTGAACGGCTACGACTGCCTGGCCTTCGTCCGGTCCATGCTGTCGGCCACCCAGGACCCGGCCGTCGCCTCCTCCTTCTCGGCCCTGCGCGCCAGCCTGGGACAGGAACACATCGGCCTGGTGCCGTCCGGCGCGGTCGCCCTGGAATGCCGGCTGGAGTATCCCTTCGACGGCGAAACCACGGACGGCGTCCTGTTCCACTCCTCGCGCATGGAAGAGAAGTGGGACATCTACCTCTACGCCGACCGGATCTACTTCTGCCGCAGCTGGACCGGCGCGCTGACCTTCCTGGCGCACTTCACCACCACCAGCAGCGCGCTGGTCATCCATCAGATTTTAGCCACGTCCAGCGGCCCGGGCATGGACTACCGCTACGTGGTCAGGCAGGTCGACTACCTGGTGCGCAGCCATATCCTGAAACAGGCCCATCCGCATCCGCTGCCAGCCGGCTTGGAACGCGATCCGGCCAGCGTCGGCCTGTACTCCTTCAGTCAGTACGGCTGGCTATGCTGCTTCGGCACCTTCGACGACACTTTGCGACGCGATATCAGGAAGCCCCAGGCTGAATCGATAGAAGAGGCCTGACAGCCCAGACAAAGCGGGCAGGTTTCAAACTCTAGGTAAATAGCTCATGCGCACAGACACCGTCGAGATCTACTCCGACCAGAGCAACGCCGCCGTTCTTCGACACCCTCAGCGCAAGTTTCCTGGGGTCCTGATTCAGGGCGACTCTCTCCATGCGATTTGCCGCCAAGCCGACGATATCCTGGCGGATGTCGATTCGTTACGTGGTACCGGCGCGTATGACGATCTCAACGACCTTCGCAACCGCCTGTGGGACTACCTCATTCACTGCAAAGTCGTGCTGGGAGAGCATGGAATCCCGTTGCCCTTCAGCGAAAACACCCGCTTTTAGAACCATGCGCACCGTTTCGATGAGCATCCAGCGCAAACACGCCATGAAACGAATCTTCTACCCAGGAACGAGCACGCCTGTGGAAATCGGTGATCTCGTTCAATGGCTCAACGATGAAGAGCCCTCCAAGGTCATCTTCATCGTCAGCACCGGCCAATTTCCGGAGGACGAGGCGAACTCCAGTGAATGGTTCCGATCCGAATACGGCGAGGGCATCATGATCGATACGCCCGAGGCGGGGTGGGTTCTGGAGAGCGAGGACTGCGAGAACATCGTTTTGTTGCGCTCGGTCCTCGGGACCCGATAACGGGCGTATACAGCCCATAGCGCGACGCCATCGGGAACTCCAGACAAAATGGCAAAGTGGCACCCCTTCCGATACAAAGAATTCTGGGATCAACCCCGGGCCATCTACACCTCGGATGGAAAGCGGTCGTTCTTCCTCGACTGCTCATTCGACGAGGAGCTCGACGAGTATCCCGATCGCTACAAGGTGTACCTGATGCCTGAACTAGACGAACTGGAGCTTGCCGGCTCGTGGGCAGACCTCGAGCGCAAGGCGCTGGCCCAGCTGGGTACCGTGGATCTGCCACGCACCGCGCTCGACCCCACGCTTCGCAAGCTGATCGACTTCGACATCTTCGACCACTTGCTACCGCTGTAATGCGGATTACTCGATCCGGTCGGGCACTGGACCACTATCGACAGCGGGAGCTTCCATGTTCAAGAACCTCATCCCCAAAATCTTCTACGACCGCCTCGAGGACGGGCTCGAATTCTTCGTCGACGGGCTGGGATTCGAAGTGCAGTATCGGGACGCGAACATGGCCGTGATCGCGCGCGACGGCGCCAAGGCCTATATCGTCGAGAGTCCGGAGTACGCGGCCAAGGATCGTCCGGAGCTGGGCATCGACACCGACGACGTCGATGCGGTGTACCGCGAGCTGTCCGCGCGCGCGCCGCAGCTGCTGCATCCCAATTCCAGCAAGGTCGCGCTCAAGCCCTGGGGCTCGCGCGAGTTCGCGATGCTGGACAAGACCACGGTCTGCGTGAACTTCCGTCAGTGGCCGGAGCAGGCCTGAGATGAGCCATAACGACTACCGCTTCGCGGCGGCGATGGAGGCGGACCTGCCGCGGCTGATGCCGGTGCTGCGCGAGTTCTACACAGTCGAGCACCTGCCCTGGAACGAACCGGCGCTGCGCTCGGCGCTGTCGGTGCTGATCGCCGACCCGAACGCGGGACGGTTGCGCCTGATCCTGCGCGGCGACGAGATCGCCGGGCACGTCGCGGTCGGGTTCGGCTTCAGCCTGGAGTTCGGCGGCCGCTACGGCCTGCTCGACGAGTTGTTCGTGCTGCCCGCGCACCGCGGCGCAGGGCTGGCCAAGCGCGCGCTGGCCGAGGCCGAGGCGCTGTGCCGCGCGGAAGGCCTGCGGGCGCTGCGGCTGGAGGTCAACGACGACAACGAGCGCGCGCGCGGCATCTACGAGCGCGCGGGCTACACGGCGCATCCGCGGCGCCTGATGACGCGTTGGTTGGACGCGAGCGACTAAGCCGGACCGTGTCGGCGCCGCGCCTTGCCCTGACGCAGAGATATCCACATTTTTGGCACACTTATCGCGCTGGGTAACGGCCCCGCTATCGGGCGCCGACGCCGCGGGTTTACGCTCGGCCACACGCATCGTCTTTGGCCCGAGGAAGGATCCATGCGCCGCCCTAGCCTGCTGCTGCTCTGCCTGATCCCGCTCGCCGCCGCGCAGGCGCGCGCGCCCAAGCTCGACGACCCGCGCCCGAACGGTCATCTCAGCCCGCGCGAGCGCTCCTTGTGCGAGGCGCCGGAGCGCCATCCCAGTTGGTGCGAGCAGCCGCACGAGGTGCGCGCCTTCCTGCAGCGTTACGACGACTGCGAGCATTGGCGCGGCGAGGAAGCGCCGCAAGGCGACAGGCAACGCAGCAAAGAGATCGTCCAGGGCGCCAACCGCGCCTGCAAGGGCAACGACCGCCGTCTGACCGAACTGCGACGCCGTTATCAGAACGTGCCTGCGGTCGCGGCCGTGTTGTCGAAACTGGAATTCGTCCACGGGCCCTGAGCGCCGCCTGCCATACCCTTGCAACCATCCTCGCCCAGCATCGCCCCTTCCCCCGCATCACCGCTCGCAAGGAAGATCCATGGTCTCCGACACCCGTCGCGATTTCCTCAAGTTCGCCGGCGCCGCCGCCACCCTGGCGATGCTGCCGCCGTCGATCCGCAACGCGCTGGCGACGCCCGCCGCGCGCGTGACCGGCACCATTCAGGACGTGCAGCACGTGGTGATCCTGATGCAGGAGAACCGCTCCTTCGACCATTACCTGGGCGCCCTGCGCGGCGTGCGCGGCTTCGACGACCCGCGCCCGATCGCGCTGCCCAATGGCGACCCGGTGTGGCGCCAGCCCAAGAGCGGCGGCCAGGCCGTGCTGCCGTTCCGGCTCAGCACCGACAGCACCGCCTCGCAGTGCCTGGCCGACATCGACCACAGCTGGAAGGGCACGCACGCGCGCTGGAAGGACTACAACGCCTGGATCGCGACCAAGGGCCCGATGTGCATGGGCCACTTCACCCGCGCCGACCTGCCCTACTACTACGCCCTGGCCGACGCGTTCACGGTCTGCGACGCGTACTACTGCTCGCACCACGGCCCGACCAATCCGAACCGCATGCATTTGTTCACCGGCACCAGCGGCATGACCGTGGGCGACTTCGGCGCGCAGGCGGTGAACAACGCCGACGACGGCAACTGGACCTCGGACATGTCCAAGGACAAGGCGACGTTCGCCGGCCACCGCTGGGGCACCTATGCCGAGCGCCTGCAGAACGCCGGCATCGGTTGGCGGGTGTATCAGGAGTACGACAACTACGGCGACAACTCGCTGCAGTCGTTCGCGAACTTCCGCAACCTGGACCGCAATTCGGAACTCTACAAGCGCGGCCGCGCCTGGGTGGACGGCTCGACCGCCGCCAACGCCGCCGCCTCGCGCGGCGAGCATCTGGTCGCGGCCTTCGCCAAGGACGTGCGCGAAGGCACCTTGCCGGCGGTGTCGTGGATCGTGCCGCCCTACATCATGAGCGAGCACCCGGCTGCGACCCCGGCCTACGGCGAATCGCTGACCGCGCGCCTGCTGGAGGCGCTGGTCGCCAATCCCGAGGTCTGGTCCAAGACCGTGTTCATCATCAACTACGACGAGAACGGCGGCTTCTTCGACCACGTCCCGCCGCCGCTGCCGGCGATCACCTCCAGCCTCGGCAAGAGCACGGTCGACACCGCCACCGAGAACTACAACGGCGTGCCGGTCGGCCTGGGCATCCGCGTGCCGATGTTCGTGGTCTCGCCCTGGAGCAAGGGCGGCTGGGTGAATTCGCAGGTCTTCGACCACACCTCGGTGCTGCGCTTCCTGGAATCGCGCTTCGGCGTGGCCGAACCCAACATCAGCGCCTGGCGGCGCGCGGTCGCCGGCGACCTCAGCACGGCCCTGGATTTCGCCGGCGCCGACCCGGTCTGGCCGGCGCTGCCGGACACCCGCGAGCACATGACGCGCGCGGATCAGTCCTGCAAGTTGCCGGTGCCCAGCGCGCCCAAGCAGCCGAAGATGCCGCGCCAGGAGTTGGGCCAACGCCCGGCGCGCGCGCTGCCGTATCAGTTGCACGTGCACGGCCGCATCGAGGCCGCCAGCGGCCGCTACTGGCTGGACTTCGCCAATACCGGCGTCGCCGGCGCGGGCTTCAACGTGTACGCGCGCAACCGCAGCGACGGCCCGTGGTATTACACGCTGACGCCGGGCACGCAGCTGTCGGATTACTGGAGCGCCCAGGCCTATACGCAGGGCAAGTACGATCTCAGCGCGCATGGGCCGAACGGGTTCCTGCGCGTGTTCCAGGGCGATCTGCTGAAGGCGACCGCGAGCGGCGGCGCGAATCCGGAACTGCGCATCGAATACGACCTGGTCAACGAACGCTTGCTGCTGCGCTTGAGCAACAGCGGCAGCGGCGCCTGCCGCCTGACCCTGCGCCCCAACCACTACAGCAGCGCGCCGGCGCGCAGCTATCCGCTCGCGCCGGGCGCCAGCATCGACGACAGCTGGCCGCTGGCGGCCAGCGCGCATTGGTACGACCTGAGCCTGAGCTCGGACCACGATGCGGGCTATCTGCGTCGCTTCGCCGGGCATGTGGAGACCGGGCGGGCTAGCGTCAGCGATCCGGCGATCGGGGCGGGTTGATGGCTGTGAGCGGGGGCGCTTCGGCGGCATGAAGAGCAAATCCTCCCCAACCCTCCTTTGACAAAGGAGGGAGCTCGAAGCACGGCGATTACGCAGCGCGGCCGTAGGATGCGGTGGTAACCGCACCGTCGTCATCGCCGAGCCGACGCGGCGATGCGGTTCGCCTCGGGCTCACCGCATCCTACGAGCTGGGAGCGGGGGGCTTCGGCGGCATGAAGAGCAAATCCTCCCCAACCCTCCTTTTACAAAGGAGGGAGCTCGAAGCGCGGCGATTACGCAGCGCGGCCGTAGGGTGCGGTGGTGACCGCACCGTCGTCGTCTCCGAGCCGACGCGGCGATGCGGTTCGCCTGGGCTCACCGCATCCTACGAGCGCGGGGGGCTTCGGCGGCATGAAGAGCAAATCCTCCCCAACCCTCCTTTGACAAAGGAGGGAGCTCGAAGCGCGGCGATTACGCAGCGCGGCCGTAGGGTGCGGTGGTAACCGCACCATCGTCGTCTCCGAGCCGGCGCGGCGATGCGGTTCGCCTTCGGCTCACCGCATCCTACGAGCTGGGAGCGGAGGGCGCTTCGGCGGTATGAAGAGCAAATCCTCCCCAGCCCTCCTTTGACAAAGGAGGGAGCTCGAAGCGCGGCGATTACGGAGCGCGGCCGTAGGGTGCGGTGATAACCGCACCGTCGTCATCGCCGGACCGGCGCGGCGATGCGGTTCGCCTTCGGCTCACCGCATCCTACGAGCTGGGGGGCTTCGGCGGCATGAAGAGCAAATCCTCCCCGGCCCTCCTTTGACGAAGGAGGGAGCTCGAAGCGCGGCGATTACGCAGCGCGGCCGTAGGGTGCGGTGGTAACCGCACCGTCGTCATCGCCGGACCGGCGCGGCGATGCGGTTCGCCTTCGGCTCACCGCATCCTGCGAGGGGCCCGAGCACGGGCTACGCGGCCGGACAGATTACTTGCGCGCCAACCACTTCCTCGCCATCCGCCGCATCGATTCGTCGCTGCCGGGGTCGTCGACCAGCTCGTCGATGCGGCGCCAGGCCAGGTCCAGCGATTCGTCGCTGACCACGTAGTCCTCGCTGCCGTTGGCGCGCACCACGTAGCGCACGTCGTAGTGCCAGTGCCCGGGCACGTCGCGGCGTTCCGGGATCCAGTGGCGGTCCAGATCGAAGGGCTCGGGTTCCACGCTCAGGTCGGACAGACCGGACTCCTCCTCCGCCTCGCGCAGGGTCACCCGCGCCAGGTCGCGGTCGCCATCGGCGTGGCCGCCCAGTTGCAGCCAGCGTTCGAGCTTGCGGTGGTGGGTCAGCAGCACCCGTTCGCCGGCGCGGTCGACCAGCCAGCAGCCGCCGGTGTAATGGCCCTCCAGGCGCTCGCGCCGGAACGGGTCCTGGGCGTCGTCCAGCAGGTCCAGGAAAGGCTGTACGCGCTCGGCCTCGTCGGGCCAGCGTCGCGCATAGTCGACGAGATTGGAACGCAGCTCGGCGTCCGGGTCTGAATGTCTCACGAGCATCCCAAATGCTGCACCGCGGCTTGATTCGGACGCGGATTATGCCGGCAAAGACCATGACTTTGTCCCGCTTGCCGCTGCTTTCCCCGCTGGGTTATGGTGGCCCGCCATTGCGCCATACGCCGGGTGTGCCGTTTGTACGGCCAGCCGACCTCTCATCATCTGGGGATACTGATGTCTAAGGGCCTATTCATCACCAAGCCGGTGCAAGCTGCACCGCACGTCGACGCGGGAGAGCCGGTAGAAGGCAGCCTGCAAGGCGAGGTCACGCTCAAGCGGACACTGACTTCGACGCAATTGGTGATGCTGGGCATCGGCGCGGTCATCGGCGCCGGCATCTTCGTCCTCTCGGGTCACGCCGCCGCCAACCACGCCGGTCCGGCGGTGGTACTCAGCTTCGTGATCGCGGGCTTCGCCTGCGCCCTGGCGGGCCTGTGCTACGCCGAGTTCGCGGCGATGCTGCCGGTCTCGGGCAGCGCCTACTCCTATTCCTACGCCACCCTGGGCGAGTTCGTGGCCTGGTTCATCGGCTGGAACCTGGTGCTGGAGTACATGTTCGCCGCGTCCACCGTGGCGGTGGGCTGGTCGGGCTACCTCAACAGTTTCCTCGAGCACTTCGGGCTAGGCCTACCCGCGTCGCTGGCGGCCGCGCCGCTTAACGTGGTCGACGGCGCCATCGTCTACACCGGCGGCCTGGTCAACCTGCCGGCGGTGGCGATCATCGCCGCCATCAGCGGCCTGTGCTACGTCGGCATCACCCAGTCGGCGTTCGTGAACTCCATCATCGTCGCGATCAAGATCGTGGTGATCGCGATGTTCGTGGCCTTCGCCGCCAAGTACGTGAACCCGGACAACTGGGTGCCGTTCATCCCGGAAAACCAGGGCCCCGGCAAGTACGGCGTCGATGGCGTGATCCGCGGCGCCTCGGTGGTGTTCTTCGCCTACATCGGCTTCGACGCGGTCTCCACCGCCGCAGGCGAGGCCAAGAACCCGCAGCGCGACATGCCGATCGGCATCCTCGGCTCGCTGGTGATCTGCACCATCATCTACATCATCGTCGCCGGCGTGCTGACCGGCCTGCTGCCCTACACCGAGCTGGGCACGCCCAAGCCGGTGGCGACCGCGCTGGAAACCTACCCGGCCCTGGGTTGGCTGAAGATGGTGGTCGAACTGGGCGCGATCGCCGGCCTGAGCTCGGTGATCCTGGTCATGCTGATGGGCCAGCCGCGCATCTTCTACACCATGGCCCACGACGGCCTGCTGCCGAAGTTCTTCGCCAAGGTGCACCCGAAGTTCCAGACGCCCTACATCGGCACCATCATCGTCGGCGTGTTCGCGGCGGTGCTGGCCGGCTTCCTGCCGATCGGCCTGCTCGGCGAAATGGTCTCGATGGGCACCCTGCTCGCCTTCGCCACCGTCTGCGTCGGCGTGCTGATCCTGCGCAGCACCCGTCCCGACCTGCCGCGCCCGTTCCGGGTGCCGCTGGCGGTCGTCGTCTGCCCGCTGGGCGCGCTGATCTGCCTGTACCTGTTCTCCAAGCCGTTCGCCGAGCATTGGAAGGTCATGACCGGCTGGACCGCGCTGGGCATGCTGATCTACTTCTTCTACGGCTACCGCAACAGCAAGCTGCGCAAGGCGGGCTGAACGTAGCAAGATGCGCAAGGCCGGCGGAGGCTATAAACAGCCCGCCGGCCTTGTCCATTTCAGGACCGACAGTTCAGGCCGCAGGGCCTGCCCGATTCCGCCGGAGGCGCCGCGCCCCGGCGACAGGAAGATCCGATGAAACAACTCTGGGCGACCAAACACCCGCACGCCGCACACGCCGATGCCGAAGGCCTGAGCCTGCACCGCACGCTCGGCCCCTGGGGCCTGACCGCGCTGGGCATCGGCGCGGTGATCGGCGGCGGCATCTTCGTGATCACCGGCCAGGCCGCGGCCGACCACGCCGGCCCGGCGATCATGCTGTCGTTCGTACTGGCGGCGATCTGCTGCACCTTCTGCGCCCTGGCCTACGCCGAGTTCGCGGCGATGGTGCCGGTGTCCGGCAGCGCCTATTCCTACACCTACGCCACCCTGGGCGAGCTGGCGGCCTGGTTCATCGGCTGGATGCTGGTCTTGGAGTACGGCGTCTCGGCCTCGGCGGTCGCGGTCAGTTGGACCGGCTACTTCCTCAGCCTGCTCGAGCATTTCGGCATACACCTGCCGACCGCCCTGGTCAGCGCGCCGCTGGACGCGCAACTGCGCCCGACCGGCGCGATCGCCAACCTGCCCGCTGCCGGGATCGTGCTGCTGCTGACCTGGCTGTGCTACGTCGGCATCCGCAAGTCCTCGGCCATGAACATGGCCATGGTCGTGCTCAAGACCGGCCTGATCGTGCTGGTGATCGTCGCCGGCTGGAAGTATGTGGACCCGGCCAACTGGCAGCCTTTCATCCCCGAGAACCAGGGCCCGGGCAAGTACGGTTTCGAAGGCGTGCTGCGCGGTGCGGCGCTGGTGTTCTTTGCCTACATCGGCTTCGAGGCGGTGTCGGTGGCGGCGCAGGAATCGCACAAGCCGCAGCGCGACCTGCCGATCGGCATGCTGCTGTCGCTGGCGATCTGCACCGTGCTCTACATCGCCATGGCCGCGATCATGACCGGCCTGGTGCCCTACACCCTGCTGGGCACCGACGAGCCGGTGGTGACCGCGGTGGCCGCGCATCCGCAACTGGGCTGGCTGCGGGTGGTGGTGGAGATCGGCGCCCTGATCGGCCTGTCCTCGGTGGTGCTGGTGATGATCATCGGCCAACCGCGCATCTTCATGATCATGGGCCGCGACGGCCTGCTGCCGCCGGTGTTCACCAAGATCCATCCGGTCTACCGCACCCCGCACATCAACACCGTGATCACCGGCATCGGCATTGCCGTGCTGGCCGCGCTGTTCCCGCTGGACGTGCTGGGCGAGCTGACCTCGATGGGCACCCTGATCGCGTTCGCCGCGGTCTGCGCCGGCGTGCTGATCCTGCGCCGCACCCAGCCCGACCTGCCGCGCCCGTTCAAGATCCCGTTCGCTTGGGTGATCTGCCTGGCCGGCATCTTCAGCTGCCTGGCGCTGCTGTCGACCATGACCGCGCACAACTGGTTCCTGATGGCGGTCTGGACCGCGATCGGCTTCCTGATCTACTTCCTGTACGGCATCCGCCACAGCCGCCTGCGCGCGGCCTCGGGGCGCTGAGCCCGGCCACGGTCCCCGGCGGGCGGCCCAGGCCGCCCGCCGCCCGACCGGAACGCTGCGTCGCCGTCCGCGGATACGCCGCCGGCACGCAGAGTTTGTAAACTGGCGGCATGAGCACCGCCCTGCCCTACGACCCGCAACGCCTGGCCCACTGCGCCGGCGAAATCATCGTCAACGTGCGCGAGCTGTCCGCGCGCGGTTGGACGCCCGCTACCAGCAGCAATTTCTCGCGCCGGATCGATGCCCAGCACGCCGCCATCACGGTCTCCGGCCGCGACAAGGGCCGCCTGACCGAGGCCGACATCATGGTCGTGGACCTGGAAGGCGCGCCGGTCGCCACCAGCCACCGGCCCTCCGCCGAAACCCTGCTGCATACCCAGTTGTACAAGCGCTATCCCGAGATCGGCTGCGTGCTGCACACCCATTCGCAGACCCAGACCGTGGCCTCGCGCCTGTACGCCGGCTTGGGCCATGTGCATCTGGAGGGCTATGAGCTGTTGAAGGCCTTCACCGGCAACACCACGCACGAGACCAGCCTGGAACTGCCGGTGCTGCCCAACACCCAGGACATGCACACCCTCGCCGCCCAGGTCGACGCCCTGCTCGACCAGCAGGCGATGTGGGGCTATCTGATCGACGGCCACGGCCTGTACGCCTGGGGCCGCGATATGCCCGAGGCGAGGCGCCATCTGGAGGCGTTCGAGTTCCTGCTCGGATGCGAACTGGAATTGAGGAGACTGCAGCGATGAGCCGCCTGCGCATATTCGACGAAGACGACACCGTCAGCCCGCGCCTGAGCACCAGCGATCGCGCCGAGATGGCGCGCGAGCTGGGCAAGATCGGGGTCGGTTTCGAGCAGTGGCAGGCCAGCCGCCCGGTCCAGCCCGGCGACGCGCCGGACGCGATCATGGACGCCTACCGCGCCGACATCGACCGCCTGGTCGCCGAACGCGGCTTCAAGAGCGTGGACGTGGTCAGCATCGCGCCGGACAACCCGCAGCGCGAGGCCATGCGCGACAAGTTCCTCGACGAGCACTATCACAAGGAAGACGAGGTCCGCTTCTTCGTCGCCGGCTCCGGCCTGTTCACCCTGCACGTCGATTCCGGCGTGTACGAGATCAAGTGCGAACAAGGCGACCTGATCTCGGTGCCCGACAGCACCCTGCACTGGTTCGACATGGGCCCGGAGCCCAGCTTCGTCGCGATCCGTTTCTTCACCGAGCCGGACGGCTGGGTCGGCCATTTCACCGGCACCGACATCGCCCGGCGCTTCCCGCGCTACGAGAAGGGCCAGGCGGCCTGAAGCCGGTCGCCGCCGCGCTCAGCTCAGGCGTTCGACCGCGAGCACGGCGGTTTCGACCAGCGGGCTGAAGCGCTGCAGATCGCGCACGTCGTCCAGGGCCCACCACGGACCCGGGCTGCGGATGTGCAGGCGGATGTTGGCCGCCCCCACCCCGGACGGCAGGATCCTGATCAGCACCTTGCCGTTGAGGGTGCCGCCGCCACCGCTCAGGCGCACATCGTTGCCTTCCACGATGGTCCTGTTGGCCGTGTTGTCGGCGATCGCCACGATGAATTCGATGGACATGCGCGCTCCGCGATCGGGCCTGGGGCGGCCCGCTTACCTGCTAGAACGCCGCCGGCGGCGATGCGTGAACCGCCGCATCTTTGCCTAGGCGGCGCCGGGAGGCGACAATCCCAGGTCCCCGCCGCGACGCCCCGCCATGCCCATCCGCGCCATCCTCACCGACATCGAAGGCACCACCAGCAGCATCTCGTTCGTGAAGGACGTGCTGTTCCCGTACGCGCGCCGCGCCCTGCCCGGCTTCGTCAAAGCGCGCGGTCGCGAGCCGGCGGTGCGCAAATGGCTGGACGCGGTCGCGACCGAGAGCGGCGGCGTGTGCCAGGACGAGATGATCGTCGAGGTGCTGCAGGGCTGGATCGACGAGGACCGCAAGCACACCGCGCTCAAGGCGCTGCAGGGCATGGTCTGGGCCGACGGTTACCAGGGCGCCGACTTCACCGCCCACATCTATCCCGATGCCGCGCTCGCGCTGCGCGCCTGGCACGCGGCCGGCCTGCCGCTGTACGTGTATTCCTCCGGCAGCGTGCCGGCGCAGCGGCTGTTCTTCGGCCACAGCGACGATGGCGACCTGACCGGCTTGATCTCGGGCTGGTTCGACACCGAGATCGGCGGCAAGCGCGAAGCCGCCAGCTACGCGCGCATCGCCGAGTCGATCGGCCTGCCGGCGGGCGAGATCCTGTTCCTGTCCGACGTGGTCGAGGAAGTCGATGCCGCCCGCGAGGCCGGCCTGGCGACGGTGCTGATCGACCGTCTGGAAGACTACCCGCAGCCGCGCGAGGGCGAGGCGGCGCATGGGCATGCGCGGCTGACTTCGTTCGCGCAGGTCGAGGTGTAGGCGGCGCGATTTGGCGCCACCGGATCGGCGCTGTTGAATAGCGCGAGTGGGGCCATCGCGCGCCCTGCAGGTCGCGAATCGCGGCTTACGCCGCTCCCACAGAAGGCCGGCGCGCGACCGATTACGGCCCATGTTCGAACGGCCGCGCCCAAGTAGGGATCGCGAACCAGCGAAGGACATCTTTGCGAGAGCCCCCTCCGCCTCCAAGGGCGCATGGTGCATGCCATAGGCAATGAGACCGCGCAGGCGATGAACACCGCGAACGCCGACCTGCCGGTCCCTGTGGGAGCGGCGTAAGCCGCGATTTCTCCAACAACGCCAGCAATCCGACCGCCCCACCGCCCCACCCTCGCCACCCCGGGTAGGAGCGGCGCGAGCCGCGACCGCGCCACCGCAAACACGACGAACGCCGCCTCCGAGCGCGAGGGCTGGAGCGCACGCGGGCAGGCGCGACGACGACGGCGATCGCGGATTCGCGGTCGCGGCTCACGCCGCTCCTACCCCAAGGCGGATCGTCGCGTTATAGGCGGCTCACGTTGCGCACGCGCACTTCCGCGCTCTCCACGCCGTGCGCGTCCGCCGCCTGGCGACGGATGCGCTGCAGCACTTCGGCGGGATCGAACAGCGTCGTCGGCGCGTAGTCCAGGGTGCACTGGCCCCAGACGATGAAACGTCCGCCGACCAGGATTTCGTAATCGGCGAAGTAGTAGTAATGCGCGCTCATGGCGATACCGACCCGCCCGGCTCAGGTACCCACGTGCACGCCATGGCCGCATTCGGCGCAGCCCAGGTGTTCCAGCGCGATGGCCAGCGCCAGGGTGTAGCTCTGCGCGGAGTAGCCGTGCACGCGCGCCAGGCAGGCGCCGCCGCAGGAGGCCAGCGAAGGCTCGGGCTTAGCCATATCGTCGTCGTGGACCTCGATGTAGGGCATTTCCAAGGCTTCCAACGCGCGGCGCAGGCGCTCGCTGGCCGGCGCGCAGGCGCCGGGGTCGAACAGCAGCAGTTCGACGCCGTCGGAACGCAGGCCGCACAAACCTTCGACCAGTTCGGCCTCGCTGCGGCAGCTGCGCAGGGCGATGGTCTTGCCGGCGTCGGCCGCGGACTCGGCCAGGCGCGCGCGCACCGCGTCGGGCACGCGCGCACTGGCGCCGGCATGAGGGGAGTCGGGACCGCGCAAGATCACGATGGACACGTTGTCGCTCGCTGCGCGCTCGGGGCGGCGCGCTTGCGAGCACTGTAGGCGCGCGCGGCGTAAAGCCTCCATGTCGCGGCGGCGGCACGGGCGTAACCGCCGCGTAAATTCGCACGCGCCGATGGCGTGCGTTCAGGCCGGCCGCTCAGCCGTGGATCTTTTCGCCGCGCTCCAGCATCGCCACCAGTTTCTCGATCCGGGCCGCGCGCGTCTCCGGCTTCTTCGCCGTCGCGATCCGCCACAGCACCGCATAGCGGTTAGTGCGGTCGAGCTGCTCGAAGAACCGTTGCGCCTTGGCCTTCTTCTTCAGCGCCGCGGCCAGATCCTCGGGCACCTCGATGGTACGCGCCGACGCGTAGGCGCCCTGCCAGCGCCCGTCGGCCTGGGCCGCCTCGACTTCGCGCAGCCCGCCCGCACGCATGCGCCCGGCCGCGATCAACGCTTCGATCTTGCCGATGTTGATCTTCGACCAGATGCTGCGCGGCCGCCGCGGGGTGAAGCGCTGCAGGAAATAGCGTTCGTCGCAGCTGCGCTTGAGGCCGTCGATCCAGCCGTGACATAAGGCCACGTCCAGCGCTTCCGGATACGAGACCGAGACCACGCCCTGGTTCTTCTTGGCGATCTTCAGCCACAGCCCCGGCGCGTCGGTGTGCGCTTCCAGCCAGCGCTCCCAGGCCGCAGCGTCGGGGAACAGTTCGATCGGCAGATCGGTCGGCAGTTCGACGGGCATGCGGCTATTCCTTCGCATCCTGCAGGCGGTAAACGGTCTGCGCGCGCTGCTCGCCCTGCCAGGGATCGAGCACGCGCACCTCGATGCGGTGCTCGCCCACCGCTAGGTCGGTCGGCAAGCTGCCGCGCCACAGGTGCGCGGACGGCTCGGCCTCGGGCGAACGATCGTAGCCGCGCAGGCTCGCGGCCTCGTCGTCGCGCGCGTTCTCGGCCAGCAGCGCCGGGTCCTGCTTCGGAATCCGCCGCATCGGCGCCCAGGCACCGTCGTCGATGCGGAACTCGACCTGGCTGTCGTCCTGGCCCATGTAGACGTTGGCGTAAACGCCGAAAGCCGGATACGCGCCGCGGCGCAGCGTGCGCGGCGCGTGCAGGGACATCGCCTGGGTCGACGCGGCCGCGGCCTGCAGGCGCGCGGGATGCCAGCTCAGGCGGTAGGCGCCGTCCACGCTCACGCCCAGGCGCGCGTAGCCGTTCGGGGTGCCGTCGGCCATGGTCGCGGCGGGAATGCCCTGGGCGTCCTTGATGCCGGACCAGAACGCGCCGCAGGCGGCGCCGACGTTGTATTCGTGCAGGGGCGCGGCGCCGTGCCAGCCGTCCTGGGCGTCGTGGTAGACGTGGCGCTGGATGTGGCCGTGGCCGCTGAGCAGCAGCACGCGCGGGAAGTCGCGCAGCAGCGCGAACAGGCGCTCGCGGTCGCCGCGGCGGAAGGTCTCGCGGCCGGGCGCGGCGTCGAAGAACGGGATATGCACGCCGATCACCAGCAGGCGGTCCTTGCGCGCGCCGGCCAGGTAGCGCTCGAGGAAGGCGAACTGGTCCTCGCGCAGGCCGCCGATGTAGTCCGGCTTCTGGCCGGGCTGGTAGACCACGTCGTCCAGCATCACGAACGAGGCCGCGTGCTCTTCCCAGGCGTAAGTGTCGGGGCCGAACACGTGGCGATAGCTCAACAGCGAGTCTTCGTCGCGGCCGGCGTCGAAATCGAGATCGTGATTGCCGGGCGCGTGCAGCCAGGGCACGCCGAGTTGAGCGGTGGCGCGGTTCAGCGCCGGATACAGCGAGAGGTCGTCGTTGACGATGTCGCCCAGGCTCAGGCCGAGGTCGGCGATCGCGTCGGCGCCTTTGCGCTGCGCCAGCAGCGGTTCGACGATGTCGCGGCGGTAGTAGTCGACGTCGGTGGCGGTCTTGGGCTGGGGATCGGCGAACACCAGCACGTCCAGCGACGCGTTCGCGGGCGTGGCCTCGCGGGTCAGGGCGTAGTCGCGGCAGCTCGGGAAGGCCGCGGGGATGCCGCCGTACTTGAGCTTGGGGCCCGGCTCGCGCTGCACGTTGAAGCTGAAGTCGGGCAAGCCGTTGTCGCGACGGCCGACGCGGTAACCCGGCGGCTTGATCACGAAACTGGTGCGGCCGTCGATCGCGGGCAGGTGATAGTGGCCGTGGGCGTCGCTGACGACCAGCTCGACGCCATCGGACACGCGAATATTCGGCAGACCCGGCTCGCCCTCGTCGCGGCTGCCATTGCCGTTGCGGTCTTCGTAGACGATGCCGCTGTTGCACGGCGGCGGCAGCGCCAGCGCGCGGGCCGGGGCGATCAGGGCCAGCGCGAGGACACAGGCGGTGACGGATGGGCGCATGGCGGGCTCCGGGCGGGGGCCCCATTATGCGGCGCTGAGTTACCGATCCATGTGCCGGAGCGCACGAGTGCGCGCTGTCGCTTCCTGTGGGAGCGGCGTGAGCCGCGATGCGCGACAACGCGTCAACCGACGCGGCTCCAGGCCGGCGTTCTCTCGGTAGGTCGCGGCTCTCGTCGCATGCCGAAGGTCGAATCGCGGCTTACGCCGCTCCCACAGACAGCAGGAACCCAGGGACGCGAAAACCTGCTCAGGCCGGCTCGGAACCCCGATGCGGCTGGCCGTGGCGCGACTTCAGCACCGCCACCGCGTCGTCCAGCGACAGGCCGCGCGCGCGCAGCAGCACCAGCAGGTGGTAGAGCAGATCCGCGGCCTCGCCGCACAGCGCCGCATCGTCCTCGACCACGCCGGCCAGGGCGGTCTCCACGCCCTCCTCGCCCACCTTCTGGGCGATGCTGCGGCGGCCCTGTTCGAACAGGCGCGTGGTGTAGCTGCCGGCCGGGCGCTCGCGTTCGCGGCGCGCGACCAGACGGTCTAGCTCGGCCAGGAAATCGTCGGGCGCGTGCTCGAAGCAGCTGTCGCGGCCGAGGTGGCAAGTCGGCCCCTGCGGGCGGGCCTGCACCAGCAAGGTGTCGCCGTCGCAATCGGTTTCGATCGCCAGCAAGTGCAGCACGTTGCCGGAGGTCTCGCCCTTGGTCCACAGCCGTTGCCGGCTGCGGCTGTAGAAGGTGACGTGGCCGCTGGCCAGGGTCTGGGCCAGGGCTGCGCGATTCATGTAGCCCAGCATCAGCACGCGCAGGGTCGCGGCGTCCTGCACGATCGCCGGCAGCAGGCCGTCCTGCTTGTCCCAGGACAGCGCTTCGACGGAAAAATCCGCCCACGGGCGCGCGGCCGCGCCGCTGGATTCAATGGACATCGCGTACCTCGACGCCATGCGCGCGCAGCTCGCGCTTGAGCTCGGGGATGCGGATCGCGCCGGAATGGAACACGCTGGCCGCGAGTGCGGCGTCGGCATCGGCGTCGCGGAATACCTCGGTGAAATGGCCGATCTCGCCGGCGCCGCCGGATGCGACCAGCGGCACTTCGCAGCGCGCGCGCACCGCCGCCAGCTGTTCCAGGTCGTAGCCGCGCCGCACGCCGTCGCTGCCCATGCAATTGAGCACGATCTCGCCGGCGCCGCGCTCCTGCGCCTCGACCACCCAGTCCAGGGTGCGCCGCGCCAGCGCCCGGGTGCGCTCGGGATCGCCGGTGTACTGGCGCACGCGCCATTGCCCGTCCTCGTCGCGCAGGCTGTCGATGCCGACCACCACGCATTGCACGCCGAAGGCATCGGCGATCTCGCCGATCAGCGCCGGACGTTCCAGTGCGGGCGTATTGATCGAAATCTTGTCGGCGCCGGCGCTGAGCACCGCGCGCGCGTCCTCGACGCTGCGGATGCCGCCGGCCACGCAGAACGGGATGTCGATGGTGCGCGCCACCCGTTCCACCCAGTCGCGGTCCACGCTGCGGCCCTGCGGGCTGGCGGTGATGTCGTAGAACACCAGCTCGTCGGCACCCTCGTCGCGATAGCGCAAGGCCAGTTCGACGATATCGCCCATGTCGACGTGATCGCGGAAGCGCACGCCCTTGACGACGCGACCATCGCGCACGTCCAGACAGGGGACGATACGGCGGCTCAGCATCGTTGCGCCTTGTGCAGGGCTTCGCCGAGGCCGAAGCGGCCTTCGATCAGGGCCTTGCCCAGCACCGCGCCGCGGCAGCCGGCTTCGTGCGCGGCGACGATGTCGGCGATATCGCGGATGCCGCCGGACGCCTGCACCTGCATCTCCGGTGCGATCGAGCGCACGTGCCGATACAGGTCCAGGTTTGGCCCCTGCATGGTGCCGTCGCGGGACACGTCGGTGCACAGCAGATGGCGCACGCCGACGTTGGCGAAGTGCTCCAGCATCGGTTCCAGCTGGGCGCCGCTGTCCTCGGTCCAGCCGGCGACCGGCAGACGCCAGTGGCCGGTGCTGGACTGGCGCGCGTCCAGGGCGACGGTGATGCGGTCGGCGCCGTAGCGCTGCAGCCAGTCGCCGACGCGGTCGGGTTCGCGCACCGCCAGCGAGCCGACCACGACGCGGTCGGCGCCCGCGTCCAGGATGGCCTCGATGTCGGCCTCGCTGCGCACGCCGCCGCCGGTCTGCACGCGCATCCAACTCGTGGTGGTGATCGCGCGCAGCAGCGGCGCCAGGGTGTAGCCGCCGTAGCGGGCGGCGTCCAGATCGACCAGGTGCAGCCAGCGCGCGCCGGTGTCGGCGTAGCGCTTGGCCATGGTCAGGGGTTCTTCGTCGTAGGCGGTTTCCTGTTCGTAGTCGCCTTGGCGCAGGCGCACCACGCGGCCGGCGCGCACGTCGATGGCCGGGTACAGCGTGCAGTTGTTCATACCGGCACCCCGTCGAGGAAATTGCGCAGCAGACGCGCGCCCACCGCCGCCGAACGCTCGGGGTGGAATTGCGCGCCGTAGCGGTTGCCGCGCCCGACCACGGCCGAGAACGGCACGCCGTGTTCGCTCGCGGCCAGCGTGTCGGGGCCTACCGGCACCGCATAGCTGTGCACGAAGTAAGCGCGGTCGCCGTCGGCGATGCCGTCCAGCAGGGGCGACGGACGTCGCCGTTCCAATGCATTCCATCCCATGTGCGGCACGCGAACTCCCTGGCGCGGTTGCAGTTTGCCGATGCGTCCGGGCAACAGCCCCAGACACTCCACGTCGCCTTCCTCGGACGACTCGAACAGCAGCTGCATGCCCAGACAGATCCCGAGCAGCGGCTGACGCAGCGCCCGGATGGTGTCGACCAAACCGAGCTCACGCAGCCGCGCCATCGCTGGCGCCGCCGCCCCGACCCCCGGCAGGATCACGCGCTCGGCCGTACGGATCGTGGCGGGGTCGGCGCTCAGTACTGCGTACGCACCCAACCGCTCCAGTGCATAACGCACCGAGCCGATGTTCCCCCCACCCATGTCGATCAGTACGACGCCCGTCACGAAAAACCTCTTGCTCGTGCTACCGCCGACCACGCTGGGATCGGCTCAACTATCGCGATTCCGGACGCAAAGCGGACTTGCGACCGCCGCGCCGGCGCTGACTACACATTTATGAACGACGCCGAGTGCCCTTAAAGCGTGCCCTTGGTGCTGGGCAGCCCGTGGCCCTCGCGCCGGATCGCCTGGCGCAGTGCGCGCGCGACCGCTTTGAAACATGCCTCCACTTTGTGGTGGTCGTTTTCGCCCTGGACGTTCAGATTCAAGTTCAGGCCGGCCGTCTCGCACAGGGAACGGAAGAAGTGCGGCACCAGTTCGGTCGGCATGTCGCCCACGCGCTCGCGCGCGAACGCGCCCTCGAACACGAAGTAAGGCCGGCCGGAAAAATCCAGCGCCGCCGTGGCCAGGCTTTCGTCCATCGGCAGCACGAAGCCATAGCGGCCGATGCCGCGCTTGTCGCCCAGGGCCGCGCGCAGCGCCTGCCCCAGCGCCAGCGCGCTGTCCTCGATGGTGTGATGCTCGTCGATGTGCAGATCGCCCTGGCACTTGAGCTCGAGCGCGAAGCCGCCGTGCTTGCCCAACTGCTCCAGCATGTGATCGAAGAAGCCCAGGCCGGTGGACACGCTGGGATCGGCCTCGCGGTCCAGGTCCACGCCGACCTCGATGCGGGTCTCGCGGGTGTTGCGCTGGATGCGCGCGGTACGCGGCGCGTCGGCCAGCGCGTGGGCGATGCCCGCCCAATCCCATTCGCCGCCGAAGCTATCGGTGCGCAGTTGGAAGCCGCGGACGCCGAGGTTGCGCGCGAACGCGATGTCGGTGTCGCGGTCGCCGACCATGGCCGTGCGCGTCCAGTCGATGCCGCGATCCTTCAGCAGCGGCAGGGCCAGGCCGATCGCCGGCTTGCGCGTGGGCGCGTTGTCGGCCGGCAGGCTGGTGTCGATCAGGACGTCGCGGAACACGATGCCCTGGCTGGCGAACACCTGCAGCATCAGCGCGTGCGGGCCCTCGAAGTCCTCGCGCGGGAACGCCTCGCTGCCCAGGCCGTCCTGGTTGCTGATCATCACGAACTGATAGCCGGCATCGCGCAGGCGCAGCATCGCCGGAATCACGCCGTCGACGAAACGCAGCTTGGCGTAGCTGTCGATCTGGAAATCCTCGGGCTCGGCGATCAGGGTGCCGTCGCGGTCGACGAACAAAAGCGGGGTCTGGCTCATAGGGACGATTCGATGGTCGGGTTCATGCGGCGCGCTCGCCGGCGTCGGTGCGCGCGAGCGTCTCCAGCACGCGCGCGTTCTGTTCGGCGGTGCCCAGGCTGATGCGCAGGGCATCGCCCAGCTGCGGCGCGGCGCGCATATCGCGCACCACCACGCCAGCGGCGAGCAGCGCATCGAAGGCGGACTGGGCTTGTTCGAAACGCGCGAGCAGGAAGTTCGCCTGCGAGGGATAGACCTGGCGTATGCCGCGCACCGCCGGCAGCGCGGCGTACAGACGCTCGCGCTCCAGCACGCAGGCGGCGGCGTTGGCCTCGCTGAGCGCGCGCGCACCGGCGTCGAGTGCGCGCAGCGCCAACGCCACGCAGGGCTCCGCCAGCGGGTACGGCGCCTGGCAACGTTGCAGCGCCGCGATCAGGGCCGCGTCGGCGATGGTGCTGCCGATCCGCGCCGCCGCCAGCGCATGCGCCTTGGACAAGGTGCGCAGGACCACCACGTTGGGCTGGCTGGCGATCAGGCCGACCGCCGACGGCGCCTGCGCGTATTCCAGATAGGCTTCGTCCACCACCACCAGCGCGCGCTCGCTGAGGCGTTGCGCGAGCGCGGCGATCGCATCCAGCGGCAGCAGCGTGCCCGAGGGATTGCCCGGCGAGCACAGGAACACCAGTTTGGCCGCCGTCTGCTCGGCCGCGCGCGCGATCGCTTCGAAATCGCAGACGAAACCCTCGGGCGTGTCGCGCAAGCCGACCTCGACCACGCGCGTGCCGTGCAGGCGCGCGCACACCGCGTACATGCCGAAGGTCGGCGGCGTGGTCACGATGGCGTCGCCACCGGGGCGGCAGAACGCGCGTAGCAGCAGGTCGATGCCCTCGTCGCTGCCGCGTCCGGCCAGCAGTTGCTCGGGCGCGCAGCCGTACAGCGCGGCCAGGGCCGCGCGCAGGCGCGGCGGTTGCGGATCGGGATAGCGGCGCAGCGTGCCGGCGTCGTCGGCGGCGTTGGCCCAGGCCGATTCGTTGGCGTTGAGCCAGACCGAACCGCTCAAGGCCTCGCTGCGCGCGGATTTGTATCCGGCGAAATCGCGCAGGTCTTCGCGCAGCAGCGACAGCGGCGCGCTCATGCGGCCACCTGCTGCAAACGCAGCGCGACCGCGATGCGGTGCGCGTCCAGGCCTTCGGCGCGGGCCAGTTCGACCGCGCAGGGCCCGATCGCGGCGATGCCGCGCGGCTGCACCTCCTGCACCGTGATCGCGACCTGGAAACTGGCCACGTTGACGCCGCCGGCGTAGCGCGCCGCGCCGCTGGTGGGCAGCACGTGGTTGGTGCCGCTGCAGTAGTCGCCCAGCGCTTCGGGCGCCCAATCGCCGAGAAACACCGAGCCGGCCGCGAGCACGCGCGGCAGCCAGGCGCGCGCGTCGCGCAGGGCCAGGATCAGGTGCTCGGGCGCGTAGCGGTTGCTGACCTCGAGCGCGTCGGCGATCGAATCGACCCGGATCGAACGCGAGGCGCGCAGCGCGGCGCGCGCGGTCTCGGCGCGCGGCAGGACCGCCAGTTGGGCGTCGATCTCGATCTCGACCGCGTCCAGCATCGCGCTGTCGTCGCTGAGCAGGATCACCTGCGAATCCGGACCGTGCTCGGCCTGCGACAGCAGGTCGGCGGCGACGAACGCCGGATTGGCGCCGGCATCGGCGATCACCAGCACTTCCGAAGGCCCGGCCGGCAGATCGATCGCCGCCCCGCCCTCCAGCAGCGCGACCTGGCGCTTGGCCTCGGTGACGTAGGCATTGCCCGGCCCGAACAGCTTGTCGCACTTGCCGACGCTGGCGGTGCCGAAGGCCATGGCCGCGATCGCCTGCGCACCGCCAAGCTTGTAGACCCGGCTCACGCCGCAGCGGCGCGCGGCGTAGAGCACCGCGGGATCGGCGCGGCCGTCGCGGCGCGGCGGCGTGCACAGGGCGATCTGCGGACAGCCGGCCAGGCGCGCGGGCATGCACAGCATCAAGGCGGTCGACGGCAGCGGCGCCGAGCCGGCCGGCACGTATAGGCCGACGCGCTGGATCGGTCGCAGGATGCGCTCGCAGCGCACGCCGTCGCCGCTGTCCAAGGTGTAAGGCTGGGTCATGCCGGCGGCGTGGAAGGCTTCGATGCGGGCGGCGGCCTGATCGATCGCGGCGCGCAAGGGCGCGGCGACCTCGCGTTGCGCGGCGTTGAATTCCTCGGCGCCGACGGCGAACGCGTCCAGGGCCACGCCGTCGTAGCGCGCGCCCAGCGCGCGCAGCGCGGCATCGCCGTCGCGGCGCACCTGCTCCAGGATCGCCGTCACCGCCTCGGCGGTTTCGCGCCGGGTCTGTTGGGCCGGACGGCGCAGCGCGGACTCGCGCTGATTTTCGTCCAGCGCATTCCACTGCAGGCGTTGCATGATGCCCTCGCCGCTCATGCCAGCATGCCCTCCACCGGCAGCACCATCAGGCCGCGCGCGCCGGCGCGCTTGAGTTCTTCCAGACGCTGCCAGGTCACCGCGCCGTGGCACAACGCCTGCAGGGCGACGCCGTCGCCGCCGTCCAATTGCATCACCGTCGGCGCCTCGGCATCGGGCAACAGCGGCAGCAGGTCGGCGAGCAGCTGGCGCGGGGCCTGGAACAGCAGCAGCTTGCTGTGGCGGATGCGCAGGGCGCCGTCGAGGCGACGCAGCAGCAGGTCGGCCAGCTCACCGCGCACGTCGTCGAAGGGGTTGATCGGGCCGGCCAGCACCGCCTCGCTCTCGATCAAGGTGGTCACCGCCTTGAGCTGGTTCGCGGCCAGGGTGGCGCCGCTGGAGACCAGGTCGCAGATCGCCTCGGCCTGGCCCAGACGCGGCGCGATCTCGACCGAACCCGACAGCAGCACCACCTGCGCGTCCACGCCCTGCGCGGCCAGCCATTGCGACAGCAGGGCCGGGTAGCTGGTGGCGATGCGCTTGCCCGCCAGCTGCGCCGGCCCCTGCCAGTCCCAGCCTTCGGGCACGGCCAGATCCAGGCGGCAGGCGCCGAAACCCAGCGCGCGCCATTCGCGGAACGCCGCGGCGCGGCCGTTGCCGCGACGGTCGCCATCCTGCTCCAGCAGCACGTTGCGGCCGACCACGCCCAGGTCGCAGACGCCGTCGGCGATCAGGCCGGGGATGTCGTCGTCGCGCACCAGCAGCAGGTCCACCGGCAGGGTTTCGCCGTAGCAGAACAGGCGGTCGCGGCTTTCGCGCCAACTCAGGCCGCACGATGCCAGCAGCGCGCGCGCCGGCTCGGCGAGGCGGCCGGATTTCTGGATCGCGATGCGCAAGCGGTCGCGCGCGGCCGGGCTGGCGGTAGGACTCATGGGGAACATCTCGAAAGGCGGGGGATGGAGGGCGCTAAGGCCCCGGCACTACGGTTCAGCGGACGCGCGTGGGGCGTCGATGCAGGGCCGCGGCGTAGCCGCCGGCGCCGCGTTCCAGCATTCGCGCGACCCGACCGATCGTGGTCACGCTGACCCCGGTGCGGGTGTGGATTTCGCGATACGGCATGCCCTCGCTCAGCAAGGGCACGACCCGCCAGCGATCGGACATGGCTTCCAGCTCGGCCGGCGTGCACAGGTCTTCCAGGAAGGCCCGCATCTGCTCCGGATTGCGCAGCCCCAGCAGCGCGGTCGCCAGGCTGGCGATCGGGTCTTCGCTGTCGTCGATGTCTATGGCGCGGCGCTTCACGGGTGCTTCGCTCTATCGATAATGTATTAACGCGTTAATACATTAGACGATGCGCCCCAGTCCCGTCAAGTCGTCGCCTCCCGCGCCCGCGCGCCGGCCGGCATCGGCGAAAGCCGCCGTTCATCACAGTAAGAGCGACCGACCGGCGGTCGCTGGCGCCTCGCCTGTGGCCGCTCAGGCCGCAAACTAGGGCGGTGCCGGAGCGTAGACTGCCTCCGAGCCCGTGCCGCGAAGACCCAACGCCGGCCGGACCAACGGAGAGGGTGCGCATGGGGCGTGGTTGGAGAGGGCTACATATCTGGCTGCTCGCACTCGGGCTGTGCCTCGCCGGTGCATCGTGGGCCGCGTTCGCCAACACCGAGACCGCGCTGGTGCTGGACGGCACCCACGTCGGCGTGCCGCTGGAACCGCACATCGCCTACTACCACGACGTCGAAGGCCGCCAGGATCTGATCGGCGCCGAACGCGCCCTGCGCGAGGGCCTCTACGCGCCCCTGCCCAACGGCAACGCCGCCTTCGGCTTCCAGCCGGGCGCGTACTGGTTCCACGTGCGCCTGCTCAACCGCGACCGCAACGAGCCGCGCTGGCTGTTGGTGCAGCAGTACGCGCTCAGCGACCGCATCGACGTCTATACCCGCCACGCCGACGGCAAGGTCGAACACCTGGCCGGCGGCGACAGCCTGCCGTTCGCATCGCGCAGCATCCGCTACCGGCATCCGAATTTCTGGCTGAACCTGCCGGCCGACCAGCCCGCCGATCTGTACGTGCGCGTGCAGAGCCAGAGCTCGATGCAGGTGCCGCTGACCCTGTTCACGCCGACCGCGTTCACCGAGGTCTCGCGCGACGCGCAGTTCGGCATCGGCCTGTACTACGGCATCCTGCTGGCCTTGTTCATCTACAACCTGGTGCTGTGGCTGAGCCTGCGCGACGCCAGCTACTTCTGGTACCTGCTGCACATCTCCGCCTTCGGCCTGGTCCTGCTGACCCTCAACGGCCTGGGCTTCGAGTATCTGTGGCCGCGCTCGACCTGGCTGGCCGACAAATCGGTGCCGCTGTCGATCTGTCTGGCCCAGGTCGGCATGCAGCAGTTCGCGCGCACCTTCCTGGGCCTGAAGCAGCGCTGGCGCCTGGGCGACCGGGTCGGCCTG
This sequence comes from Lysobacter sp. Root983, assembly GCF_001429345.1. NCBI lineage: Bacteria > Pseudomonadati > Pseudomonadota > Gammaproteobacteria > Lysobacterales > Lysobacteraceae > Lysobacter > Lysobacter sp. Root983. The sequence continues at coordinate 81,010 of NZ_LMJO01000017.1, forward strand.
GGCATGATCGCGTTCTTCGTGCTGCTCGGCATCGCCGCGACCCGCCTGCCCTACCACGTCGCCACTCCGATCGCGTCGGCGGCGGTGTTCTTCAGCATCGCCTGGATCGCGGTCGCGACGCTGGTGGTGCTGCGCCGCGGCTACAAGCCGGCGCAGCTGTTCCTGTTGGCCTGGTCGATGTTCCTGCTCGGCACCGGCATGTTCACCGCGATCGCGTTCGGCCTGCTGCCCAAGGTGTTCATCACCGAATACGGCGTGCAGATCGGCTCGGCGCTGGAGATGCTGCTGCTGTCGGTGGCGCTGGGCTATCGCTACGCCTCGCTGCGCAACGAGAACGAACGCATCGTCCACGAGGCCAAGACCCAGCTCGAACACAAGGTCGAGCAGCGCACGGTCGAACTGCGCAGCGCGCTGGCGCAACTGGAAGACGCGCACGAACGCCTGCGCGAAAGCAGCCAGCGCGACGGCCTGACCGGCCTGCACAACCGCACCCACTTCCGCAACGTGTTCCAGGAACTGCTGGAGAAATCGCAGCAAAGCGGACGGCCGCTGTCGCTGCTGATGATCGACCTGGACCACTTCAAGCAGATCAACGACCGCTACGGCCACCTGGTCGGCGACGAATGCCTGTGCTGGGCCGCGCGCACCATGGGCCACGCCCTGCAACCGCACCGCGCCTTGCTGGCGCGCTTCGGCGGCGAGGAGTTCATCGTCGCCCTGCCCGGCCTGGACCTGCAGGCGGCCTCGCGGGTGGCCGAGGACCTGCGCCAGCACCTGCGCGAACAGCCCTGCCGCAGCGGCGAGTACGCGATCACCATCACCGCCAGCATCGGCGTGCACGCGATCGCGCGCGAGGCCGACAACGACAGCGATTGCGACAACGCGATCGACCCCGCCCTGCAGGACGCCGATCAGGCTCTGTACCAGGCCAAGGCCGACGGCCGAGACTGCGTACGCACCTCGGCCCCGGAAGAACGCCGACAAAATTAGCGCCCAGCGCGCCACGTAGGATGCGGTGAGCGCGGCGAGCCGCATCGCTCGCCATGTCGCAACACCCTGCAATGCGATGGTGCGGTTCGCCTACGGCTCACCACAGCCTACGGCCGCGTCAGGCGGACGGTGCGTACATCACGTCCGAGCGCAGCACGTACTTGCTGCCGGCCTCGACCGCGGCGCCTTCGTGCCAGGTATCGTGGGCGAACAGCAGCGCGGCGCCGGTGCGCGGCACCACACGGAAGCCGCGGAAGTCGGTATCGCCGCCGGCGAACCCGTCGTTGAGATAGACCAGCAAGGTCAGGCGGCTGCCGCGCCCGTCCTCCAGCCAGGGCCCGTCCTTGTGCATGCGGAAACGCTGGCCGGGCCCGTACTTGTAGAAGCGCAGCGCGCGCGGCAGGCCGATCGCCGCCTCGCCTTCCAGCAGCGGCAAGGCGACCTCGCCGAGGCCGCGCCACAAGCGCGACACCCAATCCGGCGACTCGAACACCACCCGTTCGTTGTTGCGCACATGCGGCATCGCCCGCGCGCCGCCCGGCGCGCGCACGTCGGCGGCGGCGAAGCCGCGCGCCTCGGCCAGCGCGATCAGGGCCGCGCATTCGTCGGCGCCGAGGAAGTCCTCGACGCTGAACACGTGTTCGGTATGCGCGATCACCCGCATGACGCAACCTCGCAGAGACGGGATACGGCGGCGCCGTATCCCGTCGTGGTTTTCACAGCACCGAACGCGCCGCCGCCAGCACGCTGCCGTCGGAGACCATGCGCAGCGCGGTGGCGACTTCGCCGTCCAGGGCGCGGTCGCGCGGCAGGAAGGCGATGCGCTCGCGGATCGCCGCGTGCGCGGCCGCGACCGCGCGGCCGGGACGGAACTCTTCGGCTGCCGCGAGCTCGCTGCGCAGGCCTTCGACCTCGGCCAGGAAACCGGCGTGATCGGCGTCGCTGGGCAGCGGACCGCCGGCGACCTTGCCGGCAAGCCCCTGCGCATCGGCGCGGTCGGCCAGATCGCGCGCGGCATTGATCATGTCGCGACGCAGGTCCAGGGCCTGGGCGGCCGTGTACAGCTCCAGCGCCAGCACCTTGCCCAGATCGTCGGCCATCGCCAGCACATGCCGGGCCTCATTGGCGCCCATCGAGACATGGTCCTCGGCATTGGCGCTGGTCGGGATCGAATACACCGAAGCGGGATGCGCGCGGCTGGCCAGGTCGTTGACGATCGCCGCGGCGGTGTACTGCACGATCATGTGACCGGACTCGGTCGAGTCCTCGTTGCCTATCAGGAACGCCGGCAGGCCGTCGTTGGTGGCTGGATCGACCAGCTTGTTGAGGCGGCGCTCGGAGATGCTCGCCAGCACCGGGATCGCGGCCTTGACGTAGCTCATCGCCAGCGCCAGCGGCATGCCGTGGAAGTGGCCGGCCGAGATCACCTGCTGCTCGACGTGCTCGGCCTGCGCGTCCGGGAACACGATGGGATTGTCGGTGAGCGAGTTGAGCTCGACCTCGAGCACGCGCGCGGCCTGGGCCAGCGCGTCGCGCACGGCGCCGTGCACCTGCGGAATGCAGCGCAGCGAATAGCTGTCCTGCGGCTGGTGCTTCTTGCCGCCGCGGAACGGCCGGAAGCGCAGGTAGAACTTCTCGCGGCCGTGACGCTGACCGAACGGTACCCAGTCCCAACCGATGTCGAAGCGCAGGGCCTGCGATTCCGGGGTGTCCCAGCTGTGCGGCTGCCAGGCGCGGAAGCGCGGCACCAGGTGGTAGGGAATGTCGGACAGGGTCGAACCCTCGAGCAGGCGGCGCAGGTGCGCGGCCACCTCGACCTGGCCCGGATGCGGGCGCAGCGCGTGCACTTCCTCGGCGAACGCGCCCAGGCGGCCGGCGAAGGCGTCGATGGTCATGGCCGCGGCGAGGTCGGCGGTGTCGGCCAGATCCTCCAGCTTCTCCAGCGCCAGCACGCCGCAGGCCAGCATCTGCGCGGTGCCGTTGTTCAGCGCCAGGCCTTCCTTGTACGACAGCGTGACCGGCTTCAGGCCGGCGCGCTCCAGCGCCTGCGCGCCGGGCATGCGCTCGCCCTCATAGAAGGCTTCGCCGCCGCCCAGCAGCACGATCGCCAGATGCGACAGCGGCGCCAGATCGCCGCTGGCGCCGACCGAACCCAGCTGCGGCACCACCGGCACGATGCCGGCGTTGAGCATCGAGGTCAGCGCCTGCAGGGTCTGCACGCGGATGCCGGAGTGGCCGCGCATCAGGGTGTTGATGCGGATGCACAGCATCGCGCGCACGATCTCCGACGCGAACGCCTCGCCCACGCAGACCGCGTGAGTGACGATCAGATTGCGTTGCAGTTCCTCGTGCAGGGTCTCGCCCGAGGCCTGCGCGCCCGGCAGTTGGTCGCGCAGGTGATGGGCGCCCAGCAGGCGATCGGCGTTGCTGCCGAAGCCGGTGGAGACGCCGTAGATCGGTTCTTCGCGACGCACCTGTTCGGCCAGGAAATCGGCCGCGCGTTGCACCGCCGGCAGTTGCGCCGCGGCCAGTTCGACCTGCGCGCCGTAAGCCACCGCCACCAGTTGCGCGCGCGTCAGCGAACGGCCATCGAGTTGAATCTTGTTCATTTGCAACCTCGCCTCGCACCCTGGCGATCATCTGAACGGCGGGCGTTCACCGCGAACGGTCTGGCCCGGCCGAGCGTACTCGGGAGTCGGTGCGTCTATGCCACATTGGGAACCGCGACGGCGGATGCGCGCCGCGGAGTGATTCGGTGCGCCGTCACGCCGGATTCCCATCCGGGTCGCGGCGCACCGTGTAGCGGAATCCGGAGGCGAACCCGCGCATCCGGCACCGCGATCCAACGGCGCGATCGGGCGGCAACGCGGTCGTACCACCCGCGGCGCCAAGGCCGTTCGCGCCTCGATTGCTCACTCGGACACGGCCTGCGGCATGACCCGCGCCTGCTCCAGCTCGATCCGCAGCGTGCGCGCCAGATCGCCGCGCGCGACTTCGAACTGATCCTCGCGGCGCAGGTCCTTGACCGTCGCGGTGCCATTGGCGATCTCGTTCTCGCCCAGCACCACCACAAAGCGGATACCCGCGCGATCGGCGTACTTGAACTGCTTGCCCAGCTTGGACGGCTCCATCACCACTTCGGTGTTGAGGCCGCCGTGGCGCAGCTCGTTGGCCACCGCCAGGCAGTGCGGCAGGTGCGCGTCCTCCATCTGGGTGACCAACACCTGCACCGTGCTTTCGGCGGTGCTGACGATGCCGGCCTTCTGCAACTGATAGAACAAGCGGGTCAGACCGATCGAGATGCCGACCCCCGGCAAGTGCGACTTGGTGTAGTTGCTGGCGAGATTTTCGTAACGCCCGCCCGAGCAGATCGAACCCAGGCCCGGGTAATCGTTGAGCGTGGTCTCGTAGACGGTACCGGTGTAGTAATCCAGGCCGCGCGCGATCGAGAAGTTCAGCGCGTAATTCTGTTCCGGCACGCCCAGCGCGCGGATCAGTTCCAGCACCTCGCGCAGTTCCGCAACGCCTTCGCGCAGGGTGTCGTTACCCTCGCCGAGCGCATCCAGACGCGCCATCGCATCGGCGTGCGAAGTCGAACGTACGCCTACGAAATCCAGGATGGTCGCAACCGCCCCGGCGCTGAGACCGAACTCCGGGCCGGTCAGGGTTTCGCGCACGTAGTCGGCGCCGCGCTTGTCGAGCTTATCGACCTCGCGCAGCACCCGCGCCTGCAGCTCGGCATCGGCCACGCCCTGGGCCTCGAAGAAGCCGCGCAGCAGCTTGCGATTGTTGAGCTGGATGGTGAACGCACCGATGTCGAGTTCGGAGAACACCGCGTAGATCGTCGCCGGCAACTCGGCGTCGTAGCGCACGCTGAGCGAATCCTTGCCCACCACGTCGATATCGCACTGGTAGAACTCGCGATAGCGGCCGGCTTGCTGGCGTTCGCCGCGATAGACCCGCTGCATTTGATAACGGCGGAACGGAAACGCCAGGTCGTGCTCGTGCTCGGCCACGTAACGCGCCAGCGGCACGGTCAGGTCGAAGCGCAGCGCCAGTTCGGGCGTGGCGCGCTCCTCGGCCTTGTTGTTCTTCGCGCGCGAACCGGTGGATTCGACGAAATACACCTCGCGTTCGGTCTCGCCGCCGCTCTTGGTCAACAGCACCTCGGTCAGCTCCATGACCGGGGTTTCCACCGGCAGGAAGCCGAAGCGCTCGAAATTGCGGCGGATCGTATCGAGCATGCGCTGGAACGCGATCTGGTCGGGCGGCAGCAGCTCCATGACGCCGGGCGGGGTGCGTGGCTTGATCAAGCGGGACTCCGGAGGAAAGACGCGCCGGCCCGGCGCGCTGCGGCGCGCGCCGGGTGGACGCAAGGCCCGTAGTTTAACGTTCCGCCCGTACGCCGCACCCTCACCCGGAACAGCGCCTGCACGGGCTCGCGCGACGGATTGCGGCCTGCCTCTTGCTCGCCTCGATCGGTGTCGCTAGAATTGTCGGCTCAGCTGTCGGGGTGTAGCTCAGTCTGGTAGAGCGCTACGTTCGGGACGTAGAGGTCGCAGGTTCGAATCCTGTCTCCCCGACCAATCTGCTGAAAGCAAAGGCTCTGAAAGCCGCAGCGATGCGGACCTTCAGGGCCTTTTTGCTATGCGCAGTGCCGTGCTGGCGGGCCGCGCGCGCTACTTCGCCGCCTCCGGCACGGCCGACGCCGCCCGCATCGCCGCCTCCAGGTCCGGATCGCGACCGCTGCAGTAGTCCTCGCGCGTCCACGCCACCGCCTGATCCGGCTGCACCGGCCGATCGGCGAAGTCGCGGCCGTCGGCGCCCCACAGGCCATGCACCGGCACGGTCAGGTTCCAACCCTGGCCGAGCGCGAAACGCTCGCCGCTGAGCAGTTCGCCGGCGCTGGCGCGGCCGATGAAGCGGGCCGGCGTGTGCAGGCGCAGAACCCAAGCGAAGCCTTCGCCGGAACTGGCGGTCTCGTGGTCGATCAGCACCAGCACCAGGCCGGCGTAGCGTCGGCCGTCCAGGGCGTCGCTATGGAATACCGCCGCGCCGCCGTGCTCGGACACGGCCTTGAACACCGCCTCGTCGGTGTAGGCGCCGACCACCTTGGGGCCGGCGCGCACCTCGTCCGCGCTGGGCGCGTGGCCCAGTTTTTGCAGATACGGGCGTGCGAACAGGCCCAGCACCGGCGTCTCGCCAGCGGGCATGAAATAGCTGGCCAAGCGCAGCGCCGAGGTGTTGCCGCCGCTGTTGCGGCGCAGGTCGACGATCAGGGCCTGAGTGTCGGCCAGTTCGCTCATGGCCTGATCGGCCAGCGTGGCGGCGCCGTCGTCGAAGCGATCCACGCGCAGATAGCCCACCGCCAGGCCGCTGCGCGGCGTGTAGCGGGTCCAGCGCCAGCCCGGATGTTCCGGCGGCCAACCCATCGCGACGCGCTCGACATTCAGGCGACGCTCGCCGCCCGCGCAATCGCGGATCGCGACCTCGGCACGGCTGCCCAGCGGCCCGGGCAGATCGTCCGGCGAACCCAGCAACTGGTCGCCTGGCCGCAAGCCGTGCCGCCATGCCGGACTCAGCGACGAGACGTCGACCGCGGTCTGCACGCCGTCCACGAGCTCGAAACGGGCGCCGATGCCGCGGCGCTGGTCGCCGCTCTTGCTCGGCGCCGACAGCGAGGTATGCGAGCTCTTGAGTTCGCCCAGCATGCGCGCCACCAGGGCCTTGAAGGCCGCGTCGTCGCGGACCTGGCGCAGCTGCGCGCGGTAACGGCGCCCGGCCTCCTGCCAGTCCACGCCGTGGAAACCGGGGTCGTAGTAGTTCTGATCGACGCGGGTCCAGACCCGCTCGAACAGCGCGGCATAGTCCGTTGCCGGCTCGGGCTTGGCGGCCCCGCACAGCAAACCGGCGACGATCGCCCAAGCCACCGCGCTGCGTTTCGCCACTGGGTGTTCCCTGCTTTAACGGAGATGGGCGACGCTAACAATGCGCTCCGCAGCGCTCAAGAGGGGCGCCCGCCGTGTGCGGCAGGACGTGGCCGGCGGGCATCGGACGGCCGCCACTTTGCCGAATCTGTCGTTCCACCCCCGGTTTGGCGCAGACCGCACCGTTACGACTCAAGCACCGGCCCACCGAGCGCCTCTTGCTTGTGCGTCCGGGTATCGTCGCCGGCGCCGGGCGCGCCAGCGGCCCGACCGTACGCGATGGAGGATCGCCAACCGCACCGACGCGGGTCCGAATGCGACGGATCGGCCGTGGCGATCATCCCTAACAGACAGGTCCGCCCATCCGCTCCGGCCAGGATCGGCACAGGCGGCTCCGCTTTGACAGGTTCTGCTCCTGTCCCCCAAACCGGCCTCGTGCCGGTTTTTTTTGGCCCGTCGATGCCTCGCCCGGCCGATCCACTGTTTCGGCCCCGGATTCGACCTCAAGCCCCGCTACGGAGGGCTCCGGCCGCTAAGTGACTGTCGTACATGAACAATCGCGTCGAGATGCATCGCGGTGGCACAGACTTTGCGTCCCAACTTCGTGACTCAGATCACACTTTCTCTGAGTCCATCCCCCTGGGGCCGCCCCGCCCCCTTCAGTCATACGGGATACGGACCATCCATGCCGTCTTTACATCGACTTACGTTGTCCCTGGCCTTGGTCTTGGCCGGTGGAACCTTACACATCACGTCAGTAGCTGCCGCTGAGGGTCAATCTGCGGCCGAGATCCCCTACGCCCAGATCGAACGACTGCGCGCCGACCGCGATTGGCTGGCAGCGCTGTCCTTGATCGAACGCCATCTCGCGGTGCACCGCGCCGACGCGGATCTGTACCGCCTGCGGGTGCTGACCCTGGCCGACATCGGCGCCCGCGACCGCGCGCGCACCCTGTACCTGGCGCGCCCGGAACTGTTCAGCGCCGAACAAGCCGCCGACCTCAACGCCGCCGGCCTGGCCCGGCGCATCGTCTGGAGCAAGGCCTACGCGGTCGACGAGGCCACCCGCCTGGAAGAGGCGCGCGCGGCCGACGCCGCCATCGACGCCTACCGTGCGCAGCTCGCCAGCGCCGGCACGCCGGAGCCGGCCAGCCTGGCCTACGACCGCCTGGTCGTGCTCAACCGGCTCGGCCGCCATCAGGAAGTCGCCGACGAATACCGTCGCCTGGAAAACAGCGGCCGCCCGGTGCCGGGCTATGCCCTGGGCGCGGTCGGCGATTCGCTGCTGACCCTGCGCCGCCCCGACGAGGCCGCGATCGCGCTGGAGCGCGCGGTGCAGGCCGACCCCGACGACCCCGACCTGCCGATCCAGCTCGGCTATGCGCATCTGGAACGCGAACGCTACGACCTGGCCCTGCCGCTGCTGCGCGGGCTGGTCGAGGCGCGCGCGCCCTGGCCGCACGCGCCCGGCGCGCGCCGCGGCTACGAGAACTGGCAACGCTACGACGCCGAGACCAACTACGCCCTGGCGCGCGCCTTCGGCGAGGACCAGCCTGGCGCCCAGGCGATGCTGGAGCCGCTGGCGGCGATCGGCCCCAACAACGCCGATCTGCAAGCGTCCTTGGGCTCCATCTATATGTTCCGCGGCTGGCCCAGCCGCGCGCTGGAGCGCTTCTCGATCGCCAGCACCCTGGACGAGCGCAATGTCGAGGCGCGCATCGGCCAGGTCGAAACCCTGTCCACGCTGCAGCGCTACGACCTGGCCCGACCGATCCACGACCAGTTGCTGGCGCGCTACCCCAACGAAGCCCACGTGCGCTCGATGGACCGCAACTGGGACATGCGCCGCGGCTGGCAGGCGCGCGTGTACGCGGCCGGCGGACGCAACCGCGACGGCGGCGGCGCTTCGCCGCTGGGCAACCGCGACCGCGAGTACGGCGTCGAAGTCGCCACGCCCTTGATCGACGATCGCTGGCGCCTGCTCGCGCGCAGCGGCCGGCGCTGGGCCGATTTCCAGGGCGACCGCAGCGTCGCCCAACGCAACGAGGTCGGCCTGGGCTACGCCTACGACCGTCTCGATGCGCAGCTCTATGTCGGCCGCGACCGCGACGGCCTGGGCGGCACCGCGATCGCCGTCGGCGCCGGCTGGCGCATCGACGATCGCTACGCCCTGCGCGCGCGCGTGAGCCGCAACGACGCCGCCGCCTCGCTGCAGGCGCGCGCGTCCGGCATCACCGGCGACTTGGTCGAGATCGGCGCCGACTACCACCCCAGCGAACGCACCGCGCTCGGCGCCAGCCTGCAGCATTGGCGCTACGACGACGGCAACCGGCGCGATCAGCTCAGCCTGGCGTTGGACCAGCGCCTGCTCAGCCGCCCGCACCTGCTGATCGACGGCCTGGCCAGCCTCGGCGCCGGCCGCGGCAGCCGCGACGACGCGCCCTACTTCAATCCTTCGCGCGACGCCTCGGCGGAATTCGGGATCCGTTTCGATCATCTGACCTGGCGGCGCTACGACCGTCATTTCCGCCAGCGCCTGACCTTGTCCTCGGGCGCCTATTGGCAACGCGACTACGGCACGGCCTGGGTGCCGTCGCTGCGTTATCAACACGAGTGGCAGTTCGCCCCGGGGCGGGTGCTGAGCTACGGCCTGAACTGGTCGCGCCCGGTCTACGACGGCCAGCGCGAACAGCGCCTGGGCTTCGACGCCGAATTCCGCTGGGGAGAATGAGATGAACCGTCCACACCGCCCCTCGCGGCTGATCCTGATCGTGCTGGCGCTGTACGCGCTGGTGTTCTGCATGCTGCTGCCCGCCGCCGCGCGCGCCGCCGAGCCGCTGCTGGTGCTGAGCTACCACGACGTGCGCGACGACGTCGCGCGCAAGGGCGACGGCGATGCCTACGCCGTCAGCACCCAGAACTTCGCCGCCCACCTGGACTGGCTGTCCGGGCACGGCTATCACCCGGTCTCGCTGGCGCAAGTGATCGCGGCCAACAACGGCGGCGCGGCGCTGCCGTCCAAGCCGGTGCTGATCACTTTCGACGACGGCCTGCGCAGTCTGTACACGCGCGCCTTCCCGCTGCTGCGCGCCTACAACTACCCGGCCCTGGCCGCGGTGGTCACGCATTGGGTCGAGCTGCCGGCCGGCGAAACCGTCGACTACGGCCCGCGTCCGTTCACCGGCGACGACTTCGTGACCTGGGCGCAGTTGCGCGAGATGCAGGACAGCGGCCTGATCGAGGTCGCCAGCCACAGCGACGACCTGCACCACGGCATCGTCTCCAATCCGCAGGGCAACTCGACCCCGGCCGCGGTCACCCGTCGCTACGATCCGGCCAGCGCGCGCTACGAAAGCGAGGCCGAATACCTCGCGCGCGTGCGCGCCGACCTGGAGCGCAGCAAACAACGCCTGCAGCGCGAACTCGGGCGCGCCCCGCGCGCGGTGGTGTGGCCGTACGCGGCCTACAGCAGCGTCACCAACGACATCGCCGAGCAGCTCGGCATGTCGGTCTCGTTCGACCTGGAAGGCCGCAGCACGCCGATGCCGTCGGACCTGCACGGCCTGGCGCGTCTGTTGGTGATGAACAACCCCAACGTCGGCGACCTCGCCTATCAGCTGCGCCACGACGACGAGCGCACCGGCGTGCGCGCGTTGCAAGTGGATCTGGATTCGGTCTACGACGCCGACCCGGCCCAGACCGAGCGTAACCTCGACGCCCTGATCGAACGGGTCAAGCAGATCGCGCCCAGCCATGTGTTCCTGCAGGCCTTCGCCGATCCGGACGGCAACGGTTCGGCCGATGCGTTGTACTTCCCCAATCGCGCCCTGCCGATGCGCGCGGACCTGTTCAACCGCGTCGCCTGGCAGCTCAAGTCGCGCGCGGGCGTGGTGGTTTACGCCTGGCTGCCGGTGCTGGGCTACGAGCTGCCCGATCCCGCCCGGCGCGCCGCACTGGCGATCCCGGGCGCGCGCGCCGACGAGGTGTATCGCCTCGACTACACCCAACCGGAGGTGCGCCGCCTGGTCGCCGGCATCTACGCCGACCTCGCCGCCGGCTCCTACCTGGAAGGCCTGCTGTTCCACGACGACGCCTACCTGCGCGACACCGAGCTCAAGGGCAGCGCCGCGGTGGAATCGCAGGCGCGTACCCAGGAACTGATCGACTTCACTCTGGAACTCAAGCGCGCCGCCGAACGCTGGCGGCCCAAGCTCAAGACCGTGCGCAACCTCTACGCGCGCCCGGTGCTGGAACCGCAGAGCGAGGCTTGGTTCGCACAGCGCCTGGACACCTTCAACCGCGCCTACGACTACACCGCGCTGATGGCGATGCCTTGGATGGAAGGCAGCCGCCAACCCGAGCGCTGGCTGGACCGCCTGGTCGCGGCCGCGCGCGCGCACGATCCGCAGCTCACCCAGACCCTGTTCGAACTGCAGACGGTGGACTGGCGCAGTCGCCGGCCGATTCCGGCCGAGCGCTTGAAGGCGCAGGTGCGGCGTCTGCTCGCCCAGGGCGTGCGTCATCTGGGCTGGTATCCGGACGACTTCGTCGCCGATCTGCCGAGCACCGCCGATGCGCGCGAGGCGCTGTCGGCGCGTTCGTTCCCGTACCTGGAAAAGTGAGGAGATGATCATGCATCGTCTCCTCTACCTGCTGTTCGAGTTCGCGTTCTTCTATCCGATCGTGATGTCGTTCTTCTGGATCTCGGGCGGGCTGTACTACTACCTGCGCCGCGAGCGCCACGAGCGCCCGCGCACCGATCCGCCGCCGCTGGCGGACACCCCGCTGGTGTCGATCCTGATCCCCTGCCACAACGAGGGCGACAACGTCCACGAGACCATCGGCGCGGCGATGGCGCAGCGCTATCCGGATTTCGAAGTCATCGCCATCAACGACGGCAGCCGCGACGACACCGCCGAAAAGCTCAACGCGCTGGCCCAACAGTACCCGCGCCTGCGCGTGATCCACCTCGACCGCAACCTGGGCAAGGCCAACGCCATGCGCATGGGCGCGCTGGCCGCGCGCTCGGAATACCTGGTCTGCATCGACGGCGACGCCCTGCTGGACGAGTACGCGACCCATTGGATGGTCTGGCACCTGGCCTCGGGCCAACGCGTCGGCGCGGTCACCGGCAACCCGCGCATCCGCAACCGCTCCACCCTGCTGGGCCGCCTGCAAGTGGGCGAGTTCTCCTCGATCATCGGCATGATCAAGCGCGCCCAGCGCGTGTACGGCCGCTTGTTCACCGTCTCGGGCGTGATCTGCGCGTTCCGGCGTACCGCCCTGCACCGGATCGGTTACTGGTCCGACAACATGGTGACCGAGGACATCGACATCAGCTGGCGCCTGCAGATGGACCACTGGGACATCCGCTACGAACCCAACGCGCTGTGCTTCATCCTGATGCCGGAAACGCTCAAGGGCCTGTGGCGCCAGCGCCTGCGTTGGGCCCAGGGCGGCGTCGAAGTGCTGCTGCGCCACAGCCGCGATCTGCTGTCCTGGCGCAAGCGCCGCATGTGGGCGGTGATGGCCGAATACATGCTCAGCGTGGTCTGGGCCTACACCATGGCCTTCATCCTGCTGCTATGGGCGCTGGGCCTGTTCCTGCCGCTGCCGCCGGAGCTGACCATCCGCAGTCTGCTGCCGTCCTGGCACGGCATGATCCTGGCGATGGTCTGCCTACTGCAGTTCGCGGCCAGCATCATCATCGACCGCCGCTACGAGACCGGTGTCGGCCGCAACTACTACTGGATGATCTGGTACCCGATGGCGTACTGGTTGTTGAGTTTCGCGACCACGGTCACCGCGTTGCCCAAGGCGCTGCTCAAGCGCCGCGGCACGCGCGCGACCTGGGTCAGTCCTGACAGGGGAATCCGATGAGCACCACCCAGCCTGGCCGCGACCCGGCCGGCCGCCAGAGCACGGCCAAATACGATTCGCGCCTAATCCAGAAGCGGCGCGCCCAACCGCGCCTGCGCCGCACCGCGTGGGGCTTCGTGACCGCGGTGTTCTGGGGCATGTACGTGTACCTGTGGATGCCGGTGATCACCTTCCTGCTGTGGGTGCTGGGCATCCGCAATGCCTACTTCGAGCTGTACATGCGCGAGCACCGGGTCGAGCCCTTCCTGCTGATCGCGCTGCCGACCCTGGCGCTGTGCGCGACCGTGCTGTTGATCGCCTGGGCCGAGTACAACCGCTGGCGCTTCTCCGGCAAGGACCGCCGCGGCGCGCCGCCCAGCGCGCCGCTGGACGACATCGCGCGCGCTTTGGGCGCCGACATCGAGATCGGCGCGGCCCTCAACGCCGGCCGCGTCGTCGTGCTGAACATGGACGCTCAAGCGATTCCGCGCGGCGTGCGCGCGGTGCTTGCGCCCACCGAGGAACCGGTTCCCGCTTAAGGCTTGCAGGAGCGGCGCGAACCGCGCCCACGGAACGGCCCGTGACGTCGTGTGGGTCGCGCCGCTTCTGTAACGCCCTCACCGCGCCGCGAGGCCTGATTGACGGCCGCGCCCCGCGATACCCAGAATCCCGCTATCGCTGGATTCGGCGGATGGCTCATGGACCACTACGCAGTCCTCGCACTCCTGCTCGCGGCGCTGGCGCTGCCGGTAGTCGCGTTCTGGCTGTTGCGATCGCGCACGCGCCTGCACGGCCTGGTCGCGGCGGGCATCGCGGTCGCGCTGGGCTGGGCGCTCAACCTGGCCTATGCGTTCGCCGCCCAGGATCCGGCCCCGGCGGCAGACGACAACGTCGCCATCGCCGCCGCTTTCGGCTGGGCCTGCCCCGCCGTGCTGGTGCTGCTCACCTGGCTGGCTCGGCGTTTCGTGGTGCGCCGTGCACGCGCCGACAAACCGCAAGTGTCCTGACCGCCAGTCACGGGAGAGTGGAGATGATGCGATACCTGATCTCGTTCGATGACGGAACGATGACGATTCCCGAAGCCGATTTGCCCGCGGTATCCGAGGCCTCGCACGCCGTGGTGCGCGAAGCCAAGGCGGCCGGGGTCTGGATCTTCGGCGGCGGCATTTTGAACCAGCAGGCCAGCATCGTCGCCAGCGACGGCTCGGTCTCCGCCGGCCCCTACCCGGAAACCAAGGCGGTGATCGGCGGCTTTTCGATCATCGAAGTGTCCTCGCGGGACGAGGCGCTGCAGTGGGCGGCCAAGCTCGCCGCGGCCTGCCGTTGCGCTCAGGAAGTACGCGAGATCATGTACAACCCGGAGTCCTGATCGCGGCGTCGGTCGTCGCGTCGCCAGCCCTGCGGCTCCCTGCCGGCGAACGCTAGCCCGAATCCGACAAGGCGCACTACCATGCGCGCATGCCGACGCCCAGCACGCACGACTACGCCGACGGCCACGTCATCCATCTCCTGCCGCGGCTCGAAGCGGCATCATCGCTGGAGCGGGCGCCGGAGGCTTTAAGGCTCCCACGCCGCATGAGCGTCGCCGGGCGCAGCTCATTCGCGCTCATGAACGCGATCGCATCGGCCGGCGCCGCCTGGGCCTTGCATCTGCTCTGGACCAGCGACACGCCCGGCGCCTGGTTCAACCTCATCTTCACCGTCATGATCGGCGGGCTCACGGCCGCGCTGTGGGCGCTGTTGATCGCTTCGATCCGGCAGGCGAAACACGAAGCTCGGCTGCAAGCGGCTTGGCGCGCCATGGTGCACGGCGCGATCGCGACGACCGGCCGGGTGAGCGAGCGGCGCTGGACGCTCGCCGAAGACGGTGCGGTCGCTTCGTTCGCGCTCGTCGTGCAGATCCCCGGCGACCGGCCGATTAGCGGCCAGTGGCATCCCGAGCACTCGCGCGAGTATCTGCTGCAAACCCAAGTTCCCGGTGTAGGCGCGCAGGCGCGCGTCTGGTGCGCCCCGAATGCCTTGGGCGACACGCCGCGGGTGATCGAAGTCGCCGATCCCTCGATGGTGGCCTGAGCGTTTACGGGACGACGATGGAGATGTTGGCCCGCTCGGTGCCCGGTGGGTCCGACATGCCCGCCCAGAAGTCCGTGTTGCGCATCCAGGGCTGTAGGCCCATCGGGAAGTCGCGGCTGGGAATCGCCGGCAGCTCGGCCGCGGTGAAGTCGTTGCCGTAGGGAACCAGGGGCTTGCTTACGTCCGGGTTCTGGATGTGCGGGCGCAGCTTGTTCAGGGCGATATTCCAGTTATCGAGCAGGTCCTTGCGCGTGATTGGCCCACCGGGCTTGTCGGCCGTAGGGTGCAGCGCCTTCTGATGGAAGGCCGTCACCGCCTGCCCGGCCGGCGTCGCCTTGAACGCGGTCCAGGCATTGAACGCGGCGTTGCCGAAGGTCACCACCGCTTCGATCTTGCCCTTCGCGAACGCCGCCTCCAGCCACTGATGACGATAGGCCTGAATCTCCGGGTCGTTGAGGTGCGGCATCGCCATGTTCTGGTTGAAGATGCCGTACACGAAGGCGTTGATCATCAGATAGCTGCGCGTGTAGCCCAGCTTCTCGACGAAGCCCTGCACGCGCCGCCCGGCCTGCCCCGACAGAATCCGGCGCGTAAATGCCTCGGTCTGCGCCGGGTCCTGGCCGATGACCAACAGACGCGCGCTGCCATTGGCACGGCCGCGGTAGAAGATCGGTCCCCACAGCGAACGAAAACCGTCCGCGCCCCGATACACCGTGTCGTCGGGATACTTCTGGCACAGCGTGCGGAATTTGCCCGTAGGGCCGGTATCGAACGGGTCCGTGTTCATCGTGGCCTCCATGGCTCGGCGGTGTCGCTATCTAGGAACGCGGTCCCTCCCGGTCGGCGGCCATAGTCGAGGGCCGGACTGAAGGCTGCCGCGCAAGGCCGCGCACCGGTTCCGACCCCGCCTCCACCGGCTCGCCGCATCCAGCTTGCATAAGTTCAGTGGCTTAGGCCTCATAGATCGGCCGCGACCGCCGACCGCTCACGCACGTGTACAAAGCTAGCCTGGGCGGCATCCCAGCGATCGCGGCTTAGCAGTTCTTCGCCCGCCGAAGCCGCATTGCGGCATGCCCCATCAGGAACCGCCCCATGAGACCAAGGATAGTTCTCGCTACCGCCCTATTGGCCCTCTTCGGCCAGCCCGCCACTGCCTCACAGACCGCCTGCCGGTTCACCGGCGGCGAATCGCCGCAATACTACGAGGTGGAGTTCATCGGCTACACCGACATCGACCCGATGGTCGTCTTCAGCTCGACGACCTTGGGCTCCGGCGATCTGATTACCTTGTCGTCGAAGCAGTACACCCTGAAACAGTTCAGCCAAAAGACGGCGACCGTCGATCTGACGTTTCGCAACCCTGGCGACGATTCGCTGCCGCCGTCTTTCACTCTGATCGGGCAGAAGGGCAAAGCCCAGCTCAAGATCGGCACGCGCACCATCGACGGAAGCTTGAGGTGCGACTTCTAGGCGACCACCTGGACTCGCGACATCACCGGCCTCCCGCGCTGACGATCCACGCCCGCGAGCCGAACCACACGCCTCCATCCCGATAGTGCTGCGCGACGACTTCGCGCAGTCGCGCCCGCTCGCGCGCGGCGGCCGCTACGTCCAGCGATTGCAAGGCGGCCTGGGTGGCCTGGAACTGACCGATCCATTCCAAGGCGGCCTCGATGCTATCGCCGTAGTACACAGGCTCGTGTACGTCCTGAAACGTCGCCTGGGCGAACCCGGCCTCGGCGAGCAGGCGCTCGGTGACCGCCGGGTCCGCTAGCGAGAACGCGGCGGTGGATTTGGCGTGGGCACCATGCACGGCGGTGGACCATTCGTTGGCCTCGCGGGTCTGCCAGACCATCATGACGAGACGGCCGTCTTCGGTCAGCGCGCTGCGTATGTTGCGGAACGCGGCCAGCGGGTCGGCGAAGAACATGGTGCCGTAGCGGCTGATGGCGACGTCGAAGGCTTGCGATGGGAGCGGATAGGTGGCTGCGTCGCCGTGTTCGAAACGTACGTTGCGCACGCCTTGGGCCGCGGCGAGTGCGCGCGCTTTCTCGATCGCCGGGGCCATGATATCGAGGCCCATCGCGCTACCGGACGGCGCCGCACGCGCCGCATCGCGGGTGGTCTGCCCTGCCCCGCAGCCGATGTCCAGTAAGCGCTCATGGGCGGCGATGGCGCAGGCGGTGCGGAACACGCGGTCGTGCAACTGCAGTTCCGCGTCGTAGTCCACCGCACCGCCGACGCTTTTGGGGTGCGGGTCCGGCGATGTGGTGTCGGGCGATTGCATGGCGGCTCCCTGCGCTCGCGATCGATCGCGGGCTGGTTGAAACCCTAACACCCGCCCCCCGCACCGGACGCGACGCCTCGCACAAAGGCGTCGGTCCCGGCCCATCCATGAGTCGCATGCGGACGGCGCTCAACGGCTGAGCGGAATCTCCAGATACCCATCGCCGTACCACTTCACCCGCAGCGGTTCGCCGGCGTCGGCGATGGTCTCGTCGGACACCGGCTTGCCGCTGCCGTAGTTGATCTGCTGTTGCGGGTTGCGCAGCACGCTGACCACCGCGACCAGGCGACTGCCGGCCGCGTAGCGGCGGCTGGTCAGGCGGCCGGCGCTGAAGTCGAGTTGGGTGCGCTGGTCCGGCGTGAGCAAGGCGCGGCGCGACAGGTCGGCGACGTAGCTGGCGCGCGACTGGTAGCGCGACAGCTCGAAGTACTCGCCCTGCGGGTTGAGCTCGTACAGGCCGATGTTGAAGTCGAAGTCGCGCTTGTTCACCGCCAGGTCGAGATGCCCCGAGAACAGGCCGCTAAATTCGCCGGCCTCAGCGAAGGGTTCGCTCACGAACACCAGGCTGTCGGCGGTGTCGATGACTTTATCGACGATGCCGCCTCCGGGCACCATGCGGTCGGCGTCGCTGCGGTCGCGCATGTCCACGGTTTGAGTCACGTAGGCGTCGTGCCCCGACGATTGCGTCAGGAAACGATAGCGATCGCCCTCGCCCGCCGGGCCGAAGTGGAAGCGCTGGCGGCGCTCGCCCATCGCGGCCAGCGAAGGAGCGTGCTTCCAGACATTGGCGCCCATCACCTGGTAGTTGATGCGGTCGGCCAGCAGCGCCGGCTTGGGTGCGCCCTTGAACACGTAGTCGAACCACTGGTATCGCAGCACGCCGATATCCATTTGCGCGACGGGATCCAGTTTGTAGCCGCGCAGCCAATCGCCGGTGGCGACCGTGCCGCGCTGGCCGCTGATGTGGTTGTAGGGGCCGATCACCAGGTAGTGCTCGGCCTGCGGGCGGTAGCGGTAGTGCTCGCGCAGGTAGTACAGCGCGCCGATCTGGGCGCCGTCGTAATAGCCGGTGGTGGTGAGCACCTTGAGGTCGAGGTCGGCGAACTCCTCGCGGTACGGGATCATGTCCTGCCAGTAGCGGTCGTAGTCGGGGTGGTCCAGCCAGCGCAGGTAGAACGGGTTGGGCACGCCGTCGATCTTTTCCAGATCGCGGTAGCTGCGCCCGCTCACATACCACTCGCGCTGCATGCGCTGCCAGCGCGCGTAGTCCTCCATGGCCGCGTTGTCGACGCTGCGGTTATTGGCGACATAGAACGGCCAGTAGTACTGAAAGCCGTAGGTGATGCCGCCTTCCATCGGCACGTCGATGCCCGGCGCGCCGGTGGCCGAGGGCATCAGCGCCTTGAGCGCCTTGGGCCGATGCTTGGCGGTGGCCCACTGAGTGAAGCCTTCGTAGCTGCCGCCGTACATGCCGACGCGGCCGTCGCTCCAGGGCTGGGCCGCGATCCAATCGATCAGCGCCGCGGCGTCGCGGCCGTCGTGTTCGTAGGGCGTGGGTTTGTCGGGGCTGCAGGCCTTGCCGCGGCTGGTGCCGCCGACGCCGACGTAGCCGTGGGCGGCCGAACGCCGGGCCTCGTTGAGCAGCGTCACCGGATTGGCGTAGATGGTGAAGTTGAGCAACGTCGGCGACTTGGCCGGTGCCGAGCGCTGGCGTACCACCAGCGCGCACACGGTCGCGCCTTCGGGCGTGCGCACCGCGATGTCGCGCTGGATCGTGTAGCGGCGCTGGTCGTCCTGCGCGACCAGGCGCGGCAGCAATGGCCTGAGGTCCCGATAGACCTGCTCGATCTGATAGACCCGCGACAAGCCCAAGGCGGGGTCGCGCTCGATCGTGGTCTTGCCCTTCTGCGCGGCCAGCGCATCGTCCACCGCGCGTCGTTCCTGCGCCTCTTCGGTGGGGTCCAGGTTCAGCACTCGCATGGCCAGGGCCGACGTCGGGTCGTCCATCGCCCCGACCACGTCGGCGAACGCACGCCGGAACGCCGTCTCGAAGCTCGTGCCGTCGCGCGTCTGCAGCGCCTTGGCGCGCGCATAGAGCTCGTACTGAATCAGGTTGGGGCGCACCGGCACGGGGCCGGTGCTTGGCGCAGTGGTGCGGATCTCGACCAGGCTGCGCTCGGCTTCCGCGTACTGGCCGGCGACCAGCTGCAGGCGGAAGCGGTTGTTCAAGTACTGCGCACGGTCTTCGTCGCGATAGTCGGTCAGCAGTTGCCGCGCCAGGATCGGCATCGCGGCGTCCAAGGCCGCGCGGTCCTCGACGGCCGCGGCGGGAAACGCATAGGGGGCATCGGCGAATGCGGGCAACGCGGCCAGCCACAAGCATGCACACAGGATCGGTCGCAACATTCGCCCTCCAGGCGTGACGGTTCCTGGAAGGGATGCATCCAGGCTGCCGAATCGTCGCACAAGGTCGATGGCGGCAGGGACCGGCCGGCGCTCAGGCCTGTCTCGACTCCGGATGCCGGACCTGTCCTGCCCCACGTACCACGTAGCGCTCGATGGTCAGCGACTCCACGCCCATCGGGCCGTAGGCGTGCAGGCGCGTGGTCGAGATGCCGATCTCCGCGCCCAGGCCTAGCTGGCCGCCGTCGTTGAAGCGCGAAGAGGCGTTGACCATCACCGCCGAGCTGCGGGTGCGGCGCACGAAGGCTTCGGCCGCGGCTGCGTCCTCGGTGGCGATCACCTCGGTGTGGTCGGAGCCGTGGCGGGCGATGTGCGCCAGCGCGGCGTCGAGGTCGTCGACCACGCGCAGGCTGAGGATCAGGTCCAGGTACTCGGCGTCGTAGTCGGCTTCGCTGGCCGGCTGCACGGCGTCCGAGTACGCCTGCGCGCGCGCGCAGCCGCGCAGCTCGACGCCGCGCTCGGCCAAAGCCGCGAGCGCGCGCGGCAGGAAGGCCGGCGCGATGTCGGCGTGCACCAGCAGGGTTTCCAGGGCGTTGCACACGCCCGGGCGCGAGGTCTTGCCGTCGATCAGCAAGTCCAGCGCGCGCTCCGGGTCGGCGGCGCGATCCACGTAGAGATGGCACACGCCCTTGTAGTGCTTGATCACCGGCACGCGCGCGTGTTCGGCGACGAAACGGATCAGGCCTTCGCCGCCGCGCGGGATCGCCAGATCGATCAGGTCCGACAGCTGCAGCAGTTCCAGCACGTGCTCGCGCGCGGTGTCCTCGATCAGGGTCGCGGCGGCCTCGGGCAGGCCGACTTCGCGCAAGGCCGCATGCAGGCAGGCGGCGATAGCGCGGTTGCTGGCGCGCGCTTCCGAACCGCCGCGCAGCAACACCGCGTTGCCGGCCTTCAAGCATAGCGCGGCCGCATCGGCGGTCACGTTCGGGCGCGCTTCGTAGATCATCGCGATCAGGCCCAGCGGTACGCGTTGGCGTTCGATGGTGAGGCCGTTCGGACGTTGCTCGCGGCGGGTGACTTCGCCCAGCGGATCGGGCTGGGCCGCGACTTCGCGCAGGGCCTCGGCGATCGCCGCCAGGCGCGCGGGATCCAGGCGCAGGCGATCCAGCATCGCCGGCGACAAGCCGGCGGCATGACCACGTTCGAGATCCTCGGCATTGGCCGCCAGCACCCGCGCCGACTGCGCGTCCAACTGCGCGGCCATGGCTTCGATCAGCCGGCGCCGGGTCGCGCCATCGCTGGCCGCAAGCGCGGCCGAGGCTGCACGAGCCTGTAGCGCCAGATTGCGCACGTAACCGCTCATGCGGGCGTCTCCAGATCGTTGAGTTGCGCGTCCAGCAGGACCAGGTCGTCGCGGTGCACCACTTCCTCGCCGTAGCGGAAGCCGAGCAGCGCTTCGATCTCGCGGCTGTGGCGGCCGGCGATGCGCCGGGTCTCGGCAGCGTTGTACTGGGCCAGGCCGCGCGCCAACGGCGCTGCGCCGGGATCGTCGTGCGGGCGCAGTTCGAGCACGTCGCCGCGCCGGAACTCGCCCAGCACCTCGACCACGCCGCCGGGTAGCAAGGAGGCGCCGCGCGCTTGCAGCGCCGCCACCGCACCGGCGTCGATGCGCAGCGCGCCGCTGGCGGGCGCATGCCGCAGCCATTGCTTGCGCGCACGCGCGCGATCGCGGCGCGCGGCGATCAGGGTGCCGTGCAGACGACCCTCGCCGAGCGCGCGCACGACCTCGGCGTCGCGGCCGCAGAACAGCGCGGTGGCGATGCCGGCCATCGCGGCCTTGGCGCCCGCCTCCAGCTTGGTGCGCATGCCGCCGGTGCCGAGCGCGCCGGCGCCGCCGCTGGCGGCTTGCAGCAGTTCGGGCGTCACCGCGGCCACGCGCTCGATCGGGCGCGCGTCGGGATCGCGTTGCGGGTGGCCGCTGTAGAGGCCGCCGATGTCGGTGGCGATCAGCAGCAGATCGGCGTCGACCAGCGAGGCCACCGCGGCGGCGAGGTTGTCGTTGTCGCCCAGCTTGAGTTCGTCGACCGCGACGGTGTCGTTCTCGTTGATGACCGGCAGCGCGCCCAGCCGCAGCAGCTCGCGCAAGGCGGCGCGCGCGTTGAGATAGCGGCGACGGTGGCGCAGGTCGTCGTGGGTCAGCAACACCTGCGCCACCGGCGCGGGCGACAGCGACTGCCAGAACGAGACCAGCGAGGCCTGGCCCAGCGCCGCCAACGCCTGGCGCAGCACCAGGCCGTCGCCACCGGTCTTGATGCGTCCGCGACCGGCCGCGACCGCGCCGGAGGACACCAGCACCACTTCGCGGCCTTCGGCGCGCGCGTGGGCGATGAAATGCGCGAGTTCGGTGGCATAGCGCGGGTCCAGGCCGTCTTCCGACGGCCGGTCGGGCGCACCGGCGAGCAGGCTGCTGCCCACCTTCAATACCGCGCGCCGCCAGGACGGCAAAGGCTGCGCTGCGAAGTCCTTTGCCGTCGTGCTCATGTCAGATCCTGCAATCGTTGGCGCAGGCTATCCAGGCGCAGATCGGCGGCGGCGCCGGGCGAGACGCGCGCGGCCAGGCTGGCTTCGGGATCGCCCTGGGCCCAGCGCGCGGGGTCGGCGGCCTGCTTGTAGGCGTCGCGGAACGGCAGACCTTCGCGCGCCAGATCGACCGCCAGGTCGGTGGCGTACATCGAAGGGTCCAGCGCCGCGCGCAGGCGCGCGGGCTTCCATTCCAGATTGCGCAGCAGATCCGGCAGCAGCTCCAACGCGGCCAGTCCGCGGCCGAAGGCGTGGAAGATCGCGCCCTTGGAGAACTGCAGATCGCGGTGATAGCCAGAGGGCAGCGACAGCAACTGCTCGATCTCGGTGCGCGCGGCGGCGGCGGCCGAATAGCTGGCGCGCATCAGCTCGATCACGTCGGGATTGCGCTTGTTGGGCATGATCGAACTGCCGGTGGTGTACTCGGCCGGCAGGGCGACGAAATCGAATTCGGCGCTGGTGAACAGGCTCAGGTCCCAAGCCAGGCGGCGCAGGTCCAGCAGCGCCGACGACAGCGCCTCGATCGCGCCCATCTCGAACTTGCCGCGCGACAGCTGCGCGTACGCGGCCGACACCTGCAGGCGGCCGAAGCCCAGGGCCTGGGTGGTGTGGTCGCGCGCCAGCGGCAGGTTCACGCCGTAGCCGGCGGCGCTGCCCAGCGGATTGGCGTCGACCCAGCCCAGGGTCTGGCGCGCGCGCAGCGCGTCGTCGATGAAACCTTCCGCCCAGGCCGCCCACCACATGCCGGCCGAGGACACCACGGCGCGCTGCAGATGGGTATAACCCGGCAGCGGCAGCGCGGCTTCGGCTTCGGCGCGCGCCAGCGCGACCTGCGCGCTTTCGCGGCACAGCGCGTGCAGGCGCGACAGCCGGTCCTTCAACCACAAACGCGTGGCGACCAGGATCTGGTCGTTGCGGCTGCGGCCGGTGTGGATCTTGCGACCGGCATCGCCCAGGCGCTCGATCAGGCGCGATTCGATCGCCGAATGGCCGTCCTCGTAGCGCTCGTCGAGCACGAAGTCGCCCGCACCGAAGTCCGCGACCAGCGTATCGAGCTCGCGCGACAGCCCGGCCAGCTCGTCGGCGGACAGGATGCCGATCTGCTGCAGCCCTTGCGCGTGGGCGCGGCTGGCTTCGATGTCGAACAGGAAGAACTCGCGATCCAGGATCACGTCCTCGCCGGCGAGGAAACGCTGGATGCGCGCGTCGACCTTGACGCCGGGTTTTTGCCAGAGCAGATCGGACATGGAGCCTTCCTTCAAAGGGGGATGCCGGCGGTTTCGTCGTAACCGAACGCCAGGTTGAGATTCTGCAGCGCCTGGGTGGCGGCGCCCTTGAGCAGGTTGTCTTCGGTCGCCACCACCACCGCGCGGCGGCCGTCGTCGGCCAGGGCGAAACCGCCCAGCTCGACATGATGGCGGCCGGCGATCGCGCTGACCCACGGCGCCTCATCGAGCACGCGCACCAGGGCTTCGCCGGCGTAACGTTCGCGATAGCGCGCAACCAGGGCTTCGCGCGTGAGCGCCTGGCTCAGGCGCAGATTGGCGGTGATGGTCAGGCCACGGAAATGCGGCGCCACGTGCGGCAGGAACTCGACCGCGCGGCCAAGCTGACGCGTGACCTCGCGCTCGTGCACGTGACCGGTCAGCGCGTACGGCATCAGGTTGTCGCGCAGCTTGTCGGGATCGTTCTTGTCCGAGGGCGTGGTGCCCGCGCCCGAATAGCCGGACACGCCGAAGCACTGCACCGGGCCGTCCAGCAGATCCAGCAGGGGCGCGACCGCCAGCTGCATCGCGGTGGCGTAGCAGCCTGGGTTGCTGATCCGGCGCTGGCCGGCGTAGCGCGCGCGGGTAAGTTCGGGCAGGCCGTAGTACCAGCCATCGTCGAAACGGTAATCGGCCGACAGATCGACGATGACCGGGTCGACGCCGGCCGTGTCGAACGCGGCCACGCAGTCGGCGGCCTTGCCGTTGGGCAGGGCCAGGATCACCGCGTCGGCGCCGTAGCCGGGCAACTGCTCGTGCGAAGGCGCGCTATAGCGCAGCTCGCCGCCGACCTCGGGGAAATGCTCGGCCACGCGTTGGCCTTCGCGCTCACGCGAGGACACGAAACCGAGTTCGAAACCCGGATGCGCGGCGATCAGGCGGATCAGTTCCGCGCCGACGTGGCCGCGCGCGCCGACGATGCCGACGGTCTTAGTCATGCTGGGCTCCGGTGGCATGGCGTGCCAGTTTGTACTCCAGGTTGCGCTTCACCGCCTGCCATTCCGTATCGATGATCGAAAACGCGACCGTGTCGCGCGGGCTGCCGTCGGCATGGCGGCGGTGGTTGCGCAGTACGCCGTCCTGCTTGGCGCCGAGCCGGGCGATGGCCGTGCGCGAGGCCAGATTGAACCAGCTGGTCTCCAAGCCCACGGCGATGCAGCCCATGGTTTCGAAAGCGTGCCGCAGCAGCAGCCACTTGGCCTGGGTGTTCAGGCCGGTGCGCTGCACGCGCGGGGCGTAGAAGGTGTAGCCGATCTGCAGGCGCGGCACCTGCGCATCCATATCGTAGTAGCGCGTGCTGCCGACCACCCCACCCTGCCCGTCCAGCACCACGAAGGGCCAGGCCTGGCCGCGGTCGCGCATCGCCAACGCCGCCTCGATGTAGGCGTCCACGCCCTCGGGCGCCGGCACGTTGGTGTACCAAAGCCGGGCCAGCTCGCCGCCGGCCAGGGCCGCGCGCAGACCGTCGGCGTGCACAAGGCTCAGGGGCTCGAGCGCGACGTGCTCGCCGCTCAGGCGCGGCTGGACGCTCCAGGCTTGGTTCGCGCCCATCTCAGCCCTCCAGGGTCGGCGCGCGCCGGCTGGAATAGTCGACGCAGGCGGCGATCTCGTCGAAGCCCTGCATGCCGTACCAGAACACCTTCCACTTCTCCTGCTTCAGGCAGCCGTCGGACTCGGAGTAATAGAAGGGATTGACTGGGTTGCCGTGGCGCGAGCGCCAGAACACGCTGGGGTTCTGCTCGCGCATGACCTGCCACACCGCGCGCCCCAAGCCTTCGCCCTGGGCGTCGTCGAGCACCGCGAACTTGTCCAGGTAGGTGCGGCCCTCGGCCTCGATCAGGATCACCGCGGCGCGGTAGTTCTCGCTGACGTAGGCGCGCTTGAGCGCGGTGCTGTCGAAATAGTCGTCGACCAGCTTGCGGCCGAACGCCGATTCGATCAGCGAACGCAGCCGCACCAGGTCCAGTTCGTCCCAGCGCTGCGCCTGCAGCACGCGCTCGCCGCGCCGGACCAGGGTGCCCGAGCCCTTATGGGTGAACAGTTCCTTGGCCAGCTCGGCCGGCTTGGTGATCGACACCGACGAGGTCAGCGGCAGCTTGTCCAGCAGGTCCTTGATCTGTTCGATCTTGACCCGCATGCCGCCGTTGATCCAAGGCTGCTGGATCAGGTCTTCGTATTCGGTGGACAGGTTGATCGAATCGATCACCCGGCCGTTGTCGTCGAGCAGGCCACCGGTGCCGGTCAGGAACACGATCTTGTACGGCTGCAGCATCTGCACCAGTTCGTTGGCGGCGAAATCGGCGTTGACGTTGAGGATCTGGCCGCCCGCGGTTTCGCCCAGGCTGGCGATCACCGGGATCGAACCGGCCTGCAGGCTGGCTTCGATCGGCGCCAGATTGACCTGCTTCACTTCGCCGACCAGGCCGTAAGTGTCGCGGTCGAGGTAGTCGGCCTCGAACACGCCGGAGATGATCGAGGTCGCGCGGCCGTCGCCGGACTGCAGCGCTTCGACCAGCTTGAGGTTCTGCGACTGGAACACGCGGCGCACGATCGCCAACGCTTCCGGCGAGGTCACTCGCAAGCCGTTGACGGTCTGTTTGACGATGCCGGCCGCCGACAGTTCGTCGTCCAACTGCGGGCCGGCGCCGTGGATCACGATCGGGGTCAGGCCCACGTCCTGCAGGAAGGCCAGCGACGAGGTCAGCGCCTCCAGATCGTCGCGCAGCACCGCGCCGCCGACCTTGACCACGGCGAAGCGCTTGGCATCGAGTTGGGAGAAGCGCTTGAGGTACTGCGAGATCTCCTTCGCGCTGGCCATGCTGGACAGCAGGCGCACGATGGTCTGACGGGTCTGCAGATGGGCGTCCATAGAAATGGCCATCAGGCATTACCTCCCATGATGCGGGCGACGCTGCGCGCGTAACGCTCCAGTTGCTCCAGGCTCACCCATTCGTCGGCGGTATGCGCCTGGGCGATGTCGCCGGGGCCGTAGACGATCGCGGTCAGGCCGGCGGCCGAGAACAGCGAGGCCTCGGTCCAGAAATCCACCGCGTTGCCGATCGGCAGGTCCAGCGCGTCGGCAAGGTCGCGCGCCTCCAGGCGGCGCTGCTCGGCCGTGGCGACGTCGCCCGCGGGCAGCGAGGGGCCGCGGAAGGTTTCCTCGTAACGCTCGATCGCGCCGGCTTCGATCAGGGTGCCGAAGGTTTCGTGCAGGCCGTCGATGGACATGGACGGCAGCGGCCGGAAGCCAAAGCGCAGCTCGGCGCTGGGCGCGATCATGTTGGCCTTGATGCCGCCTTCGACGCGACCGATGTTGAAGCGCAGGCCGGTCAGGCCGCCGAAGCGCTGGTGCGATTGCGATTCGACGTAGTCCAGGGCCTTGCCGCCCCAGCGCATGGTCTGGTGCAAGGCACTGGCCTGCATGGCGTTGGCGCCGGAGGCGTGCCCGGCGACGCCGCGGAACTTCAACAGCACCGAGCTGATGCCGCGATGCGCGAGCACCGCTTCGCACAGGGTCGGCTCGGCCACGATCACTTCGTTGAAGCCATGCTGGGTGGCCAGGAAACCGGCGATGCAACGCGGATCGTTGGCTTCCTCGTCGGTACTGAACAGGAACGCGGCATCGCCCGAGCTCACCGCCGCGGCGGCCAGCAAGCCGGCGGCCGCGCCCTTGATGTCGCAGGCGCCCAGGCCGATCGCGCGTTCGTCGGTCACGCGCAGCAGGTGCGGGTCGGCGCTCCAGTGCTGCGAGGACGGCACGGTGTCGAGGTGGACGTTGAACAGGCGCCGCGGATTGCCGCGCACGGCCAGCATCGACACCGCACCGTCGCCGTGGTCGACGACCTCGATGCGGAAACCTTCGAGCTGGCTGCGCAGGTAATCGAAGATGCCGCCCGTGCCGATCTGGCGCGGCGGGTTGCGGGTGTCGAAGGACACCAGGGCTTCGAGGTGTTTCAGGACTTCGGGGAGCATGGAGTTCGTGGCTCGTCGTGTCTGTGCGGTGGTTCGGTTGCGGGTTTGGTCGCGACGTCGGCTTGCGGCTCAGTCCCCTCTCCCGCTGGCGGGAGAGGGTCAGGGTGAGGGCGCTTTTGCGGTTGCCTTGAAGAAACAGCAACGGCGAAAGCAGCTTGCGCCTGCGGCGCTCGCCTCCCTCACCCCAACCCCTCTCCCGCGCGCGGGAGAGGGGCTCGGATCACGGCTTGCGGTTGATCTCGGCCCACAAGGTGCTGCTCATGCCGAACAGCTTGATGAAGCCCTCGGCCTCGGCCACGCCCCAATCCGCGGCCTGGGCGTAGGTCGCGCCCTTGGCGTTGAGGATGTGCGGCGAGCTGATCGCGACCGCGTTGACGATGCCGCCCTGGGTCTCCAGCACGACTTCGCCGTTGACGGTGGACTGCGAGCTGGCCAGGTAGGCCTCCAGGTCGGTCTTGAGCGGATCGTGGAAGAAACCTTCGTAGACCAGCTCGACCCACTTGCGCGCCACTTCCGGCTTGAAGCGGTTCTGCTGCTTGGTCAGCACCGCTTCCTCGAGCGCGCGATGCGCGGTGAGCAGCGCGATCAGGCCCGGGGCTTCGAAGATGATGCGGCCCTTGAGGCCGATGGTGGTGTCGCCGGTGTACAGGCCGCGGCCGACGCCGTACTCGGCGAACAGGCCGTTGAGCTTGGCCAGCAGGGTGTGGCCGGCGATCTTCTGGCCGTCCAGGGACACCGCTTCGCCGTTCTCGAAGCCGATCGTCACCTTCAGCGCGTCCGTCGGCCATTCGGCACGCGGCTTGCACCAGCCGCGCGCGCCCTCGCCCGGCGCCTGCCAGCGGTCGATCTCGCCGCCGGACATGGTCAGGCCCAGCAGGTTCTCGTTGATGGTGTAGGCCTTCTGCTTGGCGCGTACGCCGAAGCCGCGCTCTTCCAGATACTTCTGCTCGTAGGCGCGCACCTCGGTGTGCTCCTTCTGGATTTCGCGGATCGGCGCGACGATCTCGTAGTCGCCCAGCGCCTTCACCGCCAGGTCGAAACGCACCTGATCGTTGCCCATGCCGGTGCAGCCGTGCGCGATCGCCTTGGTGCCCAACTCGGCGGCGCGCGCGAGCGCGGCTTCGACGATCAGGTAGCGATCGGAGACCAGCAGCGGGTACTGGCCCTGGTAGCCCTCGCCGGCCCATACGAAGGGCTTGACGAAACCGGACCAGATCGCCGGGCCGCCGTCGACGGTGACGTGGCTGGCCACGCCGAGTTCGGCCGCGCGCTGTTCGATGAAGGCGCGCTCTTCCGCGTCCACGCCGCCGGTGTCGGCGAACACGGTGTGCACGGCCCAGCCGCGCTCCTGCAGGTAGGGCACGCAGAAGCTGGTGTCGAGGCCGCCGGAGAAGGCGAGGACGATGTCTTTGCTCATTTCTTTCTCTCTTGTCTTTGCCCCCTCGCCCGCTTGCGGGAGAGGGTTGGGGTGAGGGCAAACGAATGCGGTCAAGGTTTCGGAGCGAAGGCGAACGCGCCTCCACCCCAAGCCCTCTCCCGCGCCGCGGGAGAGGGGCTGGAAATTACTGTCCGATCAATGCCGCCATGATCGCCTTCTGCACGTGCAGACGGTTCTCGGCCTCGTCGATCGCGATGCACTGCGGGGAATCCATCACCGCGTCGGTGGCCTTGACGTTGCGGCGCAGCGGCAGGCAGTGGCTGAAGACGCCGTTATTGGTCAGCGCCATCTTGGCTTCGTCGACGATGAAGTGCTGGTACTGGTCGCGGATCGGCTTTTCCGGGCCCCAGTTGCCGAAGTACGGCAGCGCGCCCCAGCTCTTGGCGTAGACCACGTCGGCGCCGCGGTAGGCGCTTTCGATGTCGTGGCTGATCTGCAGCGAACCGCCGCTCTCGGCGACGTTCTGCTCGGCCCAGCCCATGTAGCGCTCGTCCAGCACGTACTCCGGCGTCGGGCACAGCAGGGTCACGTCCATGCCCATGCGGGTGGCGATGGTCAGGGCCGAATTGGCGACCGCGGTGTTGAGCGGCTTGGGGTGGTAGGTCCAGGTCAGCACGTACTTCTTGCCGCGCAGGTCGGAGGTACCGAAGTGCTCCTGCAGGGCCAGCGCGTGGGCGAGCTCCTGGCAGGGATGGGTGATGGTCTCCATGTTGATGACCGGCACCGGCGAATACTTGGCGAAGCTGGCCAGCACCTTGTCCTGGCGGTCGTTGGCCCAGTCGACGAACTTCGGGAACGCGCGCACGCCGATCAGGTCGACGTAACGGCCCAGCACCTTGGCGACCTCAGCGATGTGCTCCTCGGTGTCGCCGTCCATGACCGTGCCCAGTTCGAACTCGATCGGCCACGCGTCCTTGCCCGGCTGCAGGACCACGGCGTGGCCGCCGAGCTGGAACGCGCCCAGTTCGAAGCTGGTGCGGGTGCGCATCGACGGGTTGAAGAACACCAGCGCGATCGACTTGCCTTTCAACTGGTCGCCGAGCTTGCTGCGCTTGAACGCGGCGGCCTGCGCCAGCAGCGCGTCGAGGTCGGCGCGCGACCAGTCCTGGGTGTTGAGGAAGTGCTTGATCATGGCTGGGATTCGGGATTTGAGATTGGGGATTGGGAAAGCAGGGGAACGGTGGTGGGAGGCGCGACGGGGGACGGAACTCGTAGTGCTGCTGTTACGAATCCCAGATCCCAAATCCCGAATCCCGGCGGTAGAAAACAAAAAAGCCCAGCGCTAAGGCTGGGCTTTTCGTGTGTGTGGCTTGTTACACGAACGACGGCGAGTACCGTCACCCAGCGGATTGGCAGGGCAACGGTCGGCGCGCGCGCGAGGTCATGCCCGCCGCCATGTAGGCGGAGGTGAGGACGTCGGCGTCGGCGCGCAGGTGGGTCATTAGGGGGCGAATGCTCGCATGCGGCCCCCGCCGGCGCAAGTCGAAACCGGGCCGGGGCTTATGCCGGATCGGCATCAGCGCGAGTTGAGCGGGGCCACCACCGGGGTCACGGCGACCCGGATGCGCAGCCGGTTGCCCGGATCCTCGGGCAGGCGCGAGCGGTACTTGGAGCCCTTGTAGACGTAATCCACGTCGTAGGCGATGGGCTGGCGGAACTCGCGCTCCACCGGCACCGAACGGCAGTTCTCGGCCGCGGCTTGGCGTTCGCGCTCGTGGCGGTCGCGGGTCAGCACGTCCTTGACCGCGCCGACCATGCGCGACAGGCGCGAGTCGTCGGTGGCCGGTTTCGGGCTCTGGTCGCAGCGTTTTTCGATGCTGGTCGCGGTGAGGGTCTGGTAGACCGGGGTCACGCGCAGGACCTGGGCGTACTCGTAGCGCACGTTCTCGGCCTGGATCACCGTCGTGCTCTGCGCCGACGCAACGCCGGCCCAAAGGGCTCCCAAGGCGCCAGCCAGCAAGAGTGGGACTACCAGGTCAGGACGGTTCATTGCGCTCGCATCGGTTCCGTGAACAAATTGTAAGGACCGGAGTGTAGCCACGACCTGAATCAACCCTCCAGCCCCAAACCCGCGACGACACGACGCCCTCGCAGCGAGTCTCATTCCGCGCGCCGAGCGCGTTAGGAGCGCTTCGGGCCGGATCGGGATCGCGCGGACCTGAGCGGACGGATGCCGGCTGCGCCGGGCGGCCCCCTGCCGCTAGAATGGCCCGAACCATAGCGTGCCCCCATGAGCCTGCATCTCTACAACAGCCTGACGCGACGGGTCGAGCCGTTCGTACCCATCGATCCCGCCCGCCCGACCATGTACGTGTGCGGGCCCACCGTCTACAACTACGTGCATATCGGCAACGCCCGCGGCCCGGTGGTGTTCGGCGTGCTCGCCGACCTGCTGCGCCGCCGCTACGGCGGCCTGGTCTACGCGCGCAACATCACCGACGTCGACGACAAGATCAACGCCGCCGCGGCCGAGCAGGGGGTGCCGATCTCGGCCATCACCGACCGCTACGCCGCCGCCTACCGCGAGGACATGGCCGCGCTGGGCGTGCGCGCGCCGGACCTGGAACCGGCCGCCACCGCGCACATCGACCAGATCATCGCCATGATCGAGCGCCTGATCGCCAGCGGCCACGCCTACGCGGCCGAAGGCCACGCCCTGTTCGCGATCGGCAGCTTCGACCGTTACGGCAAGCTCTCGCGCCGCGATCCGGAGGAAATGCTGGCCGGCGCGCGCGTCGACGTCGCCCCCTACAAGCGCGACCCGGGCGATTTTGTGCTCTGGAAGCCGTCCACCGACGACCTGCCGGGCTGGGATTCGCCCTGGGGCCGCGGCCGTCCGGGCTGGCACATCGAATGCTCGGCGATGGCCGCCGCCCACCTGGGCGAGACCATCGACATCCACGCCGGCGGCGTCGATCTGCAGTTCCCGCACCACGAGAACGAGATCGCCCAGAGCGAGTGCGCGCACGGCGGCAAGACCTTCGCCCGCCATTGGCTGCACAACGGCATGCTCAACTTCGGCGGCGCCAAGATGTCGAAGTCGCTGGGCAATATCGAGAAGATCCACGATTTGGTGCGCGCGCATCCGCCCGAGGCGCTGCGCTATGCCCTGCTCTCGGCGCATTACCGCCAGCCGCTGGACTGGTCGGACGCGCTGATCGAACAGAGCGTGCGCACGCTGGACCGTTTGTACGGCACTTTGCGCGATCTGGCCGATATCCAGGCAATCGACGGCATCGAGATTCCGGCCGCGATCGAGGCGGCGCTGGAAGACGACCTCAATACCCCCAACGCACTGGCCGAGATCGCGCGCATCGCGGGCGAGGCGCGCAAAGCCGAGGGCGACGAGCGCGCCGCGCGCAAGCGCGAGCTGCTCGGCGCCGGCCTGGCCCTGGGCCTGCTGCAACAGGATCCGGCGACCTGGTTCGCCCGTGGCGCCGACGGCAGCGACGACGCCCGCATCCAGGCCCTGATCGACGAACGCAACGCGGCCAAGAAGAACCGCGACTTCGCGCGCTCCGATGCCATCCGCGACCAGCTCGCGGGCGAAGGCATCCTGCTGGAAGACACCCCGCAGGGCGTGCGCTGGGTGAGGAAGCGCGCTTAGCCGATGCCCTATCGGCACCGGCTGCTCTTGCGAACGCCGGGCTTGCGCGCTCGCTACGCCGTGCCGAAAAGCAAATCCTCCCCGGCCCTCCTTTTTCAAAGGAGGGGGCAAAGCGCGGCGCTCAGCGACACCGGCTTTTTGCCTCCCCCTTTGAAAAAGGGGGATTGAGAGGGATTTGCTTTGCGAGCGACAAGACAGCCCACGCAGCGACGCAGCGTCCCGCCCGTTCCCGCGCATGAGGCGTAGAATATGCAGGTAATGAACGCCATCGCCGTCCCCGTCTCGCCCTTCCCGCTCGAACCCACCGCCACCGAAGCCCAGGCCGCGATCCGCGAGGAGTTCGCCTTCTTCGGCGACTGGTCCGAGCGCTACCAGTACCTGATCGACCTCGGCCGCAAGCTGCCCGCGCTGCCGGAGGCGTGGAAGACCGAGGAGCACCGTCTGCACGGGTGCCAGTCGCTGGTCTGGATCGTCGCCCAGGGCGACGCGCAGCGCCTGGATTTCCATGCCATCAGCGATTCGGCGATCGTCTCGGGCCTGATCTATCTGGCCTTGCGGGTGTACTCCGGCCGCAGCGCGGCCGAGATCGCCGCCACCGAGGCCGACTACATCGCCGACATCGGCTTGGCCAAGCACCTCTCGCCGACCCGCAGCAACGGCCTGTCCTCGCTGCTGGCCTTCATCCGCGACCAGGCCCGTCGCCGGCTGTGAACGCAGCGGCGACCGCCCCCGAGCCGTCGCTGCTGCATAACCGCGGTTTCGTCGGCCTGCTGGTCTATCGCCTGCTGGCGATGCTGTCGTACCAGATCGTCGCGGTCACGGTCGGCTGGCACATCTACAAGCTCACCAAGGACACCCTCGCGCTGGGCCTGATCGGTCTGACCGAGGTAGTGCCCTACTTCTGCTTCGCCCTGTTCGCCGGCTACGCGGTCGATCACCTGCCGCGGCGCAAGCTCGGCATGTTCGCCTGCCTGGGCCTGCTGCTGACCACCCTGATGCTGGCCGGCGTGGCCAGCGGCCACCTGCCCGCGGGCGCGTTCGGCATCGGCACCCTGACCATCTATGCGGCGATCGCGATCAACGGCGTGGTGCGCGCGTTCCTGTCGCCGGTCTACATGTCGCTGTTCGCGCGCGTGCTCAAGCGCGAGCAGTTCGCGCGCGGCGCCGGCGTCGGCAGCGTGGTCATGCAGACCGGGCTGGTGGTGGGACCGGCGCTGGGCGGCGGCCTGATCGCCTGGGGCGGCATGACCTCGGCCTACCTGACCTCGGCTGCGTTCGCGCTGGCCGCGGCCATCGCGATCGTTTCCCTGCGCGTGACCGAGCCCGCGCCCGCGGCCGAACGCGCGCCGGTGTTCAAGAGCATCGGCGAAGGCCTGCGCTTCGTGTTCAACAACCAGATCGTGCTGGGTGCGCAGGCGCTGGACATGTTCTCGGTGCTGTTCGGCGGCGCGGTCGCGCTGCTGCCGGCCTTCATCCACGACGTGCTGCATTACGGACCCGAGGCCTTGGGCATCCTGCGGGCGGCGCCGGCCGCCGGCGCCGTGCTGGTCGGGCTGTGGCTGGCGCGGCATCCGCCGCAGAAGCACGCTGGGCGCTTGCTGCTGTACGCGGTGGCCGGTTTCGGCCTGTGCATCATCGGCTTCGCGCTGTCGCGCCAGTTCTGGCTGTCGGCGACCATGCTGCTGTTGTCGGGCATGTGCGACGGCGTGTCGGTGGTGCTGCGCTCGACCATCCTGCAGTTGTCGACGCCGGACGAAATGCGCGGCCGGGTGTCGTCGATCAACGGCATCTTCATCGGCTCGTCGAACGAGCTGGGCGCGTTCGAATCGGGCGTGGCGGCCAAGCTGCTGGGCCTGGTGCCGTCGGTGGTGTTCGGCGGCTGCATGACCCTGGCGGTGGTGGCCGCGACGGCGAAGCTGGCGCCGAAACTGCGGCGCTTGAATCTGCGCGATTTGCAGTAGCAGCGCTGGTCGGTCGAGCTTAAAAGCAAATCCCCCCTAGCCCCCCTTTTTCAAAGGGGGGAACAGCAAGCCGGCCTTTCGACGCACTGCCTCCCCCTTTGAAAAAGGGGGATTGAGGGGGATTGAGGGGGATTTGCTCCTGCTCGCGCCCAATAACGAAAAAGCCCCGCTCGCGCGGGGCCTTTCGCAAGCGATCCGAGCCGCCAGGCTCAGTCGCCCATCTGCTTCTGCATGTGCTCCCAACGCTCCTGCGCGTCGATGGTGCGCTCGGCGGTGAGGCGGGCTTCCAGACGCTCCAGGCCGATCTCTTCGCCGGTGTCGACGCAGAAACCGTAGTCGCCCGAGTCGACGCGCTTGAGCGTGCTGTCGATCTTGCTGATCAGCTTGCGGTAGCGGTCGCGGGTGCGCAGTTCCAGCGAGTTCTCGGTTTCGCGGGTCGCGCGCTCGGCTTCGTCGCCGACGTCGCGGACTTCGTCCTTCAGGTTCTCGATGGTCTGCTTGGATTCCTCGACCAGGTCGGCGCGCCAGCTGAGCAAACGCTGGCGGAAGTACTCCAACTGCAGCGGACTCATGTATTCCTCGTCCACGGCCGGGCGATAGCCCTGCGGCACGATCGGACGGCCAGTGGCCTCATCGTTCTGGTACGGGACGACCTTCACCTTGGCCTTGGGCGCGGGCGCCTGGGGCTTGGCGGCCACGGCCACGGCGACCTTGCCCAGGGGGCGGGTTGCGGCGGGCTTGGCGGCGGGCGGGGTCGCAGCGGTGGGGGACTTGCTGGAGACTGGTTGGGTCACTGTGCTCTTTGCGGGTTCGTTCTTGCTCGCGGGCGTCGCCACCGGTGCGGTCTTGGTCGGCGGGCTCGCTGCGGGTTTCTTGACGACGGTGGGCTTGGGCTCTGGCTTCCTTGCCGCGGCCGGCGGGGCCACCACGGGTTTCTTGACCACCGGGGCCTTGCTGGCGGCGACGGGCTTCTTGGCCGGCGCAGCGGGCTTGGCCGCGGGCTTCTTCACGGGCGCCGCCTGCTTGGCGACGACCGGCGATTTCTTGGCCGCAGGCTTGGGCGCGGGCTTCTTGACCGGCGCCGCCTTCTTGGCCGCGGGTTTCTTGACTGCGGGCTGCTTGGCGACCTTCTTGGCGGCGACCTTGGCCGCGGGCTTCTTCGCCGCCGGCTTCTTGGTCGCGGTTTTGCTGGCCGCAGTCTTGGAGGAGGCGGCCTTCTTCACGGCCGGCTTGACGGTCTTCTTAGCCGCCTTGGCGGCCTTCTTCGCAGGTTTTTTCACTGCCACGAGCGGCTTGTCCTTCTATTCCCTGAGGGAACTCCCGGACCGTTCCGGAAGCTTCGCGAACCGCGAGGTCCGCTCGGCGATCAAATACACAAATGCGCGACCGCCGCAAGCGAAATCCGCCGTACCCGGCATTTTTCGCCTCGTCAGGCCAACCCTGTCACTGGGGTTCGCCCGGCCTTGCCTTGCGCTTGCCTTGTGAGAGGAAAGCGCGCTGTTATACCCTGCCCCGACTACTGCGGCAACCGCAATCCGACACCGGTCGTCCGCATTAAGGAAACGTGATCGACCGCCTCCTCATCGTCCTGCTACGCGGTTACAAGCGCTGGATCAGTCCACTGCTGGGGCCGCGCTGTCGCTTCTATCCGACCTGCTCGGAGTATGCGATGCAGGCGATCGCCCGTTTCGGCGCCTTCAAGGGCAGCTGGCTCGCCTTGCGGCGGATTTTGCGCTGTCACCCCCTGCACCCCGGCGGCCACGACCCGGTGCCGCCCCTGGACCCCGGAAAACACTCATGTCATCGACACTGATCGTCAACGCCCGCTTGGTCAACGAAGGCCGCGAATACGACGGCGACCTGCGCATCGAAGACGGCCGCATCGCCCGGATCGGCGCCGGCCTGTCCGCGCGCGACGGCGAAATCGTGGTCGACGCCGGCGGCCGCCGCCTGCTGCCGGGCATGATCGACGATCAGGTCCATTTCCGCGAACCGGGCATGGAGTACAAGGCCGACATGGCCACCGAATCGGCCGCGGCGGTGGCGGGCGGGCTGACCACCTTCATGGACATGCCCAACACCAACCCGCCGACCCTGAATGCCGAGGCGCTGGAGGACAAGTACCGCCGCGCCGCCGGCCGCGCCTGGGCCAACTACGGTTTCTACCTGGGCGCCAGCAACGACAACCTGGCCGATATCCAGCGCCTGGATCCGCGCACCGCGCCGGGCGTGAAGGTGTTCATGGGCGCGTCCACCGGCAACATGCTGGTCGACGATCCGGTCACCCTGGACGCGATCTTCCGCGACGTGCCCACGCCGATCATCACGCATTGCGAAGACACCCCGATGATCGATGCCGAACTGGCGCGCTACAAAGCCAAGTACGGCGACGACATCCCGGCCGAATGCCATCCCGACATCCGCTCGCGCCAGGCCTGCAAGAAGTCCACCGAGCTGGCGATTTCGCTGGCGCGCAAGCACAACACCCGCCTGCACGTGCTGCACATCAGCACCGCCGACGAGCTGGCCCTGTTCACGCCCGGCCCGATCGAAGGCAAGCGCATCACCGCCGAAACCTGCATCCACTTCCTGCGTTTCGACCGCGCCGATTACGCCGCGCTCGGCCATCTGATCAAGTGCAATCCGGCGATCAAGGACGCCAGCGACCGCGAGGCGCTGATCCGCGCCGTGGCCGAGGACGTGATCGACGTGCTGGCCACCGACCACGCGCCGCACACGCTGGAAGAAAAGGCGCGCCCCTACACCTCCGCGCCCAGCGGCCTGCCGCTGGTCCAGTACGCGCTCAACGCCGCGCTGGAGCTGGTCCACGAAGGTCGCCTGAGCACGGCCCAGGTGGTCGACAAGTTCGCCCACGCGCCGGCCAAGCTGTTCGACGTCGAAGGCCGCGGCTTCCTGCGCGAGGGTTACGCCGCCGACCTGGTGTTGATCGACGACACGCCCTTCACGGTGCGCCGCGAGGACGTGCTGTCCAAGTGCGGCTGGTCGCCGTTCGAGGGCCGCACCTTCCATTCGCGCATCGCCTCGACCTGGGTCAACGGCGTGCTGGCCTGGGACGGCGCGCGTCTGGTCGGCGCCGCCAACGGACAGCGCCTGGCGTTCGCACGATGAGGTCGGCCGCGGCGGTCGCGCTGGCGACGCTGGCGCTGGCCGCCTGCAGCGCGGCGATCGCGCAAAGCCAGCCCGCGCAGGCTCCGATGGCCGCACCGGCGCCCGCCGCAGACAGCGCCGATCCGCGCGTGGTGTTTCCGCCGTCGGTGCAGCAAGGCGCGATGGTGATCGGCAAGGTGCCGGCCGGCGCGACCGTGCGCTACGGCACGCGCACCCTGCGCGTCACGCCCTACGGCTCGGTGGTGTTCGGC
Organism: Lysobacter sp. Root983; assembly: GCF_001429345.1. NCBI lineage: Bacteria > Pseudomonadati > Pseudomonadota > Gammaproteobacteria > Lysobacterales > Lysobacteraceae > Lysobacter > Lysobacter sp. Root983. Next base: position 118,752 of record NZ_LMJO01000017.1, read on the forward strand.
ATCGGCCGCGAGCAGGCCGCGCCGGTCGAGGTCGAGGTGATCGACGCCGACGGCCGCAGCCAGCGCGTGAGCATCGCCGTGCTGCCGCGCGACTGGCCGATCGAACGGATCAACGGCGTGCCGCCCAAGACCGTGAATCCGCCGCCCGAGATCGCCGAACGCATCCGCCGTGAGCAGGCCCTGGTCACCGCCGCGCGCGATCGCGACGACGAGCGCGCCGACTTCGCCCAGGCCTTCGTGTGGCCGGTACGCGGCCGCATCAGCGGGCGCTTCGGCAATCAGCGCGTGTACAACGGCCAGCCCGGCTCCGCCCATTCGGGCATGGACATCGCCGCGGCCACGGGCACGCCGGTGCTGGCGCCGGCCGCGGGCGTGGTCGCCTTCGCCGCGCCCGACCTGTACCTGACCGGCGGCACCCTGCTGCTCGACCACGGCCACGGCATCAGTTCGAATTTCCTGCACCTGTCGCGCATCGACGTGAAGGTCGGCGACCGCATCGCGCAGGGCCAGGTCGTGGGCGCGGTCGGCGCCACCGGCCGCGCCACCGGGCCGCACCTGCATTGGGGCATGAACTGGTTCGACGTGCGCATCGATCCGCTGCTGGTGCTGGAACGCGGCGACGCGGTGCGCGCCGGCGCGAAGTAAACCCACCCATCGCGCCGCGGCGGGCGCTAGTGCACCAGTTCCTGCGCGCGCGAAGCGCTGTGGCCGGTCACGCGATCGCGGCCGGCGGACTTGCTGGCGTACAAGGCCGCGTCGGCGCGCTCGAGCAGGTGCTCGGCGGTTTCCTCGGGCATCAGCTCGGCCACGCCCAGGCTGAGGCTGGACGCCAGCAGCTTGCCGTCGATCGACAGGGGCCGGCAGTTCACCGACGAGCGCAGGTTCTCGGCCACGCCCAGGGCCTCGCGCAGTTGGGTGTCGGGCAGCACGACCAGGATCTCGTCGCCGCCGTAGCGGCCGAACAAATCGTAGGTGCGCAGCCGGTTGCGGGTGCGCAGCGAAATGATGCGCAGGGTCTGATCGCCGACCCGATGGCCGTGCTCGTCGTTGATGCGCTTGAAGTGGTCGACGTCGAAGAACACCACCGACAGCGGGCGCCGGCTCTTGTGCGCGGACTCCACCGCGGCCTTGAGGCGGGCCTCGATCGCCGGCCGCGTCATCGCGCCGGTCAGTGCGTCGTAAGTCGCCTGGCGGCTGGCCTGGTCGCGATCGCGGCGCAGCTGCTGCAGCTTGTCGGACAACCCGATCATCAACACCAGTCCGCCCATCGCGAAGCCGACCGGGAAGGCGTAGTCCATCCACTCCGGATTGCCCCACCAACCCAATAAACCGGCGAAACGCAGGCCGGTCAGCACGAACATCGGCGCCCACGACAGCAGCAGGAAATAGGCTTCGCGCTGGCGCCGCAGCGCGCCGATCGCGCCGGCCGCCATCACGATGCCGTAGCCGATCAGCAGGACCAGGTTGGCCGCCACCGCGACCAGCGGCGCGACCGTGGCCAGGGTCACCAGCATCAGCAGCACGATCGAGATGTTGCAGACCATCAGCAGCCGCATCAGCCGCGGCTGGGTCTGGCGCAGGCTGAGGTAGTGGGCCATGAAGGCGTTGCTGGCCAGCACCGCGATCAAGCCGAACATGCGCCCGGCGCGCGCGTCGTCGCTGACCAGCATCGCCAGGAACGGAATCGAACGCGCTTCGCCGCCGTAGCAGATCAGGTACAGCAGCTGCGCCAGCAGGGTCAGGCTGAGCATCAGATAGCTGCGCTCGCCGATCCCGGCCCAGAAGCCGAACCCGAGAATCGTCAGCACCACCATCGTGGTGAGCACGGCGGTGCGCCAGGCGACATGGGTCATGTCCTTGGCGTGCACCACCGCCAAAGGCTCGATCGAAGCCGTCATCGGCAACGGCGTCAGCGATTGCACGCGCAGATACACCGATTCGCCGGCGGCCAGGCCGTGGCTCAAGGGCACCACCAACGCGCGTGTGGAGGCGGTACGGTCGGCGCCGTTGCCCAGCAACGCGCGCGGCACCGGCAGCGGCGAATTCGGCAGCCAGACTTCGACGCGATTGAGGTGCGGCGAGCGCAGCACCAATTGCGGCTGATCGGCGGCGGAGCGATCGCGTGTCGCGGTCAACCGCCACCAGCGCGGCGCGCGTTCGCGTTCGCGCACGGACAGATCGGACACGGGGACGAAACGGTCGTCGAAGTCGCCGGCGATGACCTGCACGGGCAAGGGGTCGGCCCCCAGGCGCGAGAGTTGCAAGGATGGCGACTGCGCCGGCGCGACGGCCGCCACTAGCATCCCCAACCAGACCATGACGGCCTGCCACCTACGACGCGAGGGTCTCCCCATAACCCGCCCCGGCACGCTGCAACGCTTTGAGCATAGCCCAATGAGCGTGACGACGCGCACGGTTTGACGGCCGTTTAGGTGCGCTAGACGGCCGGTAGAGGTGCTTGAAGCGAGGGTGGGTGGTGGCTTTCGGATGCCAGCCGCGTGCCGCTCTGGACGGGGCGGCTAGCCGGGGCCGGCGACCGGGCCAACCCTCTCCGCAACGCGGCTGGAACGATGGGTGGCGAGTCGGCCGGGCGGCCGACAGGCGCTCGGCGTGGCGCGCCCCGCGACCGCCAAATAACGCGGAAGTCGCTGCACCGTCGGCTGTGCAGACCTAAAGCGCAACCCGCTTTCGCGGCAATGACGGATTGCATTGGCGCCGACGCTTGGCGACGTCGCCAGCCGCTCGCGGTGCGTTCGCGGAACCAACGGCGGCCCCGCCGCGCGGTCCCTCAGTAGCCGCTCAGTCGCGCGCGCCCTGCCCGCTCACACGTGCGACCGCATCGTGCGCATGCAGGCTTTCGAAATGCGCGACCTGCGCATCGTAGCGGTCGATGCGCGGGTCGCCCGACAACGCCGCGGCGACCCGGCGGGCCGCGTCTTCGCAGAACATCAGGTTTTCGGCGTTGAGGCGGGCGAAGGCCTGCTCGTCCTCGCGCTTGACCGCGGTCTGCACCGGCGTGCCCAGGGCCTGCTCGATGGCATCGATCAGCGCGTTCAGCGGCAGCTCGTCGAAGGCCGGACGCAGTTCGACCCGGATATCGGCGCGGCTGCGCTGCGCGTGCGGCGTGGCGGCCAAGCCGCGCTCGGACGCCAGCCACTCGCCGACCACGGCGGTCGACAACGGACGGGCGGCGGCGAAGTCCTCGACGAAGCGTTCGGCGTTGAGCTGGCGCGACAGCGCCGCCGAGGCCGGACAGGTGCTGGAGTACTCGACCGAGAAACGCAGGCCCAGATGCAGATGACCGTCCAGCAAGGTCGCGTCGATCTCGACCGGATAGCGCTTCCAGCCGGCGTTGGCGCTGGCCAGGGCCGGGCGCAGCAGCAGTTGCTCGTAGCGCAGCAGCAGGCGCGCGGCGCTGGAGAGTCCGCCCTGACCTTCGATCAGCGCCTGCAGCACGCGCCGCAGCCCGGCCGGGGTGACTGTCTCGCTGGCGAAGGCGTCCTGCAGTTGCAGGTACATGCGCGACATGTGGATGCCGCGCGCGTCGGCGTCGCGCAGATCGACCGAGACGTCGACCGAGGCCGCGACTTGGATCGCCTCGCCGTTACCTGAGGCCACGCGCAGCGGCAGGGCGATGTTGGACATGCCGACCCAGTCCAGCGGACGCGCCGCGGCAGCGGCGTCGAAGGCGACATCGGGAAGGCGACGCGGGGTGTTGGAATGGGTGGTCACGACAGCTTCGATAAGGGCGGCGTGGGGGACCGCAACGCAGGCCATTCTACCGGCCGGGCCGGGCCCGCCCCTGTCCGGGGCTGAAACGCTGTGTCTGCGCGGCCGCGATTGGGCCGTGTACGCGCCGCGCCTATGTGCCGGCGCGGCCTAGCGGCGGCCGCGCGCGCCGCGCCAGGCGCTGAGCAGCGCGCGCCAGGGCGACAGCGGCCGGGCGGCGTCGCCGGCGCGCAGGCGCGCCAGCGCCAGCGCGGCCCACAGTCGCCTGGGCAGGCTCGCGGCCGGCTCGGCGGGCCAGTGCGCGCGCAGTTCCTGCGCCCAAGCGGCGACCGCACCGGCCTCGCCCACGCGTGCCAGCACGCCCAGCGGCACGGCGCTTTCGCCCTCGTGGGCCAGGCGCGCGTGGAGCAGGCCGGCGCCGGTCGCGGCGGTATCGCCGGGACCGGCCGCGACGCCGAACAGGGCCGCATCGACCGCGGCCAGCGCGGCCGCGTAGGCCTGTAGGGAGGCGCTCGCGTCGTCGCGGTCGAGCGGACGTTCGCGGGTTTCCAGCAGCGTCGGCAACGCCGTCGCCAACGCCGCCCAGGGCGCCGCCTGGCGCTGCAAGGCCTGGCCCAGCGGATGCCGGCGCCGGCCCTGCGACCAGCCCTGCAGCTCTTCCAGCCACCAGCCCAGCTTGAGCTCGCCGGGCCGGGCATCGCGTCCGCCCCAGGCGGCATCGGCCAGCTCCTGCTGCAGCGCGGCCCAGGCCAGCGCGGTCTGGCGCTGCGCGGCCGGCACGAAGGTTTCGGCCAAGGCCCATTCCGGCCAGCGCGCGCGCCACTTGCCGATGAAGCTGGCCAGGGCGTCCTCGGGCGCGGCGGCGCCGTGGTCGCCGTCGCGCGCCTGATCGGCCTGCGGTTCGCTCATCGCGTGGGCGGCCACGCCGCCGCCGCGCACAAGGTATCGGGTTGTTCGATCAGGCGATCGCCCTGCCAGGCCAGCGGATCGTCCTCGGCCAGGCGGTAGCCCCACAGCGCGACCACCGACGGCATGCCGGCCGCGCGCGCGGCGATGATGTCGCGCTCGTCGTCGCCGACGTAGACGCAATCGGCCGGCGCCACGCCGATGCGCTCGGCGGCCACCAGCAGTTGCAGCGGATCGGGCTTGCGCTTGGCCAGGGTGTCGCCGCCGATCAGCACCGCGCAGCGCGATTCCCAGCCCAGCAGCGGCATCAGCAGCTGCGCCAGATACTCGGGCTTGTTGGTGACGATGCCCCAGACGCTGCCGGCGGCTTCCAGTTCGGCCAGCATCGCCTCGATGCCGTCGAACGGTCCGCCGTGGCGGCCGAGTTCGCGCTGATAGTGGTCGAGAAATTCCTGCAGCCAGCCGCTGCGCTGCTCGGCCGGCACCTGCGGAAACGCCGCCGCGAGCATGGCCTGGCCGCCGCGCGACACGTGCGGGCGCAGCTGCGACAGGGGCATGGGCGCGTCGCCGCGCGCGGCGCGCATCACGTTCAGCGCGGCCAGCATGTCCGGCGCGCTGTCGAGCAAGGTGCCGTCCAGATCGAACAGCACCGCCTTGGGAAACGCCGTCGCCGCCTCGCGGTTCATGCGCTTTCCGGCTTGCGCGCGCAGGCCAGGTAGTTGACGTCGGTGCGCGCGATCACGCGCGCGGCGTTGCGCCAGGGTTCGTACATCAGACCGCTCACGTCCTCCAGTTGCAGCTCGGCCGCGCGCAGCCACGCCGCCAGCTCGGAGGGCTTGATGAAATCGCGATACTGGTGGGTGCCCTTGGGCAGCACGCGGGCGACGTACTCGGCGCCGACGATGGCCAGCGCGAACGCGGCCGGGGTGCGGTTGAGCGTGGACAGGAACAGACGCCCGCCCGGCTTGAGCAGGCTGGCGCAGGCGCGCACGATCGCCGAGGGATCGGGGACGTGCTCCAGCATTTCCATGCAGGTGATGGCGTCGAAACTGCCCGGCTGTTCGGCCGCCAGCGACTCCACCGATTGCTGGCGATAGTCCACGCGCACACCGGTTTCCAGCTTGTGCAGGCGCGCGACCTTGAGCAGTTCCGGCGCCAGGTCGATCGCGACCACGTCGGCGCCCTCGCCGGCCAGGGCCTCGCTGAGCAGACCGCCGCCGCAGCCGACGTCGAGCACGCGCGCGCCGCTCAGGGTGCTGCGCTGCGCGACATAGCCCAGACGCGCCGGGTTGAGCGCGTGCAGCGCCTTCTGCGGGCCCTGCGGGTCCCACCAGCGGTTGGCCAGGGCGCCGAACTTGTCGAGTTCGGCCTGGCTGTAGTTGTCGTCGCCGCCGGTCGGGGCCGATTCGGACGCGGTGCCGTGTGCGCTCATGGGAGGACTGCCTGTGCGTACGTGAAAAGGGGGAACGGCGCCGGACTCAACGCCCGAGCGCGGCGATCCGGCCGCGCCATTGGCGCGCGTTGGCGATCAGGGCCTGGACGTCCATATCCACCAGCACGCGCTGGCGCAGCTTGGCGGCGCCGGCGATCCAGACATCGCTGACCTGATGGCGGCCGGTGGCGTAAATCAACTGCGAGACCACGTGGTGCAGCGGCTGGGTTTCGAGCTGGTCCAGGTCGACGCAGACCAGGTCGGCCTGCTTGCCGACCTCGATCGAGCCGACCCGGGTTTCGAAGCCGAGCGCGCGCGCGCCGCCCAGGGTGGCCGCGCGCAACGCGCTGAACGCGTCCAGCGCCGAGGCGTCGTCGGCCACGGCCTTGGCCAGCAGCGCGGCGGTGCGGGTCTCGCCGAACATGTCCAGGTCGTTGTTACTGGCGCAGCCGTCGGTGCCGATCGCCAGGTTGACCCCGGCGTGGTGCAACTTGCAGGCCGGGCAGAAACCCGAGGCCAGCTTGAGATTGGATTCCGGGCAATGCACCACGCTCACGCCGCGCTGCGCGCACAACTCGATCTCGGCGTCGGTGAGCTGGGTCATGTGCACCGCGATCAGACGGTCGGTGACCAGACCCAGGCGGTCCAGCCGCGCCAGCGGGCGCTGGCCGTGCAGCTTGATCGAGTCGGCGACTTCCTGCGCGGTCTCGTGGGTGTGCAGGTGCACCGGCAGATCGAGCTGATCGGCGAGCATGCGGACGCGCTCGAAATTCGCGTCGCTGACCGTGTACGGCGCATGCGGCGCGAACGCGGTCGCCACCAGCGGATCGTCGCGCCACAGGTCGTGAACCTCGCCGGCGCGGTCGAAGTACTCGTCCGAACTCTGGGCCCAGGCGGTCGGGAAATCGATCACCGGCAGGCCGACCCGGGCGCGGAAGCCGTGGCGCTTGTAGACCGCGGCCTGGACGTCGGGGAAGAAGTAGTTCTCGTTGGCGCAGGTGGTGCCGCCGCGCAGCATCTCGGCGATCGCCAGGGTGACGCCATCCTCGACGAACTGCGGCCCGATCACCGCCGCCTCGACCGGCCAGATATGGCCTTGCAGCCATTCCATCAGCGGCAGGTCGTCGGCGATGCCGCGCAGCAGGGTCATCGGGTTGTGGGTGTGGGCGTTGACCATGCCCGGAATCAGCGCCGCTTGCGGGCGCGATACCGTCTCGGCGGCGCGATAGCGGCCGCGCGCTTCGGCGGTGGGCAGCACGTCGACGATGACCCCGCCGCGCACCGCCACGGCGTGGTCTTCCAGCACCACCGCATGCGGTTCGACCGGGACCACCCAGCCCGCTTCGATCAACAGGTCGCAGGATTGGGTTTCGGTATCGGTCGTCATTCGCGTATTCGGCCCTTCGTTTTCGCGCAACGGCGGCGCGTATCGATAGCGTAGCGGGTCGGGGGCCGATTGCGGTTACGCGCGGATGGCTAGGCGCGGGGTAGCGTTCGGACCGCCCGGCTCAGGCGGTGGCGCCTGGGCTTTGGTGGATACCCCGCTTGCGCGGGAGGATCCTGATTCGATCGCGGATGTGGGGGTCGAGGGAATTCAACGTGGCGCTGAAGTCTCTGGATCCCCTTCGCAAGGGTGACGCAATTGCATCGCGATCGCGGGGAGCCTAGAGAATCCAGCATGGCGCTGAAGGCACTGGACCCCCGCTTTCGCGGGGGTGACGCATTGGCAAAGCCGTGGCCGCTGTGCGGCCACGGGCCAATGCGTCACTTCACTCGGCTGACGTACTCGCCCGAGCGGGTGTCGACCTTGATGATTTCGTCCTGGCCCACGAACAGCGGCACGCGCACGACCGCGCCGGTTTCCAGGGTGGCCGGCTTGCCGCCGCCGCCGGAGGTATCGCCGCGCACGCCCGGGTCGGTCTCGGTGATCTTGAGCTCGACGAAGTTCGGCGGCTGGACCGCGATCGGCACGCCGTTCCACAGCGTCACCACGCACTCTTCCTCGCCCTTGAGCCACTTCTCGGAACCGCCCATGCCGGCCTTGTCGGACTGGACCTGCTCGAAGGATTCCTGGTTCATGAAGTGCCAGTACTCGCCGTCCGAATAAAGGTACTGCATATCGGTATCGACCACGTCGGCCTGTTCGACGCTGTCGGTGGCCTTCATGGTCATTTCGACCACGCGGCCCGACTTGATGCTGCGGTACTTGATGCGGGTGAAGGCCTGGCCCTTGCCCGGCTTGACGTACTCGGTCTCGGTGATGATGCACGGGTCGTTATTGACCAGGATCTTCTGTCCGGTCTTGACGTCGTTCATGCCCAAGCTGGCCATGCTGAAACTCCTGCGAATGTAAGAATGAAGCGGTTGCGCCGGCCGGTACGCGGGGCCCCGACGGATAGGGGCCGCCGTACCGACGGCGGGAGGCTAGAATGTCGGGCTGCGCCAGCCACCGCCGCCGAAAGGCCGGGCGGGACGCGAACGGGACCGGAGCCGGGGAAACCCCAGGGCGCCGGGCCCACGAAACCGGATCCATACAAGCTAGCCCCGCATGATACCCGCAGCCCCGGCCTCCATACAGCCGCAGCCCCTCCCGCCCCCCGGCGCGTCCGCGCGCTGGCAGGCGCTGTGGCGCGACGCGGTGCGCGATCCGCGCGAGCTGCTGGCCCTGCTGGGGCTGGACGGCATCGCCGCCGGGGTGTCCGACGCGGCCGCCGCGCAGTTCCCGCTGCGGGTGCCGCGCGGCTTCGTCGCCCGCATGCGCGCCGGCGACCCGCACGATCCGCTGCTGCGCCAGGTCCTGCCCTTGGACGAGGAGCTGCGGCCCATGCCCGGCTACGTCCTGGACCCGGTCGGCGACGGCCTGGCCAAGGCCGGCGACGGGGTAATCCGCAAGTACCGCGGCCGCGCCCTGCTGGTGACCACCGGCAGCTGCGCGATCCACTGCCGCTACTGCTTCCGCCGCCACTTCCCCTATGCCGAGGAAACCGCGGCCGCGGCCGGCTGGCGCGCCGCGATCGACCTGATCGCAGCCGACCCGCAGATCGACGAGGTCATCCTGTCCGGCGGCGACCCCTGGTCGCTGGCCACGCCCAAGCTGGCCGAGCTGACCCAGGCCCTGGCCGCGGTGCCGCATCTCAAGCGTCTGCGCGTTCACACCCGCCTGCCGGTGGTCCTGCCCGAGCGCGTCGACGCCCCGCTGCTGGCCTGGCTGCGCGCCCTGCCCTGGCCGGTCACCGTGGTCCTGCACGCCAACCACGCCCGCGAGTTCGACGACGCCGTCGACGCCGCCCTGGCCCGCCTGCGCGCGGCCGGCGCGACCCTGCTCAACCAGGCCGTGCTGCTGCGCGGCGTCAACGATAGCGTCGAGGCGCTCGCAGATTTGAGCGAACGCGGTTTCCGTGCCGGCGTCCTGCCGTACTATCTGCATCAACTCGATCGTGTGCAGGGGGCTGCGCACTTCGAAATCGAAGACGAACGCGCCCGCGCGCTGCATCGCGCGCTGGCCGCTCGGCTTTCTGGCTATCTGGTTCCAAAACTGGTGCGCGAGATCGCCGGAGATCCCGGAAAGCGACCGCTGTAACGCGGTTCGCATGGACTCCGGCCCGGCCTTCGTGTCATAAACGCGGGCCACGGAGGTGGTGAATGCAATTCGGCAAAGACATGGTGCTGCGCCTGCTGATCGTCGACGACAGCGTCGAGGCGGCGGAAGCCATCGTCAGCGGTCTACGCAACAGCGGCATCGCCGTGCGGCCGTCGCGTCCCGAGAACGAAACCGAGCTGGCCGCGCAGGTGCTGCAGCAGCCCGACCTGGTGCTGGCCGCGCGCGATGCGCGCAATCTGCCGCTGCCCAAGGTCATGCAGCAGGTCGACAGCACCGGCAAGGACCTGCCGGTGTTGGTCCTGCTGGACAGCGTCGACGACACCGGCCTGCTGGAAGTGCTGTCGATGGGCGCGCGCAGCGTGATCCTGCGCGGCCACACCGACCACGTGCAGAACGTGGTCCGCGCCGAATGGGCCGACCTGGAAGCGCGCCGCTCGCTGCGCCGCCTGGAAGCCCAGGTGCGCGAGACCGAACGCCGCTGCGACACCCTGATCGATTCCTCGCGCGAGCCCATCGCCTACATCCACGAAGGCATGCACATCCGCGCCAACGCGGCCTACCTGGAGATCTTCGGCTTCGAATCCTTCGAAGAGATCGAGGGCATGTCGCTGCTGGACCTGGTCGCACCGGGCCAGGTCGACGGCTTCAAGCAACTGCTCAAGCAGCTGTCCAAGGGCGAGGCGCCGCCGCCGCGCTACGAAACCGAGGCGCGCGCGCTCGACGGCAGTCATTTCGCCGCGGTCATGGAATTCACCCCGGCCAGCTACGAGGGCGAGCAGTGCCTGCAGGTGATCCTGCGCCGCCAGGAGTTCGACCCCGAACTGGCACGCGAGGTCGAGGCCCTGCGCCAGCGCGACCAGGTCACCGGCCTGCTCAACCGCGCCACCTTCCTGCGCGCGCTCGAGGACGCGGTGTCCGACACGGCCCAGAACAACAGCCACCACGGCCTGCTGCTGATCGAGCCCGATCACTACGCGCGCCTGCTGCAGGAAATCGGCCTGGACGCGTCCGACGAGCTGATCGCCGCGTTCGGCGAGCGCCTGCGCACCGCGATCGGCCCCGACGATGTCGCCGCGCGCTTCTCCGAGCACCAGTTCGCGGTGCTCACGCCCAACTGCGACTACCACGCGACCTCGGCCCTGGCCGACCGCCTGCGCACCGCTTTCGCCGACCACGTGCTGGAAACCCCCAGCCGTTCGCTCAACACCACCGTCAGCATCGGCGGCGTGCAGATCGGCGAGAAGATCGCCAGCGTCACCGCGGTGCTGGGCAAGGCCAGCCAGTGCGTGCTGTCCAGCATCGGCGTGGGCGGCAACCGCACCGAGCTGTTCGATCCGGGCGCGGCCGACCGCGCCGAGTCCGAACGCGTCGAAGCCTGGGTCACGCGCATCCGCGACGCGCTCGACGCCGACCGCTTCCTGATGAACTACCAGCCGCTGATCAATCTGCACGGCGAGCCGATGGAGATGTACGAGGCCTACCTGCGCATGCAGGGCGAGCCGGGCGAACTGGTGCAGCCGCTGAGCTTCCTGCAGATCGCCGAGGAGCACGGGCTGCTGTGGGAAATCGACCGCTGGGTGGTCGGCAAGGCGATCCAGGTCATCGGCGACCGCCTGCGCGCCGGCAAGCGCACCACGCTGCTGGTCAAGATCACCCAGGCCTCGCTGCAGGACGAAAGCCTGCTTCAGCACATCGAAGAGCAGCTGGCGCGACAGAACGCCGAAGGCAGCCTGCTGGTGCTGCAGCTGCCCGAGTCCAAGGTCTTCACCCACCTGCGCGCGGCGCAGGAGTTCCAGGCCCGGGTCGCCCGCTACGGCGTGCGCGTGGGGCTGGAGCAGTTCGGCTCGGGCCTGAACTCGTTCCAGATGCTCAGCCATTTCGACGCCTCGTTCCTGAAGATCGACCGCGCCTTCATGGAAGACCTGCCCAGCAGCGCCGACCACCAGCAGCGCATCCGCGAGATCGCCAGCAAGGCGCGCGAACTGGGCAAGCAGACCATCGCCGAATTCGTCCAGGACGCGGCCAGCATGTCCTTCCTGTTCGCCGCCGGCATCGACTACGCCCAGGGCCACTTCCTGGCCGCGGCGGGCCCGGATATGGATTACGACTTCCAGTAAGGCGTCGGGAATCGGGAATCGGGAATCGGGAATCGGGAATCGGGAATCGGGAATCGGGAATCGGGAATCGGGAATCGGGAAAGGCTACGGCCGCCTTCGTTGCCCCGAGTCGGCTTAGTCACGGCCATCCCGCATTCGAAGCCGAAGTCAAAAACTGACAAGCCGAGCAAGCCCCGCTTTTCTTCCCCCTTTGAAAAAGGGGGACTGAGGGGGATTTGCTTTTGAGCTTACCCAGGCGCGCTACCTACGCATTCAACCCGCCCCCAACCGATACAAATGCACCGGCTTGATCTCCGCCCGCGCGATCACGCCCTTCGCCTCCAGATCCAGCTGCACCGCCTTCAGCCACCAACCCGCCGTCTTGCCCTGCGGAAACAGCGCCTCCGGCAACCGCGGCAGCAACGCCTCCTTCGCCTCCGCCACCTTCAACCCCGGCGCTGCCTTCGGCAGCACCGACAGCAGCGCCTTGCGCATCGCCGTGTACTTGGCGCGATCCACCCGCTCGGTCTTGCCGGGCGTGTTGACGTTCTCGATCTCGATCTTGTCGTCAGGCATCGACCTTCCCTCCCACCTCGACCTTCGGGTTGCGGAACCCCATCGCCACCCAGGCGCCCAGCAACTTGGCGTAGAAACGCACCGTGTGGGTTTTCAGGTTGGGGATGTCGTCCGGCACCCGGGACGCATCGGCCAGGTCGCCCACCATCGTGCGCATCTGCGGCTTGGGCCGCGTCGCCGCCGGCCACAAGTGCGAGTACACGCTCAGCCAATGCGCGCCCTTCATCTCCAGGAACAGCGGCGTGTTGCAGCAGGTCGCGACCACGCGGCGCGAACCGGCGCCGGGACTCAGGCGGAACTCGGCCAGCTGCGCCGCGTCGGCGAGGATGCGGATGCGGTCCTTGCGGTACTCCGCGCTGGGCGTGGCGCCGTAGGACGTGAGCAGGCTATGCGCGCCGGGCAAGGTCGCCAGGCGCCCCGCCGCCTCGCGGCAGCTGTCGCACAGGCATTCGGATACCAGGATCGGCGCGCCGCTGGCTTGCAGACGGGTGCGCCCGCAGGCGCAGGCCAGGGTGGTGGTCTCATTCATGCCGCTTGCTCCTGCTCGACGCGGAACAGATGCCGGATGTACCGGTCCAGATGATCCAGCGCTTCGCGCGCAAGCTCGGGATCGTTGCCGGCCTTGGCCAGCACGAAGCCGCCCTGGATCACCGTCTGGGTATGCCGCGCCAGGCTGGCGGCGCTCCACTCGCGCGCATCGATGCCGCGATCGCGGCGCGCGCGCTCGATGTCGGCTTCCAGCGTGGCGGTGTGGCCGAAGATGCTGCGGCCGCAGGCGTCGCGGATCTCGGGCGCGCTGGTGTGCACCTCCTGCGCCATAGTCCCGACCAGGCAGGTGAACTCGGCCAGGTCGCCGGCGATGATCGCCTTGCGGAACGCGACATAGGCCAGCACGCGGTCCAGCGCATCGGCCGGCTGGTGATACGGCGCGGCCGCGAAAAAGGCGGTGGTGGTCTCGGCCCAGAACTCGGCCGCGGCCACGCCCAGCGCGTCCTTGCTGCCGAAGTGATGGAAGAACGCGCCCTTGGTCACGCCGGCCGCCGCGCACAAATCGTCGACGGTGGTGGCCGCGTAGCCTTTGGCGCGGATCACGTCCCGCGCCGCTTCCAGGAGCCGGATTCGTGCGCCGCCGCGCTCGGGCGATTGCTTGGTAGGTCTGGCCATGGGCCAAACATACCAAATAGTCGGTATGTGTCAACCCTACCCACGCAAAGCCAGCCGCGTTCCAGCCCCCACACCCCCTAGGAGCGGCGCAAGCCGCGACCCACCCGCGCACGAACCCCAAAAAACTCCCCCAGCCCCAAAGAAAAAAGCCCGCCATTCGGCGGGCTTCTTCCTGACTGCTCGGCCGCGCTAGATCAACGCGCCACCACCGACCCGCGCACCGTCTCGACCGGCGCATTGCGCAGCGCCGTGATGCGCTCTTCCAGCGGCGGGTGGCTGCGCAGCAGCTTGGACAGGCCGTGGCCGACCGCGCCGCTGATGCCGAAGGCCTGCACCTGCTTGGGCAGAGTGCTCTCGCCGTAGGTCTGGGCCAGGCGCTCCAGCGCGCCGATCATCTTGTCGCGACCGGCCAGGCGCGCGCCGCCGGCGTCGGCGCGGAACTCGCGGTAACGCGAGAACCACATCGCGATCATGCTGGCGAACAGGCCGAACACCATGTCCAGCACGAACACGATCACGTAGTAGCCCAGGCCCGGGCCGCCGTCGCGGTTGCCGGACAGATAACCGTCGATCACGCGGCCGACCAGGCGCGCCAGCACGATCACGAAGGTATTGAGCACGCCCTGGACCAGCGCCATGGTCACCATGTCGCCGTTGGCGACGTGGCTGACCTCGTGGCCCAGCACCGCCTCGGCCTCATCGCGGCTCATCGAGCGCAGCAGGCCGGTCGATACCGCGACCAGCGCGTTGTTGCGGTTGGCGCCGGTGGCGAAAGCATTGATCTCGGGCGCGTCGTAAATGGCGACCTCGGGCATGCCGATGCCGGCCGCTTCGGCCTGACGGCGGACCGTGTTCACCAGCCACTGCTCGGCCTCGTTGCGCGGCTGCTCGATCACGTGCGCGCCGGTGCTGCGCTTGGCCATCCACTTGGACAGGAACAAGGACACGAACGAGCCGCCGAAGCCGAACAGGGTGGCCATGATCAGCAGCGAGCCATTGCGCCCGGTGGTGATACCGAACGACTGCAGAACCGCCAGCACGATACTCAGCAGGGCGAGGACGGCCAGGTTGGTAGCGAGGAATAGAGCGATGCGTTTGAACATGGTCGTGGGGTTAACCGTACCCGCGCACCGTGCGCGGTCCGGAACAAAATGTGGCAGGCTCCCCGTGAATTCAAGTGAAACCCAGCCCCGCGCGGCTTTGCCCGGCGAGTCGGTTTAACTACGCTCTCCGCGCCCGATCGGCCCAAGGCTCGCGCCCGCCGTACCGCCCCGCCCCAAGACCAGCCGCCCGCACGCCCTTGCCCACGCCCCCCGCTCCCAGCTACCGCGGCCGTTTCGCGCCCTCGCCCACCGGCGACCTGCACTTCGGTTCGCTGCTGGCCGCGTTCGGCAGCTGGCTGCTCGCGCGGCATGCGAATGGCACCTGGCTGGTGCGCATAGAAGACCTCGATCCGCCACGCGAAGTCGCCGGCGCGGCCGAGCGCCAGTTGCGCGCCTTGCGCGCGTTCGGCCTGGAATCCGACGAATCCGTGCTGCGCCAGAGCGAACGCGGCGAGATCTACCGCCTGGCGCTGGAGGATCTGCTAGCGCGCGATCTCGCCTTCGCCTGCCATTGCAGCCGCAGCGACCTGGCCGCGGTCGGCGGCATCCACCGCCGCTGCGTGGCCGCGCCGGAACGCCCCGGCCGCACGCCGGCGATCCGTCTGCGCGTGGCCGACCACAGCGTGGTCGCGTTCCAGGACCGCATCCGCGGCGCGCAGAGCCAGGACGTCGCGCAGGACGTCGGCGACGTGGTCCTGCGCCGCGCCGACGGCTACTGGGCTTACCAATTGGCGGTGGTGGTGGACGACGCCGCCCAGGGCATCAGCGACGTCGTACGCGGCGCCGACCTGCTCGATTCAACCCCGCGCCAGATCCTGCTGCAGCGCGCGCTCGGCCTGCCCACGCCGCATTACGCCCACCTGCCGCTGGTGCTGGGCAGCGACGGCCGCAAGCTGTCCAAGTCCGATGCCGCGCTGCCGGTGGATCCGCAACGCCCGCTGCCGGCGCTGCGCGCGGCCTGGCAGGCCCTGGGCCAGGCGCCGGTGGCCTTGTCGGGCGCCGGCACGGTGCCGCAATTGCTCAACCGCGCGCAGGCAGAGTTCGACCCCGGTCGCATTGCGTCCACACCGACCGTTTCGCTCGCCGCGATGCACAACGGCGATTTCATATTTGCTGACTAGAATCGGGTCAGGGCCGCACCGTCGCGGCCGTGGAGAGGAAGACATGCAGTCACGCGTCGCATTGGTCACCGGCGGTACCGGTGGCATCGGCACCTCGATCGTCCAACGCCTGGCCCAGATGGGTCATCGGGTCGCGACCAACTATCGCGACGAGGCCAAAGGACGCGCCTGGCAGGCGCAGATGAAAGGACTCGGCATCGATGTGGCGCTCGCGCAAGGCGACGTGTCCTCCCCCGAACAGGCCGAAGCGCTGGTACGCAACGTCGAAAGCCAGCTCGGTCCGGTCGACATCCTGGTCAACAACGCCGGCATCACCCGCGACTCGACCTTCCACCGCATGACCCCCGAGCAGTGGACCGACGTGATCGGCACCAACCTCAATTCCTGCTTCAACGTCACCCGCCCGGTGATCGAGGGCATGCGCGAGCGCAAGTGGGGCCGGATCGTGCAGATCAGCTCGATCAACGGCCAGAAGGGCCAGTACGGCCAGGCCAACTACGCCGCGGCCAAGGCCGGCATGCACGGCTTCACGATTTCGCTGGCGCAGGAGAACGCGAAGTTCGGCATCACCGTGAACACGGTCTCGCCGGGCTACATCGCCACCGACATGGTCATGGCGGTGCCCGAGGAAGTGCGCAACAAGATCGTCGCGCAGATCCCGACCGGCCGCCTCGGCAACCCCGAGGAAATCGCCTACGCGGTGGGCTTCTTCATCCCCGACGAGGCCGGCTGGATCACCGGCGCCAACCTGTCCGCCAACGGCGGCCAGTACATGGGCTGGTAAAGCCCGTACGCGCCGCGCCGGCAGGCGCGGCGCCCCCGGTTCGGGCACCCTCGGCGCCCGGCCGTGCCGTATACGTCGTGCAGACCCCGCCTCCGCGGTCGCGCAGCCGGCGCCGCTGGCACATCGAATCCACCACGCTCCCTGCCCCGCGGCTCGGCCTGCGGCCGGGTCCGACCTTGCCTGTTGCAAGCCCCCTCGGCCTGCGCCATGCTGCAAGGCACCACGATTTTAGAGCCAAAGCTCCATGGCCTCGACCCGAGTCATCAAGAAGTACCCGAACCGCCGTCTGTACGACACCGAGATCTCCAGTTACATCACCATCGAGGACGTCCGCCAGCTGATCGTCGACGGCGAGGACTTCGAGGTCCGCGACGCCCGCTCGGGCGACGATCTGACCCGTCAGGTGCTGCTGCAGATCATCGCCGAGCACGAACAAGACGGCGAACCGGTGCTCTCGACCCAGTTGCTGAGCCAGATCATCCGCTTCTACGGCGACTCGCTGCAGGGCTTCATGGGCAACTACCTGGAGCGCTCGATGCAGACGTTCCTGGATCAGCAGGCGCAGTTCCGCAATCAGGTCGGCGGCATGCTCGGCCAGACCCCGTGGGCGATGATGAACCAGCTCACCGAGCGCAACCTGACCCTGTGGAAGGAATTCCAGCAGAACCTGTCCGGCAGCGTCGGCCAGAGCCCGGCCTCCGGCACCGGCACCAAGCCCAAGGGCGACACCAAGCGCGAGCGTTGAGCCGCGCATCGATCACCGACCGCGACGGCTCGCGCGCATCCGCGCGCGCCGCGCGTGCGCGTAGCCGGCCCGCGCCGGCGCAGGGGGAACACCACATGAGCAAACGCATCGCCGTCGTCAGCGGCGGCATCGGCGGTCTCGGCAGCGAGATCTGCAAGACCCTGGCCCGCGCCGGCCGGCGCGTGATCGCGATCGACCTGGCCTCGCGCGAGGAACGCATCGCCGCGTTTCGCGACGAAGTGCGCGGCCTGGACGTGCGCTTCGAAGCGGCCAACGTCGCCGACTACGACGATTGCGCGGGCACGGTCGAGCGCATCCACCGCGAAGAGGGCGCGATCGACATCCTGGTCAACGCCGCCGGCATCACCCGCGACACCAGCCTGCGCAAGATGGACAAGCGCCAGTGGGACGAGGTGCTGGGCGTGAACCTGGACGGCGTGTTCAACCTGTGCCGCCACGCCGTCGACGGCATGGCCGAGCGCGGCTTCGGCCGCATCGTCAACATCAGCTCGGTCAACGGCCAGACCGGCCAGTTCGGCCAGACCAACTATTCGGCCGCCAAGGCCGGCATGCACGGCTTCACCATGGCGCTGGCGCGCGAAGTCGCGCGCAAGGGCGTCACCGTCAATTCGGTCTCACCCGGCTATTGCGAGACCGCGATGGTGATGGCCGTGCCCGAAGACATCCGCGCCAAGATCGTAGACAGCGTCCCGGTCGGCCGCCTCGGCAAGCCCAGCGAAATCGCGCGCACCGTCGAGTTCCTGACCGCGGAGGACGCCGGGTTCATCACGGGCGCCAACATCCCGGTGAACGGCGGCTTGTTCATGAGCTTCTGAGAGCGTCGCGTGCGGGTAGCGCGCGCACGCAGGCCCGGTTTCGTGGCGATCGGTCCAAAAGCATCGCGGCTCACGCCGCTCCCACAGAAAGCATCGGCGCTGTAGGGTGCGGTGATAACCGCACCGTCGCGTGGTTCGGACTTACGTGATGATGCGGTTCGCCTTCGGCTCACCACATCCTACAAAGGCGCGGCGAAGCCGTAGGGCGCGGCGAACCCGCCCCGCCTCACTTCAACGGCGGCTGCCCCGCGCAATACTTCTGGTAATACGCTTCCGCCTGCGGCATCAGCCCCTGCAGCACCTGGATGCGATTGGCCGGATCCGGATGCGTGGACGCGAACTCCGGCGGACGCTGCCCGCCGCCCAACTGCTCCATCCGCTGCCACAGCGGAATCGCCTGACGCGGGTCGTAGCACGCCGCCGCGGCCAGCATCAGGCCGACCTGATCGGCCTGCGTCTCGTGGTTGCGTCCGTACGGCAGCACGAAACCGTATTGCGCACCGGCGCCCAGCGCGCCCATCACCGCCTGCTGCTGTTGCGGGTCCATGCCGCCCAGCGCCACGCCCGCCGCCATCTGCCCCATCTGCACCAACTTCTGCTGCGCCATGCGCTGCGAACCGTGGCGCAACAGCGCATGCGCGATCTCGTGCCCCATCACCACCGCCAGCGCGCTTTCGTTCTCGGCGATCGGCAGCAGGCCGGTGTACACCGCCATCTTGCCGCCGGGCAGACAGAACGCGTTGGCTTCCTTGGAATTGATGACCGCCACATCCCACTTGAAGCCCTGATAGTCGGTGGGTGCCTGCTGCTGATGCTGGGCGGCCAGATCGGCGGTGACCTGCGGCACGCGGTTGATCAGGCGCTGCGCGATCTCGCGCACCTGCTGGCTGACCTGGTTGTCGGCCGGCACCAGCGCGCCCTGCTGGCTGGCATCGCCCAGCACCTGCTGGAACGCCTGCGCGCCCAACTGCACTTCCTCGTCGGCGCTGGCGCCGTAGTGGGCCTGCTCGCCGGTGTAGGGATCGGTCTTGGCGCTGCCGAACCAGGACCAGGCCGCATAGCCCGCGAACAGGATCAGGATCCACCAGCGTATGCCGCCGAAACCGCGGCGCTGGCCGCCCTGACGTTGTTGCGCGTTCCCGAAGGGGTCGATCCGCATCTGTAGTCCTCCGCCCTGCCTGGTCTTGCCGCCTGCGCCGGCGCTGCCGGCTCCGGACGGGCGCACGGCCCGTCTGCCGCCCATCCTGTCAGATATCGCGCACCACGCGGAAGCCGATGCGCGCGCTGGTGGTGTCGGCGTCGCTGCCCTGGCGCCAGGCCGAGCGCGTCTGCGCCGGCGAACTGGCCCAGGAGCCCCCACGCAGCACCCGTGTGCGGCAGCCCGGGTTGACCCAGGCCTCGCCGTTGCGCGGCGCGCGCCGATAGCTGTCGTGCCAACAGTCGCCGACCCATTCGCTGACGTTGCCGGCGATGTCGTGCAGCCCGAAGGCGTTGGCGCGGTAGCGCCCCACCGGCGCCGGGCCCCAGGCGTTGTCGCCGTAGCCGGCGAAGGCGTTGTTCCAGCGCCGCCCGGTCGGCGATGCGTCCAGGGCGCCGGTCAGGTTGCCGACCCGGGTCAGCGGCGCGCCCTCGCCCCAGGGATAGGTCTGGGCGCTGCCGGCGCGCAGCATGTATTCGAACTCGGCCTCGCTGGGCAGCCGGTAGTGGTGCCCGGTCTGCTTGGACAGCCAGGCCGCGTAGGCCATCGCGTCCTTGGCGCTCACGTGCACCACCGGCAGATCGTCGCCGGCCTTGGCGCCGGCGTAGTCCGACTGCCAGTCGACGTTGCCGCGCCGGACCAGGTTGCCGCTGCGCTCGTCGTAGGCGGTGGAATAGCCGCGCCGGCTGGCGCGCGCGCGGTGCTTGGTCGCGTTCATGAAACGGCGGAACTCGCCCACCGTGATCTCGGTGCGCGACACCGCCAGGCCGCGGTCGAAGCGGATGTTGCGGGTCGGGCGCTCGGCGTCGCTGGAGCCGACCTCCTCGGCCTCGGCGCCCATGCGGAACGCGCCGTGCGGGATCACCACCATGGTCGGCCCGCGACCGCCGCTCTGCATGGCCTCGGTGAAGGCCTGGCCGGGGCGGAACAGACCGTAGTGGGTGGCCAGCTCGATGCGCTCGCGCAGCTCGACCGCGGCCGGGTCGCCGGACGGCGCGATCCGCAGCAGGTTCGCCAGCAGCACCCGCGCCTCCTCGATCCCGCGCGGGCGCGGCAACGCCGCCAGCCCCAGATCGCGCAAGCGCCCCACGCGCGCCGCGCGCTGCGTGGCGATGCGGCCCTGGGCGTCGGCGGCGGTGCTCATCTTCGGCCGCACCTGCGCGGCCAGCGCCAGCCAGCGCTCGGCGCCGGCGTAGTCGTCGCGGTCGGCCGCGACCTCGGCGCGCCGGATCAGCGCGCTCTCGGCCGCGGCGATGCCCTGGCTGGCGCGCACATCGCCGGGGCGCAGCTCCAGCGCCTCGCGGAAATAACCCAGCGCCCCGCCCTTGCCGTCCTCGCCGATGCGCCCGGCGTTGAGCTCGCCCTCGCCCAGGCGATTGGCCTCCTGGGCCTGATCGGCGCGGTCCACGCGCTGCAGATAGGCCCCGACCTTCTTGTTCTCCGGCGCGACCGCGCGCGCCACCGCCGCGGCCTCGTGCGCGCCGCGCAGCTGCAGCGGATCGTCGTCGATCCCGTCCAGGGCCTGATCGCCCTGCACGATCAGCATCGCCAGCGCGCGCTCGAAGCCGGCGGCGACCTTAACGTCGTTGGGCGCGTACTGCAGCAGCGCGTAATACAGCGGAATCGCCGCGTCGGCGTCCGCGTACAACTGGCCGGCCGCCAGCGCGGCGTCGGCGCGGCTCTTGAGCGCCTTGGCGTTGGCCTCGTCCACCGCGATCGCGGGCGGCTGCCAGGCCGGCACCGGCGATACCGCCTGGTCGGCGCTGATGGTCACGATCGGCGTGCGCCCGGCGGCCGGGTTCGGCGTGGCAGGCGTCGACGGCTCGCGCGTACACGCCGCAAGCAGCACCACCACCGCCAAACCTGCCCATGCCTGTGCGCGCAAACGTCCTCCGCAGCCTAATCCATCGATCCTACGGGACCGCCCCGGGCCGGCGCCGACGGCGCGGGCCCGGACCGGGCGAAAGTAGGCTATTGTCGCCCGCCGCGGCAACTTCGTCGCGCCGGCACCGCCGCACCGTCCCGCACACGTTCAGATCATCATGCCCATTTGGATCTCCCAGCCTGCCGCGCTGCAGGAATATTTCGCCTCCCGGCCCGCGCGCATCGGCCTGGACACCGAGTTCATCCGCGAGCGCACCTACTGGCCGCAGCTGGCGCTGGTGCAGATCGCGGTCGGCGACGAGATCCTGCTGGTCGACCCGCTCAAGCCCGGCATCGCCGAGGCGCTGGCGCCGATCCTGGCCGACACCGCCATTCTCAAGATCATGCACAGCGCCAGCGAAGACCTGGTCGCGTTCATGCATGCCTGCAAGGTCGTGCCCAAGCCGCTGTTCGACACCCAGCAGGCCGCCGCGCTGGCCGGCATCGGCGGCGGCCTGGGCTATCAGAAACTGGTCGAACAACTCACCGGCGTGACCCTGGCCAAGGGCGAGACGCGCTCGGACTGGCTGCGCCGCCCGCTGTCACCCGCGCAGCTGGAGTACGCCGCCGACGACGTGCGGCATCTGTTCGCCATGCACGACGCACTGGACGGCCAGCTCGGCCAGCTCGGCCGCCGCGAATGGCTGGCCGAGGACGCCCAGCGCACCGTCCACAACGCCGAACACGAAGGCCTGGAACGCTGGCCGCACCTGAGCATGCGCAGCGCCCAGTTCCTCGACCGCAACGCCCAACGCCGCCTGCTGCGCCTGCTGCGCTGGCGCGACGCCTACGCGCGCGACCACGACCGCCCGCGCAGCTGGATCCTCGACAACGAACTCGCCGTCGCGATCGCGCGTTCCAACCCGGCCGACCGCGACCTGCTGCAAGCGCAGCTCGACGCCCACCCCAAAGCCCCGCGCAAGCTGGGCGACGTGGTCTGGACCGCCCTGAGTACCCCGCTGCCCGACGAAGAACACGCCCCCGACGCCTCGCTAGGCGAAACCCGCGACAAACAACGCCTGCGCAAGCTGCAGGACGTGGTCGCCGCGCGCAGCGCCGAACTCGGCCTGCCCGACGGCGTACTCGCCTCGCGCCGCTGGCTGGAGTCCCTGCTCGACCACGGCGACTGGCCCGACGCCCTCTCCGGCTGGCGCCGCGCCGCCCTCGAACCCGGCCTGGCCCCGCTGCTGGCCGCCCAGGACTAGCGCCCTCGCCGCCGGGCCGTTACACTTTTAAGCACGTGGGGCGGTAGCTCAGCTGGGAGAGCGTCGCGTTCGCAATGCGAAGGTCGAGGGTTCGATCCCCTTCCGCTCCACCAATTAGTCCAACCAGAACAGCGTGTTACGCCTTGCGGTGTGACGCGCTGTTTTGTTTTGGATGAAACACTTTTCTGCCGAGTCTTCAATAAAAATACGGCCAAGCCACTCGCAAGCATCTGCAATAGCACTACCATCGGCTCGTAGGACCTGAGGGGAACTCAAGGAATGAAGCCGACGCAGGATTTCACTTCTCAGAATCTCTTCTGGATGAAGGGCCGCAAAGTCGCGGAAAGCATCAAGAAGCATGCACCAACCACCAAAACTGGTTGGCTAGACCTTGCGAAGGCCACTGAAGACAAAATTGCTCGTGGAACCTTTCGCTTTACTGGGCTGTTTGCCTCAGAGGCATCCGGCAAGCCCGCGCTCTCAACATCGAGTCCGGCCGATGCCCTCGTTCTGAGAAAGATCAACGGAAACATCCGGCGGGCGTATGGCATTAGGCAAGCACAGCGCGCTCAGTCTGTGAAACTTGCGCGCATCGCGCTTGCCGAAGGTACGCCAAAGGGAGTTATCTCGCTCGATCTGAAATCGTGCTTTGAGAGCATTACCCCTAGAAAAGTGACTGAGAAGCTGCGGGAAGATGCCAAGGTCTCGACACAAACCATCCATCTCTTGGAACAGTTCCTTTCTCAAGCCAAGAAGTTTGGTACCAATAAATATACCCGAGGACTCCCGCGAGGGATTCTTGTGTCATCCACACTGGCGGAGCTTTACTTAAAAGAACTCGACGAGCGTATCGCACGCATGGACGGCGTCTATCTATACATTCGCTATGTGGATGACATCCTCGTGATTGCGGCACGCCCATCCAGACAAGCACTCGAAGAGATTTCCGGCATCATTACAGACCTTGGACTACTTTTGAATGCCGCAAAGTCCCGAGCCGTGGACGCAGCATGCCAATGCGCTTTCGAGTGCTCGCACAAAATCGGGAAATGCCCGTGCCATCCGAAGTGCAAATGCGAACGCACCCCAGACAATTTCGAGTTCGTCGATTACCTAGGGTACCGCCTGATCTTCACGACAGGTTGCAAACTCAAGGAGCAGACGTGCTACGCCATGATCGCGCAATCGAAGGCGCAGCGAACCAAGCAAAGAGTAGCAGCAGCAATTACGAACTTTAAGAAGACTTCAGACTATCTATTGCTTCACGACAGCCTTAAGTACCTGACATCAAATGTCACTATTGATAAGACACTTCGCCGCTCGATACTTTCATCGGGGATCGCTTACACCTACGACCAGTACGAAGAGCCTAGCGACGGTCCGGGACGCTTTAGTGGTTGCTCATTGTCAAGCTTAGACACTTTTCTAAGGACACGACTGCGCACACTTTTCTCGACCACCCATCTCAGCTACATGCAGCGCCGATCGCTCCTTAGGAACTCATTCGTCTATGGGCACAAAAACAAGCACCGAGCATCTTTTACCAGAGCTCGAGCGCTAGAGATTAGAAGGACTTGGTCTCGTGCCTGACAAGAAGAAACGGATTGACATCCGGGCTCCTGAGCGAGCCCTCCTAACGGACACGCTCCCATACGAGATTCCGATCTACTTTACGAACGCCAACTTGGCCATCCTCGCGATGCAAGCGCGATTGAAGCAAAACAAGCATGGTCTCCACTCAAAGTTTTTGCTCTACGCAGAGGATGCAAAAGCTACGCGCCCATTGATGTATGAAATTAGGCGAAGCGGACAGGCTGCAAGGCGGCTAAGCCTAGCGCATCCAATCAGTCAACATAGGATCAGCACGTTCTACGAAAAGTACGACCACCTCATTAGCAATGCTTGTAGTCGCAGTTCGCTGTCGCTGCGCTACCCGAGTCGAGTGGCAACGCACTATGTGGACCCACGCTATGCAGACACCAGCGAATCCTCATCCGCTAATCATGCAGATGAAGACCCCGCTGGCTTTCGTGATCAGAGCCGATGGGCATCGACGTACTTCAGCTATCGCGACTACACCTTGAGCCACAAGTTTTTCGAAAGCGAGGAATTCCTTGAACTGGAACGACGATACAGCCGCCTTCTGAAGCTCGACATCTCAAGGTGCTTCGACTCAATTTACACGCACAGCATCGAATGGAGCATGCGAGGCAAAGACTTTTCGAAAGACCAACTCGGGAAACGGCTCACTACTTTTGAATCAAGCTTCGATTCAGCGATAAGGCACGGCAACTGGGATGAGACCCATGGAATCCTCATTGGGCCAGAATTCTCTCGCATTTTTGCAGAAATCGTCCTTCAGTCAGCCGACCGGAGTATTCTATCGTCGCTTGACGCTGGAGTAACAGACGCTTGTGTAATCAGGCGCTATGTCGATGACTACTATGTCTTCTCTAACTCGCAAGACCTACTGGACAAAGTTGAGGAGGTCATCCGCAAGTCACTCCGCGATCTCAACTTGCACCTCAACGAGCACAAGAAAGAAACACTTACAAGGCCATTCGTTTCTAAAGTCAGCGTAGCTCGCAGCGGCGTTGCTGAAGCAATTGATGAATTCTTTGAGCGGACCGCCGCAGCAACAAATCCGATGGTTGACCCCATGGACCCTCGCGATATTGAGCGCGCAAAGACTTCACTCATTGCTCGCCTCAGAAGGCTCTCAGTCGAACTAGGGACACCCTATGAAAGATTTGCATCTTTCGCTCTTTCAGTCCTAAAGAGGAAGCTCGAAGAGGTTCGCACCCATCTATCCGAAGAGAAGCCTGTATTCACACAGGGGCATTTGGCTCGCCTTTCGTGGCTCACAGCAATCATGAGATCTGCACAGTTCCTCTACTCAACGGATCATCGTGCAACCACTTCAGTAAAACTTGCTGCGATCTATGCGCTCACCGTTGAAATGTCCTCAAGCCTAGGTTGCGCACGCGCACCTCTGGAGCGACAGATACTAGATGGCCTCCGAGATGTGACGATGGGCGCGCATGCCACAGATGCGGACGAGGTCACCAGAATAAACCACATCACCAGCGTCGACCTCATACTAACCGAGGATCGACGAATAGAACTCCAAGACATCGAACGCTATATTGGAACGACTACAGACCCAAATCAAGCGCGGACACTATCAGCATTCCAGCTTATTGCCATCTTGTTCTTGTGTAGAAAGAGAAAACGGTTTTCCTATCTACGAGATGCGACCGCTTTAGAGTTTAAGCGTCGCATCCTCGATCGAACGTTTCGACCGACGAAAGACGCCACACATGCGCTACTACTTGCGGAGTTTATCGCCTGCCCGTATTTGGATGCCGACACAAAGATTGACCTGATAAAGCACTGCAATGAACTTGTCCTGGGAGTCAGATGCACCAACAAGGAAGCGCTTGCCATTGCGAATGAGGCGTCTTGGATTTCATTTACGGACTGGAGCTCCACCAGTGACTTAGCCACGATGCTTGCGCGCAAGGAGTTGACACCTGCGTACGAATAGGCAGACTAGCCCAGTGGTGGGGGCGCGCTCCTTGGTGTAAGGCATAAGCCCTGCACCCTGCAATCCCTTGGTGGCTCACCAAGTCATCGGGCCAAGGGAAGGAAGTCCAAGTTGTCATGCTGCTTCACCGGCGACGAGCGTTCTCGACTGAGCATCAGAGCAGATATGATTCGACGCCGCGCACACACTAGCGAACCCCATCACCCTAAAAGCCCGCCATGCGGGCTTTTTTGTTACTTTCATTCCACTACAACTTAGCTTTTTAAGCGCCTTCGATAAAATAGCTCGCGCATCACATTTACTATTCAGCCCCTCACTTCCACCAGATTGTCGCCGATTTATGAGGCCTCCTGATGCCGGGTTCCAAGGACCACCAAAGCATGAACGGGCCTCCGGCTAAGCCTGCATCCGATGCCCTCCGTGCGAGAAACGATTCGATCGCGCATGCGAGCGTCACTCCAGGCATGCCCACCAATATCCGTGACCTTACCCGTCTCCGCCGCGTCCGCGACCGCATCGACCGCGAGTACGCGCAGCCGCTGGACGTGGAGGCGCTCGCGCGTGGGGTGCATATGTCGGGTGGGCATCTGAGTCGGGAGTTTCGGGCGGCGTACGGGGAGTCGCCGTATAGCTATCTGATGACGCGGCGGATCGAGCGGGCGATGGCGCTGCTGCGGGTCGGCGAGATGAGCGTGACCGAGGTCTGTTTCGCGGTCGGGTGTTCGTCGCTGGGGACCTTCAGCACCCGCTTCACCGAGCTGGTGGGGGTGTCGCCCAGCGTGTATCGGCGCGAGGCGGCGGCCGCCACCGAGGGGATGCCGGCGTGCGTGGCCAAGCAAGTAACCAGACCGATCAGGAATCGAGAAGCGCCGGGCGACTAGGCGCGGCTAGCATGACGGCTCCTACCCATACCGCAGGACTGCCATGAACCTCAGCATTCACTCCAGCTTTCTCGCCCACACCGATCCGGAGGCCTCGCTGGCCTTCTACCGCGACGCGCTGGGCTTCGAGGTCCGTAACGACGTGGGCTACAACGGCATGCGCTGGATCACGGTCGGCCCGGTCGGGCAGCCCGAGGTGTCGATCGTGCTGTTCCCGCCCAGCGCCACGCCGGGGGTGACGCCGGAGGAGCAACGTGTCATCGCCGAGATGATGGCCAAGGGCACTTACGCCATGATTATCCTGGCCAGCCCGGACCTGGACGCGACCTTCGACCGCGTGCAGGCCACCGGCGCCGAGGTGATCCACGAGCCGACGGTGCAGCCTTACGGCGTGCGCGACTGCGCGTTCCGCGACCCCGCCGGCAATCACGTCCGCATCAACGAAGTGCGCTGAAGCATTCGCTTTCGATGTTCGCAACCGCCTAGGGGTAACGGCCGGCCGCTCGCCGCGTCCCGGGGCGCCCATCGTCAAAGGATCTCTGCATGAATCAGTGGATACGGCAATTCCACCGTTGGATGTCGATGATTTTCACCCTGTCCGTGATCGCGACCTTTATCGCGCTGGCGCAGAAGCAGCCGCTGGTCTGGGTGTCCTACGGGCCGCTGGCGCCGCTGGCTCTGCTGACGATCACCGGCCTGTACCTGTTCGCGCTGCCGTACCTGAGCCAGTGGCGCAGGCGCTCCGGTGCCGACTCCACGTGAACCCGGCGGGCGCACCCTAGGCCGCGTCCGATGCCCTCCGGGCCAGTGCCACTCGCCCAGCGGGTGGCGCTGGCCTGACCTCCCCCAACGCCGCTACCCTGCCCCGGCCCGATCCGGCAGCGCCCGCTGACGCGGCCTGCTTCCACGGCCACCGATCGCATTAGGAGATTCCTCATGACCGCGAAGAAGAAAGCCGCCCCCAGCAAGACCCCGTCCAAGGCCTTCTCGGCCGAAGAACGCGCCGCGATGAAGGAACGCGCCAAGGAACTGAAGGCGCAGGCGAGCAAGGCCGAGAGCGAAAAGGACCTGATCGCGAAGATCGGGGAGATGCCGCCCGCCGATCGCGCCATCGCCAAGAAGCTGCATGGCATCGTCACCGAGGTCGCGCCGCACCTGTTCCCCAAGACCTGGTACGGCATGCCCGCCTACGCCAACGAGGACGGCAAGATCCTGTGCTTCCTACAGGCCGCGTCCAAGTTCGGCAGCCGCTACGCGACCTTCGGTTTCAACGATGTGGCCCAGCTCGACGACGGCGAGATGTGGCCGACCGCGTTCGCGCTGAAGTCGCTGGACGCCGCCGAGGAAAAGAAGATCCGCGCACTGCTGAAGAAAGCCCTGGGCTGAGTCCATCGTCGAACCCTCGAAGCGCGCCGACACCGCGCCCGCGACGGGGGGGGGGCCGAACCCGGCAGACGCAGCATCGAGCGATGTCCTCAGCTCACCGCGGCCGTTTCGCCAGTCCGCTCGCCAGTGGGAACGCTGGCGCGCGGACGCCCTGCCAGCCATAGCCGTTATGCGTTTTCGCGACAGCCGCCGCGCGCGCGAATGTGGGATACACCGCGGTTTTACGGCAATGATTCCATGACAGAATCCGGCGGCTTGGGGAGCCGCGAGCGCGCGGCGTGAGGGCAAGGCTGCATGACTGACATCACGCGTCGCCGCCTGTTCGTCGGATTGGCCGCCGCGGCCGCGGTGGTGGCCGCCACGCCCTGGCTGTTCAAGCGCCGGCGCGAGCACGACCACGCCATGAACCCGGCGGCGGACGCGCACACGGCGCCCGGCCTGCCCAACGCGCAACCGTTCCAGACGCCGCTGCGCCTGCCCGGCCGCGAAGGCCTGTTCGCGGAAGTCGCGCTGTCCGCGTCGCTGGCCTTGAGCGCGCGCGCGGCGGCGTTCCCGATCTTCGCCGGCAAGCCGACGCCGGTCTGGCACTACGCCGGCAGCGTCGAGGGGCGCGCCGTCGCCAATCCCCTGCTGTGCGCCGCCACGGGCGACAGCGTCGAAGTCGTGCTCGCCAACGAGCTGACCGAAGCCACCACTATCCATTGGCACGGCCTGAGCATCGACGAGGCCAACGACGGCAGCGGCCTGCATCCGGTGGCGGCCGGCGCACGCCAGACCTACCGCTATCGCATCGACAACCGCGCCGGCCTGTACTGGTACCACGCGCATCCGCACGAGCGCACCGGCTTGCAACTGCAGCGCGGGCTGGCCGGGTTGTTGCGGGTCGAGGACGAGGAAGATCGCGCGCTGGGCGAGCGCCTGGGCCTGCGCTGGGGCGAGCGCGACCTGCCCTTATTCATCGCCGACAAGCAGGTCGACGCCGACAACGCCATCGTCTATCGCATCGGCACCGACGACTGGATCGGCAATCGCGTGCTGGTGAACTGGACGCCCGAGCCTTTCCTGGAAGTGCTGCCGGCGCTGTACCGCCTGCGCCTGGTCAACGGCTGCAACGCGCGCATGCTGCGGATCGCGTTCGACCACCAGGGCCAGCCGCTGCCGTTCCGGCTGATCGGCACCGACGGCGGCTTGCTGGCGCAGGCCTGGAGCATGGAC
Organism: Lysobacter sp. Root983; assembly: GCF_001429345.1. Lineage (NCBI taxonomy): Bacteria > Pseudomonadati > Pseudomonadota > Gammaproteobacteria > Lysobacterales > Lysobacteraceae > Lysobacter > Lysobacter sp. Root983. The sequence continues at coordinate 148,200 of NZ_LMJO01000017.1, forward strand.
GACGTGTTCCTGGCGCCGGCGCAGCGCATCGACGTACTGGTCGACTTCGGCGCGCTGGCGCCCGGCGCGCGCGTGCTACTGCGCAGCCTGGAATACGTGGCGATGGAGAACGAGGACGAGTCCGGCGCGTTCGCGCCCGATCCCATGGGCGACCATCCGGGCGCGGCGCCGATGGGCGATGCGCTGGACCTGATGCAGTTCTGCGTGGCCGCGTGCAGCGACAGCCAGCGCCGTCAGGCCAGGCTGGCGTCGGCCAATGTGCCGGCTGCGCTGAGCGCGCTGCCCGCGCCGCCGGACACCGCGGCTTGGCCGGTGCGGCCGATCCGGCTGCGCATGGACAGCGACGGCACCTGGTTCATCAACGACTGGAACTACCACCAGGTCGGCCACGCGCCGGTCTTCAGCGTCAAGCGCGGCAGTCGCGAGGTCTGGGAAATCCGCAACAACATGACCAGCATGCCGCACCCGATCCATCTGCACGGATTTCAGTTCCGCGTGGTCTCGCGCAGCATCAGCCCGCCCGACGTGCGCAGCCGCAAAGTCGCGCCGCAGGGCCTGGGGCCGCAGGACCTGGGACTGAGCGACACCGTCGTGGTCTGGCCGGGCGAGATCGTACGTATCGCGATCGATTTCTCGCAGCCGTTCTCCGGCACCCAACGCTACATGCTCCATTGCCACAATCTGGAACACGAGGACATGGGCATGATGGTGAGCTTCGCCGTCGAGGACTGACGCGAGGCCGCGCGCTTGCCCATGGGATGTCCAACTCAGGAGAGAACCCCCGTCATGAACCGTGTCGCACACCTCTGTCTGCTCGCCTTGCTGCCCATCGCGCTGAGCGCCTGCCAGCCCAAAGGCGGCGATACGGCCGCGTCGCCGGACGCAGCGCCGCTGCACCTGGACGACGCTCGCGCCAAGACCAGCTACATGGTCGGCCTGGACCTGGCCAAGCAGGTCGCGCCGGTGCGCAATGAGGTCGATATCGACATCGTGGTCGCCGCCTTGCGCGCCGCCCACGCCGGCCAGAAGCCGCGGTTGGACGAGGCCCAGGTCGCGCAGATCCGCAAGGACTTCGTGCGCCATCTGCAGGACCAGCGTAAGACCGAGCAGGCGGCGCTGGCCAAGAAAAACCTCCAACGCGGCCGCGAATTCCTGGCCGAGAACGGCGCCAAGCCCGGCATCGTCAAGACCGCATCGGGCCTGCAGTATCAGGTCGTGCGCGATGCTAAGGGCGCCAAGCCGGCGGCCGACGCGACGGTGCGGGTGAACTACATCGGCGCGGTGCTGGACGGCAAGGAATTCGAGAACACCTACGCGATCGACCACCCGTCCGAGTTTCCGCTCAGCCAGATCATGCCCGGCCTGCGCGAAGGCCTGATGTTGATGCCCACCGGCAGCAAGTACCGGTTCTGGGTGCCGGCCGCACAGGGCTATGGCGAGGCCGGCGTGCCCGGCCAGGTCGAGCCGAATGCGACCCTGGTGTTCGACGTCGAACTGCTGGAGATCGCCGGCTGAGGCGCGCTCCGTCGCAAGCGCTCAATCCTCGGCGCTTGCGGCCTGGGTCAACGGCAGACGCGTGCCGTCCAGGGTGCCGCGGCTCAAACGCCCGTCCTCAACGATCAGCAGTTCGCCGGACTCGCCGTTCTTGATGCTGCTGTCGACCGAGATCACCGCGCCGTCGAAGTACAGGCCGACCGTCTTCATCGAGGTGTGGCCGACGACGATGCGCTTGACGCCGCTGCGGTGCAGGATCGCGTCCACGCGCGCCTGATCCAGCTGCGAGTCCGTGAAGTAGCCGCGGTACCAGATCGGGCTGGTCTTGCCGTTGTAGAGCCCGCTCAGCACCGGGTCCTGCGACCACACCGCCTTGGGCGTGCCCAGCGAGGCGCGGTAGCGCGCGTTGGCGTCGCCGCGCTCCAGCCCAAGCGCCAGGTATTCCTCGGCGATGCCGCCGTGCACGAACAGCAGGTCGTCGATCTGCGCCATCACCGGCTTGCTGCGCAGCCAGCGCCCCAGCACGGTGTCGGGGCCGTAGAGTTCGGGATAGGGCTTGCCCAGCAGCGTCGCGTTGGTCTTGTAACCGTCGTTGACGTAGCGCAGGTCGTTGGCCAGCACCATGATCTCGTGGTTGCCCAGCAGCAGATGCACGCCGCCGCCGGCCTTGCGCGCCTGGCGCTCCAGTTCGTAGATCAGCCATAGCGCCTGGTTCACTTGCGGGCCGCGGTCGAACACGTCGCCGACGATGACCAGATGGCCCTTGCCGTAGCGCCATTCGTGGCGCTGGTCGATGACGCCGTTGGCGCGCAGCAGTTGCACCATGATCTCGTACTGGCCGTGCACGTCGGACAGGGCCGCGATCCGCGACACGCGCTTCACCGGCGCGCCCGAGTCGGGCGTGGCCGGCGCCGAGACCTCGATCGCACGCGGATAACCGCATTCGGGCTTGACCTCGACCGGCCAGCGCGGGGCCGGGATCGTGCGCTCGATAAGCTTGCCGCCGCAGACCCAGCGCGCCGACACCTGGCCCGGCTCGTAGCTCAGATAAGGGCCGTCGTCCAAGGCCGGCGCTGGCGCCGCGAGCTTGGTGTCGGCGGGTCGCGGCTGGCCGTCGCCGGCTTGCGCCTGCGCGGCACCCGCGCAGGCCAGGCACGCGGCCAAGGCCAGCGTTCGGTGCAGCCCGTTGCTCATGCTTCGTCTTCCCGGTTCGTCCGTCCGCCGCGCGAGGCGGCCCGAAGAGGATGGAGCCCGGCACGCCGGGCCCCATCGTCGGCTACGACCTTACTTGAACTGGTACTCGAACTGCAGCGCCAGCTCGCGCCCGATCGGGCTGTAGGCGTCGTAGAAGTACGGGAAGCTGTTGTTGGTCTCGTCGTCGGGGTGCAGGTTGTTGAACAGGTTGTTGACGTAGAACTTGAGCGCGGCCTGTTCGGTGATCTGCTTGCCTATGTTGGCGTTCCAGATGAAGTGCACGCCGGTGCGGCCGACGCCGCCGAACTTGGGCAAGCTGCCGTAGCGAGTCATGAACAGGCTGGACGACCAGTCGCCGCGACGCCAGCTGGCGCCCGCGCGCACGCGGCTGCGGAAATCCAGATTGGTCGGATCGTCGCGCCAGTCGCGGTCGACGCCGTCGGTGGCGAACACCTGCTGCTCGGACTTGAGGGTGTGCGACCAGTTCAGATCGAAGCGGTAGTCGCCGAACCGATCGGTCTTGAGCCGCCAGTTGATGCCGGCGTCGATGCCGGCGACGCGGCGGTAAGACTGGTTGATCGGCGCCGAGCGGACCTCCACCACCCGGTCGATGGCTTCGTTGCCTTCCGGACGGCGCGTGACCAGCGCGGTGACCGCCTGGCAATAGCCCGAGCCCGGTGCGAACTGGAACGGCTGGCCATTGAGCATCTTGCCGGTGCGGCAGCCCGCCTCGCCGGCCAGGATGCTGCCTACGCTGAGGCGTTCGATCGCGCCGTTGAGCTCGATGTTCCAGTAGTCGGCGGTGATCGACACGCCGTCGGCCACGTCCCAGACCACGCCCGCGCTCCAGGACTTGCCGGTCTCTTCCTCGAGATTCGGATCGCCCTCGCTGAGGCTGAACATGTTGTAGCTGTAGCCCGAACAACCCGGGTTGGCGCCGGCGGCGATGCAACGCCACACATCGGTGTTGCTGCCGAAGCTGCCGCTGCCCTCGCTGAACACCCAATGCAGGTCGGGCGCCTTGAAGCTGGTGGCGTAGGCGCCGCGTATCAGTAGCGACTCGGTCGGGCGCCATTCCAGGCCCACATTCCAGGTGCGCGCGTCGTCGACCGCGGTGATGTCGTCGTACTTGTCGAAGCGCCCGGCCAGGCTGGCCTTGATGGTCTGGGTGATCGGCACGCTGAACTCGATGCCGGCCGCGTAGCGGTCGCGTTCGCCGCCGCCGTTGGTACCGGTGAGGTTGTACAGCTGGACCACGCCCGGCTGCACGCGCGGGTCGCTGGACAGGTCGTAGCCCTGCGAGCTGGCTTCGACCACGCCGGCCACGCCGACCGGGCCGGCCGGCAGATCGAACAGTTCGCCGGTGACCACGAAGCTGGCGGTATTGACCCAGGACTCGGCTTCATAGCGCGCCAGCGTGGAGATCGAGGCGTATTCCTCCGGCGTCATCGGCCGATACCAACGGTCCAGATTCAGGCGATGGATCGGCACGCCGTTGGGACGAGTGCCCAGTTGCGGGCCGAAGAAGTAGTCGTTGACCAGGTTGCCGACCATGCGCCTGCGCGTGCGCTCGAAGTAGTAGTCGGCGCGGCTGAGGGTGAGGTCCCAGTCCCAGCGCTGCGCGAAACTGCCGCGCAGACCCACCGCGACGTCCAGCGAGCGTTCGTAATAGTGCTGATTCATTTGCTCCACGCCGCCCAGATCGACCGGCGTGAGCAGGCGATTGGGCGCGATCACGCTGTTGAACTGCGGGTCGTAGAAATCGCCACGGCGGCCGACACCGTCGGTGTGCGGGCCGGTGATGCTTTCGAAGCCGCCCAGGGATTCGACCTTGGAGCGCCAGGCCTGCACCGAGGCCCAACCTTGCAGGCCGTCGCTGAAGTCCCAGGTGCCGAACACGTAGCCGGCCAGTTCGTCCTTGCCCTTGCTCAGGTGCTGGTAACGCGCGTCGTTCCAGGTGCCGCAGCCGTCGCCCAGGGTCTGGACGTTGTTGGAGCTGATGCGCTTGTAGGTATGGCGCACGAACTCGCCGCCCCAGCGCTCGCAGGTGCCGGCCGGCGGCGCGATCAGCGGGCTGGAACTGCTGGTGCTGCCGCGGCGGATGCGCAGGCCGGCGTCGGGCTGCACACCCAGGCGCGGGTCGACCACCGGATTCTTGCGCAGGTCCCAATCGTCGCGCTGGAAGCCGTACAGCAGTTCCTGGTTGTAGTACTGGAACGCATAGGTCACGCCCCAGTTCTCGCCGGTGCGTCCGCCGGTCCATTGCAGGTCGAAGCGGTCGCGCCCGCCCATCGAGCTGGTGCCGGTGCGCAGTTTGATCTCGTCGCCCTGGTAATCGCGCTTGAGCACCACGTTGACCACGCCCGACACCGCGTCGGCGCCGTAGATGGCCGAGGCGCCGCCGGCCAGGATTTCGATGCGGTCCACCGCGCCGGAAGGGATGTTGCCGAAGTTCTGGAAGTTGCTGCGGCCTTCGTACGGAAAGGGATAGTCGGCGGCGCGGCGGCCGTCGATCAGCAGCAGCGAACGGCCGGGGCCGAGGCCGCGCAGGTTGAGCGGATGGGCGTTGGCGGAAAAGCCGCCGGACAGCTCGGTCTCGACCGCGCCGTTGGCCATGACCAGCGTGTCCAGGGCCTCGAATACGGTAGCGTGGCCTTCGCGTTCGAGCTGCTCGGCGCTGATCACGGTGATCGGCGACGGGCCTTCGATCTCGGCGCGCTTAATGCGCGAGCCGGTGACCTGGACGGTGGCCAGGTCGGTCGGGTCGGGTTCGGCGGCGGCCGCCTTGGCTTTGGGCGGCGGCGCGGTCGGCGTCTGGCGCGGACGCGGCGTGGCCGGCGCGGCGACGATGGTGATCACGCCGCTGCGGGTGACCCGGTAGCTCAAGCCGCTGCCTGCGAGCAGGCGCTCCAGCGCCTGCGTGAGCGTGTAACGGCCGGACAAGGCCGGCGCGGCGCGATTGCGCACCAGCTCCGGCGGCACCAGCATCTGCGCGTCCCCCGACGCGGCCAGCTGGTTCAACGCGGCGCCCAGCGGCTGCGCCGGCAGTGCGTAGTCGTGCGCGGCGCCTTGCGTCTGCGCCTGCGCGGCATGCGCTCCGATGCAGGCCGACAAGCCGAGCGCGACGCTCAGCGCGACCGTCAACGGATGCCGCGTGCGCCACGGCTTCGCTCCCCTCGAAACTGTTCCCATTGAAACCTTCCCCCGGCTGACGATGGAGCCGTCCCTGACTTGAGTATTTGCGCTCCCTTGACCGATGCAGACGCAGCGCCGCACCGATCCCTCAGTCGACCGCATCGCACTTGCCGTCGCGCCCGCCATCACTTAGCGTGCGACCACCTGGCGGAGGCTGCAAGGCGATGAACGAGGGCGGGATAGACGCAGCGGAGCTGAGCGGTCCTGCATCGGGCCGCGCCGACCTGCCGCGCATGATCGAGCAGCACCGGCCCGCGCTGGTGCGCTATTTCCTGCGCCATCTGCCCAACGCCGACGACGCCGAGGACCTGGCGCAGGAAGCGCTGGTGCGGCTGATGCGCATGCCCTCCACCGCCGATGTGCTCAATGTCGAAGCCTACCTGCTGCGCATCGCTTCCAATCTGGTGCGCGACCGTTTCAGGCGCGACGTCAGCCATTGCACCCAGCAGCACGTATCGCTGGACGAGCTGACCGGCGACTGGCCGAGTGAGGTGCCTTACGGCGAGCGCGTCTACGAAGGCAACAAGCGCCTGCAGTTGTTCCTGTCGGCGCTGGACGAGCTTTCGCCGCGCTGCCGGCAGGTCTTCCTGCTGCAGCGCTACGAAGGCCTGACCTACAGCGCGATCGCCAGGCGCCTGGAGATCAGCGTGAGCGCTGTGGAAAAACAGATGATGCGCGCCCTGCTACATTTCGATACGCGATTGGGAGATCCGTGAGCACCACCCGTCTTAACGTCGTCGAAGGCGGCGATCCGATCCGGCGCCAGGCCGCGGCCTGGTTCGCGCGGCTTCGCGCGGACGACGTCAGCGAGAGCGACCGTCGCGACTGCCGGCAGTGGCTGAACGCCGACCCGCGTCATCGCGCTGCCTACGAACGCATCGAGCGCATGTGGTCGACCTTGGGCGAGCACGCGCCGCATCCGGAGGTCGCGCTGCGCATTCGCGCCGAAACCCCGGCGCCGGCCGCGCCCGCGTCGGCGCGCAAGCGCGGCACGCGCGCGGCCTGGTGGAGTGGCGCGGCCGCCGCGCTGGTCGCGCTGGCGGTGATCGGTTGGCGCTTACAACCGGCGCCGCCCGTGCCGGAACAGCACTACGTCACCGCGATCGGCGAAAGCCGTACGATCGCGCTGGCCGACGGCTCGCGCGTGAGCCTGGACACCGACACCCGCCTGCAGGTGCGGTTCTCCGGCGAACAACGGCGGATATCGCTGGTGCGCGGGCGTGCCTTCTTCCGCGTCGCCAAGGAAACGCGCCCGTTCCTGGTCCAGACCGAGGACGGCAGCGTCAAGGCGGTCGGCACCGAATTCGAGGTCTACCGCCGCGAGGGCGAGATCGAAGTGGCGCTGATCGAAGGCCGCGTGCTGCTGTTGGCCGCCGCGGCCGACGGCGCGGCGCCGGTGCAGTTGGCGACGCTGGACCCTGGGCAGAAAGCCAGCTTCGGCCAGCGCAAGCCGCTGCGCATGATCCAGCCCGATCGCCACGCCGCCCTGCCCGCCTGGTTGTCGGGCAAGTTGGCCTTCGAGGACCAGGCCCTGCCGGCGGCGGTGACCGAATTCAATCGCTACAGCCATCGCCGCATCGTGCTGCAGGGCGAGGCGGTGGCGCGGATCCGGGTCAGCGGCGTGTTCCGCAGCGACGATCCGCATGCCTTCGTCGAGGCCTTGCAGGAGCTGTACCCGGTGGCCGTGTCGGCCTCGCCCAGCGGCGACCTGCTGCTCAGCGACCGGCGTTAGAGCGTCCGCGCTTTCGTTTCGCAACGCCGGACGCGGCGTCGCGACCTCCATCAACGCAAAACCCCGGCACCGTCGGTACCGGGGTCGTGTCGCATCGATCCGCCGCGGCCGTAATGGCCGCGCCGATCCTGGCGGGCATGCGCCCGCCTCGCTTAGAAGCGCTGGCGGTACTGCATGTAGTAGAACCGGCCCGGCACGTCGTACTGCTGGTCGAACTGGTTGTACGGCGCGGTCAGGGCCAGCGGCGGGTCCTTCGCGAACACGTTGTTGGCGCCGATCGAGACGGTCGCGTTCCAGGGCGTGTTGTAGCGGAACTGGAGGTCGTGGTACGTGACCGCGCCCAGGTGGTTCTCCAGCGTCTGCGGGCTGGAGCAGTAGGCCTTGAACGCCGCCGGGCAGGTCTCGTCGATGCCCGACTTGTAGCGCATGCCCCAGGTCGCGCCGAAGTCGCCCTTGCTCCAATCCAGGTACAGGTTGGACTTGATGCGCCAGTACGGATCCTGCGGCAGGTACAGGCCTTGGCGTTGCTCGGGCTTGGAGTCCTTGGTGGTCTTGGCTTCCCAGTTGGCGGTGTAGCTGGTGTCCCAGGTGACCGAGAACTTGCCGTAGGCGGTTTCCGGCAGACGGTAGTTGACGGTGACGTCGTAGCCCTCGACCTCGTACTCGGCCAGGTTCAACAGCGGCAGGTCCATGTCGGTGATGGTGCCGGGGTTGCCCGGATAGGCGTTGTCGCGCTTGAACAGGGCGCAGTACACCGCGCGCTCGCCGGGCGTGCCGGAGTAGCACTTGTCGAGCACGAACTGCGCGGTCGGCCGCGTGATCGCGTTCTCGATGGTGATCCGGTACCAGTCCACCGCGATGTCGAAGCCCTGCAGCCAGCTCGGGCTGTAGACGAAGCCCAGGGTCTTGCTGATCGAGGTTTCCGGCTGCAGGTCCGGGTTGGACTTGTTGGTGAACGGCTCCACGGTCTGTCGCGACGATCCGCTGCCGGACTGGGTGTAGCCGTTAGGCACGCCGTCGGCGGCGCAGCGCGCGGCCACGGTCGGATCGCTGCGCTTGCCCGAATGGCTGGAGCAGGGATCGGCGTAGCTGACGAAGGTGTCGGAGTCGCCGGCGTAGAGGTTGGTGATGCTGGGCGCGCGGAAGCCTTCCGACCAGTTGCCGCGGATCAGCAGATCGTCGAACGGCTTCCAGCGGAAACCGAACTTGCTGTTCAGGGTGTCGCCGAAGTTGCTGTAGTCCGAATAGCGCGTGGCGATCGAGAAATCCAGCAGCTTGGCGAACGGCAGGTCGGCCAGCACCGGCACCGCGAACTCGGCGTAGAGATCGTCCAGCGAGTAGTCGCCGCGGGTCGGCTTGCTGCCGTTGCCGGTGCTCAGGCCGGCGGCGATGAAGGCGTCCGGATCGAACTGGCCGCTCTCGGTGCGGTGCTCGTAGCCCGCGGCGAAGCCCAGCGGACCGGCCGGCAGATCGAACAGCTCGCCGCTGATGTTGGCGGTGTAGCTCTTGGATTCGACCTTGCGCGAGTCGTGGGCGGTGAAGGACACGTAATCCAGCGCCTCCTTGCTGATCGAACCCAGGCCACCGAGCGGATTGATCGGCACGCAGCCGGCGATCACCGCCGTGGGCGTACCGCAGCGGGCGACGCCGCCCCCGTCGACGAAGGACGGGCCGTAGGCGTTGCGCAGCGCGGCCAGGTTGAACAGACCGTAGGTCAGGGTGTTCTCGTCGCTGCGGTCGTAGCGGTAGCCCACGTCCCAGTCGAAGGTGCGCTCGCCGAAGTTGAAGTAGCCTTCCAGGCCGCCGTAGAAGTGGAAGTTCTTGACGTCCTGGTTGAACGAGCGGCCACCCGATTCCTGGAAGCGGCGGCTCACGCTGATCAGGTCGCGTGCGCCGGCGGTGCCCTTGGTCGGGTTGTAGATGCTGTCCTTGTTCAAGGTCAGTCCGGTGACCGGCATGGCCGCGAGCAACTGCTCGGACAGGCGCTGGTTGTACAGGGTCTCGACGCGGAAGGTCAGGTTATCGGCGATGTCGAAGGTGCTCTGCGCGAACAGCGACTTGCGCTCCTGCGGGGTCAGCAGGTAGTTGTCCGGGGCGGTGTTGTAGCCGTGCGTGTTGGAGCTGAACGGTACGAAGCTGTTGTTGTTGCCCAGCACGTAGCGCTTGTTGTCGCGCGGGTCGACGAACGAGCCCGGAAAGCCGGTATTGCTCTGGCCGCCGAAGAACGGCGGGCCACCGGACGAGATCTTGCGATCGCCGGCCATGACCTGCTCTTCCTTGACGTAGGAACCGCCGATCAACAGCGAGGAGCGATCGTTGCTTACGCCCAGCGAGAAGTCGTAGGCCTGGCGCATGCCGTCGCCCTGGCCGAACTGGCCGATGTAGGCGCCGGCCTCGGCGCCCTCGAAATTGCTGCGGGTGATGATGTTGACCACGCCGGCGATGGCGTCGGAGCCGTAGATGGTCGAGGCGCCGTCCTTCAACACTTCGACGCGCTCGATGATCGAGGCCGGGATGGTGTTGAGGTCGACGGTGCCGTCGAGCTGGGTGGTCCAGCGGCGGCCGTTGACCAGCACCAGGGTGCGGCCGCTGCCGAGGTTGCGCAGGCTGATGCCGGCCGAGCCGTCGCCGCCGTTGTTGAACGTGGTGTTGAGCGCGGCGCCGTTGGTCGAGATGCGTTGCAGCACGTCGGCGACCGAGGTCACGCCCTGCTTGTCGATCTCGGCGCGGGTCAGGGTGAAGATCGGCTGCGAGGTCTCGATGTCGGCGCGCTTGATGCGCGAGCCGGTGACCTGGATGCGATCGATTTCGGTCGGCGCCTTCTCGTCGAGCGCGGCGGCCGCGTCCTGAGCCTGCGCGACCGGCGCGACGACCGCCAGCGCGATGGCGATTTCCAGCGGCAGCCGCGCGCGGCGCGCGGCGGAGGTGGTGGCGTACTGCTTCATCTAGACAAGTCCCCTCGTAGTGGTGGTTGCGTTTCGCGCCTTGTTACAGGCGCGTTAAACGCAGGCCAAACTACGGCGCGGCGAGTCCTAGCTGGGTGCGCAATACGGGCGCGGGACTTGCGGATTTCTGGCCGCTGGCTTGCAGGCTGCGATATTCGCTGGCGGTGCAGCCCATGCGCGCGCGGAACGTGCGCGCGAAGCTGCACGGCGAATCGAAGCCGCAGGCGTGGCTGACCTCGCCTATCGACAAACGGCTTTCGCGCAGCAATTCGCAGGCCTGTTGCACACGCTGGTTCACGCAGGCGGCCTGCACGGTGATGCCGTACACGGCGTGGAAGGTCTTGGAGATCCACCAGGTCGAGAAGCTGGTGAGCTGCGCGAGCTCGTCCATCAGCACCACGCGATGGGCGTTGCCGCGCAGATACAAGCGCGCACGTTGCAAACGCCCCAGCACCTGACGCTGACGCGCGCGGCGGCGGCCCGGGCAGCGCTCCAGCAATTCGTCGAGCTCGTGCTGGGTTTCGTGCACGTAGGCCAGCAGCATGCGGAACGCGGCCAGGCGCTCGTTGGCCAGCCCCTGGCCGGAGGCGGCGGTCGCGCTGCGTCGCCACAGGCGGACCAGCGCGCGTCGCTGGGCGGCGTCGACGCGGCCCTCGCCGGGAATCAGGTCGATGCGCGTGTGGCGTTCGATCTCGCGCATCAGCGCGGGCTTGCAGCTGAAGCCGATGACCAGGCCGCGACGCTCTGTGTCGATGCGCGGCGCGCTGTCGCGATCGAACGCGATCCATTGATTGCGACTCAGGGCGAAACGCCCCTCGCGGCTCTCGATTTGCGAGCGCCCGCGCAGCTGCAGCCAGTACGAGGGCGAGGTGCCGGAAACGCGCACGCTGCCGAAATCGCGCACCAGATAGAGTTGGAAGCCGTCGTTGGACGGCGCCCGGTCGCTGTCGATCATCTGTCCGGACTCAATGCTTTCCCAGCCTTCCTGGCTGCCGTAGTGGTGGTATTCGCTTTGCATCGTCGCTGCCCCTGTCGGCCTGACCGCATCGCGCGGCATCGGGCGCAGGACGCCGGCGCGCGCGCCGACGGCGCGGGCGAGCTGCGCCTGCGGTGAGGTGGAAGGGCGATCCGGCCCGTGGTTCGTTTACGCGTGCGTAGCGCGATCGGCTGCGTGGCGCGTACCGTCGCGCTGTGGTGTCGCGACGCCGTCGAGTGTTGCGATGCGCGCTTGCGCACGGTTCGAATTGATTCGAACGATCGCGATCGCGTTCATGTCGCGTATGGATTGCGCACAGGTTTATGCGCGATTGCGAACGCGCTGAAGACACGATCCGCAACATCGCGTATCGCGGCCGACATCGCGATGCGCCGCTCAGCCTGGCCTGGGCAGTTCCACGCGCACCTGCAGGCCGCCCTGCACGCCCGGCGCGAGCGCGATGTCGCCGCCGTGGCCGCGGATCACGCTGCGCGCGATAGACAGGCCCAGGCCGGAGCCGCCGGCGTGTCGCGCGCGCGCGTCGTCCAAGCGCCGGAACGGCGCGAACGCATGTTCGTACTGTTCGGGCGGAATGCCGGGCCCGGCGTCGACCACGGTTACGCGCAGGGCCTGCTCGGTTTCCTGCAGCGAGACCCGCACGCGGTCGCCGTAGCGGCAGCCGTTGTCGATCAGATTGGCGAAGGCGCGCCGCATCGCGATCGGCTGGCAGGGCAGATAGGCGTGATCGGGACCGTCGTAGAGCGCGTCGCCGCCGGCGTCGGCGACGTCGTCGCACAGACTGATCAGCAGCGAGGCCAGATCGACGGTCTGATGCGGCTCCAGGCTGGCGTCCTCGCCGGCGAAGGCCAGGCAGCCGGAGATCATGGTCTCCATCTGCGCGATCTCGGCCAGCAGGCGCTCGCGGTGGCCGTCGTCGACGTATTCGGCGTACAGGCGCATGCGCGTGAGCGGCGTGCGCAGATCGTGCGAGATCGCGGCCAGTTGCTGGGTGCGGTCGTCGACGAAACGCTTCAGCCGCACCTGCATTTCGTTGAACTTGTGCGCGATCGCGGCGTACTCGGGGATGGTCATGCCCTCGATTGGGGTCGGCTCGCGCTCGCGCCCCAGGCGCTCGGCGGCCTGCGACAGCTTGGTCAGCGGCTGCAGGAAACTGCGCGCGGTCCATACCGACAGCCCCGCGACCGCGACGATCAGCAGGGCCATGCCGCTGAGCTTGAACAGATGATGCAGCCAGCGCGGACTCGGCCGGCCGGGACTGGCCAGCAACCAACCACCGTCGGGCAACTCGATCGCCACCGACATGCGCGGCAGCGCCTCCTCCGCGCGCAGGCCGTCCAGGAACGGCGGCCCCACGACCGCGCCCAGGACCATGCCGAGCCGTCCCATCGGCGTGGTCGCGGGCGCCGCGTCGACGCGGCGCAGTGCGATGTTCGGCGGCAAGGCCACGCCGGCGGGGTCGCGCAAGGCGGTCACGCGCGGCTGGGTCTGCGGCATCGGCGGCGCCCAGGCCGGCTCGGTATCGTCGGGCATGCGCGGCCGCAGCGCGACCACGCCCTGCCGCTCCAGCGGCGCCGGCGCGAATTCGGACGCATCCTCGCTGCCGACCGGCAAGGTCGGCACCGGCGCGACCACGCCAGTGCTGGGCAGCGCGGCGATGGTGACCAGGCCGGCAGCCGGGCGCGCGGCCACCGACAGAATCTCGCCGCGCTCGGCGCCCTGGCGCGGCACCACCACGGTCACCTGGCGCACGCCGCCGCCGTGTTCGTCGGGCAGCACGTTCATCGACACCGCGTAGGCGCCGCCGCTGGTGTCGGGGTTTTCGACCAGGCGCCGGCGCATGCCCTCGATCAGGCCCGACAGCGGCGGACCGTGGCGGTCGTCGCTGGGCGGCAGCAAGGCGAATTCGAGCTTGCGCCGGTGCGTGGCCTCCTCGGCCGCGGCCGCGCGCTGATCCTTCGGCAGCGCGGCGATCATCGCCCGCACGTCCAGCGCCTGCTCCACCAGCGATTGCTCGTCGACCAGGGTCGGGCCGGCCGAACGCAGGGCCATGCCGATCGCGATATCGATCAGCAAGGTCATGGCCATGGTCGACAGCACCACGATCGCGATGCGCGGCGCCAGCCGCATCCGCGACAAGGACAGGCGCGCCTTCATCGATCCAGCCTCACCGCGCGCGCGCCTCGCCGGCGACGCTGACGTCGGCGGCGAAGATATAGCCCTCGTTGCGCACGGTCTTGATCAGGTTCGGGCGCTGCGGACTGTCCTCGATCTTGCGCCGCAGGCGACTGATCTGGACGTCGATGCTGCGGTCGTAGGGCGTGAGCACGCGGCCCTTGACCAGGTCGATCAGTTGATCGCGCGAGAGCACGCGTTGCGGGTGTTCCAGGAACGCCAGCAGCAGGTCGAACTCGCCGCTGGTCAGATCGGTGAGCGCGCCCTGCGGCGAAACCAGGCTGCGGTGGCGGGCGTTGAGCTTCCAGCCCATGAAGGCGTACTCGGAGCCGCCGCGCGCGGCGCCGCGCCAGTCGGCATCGGCGCGGCGCAGCAGGGCGCGGATGCGCGCCAGCAGCTCGCGCGGATTGAAGGGCTTGGCGATGTAGTCGTCCGCGCCCAGCTCCAGCCCGACCACGCGGTCGGTGTCGCCGTTCATCGCGGTCAGCAGGATCACCGGCACCTGGCTGCTGCTGCGCAGCTTGCGGCACAGAGTGAAGCCGTCGTCGCCGGGCATCATCACGTCCAGCAGCACCACACTGACCGGTTCGGCGGCCATGCGCTCGGCCATGCCGACGCCGTCGCCGGCCTCGAGCACGCGCATGCCGTGGTCGCCGAGGAAGCGCGCGAGCATGGAACGGATGGTGTCGTCGTCGTCGACGACCAATACGGTAGGTGCGGCGCTGGCGTAGGCGGATCCCATGGGGCGCAGGTTAAACGAAGGCCGGGGGCGGCCCATGCTCTGTAACACAGTGAAACAAAACGATGGATAGCCGAAATCGCCCGGGCGGGCGCGCTGCCTAGGATTCAAGGGTCGCCGCCCCCACGGTCCGAATGCCGCGCATGTCTTCTTCGACGTTGCAGCTCTCCCCCGCTTCGCGCCGCGCCATCCCGGCCGATGCCGCGCCCCTTGGCCAGTCCCACGCGGCGCCGCGCGCCGCCGCCCAGGCCCGCCACCCGCTGCGCGGGCGCAAGGTGGCGGTGGTCGGGGCCAGCCTGGGCGGCCTGTGCCTGGCCCGGTTGCTGCAGCGCCAGGGCGTCGAGGTCGAGGTCCACGAGGCGCGCAGCGCCAGCGACCCGGCCTGGTACCGACGCACCCTGGCGATCGACCGAGAACCGGCGCTCAAGGCCCTGCGCGCGGCCGAACTGGGCCCGTTGTTCGAGCGCTGCTGCGAGCGCGAGCGCGCCTACACGCGCCTGGTCGACGCCCAGGGCCGGCGCCAGCGCGACCGCGCCCTGCCCGTGCGCGCCTTGTCGCAATGGCGGATCGAGTACGGCCTGCTGCGCGACCTGCTGTTGAACAGCCTGGAACCCGGCAGCGTGATCTGGGGTCGGCGCTTCACCTCCCTGACCAGCGCGCCCGACGGCAGCCAGCGTCTGAACTTCGCCAACGGCGCGCGCGGCAGCGCCGACCTGGTGATCGGCGCCGACGGCGCCTGCTCGCTGCTGCGTCCGTATGCGACGCCCAGCGGCCTGCGCTATTCCGGCGTGACCCTGGTCGAGGCCCAGGTGCCGCTGCCGGAACTGCGGGTGCCGCGCATCGCCCTGTGGCTGGACCAGGACCGGCTGGCGGTGCGCGACGCCGACGCGGCCCTGATCGCGCAGCGCAACAGCCAGCGCGGCATGGACCTGCGCATCGCCCTGCGGGTGCCGCGCGACTGGTCGCTGCGCGGCGTGGACTGGAACGATTCGGCGCAGGCGCGCGGGCTGCTGCGGCAACAACTCGCGCATTGGGATCCCAAGTTCCTGCGCCTGATCGACGCCGCCGAACCGCGCTTCGCCGCGCGCGCGCTGCTGACCAGCGCGCCCGACCGCGCCTGGGCCGAACGCGGCGCGATGACCTTGTTGGGCGCGTCCGCGCGCATGGCGCCGATGCTGCTGAACGATCGCAAGAACGGCGAGCTGCAGGACGCACGGGAACTCGCGCAGGCGCTGACCTCGCCGCGCCATCGCGACTCGATCGCGGCCGCGCTGGCCGACTACGAACGCGGCCTGCTGACGCGCGCGGTCGACGAAGGCCGCGCCGCCCAGCGCGTGCTCGCCGCGCTGCTGCCGCAGCCCAGCGTGATCGGGCCGGCGCGCTCGTGGCGGTCGATGGCGCGCAGCCTGGGCAGCTTCGCCGGCCGCTGGCTGCCGCGATGAATCTGACCGGCACCTGGCCCCTGCAGGCCCTGCCCGACAGCGCCTCTGCGTCGAGCGGCGGGCGCGGCCGCGGCATCACCGCCCACGCCGCCGCCGCGACTGAACGCACCGCGGCCCTGGCCTCGGCCCTGACCGACGCCTTCGGCAATCCCAAGCGCGGCCAGATCCTGTTCTACGCCGCCAGCGCGCCGGGGCTCAGCATCGGCGACCTGTCCAGCCTGCTCGGCTGCAGCGTGTCGCTGGCCTCGCAGTACGTGGCGCAGCTGGAACATCAGGGCTGGCTGGCGGTGATCAGCGACGGTCGCCGCCGGCGCGTGCGCGTGGCCGACGAGAGCCGGCGCCTGGCGATCGAAACCCTGCGCGCGATGGCCGACGAACTCGGGCCGATGGCGCCGCTGCGGGCGGTGGGCGAGCGCTAGCCGCCCGCAACGACGGCCGCGCGCCCGGCCAGGCGCGCGCGCTGCGCCGCCGCATGCCTTGCGCGGAGAACGCAGTACGCTGACCGCTGCCGTGCCCGGTATCGGACAGCCGCCATGCCCTTCTCTCTGCGTTGCGTCCTCGTGTTGTGGTGCCTGATCGCCTGGCCGGCGCTGGCGCAGACGCCCAAGGTGGCCGCGGCCGCGCTGGCGCGTGCGCAGGCCCAGGGCGAGGCGCCGGTGTTCGTGCTGCTGAAAACCTCCGCCGCCGCGCCCGCCGCACGCGGCGCCTCGGCGGCGCGGTTGCATCCGCAGGTACGCCCGGACGTGGACGCAGTGCTGGCGGCGCTGCCGCGGCGCGCGCAGAGCCGCGTGCTGCGCCGCTACCAGCGCGTGCCCGGTTTCGCCCTGCGCGCCGACGCCGCGACCCTGGCCGCGCTGGCGCGCGATCCGCGCGTGGTGCGGGTGGACCTGGACGTCGGCGGCTCCGGCGGCGCGCTCGCCCCGGACAACGCCCTGGTCCTCAACAACCTGCACGAAGTCGCGGGCGCCGGGTATTCCGGCGCCGGCATGAAGGTCGCGGTGATCGACACCGGCATCGACAGCGACCACCCCGATTTCGCCGGCCGCATCGTCGGCCAGGCCTGCTTCTGCGGTGTCGGCGGCGGTTGCTGCCCGAACGGCGGCGCCAGCCAGAGCGGTGCCGGTGCGGCCGAGGACGATCACGGCCACGGCACCAACGTCGCCGGCATCATCGGCGGCAACGGTACGGTCGCGCCGCGCGGCGCCTTGCCGCAGGTGAGCTTGGTCGCGGTCAAGGTGCTGGATCGCAACAACCGCTTCTGCTGCAGCGCCGACATCGTCGCCGCGCTGGACTGGGTCGCGGCCAATCATCCCGACGTCGACGCGGTGAACCTCAGCCTGGGCACCGATGCGCAGTTCGCCGGCGACTGCGACAGCGCCACCGCCTGGACCCAGGCGATGGCGGTGGCGATCGGTAACCTCAACGCCCAGGGCGCAGTGGTCACGGTGTCCAGCGGCAATCAGGGCAGCCTCAACGCGATGGCCGCGCCGGCTTGCGTGCGCAACGCGGTGTCCACCGGTGCGACCTGGGACTTCCACGGCGGCGCGATCACTTATCTGGGCTGCAGCGAAACCTCGACCGCGCCCTTGCAGCCGACCTGCTTCGCCAACCGCAGCGCCAGCACCGATCTGTTCGGCGCCAGCGCGTTCGTGACCGCGGCCGGCATCAACGGCGGCAGCTCCACCTTCGGCGGCACCTCGCAGGCGGCGCCGCAGGCCTGCGCCTGCGCGATCGCGCTGAAACAGGCGGCGCCGGCCAGCACGGTGGCCCAGCGCATGGACGCGATGAGCCTGTCGCGCACGCGCATCCAGGACCCGGCCAGCGGGCGCAGTTATCCCTTGCTGGATTGCCGCGACGCCTTCGGCCTGCTCAATCCCGAGGTGTTCGGCCCGCTGCCGATGAACGGCTCGCAGCCGCTGATCCCGCCGGCCGATCCGCCGGCCGGCCTGAGCGGCGCGCCCAAGCCCACGCCGACATCGGCGCCACTGCCGCCCGCGCCGCGCGTCGCCCCCGTGCGCGAGGCGCGCGAATCGCGGGTACGCGGGGCCCTGCGCCTGCGCTGAACGCCGCGTCGGCACCTGTCGCGACTTGACCTCAAGCGGCCTTGAGGTCCTATCCTCCACGCCATTCCCCCACCGGTTTCTGCATGAACACCCCTGCCCCCGTCGACACGGAGGTCGTGCCGGTCGCACGCGCCGCCGGCTCGCGCGGCGACTACTCGGTCGTCGCCGAACTGCTGCCCTACCTGCGCCCGTATCTGGGCCGCATTCTGATCGCGCTGGGCATGGTGCTGGCCGCCAAGCTGTTGAACCTGGCCGTACCGATGGTGCTCAAGCGCATCGTCGATGGTTTGAACGTCGCCCCCAGCCTGCTGGTGCTGCCGGTCGGCCTGCTGGTCGCCTACGGCGCGGCGCGCG
Organism: Lysobacter sp. Root983; assembly: GCF_001429345.1. Lineage (NCBI taxonomy): Bacteria > Pseudomonadati > Pseudomonadota > Gammaproteobacteria > Lysobacterales > Lysobacteraceae > Lysobacter > Lysobacter sp. Root983. The sequence goes on from NZ_LMJO01000017.1 coordinate 166,527, forward strand.
TCGGCACCACCCTGTTCGGCGAGCTGCGCCAGATCGTGTTCGCGCGGGTGATGGCGCGGACCTCGCGCGAAGTCACCCTGCGCGTGTTCCGGCATCTGCATGGGCTGAGCCTGAAGTTCCACCTCGGCCGCCGCACCGGCGGCGTCGCCCGCGACGTCGAACGCGGCGGCACCGCGATCACCGACCTGCTCGACTGGACCCTGTACTCGATCGTGCCGGTGATCCTGGAAGTCAGCCTGGTCACCGCGGTGCTGGTATGGACTTACGACTGGCGCTTCGCCTGCGTGACCCTGGTCACTTTGGTCGCCTACGGCGCCTGGACCTTCGCGGTCACCGAATGGCGCACGCGCTACTACCGCGCCGCGGTCGAGGCCGACACCCGCGCCAACGAACGCGCGGTGGATTCGCTGCTCAACTACGAGACCGTCAAGTACTTCAACAACGAGGCCCACGAAGCCGCGCGCTACGACGACAACCTGCGCTCGCTGGAGAACGCGCGGGTCAAGTCGACCAAGACCCTGGCGATCCTCAACCTGGGTCAGAGCGCGATCGTCGCCATCGGCGTGACCGCGATGATGTGGCTGGCCGCGAGCGGCGTGGTCGCGGGCGAACTCACGGTGGGCGATCTGGTGCTGGTCAACGCCTACCTGCTGCAGCTGTCGGCGCCGCTGAACATGCTGGGCATGATGTACCGCGAAGTGAAGCAGTCGCTGACCAACATGGAGCGATTGTTCGGCTTGCTGGACGAGCGCCACGACGTGCGCGATGCGCCCGGCGCGGTGGCGCTGGCGCCGAGCCGGCCGCGCGTGCGCTTCGAGCAGGTGCATTTCGGCTACGACCCGCGCCGCGAGATCCTGCGCGGCATCGATTTCGAGATCGCCTCCGGCGGCACGGTGGCGGTGGTCGGGCACTCGGGCTCGGGCAAGTCGACCCTGGCGCGCCTGCTGTACCGCTTCTACGACGTCGACAGCGGCCGCATCAGCATCGACGGCCACGACCTGCGCGAACTGACCCAGTCCTCGCTGCGCGGCGCGATCGCGATCGTGCCGCAGGACACGGTGCTGTTCAACGACAGCATCTACTACAACATCCGCTACGGCCGCCCCGAAGCCGAGCGCGCGGAAGTCGAGGCGGCCGCGCGCGCGGCGCACATCCACGACTTCATCGCCGCCTTGCCCGACGGCTACGACACCCCGGTCGGCGAACGCGGCCTGAAGCTGTCCGGCGGCGAGAAGCAGCGCGTGGCGATCGCGCGCGCCCTGCTCAAGAACCCCTCGATCCTGATCTTCGACGAAGCCACCTCGGCCCTGGACTCCAAATCCGAGCGCGCGATCCAGGCCGAACTGGACCGGATCAGCGTCGGCCGCACCACCCTGGTGATCGCGCACCGGTTGTCGACGGTGATGGACGCCGACCAGATCCTGGTCATGGACGCCGGCCGCATCGTCGAGCGCGGCGAACACGGCGAACTGCTGCGCCGCGGCGGCGTGTACGCGCAGATGTGGATGCTGCAGCAGCGCGAGGCGGAAGCCGGGCCGGAAGCCGGCGAGCCGGCCGCGGTCGTGTGATCGAGAGCCGATAAAACGACGGGCCCGCATGGCGCATCCGCCAGCGGGCCCGTTGCATACAGCGCTGGCGATCCGCCCGCGACCGGCGCCCTGCGGCGCCGGCCGTGGCCGGCCTCAGTCGCCGGTCTTGGCGGTGGCCTGGGCTTCGTCGCTCAGATCCGGCGCCATCGCCGACATCGGTTGCGCGCGCGGGTTGAACGACAGCAGCAGGCCGAAGCTGGTGCTGGGGTCCTGGCCCGAGGCGTGCTCGCGACGCAGCAGCACCGACAGCTTCCAGCCGCTGGCGATATCCAGGTCCACGCCGCCGCCGTACATCAGCGCGTTGTTGCCGTAGCTGCGCAGGCCGAGCGTGTAGTCGTTCGCGACCGGCATCACCACGTAATTCAGATCGACGTTGCTGTTGTTGCTGATCGCGTCGCGGTACTCAAGCATCCAGTAGGGCCGGAACAGACCCTTCGCGCCCTGCACCAGGTAGCTGCCTTCCAGCCCCACGGCCAGACCGTTGTTCTTCACGGTCTGCGAGCTGTAGGCCAGGTCGTAGATGCCCAGGCCGAACTCGCGGTACGCATCCAGACGCGTGCGGCTGGCGTCGAAGCGACCGTAGCTGGTCAGGGTCATGCGATCGCCGGTGCGCTCGTAGCCCACGGTCAAGGCGCCGAAGGACTGGCTGCCGTCGCGTTCGGCGGTGCCCATCGCGGCGGCCGGATCGCTCCAGCGCTTGATGTCGAAGCCCAGGCGGCCCCAGCCCAGGGTGCCGTCGACGAACAGGTGCTCGCCGTGGCGCCACAGGCCGTACACCGACAGCGAGCGCTGATCGGCATCCAGGCGCGAGCTCGAACGGGTCAGGTCGGTGTCGTTCCAGGCGAAACCGCCAGCCACGCCGAACAGGAACTGCTCGTTGATGCGCCAGTCGGCGCCGACCGTGATGCCGTCGCTGCGGAAGTTGTAACCCTCGCTGCCGCTGCGGCCCTCGCGGTCGCCGGCGGTCACGGTACCCGCGGTCCACACGCCCCAACCCGGCGGCAGGCGCAGCGCATCGTCGGACACCAGCTGCGCGGCCGGCAAGGTCAGGCTGTTGTTGCGGCCGCTGGCCACGTTCAAGCTCAAGCCGTTGCTGGAACGGTTGCCGCTGCCGTGGCGCAGCTGACGCAGGCGATCGCGGATGTTGGACTGCTGCGCCATCGCGAAGCGCACGCTGGTATCGACCTGGGCCTGCAGCAGACCGACCACGCCCGGATCGCGGGTCGGGTCGGGACGCGCGGTGACCGACAGACCGGTGCTGACCGAGGCCTGCAGGTAGTTCGCCGTCGCCGCCTGGGTCGCAACCAGAGTGGCCGTGCCGGGACCGACGATGGTGACCCGGCGTCCGCTCACCGTCGCCACCGCGGTGTTGCTGCTGGTGAAGGTGAAGGCGCCGCTGGGGTTGCTGCTGGTCGGATTGGGCAGATCGAACGCGGGCTCGCCCACGGTCTTGACCACGTTGCCGATCCAGCTCAGCACCGGCGTCGCGGCGCCGATGGTGACGGTGCGCGTGACCTGCGCGGCGGCGGTGTAGCTCGTATTGCCGGCCTGATTGGCGGTCAGCACGCAGTTGCCCGCGGCCAACATGGTCACCACGCTGCCGGCGACGCTGCATACCGCCGGCGTGGTGCTGGCGAACACCACCGGATTGCCCGAGGCGCCGCCACTGGCGGAGACCGAGAAAGTGCCGTTGGGCGCGTAGGTCGGCGCGGCCGGGTTGGCGGTGAAGTTGCTGATCGTCTGCGGGGCCGCCGCGATCGTCACGTTCAAGCTGACCTGCGGCGCCGCGCTATAGCTGGCGTTGCCGGCCTGGTCGGCGGTGAGCGAACAGGTGCCCGCGGACACCATGGTCGCGGTGCCGCCGGCGACGGTGCAGACCGCCGGCGTGGTGCTGGCGAACACCACCGGGTTGCCCGAGCCGCCGCCGTTGGCGGAGAGCGCGAACGTGCCGTTGGGCGCGTACACCGGCGCGGCCGGATTGGCGGCGAAACCGGTGATGGCCTGGGTCGCCGCGGCGATCGTCACGTTCAAACCGACCTGCGGCGCGGCGCTGTAGTTGGCGTCGCCGGCCTGATTGGCGGTGAGCGAGCAGGTACCGCCGCCGAGCATGCTGACCGTGCTGCCGCTGACCGTGCACACCGCCGGCGTGGTGCTGGCGAACACCACCGGGCTGGTCGAGGCGCCGCCGCTGGCGGAGACCGTGAACGTGCCGCCCGGCGCATACGTCGGCGCGGCCGGGTTGGCGGCGAAGCCGGTGATCGTCTGCGTCGCAGCCGAGATGTTCACGTTCAAAGCCACTTGCGGCGCGGCGCTGTAGTTGACGTTGCCGGCCTGGTTGGCGGTCAGCGCGCAGTTGCCCGCGCTCTGCATCGTCACCGTGCTGCCCGCGACGGTGCACACCGCCGGCGTGGTACTGGCGAACACGACCGGATTGCCGGACGCGCCGCCGCTGGCCGAGAGCGTGAAGGTGCCGCCGGAGGCGTACACCGGCGATGCCGGGTTGGCGGCGAAGCCGGTGATCGTCTGCGTCGCGGCCGCGATGTTGACGTTCAAAGTAGCCTGCGGCGCCGCGCTGTAGTTGGCGTTGCCGGCCTGGTTGGCGGTCAGCGCGCAGCTGCCCGCGCTCTGCATCGTCACCGTGCTGCCGGCCAAGGTACACACCGCCGGCGTGGTGCTGGCGAATACCACCGGATTGCCGGACGCGCCGCCGCTGGCCGAAACCGTGAAGGTGCCGCCCGGCGTATACGTCGGCGCGGCGGGGTTGGCGACGAACGCGGTGATCGCCTGCGCGACCGTGGCCACCGTCAGGCTGTACGCGCGGGTGCCGCTGAAACCGTTGCTGGACGTGGCCTGGACCGTGAAGTTGTAGGTGCCGGTAGCGGTGGGCGTACCGGACAACGCGCCCGCCGCGCTCAGGCTCAGCCCCGTGGGCAAGGCCCCGGCGCTCAACGAGAACGTGTACGGCGCGGTGCCGCCGTTGGCGCTGCTGGCGGTGATGGTTTGCGAGTACGCGACGTTGTAGACCGGATTGGGCAAGGTCGCCGGCGCGACCGTCGTGGTGACCGTGGTGCAGACCAACGCTGCGCTGGTCACGTCGGCGGCGATCGCGTTGCCGCTGCTCGGGGTAACGCTGCACAACTGCCCGGCCGGTGGCGAAAGTACGCTGATGGTCCAGTTCGCGCCGCTCGGCAAACGGGTCGGGAAGACATAGCTGTTGGCGGCCTGCGCCACCACGACCTGCTGCGTGCTGACCGGATTGGTCGCGCTGAGCTGCAGGGTGACCGCGCCGGTCTGGCCGCTGGCCGGGCCGCCGACCGCGAACTGGGTCGGCGCGAAACAGATCAGCGCCGCGCCGTTGCCGGCCTGCACGCCGTTGTTGATGGTGACCGCGGTCAGGCCGGTCGCGCCCGAGCTGCCGCCCGCGCCGCCGCCGCCGCCGCCGTTCCAGTTCTGCTGGCAGCCGGTGGTGCCGACGCCGGCACCGCCGCCGCCCGCACCGATCGTGGCGCCGCCGCCACCGCCGCCGCCGTAGCCGGCGCCGATGAAGGAACCGGAGAAATTGAAGGAGTCGCCGCCGTTGCCGTTGGCCGCGTCGCCCGCGGTCGCCGGGAAGCCGCCGCAACCGCCACCGGCCGCACCGCCGGTGCCGACCGAACCGCCGCCGCCGCCGTAGGGGCCGGGACCGCCGGGCACGTCCGCGCCCGCGCCGCCGACACCGCCGCCGCCCACGCCGCCGGCGCCGCCGGCGATCACGTTGGACGTGCTCCAGCCCGCATTGCCGCCGCCACCACCGCCGCCGGCGATGCCGACGCGGTTGCCGACGCCGTTGCCGCCCACGCGCAGATCGGTGGCGCCGCCGCCGATGCCGTCCACGCCTTGGCCGAGGCCGCCGGGATTGACCGCCTGCGAGGCCTGCCCGCCGACCCAGATCGACAAGATCGCGCCCGGCGTGACCGCCAGGGTGCCGCGCACGCGTCCGCCCAGACCGCCGGTGCCGCCCGGAGAATTCGGGCTTCCGCCGATGCTGCCGGCGCCGCTGCGACCGGCGCCGCCCTGGGCGCCACTGAGGTAGACGGTCAGCGAATGCACGCCGGCCGGCACCGCGAGGGTTTGCTCGCCGCCGGTGAAGCCGAACGCCGCCGGGGTCTCCCCGACCGCACAGCTTTGCGCCTGCGCCGGGCCGATCAGGGCCAGGCCCGTCAGCAGCACCGCCCCCAAGAACGCCATGGATTTGCGCGCCATCCGCGTCAGCGGATCAGCGCAAGCGGACACCGGCACACCGGCGTTTAACGCCTTGCCTGCACAACGATTCATTACCGCCCCCTAGTACGGATCGCATCGACGCGTCCGCAAAATGTGTGTACTCACGGCACACTTTAGTGTGTGACAGTGCGCACAATTTCCCCGCGCAAAGATTGCATGTCGTCGCTTAGGGGGCAATCCCCGGGATCGGGTAGCCGGCTGGACCGGGCCGGTCGGGCGGCAGGGCCGCCCCCTCGGCGCGGGGGCGTCGCCGCGGCGACGCCGGGCGTCGCAACGCCCGCTCCCCAACCGACGCGAACACGCCAAACCCCTGGAATTCAGCGCGTCCACGCTAGCCACGCTGCGCTGCCGTGGGCGCGGCGTCGGTGCTACACCTCCCTGATTCCCCCCGGACGACCTCGATCACCCGTGTGTCCTGACTCCCGCTTAACGGCACAATTAAGGTCATCAACGGTAGTCACAGGGATGAGCGGCCACGCCCCCCCCCAGGGACGGAGCCGACGACGAGGCGCTCAGCGGGCAGGATCGGGGCCGGACGGGCCCCGGGGCGGCGCGCGCAGGCGTGCGCGCCGCGGCGTCATCGGATCGGCCAGGGGCCGATCGACGCCTGTCGGGCCGCAGCGGCGGCCCCGGTCGGCATCAGTAGGACGCGCCCGCCGGCAGCGGACGGCGCTCGAACAGGGGCACGGTCGCGCCGGTGACCGGGCTGCCGTCGGCCTTCCAGACCAGGGTTTGCGCTGGGAACTCCTCCTTGCGCGTCATCGCATCGACCTTGGCCGCGATCAGCTTGGCCGCGCCCTTGGCGTCGGGGTTCCAGGCGAACACGCCGGCCGCGCCGTACCAGACCGCGGGAGTGGCGGCGTCCAGGCGGCGATCCGGGCACAGGATGTAGCTGCGCTGGGCCAGCACCCGCAACGCGCCCACTGGAACCGCGCGCACGCCGGGCGTGGTGCGTTCCTTGGAATGCCCCGGGCACAGCCGCGCGGCTTCGGCGATCGCCGCTTCGTAGACCTGGGCGTCGGACTGGGCGCAAGCGCCCGTGGCGGCCAGGGCCAGAGCGGCCGCGACGCCGCCCTGGAACATCCATCGATTGCAGTTGGGATCGATACGCATGCGTGAAGCTCCTTTATCCATGTCGGAAATACCGCGATGACGCGACCGTAGCGCAGGCGGAACCTCGTTCGACGCCGCGTACGGCGCAACGGTCATGGCCAGAGTAATCGGGCGGTTCGAGGCGAATGTGAGCGTTCGGTGAGGCGCCGCCCCGCCAATGCGGCGCGGCGAACATGGCGGCGCTCGCGCTGGGCCGAGTACAATTGGTGGATTGATTCGCCGGCTTTAGTCGCCTCACCCGGTCTGCCACACGGGGCGCCAAGCCACGCAAGCGATTGATTTCATTGCACGGCCCCGTAGCTCAGCTGGATAGAGCATCCCCCTCCTAAGGGGAAGGTCACACGTTCGAATCGTGTCGGGGTCGCCAAATGGATCGCACATCCATGTACGCAATCCCGCACATCCATGTGCGGATTTTTCAATGCTTTTGACTCCGGAGTTTTTTCGATGACGCACGCAGTTTTGACCGCCCTAGGCCTGAAAGACCTGGAGTCCGGCACCTATCTCGGCCACGGCGAATGGGCCGCGACGCGCGACGCGGGCGTGCTGGAATCGATCAACCCCACCGACGGCGAAGTGCTGGCGCGTGTGCAGGCGTCCTCGCAGAGCGACTACGACACCATCGTCGAGCGCGCCCAGGCCGCGTTCGCGGTGTGGCGGACCACTCCGGCCCCGCGCCGCGGCGAAGCCATCCGCCTGTGCGCCGACGCGCTGCGCAAGCACAAGGACGCGCTGGGTTCGCTGGTCGCGCTGGAGATGGGCAAGTCCAAGCCGGAAGGCGACGGCGAAGTGCAGGAAATGATCGACATCGGCGACTTCGCCGTCGGTCTGTCGCGCCAGTTGTACGGCCTGACCATGCACTCCGAGCGTCCCGGTCACCGCATGTACGAGCAGTGGCATCCGCTGGGCATCGTCGGCGTGATCTCGGCTTTCAACTTCCCGGTCGCGGTGTGGGCCTGGAATTCGTTCATCGCGGCGATCTGCGGCGACATCACGATCTGGAAGCCCTCGCCCAAGACCCCGCTGTCGGCGGTGGCCTCGATGAAGATCTGCAACGAAGCGCTGCGCGCCGGCGGCTTCCCGGACATCTTCTTCCTGTTCAACGACGCCGGCACCGAGCTGGCGTCGAACTTCGTCGACGACAAGCGCATCGGCCTGATCAGCTTCACCGGTTCGACCAAGGTCGGCCGCCACGTCGGCGAGCGCGTCGCGCGCCGCATGGGCCGTTCGCTGCTGGAACTGGGCGGCAATAACGCCATCATCGTCGACGCCAGCGCCGACCTGAAGCTGGCGATCCCGGCGATCGCGTTCGGCGCGGTCGGCACCGCCGGCCAGCGCTGCACCACCACGCGCCGTTTGTTCGTGCACGAGTCCATCCACGACGACGTGCTGGCCAAGCTGGTCGCGGCGTTCAAGCAGGTCGAGAAGAAGATCGGCGACCCGACCGACCCGACCAACCTGATGGGCCCGCTCAACAGCCGCGATGCCGTGCAGGCGTATCTGGATGCGGTCGAGAAGGCCAAGGCCAGCGGCGGCACCGTCGCCACCGGCGGCGCGGCGATCGAGCGCCCCGGCAACTTCGTGCTGCCGACCATCGTCACCGGCCTGACCAACGACGCCGAAGTCGTGCAGACCGAGACCTTCGCGCCGATCCTGTACGTGATGAAGTTCAAGACGCTCGATGAAGCCATCGCGCTGCAGAACGACGTGCCGCAGGGCCTGTCCTCGTCGATCTTCACCGCCAACCTCAAGGCGGCCGAGGCCTTCCTGTCGGCGGCCGGTTCGGATTGCGGCATCGCCAACGTCAACATCGGCACCTCCGGCGCCGAGATCGGCGGCGCGTTCGGCGGCGAGAAGGAAACCGGCGGCGGTCGCGAGTCGGGTTCGGATGCGTGGCGCGCCTACATGCGCCGCCAGACCAACACCATCAACTACTCCGACGCGTTGCCGCTGGCGCAGGGCATCAAGTTCGACCTCTGAGGTCGCAACCGCAAGACCAGGCGGGCCTGCCCAGGCGGGCCCGCTGCGGGAGCACGCGATGCGTATCGCCGTCGTCTCCGATATCCACGGCAATCTGGATGCGCTCAGCGCGGTCCTGTCCGACATCCGCGCGCGCGCCTGCGACCTCACCGTCAATCTCGGCGACATCCTGTCCGGCCCGCTGCAACCGGTGGCCACCGCCGATCTGCTGATCGGCCTGGAGCTGCCCACCATCCGCGGCAACCACGAACGCCAGCTGCTGGACACGCCGCGCGCGCGCATGGGCGAGTCCGACGCGTACGCGCACGACGTCTTGCGCGAGGACCAACTGGCCTGGATCGCCTCGCTGCCGGCGACGCTGGCCCTGAGCGAGTCCGTCTACCTCTGCCATGGCACGCCGCGCGACGATCTCGAATACTTCCTCGAACATCTGGACGACGGCGGTCCGCGCGCGGCGAACCAGGACGAGGCGCGGCAGCGCGCGGGCGACATCCAGCACGCGCTGATCCTGTGCGGCCACACCCACATCCCGCGCGCCACCCGTCTCGACGACGGCCGCCTGCTTTTGAATCCCGGCAGCGTCGGTTTGCAGGCCTATCACAGCGAACACCCCAGCCCGCACGACATGGAGGTCGGCGACCCGCGCGCCCGCTACGCCATCGTCGACGACGCCAGCGGGCGTTGGCAGGCGGAGCTCATCGCGGTGGATTACGACCACGAAGCCGCGGCCGCGCTGGCCCTGCGCAACGGACGCGCGGATTGGGCGCGCGCCCTGCGCAGCGGCCGGGTCGCCGGCTGAGCGAGCTGTCGCAACGCGGCCGCTGTCGTGGGTCGGTACCGGGACCGCGCCGTGAACCGTCCCGAACTCGAAGACGTCGGCGCCTGGCCGCTGATCGGCCAGGCCCTGGCTGCCCTGGCCTGGGCCCTGGCGGTCTGGACCTGGCTCGCCACCGCCCAGCTCCACGAACACCTGGGTCGCGTGCTGCCCGCGCAGTTCGTCGCCCTGCTGGCGGTGATCTGCGGGCACAAGGCGCGCGCGGCGATCCGTCGCCGCGAGGAGCCGGCCGGCGGCAGCGGCCTGACCGCGGCCGCCCTGTGGCGGGGCTATCCGGTGCTCCTGACCCTGTTGCCGGCGCTGGGTTTCGTGGTGTTTTTCCTGTGCTGCGGCGTAGTGGGATAGGCCGCGGCGGGACGCGTCCGGCGCCCCCGCGGACGATCCGCGCTCGCCTGATGAGCGCCGCATAGGCGATAATGCGTATTCGTTCTACAGCGGACGCCTGCGATCCCGTGTACAGCCTCGCCCGCCCCTTTCTCTTCGGACTGGATGCCGAACGAGCGCATGGCCTTGGCCTCACGGCGCTGGAAACGGCTTATCGCACCGGCCTCAACCCGCTGCTGACCACACGGCCCAAGCCGTTTCCGACCAAGGCCTTCGGCCTGACCTTCCCCAATCCGGTCGGCCTGGCCGCCGGCCTGGACAAGAACGGCGCGCATATCGACGCCCTGCTCGCGCTGGGTTTCGGCTTCGTCGAGGTCGGCACGGTCACGCCGCGGCCGCAGGAAGGCAATCCCAAGCCGCGCATGTTCCGCCTGCCCGAGCACGAGGCGGTGATCAACCGGCTGGGCTTCAACAACGAGGGCGTCGATGCCCTGGTCCGCAACGTCGAGCGCGCCCAGCGCCGCCACGGCCTGCTCGGCATCAACATCGGCAAGAACAAGGACACCCCGAACGAGTCGGCCGAGGACGATTACCTGCTGTGTCTGGAGCGGGTGTATCCGCTGGCCGACTACATCACGGTCAACATCTCCTCGCCCAACACCGCCGGCCTGCGCGAGCTGCAGGAAGAGCAATCCCTGCGCCGCCTGATCGGCACCCTGCGCGAGGCGCAGGAGAAATATGCCGGCCTGCACGGCAAGCGCGTGCCGATGTTGGTCAAGATCGCGCCCGACCTGTCCGATCACGACATCGAGGCCGCCGCGCGCGTGCTCAGCGAATTGCAGGTCGACGGCGTGATCGCCACCAACACCACCGTCTCGCGCATCGCCGTCGAAGGCTCGCCGCGCGCGACCGAGGTGGGTGGCCTGTCCGGGCGCCCGCTGATGGGCCAGTCGACCACCGTGCTGCGCATGCTGCGCACGCGCCTGCCCGAATCGATCCCGATGATCGGCGTGGGCGGCATCCTGTCCGGCGCCGACGCGGTAACCAAGATGGCCGCGGGCGCGGCCCTGGTGCAGTGCTACACCGGCCTGGTCTATCGCGGGCCGGCGCTGGTCAACGAATGCGTGGAAGCGATGCGTCGCCGCAAGGAAGCCCCGAGCCGCGGCAACGTCCCGCCGGCATGAGCGACGCCGTCCGCCTCCTGCGCGAGGCCGCGCTGACCCGACGCAACACCTTCGGCGTGGCCGCGACCGCGCCGGTGCTGGCCGAAGTCGCCGACGCCGCGCGCCTGGACGAGGTCCTGCGCCTGCCCGAACTGCAGGGCGGCATCGCCCTGATCCTGGGCGGCGGCAGCAATCTGTTGTTCGCCGGCGATCCCGCCGGCCCGGTGCTGGCCCTGACCGGCGAGCGCGTGCAGGTGCTGGGCGAGCGGCCCGATGGCGACGGCGCGATCCTGCGCGCCGACGCCGGCGTGCCCTGGCACGGCTTCGTGATGCGCACGCTGGAAGCCGGCTACGCCGGCCTCGAGAACCTGGCCCTGATCCCGGGCACAGTCGGCGCCGCACCGATCCAGAACATCGGCGCCTACGGCGTGGAGGTGCGCGACTTCGTGCACGCGGTCGAGGCCTATGAACCGGCCACCGCCACCCTGCACCGCTTCGACGCCGCCGCCTGCCGCTTCGCCTATCGCGACAGCCTGTTCAAGCAAGCGCCCGATCGCTACCTGGTGACCGCCGTCGAGTTCGCGCTGCCGCGCACGCCCGCGCTCAAGCTGGACTACGCCGGCCTGGGCGAGGAACTGGCGGCGATGGGCGTGGACGCACCAACGCCGCGCACGGTCGCCGAGGCGGTGATCGCGATCCGGCGCCGCAAGCTGCCCGACCCGGCCGTGCTCGGCAATGCCGGCAGCTTCTTCAAGAATCCGATCGTGCCGCGCGCGCAGGCCGAGGCGCTGCTGGCCGAACACGCCGCGCTGCCGGTGTTCCGCGGCGCCGACGAGGACAGCCGCAAGCTGTCGGCAGGCTGGCTGATCGACGCCTGCGGCTGGAAGGGCTACCGCGACGGCGACGCCGGCGTGGCCGCCTCGCACGCGCTGGTGCTGGTCAACCACGGCCAGGCCAACGGCGCGCAGCTGCTGGATCTGGCGCGCCGCATCGCCGACTCGGTGCAGGCCCGCTTCGGCGTCGCGATCGAACCCGAGCCGCGCCTGATCGGCGCACGCTGGTGAGCGCCCCGCTGTCGCAACCGATGCGCGCGGCGGCCTACATGCTGGCCAGCACGCTGTGCTTCGGCGCGATGGCGATCGTGATCCGGATCGCCTCGGCCGAGCTGCACACCTTCGAGATCGCGTTCTTCCGCAACTTCTTCGGCCTGCTCGCGGTGCTGCCACTGCTGGCCGGCGCCAACCGCGCCGCCCTGCGCACCCAGCAGCTACCACGCTACTTCGTGCGTTGCGCGATCGGCATCTGCTCGATGCTGGCCGGGTTCTGGGCGATCGGCCACCTGCCGCTGGCGCAGGCGATTTCGCTGTCGTATTCCACCCCGTTGTTCGTGACCATCGCCGCGGTGCTGTTCCTGGGCGAACAGGTGCGCGCGCGGCGCTGGGCCGCGGTCGCGCTGGGCTTCGTCGGCGTGCTGGTGATCGTGCGCCCAGGTTCGACCGACTTCACCGCCGGCACCCTGATCGCCCTGCTCGCGGCGGTGCTCAGCGGCGTGGTCGCGATCCAGATCAAGCAGCTGTCGCGGGTCGATTCGGCCAACACGATCGTGCTGTACACCTATCTGTTCTGGGTGCCGATGTCGCTGCTGCCCGCGTTGTTCGTGTGGGAATGGCCGCAGGGCGTGATGTGGGTGTGGGTGGTCGCCGCCGGCGTGCTCGGCACCGGCGGTCAGGTGCTGTGGACGCACGCACTCAAACTCGGCGAAGTCTCGGCGCTGACCCCGATCAGCTTCATGCAGCTGCCGCTGGTCGCGGTGGCCGGCTGGCTGTGGTTCGGCGAATCCATCGACCGCTGGACCGTGATCGGCGCCAGTATCATCCTGGCCTCCAACGCCTACATCGCCCACCGCGAGGCGGTGCTGGCGCGGCGTGCGGCCTCCAACGCCGCCAGCGAAGCGGCGGCACCGGGCGAATAGGCCCCGCATCGCCGCAGCGTCATGCTGCGGCGCAAGAACCGCAGCCGCCCGCGCCCCGGTTCCGTGACCGGATTCCGGGCATAAACGGACACGCAGGGCTGCGTTTGCGGCCAATCGGCCGTGTGCGCGCGATACGCATTGACGGTGCCGCGCCTGCGGCGATATCCAGACGCAGCAGTATGGACAGGGGGCTGCCGCGACGGCATCGGACCGGGGGGACCGAGAACACGTCGCGTCGCGCGGGCACCGCCCGCACACATCGCACGCAAAGGAGAGCTAGGCCATGGCCAATACCCGTTCCGTCGCCGTCGTCCTGCTGGGAGGCGCGATCGCGCTGGCCAGCCCGCCGCTGTTGGCCGAAGAAGGCGACTACGGTTTCTTCCAGACCCTGGGCAACCTGGTCTCGCCGCCGCGCGCCAACAACCCGGTGCAGCCGGCCCAGCGCCAGGGCCAGTACCCGCTGCTGAGCAAGGATGCGGCCAAGGCCGACGGCTTCAGCCCCGGCGCCTACTACCAATGGCAGACCGTGCAACTGCCGGCCGAGACCGGCGCGGTCTGCGGCGACGGCTCGCCGTACAAGATCTTCGTCAACCGCGTGCCCAACACCACCAACACCATCATCTACATGGAAGGCGGCGGCGCGTGCTGGGACTACGCCAGTTGCTCGGGCCAGAGCGGCATCCGCGGCGCGCGTAATCCCAACGGCATTCCCGACGACTACATGAGCCTGCTCAATCCGGGCGCCAGCCTGGTGAGCCCGTTCGTGACCCGCGTCAGCCCCTTCGATGCGGTCAAGACCCAGAACTGGAACATGGTCTACGTGCCCTATTGCACGGGCGACATCTACGGCGGCGACAAGGTCGCGGTCTACAACGATCCCAGCAATCAGGCCCCGCCGCTGGTGTGGCACCACAACGGCCTGCGCAACTCGCGCGCGGTGGTGGCCTGGCTGAAGGACAACCTGCCGCGCCCGGGCCAGATGCTCAGCACCGGCTGCAGCGCCGGCGGCGCCGGCAGCCTGATCAACTACGACCCGCTGCGTCGCGACCTGGCGCCCACGCGCAGCTTCCTGATCGACGATTCCGGCCCGATCTTCCCGACCCCGCGCAACGGCGACCCGGCGCAATATCCCTCGCAACCGCTGATGGCGCACATCCGCGGCGCCTGGGGCCTGGACGCGCCCAACGGCCCGCTCGCCTACCTCGCCAGCGGCCTGCCGCAGTTGGATCTCAACGAACTGGGATCGCTGTATCCCGCGCTCGCCAACAAGCACGGCGGCGATCGCCTGGGCGCCACCCATTTCTGGCAGGACCTCAACTACTCCTCGTATTCCTACGAGCGTTTCCACGCCGATATCCAGGCCGCGCCGAACCAGGCCGCCAAGGAAGCGCTGATCCACGCCAAGTGGGGCACCGACACCCAGCGCCTGTCCGCGCGCCTCAACACCTTGGACAACTTCGGCGGCTATTTCCCGCAGTACCGCGCGCTCAACGAAAGCCATTGCACCACCATCGTCGATTTCAAGAACGGCGACGTGCAGGCGCAGAACCTACAGCTGAAGCAGTTCATCGACAGCGTGCTCGACGGCAACGGCAAGGTCGTCGACGCCAGCGAAGCCAACGACCAGGCCGACCGCGCCAAGCCGTTCAACCTGCTGTACTGGCTGGTCGACCAGCTACTGGGCTAAGGCGCGGCCGCGCGTATGAGCCGCACCAAGCTGTTGTTGATCGCCCTCGCCGTCGCGGCCCTGGCCGCGGCGGTGCTGGTGGCGCGCTCGCGCGAGGCTCGCGCGAGCGTCGCCGCCGTCGCGGGCGCGCAGGCCAGCCCGACCGACGCCAGGCAAGCCGCGCTGCTGGCCACGCCGCAAGCGCGCGCCTATCGCGATCGGCAACACTTCCGCGACCAGGCGCAGCGCTACTTCCGCGACGCCGCGGCACTGAGCGCGGCCGAACGCACGCGCCAGGCCCAGGCGCTGGAACAAGACGTCGACGCCTACGAGCGCGCCGGCGAACTGTCGGCCGGCGAAACCATGCTGCTGCGCGTGGCCCTGATCCAGGCCACCGTGCCCGACCAGGCCGAACAGATGCGTCAGGTCGAAGCCATGGCGACGCGCTACCGCGCCATCGCCGACCAGCGCAACGCGCAGTGGCTGGCGCAGCAACGCCAGGACCAGCGCTTCCAGTCCTACAAGCAGCGCGAGGCCCAGGTGGTGGCCGAAGTGGCGGCGCTGATCAAGATCCCGGGCGGCCTGACCCGCGACGAGTACCTGCGCCAGCGCCTGCAGACCGAACGCGAACGCGCGTATCGATAGCGTCGCGGCGCGCGATGCTCCACACGCGACGACACTCGTAGGATGCGGTAAGCCGAAGGCGCACCGCATCGCCCGACGCGAGCAGCCCAGCACGCAGCGATGCGGCTATCAGCGCATCCTGCGAGACAGGCTCACTTGACCTTGGATATCCCCAGATAGGCGTAACCGGCCGAGATCGCCAGGCCGATCCAGGACTGGCCGTACGCCACCAGTTCCTTAGGCAGGGTCGGATTGCGGTCCAGCCCCAGGATGAAGGCGTACAGGCCCACCGAGGTCCATACCAGCATGCAGACGATAGAAATCGACGACTGCATGATGGACTGCCAACTGCCTGGCGTTTGCGAACGCACGCCCAGCAAGGAGGGCACGTCGCCCGGCTCGGCGATGGCGAGCTGCGCGATCACCAAGGCCGATACCAGTCCTGCGATCCAGGAGAAGGCTTGCGACATGGCCGGGGTGAAACCGCAGTTAGGCTCGTCGGTTTCGCAGTTCGCCGTCACTCCGTAGCGGAAGAAGATGTAGACGTAGAGCGAAAGCAGGATGATCACGATCGGCGCACCGAACCAGGCGCGCGCATTGCTGTTGTCTGCCATGTCCTTTCCCCTGTATTGGCGCGTCGCGCCAAATCCCGGCCAAGTCCTTCGCCGGCGCGCAAACACTGTGGCGCGGGTGCTGCGTCGTCAAGTCGCGGTGCAACACGCGCCCCAAGCCGGCCCTCGCCTGGGCGCGCCTGCGGCCGCGTCGTATACCGTGCGACAGCAAGACCAGCTCGACACGCCGCTGCGCGACGACCCGCTTCGCCCAAAAAAACGGCGCCCGGAGGCGCCGTCAATGTGTCGCACATTCCCAGGGAAGCCTTACCAACCGAAACCCACACCCACGCCCGCCGAGCTCTCCGAGCTGCTGAAAGCGCCGCCGAAGGTCACCGTGGCGCGTTCGCTGATCGCGCGCTGATAACCGATCGACAGAGCCTGCTCGCCGTTCTGGAAGCCCGCACCGACCGCGACGCGGTTCTTGGTGTGGATGCCCGCGGCGGAGGTCGCCATCTGCACCATCGCCGCGGTCATCGCGCCGGCGCGATCGATGCGACGATCGGTGCGGTCGAAGCCCCACTGCATGTCGCTGCGCAGGTCGTCGATCGCCACCATCGGCGCCGCGATCGCCTGGGCGAAGCGGGTGTCGGTGTAGGTGTTGGCGGTGCGCAGCGTAGCCACGTCGCCGGCGTCGGCGTGCGTGTTGGCGGCGTTGAGCGTGGCCGCGTCGCCTGCGTCGGCGTGTGCGTTGGCCTGGTTCAGCACCACCGCGTTGTTGCTGGTCACGCGCGAGTCGGTGTAGTTGTTGGCGCTGGCCAAAGTGCCCGCCGCGACCGTGTCGGTGTAGGTATTGGCGCTATTGAGCGTGGTGGCCGCCACCGTGTCGGTATAGGTGTTGGCGGCGTTCAAGGTGTTGGCCGCGACGGTGTCGGTGTAGGTGTTGGCCGCGTTCAAGGTGGCGGCGTTGCCGTCCTGCAACTGAGTCAGATTGACCGCGTCGGTGCCCTGGGTGCCGGCGGCGACGTTGGTGATCTGGCGTTCGTTGCCGGTATCGCCCACCGACACCGTGTTGGCGCGGTTGGCGTTGGAGCCCGCGCCCAGGGCGACGCTGTTGGTGGCGCTGGCGTTGCTGCCCTGACCGATCGCGGTCGCGTTCTGCACGGTCGCCTGCGCGCCGTAACCGAACGCGCTGCTGCCGATGCCGCTGGCGACGCTGCGGCCGCCGAAGGCGCTGGACTGGTCCGCGGTGGCCTGCGCGCCGCCGCCGTAGGCGCTGGATTCCAGGCCGCTGGCGGTGGTCACTTCGTCCGGATCGACCACGCCGTCGCCGTCCTTGTCGACCCAGCCGCCGTTGGCGGTGGCGCCGTCGGCGCTGGCGACGCTGTGCGCGCCGGTCGCGGTGCTGCCCTTGCCGCTGGCGGTGGAACCCGCACCGTTGGCCGTGCTGGCGTCCCCCGAGGCGACCGAACCGCTGCCGCTGGCGCTGCTGAGCTCGCCGCTGGCGATGGCGTTGTAGCCGTGTGCGGTGCTGCCCAGGCCGCTGGCTTCGCTGAAGGCGCCGGTGGCGGTGGCGTTGTCGTTGGTCGCACGTGCGCCGGCGCCGCTGGCGCTGCTGAACTGGCCGGTGGCTTCGCTGGCGGTGCCGGTGGCGGTGGCGAATTCGCCGCTAGCGTTGCTGCCGCTGCCGGAGGCGGTGGCGCCAAAACCACCGGCCTGCGCGCCCTGGCCCACCGCGGTGCTCTGATCGCCGCCGGCGTTGCTGTCGGCGCCCACCGCGGTGCTGCCGGTGCCGCTGGCGGTGCTGGCCGCGCCTACCGCGGTGCTGCCGTCGCCGCTGGCGGTCGCGCCGCTGCCGCAGGCGGTGGCGCCGCCGCCGGCCGCGGTCGCGCCGCCGGTGGTGGTGCCGCCCAGGCCGTCGTCGAGCAGGCAGGGTTCGCCCGCCATCGCGGTGGCGGGCAGGGCCAGCGCGAGCAACAGCGCGGACGACAGGAGCGTGGAGTGCATCTGCTTCATTGCGTTCCCCCTAAGGAATCGATTGGATGGGCCGTGCAACGCGGCCCGTACCGGTATCTGAGAAATCGCCGGGCCCGTTGCCGGGCCCGGCGAAGTTAGCGAGCCAACGTTACGGCGTGACCGTCAGCGTTACGCGCGCGGCGACCTTGGGCTTGACCGGGTCGTTGCTCGCCACGCAGATGTAGCCCACGTGCGTGCCCGCGCTCAGGCCGGCCGCGTTGAGCTGCACTTGGGCGTTGTTGCCGACCGCGCCCGGGTTCACGCGTCCCATCGCGCTCACCGGTGCACCGATCCACGGCGCGCCGCAGGCGTTGGACGCGCCCACGTTCCAGGCCAGGCCCGCGAAACCGGTGGCCGCGGTCCAGGCGCCGGCGCCGGCGGTGGTCACCGTGATGGTGCGGAACACGGTGTCGCCCGTGTTGGAAGCGAACCACACCCAGCGGTTGGCGAAGCTCGAACGCGCACTCACCACCAGCCAGTAACGGCCCGGCAGCAGATCCACGTTCTGGCCGGCGGTGGTCAGGTTGAGGCCGATGTTGGCGCCGGTGATGGTCACGCCGGCGGCGGTCGGTGCGGCGGTGTAGCTCCACACGGCCACGCCCGGCGACGCTTGCGGATTGCCTTCCGGATTGCCGCCGCTGTCGCGGAACAAGGTCCAGGTCAGGCTGGTCGCGGTGGTCGCCAAGGGCTGACCGCTGGACACGAAACCTTCCGTGTACAGCGTGACGATGCGCGTGGCCTCGGTCACGGTGAAGTCGTCGGCGCTGAACTGCGCCGCCGAACCGGCGGTCGCCGGATCCGTGTACGTGGTGGCGCGGAAACCGCTGCTGACCGCGCCGCGCGGCGCATCCAGCAAGGTGCGCAGGCCCTGCCCGGTGTTGTCGATCGTGTAATCCAGACGCGAACCGCCGAGGTTGTCGATACGGAAGTTGGCGAAACCGGTACCGCCCACGGGCAAGGTCGCCGCGATCTGCAGCGGGTTGAGCGCGATCACCGGCGGCGGCACGGACACCGCCACGGGCAGGCGCAGGGTCGGCTGGTCGAGCGTACCGATCGAGGTCGGGGTCAGCACCAGGGTGCCGAAGTTCCAGGAGCCGTCGGCCGGCAACTGGTAGCTGTTGACCGTGACCTTGACCGCCTTGCTCTCGCCCGGATTGAGGGTGAACAGCGCCGGCGTGATCGTGCCGCTGAGACCGGTCAGCTTCACCGTCCAACCCTGGCGCACCGTCTGGGTGTTGCGGAAGGTACGCGTGAACACGCAGCGCTCCACGCAGCGCGCCTTGGCCAGGCTGGGCTGGTTGAGGTTGGCGAGGTCGCCGCCAATGGCCGGATCGGCGGCCAGGTAGTTGGCGCGGATTTCGTTGAGCACCAGACCGGCACGCAAGGCGAGGTCGACGCGCAGACGGCCACCGCCGCGATCGAACGGCGTCGCCGGCGTGATCGAATCCTCCTTGAACACCTGCTGCTCGGCGGTCATCACCAGCGCCGACTTCACTTCCGGCACGGTCCAGGTCGGACGCGCCTGACGCAGCAGACCGGCGGCGCCGGCGTGATGCGGCGACGCCATCGAGGTACCGCTCATCAGGCCGACCGCGTTCTCCGAACCGCTGATCGCGGTGCCGGCGACCACCGCCAGGATGTTGACGCCGGGCGCGGTGACATCGGGCTTGAGCAGATCGTAAGTGCCGGCCGGACCGCGCGAGCTGAAGTCGGCGAGCACGTCGGGCGTGTTCGGGATCGGCAGCACGCTGATGCCGGCGGTGCCGGGGTTGCCGGCCAGGAAATCGCGCACCGCGTTGGCGTCGGTCTGCAGCATCGCGAAGCCGGGGATGGTCGCGCCGGTCATGGTCGGGATCAGGCCGCCGGCGGCGTTGTTGGCGATCACCACGGCCACCGCGCCGGCGGCGGCCGCATTGCCCGACTTGATCGTGAACGAACAGGTACCGCGGCGGATCACCGCGATCGCGCCGGCGAAGGTGCCGGCCGGATACGCGGCGCAGCCGTCGTCGACGGTGTCGATGCCCGGGCTCACGCGCAGCGGCGTGGTCGGCGCAATCGAAGCGGTGAACGCGACGCCGCCGGTGCCTTCGTTGAGCACGATCGCGCTCAGCGCGGCCGGCACGGTGCCGGGGCCGGTGACCTGCAGGACCGGATTGAAATCCTGACGGCCGTGTTGCGCCGCCGCGGTCGAACCGGTCCAGGGCTCGAGGTGGCCCATGGTGTTCGGGCCGGGGCCACTATTGCCGGCCGAGGTCGCCACGTAGATGCCGGCGTTGACCGCGTTGAGGAAGGCCAGCGAGACCGAATCGCTCCACGGGTTTTCGCCGCCGCCGACCGAGAAGTTCAGTACGTCGACGATGCCGTCGGCGACCGCCTGATCGACCGCGGCGGCCGACGAGGTGTTCGGGCACAGGCCGCGACCGGTGGCCGTGTTCGTGTAGCACACGTCGTAGGCGATGATGTTGGCGTGTGGCGCGACGCCGGAGATCAGGCTGTTGCGGCCCTTGAAGTTCACGGTGCGGAAGTTGCCCGCCGTGGTCGCGGCGGTATGGCTGCCATGGCTGTTGGTGTCGCCGAAGCCCGGTTCCTCGCGGATATTGGGCGCGCCGCAAGTGTTGCCCGGTGCCGCGCACACGAAGTCGTAGCCGCCGATCAACTTGTCGTTGCAACGCCCCGCATCGACGCCGCCTGCGGCGCAGGTGCCCAGGTAGTTGCCGGCGCCCAGCGGATTGACGTGGGTGTAACCCTGCTCATCGGTGGCCGCGAACGAAGGGCTGCCGAAGTTGATGCCCGAATCGATGATGCCGACCACCACGCCCTCGCCCTTTACCGGGCTGGTCGGCGAATTCCACAACTGCGGCGCGCCGATCAGGGTCGGGCCGACGTCGGTGTCCTGCTCGTACTCGCGATATTCCTCGACGAACTGCACCTCGGACAGGCGCTGCACCTGCTGCGCCTCGGCCTCGCTGAGGTCGGTGACCACCGCGTTGAGCGCGTGCTGCATGCGGCGCTCGATCCGCAACGGACGACCGATCGCGGCGGCGATGCCGGCCTCGTGCTGGCGCTGCGCGCCTTCGAGGTGGCGCACATAAGCGCGGGCGCGCGAACTGCGCACATCGACGCGGCCTTCGCCAGCCGCGGTCGCGGCGGCGCGCGCCATCTGCGGCACGCCGGGCTGGCCCACCATGCGCTCAGGCGCCGGCAAACCCTGGACCTCGCCACGGTAGGTCGCCAGCGGCGCCTCGCGGTAGACCACGATGTACTTGCGGACCTGCTGCTCCGGCAAGTTGTTGTTGGCGCCGGCATTGGCCGGCGGCGCGCCGCCGATCGGCGCACCGGCGTCGGATACGCCGCCGCCGAGCATGACGGTGGCGCCGGCGATCGCGGCCAGCGCACCCAGCGCCAGCCCGATCGTCCATCGGTTGAATCGTATAGACATTGCAACGTCCCCTAGTGCGATGACCGCAAAGCGTTCGCCCACCGGCCGGCGCGATCGCCGGGCCCGGCAGGCCCAATTGGGAGTTCTCGTCTTGCTTATGCGGAGCCGGAACAGCCGCGCGTACGCAGGCCTCTCCGATGCGCCGTCCGGCGCCTTCCCCCAGCGCCGACCCTAACCATAACGGCGACGGATACGGATTGCCCTACCCCATTAGGCACATTGAAATCACGGGCCTGGCACCCGGAAGGTGCCCCAGGGATCAGAATCGAGACCCAGGCACCACGCGCTGGCGGCCCGCTACCCCGTGGCTAGGCCCGCGGAGTGCCTCGCCAGGGCCCCACCCCACCCCGGAACGCCAGCAGATACACCGCCACCGCCCAAGCCGTGGCCACCGACCAGCCGGCGAGGATGTCGGAGGGGTAATGCACGCCCAGGTAGACCCGCGACAGGCCGACCAGCAGGACGAAGGCGGCCGCGATCACCGCCACCGGCCAGCGCCAGCGGGTGCGCCAGGCCAGCAGGGTCAGCACGCAGGCCAGGGTCGCCGAGCCCATGGCGTGGCCGCTGGGGAAACTGTAGTTGTGCTCGGGCGCGATCGATTCCCACAACGACGGCCGGTCGCGCGCGAACGCTTGCTTGGCGGCGATGTTGAGCAGGGCCGAGCCGCCCAACGCGATCGCGGCGTAGGTGGCCTCGCGGAAACGCCGCAGCAGGCTCAGCGCCAGCACGAACGCGATATCGAACGGGACCACGCCGTAGAGATAGCCCAGCTGGCTGATCGCGACGAAGAAGCGGTCGTAGCCCTCGCGCGCCAGCGAATGGGCGAATTGCAGGATCGGTACGTCGAACGGAATGATGTCCTGCTCGTGGATCTCGTCGGCCAACTCGACGAAGGCCCAAAGCGGCAGCAGCAGGCCGGCGAACACCAGCAGCAGGCGCAGGCCGTGGCGGCGCAGGAAGGCGACGCCGAAGCGGGCTTCCTGCTTCAGCGCGGCATCGTGGAGCGGCGGCTCAGGCACCCGCTGCGCGAGCGCCATAGTTGCGGTCGACGTAACGGTCGATCAGGTCGACGAACTCGTCGGCGATGCGTTCGCCGCGCAGGGTCACGGTCTTCTCGCCGTCCTCGAACACCGGCGCCGATGGCGCTTCGCCGGTGCCCGGCAGCGAGATGCCGATGTTGGCGTGACGCGATTCGCCGGGGCCGTTGACCACGCAACCCATCACCGCCAGGGTCAGGTTCTCGGCGCCTGGGTGGCTGATCTTCCACTCCGGCATCTTCGCGCGCACATGCTCCTGCACCTTCTGCGCGAGTTCCTGGAAGAAGGTGCTGGTGGTGCGGCCGCAGCCCGGGCAGGCGGTGACCATCGGCGTGAACGCGCGCAGGCCCATGGTCTGCAGCAGTTCCTGGGCGACGATGACTTCGTTGTTGCGCGACTGGCCAGGCTCGGGCGTGAGCGAAATGCGGATGGTGTCGCCGATGCCTTCCTGCAACAGCACGCCGAGCGCGGCGCAGGAAGCGACGATGCCCTTGCTGCCGATACCGGCCTCGGTCAGCCCCAGGTGCAGGGCGAAATCGCCGCGGTTGGCGAGCTCGCGGTAGACCGCGATCAGTTCCTGCACGCCGCTGACCTTGGCGCTGAGCACGATGCGGTCGGCCGGCAGGCCGATCTCGACCGCGCGCTGGGCCGAGTCCAGGGCCGAGCGGATCAGGGCCTCGCGCAGCACCCGGCCGGCGTCCCAGGGTTCGGCGCGGGCGTGGTTCTCGTCCATCAGGGTCGCCGCCAGGGCCTGGTCCAGCGAGCCCCAGTTGGCGCCGATGCGCACCGGCTTGCCGTGCTTGATCGCGAACTCGATCAGGGTCGCGAACTGGCTGTCCTTCTTCTTGCCGAAACCGACGTTGCCGGGGTTGATGCGGTACTTGCCCAGGGCCTCGGCGCAGGCCGGCTCGGCGGTGAGCAGTTGATGGCCGTTGTAGTGGAAGTCGCCGATGATCGGAACCTCGATGCCCATCATCGCCAGCTTGTCGACGATGCGCGGCACCGCCGCGGCGGCCTCGACGGTGTTGACCGTGACCCGCACCAGCTCCGAGCCCGCGCGCCACAGCTCGGCGACCTGCTTGGTGGTGGAGGCGACGTCGGCGGTGTCGGTGTTGGTCATCGACTGCACCACCACCGGCGCGCCGCCGCCGACCTCGACCGCGCCGATGCGGACGCTGCGGGTCAGGCGACGCGGCAAGGGGCCAAAACCGGGATGGGCGCAGGGCAAGGGAGCGTCGGAATTCATGCCTCTATTGTAAAGCCGGGATTTGGGATTGGGGATTTGGGATTCGTAAGGCATAGAGGCGCCCCAGCTTTAACGAATCCCGAATCCACAATCCCGGCCCTAAAAGCAGTACGGTATCGGGCCGTAACGCCCGCCCGAACATGAACGCCGCCGCGCCCGACCACGTCCTCTCGCCCAGCCAGCTCAACGCCCTGGCGCGCAATCTGCTGGAGGACACCTTCCCGCTGGTCTGGGTCGAGGGCGAGCTGGGCAATCTGTCGCGGCCGTCGTCCGGACATCTGTACATGACCCTCAAGGACGCACGCGCGCAGGTGCGTTGCGCGATGTTCAAGCCCAAGAGCAGCTGGCTGAAGTTCGTCCCGCGCGAGGGTCTGCGCGTGCTCGCGCGCGGCCGTCTGACCCTGTACGAGGCGCGCGGCGATTACCAGCTGGTGCTGGACCACATGGAGGAGGCCGGCGAAGGCGCGCTGCGGCGCGCGTTCGAG
This sequence comes from Lysobacter sp. Root983, assembly GCF_001429345.1. Lineage (NCBI taxonomy): Bacteria > Pseudomonadati > Pseudomonadota > Gammaproteobacteria > Lysobacterales > Lysobacteraceae > Lysobacter > Lysobacter sp. Root983. The sequence goes on from NZ_LMJO01000017.1 coordinate 190,830, forward strand.
GAACTCAAGGCGCGCCTGAGCGCCGAGGGCCTGTTCGACCCCGAACGCAAGCGCCCGCTGCCGCGCTACCCGGCGCGCGTGGGTGTGATCACCTCGCCCAGCGGCGCGGCGGTGCGCGATGTGCTCAGCGTGTTCGCGCGGCGCTTCCCGCTGATCCAGGCGGAGGTGCTGCCGGTGCCGGTGCAGGGCGAAGGCGCCGCGGCCCAGATCGTGAGCATGCTGCAGCGCGCGGCGGCGTCCGGCCGCTACGACGTGCTGGTGCTGGCGCGCGGCGGTGGTTCGCTGGAAGACCTGTGGGCCTTCAACGACGAGCGCCTGGCGCGCGCGATCGCGGCCTGCGAGGTGCCGGTGGTCTCGGCGATCGGCCACGAGACCGACTTCAGCCTGTCCGACTTCGCCGCCGACCTGCGCGCGCCCACCCCCTCGGTCGCGGCCGAACTGATCGCGCCGGACCGCGACGAACTGCTGCGCCGCCTGCGCCAGCTCGACGCGCGCCTGCGCAACCTGCAACTGCAGCGCCTGCGCCAGGCCATGCAACGCGCCGACCGCGCCGCGCTGCGGCTCAACGCGCTGCGGCCGCAGGCGCGCCTGCAGGCCCTGCGCCTGCGCCAGGCCGAGGCGCTGCGCCGGCTCAGCGCGGCCTGGCAGCGCCAACTCGAACGCGAACGCGCGCGCCTGCGCCACGCCGATGCGGTGCTGCGCGCCAATCACCCGCAACGCCGCATCGCGGCCCTACGCGAACGTCTGAGCGCGCTCGCGCCGCGCCCGCGCGCCGCGATGGCGCGCCGGCTCGCCCACCAGGGCCTGCACCTGCGTGGTCTGGCACGCTCGCTGGAAGCGGTCAGCCCACTGGCCACGGTCGCACGCGGCTACGCCATCCTGCAGCGCGAGGACGGCCAGGTCGTGCGCAGCGTGTTGGATGCGGCACCGGGCGACCGCCTGAGCGCGCGCGTCCAGGACGGGCGGCTGCGGGTGAAGGTCGAGGGCGGGGACGACGGCGCGGCCGTCTGAGACGCGGCTCGATACGCGTTGCGCCGCAAACGGGATTCATCGCGGCTGACGCCGCTCCCACAGCGGCGGTACCGGGAACCAGGGGCTTACGCAGGCCCCGCCGCAGCGCCGCAGCTGCGCCTGTGGGAGCGGCGTAAGCCGCGATAACGCCGCCTCGCACCGACGATGGCGTCAACGGCCGACGCCCCTACCCACGCGACGCACCGTTCCGCCCAAGGCGCCCCGCCATCGCCCATCGCTAACACGATCTGAGCGAGGATCGCAGGACTCGGGCGCAGCCCACCACGGAGTCCCGCATGACCAAGGCGTCCGATCTGTTCGTCGCCGCGCTCGAAGCCGAAGGCGTGGAGTACGTGTTCGGGATTCCGGGCGAAGAAAACCTGGACCTGCTGGAATCGCTGCGCACCTCCACGATCAAACTGGTCCTGACCCGTCACGAGCAGGCCGCCGGTTTCATGGCCGCGACCTACGGCCGCCTCACCGGCAAGGCCGGCGTCTGCCTGTCCACCCTGGGCCCGGGCGCGACCAACCTGGTCACCCCCGCCGCCTACGCCCAGCTCGGCGCCATGCCGATGCTGATGATCACCGGCCAGAAGCCGATCAAGACCAGCAAACAGGGCCATTTCCAGATCGTCGACGTGGTCGACACCCTGCGCCCGCTGACCAAGTACACCCGCCAGATCGTGTCCGCCGACGCGATCCCGGCGCGCGTGCGCGAGGCCTTCCGCCGCGCCGAGGAGGAGCGCCCCGGGGCCACCCACCTGGAGCTGCCGCAGGACATCGCCGCCGATCCTACCGAGGCCCGGCTGATCCCCGCTTCGTACTCGCGCCGCCCGCTGGCCGAGGACAAGGCCATCGCGCACGCCGCGGCCGCGATCATGCGCGCGCGCCATCCGCTGCTGATGATCGGCGCCGGCGCCAACCGCAAGACCACCGCACGCCAGCTGCGCGCCCTGATCGCCAAACTCGGCATCCCCTTCTTCACCACCCAGATGGGCAAGGGCGTGGTCGACGAAACCGACCCGTTGTGGCTGGGCAACGCGGCATTGTCCGATCACGACTTCGTGCACCGCGCGATCGACGCCGCCGACTGCATCGTCAACATCGGTCACGACGTGATCGAGAAGCCGCCGTTCTTCATGCGCGAGGGCCGGCGCACGGTGATCCACGTCAACTACGCCAGCGCCGAAGTCGACGCGGTGTACTTCCCGCAGATCGAAGTGGTGGGCGACATCGCCAACGCGGTCTGGCAGCTGTCGGAGGCGATCGCGCCGCAGCCGCACTGGGACTTCGCCTTCTTCGACCGCGTGCGCGCCGCGATGGAAGCGCAGATCGACGAGCGCAACGCCGACCCGCGCTATCCGCTGGTGGCGCAGCGCCTGGTCGCCGACGTGCGCGCCGCGATGGGCAAACGCGACATCGTGTGCCTGGACAACGGCCTGTACAAACTCTGGTTCGCGCGCGGCTATCGCTGCCGCCGGCCCAACACGCTGTTGCTGGATAACGCGCTGGCGACCATGGGCGCGGGCCTGCCCTCGGCGATGGCGGCGCGCATCGTGCATCCGGACCGGCGCGTGCTGGCGGTCTGCGGCGACGGCGGCTTCATGATGAACTCGCAGGAGCTGGAGACCGCGGTACGCCTGGGCCTGGACCTGACCGTGCTGGTGCTGCGCGACGATGCCTACGGCATGATCAAGTGGAAGCAAGCCCACGAGCGCTACCCCAGCTTTGGCATGGACCTGGGCAACCCGGATTTCGTGAAGTACGCCGAAAGCTACGGCGCGCGCGGCCACCGCCCCGCCAGCAGCGACGAGTTCCTGCCGCTGCTGCGACGCGCGCTGGACGCGCCCGGCGTCGACCTGATCGAAGTGCCGATCAACTACGCCGACGACGACCGTATCCTCAACGAAGACATCCCGCGCCTGAGCGCCGCGGTGCGCTGAGCGCCGACGCCCACCACCTCCGTACGCAACCGGAATCCGCCATGGCCAAGTCCCCCTCCAAGTCCAAGACCGTCTCCGGACTCAAGAGCAGCTATCCCTACTACCTCGCCAACCGCCCGGTCGCGGCCAACACCGACCTGGAAGTGCTGGACAAGTACAGCGGCAAGGTCGCCACCCGCGTCGCCTTCGCCGATGCCTCGGTGGTGCGCAAGGCCATCGTCGCCGCGCACAAGGCGCGCGAGGCCATGGCCGCGTTTCCGCCCGACGCGCGCCGCGACGTGCTCGAACACTGCGTCAAGCGCTTCAGCGAGCGCCATGAAGAACTGTCGGTGGCCCTGTGCATCGAGGCGGGCAAACCGATCAAGGACGCGCGCGGCGAAGTCACCCGCCTGATCGACACCTTTCGCATCGCCGCTGGCGAGGCCACGCGCCTGGACGGCGAGATCATCGAGTTGCAGATCTCCCCGCGCACGCGCGGCTACCGCGGCATGGTCAAGCGCGTACCGGTCGGGCCCTGCAGCTTCATCACCCCGTTCAACTTCCCGCTCAACCTGGTCGCGCACAAGGTCGCGCCGGCGATCGCCTCCGGTTGCCCCTTCGTGCTCAAGCCCGCGGTCAAGACCCCGGTGGGCGCTCTCATCATCGGCGAGGTGCTGGCCGAGACCGACCTGCCCCGCGGCGCGTTCTCGGTGATCTGCTGCTCCAACGAGGACGCCGGCGCGCTCACCGAGGACGAGCGCATCGCCCTGCTCAGCTTCACCGGCGGATTGATCGGCTGGGAGCTCAAGGCGCGCGCGGGCCGCAAGAAGGTGACCCTGGAGCTGGGCGGCAACGCGGCCTGCATCATCGACGAAGACCCGGGCGTGCCGCTGGACCACGTGGTCGAGCGGCTGGTGTTCGGCGCCTATTACCAGAGCGGCCAGAGCTGCATCAGCGTGCAGCGCATCTACGCGCACGCGGCGATCTACGACCAGTTGCGCAAGAAGCTCAAGGCGGCGGTGTCGAAGCTGCGCATGGGCGACCCCCGCGACGAGCGCACCTTCATCGGCCCGGTGATCGACGAGGCCGCGGCCAAGCGCATCGAATCCTGGGTGACGGCCGCGCGCAAGGGCGGCGCCAAGCTGATCGCCGGCGGCGAACGCCGCGGCAACATGCTGCCGGCCACGCTGCTGGAACGGGTGCCGCGCGACAGTGATCTGTTCCGCCAGGAAGTGTTCGGCCCGGTCGCGTTCATGGCCCCGTTCGAGGATTTCGACCAGGCCCTGGCCCAGGTCAACGACAGCGACTTCGGCCTGCAGGCCGGCGTGTTCACCGGTCGCCTCGACCACGCCATGCGCGCCTGGGACCGCCTAGAGGTCGGCGGCGTGATCGTCGGCGACGTGCCCAGCTTCCGCGTCGACAACATGCCCTACGGCGGCGTGAAAAATTCGGGCCTGGGCCGCGAGGGCGTGCGCTACGCGATCGAGGACATGACCGAGCAGCGGCTGTTGGTGATTCGGGATCCGGTGGCGTAAGACTGTTTTAGTCCCTCTCCGGCTGACAGTGCCCGAAGGGTGTGCAAGGCTGAAAGGAGTTGGGGTGAGGGCCGGCGCGAGCACTCCACTCCAAGCTCGCACGGCGCGCTCATCCGCCCTGCGGGCACCTGCTCCCGCGAGAGGGAGAAGGCTTAAGGCGACGCAGGGTGCGGTGACAACCGCACCGTCGCGATGGTGCGGTTCGCTGCGCTCGCCACATCCTACCTATGGCGCCTCGCGCGCGCGGCGCACGAAGGGTGGGCAAGGCTGAGGGGGCTTGGGGTGAGCGTCCCCCACACGCGATCGAGACGCCTTTAACCCCGCTTCGCCAAGCCATGCGTTTCGACCCAGGACCTCCCTGGGAACCGCCCGCATGAACGCCAAGCCGCAGCCCTACCCCAGCTCCCTCCTGTTCGTCGCCGTGCTCAGTGCGCTCGCGCTGAGCGCCTGCCACACCAGCACCCGCAACGACGCGCCCAGCGCCGACAAGGCCGATGCGCGCAGCGAACGCCATACGGCGCAGACCGCGCCGTCCGCAGCCGACGTGGTCGCGATCCGGGACCAGGCCGCCGGCGCGGTGGCGGCCGCGGACGCCGCCAAGGCTGCCGCCGACTCGGTCGCCAACGCCAGCGTCGAGTTGCCGGAAGCCAATCTGTCCATGCGCCGCGCGCCAGGCGCGCCGCCGCCTCCGCCGGCTCCGGCAATGGCCTACGTCACCGAGTCCAAGCAGTTGGCACCGGCTTCCACGTTGGAGGCCATCAACGTCAGTGGCAGCCGCATGAAGCGCGCTCAGATCGGCACCGCGTCGCCGGTGATGGCGGCTCCGTCCGTGGGCTTCTTGGGCGATGCGCAATTTCAACCCGCCAACACCGAAAAATACGCCGCGCGCGAAGACAACCCCGTGCGCCGCACCGCCGACGAACCGCTGTCCACCTTCTCGATCGACGTCGACACCGGCAGCTACAGCAACGTGCGCCGCATGCTCAACCAGGGCGTGCGTCCGCCCGCCGACGCGGTGCGCGCGGAGGAGTTCATCAATTACTTCGACTACGGCCACCCCGCCCCGACGTCGCGCGACACGCCGTTCCGGGTCACCACCGAACTCGCGCCGGCGCCGTGGAACGCGCAGCGACAGCTGCTGATGATCGGCATCAAGGGCTACGACGTGCCCAAGGCCACCCTGCCGCCGGCCAACCTGGTGTTCCTGATCGACACCTCCGGCTCGATGGATCAGCCCGACAAGCTGCCCCTGCTCAAGAGCGCCTTCGGCCTGTTGACCAAACAGCTGCGCCCGCAGGACCGCATTTCGATCGTGGTCTACGCCGGCTCGGCCGGCCTGGTCCTGCCGCCCACGCCCGGCGATCGCCAGAGCGAAATCCTGGAGGCGCTGGACCGCCTGCAGGCCGGCGGCAGCACCAACGGCGGCGACGGCATCCGCCTGGCCTATGCCATGGCCAAGCAGGCTTACGTCAAGGACGGCGTGAACCGGGTGATCCTGGCCACCGACGGCGACTTCAATGTCGGCACCGTGAGCCAGGGCGCGCTCGAGACGCTGGTCGCCGATCAGCGCAAGAGCGGCATCGCCCTGACCACGCTGGGCTTCGGCCAGGGCAACTACAACGACGCGCTGTCGGAAAAACTCGCCGATGTCGGCGACGGCAACCACGCCTACATCGACACCCTGCAGGAAGCGCGCAAGGTGCTGGTCGAGGAAATGGGTTCGACCATGTTGACCATCGCCCGCGACGTCAAGATCCAGGTCGAGTTCAACCCGGCCCTGGTGTCCGAGTACCGTCTGATCGGCTACGAGAACCGCGTGCTCAAGCACGAGGATTTCAACAACGACAAAGTCGACGCCGGCGACATCGGCGCCGGCCACGAGGTCACCGCGCTGTACGAACTCACGCCGGTCGGCTCCACCGCCGCGCGCCTGCCCGCGCTGCGCTATCGCGAAGCGCCCGCCGCGCAGGCCGGCAAGAGCGGCGAGATCGCCAACCTCAAGCTGCGCTACAAGCGCCCCGGCCAGGACGCCAGCCGCCTGATCGAAACCCCGATCCTGCGTTCGCAGCTGCATGCCCAGCCCGGCGAGTCGATGCGCTTCGCCGCCGCGGTGGCCGCGTTCGCCGACGCCTTGCGCGGCGGCAGCCGTTCCGACGGCTGGGGCTGGGACAAGATCGAGGCGACCGCGCGCGCGAGCAAGCTGGACGATCGCTGGGGCCAGCGCCGCGAGCTGGTGCAGTTGATCGAACGCGCGCGCCGCCAGATCGCTGGCGACACGCCCGCCACCGCGGTCAGCGTTAGCGAGTGAGCGCCTGCCGCAGCGGCGCCTGCGCGCGCTCGGCCGGGTGCCCGAACAGATAGCCCTGGCCGTAGGCGCAGCCCAGTTCGCGCAATGCCGCGAGCTGGGCTTCGTTTTCCACGCCTTCGCCGATGGTGTGGATGCCCAAGGTGCCGGCCAGCGCCTGGATCGCGCGCACCACCGCCACGCTCTCGGGGCGGGTTTCGCCGACCAGGCCGGCGACGAAACTCTGATCGATCTTCAGGCACTCGATCGGGAACCGATGCAGGTAGGACAGCGCCGAGAAGCCGGTACCGAAATCGTCCAATTGGGCGAGCACGCCGTGGCCGCGCAAGGTGCGCAGCATGCGCAGCGCGCGCGGCACGTCGTCCAGCAGCGCGCCTTCGGTGATCTCGATGCGCAGCCGGTGCGGGTCGGCGCCGGCCTCGTCGATCATGCGCAGCAAGCGGTCGGCGAAGTCCGAGGCGCGGAAATGCCGCGGCGAGACGTTGACCGACACGTAGCCCTCGCCGCCTTCGGCCAGCTGCCGCATCACTTGCGCGTACAGCAGCCAATCGACCTCCTCGATCAGGCCGCTGTCCTCGCCCAGGCCGATGAAGTCGCTGGGCAGCAGCAGGCCGCGGCGCTCGTGGCGCCAGCGCAGCAGGGCCTCGTGGCCGATCACGCTGTGATCGCTCAGGCGCACGATCGGCTGGTAGTAGGCGATGAAGCCGTCGCCGTTGATGGCGCGACGCAGGTCGGCTTCCAGGTCGAGGATGCGTACCGCCTGTTCGCGCATGGCCTCGTCGAACACGGCGCAGCGGTCGCGGCCGGCGGATTTGGCGCGGTACATCGCCGCGTCGGCGTCGCGCAGCAGCTCGGCGCCGGTGCGGTAGCGCGGGTGCCACATCGCGATGCCCAGGCTGGCCGAGGGGAACACCTCGCGCCCAGCCACCCAGCACGGCTCGCCTAGCGCGCGCAGGATCCGGTGCGAGAGCTCCTCGGCCACGCGCAAGCCGTCGATGTTGTCGACCAGGATCGCGTATTCGTCGCCGCCCAGGCGCGCGACCGTGTCGTCGGTGCGGACCGCGGCGACGATGCGGCGCCCGGCTTCGATCAGCAATTCGTCGCCAGCGGAGTGGCCGACGCTGTCGTTGACCAGCTTGAAGCGGTCCAGGTCCAGGAACAGCACCGCGAATTGGCGGCGCGGATCCTGCTGGGCGCGCGCGATCGCGGTCTCCAGCCGTTCCAGCAGCTGGCCGCGATTGGGCAAGCCGGTCAGGGCGTCGTGCAGGGCCTGATGGGTGAGCTGCTGCTCGGCGCGCAGGCGCTCGCCGATCTGCGACAGCAGCTCGGTGTTGGCCTGGGCCAGCTCGCGGGTGCGCGAGGCCACGCGCTGCTCGAGTTCGGAATGCGCCGTGACCAGGCGGTCCTGGGTCTGCTTGCGCGCCAGGCCGTTGCTGATGTGGTGGGCGACGAAGGTCAGCAGTTCCTGGTCGCGCACGGTGAAGGCGATCGCCGGCGAATAGCTCTGCACCGCGATCACGCCGACCACGTGGTCGCCGCGGAACAGCGGCACGCCCAACCAGCAGTGCGCCTGCGAACCCAGGCTGCGCACCAGGCCGGCCGCAGCCAGGCTGGCGATGCGGTTGCGGTCGGCCAGCAAGGCCTGGCCGCGCTTGATCACGTATTCGGTCAGGCCCACGCCCAGGCGCCGGCTCTCGCGGATCGGGTCGCGCTCGTCGATCGAGTACGGAAACTCCAGGTGCTCGCCGTCGTCGGCGATCAGGGCGATGTAGAAGTTGCGCGCGTACAGCAGTTCGCTGACCACGTCGTGGACCTGGGCGTAGAAGCGCTCCAGCGTTTCGGAGGTGATCGACAGTTCGGCGATCCGGAACAAGGCGCGCTGCAGGCGCTCGGCGCGTTGGCGCTCGATGATCTCGGCCTGCAGATCGCGGTTGCTCAGCTGCAGCGCCTGGGTGCGCTCGGCGACCCGGCGTTCCAGCTCCTCGCGGGCGCGGTAGCGATCCAGCGCGGTCAGAATGTGCTGGGCCACGAATGCCAGCAGCGCGCGCTCTTCGTCGCCGTACAAGCCCGGGCGGTCGTAGCTTTGCACCACGATCGCGCCGCAGACGCGGTCGTCGCGGCGCATCGGCACGCCCAGCCAGTCCTGGCTGTCGGGGCCGTGGGTCAGGTCCTGGGTGACGTTGAGCTGCTCGCGTATCGAGGCCGAGGACCCCTGCAGCGGCTCGCCATGGCGCAGCAGCGCCAGGGTCAGGCTGTTGGGCATCTCCTCCCCGCGGATCTCGCGCTCGGGCTCGGCGATGTAGGTATCGATGCGGTCGGCGAAGTACAGGAAGCGCAGGCTGTCGCGCACGTCGTCGTAGAGCACGATGTAGCAGTTCTCGGCGTACATCAGGCCGCCGACCACGCCGTGGATGCGGCGCAGCATGTCGACCATGTCCAGATCCGAGCCGGCCAGGTCGGCGATCTCGTACAAGGCCTGCTGCAGGCGCTCGGACTTTTCCAGCGACTCGACCCGCGCCTGCGCGCGCGCCGCCGCCAGCTGCACCGCCACCAGGCGCTGCGCCAGCGCCAGCCAGGGCTCGCGCGCGGACTGCGCCAACGGCGCGCCCAGTTGCGCGCACAGCGCCGCACGAGTGCCGTCGTCCAGGGTCCAGGCGGCCGCGACGCGGTCGGGGCGTTCGGGCTCCGGCCCGTGGCCATCGAGCAGGCGTTCGGCGATCGCGGCCGATTCCGGCGCCGCGCTCGCGGCCGAGCCGCCGACCACGCCGCGCGCGTCCAGCCAGCGCACCGCCACCCGCGAGCCCGCCGGCAGGCCGTCGCACAGCGCGCCCGCCAGCTCATCGCCGGTTCCAGGCGCCCCCGCGTGGACGCCTGCTGCTGGCCTTCCGGTTGTCTGCACCGCTACAGGCCTCTGGATCGTTCATGTTTCTACAACGCAGGGCGCAGGATAGCCTGAGCGGACGGCCGCGAACCGCCAACCCCGTCGCGGCCCTTGGGCCGTTCGTCTGGACATGCACCTGGCGATCGCCCCCCACCCTGGGGCCGTCCGGAGGGAGGCCCATGGCTTCCCGTCGGCGGCGCCAACCCGTACCCTGCCGCGGATGAATTCGGCTGCGGACGCAAGCGACGACGTATTGATGCTGGCCTGGACGGGCGGCGATACGACGGCGTTCGAGACCCTGTACGCCCGCCACCGCGGCCCGCTGTACCGCTTTTTGCTGCGCCAGGTGCGCGATTCGGCGCTGGCCGACGAGTTCTTCCAGGACGTCTGGCAGCGCGTGATCGCCGCGCGCCACGGCTGGAAGCCGGACGCCGCGTTCAGCACCTGGCTGTTCCGGATCGCTCACAATCGGCTCAACGATTACTGGCGCGGTCTCAAGCACCGCCCCGCCGCCCCCGAGGACGGCGACGAGCGCGCCGCGCGCGTGCCCGATCCGACCACGCCCGAGCGCGAACTGTCCGAATTCGAACAGCGCCGCCGCTTGCAGCGCGCGATCGAGGAATTGCCCGAAGAGCAGCGCGAGGTGGTGCTGCTGAGGCTGGAGCAGGAGCTGAGCCTCGAAGAGATCGGCGACATCACTGGCGCCGGACGCGAAACGGTTAAATCCAGGCTGCGCTACGCGATGGACAAGCTGCGGCTGAGGCTGAACGAATGAAGCGCAACACCCCCGATCCGTTGTCGCCCGAAGAACGCGCCCTGGCCGACCGCCTGGCGCGGCTGGGGCCGCACGACGGCCCCTCGCCCGCGCTGGACGCGAAGATCCTGGCCGCGGCGCATGCCGCTGCGACGAGTTCGCGCCCGCCGCAGCGTACGCGGCGGCGCTGGGCCCTGAGCGCGATCCCGGGCGGCCTGATCACCGGCGTCGGCGTGGCCGCGACCATGGCCCTGGCGGTGGGCGTGGTCTGGCAGCTGCGCCCGATCAGCCCCTCGCGGGAGGCGCCGATCCACGAGCCCGCCGACGGCGCCTTCACCAGCGCCGAGATGATCGCGCGCCCGCGCCAGACCATCGCGCCCCCGCCTCCGCCGGCCGCGCCCGCGCTACCGCAAGCCAACATGAGCCGGCCCGGGCCGCAGGCGTCCGCCGATGCGGCCGCCGCGTCGGTGGCTGCGGCGCCGCCGCTCGCGGCCTCCGCCGCCAAGCCGGCCGCCGAAGCGCCGGCGCAAGCCGCCGACGGCTACACCTTCTACGAAAGCGACGCGCCCTCGCCGGCCGCGCCCAGCGCGCGTCGCCAACGCACCGATAAGGGCGTCGCGGCCAACGCGGCCGCGCCGGCCGATGTAGCCGCCGACGCCGCGGGCAACATGTCCGGTTTCTACAGGGCGCCCGACTACGCGCCGCCTGCGCCGGCTGCCAAGCCGGGACAGGACTCGGACCCCTTCAGCCTCAGCCCCTCCAAGGCGCGCCGCGCCGCCGAAGCTGCCGAACAGCGCCGCGAAACCGAGGCCAAGCAGGAAACCACGCTGGACCGCATCGAGGTCACCGGCTCGCGCATCAAGCGCGCCGACATCGAGAGCGCGCAGGACGTCGCGATCGCGCTGCCGCCGCTGCGCGAGGACGCGCGCCTGGAACGCGCCGAATGGCTGGAACGCATCCGCGCCCGCCGCGACGCCGGCGACGTCGACGACGCCCGCGCCAGCCTCAAGCTGTTCCGCAAGACCTACCCGCGCGTGCGCATCCCCGACGACCTGCGTCCGCTGCAGCGATGAGGTTCGCGCCTTGAGCGCGGCCACGCTGGCGGCCGAGGTCTCGCACGAAATCGAGGTCAAGCACAGCCGCTTCCTGGCCCTGGCCGCGCCGGTGGACACGCCGGAGGCCGCGCTGGCCTTCCTCGCCCGCGTCGCCGATCCCGCCGCCACCCACAACTGCTGGGCGTACCGGATCGGCGCCCAGTACCGCTTCAACGACGACGGCGAACCGGCCGGTACCGCCGGCCGGCCGATCCTGGCCGCGATCGAGGGCCAGGGCTACGACCGAGTGGTGGCCGTGGTCACGCGCTGGTACGGCGGCATCAAGCTCGGCGCCGGCGGCCTGGTGCGCGCCTACGGCGGCTGCGCGGCCGAGTGCCTGCGCCGGGCCGAGCGGCGCGAACTGATCGTGCTGCGCAACGCGAGCCTGAGCTACGCATTCGAGGACACCGGCGCCGTGCACGCGGCCCTGGCCGCCCACGGCGCCGACAAGCTGGACGAGGATTTCGACGCCACGGGCGCCCGCATGCGCATCCGCCTGCCCGAAAACCGCCTCGACGCCTTGAAAGCGCAGCTGCGCGACGCCACTCGTGATCGGGTACGCCTGCGCGCCGAAGACGCCGATACCCCATGACCGACACCGCCGACACACCGCCGGCTCCGACCGCTGCCGCCAAGGCGCCCATCGGCAGCCTGCGCACCCTGTGGCCGTTCGTGCGCCGGCACCTGGGGCTGTTCATCGCCTGGCTGGTCGCCCTGGCCGCGTCCAGCACCGCCACGCTGAGCCTGCCGCCGGCGTTCAAGACCATGATCGACCAGGCCTTCACCCAGGGCGGCGGCGCGATCGATCAGGCCTTCGTGCTGCTGTTCGGTGTCGCAGTCGCGCTGGCCCTGGCCACCGCCGCGCGCTTCTTCTTCGTCTCGCTGCTGGGCGAACGCGTGGTCGCCGATCTGCGCCAGCAGTTGTATACGCACCTGATCGGCCTGGACGCCGGCTTCCACGACCGCAGCCGCAGCGGCGAGCTGGTCTCGCGCCTGACCGCCGACGCCGAACTGCTGCGCAGCGTGGTCGGCTCCAGCATGTCGGTGGCGCTGCGCAGCTCGATCACGGTGATCGGCAGCATCACCATGCTGTTCATCACCGAACCGCGTCTGGCGGCCTACGCGATGCTGGGCATTCCGCTGGCGGTGCTGCCGATCGTGATCGGCAGCCGCCGCCTGCAGAAGATCTCGCGCGCCAGCCAGGACCGCGTCGCCGACGCCAACACCCTCGCCAGCGAAACCCTGGGCGCGGTGCGCACCGTGCAGGCGCACGCGCGCGAACCCTACGAACGCGGCCGTTTCGACGCCGCGCTCAAGATCGCGGTGGCGACCGCGCGTAAGCGCATCGGCATCCAGTCGCTGGTCACCGCGGTGGCGATCACCCTGATCTTCGGCGCGATCACCCTGGTGCTGTGGTCGGGCGCGCACGAAGTCGCGCGCGGCCACATGACCGCCGGCACCCTGGGCCAGTTCATCCTCTACGCCCTGATCGCGGGCGGTTCGGTCGGCGCCCTGGCCGAGGTCTGGAACGATCTGCAGCGCGCGGCAGGCGGCATGGGCCGGATCAGCGAACTGCTCAACGAGGACAGCGCGATCGAAGCGCCCGCGCAGCCGGAGGCGCTGCCGCAACCGGTACGCGGCGAGATCGCGTTCGACGACGTCACCTTCCACTACCCGATGCGCCCGGACTTGCCGGCGCTGGACGACTTCACCCTGCGCGTGCGTCCAGGCGAAACCGTGGCCCTGGTCGGCCCCTCGGGCGCCGGCAAGAGCACGGTGTTCTCGCTGCTGCTGCGCTTCCATGATCCGCAGTCCGGCGCGGTCCGCGTCGACGGCATCGACGCGCGCCGGCTGGACCCGTCGGCGCTGCGCGAAACCATCGCCCTGGTGCCGCAGCAACCGACCATCTTCGCCGCCACGGCGCGCGACAACATCCGCTACGGCCGCCTGGAAGCCGACGATGCCGCGGTCGAAGCCGCGGTGCGCGCCGCCCACGCCGCCGACTTCATCGACGCCCTGCCCGAGCGCCTGGACACCGAACTGGGCGAGCGCGGCGCGCGCCTGTCCGGCGGCCAGCAGCAGCGCATCGCGATCGCGCGCGCCCTGCTCAAGGACGCGCCCATCCTGCTGCTGGACGAGGCCACCAGCGCGCTGGATGCGCAGAGCGAACGCGCTGTGCAGCAGGCGCTGGAAACCCTGATGGAAGGCCGCACCACCCTGGTGATCGCGCATCGCCTGGCCACCGTGCTCAAGGCCGACCGCATCGTGGTCATGGACCGCGGCCGCATCGTCGCCGAGGGCAGCCACGAGCAATTGCTGGCTCAGGACGGTCTGTACGCGGAACTGGCGAAGCTGCAGTTCCTGGACTGAGCCCGAGGACGCGCGCCGGCATGGACACGACCCAGCTGAAGAAGTTCTGCGCGAAGTTCCCCGGCGCCGTGTCCACCCTGCACGGCCACCCGTCCAACATCCTCACCTACGCGGTCGGCGACAAGACCTTCGCCTATTTCAAGACCAGCGAACCCGAGCGCTGGCGCTTCAGCATCAAGGTCACGCCCGATCGCTTCCTGGAGCTGACCGGCGTGCCCGGGATCAAGCCCGCACGCTGGATGGGCCGCTTCCGCTGGATCACCATCGTCGACGTGCGCAGCGTGCCGGCCGACTACCTGCGCGAGCTGGTGGAGTGGTCGTACCAGGAAGCGCTGGGCAAGCTCAGTCGCAAGCGCCGTGCGCTGGTGCTGAACGGCATCGACCCGTGACCGTAACCTGAGCCGCGAGGAGAACGCCCCGCCGGAGCGAGGCGTTCCCCTGGCCGACGCTTACCGCGTCATCAGCGTCAGCCCGTACTGGCTGAGGATCGGGTTGAGCCTATCGAAGTACATCCTGACTTGCGACGTAGGCAGCGAACAGTTGGTCCCGTCCGCGCCCACGTTACCGCCCGAGGTCACACCCTGCGCCTGACCGGCCGGGGTGATCCAAGCGCCGCCGGAATCGCCTTTACCGGCGCAGGCACTGGACTGGGTCAGGCCCCTCACCGTGCCTTCCTGGTAGTTCACGGTGACATTCTTGCCGGTAATGGAGCCGCAGCGGTACCCGGTGCGATAGCCCGAGCGGCAGACCGCCGCACCGATCGCCGCCTCGACGCTGCCCCGCACGGGCACTACGCCGCCGTTGTGGTCGGTGATTTCGGGCAACACGGTATGGGCGGTGCTGACCTGGACGTACGCACGATCGGTGCCGGGGAAGTTCGAGTGCGTGAACGATCCCAACGTCGAATTGCCCACATACACGCGGGTACCGACCGAACCGCAATGCCCGGCGGTCGCGTAGCCCGCAATGCCGCTACGCCTGGCCGGGATGCCGACCGAGCAGCCGAGGGTGGCGCCGGGGCTGAACCCATACAGCATGCCGCCGCGGATGGTGGCGACCAGGCTGGGCTTGTCCGCCGATTCGACGAAGCGCACGGTCGCGACATCGGCGCCGCTGGCCGCGACCAGGTCGATCGCTTCCTCGCTGGCGCCGGGGGAGAACGTCACCACCACGCTGTTGCTCGTGGGGTCCACATGCCACGAGTGCACGCCGGAGTAGAGCTTACTGATGCCCAATACGCGGCGCTGGGCGCTGCTGTCGAGCTGGCTCATCGACGACTGCAGCCGGCTCAGGCTGTAGCGCACGCGGCGCAATTCCACGCCCGGCACCGCCAGCGCCTTGGCGCCGGCGGTGGCGGCGACAAAAACGAAACTGCCGTCGGCTTTACGCTCGATCCAGCTACCGGCATAGCCGGCGCCGAGCTGGCGCTGGGCCAACGCCGCCTGCGATTGCGATACCCGCTCGGTTTTCAGGTATTGCGACATCTGCTGGGCATTGACGCCCATATCACGCTGCATCGCCGCCTTCAGCACCGGCGACACTTCGTCAGCGGCCATGGCGCTACCGCAAGAAATGGCCGCGACGGCCACGACCAGCGGCAGCAGCGAACGCTTGGATTTGGAATGCTTCATGGAGAACTCCTGATGCGTTGAGCGTTTCCGCTCGGGGGAATTGACATCGTCGGAACCACCACGATGGGTAAACACGAACGTGGCGGGCATTGCCTGGTGACGCGGCGGAGCTTTCCCACGAGAGACGGGAACGCTTCGCGCGAACGAACTGCGTGAACAAAGTCGAGCCGTCATGACCGGGGACAGGATCGCGACGTCAAAAACAGCTCGCGTGCTGCGCTTGCACGACCTCGCACTGGTCGTTCTGCCGATTCGGCATATCGCCTTCGCACTCATGCATTGACCGTGCCCGGCGGTGGCGATCAGCGAACGGAAGAGGCTTGCATGGCGATTTCCTCCTGATAAATGGCCGTTACTCGAATGTGCGAAAACCGGTGGGATTGCTGAATCTCATCGTCAGCACCGCCATGACCGTCGGGATGGAACCGACTGCGTCGAAATCGACATCGCGATTGCGGACGCTTTTAGAAGATCAACTGCACGACAGTCCGTACAAGCCGATCGCAAGAGCGCGAACCGCCGAAAACAGGACTGCAATCACAGGAACGACATCGAGATCTGCGTGCGCGCGTGAAAATATTCGCACCCGTTTCGATACCCGAAAAAATGCGGCACACAGGGCGCATGACTTTTGCACGGACTATTTGGCAATCCGCCATGACTCAAAGGCACACGCCTTGCACTCGGCGCAGCTGCTGCCGCGACCGTCATCGACAGCGACGGCAACTGGAATGTGGACAGCGACCTACATGCAGGCATCCAACGTCGCGAGCAACGCTACTGTCGGCGCGCAAGAGCGCCTGCGCGGGCCACGATGGCCGCCCAAGCAAAGAGGTCGGTACCGCCATGCGCTGGCGTCATCGCATGCACGCAAGCAGACCTAAAACCCGGAGCTCCCGTCGTGACGGGAGCTCCGGGCCGTGCTTGCGATGGCGATTAGCCGGTCACCAAGGTCAGGCTGTAGGTGCTGAGGATCGGGTTGATCGGCGTGAAATGGGTCTGAACCTTGTTCTGCGAATGCATGCAGTTGTGGGCGAAGGGCTCCGGCCCCAACAGATTCGCGGTCGAGGTCACGCCCTGGGCCTGTCCGGCCGGGGTGAAGAACGAGCCGCCCGAATCGCCCTTGCCGCCGCAGGCATTGGTGCGGGTCATGCCGCTCCAGGTGACCACGCCCGCGCTGGTATTGGCTTGCGTGGTGACGTTGATGGCCGTAATCGTGCCGCAGCGGGTCCCGGTGGTTCTGCCGGAACGGCAGACCACCGCACCGACCGGCGCCGGAACCGATCCCTTCACCGTGATGAAGTTGTTGTGGTTGTAGTCCACCACCCAAGGCGCGATCGTATGCTCCGGGTATACCGTGACCCAGGCCTTGTCGCTTTTCGGGAAATCGGACAACACGAAATGCCCGGTCAGATTGCCGGCAATCCAGACCTGTTGGCCCGCTTTGCCGCAATGTCCGGCCGTAGCGTAGCCCTTGTGCTCGTTCTGCATGACCATGAAGCCCACCGAACAGTACGAGGTGTACTGACCGACGGGATAGGTGTATTCGAAGCCGCCGGCGACCATGATCGCCGCCATCGCCTGTTGCTCGCCCTGGCTGGTCTCGAAGCGCACCGCGCCGGCGTCCGCCGAACTGGCGGCCACGAAGTCGACCGCGGCGTCGGTCGCGCCGGGCGCCAACTCGACCACCACGGTGTTGGTCGTTTGATCGACGTACCAGGCATGCACACCGTCCAGGGATTTGCTGATGCCGGGAATGCGCGACTTCGCGCCGCGGTCCAGCGACGCCATCGTGTCGTTCAGATGCGACAGGCTGTGGCGCACGCGACGCAGCTCGATGCCCTTGCGGCCGGCCAGGGCCTTGCCGCTGCCGGAGGTCGCCACCACCTGACGGAACGAACCATCGGCACCGCGCTCCAGCCAACTGCCGGCATAGCTGGCGCCCAGGGCGCGCTTGGCCGCGGCTTCTTCGGTGGCGGCAGCGCGTTCGAACTTCAGATACTGGCCCAGCTGCTGGGAACTCAGCCCCAGATCGCGCCGCATCGCATTCTTCACTTCGCTGGACAATTCGTCGGCGGCCACCGCGCCACCGCTGGCCAGCAGGGTCAGGCCGGCGCATGCGATCGCGCGCAGGGGCAGGTTTCGGGTTTTGGCGGAGATAACGGGCATACGGAGTACTCCAGGCGAGAGGAAGAGAGCACCGCTGCGCACCCACGAAGATGCGAGTGCCGGCCGTCGCGCGCTCTTGGGCGCCGCGACGAAAACAGAGAAGCAATCGCGTGCGGGTCCCGCAAGACGGCAGGAATGTGCCTGGACGCGCGGCCTCGACCGCGCCTCGGGCGCGATGGCGCAATGCGCGCTCGCGGCGCGGACATGCCGCGATGGAATCCGTCGCGAGCAACGAAACGCGCGCTACAGCGCGCTTAACTCTCGGACACGAGCCTGCGTCTGCGCGGCGCTGAACGCATCACGCACACGCTTTGGCTACGCAAACGGTGAGATATCGGGCCGGCGAACGGCAGGAGATCCGCACACTTCATTGGCGCTTGTGTGCGCAGCGCGATCCCACGCCTACGACCAAAGCATAAGATGCGCGCCGCCATCGAAATCGCGTTATGCGACTGCGATCACTCGGCGCAAGCCGCCGAACGACCGCGGACGCTCCCTGGGCGGGAGCGTCCGGGTCGGTTGCGCTGACGAACGCTTACTGCGTCAGCAGGGTCAAGCCGTACTGGCTGAGGATCGGCGTCAGGCGCTCGAAGAACGTCACCCGCTGCGCCTGCGCCACGCCGCAGTTGTTGGTGCTGCCCTGCGGAATCTGCCCGCCCGAACTCACGCCCTGGGCCTGCCCGGCCGTGGTGATCCAGGAGCCGCCCGAGTCGCCGCCGCCGATGCAGGCGTTGGAGCGCGTCAGGCCGCGCACCGTGCCCTCGGCGTAATTCACGGTGACGTTCTTGGCGGTGATGGTGCCGCAGCGATAGCCGGTGGTGCGGCCCGACCGGCAGACCGCCGCGCCGGTCGCCGCCTCGGTGCTGCCGCGCACGATCACGTTGCCGCCGGCGTAGTTGCTGACCAGCGGCTGCAGTGTATGCGTGGAGCCGACCTGGACCCAGGCGCGATCCGTGCCCGGAAAGTTGGATTGCGCGAACGAGCCCACCACCGCGCCGCCCACCCGCACCGTCGCGCCCGCCGAACCGCAATGGCCGGCGGTGACGAAGCCCTTGGTCGCGCCGCGCGTGACCGAGAAACCGACCGAGCACAGGTACTGGTTGTTGATGGTGTATTCGATGCCGCCGCGAATGGTCGCGGTCAGACGCGGTTCGCCCACCGATTCGACGAACCGCACGACATCGGCGTCGGCGCCGCTGGCCGCGACCAGGTCCACCGCCTCGTCGGTCGCGCCTGGCGCCACCGCGATCACCACCGAGTTGCTCTGCGGATCGACGTACCACGAATGCACGCCGCCGTAGAGCTTGCTGATTCCCAACACGCGCTGTTGTGCGCCGCCGTCGAGCCGGTCCATCGCCGACTGCAGCCGTCCCAGGCTGTAGCGCACGCGCCGCACTTCGGCGCCGGCCACCGGCGAGGCGTCCGCGCCTGCGGTGGCGACGACGAAGGCGAACGAGCCGTCGCTCTTTTGTTCGATCCAACTGCCGGCATAGCCCGCGCCGAAGCGGCGTTGCGCGAGGGCAGCCTGCTGTTCGGCGATGCGCTCGGTCTTCAGGTATTGCGACCACTGCGCCGGCATCACGCCCAGGTCGCGCTGCAGAACCGACTTCAGGACCGGATCGGTCGGGTCTGCGGCGATGGCACTGAATGCCGCGCTGGCGATGGCGAGCGAGAGCAGGCAGCGACGTACGTTGGTACCTTGCATGGCGAGTTTCTCCTTGAGTGAGCGTATGCGCTCGGGGACGGCCCGGGGTGGGCCGCGGCGCCGCGTATCGGCGGCGGCCTGAACTCGGGCGCGTTCCGTGCCACGACGAGAGAACAGGCCTGCTCAAGGAAGCAAAGCCGCGCGCCCACGGCAATCGGCATGCACAGGCCGGGATCACAGCGGAAGCTTGAATCGAATCACAAGACCGCAACGCTCCCGCGCGACGTTCATCGCGGTGAAGGTCGCGTCACGACGGATAGACGCGCGTAAGGACGTACGCCAACCGACCCAGCCGAGTCGCACGGCAACGACGCTGCGGGCGGAATATCCCAACCAATCGGGCGGCTCATGCGGGCGCGACCGGAGCAGCTAAAGCGTTCGAAGAAACATCGCGACCGCGAACGCTCCACGGGCGGGAGCGTTCGTGGTCGCTTGCGCTACTGGGCGCTTACTGCGTCACGAGAGTCAGGCCGTACTGGCTCAGGATCGGATTCAAACGCTCGAACCAGCTGACCCGCTGCGAAGCCGAAATGTTGCAATTGCTGTCGGTGCCGTCGTCCGCAAGCTCGCCACCCGAGCTCACGCCCTGGCCTTGACCGGCGGTGGTGATCCAGGAGCCGCCGGAATCGCCGCGCCCCACGCACGCATTGCCCTGGCTCAGGCCGCGCACGGTCAGGATCGAGCCGTCGTCCATTTGGTAGTTCACGGTGACGTTCTTGGCCGTGATCGTGCCGCAGCGATATTGAGTGGTACGACCGGAGCGGCACACCGCAGCGCCGATCGCGGCTTCGGTGCTGCCGCGCACCGAGACGTAGCCGCCGGCATAGTTGGTGACCTGACCCACCAAGGTATGGCTGTTGCCGACCGTCACCCAGGCGCGGTCGTTGCCCGGAAAATGCGACTGCGTGAACGAACCCACGGTGACGCCGCCGATCCGCACCGTCTGGCCCTGCCCACCGCAATGGCCTGCGGTCGCGAAGCCCTTGACGCTACCGCGCGTCACCGGGAAGCCCACCGAGCACAGGAAGGTGCCGCCCGAGGTCGGCATCTGATACTCGATGCCACCGCGGATGGTCGCGGCCAGTCGCGGCACGGTCGCGGATTGCACAACCCGCACCGTCGAGGCGTCGGCGCCGCTGGCTGCGACGAAATCGATCGCCTGGTCGAGCGCGTCCGGTGCGGCGCTCACCACGACCGAATTGGTGGTCGGGTCCACGTACCAGGAATGCACGCCGGTCATCGGCTTGCTGATGCCCGGGATGCGACGCTGCGCGCTGGCGTCCAGCGAGGACAACGCCGAACGCAGGGCGCTCAGGCTGTGACGCACGCGACGCACTTCGACGCCGGGCGCGGCAAGCACCTTGCCCGCGCCGGAGGTCGCGGCGACCGCGGCGAAGCTGCCGTCCGCGCGACGCTCGATCCAGCTTCCCGCGAAGCCGGAGCCGAGTTTCCACTCCATCGCCTGAGCCTGACCCTCAGCCAGGCGCTCGGCTTTCTGGTGCTGCGCCAGCTGATGCGGCGCCACGCCCAGGTCGCGTTGCATGGCCAGCTTCAGGCCTGGATCGAGCTCCTCGGCGGCCATGGCGTGGCCCGATAGCGCGGCGGAAGCGACGACCAACGACAACAATGAACGACCTATCTTGGATCCCTTCATGACGACTTCCTCATTTGACGAGCGATTGCTCGTAGCGTGGACGATCCGTTCGGATCGGTGGATCGAAGCGACGCGGCGCGTCGCATCGGCCGTCTGCCGTCGAATGCTCGTTAGGTACGATTCGTTGGCAGGCGCGTCCACGACAACAGAGCCGCGAACGGCGCAACAAGCCGCGCGCATCGACTCGGTCCGCATAAAAGTTGGAAGCGGATCACAGGAATGGATATGCGCATGCGATAGCGCACATCGTCGGATGCGATCGATGCGGATGCCGGAAAACACGAGCGAAAATCGCGCGCGTCATGCGGGCGCAGCGACGAACGCAACCGATACTTGCGCTGCTACACGCGCTCGGCACTTTGTGCGTGATACGACCGCATTTCGATAGCGCCGATTGCTGCGTTTGCAGGCACTATCGGCTCGAAATCGCGTTCATGGCTGGATGCGGATCGGCGTGCCCGTCGGTACTCGACGCCAGATTTCCTCGATCTCGCCATCGCTGACCGCAGCGCAGCCGTCGGTCCAGTCTTCGCGCCACCAGCGCGCGCTGCCCCCGTGGATCATGATGTCGCCGCCGGGGTCCACGCCCTGCTCGCGCGCCCACCGACGATCGCGCTCGTTCGGATACGACACCCGCAACGACAGGTGGAAGGCGCTGTTGGGATTGCGATCGCTGATGCGGTACTCGCCCTCGGGGGTACGCTCGTCGCCTCGCCGCTGCTTGTGACCCTGTGGCGCGTCGCCCAGGTCGATGCGGTACCGGCCGATCACCCGGCCCTCGCGCAGCAGATCCATGCGGCGCTCGGACTTGTCGATCACGATGCGGTCGGCGCGCTGCGCGGACGGCAGCAGGACCGGCGCGTCGCGCCCGTACGCGCAACCGGCACCGTGCGGTCGTCGTCCTGGGCGCAACCCGCTATCGCCAACAACGCAAGCCACAACGACGTCCGCAGCGGCAGGTTCATTCCGGCAGCGCCCGCTGCAGGATCGCCGCGTAGTCGACATCGCCCGGCAGGGTGCCGAAAGCCAGGCCGTGCGCGCCGCCCAGTCGGCTGCGGCAGAAGGCTTCGGCGCAGGGGCTGCGCGCGTCCAATAGCACGCCGGCTTGCATCGCCAGCGCGAGGCGCTCGACCCAGTGCCGTGCCTGACCTTCCTCGATGCGCACGCGGCCGTCCAGCACCGGTTCGAGTTCGGCGATGCGCGCATCCAGCGCCGCGTCGGCACCGAGGTGGCCGCGCAACTCGTTGAGCACCGCATGTCCCGCCTCCGGCTCGCGCGCCAGCGCGCGCAGCACGTCCAGGCATTGGATGTTGCCGCTGCCCTCCCAAATCGAATTCAGCGGCGCCTGCCGGTACAGCCGCGGCAGCAGCGACTCCTCGACGTAACCGGCGCCGCCCAGGCACTCCTGGGCCTCGTTGACGAAGGCCGGGGCGCGCTTGCAGATCCAGTACTTGCCCACCGCCGTAGCGATGCGCGCGTACGCGGCCTCCCCGGCATCCAGCGACGCACGATCGACCGCGCGCGCGACCCGCAACGAGAACTGCAACGCCGCCTCGGCCTCGATCGCCAGGTCGGCCAGCACGTTGCGCATCAGCGCGTGCTCGACCAGATGCTTTCCGAACGTCTGCCGATGGCGCGCATGATGCAGCGCCTGCGCCAACGCCATGCGCATCTCGGCGGCCGAGCCCAGCATGCAATCCAGACGGGTCAGCATCACCATCTCGATGATGGTCGCCACGCCGCGGCCCTCGTCGCCGATGCGCTGGGCCCAGGCGCCCTCGAACTCGACTTCGGACGAGGCATTGGACCAGTCGCCCAGCTTGTCCTTGAGCCGCATCAGGCGCAGCGCGTTGCGACTGCCGTCGGGGCGCCAGCGCGGCAGCAGGAAACAGCTCAGCCCGGCCGGCGCCTGCGCCAGCACCAGGAACCCATCGGACATCGGCGCCGAGAAGAACCACTTGTGCCCGACCAGGCGGTACTCGTCGCCGGACAGCGGCGTGGCCACGGTCTGGTTCGCACGCACGTCCGAGCCGCCTTGTTTCTCGGTCATGCCCATGCCCAGGGTCACGCCGGCCTTGTCGCCCATCGGCAGGTCGCGACCGTCGTAATGCGGCGCGGCGGCCTTGCGCGCCCACTCCGCCAGCGCGGGCGCATAGCGCAGCACCGGCAACGCCGCGTGGGTCATGGTCAGCGGACAACTCGTGCCCGGTTCGACCTGATGGTGCAGGTAACTGAGCGCGGCGCGCGCCACATGCGCGCCGGCGCCGCCGTGATGCCAGGAGTAGCCGGCCACGCCGTGCTCGATCGCGGCCTGCATCAGGGCGTGATAGTTGGGATGAAACTCGACCAGGTCGATGCGCTGGCCATAGCGGTCGTGGCTGCGCAGACGCGGGCGATCGCGGTGGGCGTCGAAGCTGAGCGCATACAGCGCGTCGCCGGCCAGGGCCGCATACGCCGAGAGCCGGGCGACGTGGTCGCCGCCGCCCTCGCGCGCGACCGCGTCGCGCAAGGCCGCGTCGTCGCGCCACAGATCGCGCGGCGCGAACGGCGGCGGTTGATTCTCGACCCGGTGGGTCGCGAACGGCGGCAGCTCGGACATCGTCGACTCCCTGCGAACGGCGCGAGCTTCGATTCTAGAGCGTCCGGCGCGCCGATCGCGACCGCCGCGCTCGCTCAGGGCTGCTCGCCCATGCGCTGCTCCAGCGCCTCCAGGAAGGTCGGCGCCAACGGCAGCGCGCCGAACCAGCCGCTGCGCAGGCCGGTGAGCACGCGCAGCATCTGCCCGCGCCCGCCCGGCACCCGCGACATCGGATGGAACACCCGGTCGCGCAGCGCGGCGATGCGGTCGTAATCGGACTGGAACAGCGGCGTGAGCCAGCGACTCCAGAAGTGATAGACGCCTACGTGCTTGCGGCGCTGACTCTGGTAGTGCGCCAGAGCGTGCGGAATGTCGGGTTGCGTGCGCAGCGCGTCGCGCAGCGCCAGCGCATCCAGCAGCGCCATGTTCACGCCCTGCCCCAGTTGCGGGCTCATGGCGTGCGCGGCGTCGCCTAGCAACACCGCGCGATCGCGATGCCAGCGCCGCGCGACCGCGTCGCGGTAGCGCGCCTGCGCCAGTCCCTGCGGCACGGCGGTGTCGCGCAGGCGCGCGGCCGCTTCCGGCCACACCGCCGCGACCGCGCCGCGCCAGGCGCTCTCGTCCCGGACCGCGTCGCTGTCCAAGGCCGCGACCGGCAAGCTCCAGAAGAAGCTCAGGCGTTCGCTGGCGTCGCCGGGCCGGCTGCCGACCGGCAGCATGCCTATCATGCGGCGCGCGCCGACATAGCGTTGGCGCAGTTCGTCCTGCCAGGCCCAATCGCCGCGCTCGACCAGACACCATTGCGCGCCCCAGGGATAAGGCCGGTCCAGCGCGGGCGCCGCCACGCCCGCGCGCAGCAACGAGGCCGCGCCGTTGGCGACGACGATCAGGTCGTAGGGCCCGTGCTCGTCGCCATCGGCGTCGCGCAGCAGGCCGCGCGGGTGATCGAGGGCGACGATGTCGCGGCCGCAGTGCACGCGCCGGCCCTCGTCCCAGGCCTGGTCCAGCAGGGCGAACAGCGCGCCGCGCTGCAGTCCCAGGCCGAAATAGCGCGGGTGCAATTCGCGATAGCGCATGTCCATCACCGCGCGCCCGGCCACGGTCTCGCCGTACAGACGTCGCACGCGCGCGCCGTAGCGCAGCGCGGCGTCGAGCAAGCCCAGTTCCCACAGCACGCCCAATCCAGTGGGCTGGAGCAGGAAGCCCGCGCCTACCGGGCCGAGCACCGGTGCGCGCTCGAACACTTCGACATCGTGGCCGTCGCGACTGAGCAGCAAGGCGGCGGCTTGGCCGCCGCTGCCGTAGCCGACGATGCCGATGCGCAACGGGGTACTCATGCGCGACTCCTAAGCGCATGGCGCCAAGAAAAAAGCCCCGCCGTAGCGGGGCCTGGAACACAGACCGGGCCGGATCGCGGCTGCGAGCAGCGCATCCGCAAGCGTCGACCCAGCAAATCGATCACGCCGCGGGCGTCACTTCGGACGCCTGCGCGCCCTTCGGTCCTTGGGTCAGCTGGTAGCTGACGCGCTGGCCTTCCTGCAGGCTGCGAAATCCCTTCGCAACGATGGCGGAGAAGTGGACGAATACATCGGCGCTGCCGTCTTCGGGCGAGATGAAGCCGAAGCCCTTGGCGTCGTTGAACCATTTCACGGTGCCGTACTGCATATCCTTATTGACCTCATGCTGGATGCGTTTGTCGTGCGCCATCGCGTCGGGGCGACCGAGACGCATCGCGAGTATATGCAAACTGAACAGGATGATGACAAGCATCTGGCGGACGAATACGGATGTCGCGACGCAGGAAACTGCGACGCAACGGCCGACTGACGCTGAGCGTCAGAAAAATTGCGATGCAGATCACTTTGCCAGCAGTGTCGCCAGCAATTTCGGCAGTTCGGCGGTCGCCGCGGCGACATGATCGAGCACGTCCTGCAGCGTGATTATTTCGTCCGGATCGGGCCCCGCGCCGGCGGCCCAGTTGGCGACGATGGCCAGGCAGGCGTAATCCAGGCCCAGCTCGCGCGCCAGTCCGGCCTCGGGCATGCCGGTCATGCCGACCAGATCGCAGCCGTCGCGCCGCATGCGCGCGATCTCGGCGCGCGTCTCCAGACGCGGCCCCTGGGTGGCGCCGTAACATCCTTCGTCGACCATCGCCACGCCGGCCTCGCGCGCGGCCGCGATCACCGCCTGGCGCAGGCCACGCGTATACGGCTCGCCGAAATCCACGTGCAGCACTTCGCCGCCGCCGCGGCCTTCGGCATCAACTTCGCACAGGGTCGATATGCGTCCCCAGGTGTAGTCGATCAGCTGATCCGGACAGGCCAGCACGCGCGGGCCGAAACGTTCGGTGATGCCGCCGACGGTGTTGAGCGCCAGCACGCGCTGCGCGCCCAGCGCCTGCAGGGCGGCGAGATTGGCGCGGTAGTTGATCGCGTGCGGAGGCAGCGAATGGCCTTCGCCGTGGCGGGCCAGGAACGCGACCCGACGCCCGCCCAGCGTGCCGATCCGGATCGGACCGGACGGCGCGCCGTAGCGCGTGAGCGGCTGATGGGTTTCCACGTCCGCCAGCTCGGCCAGCTTGTACAGGCCGGTGCCGCCGATGACGGCCAGATCGATGCTTGCCTCGCCCATCTCAGTCCTTCAATGCGTAGATCGCGGGCAGGTTGCGGCCCTGCTCGTGGTAGTCCATGCCGTAACCGAACACGTAACGGTCCGGCACTTCGATGCCGACGTAATCCGCGCAGATGCCCGGCACGCAGCGATCGTGGGCCTTGACCGCGAGCGCGGCGATGCGCACTTCGCTCGCGCCCTGCTCGCGACACCATTCGCGGATCGCATGCAGGGTGTGGCCCTCGTCGAGGATGTCGTCGGCCAGCAGCACGCGACGCCCGCTCAGCGCGGTCGCCGGACGATGCTTCCAGACCAGCTCGCCGCCTGAGGTCGCGCCGCGATAACGAGTGGCGTGCAGGTAGTCGAATTCCAGATCCAGGCCGCGCTCGCCCAGTTCCATCGCCAACTGCGCCGCGAACGGCAGGCCGCCATGCATCACGGTCAGATAGACCGGCCGCTCGCCGGCGTAGTCGGCGCGGATGCCGTCGGCCATGCGCGCGATCGCCTGCTCCAGGGTTTTGCGGTCGAACAGCAGATCGGCGTTGCGCAGCGCCGCGGCCAGATCGGCGCCGTTGCCGGTTTTTGCGCTCATCAGGCCAGGCCCTCGACGCGACCGCGGCTGTCGCCGTAGCGCTGATCGGCGATCAGGCCGTCCCAACCCATCGCGCCGCGGCCGATCAGGCCGGTCAGCGCCATGGTGTTGAGCTTGCGGCCGGCGACCGCGGCCAAGGATTCGTCGACCAGGTTCGGATGGCAGACCAGCACCACGTCGCAGCCCGCGTCCAGGTGCGCGTCGATGCGCGCCTTGACGCCGCCGACCGAGAACGCGGCGGCCATGCCGATGTCGTCGCTGAAGACCACGCCGCGGAAGCCCATGTCCTTGCGCAGGATCTCCTCGATCCAGCGCGGCGAATAGCCGGCCGGTTCCGGCGCGATCTCCGGATAGACCACGTGCGCCATCATCACCGCATCGGCCTTGGCCTCGATGCCGGCGACGAACGGAATCAGATCGGTCGCGCGCATCTCGTCCAGGCTGCGGCGATCGACGGCGTTGTCGAAATGGGTGTCCTCGAGCACCGAGCCATGGCCCGGGAAATGCTTGAGCGTCGCGGCCATGCCGGCCGCATGCATGCCGCGCACGTAGGCGCGGGTGAACTCGGCGACGATCCGCGGATCGGCGTCGAAGGCGCGATCGCCGATGGCGCGATTGCCGCGCCCCAGATCGACCACCGGCGCGAAGCTGAGGTCGACCCCGCTGGCCTGCACTTCCTGCGCCATCAGCCAGGCGTGTTCCTCGGCCAGCTTGAGCGCGGCGGCGGGATCGCTCGCGTAGCGGCGGCCGAACCCTTCCAGCGCCGGCAGCGCGCTGTAGCCCTCGCGGAAGCGCTGCACGCGCCCGCCTTCCTGGTCCACGCAGATCAGCTGCGGACGCGGCGCGGCCTCGCGGATCGCGGCCGACAGTTCGGCGACCTGCGCCTTGGACGCGAAGTTGCGGGTGAACAGGATCACGCCGGCGCAGGCATCGTGCTGCAACCAGTCGCGCTCTTGCGCGGTGAGTTCGGTACCGGCGACGCCGATCACGAGCATGCGGGGACTCCTAGCGGGTATGGCTGCGCTGACTGCGCGGGGCCATTGTCTCGCAGAAGCCGCTACAGGCGTAGCCCGGGGCCCCTGCGGGCGCGGCGGCGGCGATTTCGGGGCGTTTCACGAAATGGCAACGATGGCTGGATCCGGCTTCGCGCCTGGAGAGCGTCGCTCTGAACCCACCCGGCCAGCGGACAGCCCGCCGGCGTTCAATCGCGCACGAACCTGCGGTTCCTAAACACACGCCCTCCCCTGTCCAAAGCGGGAGGCCAAACTCAGGGCGCCTGGCCGGAGCGCTCGTCGGCGCTCCAGTCGGCGTAGGGGCGCGCGGCCAGGGCCAGGTTGTAGTAGCGCGCCGCGTCGGTCACCTCGCGGCCCAGCCAGTCCGGGCGAGCATAGGCCTCATCGGCGTGCTGGAGCTCCAGTTCGGCCACCACCAGCCCGGCGTTGTCGCCCAGGAACTCGTCGACCTCCCACAGGTGGCCCTGGTGCTCGACGTAGTGGCGACGCTTGTCGATCGTGCCGCCGGTGCACAGCGCCATCAGCGCGCGCGCGTCGGCGACCGGAATCGGGTAATCGAACTCCTGCCGGGTATGACCCAGCTCGCGCGACTTCAAGTTCAGATACGCCGCATCGCCCGCGATGCGCACCCGCACCGACGCCTTCATCGCACCGCTGTCGAGGATCGCCAGATCGTTGAGATACCCCTGCGCCATCGGCACGATTTCACGCGCCGCGTCGCGCCAGCCGTCACCCGAGACCAGGAATTTGCGTTCGATTTCGATACCCATGCATCCCCGTAGCGCCGGCCATGACCGCACAGCCGTCTTGTTCAAATCAGACCGCGCAACGATACCGTCAATCGGCCCAACCGTCGCCCCAATCGGCCATTGCCATTGCCATTGCCATTGCATTGGAATCCAAAAGCCCCGCACTCACACGACCAACTGTAGACCCGAAGGGCGGCGCGCAGGACGCGCGCCGTTTTTCGAATGGACAAGGATGTCCATTCGAAAAATCCCGGCGAAAGCCCCGAACTCGCAGGGGAGGGTTGGTCACGCTAGCCCTTCTCTTTGGTTACTTTTGACCGAAGGGAATCCAGACGGACTCTTGGGCTAGCAAGAGAAAGTGNGGATGTCCATTCGAAAAATCCCGGCGAAAGCCTCGAACTCGCAGGGGAGGGTTGGTCACGCTAGCCCTTCTCTTTGGTTACTTTTGACCGAAGGGAATCCAGACGGACTCTTGGGCTAGCAAGAGAAAGTGACCCGCATGCGCAGCAGGCGGAAGCCGTTGACCTTCGGTCTGGAAAGACGAAAGCAAAGCAAGAGCAAATCCTCCCCAACCCTCCTTTTACAAAGGAGGGAGCTAGGAGCGGGAGAACGTGACCCGCATGCGCAGCAGGCGGAAGCCGTTGACTTCCGTGACGGGCCTACGAAAGCAAAGCAACAGCAAATCCTTCCCAACCCGCCCGGCCAGCAGGCGCAGCCTGCCGGCGCTCAGCCGTGCACGAACCTGCGGTTCGTAAGCCGCACGGCTTCACCCTTTTCCAAAGGAGGGAGCCAGGAGCAAGAACCCGCTTGCGTTCAGCCGTGCACGAATCTGCGGCTCGTAAACGCACGATTTCGCCCCGCAAATGAAGAAGCCAGGGTCTAAAAGCTCACCCGCGACACTTCCGCGCCCTTAGCCCCGTCCAGACGCGATCGCGGCAGCCCGGACCTGGCCAGAATTTTTATGAATAGCCGCACATAAGAGCGATTTTGATCCTCAATGGCACTCTTAATGTGCCTACTTGGCAGCAATCCCAGCTTGCCGCGGCATTACGCGCTGCGATGCAGCAAGCATCCTCGGATTTTCCCGCTACATTCGCCCGCAGCCGCCCACTGCCTGGGCGGTCTTACCGGGGGTCTTTAGCCTTATGAACAAGCGTATCCGCGTCGGTTTGATCGCAGGCGCAGTAGCCATGGCACTGGGAACATCCTTCGTCGCGCAAGCGGGCGGACGGCCCGATCTGGCGCTGAAAGGTTTGAAGGAAGGTCGCGCGCACGCGAGCGGCGAATTGCTGGTGAAGTACCGCGACGGCGCCAATGCCGGCGCGAGCGATGCGGTACAGCGCGGCCTCGGCGCGCAGAAGGTGCAGACCGTGCGCCCCGGCAAGGGCGGGCGCGGCGAGCTGTCGCTGCTCAGACTGCCGGCCAACGTCGACCTCGCCGCCGCCGTGAGCGCGCTCAGCAACGACCCGGACGTCGAATACGCCGAGCCGAACTGGCTCCTGCACCACGATGCGTTCTCCAACGATACGTATTACACCAACGGCACCTTGTGGGGCATGTACGGCGACGTCGGCAGCCCCAACAACCAGTACGGCTCGCAGGCCTCGGAAGCCTGGAACACCGGCTCGACCGCATGCGGCAACGTGATCGTCGGCGTGATCGACGAAGGCATCTATTGGCAGCACGAGGATCTGGCCGCCAACATCTGGACCAATCCCTACGACGCCGCCGACGGCATCGACAACGACGGCAACGGTTTCGTCGACGACGTGCACGGCTGGGATTTCAACGGCGATACCAACGACATCAACTCCGGCGGCGCCAGCGACGATCACGGCACCCACGTCTCCGGCACCATCGCCGGCGTCGGCGGCAACGGCAAGGGCGTGGCCGGCGTGTGCTGGAGCGGCGTCAAGCTGATCAGCGCCAAGTTCCTCGGCCGCCGCAGCGGCAGCACCGCCGATGCCGTGCGCGCGATCGACTACTTCAACGACCTCAAGACCCGCCATGGCCTCAACATCGTCGCCACCAACAACTCCTGGGGCGGCGGTCCGTTCTCGCAATCGCTCAGCGATGCGATCGACCGCGCCGGTCAGGCCGACATCCTGTTCGTGGTGGCCGCCGGCAACGACAGCGTGAACTGCGAGGGCAACACCTCCGGCGCGTGCTACCCGGCCGCGTATCCGAACAGCAACATCCTGTCGGTGGCGGCGCTGCGCAACACCGGCGCCCTGGTCTACAACTACGGCGTCACCACGGTCGACATCGGCGCGCCCGGCTACGCGATTCCGTCGACGGTGCCGGTCAGCTCGAAGGGCAAGCTGGTGTCGGGCTACGCCAGCTACAACGGCACCTCGATGGCGACCCCGCACGTCACCGGCGCCGCCGCGCTCTACGCCTCGCGCCATCCCGGCTCGACGGCGCAGCAGATCAAGGCCGCGATCATGAACGCGGCCGTGCCCACGCCGTCGCTGAGCGGGAAGACGGTCACCGGCGGGCGTTTGGACGTCAGCGGGTTCTGAACCGCAACAGCAACCCAGCGCGTTAGCGATACGGAAGAACCCGGCCTAGGCCGGGTTCTTTTTTGCGGACAAGGCAGCGTCAGCCGCCGCCTAAGCATCAGGGCTCGAACAGCGCGATCGACTCCACATGCGCGGTGTGCGGAAACATGTCCATCACCCCGGCCGCGCGCAGCTTCCAGCCCTTCTCGCGCACGAGATAGCCGGCGTCGCGCGCCAGCGAAGCCGGATGGCAGCTCACGTAGACGATGCGCTTGAACTGCTTCAAGGGCAGTTGGGTCAGCACGAAGTCCGCGCCCGAGCGCGGCGGATCCAGCAGCAGGCGGTCGAAGCCCTCGCGCATCCAGGCTTCGCCGCTGAGATCCTTGCCCAGATCGGCGGCATAGAACTGCGCATTGGTCAGTCCGTTGCGCTCGGCGTTCTCACGTGCGCGCTTGACCAAGCCCGCCTCGCCTTCCACGCCCACCACCTCGCGTACCTGGCGCGCCAGCGGCAGGGTGAAATTGCCCAGGCCCGCGAACAGATCCAGCACCCGGTCGTCCGGCTGCGGCGCCAGCAGGTCCAGCGCATGCTGAATCATGCGGCCATTGAGTCCGGCGTTGACCTGGATGAAGTCGAGCGGGCGGAACGCCAGCTCCAGATTCCACTGCGGCAGCGAGAACGCCAGACGCGGCTCGGCCGGCCATAGCGGATGCACGCTGTCGACGCCGCCGGGTTGCAGGAATACCGCGAACCGATGCTCGCGCGCGAACGCGACGATGGCCTCGCGGTCGGAGTCCGACAGCGGCGCCAGATGACGGAAGGTCAGCGCCACGCCGCCGTGCGCGTTGTCGCCGTCGTCGAGCATGGCGTCGCCGGCGATGAACTCGATCTGCGGAATCTCGCGGCGCGCCTGCAGTCCATCGACCAGCGCCGCGAGCGCGGCGATCTTGTCGCCGATCTCGGGGATCACGGTCTCGCAGCGCACGATGTCGGCGACGAAACGCGGATCGGTCTCGCGGAAGCCGACCAGGGTCTTGTCCTTCTTCTCGACCCGACGCACCGAGAACCGGCCCTTGCGGCGATAGCCCCAAGCCGAATCGGTGAGCGCGGGCAGGACCCGCTCGGGCGTGACGTGGCCGATGCGCTCCAGGTTTTCCAACAGCACGTTCTGCTTGGCCAGGATCTGCCGATCCTCGGCCATGTGCTGCAGGGCGCAGCCGCCGCAGGTGCCGAAATGCTGGCAGCGCGGCACCACGCGATCGGCCGAGGCTTCCAGCACCTCCAGCGTGACCCCTTCGTCGTAGCTGCGCGAGCGCGCGGTCTGCTTGGCCATCACGCGTTCGCCGGGCAAGGCGCCGGCGATGAAGACCGCTTTGCCGTCCGGGCGCCGGGCGACGCCGCGGCCATCATGGGTGAGGCCGCCGATGGCGGCCTCGAAGGGAGTTTGATCGATGCGGGCCACAGCTGCTGGCAGGAATCAAAGGCCGCGCATTGTCGCAGAAAGGCCGGGATTAGGGATTCGAGATTCGGGATTCGGTTCAGGCGGCAACGCAGCGGCAAGCGATCCGTAGGAGGTTTGAACCGAGACCTCGAGTGCCGAACCCCGAATTCCAGCCCCGATTACTTCTGCTTCCAGCCGCCGCCGGCGTCCTGGTACCACCAGCCGGCGCGGGCGCTGTCGGTCCACTGGCGCGCGAACACCTTGCGGATCTGCGGCTCCCATTCCGGATGGCCGTTGGCCACCGCGACCTCGCGGTAGACCGCGGCAGAGTCGCGGTTCTGGTCGGCCACCGCCTGGTTCACGCCGACCCGCTCGGCCAGCGGAATCTTGGCCGCGTCGCGCACGTCGATGCTGCCGTCGTTGCCGAAGCCGAGCGCGCCGGAATCGAAGTGCGCGCGCAGCTGACCGTCGAAACGGCCCTTCATGCGCGCCTGGATGGCCTGGATCGCCGGCGTCTTGATGGTGATGTCCGGCGAGGACTGCGCATAGGCGCTGCCGATGCCGACCAGCGACAGCCAGTCGATGCGCGGGCCCAGCGAGGCGCTCTGCCCGCCCGGCTTGGGCGCCGGAGCCGGCGTGGTGGCCGGCTGGGTGTCGTCGCCGATCACCTTTTCGACGAACTCCTTGGCCGCTTCCTTGGCCTCGGCGGCCGGGAAGTACACGTTGATCGTGACGCAGGCCGTGAGCATCACGGCGGCGACCGGCAAACCCATCCAACGGCGCATGTTCGTTTCCTTCTGAAGAATGTTCTACGACGGGATTATTCGACGACGGGTTTGACGTCGCCCTTGCCGACGGCTTCCAGCCGTTCCAGCAAGGTCGGCCAGTCGACCCGGCGGTTGATGCCGACCACGTCCAGCCGCGGCAGTCCCGCGCCTTGGACGATAATAAAGGCCTTGTCGCCTGAATCCTTACTGGCCGGGCCCAATCCGTCCATATGGCAGACCTCGTCGGCGAGCCGGCAGGAGATGCCCAGGCGCGCGTAGCCGAAGTCGTCGAAGAAGCCGATCAGCATGCCCTGCAGGCTGCCGACGAAGGAGGCGTCGCCCACGCTGGACAGGTCCTGGACCGCGCGCTGGCTGATGCGCTGGCGGACGCCGCGCTTACGCTCGGTGCGCAGGTGGGCGTCGAACGCGACCGGCTGCCAGTCGACCAGGCGCAGGGCGTCGATGCGGCCGTCGAGCTTGCCGGTGATGCTGCCGAAACCGAGCACGCCGGTCAGCGATTCCAGGTCCAGATCGTCCAGCGCGATGTCGGCCGAGAGCGTGGGCGCGACGCCGAACGGACGCTCCATCGCCAGCGAGGACACGCTCACGCTGCCGCCGAACAGCTGCATGGTCAGGCCGCCGTCGAAATCCAGGCGGTCGTTGGCGTAGTGCGCCTGCGGGATGCGCCCGCTGAGCTCGCCGCTGAAGGCCGGGCCGTCCACGGCCTTGGCGATGCGGCCGATGTCGAGCCGGTCCAGGCCCAGGCCGAAGCGGATGTCGAGCCCGTGTTCTCCCGCCGGCGGACGCAGGCGCAGGCCGTCGAAACTCACCTGCCCGCCCAGCATGGGGAAGCTCACCGTGCGTTGCAGGCGCAATTCGCCCGCGCCGCTGGTGAACGGCAGCTGCGCGGGGCCGAAGTCCAGGCCGTACAGCGCGCCGCCGCTCCAGCTCAGCGCGCTGGCGACCGGCGCGTCGGCCGAGTAGCGCAGGTTGCCGGCCAGGCCGTCGAAACGGAAGCGGCCCTGCGGATCGTCGATGGCGGCGTCCTGCAGGCTGGCGTCGGCCGCATGCAGCTCGCCGCCGGCCACGCGCACGCGCGCCTGCATGGCGCCGCGCAGCTGCAACTGGCCCAGGCCGGCCAGGCCCAGGAAGCCGGTGAGATAGCCGTCGCGCAGGGGCGTCAGGTTCGCGCTGCGCAGATCCAGTTCCAGCGCGTCCAGGCCGGCGTCGGGCGTGAGCGCCGCGCGGCCTTCGGCGCTGAGCACGCCTTCGTCGCGCCACAGCAGGCGCGGCAGCTGCCAACCCTGCGCGCCCTGGCGCTGCGCGGTCAGCTCCACGGCGACATCGCGTTGCTGCAACGACAGGTAGGCGTTGCCGAACAGCAATTCGCCGCCGCGCAGGCGGCCGTCCAGGTCGAAACGGGTGAGTTCGCCGAAGCGCGCGTCCAGGGCGAGTTCGGCGCCCAGGTGCTCGGCCGCGATCGTGCCGTCGGGCGTATCGAAGGCGCCGCCGCGCAGGCTGATCGGGCCGGCCACGCGCAGCGGTTGGCGCTCGGCGGCGGTGACGGTGAGGCGGGCGTCGAGCTCGCCGCCCTTGAAACGCGCCTCCGGCCAGGCCTGCGCGGCCAGGGCCTGGGTCCAGGCCAGCGGCACCCGGGTCAGATCGATCCGGGTCGCGTCGGGCGCGGCCGCATTGCGGTGCAGCGCGACCACCGCCGCGCCGCGCGACAGACGCGCGTTGGTGACCGCCACGCCCAAGTCCAGCGCCAGCCGCAAGGGCGCGGCGCGCCCGGAGCGCAGCTCGCCCTCGCAACGCCAGCCGCCGCGACCGTCGCGCTGCAAGGGGCAGCGCCAGCTCACGTCGGCGAATCGGTAGCCCAGGTCGGGCGCGACCACGCTGGCCGCGCGCAGGCGCAGCTCGCCCTGCGTCGCCTGTGCCGGCCAGTCCAGCGACACCTGCACCTCGCGCAAACTTGCGACGGCGGTCTCGATCCGGCCGATCTTCGCGTTCAGGCTGCGCGCGCCGGCGTCGCCGGCCAGGCAAAAACCCGGAAGCGACATCCACAGAAGCAGGCGTACTATCGGAGACGACATAGCCGGCAGCATAACCAGCGGAGCCCCCGACCCGATGGAACCGACGATGAATTCGCCGCGGATCCCCCGTTTGCTTCTGGTCGAAGACGATCCGACCAGCCGCGCCTTCCTCACCGCCGCCGCGCAGGCCCTGCCCGCCGACATCGACGGCGCCGACAGCGTCGCCGCCGCGGTCGCCCTGGGCAATGCGCAGGATTACGACCTGTGGCTGTTCGATGCCAACCTGCCCGACGGCAGCGGCATCGAACTGCTCGCACGCCTGCGCGCGCGCCATCCGCGCACGCCCGCGCTCGCGCATACCGCCGCGGCGGACGCCTCGGTGCTGGAAGGCCTGATCGCGGTCGGTTTCACCGAGGTGCTGGTGAAGCCCCTGCCCGCGGCGGCGGTACGCGCCGCGATCGCGCGCACGCTGGGCCTGGAAGGCCACGATCAGCGTGCGGTCGCCAGCGTGGCGACTGGCGCCAAGCGGCCTGTGTGGGACGACGAGGCGGCCGCCAGCGCGCTCAACGGCAACGTCGCGCACGTGGACACCTTGCGCGGCCTGTTCGTGCAAGAGCTGCCAACCACCCACGAAGCCATCCTGGCCGCCGCCCATCGCGAGGATCTGGATACCGTGCGCACCGAACTGCACAAGCTGCGCGCGAGCTGCGGCTTCGTCGGCGCGGCGCGCCTGAGCGATGCGGTACGGGCGCTGCAGAACGAGCCGGACTCGCGCGAGCGCCTGGCGCGTTTCGACGATGCGGTGCAGGACACGCTGGCGACTGGGTTGCCGGTGGAAAGCTAGATCGCGGCGAGTAGGGCATCGTCGCGCGAGCGACGATGCGGCTCGCCAGCGGCTCACGCATCCTACGAACGGCGTGGTGGCGCTAGCCTTCGACGCCGTCTTCGCGCGTCGGTTTGGTACGCGGGGCGACGCGCGCCAGTTCCGTCAGCAATTCCCAGGACTTAAGCCCGCGCGGGCCGAGGTGGTGCGCGAGCACGCCGCGCATCGCCCGGCGCAGACCCGCCAGATCGTCGGCGCTGGGCAAACGGTCGTTGGCCAGGGCCAGCAGGGCCTGGCCGGTGGCCGCGCCGCTGCGGTCGGCGCGACCGCGATCGCTGAGCAGACGGCGCGGGCCGTGCTCGGGATCCAGGCGGTAGCGCGCGGCCGGGTCGATGGCCGCGCCGTCGCCGTCGTGGTGCCAGTCGAAACCGAAGCCCAGCGCGTCGAGCAAATCGCGTTCGAACCGGCGCAGGGTCCAACCCGGCGACACGTCGCCGCCCAAGCGCGCGCGCGCCTGCTCGTAGGCCGCGAACAGATCGGGCAGCGGATCGTTGCGCGGCGCCAGGCGCAGGGTCAGCTCGTTGAGATAGAAGCCGGCAAGCATGCCGTCGCCGGACAGGCGCGGCGCGGCGTCGAGCGCCTCGGCCGCGGTCAAGCGCGCAAGCTCGCCCATCTGCACCGCCTCGAAGCGGATCCATTGCAGCGGCTGCAACGCCGCGCGCAGCAACTGCTTCTTCGCTCCCTGTACGCCGCGCGCGACCAGACCGATGCGGCCGTGGTTCTGGCTCAACACCTCGACCAGCAAGCTGGTCTCGCGCCAGGGGCGCGTGTGCAGGACGAAGGCGGATTCGGCGGTGTAGCGCATGGGGCTAGGAGTGAGCGCAGAGAAGCGAGGAGTGAGAGGGAGCGAAGAGCGTGCGCTTTGACTCGCTCCTCACTTCTCTGCACTCACTCCTGCTTCAATCGTGATAGCCCAGCGAGCGCAGCGCGGCCTCGTCGTCGGACCAGCCTTCGCGCACGCGCACCCAGGTTTCCAGGAATACCTTGGCGCCGAACAGACGCTCCATCTGGATGCGCGACTTGGAACCGATCTCGCGCAGGCGCTCGCCGCCCTTGCCGATCACGATCGCCTTCTGGCCGTCGCGCTCGACCCAAATCACCGCGCCGATGCGCAGCATGGTGCCGTCGACTTCGAACTTCTCTACTTCCACCGTGGTCGCGTACGGCAGCTCTTCGCCGAGCTGGCGCATCAACTGCTCGCGCACCATTTCGCCGGCGAGGAAGCGCTGGCTCTTGTCGGTGATCTCGTCCTCACCGTACAGCGCGTCCTGCTCGGGCAGGTAGCCCAGCACGGTCTTGACCAGCGCCTCCAAGCCGTTGCGCTTGAGCGCGGAGATCGGATGCACGCCGGCGAATTCGCGGCCGTCGCTGATCTTGGCCAGATACGGCAGCAGCGCGGTCTTGTCCTTGAGCCGGTCGATCTGATTGACCACCAGCACCACCGGCATGCCGGCCTTGCGCAGCGCGTCGAAGGCCAGCGCGTCCTCGTCGTCCCACTGCCCCGCGCGCACCACCAGCAGGGCCACGTCGACACCCTCGATGGCGCCGCGCGCGGCGCGGTTCATCATGCGGTTCATCGCGCGCTTCTGCTCGCGGTGGATGCCGGGGGTATCGACCAGCAGCAGCTGACCTTCGGGGAAGGTGGCGATGCCGAGCAGTTGATGCCGGGTGGTCTGCGGGCGCGGCGAGACGATGCTGACCTTGGCGCCGACCAGGGCGTTGACCAGGGTGGATTTGCCCACGTTGGGGCGGCCGATCACGGCTACGTGACCGGCGCGATAAGGGGATGCGTTCATGCGTGGATTGTCCGCGTGTGCGGGCCCGAGGGCAAACCGACCGACGGCCGGGATTCAGTAATTCGGGTCCAGTTGGCGCAGCGCGGCCTCGGCGGCCAGCTGCTCGGCGGCGCGGCGCGATCCGGCTTCGCCCTCGGTGGCGATCGGCGGCTGGGCGATGCTGCAGCTGACCCGGAAGCTCTTGGCGTGGTCCTCGCCGGACTCCGACAGCAGGGCGTACAGCGGCAGCGGCTTCTGCCGGCCCTGCAGCCACTCCTGCAAGCGGGTTTTGGCGTCCTTGCCGACCTTGTGCGGCGGCGGCAGCGCCGCCATCGCGGCCTCGAACCAGGGCAGCACGCGCGCCCGGCAGGCTTCGAAACCGGCGTCGAGGTAGATCGCCGCGACCACCGCTTCCAGCGCGTCGGCCAGGATCGAATCGCGACGGTGGCCGCCCGACTTCATCTCGCCGGGGCCCAGGGTCAGGCGCGCGCCCAGTTCCAGGCTGCGTGCGATCGGCGCCAGCGCGGACTCGCGCACCAGCTCGGCGCGCGCACGCGTGAGCGCGCCCTCGTCGGCCTGCGGCCAACGCACGTACAGGGCTTCGGCGACGATCAGATTGACCAGCGAGTCGCCGAGGAACTCCAGCCGCTCGTTATGCGGCGCACCGGCGCTGCGATGGGTCAGGGCCTGCTCGAGCAGGCCCGGATTCGCGAACCGGTGTTCGATGCGATCAGTCGGCGGCACCGCTACCACGACGTAGATCCTGCTGGGCTTCGAAATGGCCGACCACGTCGAGGTTGGCGATCAGCGGGCGGCGCACTTCGTAGTTCACCAGGATTTCGTAGCCCGAATCCTTGCGCTGGATCTTCACGTGCTCGTCCTTCACGTTGTCGGCATAGCTCACGTACAGCCGGCGGAAGAACAGCTTCTTGATCTTGACCGGATCCTGATCGGAGATGCCCGGCTCGGCGGCCAGACCGGTCAAGGCGCGCTTGACGCCGTAGTACTCGGTGTACATCGGGATCAACTTCATGCCCATGTAGACGAATACACCGACCACCGCCAGCACGATGACGAACCCGATCAGGGTCATGCCGCTCTGATTACGCTTCATCCGATCATCCCCCGTCGTAAGACGCGATTTGTTGATTGTCACCCTACCGCGACGGCGGGTGCCGTCACGGAATACTGTTGCCGATACGCGAGAAATCCACGCCCCCATCGACGTTCATCCAGATCAGGAACGCCTTGCCCCTCAGGTTCCGCTCCGGCAGGAAACCCCAGTATCGGCTGTCCTCGCTATTATCACGATTGTCGCCCATCACAAAATAGTGACCGGCCGGAACCACCCAATCGCCCTCTCCTTGATCGAGCAACGGCAAATTGGTCCGCTCCAGGACGCGGTGCTCGCGCCCGAGCAGATTCTCCGCCAGTTCCTGCGAGCCCGTCATCTCGGTGCCGTTGCCGTGCCCCTCGTAGGTGCCGATCGGGGTGTACTTCAGGACCTCGCCGTTCACCGTCACCTGATTGTCGTGATAGCTCACGCGGTCGCCGGGCAGGCCGACCACGCGCTTGATCCAGTCCTGCTCGGGGTGGTGCGGCGGCTTGAACACGACCACGTCGCCGCGCTTGGGCTCGCCCAGCGACACGACCTTCTGGTTGCTGATCGGCAGGCGCAGGCCGTAGGTGAACTTGTTGACCAGGATGAAATCGCCGGTCAGCAGGGTCGGCATCATCGAGTTCGAGGGAATCCGGAACGGCTCGGCGATGAAGCTGCGCAGCACCAGCACCACCAACAGCACCGGAAAGAAGGCCTTGGAGTAGTCGACCAGGACCGGCTCCTTGCCGTCGTCCAGCAAGCCCTCGCGCGCGGCGCGGCGCTTGGCCAGGAACAGTTTGTCGAGCAGCCAGACGGCGCCCGAGAACAACGTCAGCGATACCAGTGCGATTTCAAACCAGCGCATGCAAGCTCCTTCGGAGCGGGGATTCGGGATTAGGGATTGGAGCTTGGGATAGCCGGGAAACGTGCACTCGGCCGTATCCCGAATCCCGAATCTCGAATCCCGGCTTCATTTGTTGTCCACCTGCAATACCGCCAGGAACGCTTCCTGCGGAATCTCCACGCGCCCCACCTGCTTCATGCGCTTCTTGCCCTCTTTCTGCTTCTCGAGGAGCTTCTTCTTACGGCTGATGTCGCCGCCGTAGCACTTGGCCAGCACGTTCTTGCGCATCGCCTTGACCGTGCTGCGGGCGATGATCTGCGAGCCGACCGCGGCCTGGATGGCGACGTCGAACATCTGGCGTGGAATCAGTTCGCGCATCTTTTCGGAGATCTCGCGGCCGCGGCGATCGGCGTGGGCGCGGTGGGTGATGATGCTGAGCGCGTCGACCTTGTCGCCGTTGATCAGCGTGTCCACGCGCACGAACGGACCGGCCTGGAAGCGCAGGAACTGGTAGTCCAGCGAGGCGTAGCCGCGCGAGACCGACTTGAGGCGGTCGAAGAAGTCCAGCACCACCTCGGCCATCGGCAGCTCGTAGCTGATCTGGACCTGGTTGCCCATGTAGGTGATGCCGATCTGGCTGCCGCGCTTTTCCTCGCACAAGGTGATCACGTTGCCGACGTAGTCCGGCGGCGTGAGGATGTTGGCGCGGATGATCGGCTCGCGGATCTCCTCGATCATGTTGACCTGAGGCAGCTTGGCCGGATTGTCCAGCGGCATGGTGGTGCCGTCGGTCTTGAGCACTTCGTAGATCACCGTCGGCGCGGTGCTGATCAGGTTGAGGTCGTACTCGCGCTCCAGGCGCTCCTGCACGATCTCCATGTGCAGCATGCCCAGGAAGCCGCAGCGGAAGCCGAAGCCCATGGCCTCGGAGCTTTCCGGCTCGAAGCGCAGCGCGGCGTCGTTGAGGCGCAGCTTCTCCAGCGCCTCGCGCAGGTCCGGGTAGTCCTCGGCGTCGACCGGGAACAGGCCGGCGAACACGCGCGGCTGCATCTCCTGGAAGCCCGGCAGCGGCTTGCTGGCCGGATCGGAGGCCAGAGTCAGGGTGTCGCCGACCGGCGCGCCGTGCACGTCCTTGATGCTGGCGTTGATCCAGCCCACTTCGCCGGCGCCCAGCTTGGGCAGATCCTTGCGCTTGGGCGTGAACACGCCGACCTTGTCGACCAGGTGGGTGCGGCCGGTCGACATCACCAGGATCTTGCTGCCCGGCACGATCTCGCCCTGCATGACCCGCACCAGCGAGACCACGCCCAGGTAGTTGTCGAACCAGGAGTCGATGATCAGCGCCTGCAGCTTGTCGGTGTCGCGCGGCTTCGGCGGCGGGATGCGATGCACGATCGCTTCCAGCACGTCGACCACGTTGAGGCCGGTCTTGGCGCTGATCGCGACCGCGTCCTCGGCGTCGATGCCGATCACCGCCTCGATCTCGGCCTTGGCGCGCGCGATGTCGGCGGTGGGCAGGTCGATCTTGTTGAGCACGGGCACCACTTCCAGGCCCTGCTCGACCGCGGTGTAGCAGTTGGCGACCGACTGCGCTTCCACGCCCTGGGCGGCGTCCACCACCAGCAGCGCGCCTTCGCAGGCGGCCAGCGAGCGGCTGACTTCGTAGCTGAAGTCGACGTGGCCGGGGGTGTCGATGAAATTGAGCTGGTAGACCTGACCGTCCTTCGCCTTGTAGGGCAAGGACACGGACTGCGCCTTGATGGTGATGCCGCGCTCGCGCTCGATCGGGTTGGAATCGAGCACCTGCGCTTCCATCTCGCGCGCCTCCAGGCCTCCGCAGAGCTGGATGATGCGGTCGGCCAGGGTCGATTTGCCGTGGTCGACGTGAGCGATGATGGAGAAGTTTCTGATCTGCTGCATGCGGGACGGCGCGAAGCTCACCGGTTCCAGAGAGTTAACGGGAGATTATCGCATACCGCGCCGTACCCATGCCCCGCGCCCGCCCCAGGGCGGGCGCGTGCCCACCTCAGCCGGCTTTCGCCTCGGCGGTGACCGCGATGAACTGGGTCGCCGCGCCGCGGCGCACCAGCAGCATCACGGTGTCGCCCGGACGCACCCCGGCCAGCTCGCGGTTCAGCGCCGAGGCGCTGCCGACTGCGGTGCGGCCGACCGACAGCACCACGTCGCCCGGGCGCAGCCCGGCCTCGCCCGCGGCCTCGCCCGGCGTCTGCACCAGCACGCCCTCGCCCGCCTTCAGGCCCAGGCGCTGGCGCGCGTTCGCGGCCAAATCCTGGCCGACCAGGCCCAGCGCGTTGCTGCCGCCTCGGCCCGGGGCCGCGGCGCTGTCGTCGTTGGCGGCCGGACCGGGCGCGCCGGCGACCTCGGCGCCCAGGGCGCCCAGCACCACTTGCTCGGTCAGGACCTTGCCGCCGCGGTTGATCTCCAACTTGACCTTGGCCCCCGGCGCCAGTGCGCCGATCAGCGGCGGCAGGTCGCTGGAGGTGTTCACCGGGCGGTCGTTGACCGCCAGGATCACGTCGCCGAGCTGGATCCCAGCCTTCTCGGCCGCGCCGCCGGCCTGCACGCTGTTGACCAGGGCGCCGCGCGAATCCGACAGGCCCAGGCCCTTGGCGCTTTCAGAGGTGATCGCTTGCACGCCCACGCCGAGCAGGCCGCGCTGGACCTTGCCGGTCGCGCGCAGCTGTTCGGCCGAGTTCATCGCCACGTCGATCGGGATCGCGAAACTCACGCCCATGTAGCCGCCGGAGTTGGAGAAGATCTGCGAATTGATGCCGACCACCTCGCCGCTGGTGTTGAGCAGCGGGCCGCCGGAGTTGCCCTGGTTGATGGCGACGTCGGTCTGGATGAAGGGCACGTACTGCTGGTCGGCGTAGGGATTCATACGGCCGACCGCGCTGACGATGCCGGCGGTGACCGAGTGATCCAGGCCGAACGGCGAACCGATCGCGATCACCCACTGCCCGGGCTTGGTCAGGCTGGCGTTGGCCAGGCGCAGGAACGGCAGGCTCTTGGCGTCGATCTTGAGCAGGGCTACGTCGGACTGCTCGTCGCTGCCGACCACCTTGGCGGTGAACTCGCGGCGATCGGACAAGGTGACCTTGACCGTGTCGGCGCCGTCGACCACGTGATGGTTGGTGAGCACATAACCGTCCTGCGAAATCAGGAAGCCGGTGCCCAGCGAATTGCCGCCGCCGCGCGGACCGCGCGGGCCCTGCGGACCGCCCGGCATGTCGGGGCCGAAGAAGCGGCGGAAGATTTCCGGAATCTCCTCCTCGTTCGGCATCTGACCCTGGCCGCGGCTGGCACGGCGCGGCGCGATCTCGGCGCGCACGTTGACCACGGCCGGACCGACCCGCTGCACCAGGGCGGTGAAATCGGGCAGACCGCTGACCAGCGGCGCCGAAGGCGTCGCGGCCGGCGGCGGCGCGATCGGAGTGCTGGGAGTCTGCGCGGTGCAGGCGGCCGGCAGCAGGGCGACCAGGGCAGTGGTCAAGGCGATAGAGCGAAGCGGACGAGTCATGGAATCGGCCTCGAAGGTTGCGGAGATTTGGCCGCGCGGCCGCCGGGCCGCGCGTGATCGGGGGAACGACTGAGAGAGTGCGGGCGGATGCGCGGCGCGGCGAGTCAGGCACGCGGGCTTCGCGCTCCGCCGCCGCGGCCGCTTACGGCTGCGGCATCCGGCTTTCGGGTTCGGGCGCCGGCGGCGGCTGCACCGGCGCCGAGTCGGACGCGCTGGGCTCGAAGGGATAGAACGAACGCGCGCTGGCGCTGCTGCTGCCGTAGCTGGCGGTGAAGCCACCAGTGGCCGGATAGTTCGGCAACACCGCGCGTGGCCACGGCCGCGACGGCGCGTCGCTGTGCTGGGGCCGGAACGGATTGGCGGCGGCGCCGGCGCTGGCGCTGGCGGCCGCCACTTCGATCGCGGGCGCGGCGGCGACGGCCTGGGTCTGGGTTTGGCGACGCAGGGCGGCGCGCTGGGTCTGCCCGCGCGAGCTGCGGCGTTCGGCGATGCGGCGCGGCACTTCGGCCACCGCGACCGCGGCGGCACCGAGACCGGCGGCCTGCTGCTCGGGGCTCTGCGGCGACGGCGCGGCCGGTGCGCTGCCGGCATCGGCGCTGGCGACCTGGGTCTGCGGCGCGGCCGCATCGGGGGCGCTGTCGTTGGCGAACGGACGCGCCACGAACAGGGCCGCCACCGCCACCGAGGCGGCCAGGGCGCCGCCGATCCAGCCGCGACGGCTGGCCGGAGCGGCCGCGGGTGCGGCGGCCTGCGCGGTCGCGGCTTCGGCGGCGATCGCCGCGGCGACGCGGTCGGCGAAATCCGGCGCGGCGATGCCGGCGGCCTGCCCGCGCAGGGCATCGCCGCACAACTGC
The DNA here is from genome assembly GCF_001429345.1 of Lysobacter sp. Root983. Taxonomy (NCBI): domain Bacteria; kingdom Pseudomonadati; phylum Pseudomonadota; class Gammaproteobacteria; order Lysobacterales; family Lysobacteraceae; genus Lysobacter; species Lysobacter sp. Root983. The sequence continues at coordinate 235,141 of NZ_LMJO01000017.1, forward strand.
CAGCTGCCGCAGGCGCGGCGCCATTGGGCGTCATGGCTCAGGCGCTTGAGGGCGAAGCGGGCGGCATCGCCGTCGAGCTCGCCGTCGAACAGTGCGCTGAGGGCTTCGCGGTCGGTGGGAATGCCGTGCTCGTTGGAGGCTGCGTTGGACGTCATATCAGTGGGCGCGCTCGCGGGTGTCTTGGTTATCCAGCAGGGGCCGCAGCTCGATGTCGATCGCCTCGCGGGCGCGGAAGATCCGCGAACGCACGGTGCCGATCGGGCAGCCCATCTTCTGCGCGATTTCCTCGTAGCTCAGGCCGTCCACCTCGCGCAGGGTGATCGCGGCCCGCAGTTCCTCCGGCAGGGATTCGACCGCGTGCATCACCGTGCGTTCGATCTCCTGGCGCAGCAACTCGTGTTCCGGGGTGTCGCTGTCGCGCAAGCGGATGCCGGTCTCGAACTGTTCGGCGTCGCCGGCGTCGATGTCGTCGGTCGGCGGCCTGCGGTTCTGCGCGACGAGGTAATTCTTGGCGGTGTTCACGGCGATCCGGTGCAACCACGTATAGAACTGCGCATCGCCCCGGAAGTTCGGCAGCGCGCGGTAAGCGCGCAGGAAGGTTTCCTGGGCAACGTCCTGGCATTCGCTCCAGTCCGGTATGTAGCGCCCGATCAGCGCGGTGATCCGATGCTGGTACTTGCGCACCAGGGCATCGAAGGCCGTGCTATCGCCACGCTGGACACGCCTGACCAGCTCTTGGTCCAACTCATTCTCGGCCATGCCGCGCCGGCACTCCTGTCAGCTCGGCCGTGGCCGAACAATGGGACAACCCTGTCGGGAGAAAGTTCAATCACGATCATAAATGGGGCCGGGGCCGCGCCGGCGCAACCGCCAAGGGTCACGCCGCGGCGTGCGCCGGGGGCCGCTCGGAGCCGAGGCCTGGGAGCCGCCGATTTGACGGCGACGAAACAACCTCGGGATGATAGCGGGATATTCCATACCTGAACGGATGGTGCAGTCATGATGGCTGGCCTCGACGGACTTCGTTTCCAACATTGGCAGACCGAGCTGCGGGAGGACGGCATCCTGCTGCTGTCGTTCGACCGCGCCGGCTCGTCGGTCAACACCTTCGGACAGGACGTCCTGATCGAGCTCGACGCGCTGCTGGAGCGGCTGGCGCTGGACCCGCCCAAGGGCGTGGTGCTGCGTTCGGCCAAGGCCTCCGGCTTCATCGCCGGCGCCGACATCAAGGAATTCCAAACCTTCGACGAGAAGGGCACGGTCGGCGACGCGATCCGGCGCGGCCAGCAGGTGTTCCAGCGTCTGGCCGAACTGCCCTGCCCCACGGTCGCGGCGATCCACGGCTTCTGCATGGGCGGCGGCACCGAAATCTCGCTGGCCTGCCGCTACCGCGTCGCCAGCAGCGATCCCTCGACCCGGATCGGCCTGCCGGAAGTGAAGCTGGGCATCTACCCGGGCTGGGGCGGCAGCGTGCGCCTGCCGCGCCTGGTCGGCGCGCCGGCCGCGTTCGACATGATGCTCACCGGCCGCGCGCTGTCGGCATCGAACGCGCGCGCGATCGGCCTGGTCGACAAGGTGGTGGAAGCGCCGCTGCTGGTCGACGCCGCGGTCGCGCTGGCGCTCAAGGGCACCCAGCGTCCGTTCAAGCAGCGCTTCATGGGCTGGGCGACGAACAGCTGGCTGGCGCGCAAGATCCTGCCCGGCATGCTGACCAAGCAGGTCGCGCGCAAGGCGCGCAAGGAGCACTACCCCGCTCCGTACGCGCTGATCAACACCTGGGCGCGCAGCAGCGGCGGCGTGCAGGCGCGCCTGGCGGCCGAGCGCAAGTCGGTGGTCAAGCTGGCCTCCACCCCAACCGCGCGCAATTTGATCCGGGTGTTCTTCCTGCAGGAGCGGCTCAAGGGCCAGGGCGGCAAGGATCATGGGATTCAGCGCGTGCACGTGGTCGGCGCCGGCGTGATGGGCGGCGATATCGCGGCCTGGTCGGCCTACAAAGGCTTCGAAGTCACCCTGTCCGATCGCGAACAGCGTTTCATCGACGGCGCCCTGACCCGCGCCCAGGAGTTGTTCGCCAAGCGGGTCAAGGACGAGAGCAAGCGTCCGGCGGTGGCGGCGCGCTTGAAGGGCGACCTAGCCGGCGAAGGCGCGGCGCAGGCCGATCTGGTGATCGAAGCGATCATCGAGAAGCCCGAGGCCAAGCGCGAGCTCTACGATCAGGTCGAGCCGAAGATGAAGCCCGACGCGCTGCTGACCACCAACACCTCGTCGATCCCGCTGGTCGAACTGCGCGACCACATCCGCCGTCCGGCCCAGTTCGGCGGCCTGCACTATTTCAATCCGGTGGCGCTGATGCCGCTGGTCGAGATCATCCGCCACGACGCGATGGCGCCGGAGACGGAGCAGCGCCTGGCGGCGTTCTGCAAGGCCATCGACAAGCTGCCGGTGCCGGTGGCGGGTACGCCCGGCTTCCTGGTCAATCGCGTGCTGTTCCCGTACATGCTGGAAGCGGCGACCGCGTTCGCCGAGGGCATCCCGGGCCCCGCCATCGACAAGGTCGCGGTGAAGTTCGGCATGCCGATGGGGCCGATCGAACTGATCGACACCGTCGGCCTGGACGTGGCCGCGGGCGTGGGCGCGGAACTGGCGCCGTTCCTGGGCCTGAGCGTGCCGGCGGCGTTGAGCGGCGTGGAGCCGAACAAGCGCGGCAAGAAGGACGGCCAGGGCCTGTACAAGTGGGAAAACGGGCGCGCCCAGAAGCCCGAACTGCCCAAGGACTATCAGACCCCGTCGGACCTGGAGGATCGCCTGATTCTGCCGTTGGTCAACGAGGCGGTGGCCTGTCTGCACGATGGCGTGGTCAGCGATGCCGACCTGCTGGATGCGGGCGTGATCTTCGGCACCGGCTTCGCGCCGTTCCGCGGCGGCCCGATCCAGTACGTGCGCGAAACCGGCGCCGATGCGCTGCTGGAACGCCTGAAGATGCTGCACGCGCGCTACGGCGATCGCTTCGCGCCGCGGCCGGGTTGGGATTCGCCGGCGCTGCGTCCGTGAGGGGCGCGGCGCTGGCGTCAGCAGCCTGCGTTGCCGAGGCTGCCATGGCCCTCGCCGCACCGCGGCACAAACCCGAGTGGGCGCTTCACAGCATGCGCTGACCACCGCATTGACGCGGGCCGCTGTGGCGGCGCGACGGTACGGTTCGTCTTGGGCCCATCGCAGCGTACGAGCTGACGGCGCGAATTCGTAACCTCGCGCGCCCTCACCCCACCCCCTCTCCCGCCAGCGGGAGAGGGGCTGAAGGCGGCATCGAATAGGTCCCCTTTCCCGCTTGCGGGAGAGGGGCTGAAGGCGGCGTCGAATGGAGAGGGGCTGAAGGCGGCGTCGAATGGGTCCCCTCTCCCGCTTGCGGAGAGGGGCTGAAGGCGGCGTCGAATGGGTCCCCTCTCCCGCTTGCGGGAGAGGGCTAGGGTGAGGGATGAGCGCGAAGCGCGAATGCGCTTTATCCCGAACCTGGCCTTTGCGGTCGCGGTCCCGATTCAGGGGTATTCACACGCGGACGCACATCGCGGCCGGTGCCGCTCCCGGAGGAAACGGACCCTCGATGCGAATGAGGACTCACGGTCGCGGCTTGCGCCGCTCCTGCACGGAGCGGATGCAGAGACGACGCGTTACATCGTGTGGGTGGCGCGATCCGCGGTCAGCGAGCCGGCCAGCAAGGCTTCGATCTTGCCCTTCACCGCATCGCCTTCGGCGGTCTCGGCGAACTGCACGCCGATGCCGGCCGGGCGGTTGCCCTGGGCGCCGGTGGGCGTGACCCACACCACCTTGCCGGCCACCGGCAGGCGCTCGGTGGATTCGGGCAGGGTCAACAGCAGGAACACCTCGTCGCCGAGGAAGTAACGCTTGGGGGTGGCGACGAAAATGCCGCCGTACTTCAGGAACGGCATGTACGCGCCGTACAGCGCCGCCTTGTCCTTGATCGCCAACGACAGGATGCCCTGCCTGGCTGCGCCCGCGCCTGCCGCTCCGCTCATCCCCGATGTCCTCCAGCGGCCCGCGCGCCGTCGGGCGCGCGCCAAGCCATCAACAATTCGACTACCGCCAGGTCCGCGCGCACCGTCGTCCGCAACAGATCGCGGGTGCGATTGGCGCGATCGAACCAGGCCGCCAGACTGCGCGTTCGCACCGGGTCGGTCAAGCCGGAGGCTTCGGCCAGGGCGAGATCCGCAGCATGGCGCAGACGCAGCGCAGCGTGCTCGTCGCCGACCCAACGCGCGGCGATTTCCGAAGGCGAGGCGTCGCCGCGCGCGAGCTTGCTCAGATCGGCGGCGACGTCGCGACGCAGCTTCAGGCCGTCGCCCTGCAACCACTCGTGGGCCAGGCCCGGATGGCCGCGCGCGGCCTCCAGCGCTTCGCGCGCGGCGGTCTCGGCGTGGCCGGCGGCCTTCAGCCAGGCCAGCGCCTCGTCTTGCGGCGGCAAACGGAACTCCAGGCGTTGGCAGCGGCTGCGGATGGTCGCGCTCAGACGCAGCGGATGCGCGCTGACCAGCCACAGGTAGCGGCCGGGCACCGGCTCTTCCAAGGTCTTGAGCAAGGCGTTGCCGGCGGCGTTGTTGATGGCATCGGCCGGGTCCAGGATCGCGACCTGGGCGCCGCCGTACTGCGGCGTCAGCGACAGGCGCTCGGACAGGCTGCGGATCTGTTCGATCACGATCTCGGTGCGCAGGCGCGTGCCTTCCTTGTTCGGAATGAAGGACACGGTCTGGAAATCCGGATGGGTGCCCGCCGCGTACAGCAGGCAGCCGCGGCAATGCCCGCAGGGCTCGCCCTGCGCGTCGCGATCGCGGCACAACAGGCGCTGGGCCAGACGCTCGGCGACCGCGCGCTTGCCCAACTGGGCCGGGCCGCAGAACAGCAGCCCGTGGCCGAGGCGGCCGGCGTCGAGCGCGGCGGTGGCCTGCTCGTAGACCCGGCGCTGCCAGGGCGCGAACGCGGGCGCGCTCACGACTGCGCCTCGATCAATTGCCGCAAGCGCGCCACCGCCTGCGCGGCGACCGCATCGGCGGGCTGGCTGGCGTCGATCACATGGAAGCGATGCGCCTGCGCTTGCGCGCGCGCGCGATAGCCGGCGCGCACGCGCTCGAAGAAGTCCTCGCGCTCGGCTTCGATGCGATCGACAGCGCCGCGTCCGCGCGCGCGCTGCAGGCCGATCGCGACCGGCACGTCCAGCAGCAGCGTGAGCGCGGGCTCGATCCCGACCACGCGGCGTTCGAGTTCGGCGATGAACGCCGCGTCCAGACCCCGACCCTCGCCCTGGTAGGCGTAGCTGGCGTCGGTGAAACGGTCGCTGATCACCCAGGCGCCGCGGCGCAGCGCCGGCAACAGGGTTTCGCGCACGTGCTGGGCGCGGCCGGCGAACACCAGCAGCAGCTCGGCCTCGGGCGTGGCGGGTTCGTGATGGGGGTCCAACAGCAGGCCGCGGATCTGTTCGGCCAGCGGCGTGCCGCCGGGCTCGCGCGTGCACACGACTTCGACGCCGGTCGCTTCCAGCGCATCGCGCAGCGCGGCCAGCACGGTGGATTTGCCCGCGCCCTCGCCGCCCTCCAGGGTGATCAGGCGCGGCTGGACCTGCAGGCTCATCGGCGCGTGCTCTGCGCCGGCGTAGGCGGCGTGGGAGTGGGCGCGGTCTCGGCCTCTTGCGCTTCTTCCAGCACCGCCTTGCCCTCCTCGGGCTGGCCGCCGCGGCGCTGCGCGCGGTAGCGCTGCAGGTACAGACGTACGTTGGCTTGATGCTGGGCGTAGGTGGCCGCGAATAGGCTGCTGCCGCTGCCGTCGCCGGAGGCGACGAAGAACAGCGCGTCGCCGGGCGCCGGATTGGCGACCGCCTTGAGCGCGCCCGCGCCCGGCATCGCGATCGGCGTCGGCGGCAGGCCGGTGCGGGTGTAGGTGTTGTAAGGCGTGTCGGTCTGCAGGTCGCGCTTGCGGATGTTGCCGTCGTAGCCGGCGCCCAGGCCGTAGATCACGGTGGGGTCGGTTTCCAGCTTCATGCCCAGCTTGAGCCGGCGCTCGAACAGGCCGGCGATCTGCGGGCGCTCGGAGGCGATGCCGGTTTCCTTCTCGACGATCGAGGCCAGGATCAGCATTTCCTCGCGGCTCTTGAGCACGCTGTTCTTGTCGCGGCCTTCCCAGGCCGCATCGAGCGCCTTGTCCATGGCGTCGCAGGCGCGCTTGAGCACGTCCAGGTCGCTGTCGCCGCCGGTGTAGAGATAGGTCTCGGGCAGGAAGCGCCCTTCCGGATGCTGGCCCGGCCGGCCCAGCGCCTTCATCAGCGCCGCATCGTCGAGCTTGGCGGCTTCCTGCTTCAGGTCCTGCTTGCGCGCCAGCGCCGCGCGCAGATCGCGCAGGTTCCAACCCTCGATCACGGTGAAACGATGGCTGACCACGCGGCCGTCGCGCATCGCGATCAGCAGCTCGCGCGGCGTGGTGCCGGGCTCGAGCGCGTACTCGCCCACCTGCAGGCGGCCGGCGGCGCCCAGGTGCTTGGCCAATGCGCGCCACTCCAGCGCGTCGCCGCCGCTCACGCCGGCCTCGCGCAGCTTGCGCAGCACCACCGGCAGCGAGTCGCCGCGTTCGACGATCAGGCTTTGCCCGGCCTGCAGGCCGGACAGCGGAGCGTCGGCGAAGCGCACGTAGCGCTGGAACAGCCAGCCGCCCGCGACCACGGCGGCCAACACCAGCAGCAGGAAGAAACCGCCGACACGGCGCTTGGTTTTACGACTCACGACACCTCCGAGCCCGGCGGGGCTGCAGATTCGAATGCGGGATGCGACTCGGCCAGGCGGCGCTGCAGGCCGGCCACCGCGGGATGCGAGGGCCATACGCGCTCGCCCAGGCGGGCGACCGGCAGGATACCGCGCACGGCATTGCACAGGAAAACCGCGTCCGCGCTTTCCAGCGCGTCTTGCGACAGGGTCGCGGTTTCGGCCGCGGCTTCGCCCAGGATCGCCAGCACCTGCTCCCGGCACACCCCGGCGACGCCGCAGCGGTCCACGCTGGGCGTCCACCAGCGGCCCTCGCGCAGCACGAACAGGTTGGCCGCGGTCGCGCACACCACCGCGCCTTCGCCGTCGCGCATCAGGCCTTCATGGATCTCGGCGGCGTCCCATTCGGCGCGCGCCAGGACCTGCTCCAGGCGGTTGCAGTGCTTCAACCCGGCCAGCGCCGACGGCGTCGCCAAGCGAGTCTCGCACCAACGCAGACGCAGCCCCTCGGCCGGTGCCGGCGGCGGCAGCGGATGGGTGGACAGCAACCAGGTCGGCGGCGCATCGGTCGGCGGCGCGTACCCTCGCCCGCCCGCTCCCCGGCTCACGATCAGCTTCAGCACCGCATCGGCGCCGTCGAGCAGGCGCTCGGCCTCGGCGCGCACGTAGTCGGGACGCGGCAGCGGCAGGCGCAGGCGCGCCGCGCCGCGGTTCAAGCGCCGCCAGTGCGCGTCCCACCACGGCAGCTGGCCGCGATGCGCGCGCAGGGTTTCGAACAGGCCGTCGCCATAGGCGTAGCCGCGGTCCAGCAAGGGCAGCGCCTGCGCGGCTCGCTCGCCGACGTAGACGCGCGCGTTCATCCGGCCACGCCCAGCGCGCGCAGCATGCCGCGCGCCTTAGCGCGGGTCTCGTCTAGCTCGCGCTGCGGATCGGAGTCGGCGACGATGCCGGCGCCGGTGCGGAAACGTAGCTCTTGGCCTTCCAGCTCGGCGCTGCGGATCAGGATGTTGAGGTCGAGGTCGCCGTCGCGGTTGAGCCAGCCCATCGCGCCGGTGTAGACGCCGCGACCGCCGCCTTCGAGCTCGGCGATGATCTGCATGCAGCGCACCTTGGGGCAGCCGGTGATGGTGCCGCCCGGAAATACCGCACGGATGGTCTCGCCCGGGCTCGCGTCCGTGCGCAGGCGGCCGCGCACGTTGCTGACGATGTGGTGGACGTGGGCGTAGCTCTCGACCGTCATCAGTTCGTCGACTTCGACGCTGCCCGGTGTGCACACCCGGCCCAGGTCGTTGCGCTCCAGATCGATCAGCATCACGTGCTCGGCGCGCTCCTTGGGATGCCCGACCAGCTCGCGGATGCGCGCCAGGTCGTCGTCGCCGGCCACGCGCGGGCGGGTGCCGGCGATGGGCCGGGTCTCGACCACGTCGCCGCGCACCGATACCAGGCGCTCGGGCGAGGCGCTGACCACGGCCCAGTCGGGGCCGGCGAACAGGCCGGCGAACGGCGCAGGATTGTGCTGGCGCAGGCGCTGGAACAGGGCCGCGGGCGCCAGCGGCGCGTCGAAGCGCGCGCGCCAGCCGCGCGAGAGATTGACCTGGAATACGTCGCCGGCGAGCAGGTAGTCGAGCACGCGCGCAACGCCGTCGGTGTAGCGCTGCGGCGCGTCTTCCTCGATCGTCTGCGGCGGCTGCCATTCGGGCAACGGCGCCAGCGCGGCCACGCGCTCGATGTCGGCGACGATCGCATCGAGCATGTCCGCGTGATCGGTCTCGGCCAGCACGATGCAGTCGCCGCTGGCGCGGTCGCGCAGCAGCGCGGCCGGGCAGCGCAGGGCCAAGGCCACCGGCAGGCCGCCCGGCGCCGCCGGCAGGCGCAGCACCGGCTCGACCTGCGCGGCCAGCTCGTAGCCGAACAGCAGCGCCCAGCCGCCGCGGAACGGCCAGCGCGGCTCGTCGCGCGCGACCCGCTGGGCGCGCCAGTCGGCGTCGAGCGCGGACAGGAAATCGCCGGCGCGCGCGCCCCCGTCCTGGTCGCGCACGGTACCGTCGGGGTCCAGTTGCAGCGACGCGCCGTTAGCGGCCAGCAACAGGTCCCAGCGGCCCTGCGCGGTGCCGTCGGCGCTGGATTCCAGCAGCATGGGATAGCGCTGCGGCGCCAGGCGCTGCAGAGACAACAGATCGACGGTGGCGGGCAGCGCGCGGGTCAGCAGCATGATGGTCGAACCTTATACCGGCGCGGCGCGAGCGTGCGAGTGCGACGCGGAAGCGAACCGGCCGCGAGCGGCGATCCGCTCGCGGCGTCGTCGCGGCGCAAAGCCGATACGCGCGGAAATCCGGCGGGCGCGGCGACAGGTCCGGTGCAGAGGCGACCGGACCTCGCCGCGGCGAGCGCCGAGGGTGCGCGGATCAGATCCGCTTGAACACCAGGGTGCCGTTGGTGCCGCCGAAACCGAAACCGTTGGAGACGGTGACGTCGACCTTCTTCTCGCGCGCCACGTTGGGCACGTAGTCCAGGTCGCAACCCTCGCCCGGCTGGTCCAGGTTGATGGTCGGCGGGATGATGCCGTGGTGCAGCGCCAGCACCGAGTAGATCGCCTCGGCGCCGCCGGCCGCGCCCAGCAGGTGGCCGGTCATCGACTTGGTCGAGCTGACCATGGTCTTGTAGGCGTGGTCGCCGAGCGCGCGCTTGATCGCCAGGGTTTCGGCCAGATCGCCCAGCGGGGTCGAGGTGCCGTGGGCGTTGAGGTAGGCCACGTCCTCGGGATTGATCTTGGCGTCCTTGAACGCGGCCGCCATGCAGCGCGCCGGGCCTTCGCCGTTCTCGCTGGGCGCGGTCATGTGGAAGGCGTCGGAACTGGCGCCGAAACCGGCCAGCTCGCAGTAGATGCGCGCACCGCGCGCCTTGGCGCGCTCGTACTCCTCCAGCACCAGGATGCCGGCGCCGTCGCCGAGCACGAAGCCGTCGCGGTCCTTGTCCCAGGGGCGCGAGGCGCGGGTGGGATCGTCGTTGCGCGTCGACATCGCCTTCATCGAGCAGAAACCGCCGACCGAGGTCTGCGAGGCGCCGCGCTCGGCGCCGCCCGCGATCATCACGTCGGCGTCGCCGTACTGGATCATGCGCATCGCCATGCCAATGGAATGGTTGGAGGTGGCGCAGGCCGAGACGGCGGAGAAATTGGGGCCCTTGATGCCGGTCAGCAGCGAGACCTGGCCGGGCAGCATGTTGATGATGGTGCTGGGCACGTAGAACGGCGAGATCTTGCGCGGGCCGCCCTCGTGGTACTTGATGGTCTGCTCCTCGATGCCGAGCAGGCCGCCGATGCCCGAGCCGATCAGCGCGCCGATGCGCTCGGCGTTGGACTCGTCCACGACCAGGCCCGCGTCCTCCATCGCCATCATCGAGGCGGCGACGCCGTAATGGATGAACTCGTCCATCTTCTTGGCGTCCTTCGGACCGACCCACTTGCCGATGTCGAAGTCGCGGACTTCGCCGGCGATGCGGGTGGTGAAGTTGGACGCGTCGAACCAGGTGATCGGACCGATGCCGGAGCGGCCGTTGACGATGCCGTCCCAGTTGCTGGCCAGATCGTTGCCAAGCGGGGAAACGATGCCGAGGCCGGTGATCACTACGCGACGGTTGGACATGGAGCACTCCGTACTGTTGACGCGATTGTTGACGCGGGTTGCTGACGCTACGCCGGCGTATCCACCGGCCCTAAAAACGCGGGGCCGCAATGCGGCCCCGGTTTGGTTTTGCCGACGACGCCGGCGGTCCGCTCGCGCTGGCCGCCGCGCCGCCTACGCCGATTACGACTTGACGTGCGCCTTGACGTAATCGATCGCCTGCTGCACCGAGGTGATCTTCTCGGCCTCTTCGTCCGGGATCTCGCACTCGAATTCTTCTTCGAGCGCCATCACCAGCTCGACGGTGTCGAGCGAATCAGCGCCGAGGTCGTCGACGAACGAAGCGTTGTTGGTGACTTCTTCTTCCTTAACGCCAAGCTGTTCGACCACGATCTTCTTGACGCGTTCTTCGATGCTGCTCATGAGTTTGTGCTCCTCCCGTGAGGGGTTTTCGATGGAATAGTCTAATGGAATCGGGGGCGTTCGCGAGCATGCGCGAAACCCCTTTTGGTTCAATCGTTTACGCTTGGCAACGACGGCTCATGGCATGTACATGCCGCCGTTGACGTGCAGGGTCTCGCCGGTGATGTAGGCCGCGCTGGGGCCGGCCAGGAACGCCACCGCGCGGGCGATGTCGGCCGGTTCGCCGAAACGGCCCAGCGCGATCTGGCCGAGCATCGCGTTTTTCGCGTCCTCGGGCAGCGAGCGGGTCATGTCGGTGTCGATGAAGCCGGGCGCGACCACGTTGACGGTGATGCCGCGGCTGCCGATCTCGCGCGCCATCGACTTGCTGAAGGCGATGATGCCGGCCTTAGCCGCGGCGTAGTTGGCCTGGCCGGCGTTGCCGGTCACGCCGATCACCGAGGCGATATTGACGATGCGGCCCTTGCGCGCCTTCATCATCGCGCGCATCACCGCCTTGCTGGTGCGGAACACGCTGGTCAGGTTGGTGTCGAGGATGGCCTGCCAGTCCTCGTCCTTCATGCGCATCAGCAGGTTGTCGCGGGTGATGCCGGCGTTGTTGACCAGGATCGAGATCGCGCCGATGTCCTTGCCGATCGCGTCGATCACCGCCTCGATCGAGGCCGGGTCGGCGACGTCCAGGGTGCGGCCGTGGCCGCCGTGCGCGGCCAGGCGCTCGCCGATCGCGGCGGCGCCGGCGTCGCTGGTGGCGGTGCCGATCACGGTCGCGCCTTGCGCGGCCAGTTCGTCGGCGATCGCCGCGCCGATGCCGCGGCTGGCGCCGGTGACCAGGGCGATTTCGCCCGCTAGGGGTCCAGTGCTCATGTAGTGCTCCGTTTCTTTCTATTCGCTGCGGCGACGGTTCGGTGCGGCGTCGGCGCGATCATCGCCCGAAACGGGCGGAGCGCGCAGCCAGCCTGACCAGGATAGGGTTCAGGCCTGCGACCAGTCCGCCAAGGCGGCCTCGAAATCGCCGACCGTGCCCAGCGGGCGCGCGTCCAGCGACTTGTCGATGCGCTTGGCCAGGCCGCTGAGGACCTTGCCGGGGCCGCATTCGGCCACGCGCGTCGCGCCGCGCGCGGCCAGGGCCTGCACGCAGCCGGTCCACTGCACCGGCAGATAAAGCTGGCGCACCAGCGCGTCGCGGATCGCGTCGAGCTCGGCATGCGCCTGGGCGTCGACGTTCTGCACCACCGGCAGCGCGGGCTGGCGCCAGCTCAGGCCAGCCATCGCCTCGCCGAGGCGGTTGGCGGCGTCGCGCATCAGCGGGGTGTGCGAAGGCACGCTCACGGCCAGCTTGACCGCCTTGCGCACGCCGCGTTCGGCCAGCAGGGTCAGCGCGGCGTCGACCGCGGCGGCATGGCCGCCGATCACGATCTGGCCGGGCGAGTTGTAGTTCGCCGGCACCACCACGTCCTTGCCGGACACCGCGGCGCAGACTTCCTGCACCAGCGCGTCCTCGGCGCCGAGCACGGCGGCCATCGCACCGGTGCCCGCGGGCGCGGCGTCCTGCATGAACTGTCCGCGCAGGCGCACCAGATGGGCGGCGTCCTTCAGCGACAGCGCGCCGGCGGCGACCAGGGCGGTGTACTCGCCCAGGCTGTGGCCCGACAGCAGCGCCGGCTGCGCGCCGCCCTGGGTCTGCCACAGGCGCCACACCGCCACGCCCGCGGCGAGCAGCGCCGGCTGGGTGTATTCGGTGCGGTTGAGCATTTCTTCCGGACCGCCCTGGCTCAGCGCCCACAGGTCGGTCGCGGCGCCGTCGCTAGCCTCGGCAAAGGTTTCGCGGATCAGCGGATGCAGCTCGGACAGATCGGCGAGCATGCCCAGCGATTGCGAGCCCTGTCCGGGAAACACGAAAGCGAGGGAGTCGTGGCTCATCGAGTCGTGGCGCGAACGCCGGTCCAGTTCGTCAAGGACCGGCATGATACGAGGCAAACCGCGTCATCGTCTGTACTCGCGCGTATCGTGACGCATTGCGACAGTTTCCAAAGACGCGAATTCAGGCGCGAAAACGAACGCGCCCGGCAAGCCGGGCGCGTCGGATGAGGCGGCGAAGACCGAGCCGGTCAGTAGCGCAGCAGCGCCGAGCCCCAGGTGAAACCGCCGCCGAAGGCCTCCAGCAGCACCAGCTGGCCGCGCTGCACGCGGCCGTCGCGCACCGCTTCGTCCAGCGCCAGCGGCACCGAGCCCGAGGAGGTGTTGCCGTGCTTGTCGACGGTGACCACCACGCGCTCCATCGGCATGTCCAGGCGCTTGGCCGTGGCTTCGATAATGCGCAGGTTGGCCTGATGCGGAATCAGCCAGTCGATGTCGTGGCGGTCCAGGCCGTTGGCTTCCAGGGTCTCCTCGACCACCGAATCCAGCGCCTTGACCGCGTGCTTGAAGACCTCGTTGCCGGTCATCATCACCTTCACGCCGGCGTTGTGCTCTTCCGGCTTGAAGCCGACCGAGACGCCGACCGGGTTCCACAGCAGTTCCTTCTTGCCGCCGTCGGCGTGCAGATGGGTGCTGAGGATGCCGGTTTCGCTGTCGGCCTTGAGTACGACCGCGCCGGCGCCGTCGCCGAACAGCACGCAGGTGCCGCGGTCGCTCCAGTCGATCATGCGGGTCAGGGTTTCCGAGCCCACCACCAGCACGGTCTTGGCCGCGCCGGACTGGATGAACTTGTCCGCCACCGTCAACGCATAGACGAAGCCCGAGCAGGCGGCGTTGACGTCGAACGCGGGGCAGCCGTTGGCGCCCAGGCGGTGCTGCAACAGGCAGGCGGTGGACGGGAAAATCAGGTCGGGCGTGGTCGTGCCGAGCACGATCAGGTCCAGGTCCTGCGCGGCGACGCCGGCGGCTTCGAGCGCGCGCAGCGAGGCGTGGTAGGCCAGATCGCAGGTGGTTTCGCCTTCGGCGGCGACGTGGCGTTCGCGGATGCCGGTACGGGCCGCGATCCACTCGTCGCTGGTGTCGACCATCTTGGCGAGGTCGTCGTTGGTCAGGATCTTTTCCGGCAGATAGCTGCCGGTGCCCGCGACACGCGAATAGATCCGGTCTTGCTTGCGCTGCTCAGTCATCACCACTCCGCTGCGGAACCGTAGCCAGGCCCGATCGGGCCATTCCGCCAGACGCGCTGGCGGCGGAACCCCGCCGTGGCGGCCGCAGGTCCCGCGTGCTGGGTAAGCACGTGTTGGTTCCGCGCGCTATGACAGCGGCGGCCGGATCGGCGACGGCCCCGCGCGCCGCTGGTGCGTGCGCGCGGCGCGACGGGCGAAGCGAAGATTACTCTTCGTCGGCGACCTTGGACTGGGTGTTGATCACCTTCTTGCCGCGGTAGTAGCCGTCGGCGGTGACGTGGTGGCGGATGTGGGTCTCGCCGGTGGTCGGGTCGGTGGCCAGCTGCTTGCTGGTCAGCGCGTCATGGGCGCGGCGCTGGCCGCGGCGGGACGGGGAAACGCGGGACTTCTGGACAGCCATGGTCTTGCTCCAAGAGAAACTGTGGAAACTGAAACTGAGAGTTTGCGGTACTGCCCGGGCGCGTCTTGCGGAGCGCCGCGGTGGATCAGTTCGATTTGTTCTTCAACGCCGACAACGCCGCGAAGGGATGGGTGCGTTCCTGTTCGGCCTCGGTGGCCGGCCAGTCCCGCTCCATCGCTTCCGTGCCCGGAGCCATCGGCACCACCGGTACGGCGAGGATGAGTTCGTCCTCGACCAGTTCGATGGTCCGCAGCTGGCCGTCTTCCGGCATCAGCAGCGGTTCGTAACCCGGCGGCAGCCCGGCCTCGTCCGCTTCCTCGCGGATCAAGCCCAGGCGCTGCACGATCTGCACCGGCAGCAGGAACCGCTCCAGGCTGCGCTGGCATAGCAGCGGCAACGCCGTATCGATCTTCAACTCGACGTAGGGCACCTGCAGTTCGTCGTTGGCGAAATCCAACGAGAACGTCACGTCACCCTCGGTATCGAGCAGACTGTCCTGCAGCCGCTTGAACGACGACAACGGCACGCGCCCCTCGACGCCGCGCCTTGCGGCCACCAGGCGCCAGGCATCGAGTACTTCGGGCACCCGCCCGGCTGGCACGTCCGCTGACATAAGCCGCGGAATGTTAGAGACCCAACCCCCTGATGTCAAACCGGAAATCCAGGCCTGGCGGGGATTTGCCGCCGGCTGGGCCCTCGGGTCAGACTTCGGCTTTCCCTGCGTTCAGCCGACTCCGCCGTGACCACCACCCTGATCCTGCTTCTGGCCGCGCTGGCGGCCGCCGCCGTGGTCGCGTTCGGCCTGCGCCGCGGCTCCGGCCGCCACCAGCGCGCGGTGCGCGAGCTGCTGGACGCCGCCGATGCCCTGGAAGCCCGCCTGCGCACGGCCCGGGCCGAGATCGAGGCGGTCGCCGGCGACCTGACTCTGGACCCGGTCGGCGACGCCATGCGCGAAATGCTGCGCCAGCGCCTGTGGCTGCGCGACCACGGCAATTCGGCCAGCCCCGAGCAGCTGGCCGAGGTCCGGGCCTCGATCGACGCCGCGCGCGGCCGGATCGAGCAGCAGCTGTCGCAGATCGAGCGCGCGCGCGCGCCGCTGGCCTGAACGCGGCCGCCATGCCCGCCTCCCCGCCCCCGGCGCCGCTGGTGCTGGCCTCGACCTCGGTCTATCGGCGCGAGCTGCTGCAGCGCCTGCGCCTGCCCTTCGACTGCGAGCGCCCGCGGGTCGACGAGACCCCGCGCCCGGGCGAATCGCCGCTGGACCTGGCCCAGCGCCTGGCCCGGGCCAAGGCCGAGGAGGTCGCCGCGCGCAGGCCCGGGGCCTGGGCGCTGGGTTCGGACCAGGTCGCCGAGTTCGACGGCCGCCCGATCGGCAAGCCCGGCGACCGCGCCGGCGCGATCGCTCAGCTGGCGTCGATGTCGGGGCGCGAGGTGCGCTTCCTGACCGCGCTGAGCCTGGCCCGCGGCGGCCAGGCCACGCAGGGCGCCCTGGACGTCACCGTGGTGCGCTTCCGCGCACTGAGCCGCGCCGAAATCGAACGCTACGTCGACGCCGAGCAGCCCTACGACTGCGCCGGCAGCTTCAAATCCGAGGGACTGGGCATCAGCTTGTTCGACGCGATCGACAACCGCGACCCCAGCGCCCTGATCGGCCTGCCGCTGATCGAAACCGCTCGCCTGCTGCGCGTGGCCGGCTACGCCCTGCCCTAGTCCGGCACCGCTTCGACGCAAACGCAGCCACGCGCGCCTCACGGGCGAGCAGACCTTGGCTATGCTCGCGGCACTATCCAGGGGGAAAACCAGCATGAAGATTCGCACCGCAGCCGTCGCGGGAGTTTTGTTCGTCTCGGGTATCGCGGTGGGCACCGCCGCGCAGAAGGTCGCGGCGCCGTCCTACCGCGACAAGCCCAAGCCCGATGCCGCCATGGCCCTGCTGCAGACCGCCACCGCGCTGGCCGGCAAGGGCAGCTGGGAACGCATCGCGGTCGGCCGCGTCTACTACCTCGGCGGCCATAAGGCCGAAGGCCAGGCGCTGTTCGACCAAGTGCTGGCCGGCAAGCCCGAGGACACCGACTTCTACCGCATCGCCCGCGTCTATCGCGAGGCCGGCGAGTGGGACAAGGCCAAGGCGATGTTCGATCGCTTCCTGAGCGTGAACGACGGCGACGAAACCAAGCTGGCCGAGATCGGCGCGTATTACCTGATCCAGGGCGATCGCGCGGGCGCAGAACGTCTGTTCGACCGTTCGTTCAAGGCCAAGCCCGATCTGTGGGCCACGGTGGCCGCCGCCGGCGGTTATCTGGACGTCGCGCCGCAGGAGTGAGCGCACGCGCGTCGACGCGCGCGCAGCGCGTCGGCGCGGTT
This sequence comes from Lysobacter sp. Root983, assembly GCF_001429345.1. Lineage (NCBI taxonomy): Bacteria > Pseudomonadati > Pseudomonadota > Gammaproteobacteria > Lysobacterales > Lysobacteraceae > Lysobacter > Lysobacter sp. Root983. The sequence goes on from NZ_LMJO01000017.1 coordinate 251,813, forward strand.
CCGACTCAGGGCGCCGCGTCGACCAGTTCGACCGGCTGCTCCGACCAGGTCTCGACGCTGCCGTCGCGCCCGCGCAGGCGCAGACCCAGCCAATGCCGGCCCGGCGCCACGCCCGCGTCCAGCGCGACCTGCGCGGTGAACCCCACCTGCGGCTGCCGCGGATCGCGCGAACGCGCCCAATAGGCCTGCACGTCCAGGCGTTCCAGGCCGTAGTGCGCCTGCGCGACCACGCGCCCGTCGAGGGTGACCTCGACGCTATCCAATCCGACCCCGTCCTTGAACGCCCAACCGCGCAGGTCGAAGCGGCGACCGATGCGCGCGCGCGATTCGGGCGTGTCGATCCAGGCCATCGCCGGCGTCGTGCACGCGCCCGTGCGCGGACGGTCCAGCGCGAACAGCAGGAACCGCTGGCGGCCATGATCGACGTTGAGCACTTGCGGCGGCGGCAGCGGCCCGACCATCGCGCACAAGGCCTGGTAGCGATCGAGCAGGTTCTTGTACTCGACCTCGCTGGCGCCCACCACCAGCAGCACCGGCGCATCGCCCCAGTCGGCGCGCCCCGCGCTGCTCAGGCCCCACAGTTGCAGCTGCGGCGCGCGGCCGTGCTTGTGATTGAGCGGATGATCGAGCACCGCGATGCGCGGATCGCGCAGGGCGAAACCCAGCTCGGCGGCGACCTTGAAGTTGTCGGCGATCAGGCGCGTGCCGGCCGGCATGCGCGCGCGTCGCGCGCGCACGCTCGCGGCCAGCTCGTCCCAACCGGCGAAGTTGCTCGGATACCACTTCTGCGCCGCGCTCAGCGCGCGCACCTGCGGCACCGACACCGCGACGTAGTAGCCCAGCATCGACAACAGGCCCAGCGCGGCCGCGATCCAGGTCAGGCGCCGCGCCCAGCGCGGCCACTGTGCCAGCAGCGCCGGCAACAAGGGCAGCAGTGCGAAATAGCCGGGCAAGGGCCAGTGGAAACTCACGCGCTCGGTGTCGGCGAAGAAACCCAGGGCGAAGAAACCCAACACCAGCAGACCGCCCAGCAGGGCGAAGTAGCGCGTCGCCTGCGCGTGGGCGCGATAACCGCGCTTGGCCGCCAGCATCAGCGCCAGGAACAGCGGCGGCGTGACCAGCAGAGCCTGGATCGCGACGAACCACAGGCCGTCGCCGTGGAAGGCCCAGGGATGGCGATCGACCAACTGGAAACGCAGGCCGGCCTCGGCGTTCTCGACGTTCCAGAACACCAGCGGCGCCCAGGCCGAAGCGCCGATTGCGATCGCGGTCAGGGTGCGCACGTCGCGCAAGGCGCGGCGGCCATCGGCCAACATCAGCAAAGCCAAGAAACCCACGCCGATCACGGCGATGAAACGGTAATGGCTGAGCGCGCCTATGCTCAGGCCGGCGGCCAGTTCCAGCGCGGTGGCGGCATCGACGCGACGCAGCAGGCGCGCACCCGCGTCCATGCACAGCAAGGTCGCCAGCGCCATCGCCGCGTCCGGCAAGGCCAGCAGGCCCAGCGTGCCGCCCAAGGGCAGCAGCAGCGCGAAACAGGCCGCCTGCCAGCCAGCGCGCATACCGTATTCGCGCGCGGCGATGCGTTGCACCAGCAAGGGCAGCAGCGCGGCGATCGCCAGGAACGGCGCGCGCAAAGCCAGGGTGTGTTCGCCGCCGATGGTGGTGCCCAGGCGCGCGAGCCAGGCGGTCAGACCGGGCAGGTCGGAATAGGCCGCGGCCGGATGCCGCCCTTCCCACCAATAGAAGGCCTCGTCCACGAACAAGGGCAGGCGCGCGGCGACCAGCAACTTGAGCGACAGGACCAGCGTCCACAAAACCCAAAAAGTGCGGCGCATCACAAGGTCCCGATGGACATCGACCTCGTTCGCATCCGCCTGGTTTGCAGCAAGCTGTTCCGCATCCCGCATCGACTCGCGACCTCGTTACACTCTGATGGACTCGACGCGGGCGGACGTGGCGCATAGGCGCCCTGCCCGTCGCGCACCGGACGCAGCGGCCGCAATGCGGCGCGCTCCGGATTTTCGACGCGATTCTCAGGAGACGAGCACGATGGCGGCATCCCCCACGACGGCATCCATGCTAACCGATGGCCTGCGCGACGCCCTCGATCGCGCGCAAGCGCAGGTCAACGGCCTGGTGCTGGGCAAGCCGCACGAAGTCCGGCTCGCGTTCGTGGCCCTGCTGTCGGACGGCCATCTGCTGATCGAGGACCTGCCCGGACTGGGCAAGACCACGCTCGCGCACGCCCTGGCCGCGACCTTGGGGCTGGAGTTCCAGCGCGTGCAGTTCACCTCCGACCTGTTGCCGGCCGACGTGGTCGGCGTGTCGGTGTTCGATCCGCAGGCGCGCAGTTTCCAGTTCCATCCGGGCCCGGTGTTCACGCAGGTATTGCTGGCCGACGAGATCAACCGCGCGCCGCCGCGCACCCAAAGCGCGTTGCTGGAGGCCATGGCCGAGCACCAGGTCACCGTCGACGGCACCACCCATGCCCTGCCCGATCCGTTCTTCGTGATCGCGACCCAGAACCCGGTCGACCTGGCCGGCACCTATCCGCTACCTGACTCGCAACTCGACCGCTTCTTATTGCGACTGGCGCTGGGCTACCCGGGCGAGGCCGCCGAACGCGACCTGCTGGCCGGCGCCAATCGCCGCGACCTGATCGCCCAGACCCTGCCGATCCTGGGCAGCGAGGACGTGATCGCGGCGCGCGGCGCGGTCAACGCGGTGCACGCCAGCGACGCTTTGATCGGCTATGTGCAGGCGCTGCTCGCGCGCAGCCGCCGCCATCCGGGCGTGCGCGTGGGCCTGTCGCCACGCGCCGGCCTGGCCCTGCTGCGCGCCGCGCGCGCCTACGCCCTGCTGCTGGGCCGCGCGCACGTGCTGCCCGAGGACGTGCAGGCGCTGTTCGCGCCGGTCGCCGCGCACCGCCTGGTCGCCGACGCCGATGCCGGACACGACGGCGCCCTGGCCAAGGCGATTCTGCACGCGGTGCCGGTGGACTGAGCGCGATGGCGGACCGTCCGCGCCCCGGCCTGCGCGCGCGCCTGCGCAAGTTCGCGCGACCGCGCGATCCGGAGGCCTTGCCGGCGACCTTCCACCGTGGCCGCGTGTACGTGCTGCCGACCGGCTTCGGCTTGTTCTTCGCGGTCGCGCTGATGTCGATGCTGCTGGGCGCGCTGAACTACAACAACAATCCCGCGCTGCTGCTCGCTCTGCTGCTGTCCGGCGCCGGGCTGGCCAGCCTGATCGCGGCGCAGATGCAGCTCACCGGCCTGAGCGTGGTCGCGATCGACGCCGAACCGATCGCCGCCGGCCAGCCGCTGCGCGTGCGCGTGCACGCCAAGGCGCCGCCCGAACGCGCGCGCCGCGGCCTGCGCGTGGACGACGACGGCGACAGCGATGCGCTAGCGCCGCTGGACCTGGACGCCGGCAGCGGCGAGGCCGAACTGAGCTTCGCGACGCGCCAGCGTGGCTGGTTTGAGCTGCCGCGCCTGCGCGTATCGACCACACGTCCGCTCGGCCTGGCGCGCGCCTGGGCCTACGTCTGGCCGGACGCGCCCTTGCTGGTGTATCCAGCCCCGGAACCGCACGGCCCTCCGCTGCCGACCGGCAGCGGCGATCAGATCCAGACCCGCCTGCATCCCAGCGGCGACGACGTCCATCACCTGCGCGGCTACCGTAGCGGCGACGCGCGTCGCGCGATCGCGTGGAAACCTTCGGCGCGGCGCGACGCGCTGCTGGTGCGCGAATACGAACAGCCGCTGGGCGCCGATGTGGTGCTGGACTGGCGCGCGGTGCTCGCGCTGGGCTACGAGGCGCGGATCGCGCGCCTGGCGCGTTGGGTCGACGAAGCCGAACGCGACGGCCGCCGCTATCGACTGATGCTGCCGGGGCAGCCCGAGCTGGGCCCCAGCAGCGGCGGCGCGCATCGTCATGCCTGCCTGCGCGCGCTCGCGCTGATGCCGCATGCCTAAGTCGAACTCGCCCTTGCTGGATTCGGGCAGCCGGGCCTGGACCCTGTCGACCGCGGCCGCGTGCATGCTGCCGCTGCTGTTGCAGCTCACGCCGCTGCTGGCCGCGCTGATCGCCGCCTGCGGCATCGCGATCGCGCTGCTGGCCTGGCGCCGCCCGCTCAACTTCGTGGTGCGCGCGCTGCTGGCGCTGGTGCTGATCGGCGCGGTGATGATGCAGATGAACTTCGGCATCGGCCGCGACACCGGCTGCGCGCTGCTTGCGGCGATGCTCGCGATCAAGCCCGCCGAGACCTCGACCCTGCGCGATGCGCGCAGCCTGATCGGCTTCGCCCTGTTCGCGCCGTTCGGTACCTTCCTGCTCGACCAGGGGCCCTTGTCGCTGGTGCTGGGCCTGATCGCGGCGCTGCTGGCGCTGGCGACGCTGCAACGCCTGGCCGAGTTCGAATCCGGCGAACGCGTGCGTCGGCTCGGCCATTGGCAGCGCCTGGCCGGGATCGCGCGCCTGGTCGCGATCGGCCTGCCGCTGGCGCTGGCGGCGTTCTGGCTGTTTCCGCGCCTGGGCACCCCATTGTGGGGCGTGCCCGACCGCTCGCTGAGCCGGCCCGGCCTGTCCGGCAGCATGACCCCGGGCGGCTGGGCCGAGTTGATGAACGACGAAACGCCGACCCTGCGCGTGCGTTTCAACGGCGCGGTGCCGCGACCCTCGCAGATGTACTGGCGCGGCCCGGTGCTGTGGGACTTCGACGGCCGCGAATGGACCCAGCCGCGGTGGTATCGCGGGCTACCGCCGGCCCAAACTCAACCGGGCGACGCGCGCTGGGACTACGAGATCGAACTCGAACCCACCGACGGCCGTCAGTTGGTCGCGCTGGACCTGCCGCTGGCGGCGCCGCCGGATACCCGGTTGTCGATCGATCACGGCTTGTTCACCGCGCGCCCGCTGACCGCGCTCAGCCGCTGGCGCCTGCGCTCGGCGCCGCCGCTGAGTTATCAGCCGCAGTTGCAAAGCGTGCTGCGCGAGGCTGCCCTGCGCCTACCCGAGGGCTACAACCCGCGCACCCGCACGCTCGCGCTGCGCTGGCGGCGCGAGCTGGGCAGCAACGACGCGGCGCTGGTGCAGCGCGCGCTGGACTGGGTCCATCGCGAATTCGCCTACACCCTGGACACGCCCCTGCCCGGGCGGCATGCGGTCGACGAATTCCTGTTCGACTACAAAGCCGGCTACTGCGAACACTTCAGCTCGTCCTTCGTGGTGCTGATGCGCAACGCCGGCATCCCGGCGCGCGTGGTCACCGGCTATGCCGGCGGCTATCGCAATCCGATCGGCGACTATTGGCTGGTACGACGCTCCGATGCGCACGCCTGGGCCGAAGTCTGGCTGCCGCAGCGCGGCTGGGTGCGGGTGGATCCGACCGCCGCGGTCGCGCCCGAGCGCGTCTACGACACCCTGGCCGACCGCGCCCCGGGCGCCAACCTGCTCGGCGGGCTCACGGCCACCCCGATCTTCAATCTCGGCGACTGGGCCCGGCGCGGTTGGAACGACTTCGTGCTCGGCTTCGACGCCAACCGCCAGCAGAACCTGCTGCGCCCCTTCGGCATCGACAGGCTCGACACGGGCCGCTTGGTAGCCTTGTTCGGCCTGGCGGCAGGCCTGACCCTGCTGTGGATGGTGTGGCTGAGCAGCCGTGGCCAGCGCGAACGCGACCCGGTCCTGCGCGCCTGGCATGCGCTGGGCCGCCGTTACGGTCGCCTGGGTCTGGCGCGCGAACCGCACGAGCCGGCCCAGGACTGGACCGACCGGGTGGCCCGCAGCCGACCGGACCTGGCCCCGGCGCTGGCGGCGCTCAGCCACCGTTTCGCCGATTGGCGGTACGCTGTTGCGGAACCCGGGCGGCGCGACGCCCGTGAGAAGCGCGAATTGATCAGGGCGCTGCGCGCGCATCGCCCGGGCCCTAATGGAGAAGGCCGATGAGCATCCGTCTTACCCCCCGCCTGGTCCTGCTGGCCGCGAGCGTCGGCCTGCTGGCCGCCTGCGCGACCCAGCCGCAACCGCTGCAGGGCGCGTTCAATCCGATCACACCGGCCGACGCCACCGCCAACGACAGCACCGGCGCGACCGTGCGCTGGGGCGGCCGCGTGGTCGAGGTCGACCCGCAGGCCAACCGCACCTGCTTCGTGATGATCTCCACCCGCCTGGGCAGCAGCGGACGCCCTTACTGGGCCAACGACGACATCGGCGGCCGCTTCCTGGCCTGCCGTACCGGCTTCTACGATCCGGCCTTGTTCGAGAAGAACCGCGAAGTGACCTTCACTGGTCGCATCAGCGGCTACGAGAACCGCCGCATCGGCCAGTACGACTACCGCTTCCCGATCGTCGACGCCGAAGTGGTCTACCTGTGGCCGGTGCGCGAACAGGTCGACGTGGTGATGACGCGTCCGGCGCCGTGGCCGTGGTGGGGTTGGTGGTGAACCCAGCCGCATCGCGCGGATAAGGAAAACGCCCGGGATTTCCGGGCGTTTTCGCTTGCGTCTTCGCACGATGTCCGCCGCCCAAGTCGCAGCGATGATCGCGTCCGCACGCACTGTGGAAGCGGCGTAAGCCGCGATTGAGCCCCAAACCACGACGCATGCCCGACACAGCGATCGCGGCTTGGGATCGAAACAAATCCCTGTCTGACGCCGCTCGCACAGAGCGCCAGGATCTTTCCGTCAGCGCGGCGTACCGAAGCGCCCAAGCTGGGCGCCGGCCAGCAGATGCAGGTGGATCTGGAACACGGTCTGGCCGCCGTCGCCGTTGCAGTTCATGACGATGCGGTAGCCGTCCTCTGCGAAACCTTCGCGCTGGGCGTACGCCGCCGCGGCATGCGCGAGGCGGCCGACCACTTCGGCCTGTTCGGGCTGCAGGTCGTTGAGGGTGGGCACGTGGGTCTTGGGCACGAACAGCACGTGCACCGGCGCCTGCGGAGCGATATCGCGGAACGCGATCAGGTCGTCGTCTTCGTAGACGATATCGGCGGGGATTTCGCGGCGGATGATCTTGCCGAAGATGGTGGGGTCGGTCATTGGGAGGCCGGGATTCGGGATTCGGGATTCGGGATTCGGGATTACGGTACACGGACCCGGTGGTTTTCGCTTCGGCTACGTCCAATCCCGAATCACTAATCCCGAATCCCGGCTCTCAACCCATCTCACTGCGGCTGCCGAACGCATGCGACAGGGTGCCGCGGTCGACGTATTCGAGTTCGCCGCCCAAGGGCACGCCATGCGCGAGCCGGCTGGGGCGCACGCCGTGCTGGCGCGCGAGCTGGGCCAGGTAGTGCGCGGTGGCCTCGCCTTCGACGGTGGGGTTGGTGGCGACGATCAGTTCCTGCACTTCGCCCTCGGCCAGGCGCGCGGCCAGGCCGTCCAGGCCGAGTTCGCGCGGACCGATGCCGTCGAGCGGACTGAGACGGCCCTGCAGCACGAAGTACAGGCCGCGGTAGCCGGTGGCCTGCTCGATCGCGAGACGGTCGGCGGGCGACTCCACCGCGCACAGCAGGTGGGCGTCGCGCGCGGCGCTGGCGCAGGTGGCGCAGACCTCGGTCTCGCTGAAGTCGCGGCAGCGGCTGCAATGGCCTACGTGTTCGATCGCCTCGGCAAGCGCGTTCGACAACCGCTGACCACCGGCGCGCTCGCGCTCGAGCACGTGGTAGGCCATGCGCTGGGCCGATTTCTGGCCCACGCCGGGCAGCACCCGGAAGGCCTCGATCAGTTGCTCCAGCAGCGCGCTGCTCATGCCGGCGAACTCACTCGGACGGCGTGAACGAAGTGCTGCGCGGCGTCGGCTCGCGATTCATCGCGCGCACGACGTTGAGGCAGACGATCGCGCCCAACAGCGGCAGCAGCCAGACGAAGGCCGACTGCAGGCCCTTCTGCGCGCCGGTCAGGTCCGGCTCGCGCCAGATCGCCCAGGTCGTGTACAGGTCCAGGCCGAGCAGGCCCGAGGCGATCAAGCCGGCGGTGATACCCAGATGCAGGTTCATGGAGATGCGTTCCGGCGACTCAGAACGGCATCTTCATGCCGGGCGGAATCGGCATGCCGGCGGTGGCGGCGGACATCTTGGCCTGCGATTCGGCGTTGACCTTGTTGACGGCGTCGTTGAACGCGGCCGCGACCAGATCCTCGGCCATTTCCGGATCGCTGAGCACGCTGGGATCGATGCGCACCTTGCGGCACTCCATGCGGCCGGTGATGGTCACGCTGACCATGCCGCCGCCGGCGTTGCCGGTGACTTCGATCTTGGCCAGTTCTTCCTGGGCGCGCTGCACGTTTTCCTGCATCTTCTGCGCTTGTTGCATGAGTTGGGCGATGTTGCCGCGCATGGTGGTCTACCTGTCTCGTGGTGATGGGGAACCGCGTCGCGCGCGGGCGCGACGCGATGACACTGGAATAGGGCCGGCCGGGGCCGTCCTCAAGCCTCGTCGAAGGGACGGATCGAATCCGGTACGACACGCGCGCCGTGCTGCGAGATCAGGCGCTGCACGTCGGGATCGTTCATGAACGCGTCCTCGGCCGAGGACTGGCGCTGATCGCGCGCGCGCTCGTTGCGCTCGCGCAGCGACTCGCTGGACTGGGCGGATTCGAAACGGATCTGCGGGGCCACGCCCAGGCGCGGCGCCAAGGCGTCGGCGACCATTTGGATCAGGGCCGGCGCGCGCAGGTGATCGTCGTCGGCGGACAGCGACAGGCGCAGCGCGCCGTCGGCGTAGGCGATGAAGCCGGCATGCTCGGCCAGCAAACGGGCCGGACCGCGCAGGCCGCTGCTGGCGACCAAGTCGTGCCAGGCCTCGGCATCGGCGATGCCGGCGCTGCCGCTGCGCGACGCAGCCGGCGCGGTGTACGCGGGTGCGGCGTCGCGCGCCGCGACCGGTTCCGGCGGCGCGGGCGGACGGCGCGGCGGTGCGACTGCCTCGGGCGGCTCCGCCCAGGGCACGTCGTTGCGCGCAACCGGTGCACTGGTCGCTTCGGCTCGCGACGCTTCGATGCGAGGCGCTTCAATTCGGGGCGCTTCTACCGGGGGCGCTTCTACTGGGCGCGCTTCCATTCGGGGCGCCTCCGTCCGCACCGGTTCGGCGCGCGAGGGGGGCGCGGGACGCTCGTCGAACGGCGACGCCGGCGGCGCGGCGCGTGTTCGCGGCTCGGCCAGGGCGGCGGCCGCCGCGGCGGCACCGGAGCCGCGCGCGCTCTCGCCCGCGCCGGACGCAGCGGGCGCAGCACCGCGCCCGTCCTCGCTGGCCGCGGGACGGAAGGCCAGCATGCGCAGCACGCTCATTTCGAAACCGGCGCGCGCGCTGGGCGCCAGCGGCAGATCGCGGCGGCCGTTGAGCGCCATCTGATACCACAACTGCACGACCTCGGGACGCAGCCGCGCGGCCAGCGCGTCGACGTCGACGCCGTCGGTCTCCATCGGCGCCTCGGGCACCAGCTGACGCACCTGTACGCGGTGCAGGGCCTCGCTCAAGGTGTCCAGCACCCCGCCCCAATCGGGCGAGAATTCGGCCAGGGCCGCGACCTCGGCCAGCAGCGTGTTGCCGTTGCCGTCGGCCAGGGCCTGCAGCAGCGCGCCGACGCGGGTACGGTCGACCGTGCCCAGCATGGTCGCGACCGCGCCGTCGCTGAGCTGGCCGCCGGTGTAGGCGATGGCCTGGTCCAGCAGCGACAGACCGTCGCGCAGGCTGCCATCGGCGGCCTTGCTGAGCTGGCGGATCGCGCCGGGCTCGGCGGCGATGCCCTCGGCCTCGAGGATGCGACCGATCTGGCCCGAGATCTGCGCCTCGTCCAGGCGCTTGAGGTTGAACTGCAGGCAGCGCGACAGCACCGTCACCGGCAGCTTCTGCGGGTCGGTGGTGGCGAGCAGGAATTTGACGTGGCCGGGCGGCTCTTCCAGCGTCTTCAACAGGGCGTTGAAGGCCGACTTGGAGAGCATGTGCACTTCGTCGATCAGGTAGACCTTGACCCGCCCGCGGCTGGGCATGTACTGGGCGTTGTCGATCACCTCGCGCACGTCGTCGACGCCGGTGTTGCTGGCGGCGTCGATCTCGAGCAGGTCGATGAAGCGGCCGGCGTCGATGTCGCGGCAGGAGTTGCACTCGCCGCAGGGGTCGGCCGAGGTGCCGCGCTCGCAGTTCAGCGACTTGGCGAAGATGCGCGCGATCGTGGTCTTGCCCACGCCGCGGGTGCCGGTGAACAGGAAGGCGTGGTGGACGCGGCCGGAATCCAGCGCATTGGTCAGCGCGCGCACCACATGCTCCTGCCCGACCAGTTCGGCGAAACGCTTGGGGCGCCATTTACGGGCGAGGACGAGGTAGGACATCGGACCCTTTGGTTGCGTGTGCTTGCTTGCGTCGGTACCGCCGCGCGCCGCGGCCGTAGGCCCTGTCGCAGCGGCCGGCGCGGCGCGGGAACGGATCGGTCCATTGTGCCACGGACGTTCGCGACGGCCGCCACCGCGACGCCGCGACTTGTGGACGACCGCCGCGACGGCTAGAATTCCCGGCCCTGAGCCCGGCCGGATGTCGCTGTCAGCCCAGGCCCGGAGAGGTGTCCGAGTGGTTGAAGGAGCACGCCTGGAAAGTGTGTAAGCGGCTAAACCCCGCTTCGCGGGTTCGAATCCCGCTCTCTCCGCCAGATTTCCAGCTATGTCGTTCAGATTCTGTCGCCGCGTCATGCGACACGTCTCGCGCCAGATGCGCACGTCCTATGGTGGCCCCGTCGGCCCCTCGCGACGCTAGGTCGAAAATCCCGCCAGGGCCGGAAGGCAGCAACGGTATCGACTGATGCGGGCGCCGAGGTCAGCCGGCGGGGCCGCCACCTTTTCGGGGCGGCCTCATGGGGCGATGCCGAGCGGTTCAGCGCTTTTGCGCACGGGAACCGTCGCGCCTTAAGCCGTCCCGGAGCCGTCCGTGGTGAGCGGGTCGAACCTGGACCGCGGATTCGCGCGGTGGCAGAAGCAAATCCCCCTCAATCCCCCTTTTCCAAAGGGGGAAGACAAGCGGAGCCGCCCGCGACTCCGACAGCCGTTCGTGGTGAGCGGGTCGAACCTGGATCGCGGATCGCGCGGTGGCAGAAGCAAATCCCCCTCAATCCCCCTTTTCCAAAGGGGGAAGACAAGCAAAGCCGCTCGCGACTCCGATAGCCGTTGGCGGCGAGCGGGTCGAACCATGGACGGCGAGCCCGCGCAGCTCCAGGCACAGGCCTGCTTGAGGTAAGAAAGCGCGGATGCCAGGGCGCCGTCAGCGCCAGCGCGTTCAGCGCGACCGTCGCCCGCGGCTGGCGGCATCGCATCGTCCACCTCTCCGCCATGATCCGAATCTCTTCGCGTTGGGGTAGGAGCGGTGTCAGCCGCGACCGCACCTTCGTACTTGCGACGAACAACACGCCCTACCCCTGCGTCTGCGGCGGCTCCGGATGCAACCAACCCGCGTCGCCTTCGGGGTAGCGCTCGTGCTTCCAGATCGGCACCCGCGCCTTGGTCTCGTCGATGATGTAGCGGCAGGCGGCGAACGCGGCATCGCGATGCGCGGCGCTGACGCCGACCCAGACCGCCAGTTCGCCCACGCCCAGGTCGCCGACGCGGTGCACGCAGCGCGCCTCGACGATCGCGAAACGCTCCAGCGCCTCGGCCAGGATCTTCTCGCCCTCGCGTTCGGCCAGCAGCGCATAGCTCTCGTAGCGCAGACCCAGCACCGCCCGCCCTTGATGATGGTCGCGCACCCAGCCTTCGAAACTGGCGTAGGCGCCGGCCTCGTCGCGCATCAGCCATTCGCGCGTGGCAGCCGGGTCGAACGGGGTTTCGGACAAACGAAAGCGCATCGCTCAGCCCCCCGACACGGGTGGAATGAAGGCCACTTCGCTGCCGGCGCGTGGCGCGTCGTCCCAGTGCGCGAACGCGCCGTCGACCGCGACCCGCAAGCGCTCGGCGGGCAGCGCGAAACCATGGCGCTCGCGCAGCGTCGCGTACAGGCCGCGCAGATCGGCGGCGTTGGTGTCCACGCTCTCGTCGGCACGGCCGGCGGCATCGCGCAGGCTGGCGAAATACAGCACGGTGAGCCGGTTCACGCCGCGCTCCCGAAGTCGCGCTTGCCGCCGGACTTGGCGAGCAGCTTGGCCGGCCCGATCACGATCCGGTGCGACAAGGCCTTGCACATGTCGTAGACGGTCAACGCCGCCACGGTGGCGCCGGTCAGCGCCTCCATCTCGACGCCGGTGCGATGGACGGTGCGCACCTGGCATTCGATGCGCAGGGAATTTTCGTCCAGCCAGTCGATCGCGATCCGGCAGCCGTCGATCGGCAGCGGATGGCAGAACGGAATCAGCTCGGCGGTACGCTTGACCGCCAGGGTGCCGGCCACGATCGCGGTATCGACGATGCCGCCCTTGGCGCTGCGCAGCCCGTTGGCGCGCAATTGCGCGGCGACCGCGGCCGGAAAGCGCACCCGGCACTCCGCCTGCGCCTCGCGCGCGGTCGTGGCCTTGGCGGACACGTCGACCATGGCGGGGCGACCGTCGGAGTCCAGATGTGTCAGCGCGGAACGCGTCGGTGCGGGCTTGGCTTTGCGGGCTTTCAAACGATGGGCTCCGGCAGGACGGGACGCCTAGCGGTATCGGTGGATCGGGCAGCGGCCATGATACGCCGCGCGCTTCAACCGCCGACCAGGAACATCTCCACGTGCCGACTCGGGCGTGGCGCGTCGGCGGCGCGCAGTTCGCTGTAGCGGTCGGCGCGACGCGACCACAGCTCGGCCACGCGTTCGGCCAAGCCGAACTCGCCCAGGGCCAGGGTCGGGCGCAGATCGACGCCGTCGGCGGCGAACAGACAGGTGTAGAGGCGGCCGTCGGCGGACACCCGCGAGCGGTGGCAGTCGCCGCAGAACGGCGCGCTGATCGAGGACACGAAGCCGACTTCGCCGGCGCCGTCGGCGTAGGCGTAGCGCGCCGCGACTTCGCCGCGGTAGTGCGCGTCCAGCGCGCGCAGCGGCCAGCGCTGGTGCAGGCGGTCGCGCAATTGCGCCGAAGGCACCACGCGCGCGGCGTCCCAGCCGTTGCAGGTGCCCACGTCCATGTATTCGATGTAGCGCAGCACGTGGCCGCTGCCGCGGAAGCGTTCGGCCAGGGGCAGCACCTGGTCGTCGTTGACGCCGCGCTGGACCACGCAGTTGAGCTTGATCGAGTCGAAGCCCGCGGCCTGGGCCGCGTCGATGCCGGCCAGCACCTGGGCGACCTCGCCGCGGCCGCCGGACAGGCGCCGGAACAGCTCGGGTTCCAGCGCGTCCAGGCTGACCGTGAGCCGGCGCAGGCCGGCCTCGCGCAGGGCGCGCGCCTGGCGCGCGAGCAGCGAGCCGTTGGTGGTCAGGGCCAGATCGTCGAGGCCGTCGATCGCCGCCAGCCGCGCGATCAGCTCCGGCAGATTCTTGCGCAGCAGCGGCTCGCCGCCGGTCAGGCGCAGCTTGCGCACGCCCACGCGCACGAAGCCGCGCACCAGTGTTTCGATCTCGTCGAAGCTCAGGCGCGAGGCGGCGTCCAGGCCGTAGTCGTCCGGCACGCGCTCGGCCGGCATGCAGTAGGGGCAACGGAAGTTGCAAGCCTCGATCACCGACAAACGCAGGTCGCGCAGCGGACGCCCGTAGACGTCCTGCGCCCATGGCATCTGCTTCGGATCCGGCAACGCGCTCACGACGGCGGCACCTGCTCTGCGCTGGATTCGGCCAGGGCGACGCATTCGCCCGGTCGACCCACACGATACCCCCGTGCGGCCAGGGTGTCGCCTTCGCCGGCGCTGGCGTAGTGGTAGAGCAGGCAGCGCGCGAGCAGTTCGCGCGGATATTCGCGCTCCAGGTCCTCGATACCGCTGTGCGAAGGGTTGCCGTGCAGGGCGCAATCGTGGGCGATCAGCTCGCCGGCGTCGGCGTACTTGGCCAGGGCCTCGGGGATCGGCCGGGTGTCGCCGGTCCAGACCACGCTGCCGCGCAGGCGCAGGCCGAAGGCGGTGTCCGGCCAGTGGTGGCGGGTGGCGAAGACTTCCAGGCGCACGCCCTGGTGCCAGAACGCGGCGCCGACCGGGATCACCTGGAACGCGTCCCAGAAATTCACCCCGCCCTCGGCCAGCGCGTTGGGATAGTCGCCCACGCGCTGGTGCAGCAGCGGCACCACCGGTGCGGGTACGTACAGTTTGACCCGGCCGCGGCGCTCGGGATCGAAATAGGTCGAGACGAACAGGCGCTCGAAGCCGGCGACGTGGTCGAGGTGGGTGTGGGTGATGAACAAGGCCTGCGGCGCCTGCCCGTAGTGGGCGAGGTAGGCGGTCAGGCCCTCGCCGCCGCAGTCGATGGTCAGCCAGGGCGCGCCGTCGCGCTCGATGGTCGCCATCGCCGAACCCAACTCCACCGCGGATGCGTTGCCGACGCCGTGCAGGCGCAGATGCCAGCTCATCAGTATCCCTTGTCCCAGGCGCGCTCGTAGGCCGCGCGCAGACGGCCGTAGTCGCGTTCGACCTCTTCCGTCGAACGCGCGCCGCGCAGTTTCAGCAGCGAGCGCTTGAGGCGGGCCAGGTTGCGCTCGCGCCAACCGGTCGCCGGTATGTGCAGGTGGCCGCGGTCCAGATCGATCACCCAGCCGCGCCCGGTGGGGTCGAACAGCAGGTTGTGGGCGTTGAGATCGGCGTGGTCCAAGCCGACGCGATGGCAGCGCGCGATCAGCCGGCCAGCCTCCTCCCAGGGCGCGCCGTCGCCGGCGACCGCGGCGCGATCGGCCAGCGAGCGCACGTCGTTGAGGCGCTCCAGCAGGATCGCGGCGTAGTAGTAGAAGCCGTCGCGGCGATAGTAGGCGGCGATCGGACGCGGCACCGGCAGGCCCTTCTCGGCCACCGCGCGGGTCAGGCGGAATTCGGCGAAGCTGCGCGTCTCGTTGGCGCCGCGCCACCAGTAACGGTCGCGGTTGAAGCGCGCGACCAGGCCGCCGCGCAGGTAGCGCCGCAGCAGGCTGGGGCCGAACGGAGCGTCCACGAACCAGGCCCCGCCGCGACCGCCGCTGTCGACCGGGCGCGCGCGTTCGCCCCAGAAGGCAGGCGAGAACCATTCCGGGCTCGCTTGCCGCACCCGGGTGCGGTCGAACAGAATCGCGCCGTAGCCGCTGTCGTCGCGGAACGGCGTCAATCCTTCGGCGGCGTCGTAGCCCGTCATCCGCCGGAGTCTAACAAGTCACGTGAACAACGCACCCCACTCGATCTGCCTGCTGCGGCTTTCCGCCCTCGGCGACGTGACCCATGTGGTTCCGCTGGTGCGCACCCTGCGCGAGGCCTGGCCGCGGCTGGAGTTGACCTGGGTGATCGGCAAGGGCGAGCGCCGCCTGCTCGACGGCCTGGAAAACGTGAGCTTCGTCGAATACGACAAGAAGGCCGGCCTGACCGGCATGCGCGCGCTGGGCCGCGAGCTGCGCGCGCGGCTGGGCGAACGCCGGCATTACGACGCCCTGCTGCAGATGCAGGTGGCCGCGCGCGCGAACCTGCTGTCGGCGTTCGTGCCGGCGCGGCGCCGGATCGGCTATGACCGCGCGCGCGCCAAGGACCTGCACGGCCTGTTCGTCAACGAACGCATCCCCGACCGCCCCGGCATCCACGTGCTGGACGCGATCGGCAGCTTCTGCGAGCCGCTGGGCCTGCGCCAGACCCAGGTGCGCTGGGACCTGCCGGTGCCGGCCGAGGCCTACGAGTGGGCGCGCGCGCAATGGCCGGACGACGGCCACCCTACCCTGCTGATCTCGCCCTGCTCCAGCCACGCGCTGCGCAACTGGCGCAGCGAACGCTATGCCGCGGTCGCCGACCACGCCGCCGCGCGCGGCTGGCGGGTGGTGCTGTGCGGCGGCCGCAGCGAGCTGGAGCGCCGCACCGGCGACGAAATCCTGGCGGCGATGAGCGCGCCCGCGCTGGACCTGATCGGCAAGGACACCCTCAAGCAATTGCCGGCCCTGCTCGCGCGCGGCCAGCTGCTGATGACGCCCGACTCCGGGCCCATGCACATCGCCAACGCCATGGGCACCAAGGTGCTGGGTCTGCATGCGGCCAGCAACCCCGCACGCAGCGGCCCCCACAGCGACCGCCGCTACTGCGCCGACCGCTACGACGACGCGGCGCGCAAGTACATCGGCAAGCCTGCGAGCGAACTCAAGTGGGGCACCAAGATCGAGCACGACGGGGTCATGGATCTGATCTCGGTGGAGGATGGGGTCGCGGCGTTCGAACGTTATGTCGCCGATCATTCGGCGGGCTGAGACCGCGGCACAGGAGCCGCGGTTTCGCTACGAATGACACGAGTCGACCTGAGCGATGGCATGAGCTGAATCCACTCGGCTTCGCTGTGATGGATGTGCGGGCGCGTTTAGCCGCGCGCTGCTGAGTTCCCATCGCACCCGCTTGCGAATATGCATCGGCTCGATCTGCGCAGCCCAAGCAGCACCGCGGCAGCGGCGCCCTCACCCCAACCCCTCTCCCGCGAGCGGGAGAGGGGCTTGAAACCAGCGACTTATTTGACGCGCGACAGCCCGCGCCAGGTGTTGTTGCCGCCACCCATCGCTGCGTCGGGCGAGCCGATCCAGAAGTTGAGGTTCAAGAAATCCTCGTCGTCCTGGTAGACGTAGCCGTTAGCCAGCGCATAGGGCCAAGGCAGATTGGTCGGCGAGAACACGCCGTAGCCGAAGCCCAGGGTCGGGAACGAGGACATCAGCGGCGTGGGCGTGCCGCCGTCGTACTGGCAGGTGTAGGTCCACCAGTTGCCGCCCAGGTTGAAGCTGGGGAACACGCCGCCGCTGGACCAGTTGGCGTTGGCCCAATCCTCGTTGTCGTGACGGCGCAGCACGCGACGCGAACCCGGCGGGCAGAACATGCCCAGGTTCTGCACCGCGTAGTCGTACTGGTTGCCCCAGTTCGCCAGCGGCTTGAACGCGAACGACGCGTCCCAGCTCAGGCGGCAGAAGCGCCAGGTGGTGTTGCTGTTGGACACGGTGGCGCCGATCCAGCCCCAACGCGAATTGGCGTTGCGGCGGTCTTCGTCGTCCATGTGCATCTGCACCAGCACGTGCGGCGACGGGCACGAGGCCTTGTCGGGGATCACGCCGACGCTGTAGAGCAGATTGAACAGCCAGTCGAACCAGCCGTAGCGGCCGACCTTGGCCGCCGCGCGCTCGACGCTCATGGCGACGAAGCCCGAACGCGCCTGCGCCGACTGCCCGTCCTTGGCCGGTTCGCACGGCCCGTCGAAGCCTAGTGCGCGGCAGTAGATCAGCGCGGCCTTCTCGCCTTCCTCGGCCATGAAGCGCTCGGGATCGACCTTGGAGGTGTCCGGATAGCGCTTATCGAGGTCCTCGATGTAGGCCAGGTGCTGCTTCACCGCCTCCGACACCGGCGGTTCGTTGCGCTTGAACTCCTGCTCTTCCTTGGGGGTTTCCTCTTCGGATTGGTCGGCCATCGCCACCAGCGGCGACATCGCCAACAGCACCGTCATGCACAGCGTCCCTAACACGTGTTCCTTTTTCACGTTGTTGCTCCTTGATTCGTCCATCCATTGATCGATCGGGCCGGTCCGTGGGCGAGAGGCCATCCAGACCTGCCCGCTGTCGCACCGTCCGGTTCGCACGCGTGGCGCGGACCGGAACGACGCGCGGCCACCCTAGCGGCAGTCGCCGGCGAAAAATGGGCTGCGGTTCCGCGCCCCGGCCAATCCGGTTGGCCGGTCCGGCGCGTGAAGGTCGGCTGCGGCAGGCCGGCGGCGTGCGGCGCTACCGATGGCGGGCAGGCTGACGAGACTCGCGCTCGCCGGGGCACTCTGGGTTGCGTCGGGCCTGCGGCAGCCGGTGCAGGCTGGCGACGCGCGCCAACCCGCGTGTGCAGGCCGCCGGCGTCTGCCGGCGATCAGTCGTTCGCGCCGACCTGCAGGCGTCGCCAGATCGACAGCTGGGTGCGCTGGCGCCGGCGTTCGCGGTACACCGCCGCGACCAGGGCCAGCGCGATCGCGAGCGCGGCGATGCCGACCTGCGCGTTGCTCCAGTAGCGGTAGCCGCCAAGCGCCGCGTCGATCGCGACGAACACCAGGGCCGCGGCCGCCGCGTTGCAGGCCAGGCTGCACAGCACCTTCATGCGGTTCAGCGCCTGCCGCGAGGACGGATCGACCGCCTCCAGATACTCGCGCATGCGCCGGTCGACGTCGTGGAACACCGAGGTCGACATGTGCGCGGCGTCGGGCAGTGTCAGGCCCTCGTCGCGCTGCAGGCGCTGGGCCAGGAACGCGATCGCCGGCGCCCAGGCCTGGCGCAGCCGCGGCCAGACGATGGCCTGGGCGAAGGCATAGACCAGACGCCCGAGCGGGCTCAAGGCCAAACCCAGCACATAGGCCCCGGCGAACCAGGTCGGCAGGGTCAGTTCCGGCGCCTGCGCGCGCAGCAGGCGCAGGCTATCCGGGTAACGCAGGGCCAGCGCGGTCAGCAGCAGGCCGCCCGGACACAGCCAGGCCAGCAGGTCGTCGTAGAGCCAGGCGCCGGCGGCGCGCGGCCCGGGTTCGCGTCCCTGCGGCGAGGTCGGCATGCGCCGGACCGACTCAGGGCGCGGCGGCGCCGCTTTTGTAGTCCTCGTAGGACTTTTCCTCGACGTAGCTGGAACCCAGCGCGAGGTTGATGTCCTTCTTGATCCGGGCGCGCTCGTCGTTCTCGAAATAGACGCTGCGCGCCAGGCGCACGAACTCGGCGTCGAAGGCCTGGGCCTTTTCCTTGATGCGGATGTCGTCCTCGATCACCCACAGGCGCTCGTTCACGGCCTTGAGCTCGGCGCGCAGGCGCACGATGTCGTGGCCGGCGGCCGGATGGGCCATCCAGGTCTGCTCCAAGGCCGACAGCTCGTTACGCACGTTGGCCAGCTTGGCCGGGTCGCTCATGCGCTCGGACTTGATCTGCAGGATGGCGATCTTGTCCAGCAGTTCGCCGAAGGACACCGGAACCAGGATTTCGGACATGGCAGCGTTTCGTTCAGAGGGGCCACAGTGTAGCCGCCCTGACGCATGCCTTGTCGGAAGGCTTCGCGCCCCGTATCATTCCCGGCTCACTGCACCCGGAGAGGTGGCAGAGTGGTTGAATGTACCTGACTCGAAATCAGGCGTACGTTTATAGCGTACCGGGGGTTCGAATCCCCCCCTCTCCGCCAGATTATGCAAAGCGGGCCCGACCGGGCCCGCTTTTTTGTTGGCCGTGGCCCTGCCGGCGGCGCCGGATCGTGCGGGAATAGCGCCGAACCGTGCCGCACAGCATGTTTTTTACGCGATGATGCGCGGCTCCGGTCATGTTTCGTTACTGCAACACCGGGCATGGTCGTGAGGGGGAATGCGACCGTCGCTTGCCGCACGGCCGCTACGCCCCGATGATTCCGTTTACTACTCGAAGAGCCTCCGACAAACGCGACCGGCATGATCGACTCATGATCGAATTCGGACACCTGACGCATGTCGGCCTGCGCCGCGAGCTCAATGAAGACACCTATTACGGTGACAGCGAACTGGGCCTGTGGCTGGTCGCCGACGGAATGGGCGGGCATGAGTACGGCGAGGTCGCCAGCGCGCTAGCGCGCGAGGCCATCGTGCGCGAAGTCCGCGACGGCACCCCGCTGGCCCAGGCCATTCGGATCGCCGACGAGGAGATCATCCGCACCTCGCGCCGCCGCAACGACGCCCTGCCCATGGGCACTACGGTGGTCGCCGCGCGCGTCAACGGCAACCGATTCGAGGTTGCGTGGGTGGGCGACAGCCGGGTCTACCTGTGGCGCGACGGTCAGTTGGCCCAGCTCTCGCAGGACCACAGCTACGTCCAGGAACTGATCGCCAACGGCGCGATCACCCACGAGCAGGCGCGCAGCCATCCGCATCGCAACGTGGTGACCCAGGCCCTGGGCGTGACCGACCCGCGCAATCTGAACGTCGAGACCATGACCGGCGAGCTCCGCCCCGGCATGCAGCTGCTGCTGTGCAGCGACGGCCTGACCGAGGAAGTCGACGACCGCAGCATCGCGCGCGTGCTCGCGCACAACGACTGCAGCGCGCAGGAATGCGTGGACAGCCTGGTCGCGGCCGCGCTGGACGGCGGCGGCTCGGACAACGTCACGGTGATCCTGGTCCGCAGCCACTAGGCATCGCCGATGGCGATGCTGCGGTTGTCACCGCAGTCTACGGCCGCCCCCCATTCCGATTCGACTCGTAGGATGCGGTGAGCCACAGGCGAACCGCATCGCCACGTAGCAGGCCGGATGACGATGGTGCGGTTACCACCGCACCCTACGGCCGCCACCTCATTCCGATTCGACTCGTAGGATGTGGTGAGCCACAGGCGAACCGCATCGCCACGTAGCAGGCCGGATGACGAGGGTGCGGTGACCACCGCCCCCTACCCTTGCACCCTCTCGTGCCTGCGCAAAGCAGCGAGGGCGCCCCTACGTCGTCGCGGGAGCCTCCATCGCGTCCCACAAACACTTGCCCGCCTTCTTGCGCAGCTTCTCCAGGCGCGCCTCGTGCGCGGCCCGTTCCTCGCTGCTGATCTGCACGCGCGGACGCGGCGCGCTGGCGTCCAGATCGAACACCGCTGCCGCGGACTGGCCGCCGCCGTCCTCGCCCTGGCCGAAGCCCAGATCGCTCTGGCCCGAGGTCAGGCCGATGTAAACCTCGGCCAGCAACTGGGCGTCGAGCAGCGCGCCGTGCAGTTGGCGGTGCGCGTTGTCCACGCCCAGGCGCTTGCACAGCGCATCCAGCGAATTGCGCTGGCCCGGAAAACGCTGGCGCGCGAGCAGCAGCGAGTCCTCGATGGTGGCGCGGTCGCCGAGCTTGCCGTACTGCGGCCCGGCCAGCGCCAGTTCGTTGTCGAGAAAGCCGACGTCGAAGGCCGCGTTGTGGATGACCAGCTCGGCGCCGTCGATGAAAGCCAGGAACTCGTCGACGATGGTCTCGAACTTGGGCTTGTCGGCCAGAAACTCCAAGGTCAGGCCGGTGACTTCCTGCGCCCCGGGCTCGAATTCGCGCTCGGGGTTCAAATAAGTGTGGAAGGTCCGGCCGGTGGGGCGGCGCTCGACGAACTCGACGCAGCCGATTTCGACCACGCGGTTGCCGCGCTCCCAGCTCAGGCCGGTGGTTTCGGTATCCAGGATGACTTGGCGCATGGGTCGATTCTCGCCGAACTCAGCGCGCGACGCTGCGGTAGCGCTGGGCCTGGGTGCGCGCCAGCACGTCGACGCGCTCGTTGTCGGGGTCGCCGGAATGGCCCTTGACCCACTTCCATTCGACCTTGTGGCGCAGGTTGGCCTGGTGCAGGCGCTCCCACAGATCGCGGTTCTTGACCGGGTCGCCGCCGGCGGTCTTCCAGCCGCGCCGCACCCAGTTGCCCATCCATTCGGTGATGCCCTTGCGCACGTACTGCGAGTCGGTGTGCAGGGTCGCCACGCAGGGCTCGATCAGCGCTTCCAGGGCCATGATCGCGCCCATCAGCTCCATGCGGTTGTTGGTGGTGTCGGGCTCGCCGCCGGACAGCTCGCGCTCGCGGCCCTTGTAGCGCAGCAGCGCGGCCCAGCCACCGGGCCCGGGGTTGCCGAGGCAGGCGCCGTCGGTGTGGATGTCGACGGTTTTGGTTTCGGTCGCCAGTGCGTGATCTTGCAAAGCCTGCGGTCCTGTCTGAGGGCCGCGCATTATCGCCGCTGCGGCGCGCAACGGCGCGCATTCGTTCCGACCATCGCGCCGCCGGCCTGCCAGCGTAAATTGCGCAGCCGCGCCGGCGGGATCAGGGCATGCACGCGCTTGGACACGGTCAGGCCGATGCCCGCGCGCAGACGGTCGGCGGCGCCGATACCGACCGCGCCGTGCGCGGGCCGCCACAGCGGGCCCAGCCATTGCAGGCTCACCGAGTCGGAGGCGAAGCCGGCGCCGCGCAACATCGCCTGCCAGGCGCCGGTGTTGTAGGCGTGCAGGCCCGAACGCGCCCAGCGCGCGCGGTAGGGGCTCCAGGGATTGAGCGCGGCCAGCCACAGGGTGCCGCCGGGCGCGAGCACGCGCGCGCACTCGTCCAGCAGCGGCATCGGGTCGATGCCGTCGTCCAGCACGTGCTGCAGCAGCACCGCGCCCAAGGCCTCGCTGGCCAGGGGCAGCGGCAGCGCGCTGCGGAAGGCGCCGTCGAAGCCCTGGCCCTGGCG
Organism: Lysobacter sp. Root983; assembly: GCF_001429345.1. Classification (NCBI taxonomy): domain Bacteria; kingdom Pseudomonadati; phylum Pseudomonadota; class Gammaproteobacteria; order Lysobacterales; family Lysobacteraceae; genus Lysobacter; species Lysobacter sp. Root983. Next base: position 274,029 of record NZ_LMJO01000017.1, read on the forward strand.
GCGCAGGCGCACCCCACGCGTGCTGGTGCCGCCCGGCGGCGAGGTCGCGTCGACGCCGATCCAGGCCCAGGGCATGGCCTGACAGCCGGCCAGCACCCGCGCCATCGCCGCGGATTCGACATCGAGCAGGCCCTGGCCGGCGACCCCACCGAACCAGGCGAGGGCGGCATTGGGTTGACGGCCGGTGGACAGGGCGGGCATGGTCGCCATTCTGTCGGAACATCCATTTGAAAGCGCGGTCCTTCGCAGGCCCGGCGGCGCGGCCCTGTTCAGTTGCATGTTCAGCGGAGCGCGGCGCGGCCGGCCGCCCAGGAGCTCAACGAATGCGATTGCTGGCTCTGCCCGCCCTCAACGACAACTACATCTGGGCGCTGTCGGCCGACGACGAGTCGGCGCTGATCGTCGACCCCGGCGACGCCGCACCGGTGCTGGGTGCGGCCGTGCATGGCCTGCGCCCGACCGGGATCCTGCTGACCCACCACCACAACGACCACATCGGCGGGGTCGAGGCCATCCTCGCCCACTGGCCGGGCATCCCGGTGTTCGCGCCCGACGACGACCGCATCGGCGCCGCCACCGCGCGCGTCGGCGACGGCGTGCGCCTGCACCTGGGCGGCTGGAGCGCGCGCGTGCTCGCCGTGCCCGGCCACACCCTCAGCCACATCGCCTATCACCTGGAGGACGTGGGCGGCCACGGCCTGCTGTTCAGCGGCGACACCCTCTTCAGCCTGGGCTGCGGCCGTCTGTTCGAAGGCAGCCCGGCGCAGATGCACACCTCGCTGTCGCGCCTGGCCGCCCTGCCCGGCGACACCCGCCTGTGCTGCGGCCACGAATACACCCTGTCCAACGCCGCCTTCGCGCGCGCGGTGGAGCCGTCCAACCCGGCGCTGCTGCGCCGCATCGAGGAAGCCCAGGCCATGCGCAACGCCGGACGTCCGACCCTGCCCAGCACCCTGGCCGACGAAGTCGCAGCCAATCCCTTCCTGCGCGTGCATCAGCCCGAGGTGCGCGCGGCCGTGGCCCGGCGCCTGCGCCGCGAACCCGAGGACGACATCGACACCTTCGCCGAATTGCGGCGCTGGAAAGACGGGTTCCAGGCATGAGCCGGGCCCGCAAGGCCGGTCGCCTCGCCGCGGTCGCGTTGGCGCTGGCGGCCGCATGCGGCGCGCCCGCGTTCGCTCAATCCGCCGCCGCTGCCGCATCCACGCCGGCCGCGGCCGCCGAGCCCGCGCCGCAAGTCGCGATCCCCGGCCCGACCCGCAACGGCCGCGAGATCTACCAACGCTTCCGCGAAGGCCTGGCCGATCCGACCTGCGAAGCCGGCGCCAGCACACGCTGGCGCCAGCACTTCGCCACCGCGCCCAAGCGCCTGGCCGCCAGCAACGACGACACCCTGCCCTTGTTCGGCTACGTGGTCGACGCGCTGCGCGAGGCCCACCTGCCCACCGAGTACGCGCTGATCCCGTTCGTCGAAAGCGGCTACAAGCCGGGCGCGCGCAGCGCCGCCGGGCCGGCCGGACTGTGGCAGATGATCGCGATCACCGCGCGCAATCACCGCGTGCCGATCCGCGCCGGCTACGACGGCCGCCTGTCGCCGGTGGATTCGACCCAGGCCGCGGTGCGTTATCTGAAAACCCTGCACGGCATGTTCGCCGGCGACTGGCGCCTGACCGTGATGGCCTACAACGCCGGCGAATACCGCATCCTGGGCGCGCTCAAGCGCAACGGCCAGGTCGCGCGCAACGCCAAGCCCGAACAGCTGACCGGCCTGTCCGACATCACCCAGGCCTATGTGCGCAAACTGCATGCGCTGTCCTGCCTGATGGAGCAGGCCGACGATCGCGAGGAATGGCTGCGCGCGTTGGACCGCCCGGTGCCGCGCCTGCAAGCGGTGACCGTGCCCGACGACGTCGCCGACATCGCCGCCTGGGCGCGCCGCAGCGGCCAGGACGCGGCCCAACTGCAACGCCTCAACCCGGTCTTCGCCGGCGGCCGCATCGGCCAGGCCGGCGCCGCGCGCGCGCCGCTGCTGGCGGTGCCCGCGGGCGCGATCGGCGGCGTCGACGGCGACCAGGCGCAGGCCACCAGCACCGCCAGCGTGCCGGCCGCGGCGACGGAGCAGGCGCCCGCCGCCGACACCGGCAGCGCCGGCGAGCCGCGCCGCCACACCGTCGCCCGCGGCGACAACGCCTGGACCATCGCGCGCCGTTACGGCATCGGCGTGGCCGACCTGCTGCAACGCAACGGCCTGGGCGCCAACGCCGTGCTCAAGCCCGGCCAGGCCCTGCTGATCGATACGCCCGGGGCGAAAGCGCCGTGAACCGTACCGGATCGTCCGTCGCCATCGCGCGGGTACACTAGAGTCTTTGCTCGACCGCGCACCGGTCGGGCGGTTCCGACGCGCGGCCCACGACGGCCGCGTCCACCGCAAGTTTTAGGGAGTGCACATGGGTTTCCTGCAAGGTAAGCGCGCATTGATCACCGGCATCGCCAGCGAGCGTTCGATCGCCAGCGGCATCGCCGAGGCCATGCACCGCGAAGGCGCGCAACTGGCGTTCACCTACCAGAACGAGAAGCTCAAGACCCGCGTGGAGAAGGCCGCCGCCGAGTACGGCAGCAACATCGTGATCCCGCTGGACGTCACCAGCGACGAGCAGATCGCGGCCTGCTTCGCGCAGCTCGGCCAGCACTGGGACGGTTTCGACATCCTGGTCCACGCGATCGCCTACGCCCCGCGCGAAGCCATCGCCGGCCAGTTCCTCGACGGCCTGACCCGCGAGAACTTCGGCATCGCCCACGACATCTCGGCCTATTCGCTGGCCGCGATGGCCAAGGCCGCGCGCCCGCAGATGCAGGGCCGCAACGGTTCGATCCTGACCCTGAGCTACCTGGGCGCCGAACGCGCGCTGGCCGGCTACAACGTCATGGGCGTGGCCAAGGCCAGCCTGGAAGCGACCGTGCGCTACCTGGCCTACAACCTCGGCCCGGAAGGCACCCGCGTCAACGCGATCTCGGCCGGCCCGATCAAGACCCTGGCCGCGGCCGGCATCGCCGGTTTCCGCAAGATCCTCGGCCACGTCGAGGAGAACGCGCCGATGCGCCGCACGGTTACGATCGAACAGGTCGGCAATGTCGCCGCCTTCCTGTGCTCGGATCTGGCCTCGGGCATGACCGGCGAGATCACCTATGTCGACTCGGGGTACAACATCCTGGGTATGACGGGGATCGATAGCGAGTGAGTGGGGGCTGCGCTTAGGCGCGCGAGCGATAAAGAAAAAGCCCGGCGCGATGCCGGGCTTTTTCTTTGCGCCATCCCAACCTGATGCGCTGCCCTCATCCGCCCTTCGGGCACCTTCTCCCGCACGCGGGAGAAGGAACAGCGAAGTCGCCTCAGAGCTTTAGCCACTCTTTCGCTGGCGGGGAGAGGAACCACGCCTTGCGAGTCATCGGCTCACGCGGCACCGCAAGCGCGCAGCCCTAACCGCAAGCGCTGCCCTCATCCGCCCTTCGGGCACCTTCTCCCGCACGCGGGAGAAGGGACAGCGAAGTCGTCTCAGAGCTTTGGCCCCTCTTTCGCTTGCGGGGTGAGGAGCCACGCCTTGCGAGTCATCGGCTCGCGCGGCGCCCCAAACACGCAGCACTAACCTCAAACGCTGCCCTCATCCGCCCTTCGGGCATCTTCTCCCGCACGCGGGAGAAGGAATAGCGAAGTCGTCTCAGAGCTTTGGCCCCTCTTTCGCTGGCGGGGTGAGGAGCTACGCCTTGCGAGTCATCGGCTCGCGCGGCACCGCAAGCGCGCAGCATTAACCTCAAGCGCTGCCCTCATCCGCCCTTCGGGCACCTTCTCCCGCGGGCGGGAGAAGGGATAGCGAAGTCGCCTCAGCGCTTTAGCTCCTCTGCCGCTTGCGGGGTGAGGGGCCGGCCTTGCGAGCCATCGGCTTGAGCGGCACCGAGCGCCCGATCGCCGTGCGGTCGGGCTGAGGTGCGAGTCGTCGCCGCAAGCGCGCAGCAGCCCGACCTCACGCGCTGCACACGTCCGCCCTTCGCGCACCTTCTCGGCTTTGCGGTTCCTTCGGTCGCCGCAAGCGGGAGAAGGGAATCGCAAGAGGCGCCATCAAGAACCCAAAAACAAAAAGCCCGGCGAGATGCCGGGCTTTTCGTTGCGATAACGCCAGTACCGATCAGAGATTCTGATCGACCACCGTCACCTTCATGCGCTTGCGCTGCGCGGCGACCAGCGCCTTGATGTCGTCGGCGCCGCTGATCTGCGCCAGCTGGGTCTGCATCTGTTCGCGCTGCGGCGGCGGAACCTGGGCCAGATCGCCCGGGGTGACCTTGCTGACCGCGAACAGCACCGCGCGGCCGTCCGGCAGCATCGCCCTGCCCGGGGTGACCTTGCCGGCCGCGGGCGGCGCGACCGCGAACACGGCCTCGCTCACGCTGGGGTCCGGAATCGGCGCGCCGCGCGGCAGGTTCGGGATCGCGTGCGGCGCCGGCAGTTGCTTGGAGGTCGCCACCGCCTCCAGGGTCTCGCCGCCACGCAGACGCGCCAGCAGCGCGTCGGCTTCCTTGGTCGCGGCCTTGGTGGCGCGGTCGGCGCGCACCGCCGCGATCACCTGATCGCGCACCTGCGCCAGCGGCTGCGAACGCTCGGGCGTATGCGCGGTCACGCGGATCAGCACGCTGTTACCGGGAGCGATCTCGATCGGATCGCTGACCGTGCCGCCCTGGATCAGGGCGTCGGAGAACGCCGCGCGCAACAGCGCCGGGTTCGCGGCCAGGCCCTGGGCGCCGCTGCGCGCGCCATTGCGCGTGAGCGGGCCCAGCTTCTGCACCGGCAGCTTCATCTCGCGTGCGGCCGGCCCCAGCGAGGACGGATTCTTGTAGACCAGATCGACCAGGCGGCCGGTGAAGTCGCTGACCACGCGTTCGCTGTCGGCCTCGGCCTGCTCGCGCGCCAGGGCTTCGCGTGCCTGCTCGTAGGTCTCCGGCTGGCCGGCCTTGACCTCGCGCACCTGGATCACGTGCCAGCCGAAGTCGGTCTTGACCGGGCCCACGATCGCGCCCTGCGGCGCGGCGAACAGCGCCTGCTCGAACGGCGCCACCATCATGCCCTTGCTGACCCAACCCAGATCGCCGCCGCCGGCCTTGGAGCCGGTGTCGTCGCTGTTGGCGCGCGCCAGCGCGGCGAAGTCGGCGCCCGCGGCCTTGGCCTGTGCGGTCAACTGGGTCGCTTTCTGCTCTGCGGCCTTCTGCGCCGCGGCGTCGGCGCCGTCGGCCACGCGCACCAGGATGTGCGAAGCCAGACGCTGCTCCTGAGCGACGAAACGGCTCTTTTCCAGCTCGTAGCGCTTGCGCAGGGTGTCCTCGTCGGCCGGCGCCGGCGGCGGCACACTGGCTGCGTTCACTTCCACGTATTCCAGGGTCACGGTTTCCGGTGCGCGGTAATCGGCGCTGTGGCCCTGGTACCAGGACTGCAGTTCGGCGGCGCTGACCGCGCCGGTGTCGGGCGCCGGCTGCGGCAGCATCACCAGGCCGACGTCGCGGGTCTCGCCCATCAGGCGGATCAGGCGGTCCAGCTCGGCCGAGGTCACGAACTCGCTCTCGACCAGGCCGCCGGCCAGCAGCGACTGCTGCAGCGACTGGCGCACGGTTTCCTGGAACTGGGTCGGCGTTTGCGGCGGCACCTGCGAGGCCAGGGCCAGACGATAGCGATCGAGATTGAACTTGCCGTCGACCTGGAACGCCGGCACTTCGGCCAGAGTCTTCTTGACCAGCGCGTCGCTGACCACCAGGCCTTCGCTCTTGGACGCCAGTTCCTGCACGCGCCGATCGATCAGCAGGTCCAGGATCGCCAGCTTGTTTTCCTTGCTCTCGAAATCGCGCGCATCGAAGGCCTCGCCCTCGGCCGCGCGGCGGCGCTGGCGCTCCTGTTCGAAAGCGGTGCGGAAATCGGTGGAGTCGATCTTCTCGTGCTGCCACAGCATCGACACCGGCCACCACGACGGCGCGCTCTGCCAGTACGAGGGCGGCACATCGATATGCGCGACCGAGGTGTCGGTGCGCGCGCCCATGTACTGCTCGATGCCGACGAAGGCGAAGGGAATGATCAGCAGGCCGAGGATCGCGGTGGCGATCCAGCCGGAAGTCTTGTCGCGAAGTTTCTGCAGCATATCCGGGTCGCGTAGGTCGTAAGCCGGACAGTTTAGCGCGCTTGAGGCCGGGCGCGCGGGCCTGGCCGGCCCGGGCGGGGCCGCCGGTTCCGGACCGGGGCGAAATCGCGAACGGCGTCGAAGCGACCGGCCTGGAACCCGGATCCCGGAGCGCGGGCAAAAAAGAAGGCGCCGTTTCCGGCGCYTTYGGCRAAACTGGCGGAGTGGACGGGACTCGAACCCGCGACCTCCGGCGTGACAGGCCAGCATTCTAACCGACTGAACTACCACTCCGCACTTTTGAAACTTTTGGCCTTTCGCCTCGCGGCACTGCCGTTTCCGGCGGGCGGCTTAGCAGTAGGGCCAGTTTGATCTGGTGGGTGCTGAGGGTTTCGAACCCCCGACCCTCTCCGTGTAAAGGAGACGCTCTACCGCTGAGCTAAGCACCCGAGCGAGTCGCTTAGTTTACAGCATCCTTCAGCGCCTTGCCAGCCTTGAACGCCGGGTTCTTCGAGGCCTTGATCTTGATGGTGGCGCCGGTCTTGGGGTTGCGGCCCTGGCGCGCGGCGCGCTTACGGACCTGGAACGTACCGAAGCCCACGAGCGTGACGGTGTCGCCCTTCTTCAGCGCCTTCGTGATCACGCCGATAACGGCGTCGACGGCGTTGGCTGCGTCGGTCTTGGACAGCTCGGCAGCATCGGCGACGGCGCTGATGAATTCACCCTTGTTCATTCTTTGGACTCCCTGTGCGGTGTTACCGCGTGTTCTGAGAATCGGCGTGGCGCGCTGCGCGAGCGGGCCACGCCGATCGAGTTTGCCGCGCCTACTGCGTCTGTGGCAGCTTTCGCGCGGTTGCGGTCGTTATACCAGCGGCATTTTGGGGGTGCAAGCCTGAAAGCTAATAACGACGGGCCTTCCAGCCGATTCGATCGCTTTCCGACCAACGGAATCCGTCAATGCTTGACGTCCGGCTGAGGCGATGCTTGTCCGCCATCGCGCACCGGAACTTCGGCCGGACCGGCCACCGGCGTCGGCGTCACCGGACGCTCCAACGCGATGTCCAAGACCTCGTCGATCCAACGCGCGGGCACGATCTTCAAGCCTTGCGTCACGCTCTTGGGCAGGTCGGCGAGATCCTTCTTGTTCTCGTCCGGAATGATCACGGTGCGGATGCCGCCGCGCAGCGCGGCCAGCAGTTTTTCCTTGAGCCCGCCGATCGGCAGCACGCGTCCGCGCAGGGTGATTTCGCCGGTCATGGCGACATCGGCCTTGACCGGATTCTTGGTCAGCATCGACACCAGCGCGGTGGCCATGCCGATGCCGGCGCTGGGGCCGTCCTTGGGCGTGGCGCCCTCGGGCACGTGCACGTGCACGTCGTGCTTCTGCAGGAATTCCACGTCGATGCCCAGGCGTTCGGCGCGCGCGCGCACCACCGACAGGGCGGCCGAGGCCGATTCCTTCATCACGTCGCCGAGCTGGCCGGTCAGCAGCAGCTGGCCCTTGCCCGGCACCAGCGTGGCTTCGACCTGCAGCAGGTCGCCGCCGACTTCGGTCCAGGCCAGGCCGGTGACCAAGCCGACCTCGTTCTGCTCCTCGGCGCGGCCGTAATCGAAGCGACGCACGCCCAGGTATTTGTCGAGATTCTTCGAGCCGACGTTGACCGAACCGTCCTTGCTCTTCTTGGCCTTGGGGCCGGCCAGGGCGATTTCCTTGACCACCTTGCGGCAGATCTTGGAGATCTCGCGCTCAAGATTGCGCACGCCGGATTCGCGCGTGTAGTAGCGCACGATGTCGCGCACCGCCGACTCGGCGATCTTGATTTCGTCGACCTTCAAGCCGTTGGCCTTGATCTGCTTGGGCAGCAGATAGCGCATGGCGATGTTGAGCTTCTCCTCCTCGGTGTAACCCGGGATCCGGATCACTTCCATGCGGTCCAGCAGCGGGCCGGGAATGTTCAGCGAGTTGGAGGTGGCGACGAACATCACCTCGCTCAGGTCCAGATCGACCTCGAGGTAGTGATCGTTGAAGGCGTTGTTCTGCTCGGGGTCCAGCACTTCCAGCAGCGCCGAGGACGGATCGCCGCGGAAGTCCATCGACATCTTGTCGATCTCGTCCAGCACGAACAGCGGGTTCTTGCTGCCGACCTTGTTGAGGTTCTGCACGATCCGGCCCGGCATCGAACCGACGTAGGTACGGCGGTGGCCGCGGATCTCGGCCTCGTCGCGCACGCCGCCCAGCGACATGCGCACGAACTTGCGGTTCGTGGCCTTGGCGATGCTCTGGCCCAGCGAAGTCTTGCCCACGCCCGGCGGGCCGACCAGGCACAGGATCGCGCCCTTCATGTTCTTCACGCGGGTCTGCACCGCGAGGTATTCGAGGATGCGTTCCTTGACCTTCTCCAGGCCGAAGTGGTCGGCGTCGAGCACGTCCTGCGCGGCCTTGAGGTCCTTGCGCACCTTGCTGCGCTTCTTCCACGGCACGCCCAGCAGCCAATCCAGATAATTGCGCACCACCGCGGCCTCGGCCGACATCGGCGACATCTGCTTGAGCTTGTTGAGCTCGTTGCGGGCCTTGGTCTCGACCGGCTTGGGCATGCCGGCTTCGGCGATCTTGCGGGTGAGCTCGTCGATGTCGTTGGGCGCGTCGTCGATCTCGCCCAGCTCCTTCTGGATCGCCTTCATCTGCTCGTTGAGGTAGTACTCGCGCTGGCTCTTCTCCATCTGCGACTTGACCCGGCCGCGGATGCGCTTCTCCAGCTGCTGCACGTCGATTTCGCCGTCGACCAGGCCGACCAGCTGTTCCAGGCGCGCGCCGACGGCGTGCGTCTCCAGCAGCTTCTGCTTGTCGCCGATGCGCACGCCCAGGTGGGCGGCGATGGTGTCGGCCAGGCGGCCAGGCTCGTCGATGCCCGACAGGGTCTGCATCAGCTCCGGCGGCAGCTTGCGGTTGGTCTTCACGTACTGCTCGAACAGGGTCATCAGCGAGCGCGCGATCGCCTCGATCTCGCGCTCCTCGCGGTCGATCGCGGGCTCGACCACGTGGGCCTGGCCGGCCAGGGCGCCGTCGCGCTCGGCCACGGCGTCGACCTCGACGCGCGACACGCCCTCGACCAACACCTTGATGGTGCCGTCGGGCAGTTTCAGCAGTTGCAGCACATGCGCCAGGGTGCCGATCGCGTACAGGTCCTCGGCGCCGGGATCGTCGGTCTCGGCCGACTTCTGGGCGACCAGCAGGATGCGCTTATCGGACTCCATCGCCAGGTCGAGGGCGCGAATCGATTTGTCGCGGCCGACGAACAGCGGGATGACCATGTGCGGGAACACGACGACGTCGCGCAGCGGCAGCACCGGCAGATCCAGCACGTCGCGTTCGGTGGGTTCGGTCATGACAGCTCCGGGGGGAGAAAACACTTGAAAAATACTGGAAATCCGGCAGGTAGAACCGGACGCCGTCGATGGCGTCCCCGACCGGGATCGCGGGCGATGCAGCCCCTTGCGACGGTTATGGGGGCCTGCGCCATAGGATGCAAGCGGCCCGCGCTTCGCAGCGCGGGCCGTGCAGGAAAACCGTCATGGAATCAGCCGGTTACAGCCGATATGCGACGCCCGTTCGGGAACGTCGCTGGGGCCGCGTTCAGTCCGCGGCGGCGACCTTGGGCGCGGCGGCCGGCGGGGTCTGGTAGATCAGGTAAGGCTCGGACTTGTGGTCGATCACCGACTCGTCCACCACCACCTTGCTGACGTTCTCCAGCGAAGGCAGTTCGTACATGGTGTCCAGCAGCACCGACTCGACGATGGTGCGCAGGCCGCGCGCGCCGGTCTTGCGCTTGAGCGCCTTGCGCGCGATCGCAGTGAGCGCGTCGGCGCGGAACTCCAGCTCGACGTTCTCCATCTCGAACAGCTTCTTGAACTGCTTGGTGATCGCGTTCTTGGGCTCGGTCAGGATGGTGACCAGGGCCTGCTCGTCCAGCTCCTCCAGGGTCGCGACCACCGGCAGGCGGCCGACGAACTCGGGGATCAGGCCGAACTTGATCAGATCCTCGGGCTCGACCTCGGCCAGGATCTTGCCGACCTCGATCTTGCGCTCGCTGCTCTTGACCTTGGCGCCGAAGCCGATGCCACCGGCCTCGGTGCTGCGCTGCTGGATGATCTTGTCCAGCCCCGCGAACGCGCCGCCGACCACGAACAGGATGTTGCGGGTATCGACCTGCAGGAATTCCTGCTGCGGGTGCTTGCGGCCGCCCTGCGGCGGAACGCTGGCGACCGTGCCTTCGATCAGCTTCAGCAGCGCCTGCTGCACGCCTTCGCCCGACACGTCGCGGGTGATCGAGGGGTTGTCGCTCTTGCGCGAGATCTTGTCGATCTCGTCGATGTAGACGATGCCCTGCTGCGCCTTCTCGACGTCGTAGTCGCACTTCTGCAGGAGCTTCTGGATGATGTTTTCCACGTCCTCGCCGACGTAGCCGGCTTCGGTCAGCGTGGTCGCATCGGCGATCGTGAATGGCACGTTGAGCAATCGCGCCAGGGTCTCGGCCAACAGGGTCTTGCCCGAACCGGTCGGACCGACCAGCAGGATGTTGGACTTGGCGAGCTCGACGTCGTCGTTCTTCTGACGGCTCTCGATGCGCTTGTAATGGTTGTACACAGCCACCGCGAGGGTGCGCTTGGCGCGCTGCTGGCCGATCACGTACTGGTCCAGCACCTCGAGGATCTCGCGCGGCTTGGGCAGGTGGCTGCGCGCCGACTGCGCCTTCTCCTCGAGCTCCTCGCGGATGATGTCGTTGCAGAGCTCGACGCACTCATCGCAGATGAACACGCTCGGGCCCGCGATCAGCTTGCGGACCTCGTGCTGGCTTTTGCCGCAGAACGAGCAATAGAGAATCTTGCTGCTATCGCCGGTGCTGCGTCCCTGTCGATCGTCGCTCATGCTTTTGCCCAAATGGTGCGGTGTTCTCGGAGCGCGCCCGCTCGGGCCGCGTCCGCAGTTACGTGGTGCGTTGTCGGCCCGAGGATAACACAGCGCTCCGGCCCGTCCCCGGGCCGGTCGCCATGTTCATTGCCTGCCGAAAACAGGAGTTCGATCAACGGCTTGCGCGCGGGCTCGGGCCCGGCCTCAGGCGGCCTGGATCGAGTCTTCCGGACGCCGCTCGAGCACCTGGTCGACCAGACCGTACTCGCGCGCAGCCTCGGCGCTCTTGAAGTTGTCGCGCTCGGTGTCGCGCGCGATGGTCTCGATCGGCTGGCCGGTGTGCTTGGCCAGCACCTCGTTCAGGCGCTGACGCAGGGTCAGGATCTCGCGCGCCTGGATCTCGATATCGGTGGCCTGGCCCTGCGAGCCGCCGGAGGGCTGGTGGATCATCACCCGCGAATTCGGCAGCGCGTAGCGCTTGCCCTTGGCGCCGGCGGCGAGCAGCAGCGCGCCCATGCTGGCGGCCTGGCCGATGCAGATCGTGCTCACGTCGGGCTTGATGTACTGCATGGTGTCGTAGATCGCCATGCCCGCGGTGACCACGCCGCCCGGCGAGTTGATGTAGAAGCTGATGTCCTTCTCGGGGTTCTCGGCCTCGAGGAACAGCATCTGGGCGACGATGACGTTGGCGACATGATCGTCGACGCCGCCGACCAGGAAGATCACCCGCTCCTTGAGCAGGCGCGAATAGATGTCGTACGCGCGCTCGCCGCGGCTGGTCTGTTCGACCACCATCGGTACGAGGTTCAGGGCTTGGATTCGGTTGTCCATCTCGACGGCACCTATGGCTGACGTTGAATGCTTTGCAGAGCCTTCGGCGGTACCGAAGGTTCCCGGGTAGGCCCAACTTGGGGCCTGGCGGGCCTCTACGCAAGGGCGTCCCGGGTTCGGGACGCCGGCCTGGCGCGTTCGCTTCCTGCGGGATCGCCGCCTGGACTTACTGGCGGATCGCTTCGCTGAACGAGAGCGGCTGCTCGGTGTGCTGGGCGCGCTCGGCGATCCAGTCGATCACCTGCTCTTCCATCACCCGGCCCTGCAGGCTGTTCATCAGCTGCGGGTCGTTGCGGTACAGCTCGATCACCTGCTGCGGTTCCTCGTAGGTCGAGGCGATCAGCTTCAGGGTCTCGTTGACGCGGCGCGGGTCCAGCATCAGCTGGTTGCGGCGCGCGATCTCGCCGACCAGCAGGCCGACCAGCACGCGCTTCTGCGCGCTGTCCATGAAGGTCAGGTAGGCGTCGGCCGGGGCCTCGATGTTGCGGCCCTGGCGGCGCGCCTGCTCGACGGTCTGGCGGGCCATGTCGCGGGCCTCGCCCTCGACCAGCTTCGGCGGCATTTCCACGTGCTGGTAGGCGGCGATCAGCTGCTCGCCCACTTCGCGGCGCAGACGCGTCATCAGCGCGCCCTTGAGCTCGCGCTCCAGGTTGCTGCGGATGTCGGAGCGGAACTGCTCGGTGTCGCCGCTCTTGATGCCGAAGCTCTTGATGAAGGCCGCGTCGACCTCGGGCAGCACCGGCTCGGACACCGTGGTGGCCTTGAGGTGGACCTCGACCGTGCGGCCGGCGAACTGCGGCACGCGCCATTCGGCCGGGAACTCGATCGGGGCGACCTTCTCTTCGCCGGCCTTGAGGCCGACCAGAGCTTCTTCGATCGCCGGGAACATCGCGCCCGAACCGATCACGGTCGCGCCGCGCTCCACGCCCTCGGCGGGGATGCGCTCGTCGCCGACCTGCGACCAGGTTTCGATCTCGACCGCGTCGCCGGCGGCGGCGGCGCGCTCGATCGGGTTCCAGGTGCGGCGCTGCAGGCGCAGGTTCTCGATCATCGCGTCGATGTCGGCATCGGCGACGTCGGAGGTGTGGCGCACGACATTGAGCTTGGCGACGTCGATGTCGCCGAAATCCGGGACCACTTCGAAGGTGGCCACGTAGGCCAGCTCGCCGCCCTCGGCGGCCGCCGGCTCGATCATCGGGTTACCGGCGATCTGCAGCGACTCCTGGCGCACGGCATTGCTGAAGCCTTCGCGCAGCAGGCCGTCGAGCACTTCGGCGCGGACCTGCTCGCCGAAACGCTGCTCGATCACCTTGGCCGGCACCTTGCCGGGACGGAAACCCTTGATCTTGGCGCCGCGCGCGATTTCGCGCAGGCGACCGCCGACCTGGCTCTCGAGGCGATCCGCCGGGAGACTGAAGGTCAGACGGCGTTCCAGATTACCCAGCGATTCGACCGAAACTTGCATATCCACTCCTGCTACCGCGACGGCCCGTCGCGGCACGATGTTGAAGACCTGTCCGACCGCTGGCCGGGTCTAGGCCCTCCAGCGGAACTTACTAGTTTCGCCGATTACGGGCCGCGCTGCCAGCCGGGCGTCCGAAGGTCGCCTGGCGGCACGGATCGTACGGGTGCCGGCTCAGCGCAGGATGCGACGGAAGGTCAGGTTCACCCGCGGTCCGCAGGGCCGGGCGAGCTTGGCGATGCCGTGCAGCCAGTGGCGCTGTGTCTGGCCGCGCATCAGCAGCAGGCTGCCGGAGTCCAGGGGGATGCGCACCGGCGCGACCGCGCTGGGCGGCGCCCCGCGCGCGAGGCGGCGCTTCATCACGAACACCCGGCGCTCGCCCAGGCTTAGCGAGGCGATGGTCGGCGCCGGGCCCAACTCGGTCTCGTCGTCGGCGTGGAAACCCATGCCGTCGCGGTGATCGCGGTAGTAGTTGAGCAGGACGCTGTTGAATTCGGCCCCGCTGGCCCGCTCCACCCGCTGTTTCAGGTCGGCCAGCAAAGGCGTCCAGGGGCGCGGCCGCAGATGCAGGCCGGAATAGGTGTAGGCGGCGTCGGCATCGCCGTACCAGGCGCTCAGGCGCGGCTGCGCGACCTCGCGCCCGAACACCACGATGCGCTCGGCGCGCCAGGGCACGTCCGCGATCAGCTCGGCCAGCACCTCGGCGTCGGGCCGCCCCAGGTCCAGGCGCGCCAGCAGCGCCACATCGGCGCCGTCCATCGTCAGGGTCTGGAAACCGTCGGCCGGGGCGAACAGGTCCTGCATGCGCGGTGGGCGCTCCTCAAGGCCGGCGCCGGGGCTGGTGCGAAAGGCGGGACTCGAACCCGCACGGGGGTTACCCGCTGGAACCTAAATCCAGTGCGTCTACCAATTCCGCCACTTTCGCGTTCGCGCCGACCCGCAACGCGGGCCGGGCATTCTAGGCGCGCGGCGGCGCCTTGCGCAAAGCGGTCGCGCGCGAAGCGTGCCCGACGCTCAGTCCTGCGCCTGAATCGGGGGCGCGGCGACGGGCGCGGAGCCGTAGACCTCGTCGATCGCCGCGACCTTGCCGTCCTTGATCGTGATCAGCGTGGTCTTGCCGTCGCGGTAATACTCGAAACGCTCGCCGACCTCGGCGCCGCGTTTGTTCTCGATCTTCTTGATCCGGCTGGGCGCGCCGGCGACCTGATAGACCTGCCCCACCCCATCGCCGGTTACGAGCACCCGGTTGCCGAACGCGACCGTGTCGGCGGCCCAAACCGGCGTCGACAAAGCCAACCCCACCACCAGTCCCAACCCTAGCGTGCGCATGACCGCCCTCCTCTTCCGTGGATGCTGTCAGGCTACCCACACCACCCTAGCGCGGGCTTAACCGCTGCCCGCGATGCGACGAACCGGTTGCCGACCGAGCTCTCCGGACTAGCGGGCCTCTGCCGCCTCCGTTTGCTTCATTTCCCGATATCGCCTCAGGCGCGACTCGCTCGCGACAGCGGCGACCGCTGCAGTCAGCGGCTGCGGAACACCGCGATCCGGTCGCTCGGCGGCCGCGCGTCGCCCGCAAGCCAAGGCTCGGCGGCTACTACCGCGGTGCAGGGCCCCAGCGTGCAGACGCGGATCGCGCGCGATCGCGCCTGCTGCGCGATCGCGTCCAGCACCTGGCGCAGGATCGCGCCGGTGAACGGCGTGTACAGATAGAAGACCGTCGCGTGGCCCAGATCGACCGCGCGCGCATCCGCGCAGGCGAACGTGGCGCGCGTCAGCGCCAGCTCGGCCGCGCAGGCTTGCGCACTGGCCACATAGGCCGGCTCGATCTCCACGCCGTGCGCGCGCGCCTCGGTGCAGGCCGCGACCAGCAGCGGTACATGGCCGAGGCCGGCGCCGAGGTCGAGCACCACATCGTCGGCGCACAGCGACAGACGCCGCAGCAGATCGAAGACATGCCGCGCCGGCGTGGGCTGATAGAACACCATCTCCTCCGCCAGCGCGCCGATCTCGTCGCCGGGCGCAGGCAGGCGCAGCACGCCGCTGACGAGTTCGTCGAGGGGGTCGTAATGCTCGCCGCTCGCGGTTGCGATGGCGAAATCGCGCTCGGCCCAGTCCGGCAGCTCGGCGCCGCCGCCGTCGCGCAGGGTCTCGCGCAGACGCTCGCACAGCGCGCGGTCCAGCGCTTCCAGGCGCAGCCGCAGGGCTTGCGCTCGCGCGCGCTCGGGCTCGTCGCCGCCGCCAAGATCGGCAGCGCGTTCCAGGCGGTCCAGGGCCTGCGCGCGCTCGCGCAGCGCCTGCGGGTCCAGCAGGGTCGGATCCCGCTCCAGGGTGTCCAGCAAGGCGTGCAGTGCGGTCATCGAACGGCGGATGCGGTGGGATCGCGAAGCCTAAAGGATGCCGGCGCCGCCGCGCGCCGGCCGCGCGCACCTAGGCGCGGCCCGCACAGGCCTCGATCCGCACGCGCTCGCTCGGATCGCCCGAACGCGTCGCCATCAGCGGCCGTTCGGCGGCGCTATGCCAGGCCACGCGCGGCCACCACGGCGCGATGGCCGCGCTGCGTCCGGGTTCCAGCATCTGCCCAGGGCGAGGCGTCAGCACCTGGATGTCGCCGCAGCGTGCGGCGGCCAGGACCCGCTCCACCGGTTCGGTCCAGGCGTGATTGGCTTGCTGGATCAGCGCCCAATGCACCGGAATCAGCGCCTTGCCGCGCACCAGCCGGTGCGCCTCCACCGCCAGCTCCGGTCCCAGGTGGGTGTCCGGCCAGTGCGCGTCGTACTGCCCGGCCTCGATCAGGGTCGCGTCGAAGGGGCCGAGGCGCTCGCCGATCAACGCCAGCTGATCGTGGAAGCCGGTGTCGCCGGAGTACCAGACGCGATGGCGCGCGCCCGCGATCGCATAGCCCGCCCACAAGGTCTGATTGGACTGGCCGAGGAACCGACCGGACTTGTGGCGCGCCGGCGTCGCGGTCAGCTCCAATCCGCGCACGCGCGCCGACTGCCACCAATCCAGTTCGACGATGCGATGTTCGGGGATGCCCCAGCGCGCCAGATGCGCGCCGACGCCCAGCGGCACCACGAATACCGTGCGCCAGCCCCGCATGGCTTGGACGGTGGTGCGATCCAGATGATCGTAATGGTCGTGCGAGATCAGCACCGCGTCGATGTCCGGCAACTGCTCCAAGGCCACGGGCGGACGGAACCAGGGCTGCGGGCCGGCCCAGCTCAGCGGCGAGATGCGGTCGCTCCACACCGGATCGATCAACACGTTGCCGCCGTCGATCTGGATCAGCGCGGCGGCATGGCCGAACCAGGTGATGCGCAAGCCCGACGTCGGCGGCCGCGCCAGTTCGGCGGCTGAGGGACGAACGACGGCGACGGCGCCGTCGGGCTGCGCGGCGGGCGTGGCCGGACCGAACAGCAGGCGTCGCCATGCGCCGTCGGTGTCGGCCCACAGCGGCTGCGGATTGCGGAACTGCGTTCCGTCCCATTGCGCCGACGCCTGCGCGCGGGCCAGACGCGCGCCTGCGGGCTTGGCGCCGAACGAGGCGCAGCCGCCGATCAGCGCGGCGGCCAGCAGGGCCAACAGCAGACCGCCCGCGCCCACGCCCAGCCATGCGCCCCACTTCAGCCAGCGGCGTCGGCCGCGCGCGGCGGACGCACCCTGCGCGGTGGTCCTAGCCATTGGACGCATCTCCCGACCCGGCGGTGGCGTCGGCCGCGGTCTGCGCCGTCCAGCCTCGGATCGTGCGGTTATCGAGCAATTCCTGCGCGGCGCCGTGCTTGGCCACGTCGAGCAGGCATTGCGCCAAGCGGTCGCAGTCGACGCTGTAGTCCTCGCTGAACAACGACACCAGAGCGCCGATCGGGGCGAACCACCGGCCCGGATCCTTGCGCGCCACGCTGCGCGCGGTCGGCCGGATGTAGCCCGGCCGGAAACGGTAGATCTCGCCGCCCAGCTCGCCCAACTTGCGTTCGGCGCGGCCCTTGATGCGCGCGTACAGCGCGGACGCGCGTTCGTCCGGATCGGCGCTGCGCCCGCTGACGAAGCAGAACCGGATGCGCGGATCGACGCCCCGCATCGCCTTGGCCGCGGTCAGCGCGTAGTCCAGGGTGATCCGCACATACTGCGCCTGCGACACCTGGGCCTGCGAAACGCCCAGGCACCAGATGCAGGCGTCGGCGCGCAACAGGTCGACGGGGATCGTCTGGTAGTCGGTGAAATCGCTGAGCACCGCCTCGATCAGTTTCGGATGCGCGCGGCCGAGCGTGCGCCGCGTCAGCACCACCACCCGTTCGATGGCGGGATCGGCCAGCGCCTGCCGCAGCACCTCGCTGCCCACGAAGCCGGTCGCGCCGGTCAGGATCAGTCTCATGCCGCCTCCGCCGCCAGCAGGCTCTGCGCGCAATCCACGACGGTGTCGCGCGCCGGCCGCGGCCGGTAGCCGAGCACGCGCTGCGCTTTGTCCGAACGGTAGATGTGGCGGCGGCCCAACATCGGCAGCAGCTGCCTCATCTCGGGGACGAAGTTCGCGCCGATTCTGACCAGCCAGTTCGGCAGACGGCGCGTGGGCACCTTCGCGGCGCGCTCGCCCAGACGCGCGCGCAGGGTCTGCGCGATCTCGCGCATCCACAGGAATTCGCCAGCGGCGATGAAGCGCTGCCCCGCGGCCTGCGGCGCGCTCATCGCATCGACATGCACCCGGGCCAGGTCGCGCACGTCGACCACGCAGAAGCCGACGTTGGGGATTCCCGGCATCCTGCCCTGCAGCTGGCGCTGGATCAGCGCGACCGAGCCCAGGTTCTCGGCCGTCAGCACCGGGCCGAAGATCGCGCTGGGCAGCACCGTGGTCAGCTCGGTCGCGCCGGCGTGCGTGGCCATGTAGTCCCAGGCCGCACGCTCGGCCAGGATTTTCGACAGCCGATACGCGTTGAGGTCCGGGTCCTGTTCGCTGGCCCACACGGTCTCGTCGTTGTCGGTGTCGCCGCTCTGCAGCCCCTGATTGACTGCGGCGCAGGACGAGGTCATCACCACCCGTCTCGCCCCGGCCGCGCGCGCGGCGCCGAGCACGCGCAGAGTGCCTTCTCGCGCCGGCGCGATCAGCGCCTGCGGATCGTTCGAGGACGCCGTCGTCATCGGCGAAGCGACGTGCAGTACGTACGCGCAACCGGCGGCGGCCGCGTCCCAGCCTTCGTCGAGGGTCAGATCGGCGATGGCGAATGCGAGCCGGTCGCCGGGATCGACCTGTCGGCTGACGGCGGCGCGCACCGCCGCTTCCTTGGCTGGGCTGCGCACGGTGGCGCGCACGCGGTAGCCGCGCTGCAGCAGTTCGACGATGCACCAGCCGGCGACGAAGCCGGTGCCGCCGGTGACCAGGACGGTTTCGTTCACGTAAGCGCTCCACCCCGTCCTGCCGGATCCGCTCCGGCCTCCCGAACGGGCTATGTCTACACATGTATACATCGCTTGCGACGACTTGTCTACACCTGTAGACTCAAGCCATGAAAACGCCCCGCCCCCAGCCCGCGCCCGTGCCTGAAACGGCCCCCGTCCGCCGCCGCGACGCCGCCGCCACCCGCGCCGCGATCCTGGCCTCGGCGCGCCGCGCCTTCGCCACCTCGGGCTACGACGGCGCCGGCGTACGCGAAATCGCCGCGGGCGCCGGAGTCACCGCCATGCTGGTCAACCGCTACTTCGGCTCCAAGCAGCAGTTGTTCGCCGAGGTGACCGAGCAGACCATGACTCAGGGCAGCCTGATCGCCAGCGGCATCATGGATGCGCCCAACCCCAGCCACGCCCTGGCCAGCGCACTGGTGAAAATGACCCGCGCCGATGCGGTGCCGCTGGACGGCTTCCTGATTTCGTTCCACTCCGCCTCCAGCCCGGATGCGGCGCGCATCGGCCGCGAGAAGGTCGAAGAGCACCATTGGCAGACCGTGACCCGCGCATTGCGCGGCGAACTGAGCGGCGAACGCGCGGCCCTGCTGCTGTCGGTGATTTCCGGCTTCCAGGTGATGCGCCAGATGATGGGGCTGTCGGCCCTGGCCAACGCCAAGGAAAGCGAACTGACCGACTTGCTTGCGCGCGTGTTCGACTGCCTGATCGAGCCCGACCAGACGCCGGGCAAGTAACCGCGGTCGGCGCGGCGCCCGCGGACCGCGTGCGCTGCCGCGCGTCCGCCCAACCGACGCCCGCGGATCGGCCGGGAAGAAGAAACGCGCCGCGCTTATCGGGTGCTGGCGGTCGCGGCTTTCGCGTCGCGGCCGATCACGGCCTCGCTCGTTTTCGAGACCTGGCCCGGATGCCACGACAGCGTCCAGCGGTAGCGACCCGGCTCCGGGCAGGGATTGCTGGCCGCACGCTCTATCGAGCGCTTGCAGATCGGCGAATCGCGGAGGACGTCGAAGGTGACCTGGATGCGGTCGCCAACGATCGCCAAGGCACGCACCTCGCCGGGCACGTGCAAGGATGCATTCCATGCGTATCCGCTCTGGCGGCCACGTCGCTTCAGATCCGCCATGTAGTCGTTATCGAGCGAACTGGGACGCCAGAACGAATCGTCCTTTCGCATCGGTGTCATTACGATAATGTCGTTCTCGCAGTCGAAGTTCGCGCCGAGGCAGGTCGCCGTCTGCAGATAAACGACCTCGTCCACGCCGTTGCGATCGAAGTCCGCGATCTGGACGTGGCGCGCCGCATAGTCGAACTGGATGTCGTCGCCCGCTTGGGCCTCCGCCGAGATATTGGCCGCGCGCACCGCCCCGCGGCTATCGATGGCGCCCGCGACGCCGCTGAACCCCGCGACCAGTGCGGCAACGACCGCGATTCCTTGCAGCTTAGGCATGACACCTTCCTTGTCCGTCGTAGCCGCATTCTAGGGCGGCTACGCGAGCGCTAGGCACCGGTTCGGCGCGCGGCCGCACGGCTCGCCACAGGGCGCCGGACTTCGCATGCCTCGTATGGGTAGACGCCTTGTCCCTTGTAGCGGCCTAGCGGCTCCGGCTCCGCCGCCCTGGATGGCCAAACGCCGCCAGGCCGGCCCGCCCAGCCTGGCGCTCAACTTTCCGGAATGGTCGCCGCGGCGAAGGGCGCCAACACCGTCCAGCCCAGGTTGGCATAGAGGCCGCGGCCGTCCGCCGTGGCCACCAGCAGTGGCCGGCTCGCAAGGGATGTTCGCGCGGCGCCCAGCGCGCTCATGACCGCGATGCCCAATCCTTTGCGCCGGTGATCCGGGTCGGTTTCGATCCGATCGTAAATGAAGACCTCCGAGGTCTCCGCCGCGCAGCCGCTCGCGGCCAGGCCGCCATCCGGGGCCAGGACGCGGGCGCGAGTGACCGGGCCGGTGCGATGGAGGTCCATCCGGTAGCCATCCGGCAGCGGCTTGGGATACGGGCCGACGGCCGCCGTCGTCATGAAATAGTTCGCCGGCTGCATCTCCCAGCGTGCCGGCAGCGCGCTACGCAGCGCTTCGTCGGTGCCGCACAGCTTCAAGTAATGGCGTGGCGCCGTAAGTTCGTGCGCGAGTTCCCGCAGGCCATCGCACAGCTTCGGGAATACCCAGCGCCGGGTTTCCTTTTCCGAGTGGGTATCCACCCGATAGCCCCCGTGATCGCGCACCGGGGCCGGGGCCCCTCGGGCGATGGAATGCGCTGTCTGCCAGGCGAAAACGAGTTCGGGGTCGATAAGGGACAAGGGGGTAACCGATCGTAGGTGGCGCCCGCACGATGCATGCTTCGCGACGGGCGGTGTAGTGCGGACGCATGGCCGCGTACGCTTGCAAGTCCGCAACTAGAGCATCGGACCGTCTCAAGGCCTAAGACGGCAGCCATGGAGCCGCCAAACTGCGCGGCGACTTCGGCCACGTCATCGCTAGGCCGGCATGCCGGCACTGATCAATGCGTGGAACGCGATGCCCATGCTGATGGACAGCAGCCACAGCGCCGCACCCTCGAAGATCCCTTCGATCCGCTTCGCGCCTTTCTGGGAATAACCGACCCGTTCGCGCGTGCGCAACAGCTCATGCCCCTGCCTGATCCGATCCATCAGCGAGAACTGCACGAAGAAGGCCATCAGCGCCGACAGGAACATGAGCGCGGCCGCGACCATGATCTTGATGAAGAATTTCTTGTCGCCGTCGACGAACTGGACCAAAGCGATCAGGCCGGCGGCAGCGGTCATGGCGATCGTGCCCAGCTGCTTGAGGTAGTCGAAAGACAGCGTAACGGCCGTGTCCAGGCTGACCTGCGGCGCCGGCTCCTGCGGTGGGTGTTCCATTGGAATTCCGAACTCCTGTCCTTCAGTCTGACTATCGCGCTGCCGGATCACGCCGCTTCCGCGCTCTTAAGCAATGCTCGCTTGGATCTGAGCGCCTCAGCATCGGCACCGTTCATGGCCCTGCCCCTAAGGCCACTATCGGCCAGAAGAAGCAGATCCTCAACCGCAAGCCCAGCTACTCAGGCAGATTCGAACGAATCAGCTTCGCGGTCGCAATCAGCTGGGCGGCAGGAACGCGGACCCGCTCCCGGCGCTGCGCATCTCCGCCGGGATCGTGCAGCGTTCCCTTCTGACGTCCGGCGCCGTCGAAGGTGGCGAGTTGAGGCGGGCCTATGCCCCAATCGCTGCCGCGCTGGCGCGGCACGACGTGGAAATGGAAGTGCGGCGTCTCCTGCCCGCTGAAGACCCCGTTGTTTTGAAACGTGAGTATTCCGAGCGGCCGATACGTCCTGACCAACGCCTCCGCGACTCGCTTGGCCGCGGCCATGACCGCGCCGCATTCCGGGTCGGAAAGATCCAGTAGCGTCGCAACGTGCCTGCGTGTAATGACGCAACACTGGCCGACCTCGAACTGCCAGGGATTGATCACGGTGAGCGTATGTTCGCCCTCATCCACGACCGCCCATCGTTCTTCGCGCCCCGCCATCCCCTCGCACAGGTCGCAAGGGTCTCTGATCGGTAGTTCGATCAATTTCCTACTCCCATCCAGTCGGCGGGTCGATGCAGGAACGATTGTAGTGCCACGTTGCGGCTAGCAAGCTGTCTTTCAGAGAGGCGGAGTCCGTCGCCAGCGCAGGCATCAGCGCAATGGCGCGCCTCACACCGCCAGTCCGGGATCGCCCTCCAATATCGTCTGCCGCATCCGCGGCCGCTCGCCCGGCCGCCACAGCGGCACCTCGTGGCGGACGCGATACCGCAAGGGCCCGCCGTCGGCGCCGGGGCTGCGCTCGAGGGGCCTGGGGATGCAGACGAAGTCGGTCGCCATCGTGCCGGCGTCCACCCGCACGGTGGTGTAACCGTGTCCGCCCATGTCGACGAAGGACAGATGCGGCGCCAGGTCGGGATTGCTCGCCGCGTGCGCCTTGCGCAGGTCGCCGCTGCTGGCGAACTCCAGCGCCGAACGCACGCCGTGCTGCAGCAGCAGGTTGACGGTAGGCTGCGGCGCCCCGTCGCCCGGGTTGGCGATGTACAGCGGGCGCAGCGGATTTTCCTTTTTCTGGTTGTGCTCGTTGGCTTCGGCCATGCCCGGGGCGGAGATCGAGCCGGTCACGAAGGTCACCCCCACCGGCTCGAACGCCGCAGGCGGCAAGGCCTTGGCCGCGTAGCCCGCCCAGAAGCTGTGGCGGTCGCCAGACACGATTGCGAAACCGGTGATGCCGGCATCGCGCACCGCGTCGAAGATCTCGGCGCGCTCGTGATAGGCGCAACCCCAGTCGCCGGTGGCCATGAGGGCAAAACCCGCGCCCTCGGGATACTTGCCCAGCGCCGCCGGCAGGTTCTGCGGATCGACGCGCCAGTCGGGGGTTCCCAGCGAATTGCCCCAGATCTTCCAGGTCGCCGTCGCGCCGCGCAGGCGCGTCAGGAACCAGGCCTTCTGCTTCGCCCCCAACATCGTCTGCGCGGCTTCGCCCACGCGGTAATTGGCCACGCTCTTGGCGCCGAAGGACAACGTCGCTGGCGGATGGCCGTCGGCGTAGTCGCGGCCGCCGTCGAGTTGCCGCATCAGCTCCTCGGGCACGAAGCCCAGCGTGTCGTCTTCGAACAGCGGATTGATTTCGTCGTGATTGCCCGGATCGCGCGAGCGGAAGCTGCGCTGGTCGGTCACCAGCAGGTCGATGTGCCGGCCCCAGCGCAAGCCGCGATACGCGATCAGACTGTTGATCGCGGCCAGGTTGTTGGCTTCGGTGCCCAGCCCGTCGTCGTCGAAGTCATGGACCAGCGTGTCGACGACGCTAGGCGCATCGAAGACCTCCAGCGCGGCGCCCGGCGCTAAAACGCGCGCCGGCTGGTATTCGAACCAGGCCTGGTTCGCCGCGACCTTGAGCGTCTGCGCGGGCACCCAGCCCTCGCCGCCAGGGAATTCCTGGATCGACTGCCAGCCCTGCCAGGAAAACTCGTGGTTGTCCCATATCGCCACGAACGGCCAGCGCGCACGCGCATCCTGGATGTCGGGATCCTGCAGGTAGGCGTGGTAGAGGACGCGATAGTCCTGCAGCGAGTCCGGCACCCAGAAGCGGTTCTTGGCGACCGTCTTGCCCTTGGGAAACGTGATCGGAAACTTGATGAGACGGTCGTAGCGATGACCGTTCTTGACCTGGTCCGGGTATTGCACGACTTCGTAGACGAAATCGCCCAGGTGCAGCACGAAGCCGAGCCGGTCCCCTGGCGCGGCGCGCTCGTCTTCCCAGATCATCCGCCGATAAGCGTTCTGGGCCCCCTCGCAGATGGTCTGGCAGCTGACGAAGGCGAAGCGCGCCGGGCGCGCATCGTCGGGCGCAGGCGCCGTCAGCGTTCGGCCGATCCGGCTGCCGTTGCCGTCCTCGTCGACGAAGCGGTACCAGTACTCGCCGGCCGGCGGCAGATCGCCGACCAGCACGCGACAGGTCCAGTCGGCCTGGGCCAGCACCGGTGCCGTCGCGGTCGCGATCACGCGCGCGAACGCCGGGTCTAGCGCAACTTCGACCCGCAGCGTGGCGCGCTCGCGGCCATCCGCATAGGGTCGCCGCGTCCACAGCAGGACGCTGTGGTGATCGGGATCGCCCGAGGCGACGCCTTGCGGGAACAGGTCGCGACGCTCGCGCCAGCCGCTGGAGGAAGGGCGCACCGTCGCGCAGCCCCAGGCCAGGGTCGCGCCCAGTGCAGCGGCGAGCTTCAGAAACTTGCGACGGCTGAGTGTCGGCATGTCGGCCCACCGTTTGCGGTGTCGATTCGGCGCAACGCTAGACCCGCAGCCTGCGCGGGTGAGCGTGCCGGAAGTACCGCGGTGCGCGCCTGCCCCCTCGAGAGGCGATGCGAGTAGGCTTCCGCGGCATGCGGACGCTTGCATCCGGCAGGCCGCATGCGATCGCTTTTACCGGTGGTCGCCGCACTGCGATGGCAGCAAGCGCCCAACAGCCCAGCGCACCCGGTTTCGTTTCTCGCGCAGCGGAAAAAATTTGGTGGCTATCAAGGATTCGAACCTTGGACCTACTTGATTAAGAGTTTGGGCACCTCTGCTCTTCAATCAACGACGTAAGCCGCTCCAATTTCCCGACAGAGCCCACCTGCGACACCGTCAGATCAGCATCCCACTGGCCACTTTCCCGGTGTCCGCTTTCGGCCAGAAGCGGACGTCGCACGTTTGTCACGCCTTCCGGACGCGCCGGACGCGGTCAGCGATGTGTCGGGCCCAGCGAGGGCCTGCGACGACGCAGTAGAGAATCCACGTCGAAGCGCCGAGGAATCCTGCAACGGCGAACACAAGGATCAGCCCTTTGCCGATCTCGTTGGCGCCAGCCAATGAGCTGCCGAAAGCCGCCGCCCACGAGCCGAAGCTGATGACGAAAAGACCTGTGGAGGCGATCCGCAGGCGCGCCGTGAAGGGCGTTTCGTATGCTCGAACTCCCATTTCGCATGGTGTCCGCTTAGGGTCGGAAGCGGACATTAGCACCGCCGGCCCGGAAGCGCGCATCCTCCCCCCGGGCACTAGATCAACTACCCCACTTTCCGGGAAACGCACGACCCGCAAGGACAGCGCTCCGCTGTACTCGATCGATTTCCGAGTACCGGGAAAAAGAAAAAGCCCCGGCGTTTCCGCCGGGGCTTTCCGATTTGGTGGGCCGTCAAGGATTCGAACCTTGGACCTATTGATTAAGAGTCAACTGCTCTACCAACTGAGCTAACGGCCCGATACATCAGGAGCGAAATTGTAACAGAAGCTTTTCGGTCCTTACAACAATGGGGTGGCTGAGGGGACTCGAACCCCCGACATCTGGAATCACAATCCAGTACTCTAACCAGCTGAGCTACAGCCACCGTAAAACGTAGACATACAACGTAAATCGCTTGCGAATTTGGCGCGCCCGGCGGGAATCGAACCCACAACCACCGGCTTAGAAGGCCGGTGCTCTATCCAGTTGAGCTACGGGCGCCAGTCCAAACATCTTAACTGACGCCCCAGCCCGGTAGCGGATGGTCGGGGCAGAGGGATTCGAACCCACGACATCCAGCTCCCAAAGCTGGCGCTCTACCAGGCTGAGCTATACCCCGAAGCCGGGACTCTCGTTGCGCGCCAACGCCGCGAAAGGCCGACTAGTTTGGGCGGCGCCATCGCTGCTGTCAACGAGGCGTCGGCTAAAGCGGCCTGCGTGTATGCTCCCGGCATCGTGAACAACCGTTCATTCAGGACTACAGGGGCGACCAACATGCGCAGCGGCAATCCGGCACTCAAGGAATCCACCTTCCTGGACCTGGCCAGCGGCACGGTAGTACAGGGCGACAGTCAGGCCATGAGCTTGAACGGCACGGTCAACAAGACCGGCCTGTTGCTGCTGCTGACGGTGCTGACCGCCGCCTACGCCTGGAGCCAGATCACCATCACCACCGAGGGCGCGACCGGCCTGATGCCGTTCATGCTGATCGGCGGTCTGGGCGGTTTCGTCCTGGCGATGGTGACGATCTTCAAGAAGACCTGGGCGCCGGTGACCGCGCCGGCGTACGCGTTGGTCGAGGGCCTGTTCCTGGGCGCGATCTCCTCGGTGTTCGAGGCGCGCTATCCGGGCATCGTGATGCAGGCGGTGATGCTGACCTTCGGCACCCTGTTCGCCCTGCTGTTCGCCTACCGCTCGGGCCTGATCAAGGCCACCGAGAACTTCAAGCTGGGCGTGGCCGCGGCCACCGGCGGCATCTTCGTGCTGTACCTGGTCAGCTTCGGCATGCGCCTGTTCGGCAAGGAAATGCCCTATATCCACGAGTCCGGCCTGATCGGCATCGGCTTCAGCCTGTTCGTGGTGGTGGTGGCGGCGCTGAATCTGGTGCTGGACTTCGACTTCATCGAAACCGGCGTCGAGCAGCGCGCGCCCAAGTACATGGAGTGGTACGCCGCGTTCGGCCTGATGGTCACCCTGGTGTGGCTGTACATCGAGTTCCTGCGTCTGCTGTCGAAGCTGCAGTCGCGCAACTGAGCGACGCCGCGGGAAACGAGAAAGGGGCGCGATCGCGCCCCTTTTTTTCGCCTCCGCCCTGCCCTCAGCCGCGCTCTTCGGCCGCCTGCGGCAAGGGCTGCGGCGCGCGCTTACGCGAGGACCACAGCATGGCCAGGATGGTGATGCCGCCCAGCAGCCAGCTGTAGTGCACGCTGCCGGCCAGGGCCAGCGGCGAGACCGCGCCCAGCGAGGCGGCCAGCAGGATCTGCGCGCCGTAGGGCAGGATGCCCTGGGTCACGCAGGCGAAGATGTCGAGCACGCTGGCCGCGCGCGCCGGCGGTACGCCGTGCTGTTGGGCGATGTCGCGCGCCAGGCCGCCGCTGATCAGGATCGCGACGGTGTTGTTGGCGGTGAACACGTCGGTGGTGGCCGACAGCGCGGCGATGCTGACCTCGCCCGCGCGCCGGCTCTTGTGGCCGCGCGCGAACTTGCCGATCACCTGGGCCAGCCAGGCCAGGCCGCCGGTGGCCTTCATCAGCGCGCCCAGGCCGCCGACCAGCAGCGACAGCAGGGTGATCTCGATCATGCTCTCGAAGCCGTCCCAGATGTGTCCGGCGTAGGCGGCCAGGCCGAAGTCGTCGGCCAGGAAGAAGCCGAAGCCGCCGGCCACCAGCAGGCCCACGCTCAACACCACGATCACGTCGACGCCGGCCAGGGCCATGCCCAGCACGATCAGGTAGGGCAGGATCAGCCAGGCCGAAACCGGCTCCAGCGGCGCCACCGGCGCGGTTTCGCCGACGAAGCCGAGCACGATCAGGGTCAGCAACGCGGCCGGCAGTGCCAGCTTGAAGTTCTCGCGGAACTTCTCGCGCATGGTGCAGCCCTGGGTGCGGGTGGCGACGATGGCGGTGTCGGAGATCACCGACAGGTTGTCGCCGAAGGTGGCGCCGCCGATCACCGCGCCCAGCACCAGCGCGCGATCCAGGCCGGAGGCGTCGGACACGCCCAGGGCGATCGGCGCGACCGCGGCGATGGTGCCCATCGAGGTGCCCAGCGACAGCGAGATGAAGCCGGCGACCAGGAACAGGCTGGGCAGCAGCAGGGCCGGATGCACGTGGCCGATGCCCAGCGAGACGATCGCGTCGACGGCGCCGATCGCCTTGGAGACTTCGACGAAGCCGCCGGCGAGCAGGAAGATCAGGCACATCAGCACGACATTGCTGTCGCCCATGCCCTCCAGCAGCGTTTCCAGCGGCTTGAGCTTGCGACGCCAGGCGATGAACGCCGCCAGCGCCAGCGCGGGCAGGATCGCGACCGGCGCGCGCAACTGATAGAAGCCCATCGCCTCGCCGTGGGTGGTGAAGTAGATCCCCGCGCCGAAGAACAGCGCCAGGAACAGCAGCAGCGGCGTCAGCGCGAGCGCGCTGGGGCGGACCGGGGCATTCATCGCTTCATCCGTATGGAACTGGCTAGGGTTCTATTTTGCGGTGCAACATGGGCGCTGTCGAGGGCTGTGGCGGCCACAGGTGGGGAGGACGGTTCAGGTGGGGGAACTTGGCGTCCAGCCACCTGCTAGCAACGCCTGGAGCGGGCTGACGCGGACTTGAGGGCGCCGGTGGTGGCCAGACGCCCCTCCCTCTCGCCTGTGCGCGAGCCCAGGAGCGATGCAGCCTCGGCGGCCCTCCCTGCAGCCCACACCCCGATCCGACCGCAGGGCGGCCGGACGGTCGATGCGGCGCGAGCCGATGACGCGCAGCGCCCCGGCCCCCACCCCGCACGCGGGAGAGGGCTACGAAGCCGCTGGGCTTTCATGCGCCGCAAACGCAACGAGGCGCCCGAAGGCGCCCCGCTGCGGTACCGCGTCGGCCTGGATCAGGCGGTGGCGCGGCTGGCGATCGCCTTGGCGAAGGACATGGTGTTGCCCTCGCCGCCCAGGTCCGGGGTCAGCGAGTCCTTGGCTTCCAGCGTGGCGATGATGGCCTCGCGCAGCTTGGTCGCCTTCTCGGGCTGGCCGATGTGGTCGAGCAGCTGCGCCGCGCCCAGCAGCAGGGCGCAGGGGTTGGCCTTGCCCTGGCCGGCGATGTCCGGGGCGGTGCCGTGCACGGCTTCGAAGATCGCCGCGTCGGTGCCGATGTTGGCGCCCGGGGCCAGGCCCAGGCCGCCGACCAGGCCGGCGCAGAGGTCGGAGATGATGTCGCCGAACAGGTTGGTGGTGACGATGATGTCGAACTGCTCCGGACGCATCACCAGCTGCATGCAGGTGTTGTCCACGATCATCTCGTTGCACTGGATGTCCGGGTACTGCTGCGCCACTTCGCGCGCGGTCTTCAGGAACAGGCCCGAGGTCGACTTCAGGATGTTGGCCTTGTGCACCACGGTGACCTTCTTGCGGCCGGTCTTGCGGGCCAGGTCGAAGGCGTAGCGCACGATGCGCTCGGAGCCGCGGCGGGTGATCTTCTGCACCAGGGTGGCGGTTTCGCCGTCCGCGGTCAGCGACTGGCCTTCGCCGATGTAGGCGCCTTCGGTGTTCTCGCGCACGGTGATCAGGTCCACGCCCGAGGGGAAGCGCGACTTGGTGTTCGGGAACGACTTGGCCGGACGCACGTTGGCGTACAGGTCGAAGCGCTTGCGCAGTTCGACGTTGATCGAGCTGAAGCCCTCGCCGACCGGCGTGGTCAGCGGGCTCTTCAGGGCGATGCGATTCTTGCGGATCGAGTCCATGGTCGAGGCCGGTAGCAACTCGCCGTGCTTCTCCAGGGCGACCAGGCCGGCATCGGCGAATTCGTAGGACAGGCCGACGTTCATGGCGTCGAGCACGTGCAGGGTGGCGTCCATGATCTCCGGGCCGATGCCGTCGCCACGGATGACCGTAATGGTTTGCGTCATGAGGGAGTTCTTCCAGCGATAGGGCGCGGCGCAAGCGGCGCGGCGCAAGGTTGAGCCCCGTAATTATGCCGGAAGCGGCCCGTCCCTGCATTCGGCGGCGTATTGGACGATGGTCGGGGTGGCGGACGGCCCGATCCGGCGCGCACCGCCCCTGTGGGAGCGGCGTAAGCCGCGATAGGCCGCCGGTTGCGACGCAAGCTGGAAGCCCAATCGCGGCTTACGCCGCTCCCACAGGTCAGGTAATGGACGGGCCTCAGCCGTGATCGTGCCCCGCCGGCGCCGCCGCCTCGCCCTGCTCCAGCCGGTCGAGGAAATCGACCGCGCGGCGCAGGTGCGGGATCACGATCGAGCCGCCCACCACCAGGCCGACCGAGAAGGCCTCGAACATTTCGTCGCGGTTGACCCCGGCGTCCTTGCACTGGGCGACGTGGTAGCTGATGCAGTCGTCGCAGCGCAGCACCATCGAGGCGACCAGGCCCAGCAGTTCCTTGGTCTTCAGGTCCAGCGCGCCGGGCTGGTAGGTCTGGGTGTCCAGGGCGAAGAAGCGCCGCACGACCTGGTTGGGCTCGGCCAGGATGCGTTCGTTCATGCGCTTGCGGAACGCGGTGAACTCGGCGACGCGGTCGCTTTCGGTACTGTCGTTGCTCACGGAAACTCCTTCAATGATGGGGCGCGCTTGCCGTTCATGGCGTTACCGTTCCGGCTTGCGGATGGTCCGGCCCGTCCATCCCTGGCCGGGCGTTCGCGGGCGTAGGCGGCAGCGCCGCCCGATCGCGCCCACTCACCCCGCCAGCAGCGGCTCCAGCCCGCCCGCGCGATGCAGGGCGATCATGTCGTCGTAGCCGCCCACGTGGGTGCCGCGGATAAAGATCTGCGGCACGCTGGTGCGCCGGGTCAGGCTCATCATCTTCTCGCGCTGGGCCGGGTCCAGGTCGATCCGGACCTCGGTCCAGGACTCGCCCTTGCTCTTCAGGAAGTTCTTCGCGGCCACGCAATAGGGGCAGATCGCGGTGGTGTAGATCACGATCTTCTCGGGCGCTTCGGACGGCGCGGTATCGGTGACGCTCAAGGCGGTTCTCCTGATGAAACTCGGCGGGTGGGTTGCGGTCTGACTATGGGCCCGCAGGGTGCGCCATTAAAGCGCGCCTGCGGAACGCTGTCGTCCACCGCCCCCCTCCATGCGCCTCGGACGGTAGCGAATTAATGGATGATTCACACCGCCGGACGTGGCGGGCCGCATTCTGCCGTGCGAACGTGCACTTGCCGCCCGCGACCACCCCGCGACCGAGGAACACCCGCTTGCGCCGCATCGCCCTGCTTTCCGCCGCCATCACCCTCGCCGTCGCCAGCCTCTGCGCGCCGGCCCAGGAATCGAGCCTGCCCGACATCGGCTCGTCCGCGGGCGAACTGCTGACCCCGGCCCAGGAGCGCGAGTACGGCGCGATGATGCTGGCCCAGCTGCGCCACTACGACTATCTGCTGGAAGACCCGCTGATCAACAGCTGGCTGGACACCCTGGGCACCCGCCTGGCTGCCAGCAGCGACCGCCCGCGCCAGCCCTTCACCTTCTTCGTGATGCGCCAGCGCCAGATCAACGCCTTCGCCACCCTGGGCGGCTACATCGGCGTCAACGTCGGCCTGGTGCTGGCGGCCGAGCGCGAGGACGAGGTGGCCGCGGTGCTCTCGCACGAAATCGCCCACGTCACCCAGCAGCACGTGCTGCGCGGGGTCGAACGCGCCCAGCGCGACCAATTGCCGATCCTGCTGGCGATGCTGGGCGCGATCGTCGCCGCCCAGGCCGCCGGCGGAAACTCCGCCGACGACGCCGCCCAGGCGGCGATGGTGTCGGCGATGGGCCTGATGCAGCAGCGCCAGATCGACTACACCCGTTCCAACGAGTCCGAGGCCGACCGCCTGGGCATCCAGACCCTGTCGCGCAGCCAGTACGACCCGACCGCGATGGCCGATTTCTTCGCCAAGATGCAGGCCAAGTCGCGCAGCAACAAAGCCGGCTACTTCGGCCCCACCCCCGACTACCTGCTGACCCACCCGGTCACCACCACCCGCATCAGCGAGGCCAAGGCGCGCGCCGAGCAGATCGCGCAAAGCACGGTGATCGCGACCACTTCGACCCCGAACGCGACCCGCAGCGAGCGCATCCCCAAGAACGGCTACAGCCTGCCCGGCGACGCGCGCGGCTTGGACAACCCGCTGCTGCCCAGTGCGTTGCGCCTGCAAGGCTATGCGCTGTCGGGCGGCGACACCGGCCTGTTCGAATTCGCGCGCGAGCGCATGCGCGTGCTCAGCGCCGAGTCGGCGCGCGACGCGATCGCCGAGTACGAGCGTCTGGGCAAGGGCGCCAAGCTCGACGAGGCCCAGCGCTACGGGCTGGCGGTGGCGCGCATGCGCGCCAACCAGGCCGGCGCCGCGGCGCCGGTGTTCGCCGAGCTGCTGGACAAGTACCCCGGCCACCTGTGGCTGAGCCTGGCCCTGAGCGAGGCCGAGGCGCAGAGCGGCAAGGTCGCCTCCGCCGACGCCCGCTTCGAATCCCTGCTGCGGCAGATGCCCAACAACCGCGCCGTGGCCCTGACCTATGCGCGCACCCTGTCGGAGCGCAACACGCTGGAATCCGGCAAGCGCGCCCAGGCCGTGCTGCGCCCGCTGCTGGGCAGCGCCAGCGAGGACGCCCTGTTCCAGCAGGCGTTCGCACGCGCCTGTGAGATCGCGGGCGACCCGGTCCGTGCCGGCGAAGCCTATGCGGAAGCCGCCTACCTGGGCGGACGCCCGGAGCAGGCCCTGGTCCAGCTGAACACGCTCAAGAAGCGCCCCGAGCTGGATTACTACGCCCGCGCCCGCATCGAGGCGCGCATCGCCGCGATCACCCCGACCGTGCTGGAGCTGCGGCGCCAAGGCGTGAAGGACGAGGACCTGCGCAGGCGCTGACGCGCCTGGATTCGGGATTCGCAACCGCCGGCCGTGACGATTTGCCCACCAAATCCCAAATCCCGAATCTCAAATCCCGGCCTTTAAGACAGTGTCACGCGGACGTCACAAAACGGTAGTGTACTGGCGCGGTCTCAGGCAGCCCTGCTTGCAGCGGCTGTTCCAAGCCCCGCCTCCACTCCCCCGGTGACCGCGTGCAGAAGCGCATTCTCATAGTCGAAGACGAACCCGCCATCCGCGACATGGTGTCCTTCGCCCTGCGCAAGGGCGAGTACGACCCGATCCATGCCGGCGACGCGCGCGAGGCCCAGGCGGCGATCGCCGACCGCGTCCCCGACCTGATCCTGCTGGACTGGATGCTGCCCGGCACCAGCGGCCTGGAGCTGGCCCGGCGCTGGCGCAAGGAATCGCTGACCCGCGAGATCCCGATCATCATGCTGACCGCGCGCGGCGAAGAAAACGACCGCGTCGGCGGCCTCGAAGCCGGCGTCGACGACTACGTGGTCAAGCCGTTCTCGGCGCGCGAACTGCTGGCGCGCATCCGCGCCGTGCTGCGGCGCTCGCGCGAGGACGACGAGGACGGCAGCGTCGGCATCGGCCCGCTGCGCATCGACGGCGCCGCCCACCGCGTGTTCGCCCAGGGCGACGGCGGCGACCAGGCGGTGCAGATCGGCCCCACCGAGTACCGCCTGCTGCACTTCTTCATGACCCATCCGGAACGCGTGTATTCGCGCACCCAGCTGCTCGACCACGTCTGGGGCGGCAGCGTCTACGTGGAAGAGCGCACGGTCGACGTGCATATCCGCCGCCTGCGCAAAACCCTGGAACCGCACCGCCTCGACGGCATGGTCCAGACGGTACGCGGCGCCGGTTATCGTTTTTCTGCCTCACTCGCCGCGTAAGCTTGGCGGGTATGCCACCCCGCGCCCGATCCGCTTGGTTCCGCACCCTGGGACAGCTGCTGCTGATCCTGGTCGCCGCGGCCGTGGTCGGGCTGCTGATCGGCCAGCCCTGGCCGGTCGTGACCCTGGCCGCGCTGGGCGTGGTCGCCTGGCATTACTGGCGCCTGCGCAGCGTGCTGATCCGGCTGACCGCGCGCCAGCGCCTGACCCCGCCGCTGGGCGAAGGCATCTGGAACGAACTCGACCGCCTGCTGCACCGCAGCCAGGCCGAGATGCGCGGGCGCAAGCGGCGCCTGATCGAAATGCTGCGCGCCTACCGCGCCGCCGCCGCCGCGCTGCCCGACGCGATCGTGGTGGTGGAGCGCAACAGCCAGCGCATCCAGTGGTTCAACGAAGCCGCCAACGGCCTGCTCGGCCTGCGCTACCCGCGCGATATCGGCGGCTCGCTGTCGCAGAAGCTGCAGCCGCTGCAGCTGGCGCATTGGCTGGCCGCGGGCCGTAACGCCGAACCGCTGGAGGCGGCCTCGCCGTGGAATCCGGCCGCGACCCTGAGCCTGCGCCTGATCCCCTATTCGGAAAACCTGTGGCTGCTGGTGGCGCGCGATGTCAGCCGCCTGCTGCAGCTGGAGCAGATGCGCCGCGATTTCGTCGCCAACGTCTCCCACGAACTGCGCACGCCGCTGACCGTGGTGCACGGCTACCTGGACATGCTGGACCCCAGCGAACACCCGGACTGGGCGCCGATGCTGGCCGAGATGCAGCGCCAGTCGCAGCGCATGACCCAGTTGGTCGAGGACCTGCTGATGCTGTCGCGGCTGGAGTCGCAGGACAGCCTGCCGGCCGAAGAGACCGTGTCGATGTCGTCGATGCTGTCCACGCTCAAGCGCGAAGCGATGGCGCTGAGCCAGGGCCGCCACGAGATCGCGATGGAGGACCTGGCCGGGGTCGATCTGTGGGGCTCCAACAAGGAACTGCACAGCGCCTTCTCCAACCTGGTCAGCAACGCGATCCGCTACACCCCGGCCGGCGGTTCGATCCGCATCCGCTTCCGCCCCGAGGACCAGGGCATGGGACGCGGGGTGGTGCTGGAAGTGATCGACAGCGGCTACGGCATCCCGGCCGCGCACCTGCCGCGCATCACCGAACGCTTCTACCGCGTGTCCACCAGCCGCTCGCGCGAAAGCGGCGGCACCGGCCTGGGCCTGTCCATCGTCAAGCACGTGCTCAACCTGCACCAGGCGCGCCTGGAGATCGCCAGCGACGTCGGCCGCGGCAGCAACTTCGCCTGCCACTTCGGCGTCGACCGCGTGCGCAGCCGCGACCTCGCCTATCTCGATACCCTGCCCGACGCCCTGCCCTGATCTTTCCCAGCGCGCCCCACCCGTGAACCTCGAGTCCGCCATGAACGCCGCCCTCACCACCGCGCCGCCCGACGCCAATCACGACGGCGATCCGCTGCGCGATCACAGCCTGTACTTCAATCGCGAGCTGTCGCAGCTGGACTTCAACTTCCGCGTGCTGGCGCAGGCGCAGGACCCGCAGGTGCCGCTGCTGGAGCGCCTGAAGTACTTGTGCATCTCCTGCACCAACCTCGACGAGTTCTTCGAGATCCGCGCCGGCACCCTGCGCCACGCCCAGGACCTGGGCCTGATCCCCGGCGCCGACGGCCTGCCGCCGGCGACCGTGCTGTCGCGCATCCACGACCGCGC
The DNA here is from genome assembly GCF_001429345.1 of Lysobacter sp. Root983. Taxonomy (NCBI): domain Bacteria; kingdom Pseudomonadati; phylum Pseudomonadota; class Gammaproteobacteria; order Lysobacterales; family Lysobacteraceae; genus Lysobacter; species Lysobacter sp. Root983. The sequence goes on from NZ_LMJO01000017.1 coordinate 309,220, forward strand.
CGCCGAGTTGGTCAAGGCCCAGTACGAGTGCTGGAACGAGGTGGTGCGCCCGGCCCTGCGCGACGCCGGCGTGCGCGTGCTCGGCCGCGATTCCTGGAACGCCGCCCAGACCCGCTGGCTGCGCAACTACTTCCGCGAGGAAGTCATGCCGGTGCTGTCGCCGCTGGGCCTGGACCCGGCGCATCCGTTCCCGAAGATCCTCAACAAGTCGCTCAACATCGTGGTGGTGCTGGAGGGCAAGGACGCGTTCGGGCGCGCCGGCAACCTCGCCATCGTGCGCGCGCCGCGCTCGCTGCCGCGCATTATCCAGATGCCGGAGAACGTCTCCGGCGGCAAGCACGACTTCGTGTTCCTGTCCTCGGTGCTGTCGACCTTCGTCGACGAGCTGTTCCCGGGCATGGACGTCAAGGGCGCCTACCAGTTCCGCGTGACCCGCAACTCCGAGCTGCTGGTGGACGAGGAAGAGGTCGACAACATCGCCCTGGCCCTGCGCGACGAGCTGGTCGGCCGCGGCTACCTGCGCGCGGTGCGCCTGGAGATCGCCGAGCAGTGCCCGAAGCCGATCGTGCGCAGCCTGCTGGAGAACTTCGATCTGCCCGAGAACGCGGTGTACCGCATCAACGGCCCGGTCAACCTCAACCGCGTGATCCAGGTCTACGATCTGGTCCAGCGCCCCGAGCTCAAGTTCCCGCCCTACCAGCAGCGCCAGTTGCCCGGTGTGGAGAGCATGTTCGAGAAGGTCGGCAACGGCGACGTGCTGTTGCACCACCCCTTCGACGCGTTCACGCCCGTGCTGGAGCTGATCCGCCAGGCCGCCGAAGACCCCAACGTGCTGGCGATCAAGCAGACCCTGTACCGCGCCGGCAAGGACTCGCCCATCGTCGAGCAGCTGGTCCAGGCCGCGCGCAACGGCAAGGACGTCACCGTGGTGGTCGAGCTGCGCGCGCGCTTCGACGAAGAGGCCAATCTGGGCCTGGCCGATCGTCTGCAGGAAGCCGGCGTGCAGGTGGTGTACGGCGTGGTCGGCTACAAGACCCACGCCAAGATGCTGCTGATCGTGCGCCGCGAGGGCCGCAAGCTGCGCCGCTACGTGCACCTGGGCACCGGCAACTATCACAGCGGCACCGCGCGCGCCTACACCGACTTCGGCCTGATCACCGCCGACCCGGACATCGGCAACGACGTCCACCTGATCTTCCAGCAGCTGTCCGGCCTGGCGCCGTCGCTGAAGCTCAAGCGCCTGCTGCAATCGCCGTTCACCCTGCACGCGGGTGTGCTCAAGCGCATCGACCGCGAGACCAAGCACGCGCGCGCCGGCCGCCCCGCCCGCATCGTCGCCAAGATGAACGCCCTCAACGAGCCGCAGGTGATCCGCGCGCTCTACCAGGCCTCGCAGGCCGGCGTGCAGATCGATCTGATCGTGCGCGGCGCCTGCACCCTGCGCCCGGGCGTGCCCGGGGTGTCCGACAATATCCGGGTGCGCTCCATCGTCGGGCGCTTCCTCGAACACCACCGCGTCTACTGGTTCGGCAACGACGGCGAACCCGACCTGTTCTGCTCCAGCGCCGACTGGCTGGAACGCAACCTGCTGCGCCGCGTCGAGACCGGCTTCCCCATCCTCGACCCTGCCCTGGCCGAGCGCGTCTACGACGAAGCCCTGAGCAACTACCTCGCCGACAACCTCAGCGCCTGGGAACTGCGCGCCGACGGCGAGTACGAGCGGGTCGTGCCGCAAGGCGACGCCATGCCCCATTCCGCACAAGCCACTTTATTGGCGAAAATCTGCGGATGAACGACGCCTACCCGACCACCGCCCTGCCGCTCCAGGACGGCGACCTGCTCGCCGCCGTCGACCTGGGGTCGAACAGTTTCCACATGGTGGTCGCGCGTTACGTGCTGGGCCAGCTGCGCATCGTCGATCGGCTGCGCGAGACCGTGCGCATGGCCGAGGGCCTGGACCGCAAGGGCGGCCTGGCCCCGGAAGTGCGCCAGCGCGCGCTGGAGTGCCTGTCGCGCTTCGGCCAGCGCATCCGCGACGTGCCGCCGCAACGGGTGCGCGCGATCGCCACCAACACCGTGCGCCGCCTGGCCGCGCCGCAAAGCTTCCTGATGCCGGCCGAAACCGCGCTGGGCCACGCCATCGAAGTGGTGGCCGGCCGCGAAGAGGCGCGTCTGATCTACCTCGGCGTCGCCCACGCCCAGCCGTCCAAGCCCGGCGAGCTGCGCCTGGTGATCGACATCGGCGGCGGCTCCACCGAGTGCATCATCGGCACCGGCTTCGAGGCGATCGAACGCGAAAGCCTGCAGCTGGGCTGCATCGCCACCACCCGCCGCTTCTTCGAGAACGGCAAGCTGTCGAAGAAGAAGTGGCGCGACGCGCTGACCGAAGTCACCGCCGAGTTCCAGCAGTTCGCCGGCACCTATCGCGCGCTGGGCTGGCAGGAAGCGCTGGGCTCGTCGGGCACCAACAAGGCGATCGGCGAGATCTGCGCGGCGATGAAGCTGACCAAGGGCGCGGTCACCGCCGAGGCCCTGCCGCAAGTGCGCGACCGTCTGCTGCAGGCCGAACGCATCGAGCTGATCGACCTGCCCGGCCTGTCCGCCGACCGCCGCCCGGTGATCGCCGGCGGCATCCTGGTGCTGGAAGCCGCGTTCAACGCCCTGGGCCTGAGCCGGATGGCGGTGAGCAAGGCGGCGATGCGCGAAGGCGTGCTCTACGACATGCTCGGCCGCGGCGGCGCCGACGATCCGCGCGACGCTTCGGTGGCCGCGCTGATGCAGCGCTACGGCATCGACGAGGGCCAGGCCGCGCGCGTGGAAGCGACCATGCTGCGCCTGTTCGATCAGGTCGCCGGCGCCTGGGCGCTGGACCCGGACGACCGCCTGATGCTGCAACGCGCCGCCCGCCTGCACGAACTGGGCCTGGCGCTGGCGCACAGCCAGTACCACGTGCACGGCGCCTACGTGGTCGAGCACTCCGACATCTCCGGCTTCTCGCGCCAGCAGCAGCAGTTCCTGGCCGCGCTGATGCGTACGCATCGCCGCGGCATCCCCAAGAGCGCCTTCGACGCCCTGCCCGATCGCCTGTTGGCTCCGGCACGCCGCAGCGCCGCCTTGCTGCGTCTGGCGGTGCTGCTGCACCGCGCCCACGAGGGCGACCCGATCCCGCAGCTGGACGCCCACGCCGAGGGCAACACCCTGACCCTGACCGTATCCAAGCGCTGGCTGGATTCGCGCCCGCTGGTGCGCGCCGACCTCGAGGGCGAGCCGCAGGACGCGGCCGGGCTGGGCATCGCGCTGAAGCTGCTGGCGGCCTGAGGCTATCGGTATTGCGAACGCGATCACGCGCGCGCGATTGCGTGCGCGGCGGCGCTCGCCGATGATGCCGACCGTCAGCGCCCCCCGGATCCGACCATGCAGCCTTCCCGCCTTCGTTCCGCCCTGGCCTGGGGCACGCTGATGTTCGTCGCTTCCGCGCTGGGCGCCTGCGACGCTCAACAGAAAGTCGGCGGCGGCGACGCCGATCCGTCCAAGACCACCGCACCGGCTGCGGACGGGGCGACCGCCAGCCGCACCCTGCTCCTGCTCGACGACGGCCGCGTGTACAGCCCGCAGGGCCCGGTCGAACTGCCGCTGGCGATCCGCGCGCTGGGCCCGGCCGCGACCACCGAAGTGATCCTGCAAGGCTGCAAGGCCGACATCGACTACCGCTACATCACCTTCGCACTGCGCACGCTCAAAGCCGGCGGCTACGAACGCATCACCCTCAAGGGCGGCGGCGCGGATTGCGGCTAACGGCGCCACAGCGCGCAGACCGGCCCGACCGCGCGCTTGCGCGGGCCCAAGTCCGGATGACAGGATCGCGACGAGCTCAACGAATCGGGGATCCGGGTGTCCAATCGATACTCTCGCGTTTTCGCCCTCGCGCTGCTGGGCTACGCCGTCGCGCTGACCGGCTGCGGCGACGGCCAGGTCGAAGTGAAGCTTCCGACCGCTAGCGCGCCACGGCCTGCGCTGAAAACACAGACCTTGCACATGCTGGCCGACGGCCGCTTTCGCGGCACGGATGCAACGATCGACTTGGCGACCGCGATGAAAACGCTGGGGCCCGCCGCGACCACCCAGGTGATCCTGTGCGCGCACGGCGCTCAGTTCGAGCAGGTATCGCAGGCATACGCGACGATCCGCAAGGCCGGCTACGAACGCTCGACGATGGCGGTAGGGGACAGCACCGACTGCAAGTCCTGAGTCTCGCGGCGCGGCCGCGCGCCGCCGCAGCGGCGCGCCGTCCGCGACTCAGGCCTGCGGCGCTATCGCCTTGCGCAATTCCGCGGCGCGCTTGAGCACCTGCGGCGGCGCGATCTCCTCGGGCGTGCGGAAGATGCCGACGCGACGCAACCAGCGCCCCGGCGCGCGCGCCGAGGTCAGGGCCACGATCGGGATCGCCAGCAGCAGGCCGGCGATCACAGGCGACATCCACGCCGCCAGCGACGGCGACACCGCATAGGACATGCCCAGCGCCAGCACGCCCAGCAGGGTCGAGCCGCCGTAACTGCGCACCAGCCCCGACAGCGGCAAGGTGCCGTCGTCGCGGCGCTGCGATTCCCAGCCCGAATCCTTGCCCGCCAGCACCTCGGCGATGCCGCGCGATTGCACGTACATGGTCACCGGCGCCATCAGCGCGGCCAGCAGGGTTTCCAGCAGCATGCTCAGCAGGGCGCGCAGCGCGCCACCGCAACCGCGCCGGGTCGCGCCGTCGGTCATCGAAGCCAGATAGCCCATGAGCTTGGGCGCCAGCAACACCGCCATGGTCGCCACGAACACCCAGGTGAAGCGCTCGGGATCCTGCTCGCGCCAGTAGCGGGTGGGCGAGAAGCCCGGCAGCGAAAGCGTGCCCCAGACGAAACCGGCGCGCTCCAGCGGAATCGCCAGGCCGATCAGCATCAGCATCGCCCACATCGGCGCGGTGAAGTAATGGCCGATGCCGATCAGCAGGTGCCAGCGACTCACCCAGTGCAGGCCCTTGGCCGGCAGCACCGCCGAGTGCTGCAGGTTGCCCTGGCACCAGCGGCGGTCGCGCACCAGCATGTCGGTCAGCGAGGGCGGGCCCTCTTCGTAGCTGCCGGCCAGTCCCGGCACCATGTGCAGGGCCCAGCCGCCGCGCCGCAGCAGCGCGGCCTCGACGAAATCGTGACTGAGCACGGTGCCGCCGAACGGCCGATAGCCGCGCAGTTCGGGCAGGCCGGCGTGGGCGGCGAAAGCGGCGGTGCGGATGATCGCGTTGTGGCCCCAGTAGTTGCTCTCGGCGCCGTGCCACCAGGCCACGCCGTGCGCGATCACCGGCCCGTACACGCGTCCGGCGAACTGCTGCATGCGCGCGAACAGGGTGTTGCCGTTGACGATCATCGGCAGGGTCTGGATCAGGGCGACGTCGGGATGGCCCTGCATCGCCACCGCCAGACGCACGATCACCTCGCCCGTCATCAGGCTGTCGGCGTCCAGGATCAGCATCTGCGGATAGGCGCCGCCGTAGCGGCGCACCCATTCGGCGATGTTGCCGGCCTTGCGCTCGGCGTTGTCGTCGCGACGCCGGTAGTACAGGCGCGCGTGCCCGCCGGTGCGTTCGCGCAGGGCCGCGAAGGCCTCGCGCTCGGCCTGCGCGATCGGCTCGCGGGTGGTGTCGCTGAGCACGAAGAAATCGAAGCGGTCCAGATGGCCGGTCGCCGCCACCGATTCGTAGATCGCCTGCAGGCCGGCCATCAGCCGCTGCGGATCCTCGTTGTAGGTCGGCATCAGCAGCGCGGTGCGCACGCCCGGTTCGGGCAAGGCGCCACCGTCGCCCAGGCCCAGGCGCGCGCGCCGGCGCGAGACGATCTGGACGAAGCCGGCCAGGGCGCTGAAGAAGGCCAGCGCGATCCAGGCGAACAAGGCCACGAACAGCACCAGCAGCAGCGCCTCGAGCACGTTGATGCCGTTGCCGCGCAGCACCCACCAGATCTGGTAGGCCGCGATCAGGGTCAGCAGCGCCGAGCCGCCGACGATGTAGGCGCGCCGCCAGGCCATGCCGCGCGGTTCGGTCGGCAGGCGCGGATTGGCCAGCGCGCCCTCGCCCAGCGACTGGATCGGCATCTCCAGCGGCGTTTCCGGCGGCAGGATGGGGGCGAGATCGGCGACGCTCGCGTGCATGCCCGTCGTGCTCATGCGGTCCAACGGTAAAGCCAGATTTCGGACAAGGCGCCGCGCGCGTCTTCCAGGCGCATGCGCAGCTCGACGCTGCGCTCCTGGCCCGGCTCGAGCTCAAACGCCACGCGCCAGCTGCCAGGCGCCGGCATCGGGTGCGCGACCACGTTGGCGACCCGGCCCTTGGACGCGGACACCACCGCGCGCGGTTCGCTGCCGGCCGGCAATCGCGCCAGCGCGCCGCCGGCCAGATCGATCACGATCCGGCGCGCGCCTTTGCCGCCCGCGCCGATGCGCGTGCCGGTAACCGTTGCCAGCTGCGGCAGCCATTCGTGGCGGTCGCACCAATGCAGGCGGTAATCGAAACGGTGCTCGCGCCCGGGCGCCAGGGCCTGCGTCGGGCGCCAGTAGGCGACGATGTTGTCGTGGAATTCGTCCGCGGTCGGAATCTCGATCAGGCGCACGCTGCCCTCGCCCCAATCGCCGACCGGCTCCACCCACAGGCTGGGCCGGCGCTCGTAGTGGGCTTCGCTGTCGGCGTAGTCGGCGAACTCGCGCTTGCGCTGCATCAGGCCGAAGCCGCGCGGCGCACGGTCCTCGAACGCGCTTTCCTGCAGTACCGCGGGATTGTGCAGCGGGCGCCAGATCTGTTCGCCGCGGCCGTTGATCAAGGCCAGGCCGTCGGAGTCGTGCACGGCGGGGCGGTAGTCGTCGATGCCGTTGCGGTCGTTGGCGTCGAACTGGTACATGCTGGTCAGCGGTGCGATGCCGGCGCGGTCCAGGCTCACGCGCGGGTACAGGCGCATGCTCACGTCGAACACGGTCTCCGCGCCCGGCACGATCTCGAAGCGGAACGCGGCCGCGGCGCTGGGGCTGTCCATCAGCGCGTGCACGATCGCGCGACGCGCATCGCGCGCCGGCCGCTCCAGCCAGAACGCGCGGAATACCGGAAATTCCTCGCCGCCCGGATCGGCGGTCTTGATCGCCAGGCCGCGCGCGGACAAACCGTAGGCCTGGCCCTTGGCGACCGCGCGGAAGTAGCTGGCGCCGAGGAAGGCGCAGACTTCGTCGAAATACTCGGGCCGGTTGAGCGGCGCGTGCAGGCGGAAACCGGCGTAGCCCAGATCGTTCTCGCTGGGCGCGCTCACGCCCTCGAAGCGGAACTGCGAGGGCTTATAGATCACCGGCTGGGCGCGGCCGTTCTCGACCTCGTACACGTCGACGCGGTCGCGGAAGAAAAAGCCGCGATGGAAGAACTGGGCTTGGAACGGCAGCCCCAGACCGCGCCATAGCGCCTGATCGGGGTTGTAGCGGATGCCGCGGTACTGGTCGTAACCGATCTTCTCCAGCGAGGCCGGCAGCTGCTTGGACTGCGGTTTGAACGGCTGCGCGGCCAGGGCGCGCGCGAACGCCGGCACGGTGTCCTCGCCGAATGCGGCGGCGGGCGTCGCGGCGGGTTCGGCCGCCGGCGCGTTCGCGCCCCACAGGCCCAGCACGGGCCACGACAATCCGGCCAGGATCACTTCTCTTCGGCGCATGCGCGCTCCTTCCAATAGCGTCTGGACGCGATTGTAGGGAGTGAGTTGTTAAGGCCACCGCGATTTGTGGCGGGTTTCAGCCTCGAAATGTGCCTTCGATTGCAAGTAATCGTTTACAGGGTGCGGGGCGGCGCGCAAGAGCTACGCAGGCATGGCGGTGGTTCGTTCTGAACACGTACTGGCGTGGGCGCGCCGCGGAGCCTAGAGCAAATCCCCCTTAATCCCCCTCCTCAAAGGGGGAGATATGGGCGTGGCGCTTGTTGGTTTTGGCCGTGCTTCGGAGCCGGAGCGAATCCCTCTTAATCCCCCCTCTTCAAAGGGGGAGATATGGGCGTGGCGCTCGTTCGTTGATCCACCCTTCCCCAGGGCGAGATACAAAAAAACCCCGGCTTGCGCCGGGGTTTGGGGGACGAACCAAGACGATTTCGCGTCGGTTCGAAAAATCGGCGACCTGGCGTCAACGCGCGCTGGCGACGGCGGTTGACGCGGCGGTCGCGGCGCCCAGCTCGGCCAGATCGGAGCCGGCCAGGCGCAGGTTCTTGCGCAGGTGCGCGCGCAGCTGCGCATCCGGCGCGCGCGGCGCGGCGCCGCCGAGGCGACGGTGCATCAGGCTTTCCAGCAGGAACAGATAGGCTTCGCGCGTGCGCGGATCGACCAGCTGATGGCCGCCCTGCGCGTCCACGAACAGGCTCACGTCCTTGTCCAGGGCGCGCAGCGTAGCAGCGTAATGCAGCACGCTGCGGATCGGCACGCGCTCGTCGTCGCCACCGGCCAAAAGCAGCACAGGGCGGCGCAGGCGTTGCGCGTTGGCGACCGGCGATTGCGCGCGCAGGCGTTCGGCGATCGCGGCGTCAGCCGGATCCAGCGCCAGCAGGCGCATGGTGGTCGACATCGGAATGCCGCGCGCGAACTGGTCCTGGCTGCGCGCGTACCAGCGCAGCACCCAGCCGAAGTCCGCCGGCGGCACCGCGGCCACCGCGACCTTGAACAGCTCCGGCTGGAAGGTCACGCCCTGCAGGGCCGAGTAGCCGCCGAAAGAAGCGCCGACGATGCCGACGCGCTCGCCGTCGCCGATGCCCTGAGCGAGCAGATAGCGCACGCCCTCGACGATGTCGCGCTGCACGCGGCCGTTGCCGAAGTCGCCGCGGCCGGCGGTCATGTAGTCCAGGCCGTAGCCGGTGGAACCGCGGAAATTGGGCTCGAACACCACATAGCCGCGATTGACCAGCAACTGGGTCTGGGCGCTGAACTCCGGCCGGGTCAGATTGAAGGGACCGCCGTGCACATTGGCCACCAAGGGCGCGCGCGCGGCGTCCACGCCCGGCGGCACCGATACGAAACCGTGCAGGCGCATGCCGTCGGAGGCGCGGTAGGCGAAGGCGATCTTGCGCGCCAAGGCGGACTCCGGGATTCGCGCCACCGTCTGGCGGCCATGACGGAACCCGGCGTCGGCGAGGATTTCGCGGAAGCTTGCGCCGGCGGGATCGTACAGATGCAGGCGTTCGCCCTTCTGCGAGCCCGCACGCTCGTGCACCAGCCAGCGCGCGCCGGCGCCGCTGCCGACTTCGATGCGCAGGTTGCGCCCCGGATAGCGGCGCTCGATCGCCGCGACCCGGCGTTGCGCCTCGGCGGTAAGGCCGTAGTTGGCCGCCACCGTGCTGCGATAGCTGGCGATCAAAGGTACTCCGCTGAGCGGATCCAGCACGACCTGATCCAGGTCCGCTTCGCCGCGCGGATCGGCATGCACGGTGCGCAGGACACCGTCGCCGCCCAGGCGCGCCAGCCGCAGATAGCCATGACCGACCGTGGTGTTCAGCCACAGGCCTGCGCCATCGCTGGCCAAGGGCGAACAGCGCTGCAGTCGCGTGCACCGCATCGCCACGCGCAAGCGCGCGCCGTCCTTGCGGTAGAGCGCATAGCCCTCGCCTTCGACCAGGGTCAGATAGCGCAGGCGCCCGTCGCTGTCGTAAGTGCTGTCGACGATCTCCTGGACGGACTCGTGCAGCAAGGTCTGGCGGCCTTGCGTGTCGACGCGGTACAGCCGCCAACGCTTGGCCAGCCGCGACACCCGTGGCGGGCTTTCCAACACGATCGCGGCGGCCGGCAGGGCCGGGTCCACCGCTTCGAAACTGCGTTCCCAGCGGCCGCCGAGTTTGGCGATCGCGCCCGAGCCACGCTGCCCCGCCGTGGCCAACGCGTACAACTGCTGCGCGGACTGCAGGAACAACCAGCGCCCGTCGCGCGACCAGCTCAGCGCCTGGGCTTCGGTGTGCGCGAGCAACCGTCGCGGCGCGCCGCCCGCGGTCGGCAGCAGCCAGACGCCGCGGTTGCGCTCGCCCTGGAGCAGGTAGGCGACGTTGCGACCGTCCGGCGCCAGCCAGGCGCCCAGCAGCGCCGGGCGGGCCAGGAACTCCGCGCGCGCGTAGCTCGGTGCCGGGCTGCGTGCGCGCTCGACGGCGACCGCCGCGCGCAGCTGCGCGGCTTCGTCGGCATGCGCGCGTGCGCACACGCACAGCAACGCCATGATCAGCGCGTCGCGCAGCACGGTGCGCCACCAGGGTGGGTGAGGCGCACGCGCAGGCGGGCGCGTTCGCGCCGACGGCGCGATCGTACTGGGGCTCATGGGCCTCTCCTGCGGGGCCCGCCTAGGCAGGCCCACGGTTGAATGTTCTTGATCGGTCGGTGCTGGCTCGGCGAGCGACGGCCTAGGCCATCGCCGCTTGCGCCGATGGCAACTCGTCCAGGGTTTCGCGCGGCCGGTAGATCAGCCACAAACTCATCAGCGCCGGCAGGCCGAGCGCCGCGCAGGCCGCCAGCCAGGCGATCCGCGCCGGCCGCGACAAGGCGGTGCGCGGCAGGCGCCATAGCGCCCCCAACACGGACAGCAGCAACAAGGCGCCGGCGATCCACTGGGCCGTGCGCGGCGCTGGCGGCGTCGCCATGTCGCGTTCGGGCAGATAGCCCGAGTGCAGAGCCAGCAGCGCCTTCTGCGCGCGATACAGCAGCGGCGAGGTGTACCAGTTCTGGTAGCGCCAGGCGATCGGGTAATCCAGGCTCAGCTGTCGGCGCGCCACCGGCGTCGTCCGGCCGGCGTCGTCCACGCGCAGCAACTGCTGGTAGGGCAAGACGCCCTCGGCGTTGTGCGAGGCGTAGGTAAACAGGAACGAGACCAGATAGCCGTCCAGCAGCTCCATCAGATCGATGCGCACCAGATCGCCGCTGCGGCCCGGCAGCGCCACGCGTTGGCGCGGCTTGAGCACGCCGTCGTCGTTGTCCAGCTCGCGCAGGTCGTAGAAGTACAGCGCGCGATCGCTCAACAGGACCGCGCTGTCGCCGACCTTGTCCAGGCCGGTCAGAACTTCGCCCTGCGGCAGCCGCGCGCGCGGCAACACGCGGCGCGCGTCGCTGTCGTACTGATAGACCGCATCGCGCGCGACCAACAGGCCCTCGGGACCGGGCTGCACCGGTTGCGGGAAGGCGGCGTCGCCGTCGACGCCGAGGCTGCCGACCGCGCGCTTGTCGACCAGGCTGTAACCCTCGAAACGCATGCGGTCGTGGCTGAATACCCAGCGCTGCCGCTGCGTCTCGTCGTCGAACTCCATCGGCTCGCGGTTGGTCAGTTGGTTGCGTTGCGGCAAGCCGCGCAGTCCGGGGCCGGTGCCGTAGATCTCCGAGATCAGGGCCTGCTCGCGCCACAGTTCGGCCTGCGGGTCGCGACTGCCGGCCAGGCCCATGCGCATCAGGTCCCTGCCTTCGGAGAATTCGGCTTCCTTCTCGCCGCCCGGCGGCGCCACCGCCATGTTGTTGGGATGCGAGCCTTGCGCGATCCATACGAACTCGACGCCGAAGCCGACGATCACCAGCGCGAACCACAGCGCGAACTGCAGCGGGATCGCGGTGAGCAAGGCGGCGGCGGCGTTGCGCGGCGGCGCGCTCAGGTCGGGCTTGAACGCGATCAGCAACATCGCCGCCAACACGATCAGCAGGTACAGCTGCAGCGCGATCGCGCCCAGGCCGGTGGCGCGCGCGATCAGCAAGCCGAACACCAGCACCAGCGCGGACCAGCCGTAGCGCTTGTCGGCCAGCATCGCGTAGCCGCCGGCCAGATAGGCGCACAGCGCCAGCAGCAGGCCGGAGGCGGCCAGCAGCAGGTGACGCAGATCGAGTACGCGCGCGGTCATGAATTCCTGCCAGGCCGCGACCAGCAGCAACGGCAGCAGCACCGCGATCGCCAGCAGCAGCGCGCCGGCGCCGACCAGGGCCAAGGCCACGCGCGCATGCGGCAGCGGCCGGTGCAGCAGGTTCAGCCAGGCGTTCGGGCGTCGGTAGCCGCCCATCTGGTACAGGCCCAGCAGCAAGCCGCTGACCGCGTAGACGATGCCGATGACCTGGTAGACCAGGTAGGACTGCTGCGCCAGATCGACGACCCGGCTCATGAAGCCCAGCACCACCAGTTGCACGGCGGCGTAAGCGATGGCCCAGGCGCGGAAGCGCAGCAGTTCGGCCTTGAACAAATCCCACATGGCGTAGTCCCCGAATATGGCAGCCGCGTCAGCTCGCCGCGTCCGCGGCGGCGGCCGGTGCGGCGTGGTTCTTGGCCAGGAAGCCGTTGACCGCGCGGTCCAGGCTGACCGGCATGCTTTGCACCGAACGCGCGCCGCTGGCGCGCAGGAATTCAGCGAAGTCCTCGTCCTGGTCCAGCACCAGGTAGTGGTGCAGGCCGTCCAGGCGCTGCGCCTGCAGCAGGCCCGGCACGGTGCGCGGATCGGGGCCCTTGAACGGAATGTCGGCGACCCAGTGGCGCACGCGCGCACAGAAGTCCTCCGGCGCCGACATGTTCTTGAGCTGACCGCGCTCGAGGATGATGAGGTTGTCGGCGACGCGCTCGATCTCCTCCATCTGGTGCGAGCAATACACCACCGTGCAATCGTCGCTGGCGTTGCTGTACATCAGCGACTCCAGGAAGGCGCGTTTGGCGACCACGTCCAGGCCCAGGGTGGGTTCGTCCAGCACCAGCAGTTCCGGCCCTTGCGCCAACGCGATCGCCAGGTTCAGACCCGCGCGCTCGCCGCGCGAGAGCTGGCCGACCTTCTGTTCGGGCAGCACGTGGTAATGATCGAGCACGCCGCGGAACGCGGTTTCGTTCCAGCGCGGGTACTGGCGGCGGTGCATGTCCACCACCGCCGCCACCCGCATCCAGCCCGGCAGGGTGTGCTCTTCGTTGACGAAACCGATGCGCTCGCGGTCGCCGGGGGTGAGCCGCTGACTGTCGCGGCCGAGGATGCTGGCCGAGCCGGCGGTCGGCGGCAGGAAGCCGAGCAGGATCCGGAACAAGGTGGATTTTCCGGCGCCGTTGGCGCCGACGATGGCGTGGATGCGGCCGCGCGGGATGCACAGGTCGAGGCGGTCCAGGGCGAGCTTGCGGCCGTAGCGCTTGCTCAGCCCGCAGGTCTGGATCACGTAGTCGTGGCTATCGGACATGGCGGCGGGCCTGGGATCGGAGACGGGCATCGGGGGTCAGGCGGTCTTGCGCGGAACCAGCGCGAGAAACTCCCGCTGCAGGCGCGCCTGCAGTTCCTCCGGCGCATAACCCAGCCCGATCACGTCCTGCATGAAGCGCTGCACGGCCTCTTCCAGGCGGCGCTCGCGCTCGGGTTCGCTCAGGCGCTGGCGCACCGGCGCCACGTACAGGCCCAGGCCCTGGCGCGCCTCCAGCCAACCCTCGGCGGCGAGTTCGGCGTAGACCTTGGCGACCGTGTTGGGGTTGATCGTCAGCTGCTGGGCCAGGCCGCGCACGCTGGGCAGTTGGTCGCCGGGCGCGAGTTCGGCGGTGGCGATCTTCATGCGCACCGCGTCGGCGATCTGCTTGCCGATCGGGCGCGGATCGCCGGTCGCGATCTGGATCATCAGCGGGCGGGTGCGGGCCATGGGGCGCTCCTGGACTGTACTAACTGTACTGTTGTGACTAGTACAGTCGAAACGGCCTCCCCTGTCAATCGGCTTCGTCGGCGTATCCGGGGTTTCGTCGCAAACCCCGGCCATCGCGCGTCATGGCGCGGTCATGGCCCTGACATGGCTGCTTAACGCCTTTCCAACAGGCTTGCCCAAACCGGGAGCCGCGCATGCGCTACGCGATCGTCACCGAGACCTACCCGCCGGAGATCAACGGCGTGGCCCTGACCGTGCAAGGTCTGGAGCAGGGTCTGCGCGCGCGCGGGCATCGGGTCGACCTGGTGCGCCCGCGCCAGGCCCACGAACGCAGCGGCGCCGAATACGAGCTGTTGCTGCGCAGCCTGCCGCTGCCGCGCTACACCGGCCTGCGCGTGGGCCTGCCGGCGACCCGGCGCCTGATCCAGGCCTGGAGCGCGCAGGCGCCCGACGCGATCTATGTGGCCACCGAGGGTCCGCTGGGCTGGTCGGCGCTGCGCGCGGCGCGGCGCCTGGGCATTCCGGTCGCCACCGGTTTCCACACCCGTTTCGACGAATACATGCGCGACTACGGCGCGCCGTTCCTGGTCGGCACCGCGCTGCGCTGGATGCGGCGTTTCCACAACGACGCCGACGCCACCCTGGTGCCGACCCGCGAGCTGGCCGAGTTCCTGCGCGCGCAAGGCTTCGAGAATGTGGTGCGGCTGCCGCGCGCGGTCGACACCGCGCTGTTCGAGCCAAGCCGGCGCAGCGAGGCGCTGCGTCGCGCCTGGGGCATCCCCGACGGCGGCGTGGCCGCGATCTACGTCGGCCGGATCGCAGCGGAGAAGAATCTGGACCTGGCCGTGCGCGCGTTCCGCGCGCTCCAGCAACAGCGGCCCGAGGCGCGCTTCGTCTGGGTCGGCGACGGCCCAGAGCGCGCCAGGTTGCAACGCGAGCAACCCGACTTCGCGTTCTGCGGCGTGCAACGCGGCGCCGATCTGGCCACGCATTTCGCCAGCGGCGATCTGTTCCTGTTCCCCAGCCGCAGCGAGACCTTCGGCAACGTGACCCTGGAAGCCATGGCCAGCGGCGTGCCCACGGTCGCGTTCGACTACGGCGCCGCGCACGAGCACCTGCGCGATGACGAGCATGGCGCCGCGATCGCCGACGGCGACGAGGCAGGGTTCATCGCCGCGGCGGCGCGCATCGGCGGCGACGACGCGCTGCGCGCGGCGATGGCGCGCGCCGGCCGCGCCGCGATCGCCGGCCTGCGACCCGAGCAGGTCGCCGCCGATTTCGATGCCTTGCTGAGCGGACTGGCCGAGACCGCGCCACGCCGCCCGCCGCGGCACGGCAAAACCCTGGCCGTACAAGACGAACGGGAGGTCGTATGAACCGCATGCCCTTGCGCAAACGCTTCAACGCCGGCGATTCGGGCTGGTGCCTGCGCGCCAACCGGGTCTGCGAGCGCAGCGGCTCGCGCGCCTACTTCGCCGCGATCAGCCGCCTCGGCGACGGGGTGTTCTGGTATCTGCTGATGGGCACGCTGGTGGTGGTGGACGGCTACGCCGGCCTGCTGGCCTCCGCCCATCTGGCCGCGACCGGCGCGATCGCGTTGACCCTGTACAAGCTGCTCAAGCGCTGGACGCGGCGGCCGCGCCCGTTCGCGTCCGACACCCGCATCCACGCCTGGGTCGCGCCGCTGGACGAATTCAGTTTCCCCTCCGGGCATACCTTGCATGCGGTCGCCTTCAGCCTGGTGGCGATGGCGCATTACCCGGCGCTGGCCTGGCTGCTGGTGCCGTTCACCGCCAGCGTCGCCTTGTCGCGCGTGGTGCTGGGCCTGCATTACCCCAGCGATGTATTGGCGGCGACGGCGATCGGGAGTGGTTTGGCGGGGCTGTCGTTGTGGTTGGTGCCTGGGGTGTCGTTGTTTGGTTGAGGTGCGGCGCTTCTCTCGCGCGTCATTGGCTGTGCGTTCGTTCGCTTGCGGCGGCCCTCACCCCAACCCCTCTCCCGCAGGCGGGAGAGGGGCTAGAAGCGCGCGGGGGAAAAGGGGCGGCCCGGAGAGCCTCTAGGCCTCAACCCCACTCCATCAACGCCGCCCGCTCGATCGCCGGCGCGCCCTGCCCCGCCCAGTCGCGATCGTTCGCCACCTGCGCCTGCGCGCGGCTGGCGTCCAGCGCGGCGAAATCCAGGTCAGCCACCGCCCAAGCCTGATCGCCGCGGGTGCTCGCGACGATGCCGTCCGCGGGCAGGCCCACGTCCATCGGCGCATAGATCGCGGCTTCGCCGGTGTTGGTGTCCAGCGCCGGGCTCCAGGCCGCGTCGCCCGCGGTCACCGCCTGGGCGACGAAGCAACGGTTCTCCAACGCGCGCGCCAGGCAGCCCACGCGCACGCGGGTGGCGCCGGCCTCGGTGTCGGTGCAGCTGGGCGCGATCAGCACACGCGCGCCGGCTTCGCATTGGGCGCGCACCGGCAGCGGAAACTCGATGTCGTAGCAGACCGCGATGGCCGCGCGCGTCTCGCCCAGCGCGAACACGCGCAAGGCATCGCCGCCCTCGATCACCGCGGCGCGTTTCTCGAAGCCGGTCAGCTGCAGCTTGTCCTGCCACAGCACGCCGCCGTCGGGCGCGAAGGCATAGCTGCGGTTGCGATAGCGCCCGCGACCGTTGTCGAGCAGAAAGCTGCCGGCGACCACGTGCATGCGCAGCTCGCGCGCGAGCAGGCCGTACAGCTCGCGCCAGGCGTCGTGATAGGTCTGGATCGCGATCAGCGAGGCGTGCAGATCGCCCTGGGTGGCGGCGCCGAAACTCGCGCCCAGCTCCAGGGCCAGGTATTCGGGCAGCACCGCCAGTTCGGCGCCGGCGCGCTTGGCCTCGCCCAGCCAGCGCGCCTGCTTGTCGGCGAACTCGGCGAAGCTGCGCGGCGCGCCGATGAGGTACTTGGCGACCGCGACCTTCAACGCTGACGCTCCAGCGCACGCAGCCAGAAACCCAGCGTGTGCGCGACCTCGCCGCGCCCGACTTCGCGCCAGGCCAAGCTCGCGCGCAGCTGCGGCTGCC
Organism: Lysobacter sp. Root983; assembly: GCF_001429345.1. NCBI lineage: Bacteria > Pseudomonadati > Pseudomonadota > Gammaproteobacteria > Lysobacterales > Lysobacteraceae > Lysobacter > Lysobacter sp. Root983. Next base: position 325,914 of record NZ_LMJO01000017.1, read on the forward strand.
GACGGTAACCGCGCTTGCTCCAGAACTCGTCCTTGTCGCGCTGAAACGGCGGCCGGCGGCGGTCGTCGGCGGCGCGTTCGACCGCGCAGAAGGCGGTCCAGTCGTAGCCGCCCAGCGAGCGCGCATGCGCTTCGCGCTCGTCGAAGAAGCGATGGCCCAGGCCGCGCCCGCGATACGTCGGCAGCAGCACCGACTCGCCGCAATAGAACACGCGCTCGGGATCGAAGGCGCTGTCAGCGAACGGCGCCCGGAAGGCGTCGGACTCGTCGCTCAGGGGCAGGCCGGTGGACGCGCCGACCACTTGGTCGCCGTCGAAGGCCAGCACCGCGATGCTGCGCCAGGAGCGCAGATAGGTCTGCAGGTACTGGGCTTCGTAGTCGCTGTCGCCGTCGTACAGATACGGCCACTCGCGGAACACCGCGATGCGCAGCCGCGCGAGATCGTCCAGGTAGGGGGCGATCGCCTCGCCTACGACGCAACGTACTTCGATCGGGGACGCATTCATGACAGGCAGTTTAGGCCAAGCGCAGCACGGGACACTCGGCGGCCGACCGGCGCAGCAGCGACCCGATCGGCGGCCATGACACAAAGTGCGGCCGCGGGCGTCTGCCCGCGGCCGCGATATCGCCGAATCAGCGCGCCAGCGGGCGCGAGCCGGCGAGCTGGTACCAGTCGACCTTGCGGGTGATCACCATCACCGCGGCCAGGATCAGGAACAGCAGGCCCGCGCCCATCACCAGCGCGTTGTCCTCCGACACCAGCAGGCCGTACAGCGCCGCGTACAAGGTCGCCAGCATCGCCGCGAAGCCCAGGCCGCGGCCGACGCTGCGCAAGACCGCGCTGAGGTAGAAGCCGAGCAGGCCGATGCAGGCCACGCTCGCGGCCAGATAGGCCCAGGCGAAGGCGATGTGCTCGCTGAGGCTGACCAGCAGCAGGAAGAAGATCGCCAGCGCCAGGCCGACCAGGCCGTACTGGATCGGGTGGATCGGCAGTTGCTTGATCAGTTCGAAGATGAAGAAGCCGATGAAGGTCAGCAGCACGAACAGCAGGCCGTACTTGCTGGCGCGATCGGCCTGCGAGTACACGTTGACCGGATCGACCAGGGCCACGGCGACCGCATCGATGCCGCCGGTGGCGACCGTGTCGGCGCGTTCGCCGCCGCTCATCTCGCCGCCTTCCACGCTGGGCACGGTCTTGCCGTCCAGGAACTGGCGCTGCGCGCTGGTGGCCAGCGAAGACACCTGCCAGTCGGCGTTGAAACCCTGGGCGCCGATGTCGCGGGTGCGCGGCAGGAAGCTGCCGCCGAAGCGTGGATGCTGCCAGCTGGACTGGATCGCGAAGCGGTTGCTCTTGGCCAGCGGCACCAGCGCCAGCGACTCGGTGCCGCCGAGGTTGAAGTCCAGTTGGGTGCGCAGGTTCAACACCTGGCCGGGCTCCGGCACCGCCAGACGCGCGTGCACGCCGCCGCCGTCGCGGCTGGCCATGCCCTCCTCGACCTCGACCGCGGCGCCGTCGATGCGCAGCGCCGGCGTCGACAGCAGGCCGCGCACGTCGGCGAAGCCGTAGCTCAACCAGGGCCGGCCGATCTTGCGGGTGTGCCCGGCGGGCAGCGCGGTCTTGGGCAGCTCGGCGCGAAAATCGGCCTTGGCCTGGGCCTGCCACTCGTACACCCGCACCTCGTGCAGGCCCAACCGGCGCGTGCTGGGCTTGAGCGGGCCGCGCACGTCCAGGGTGGTCGGGAAATAGGTCCAGCGACTGCTTTCCTCGCGCACGACCCGGCGCACGAAGCCCTTCTCGTCCTTCTCGTCGGTTTCGATGAAGTCGGTGTACGGCACCACCAGCACCGGGCCGGTGAAGGCCTGGGCGCCGGCGTAGCTGCGCGCGATCGTCGCCACGGCCTGGTTGCGATAGCTCTGGCGGTCGTTGATCACGCCGCGGATCAGCAGCAGCGGAATCAGGATCGCCAGGGTCATGCCCAGCACCAAGAATATTTTCAACCAAAGTCGCATGTCCCCTCTCCTGTCGTTGCGGTGACGGCAGGATGGGCGCGGCCTGGGTGGGGAGGATGGGGGAACGGTGAAGCGATGGTGAAGTGTTGGAGCGTAGGAGTGAGCTTAGAGGAGTGAGGAGTGAGTAAGTGCGCTATTGGCTTTCGCTCACTCCTCACTCCTCCAACGCTCACTCCTCGCGCGGCCTAGAGGCCGCGCGACAGCACCAGGCTGGCCAGGGCGCCGCCGCCATCGCGGTTGCTCAGCGCGGCGTGGCCGCCGTGCAGGGCCGCGACCTCGGCCACGAAGCACAGGCCCAGGCCGCTGCTGCGGCTGCCGCCGGCTGGGCGCGACAGCGAGTAGAAGCGTTCGAACACGCGCGGCAGGGCGTACTCGGGGACGCCGGTGCCGTGGTCGCCAACGTCGACGCGCTGGGCCTCGCCGTCGCGGTACAGGCGCAGCGCGATCTCGCCTTGCGCGGGCGAGAAGTCGGCGGCGTTGTCGATCAGGTTGACCAGGGCCTGGCGCAGCAGGAAGGGGTCGCCGTCCAGGGTGGGCAGGTCTTCTGCCAGGTCCAGCGTGAGGCGCAAGCCGCCCTGAGCCAGGCGCGGCGCGCATTGCTCGGCGGCCTCGCGCGCGATCGCGGCCAGGTCCACCGGCTCGGGATTGTCCAGGCGCTGGCGGTGCTCGACCGCGGCCAGCGCCAGCAGCTTGTCGATCATCTGCGCCAGCCGGTCGCTCTGGCGGCGGATGCTGGCGGCGAAGCGCGCGCGGTCCTCCTCCGCCATCGGCGCCTCGCCCGGCCGCGTTTCCAGCAGCTCGGCGCTGCCGCGTATCGCCGCCAGCGGGCTCTTCATCTCGTGGGTCAGGGTGTGCACGTACTGCTCGACGTACTGCTTGCCCTCGAGCTGGGTGCGCATGCTCTCCAGCGCGCGCCCGAGCTCGCCGAACTCGCCGACCGAGGCCGGCAGCTCGGCGCGGCGGCCGGCGCTGACCGCGTGCGCGTAACGGCGCAGGCCGTTGAGCTGGCGCGACAACCACCAGGCCGCGAACAGGCCGATCAGTAGCGCGGTGCCCATCAGCACGCCGCCCCAGCGCAGCACCACGCGCTGGCTGCGCTCGATGAAGGGCGCGATGGTGCGGTTGGGCTTGGCCACGGTCAGCGAACCGATGATGCGGCCGGCCGGGTCGCGGATCGGTGCGGCCACGTGCATCACGCTGGAGTTGGGATCGTCCGGATCGCTGGGCGTGGAGCGCGCACCGTAGCGCCCGCGCAGGGTCAGGTAGACGTCGTTCCAGCGCGAGTAGTCGCGGCCCAGGTCGCGGCCGTCGCTGTCGAACACCACGACGCCGCGCGCGTCGGTGATGTACAGACGGTAGTTGGTGGCGCGCTTGCCGAAGCCCCAGATCTCGGCGCCGAAGTCGCGCCCGCGCAGCTCGCGCACGCGCCGGGCGAAGGCGCCGTCGTTGATGCGCCCAGCGATGAAATCGTCGGTGGCCAGTTCGGCCAGCACGTTGGCCGAATCCACCAGGGTGTCTTCCATCGCCTGGCGCACGCCGGGCTTGACCTCGGCCAGGAACACCCGCGTCAGCAGCAGCGCGGCCAGCGCGACGATGCAGAAGTAACCCAGAAAAATGCGCAACCCGATCTTCATGCGCGCGGCTCAGTTCGCATCCAGCGAATAGCCCAGGCCGCGATGGGTGCGGATCGGATCGGCGTCGCCGTCGATCTCGCGCAGCTTGCCGCGCAGGGTCTTGATATGGGTGTCGACGGTGCGGTCGCCGCTGTCCAGGGCGTCGCCCCAGACCCGGTCCATCAGCTGCGCGCGCGACAGCACCGCGCCGGGGCGCTGCAGCAGCGCGGCCAGCAGGCCGTACTCGTAGCGGGTCAGGTCCAGCGGCTGGCCGCGGTAGCGGATGCGCTTGCCTTCCGGATCGTGGCGGAACGCGCCCTCGGCCGCGGCCGGCGCCTCGGCCTGGGCGCGCCCGCGCCGCAGCACCACGCGCACGCGCGCGACCAGCTCGCGCGGGGAGAACGGCTTGGTCACGTAGTCGTCGGCGCCGATCTCCAGGCCGAGGATGCGATCGGCCTCGGCATCGTGCGCGGTCAGGAAGATCACCGGCAGGTCGCGTTCGCGGCGCAGCTCGCGGCACAGGGCGAAGCCGCCGATGTCGGGCAGGCCGACGTCCAGCACCGCCAGGTCGTAGGCCTGACGCTGGGCTTCGCGCAGGGCCTCGCCGCCGGTCAGGCAGTGCTCGGCCTCGAAGCCCTCGGCGCGCAGCGCGTAGAGCACGGTGGCGGCGATCGCGGGTTCGTCGTCGACCAGCAGGATGCGAGGCATTGGTAAGGCCGGGAATCGGGAATGGGGAATAGGGAATCGTTAAGGGCGAAGCATAATGGCTTCGCTCCCCTGCCGCCGGTTCTGTATGGTGCGAGGCGCCGCTCCCTGGCGGACCCCGGCTGTAACGCCCCCCGATTCCCAATTCCCCATTCCCCATTCCCGGCTCTGAATGAACTACCGCCACGCCTTCCATGCCGGCAACCATGCCGACGTGCTCAAACACGTCGCCCTGCTGGTGCTGTGCGACGCTCTCGCGGTCAAGCCCGCGCCGCTGTTCGCGCTGGACACCCATGCCGGGCGCGGGCTCTACCCGCTGGACGGCAATTCGGCGCTGCGCACCGGCGAGGCCGAGGGCGGCATCGCCCGCCTGCTGGCCGAGGCGCCCAAGCATCCGGCGATCGCGCGCTATCTGGGCGCGGTCAAGGCCTGTCGCGCCGAGCACGGCAGCGCCGCCTACCCCGGCTCGCCCTGGCTGCTCGCGCACGCGCTGCGCGCCGACGACCGCATCGCCGCCTGCGAGCTGCAACCCGAGGAAGCCGCCCAGCTCGAACACAACTTCGCCCGCGACCCGCGCATGGCCGTGCACCAGCGCGACGGCTACGCCGCGATGAAGGCTCTGCTGCCGCCCAAGATCGGCGCCACCCGCTACAACCGCGGTCTGGTCCTGATCGATCCGCCCTACGAGGCGCAGCTGGAGGAGTTCGACACCGCCATCGGCGCCCTGCGTGAGGGTCTGGGGCGCTGGCCGCAGGCCTGCTACGCGTTGTGGTATCCGATCAAGCTGCGGCGCTCGCTGCAGCCGTTCTATCGTCGCGCGGCCGCGCTGCCGGCCAAGTCGGTGTTGGCCGTCGAGCTGCTGGTGCGCGCCGACGATTCGCCTCTGCGCATGAACGGCAGCGGTCTGCTGCTGGTCAATCCGCCGTATCAGGTGGACCAGACCCTGGGCGCGGTGCTGCCCCTGCTGAGCAAGGCTCTGGGCGAAACCCCGGCGGCCAGTTCGCAACTGCAGTGGCTGGCGCGGACCGACGCCTGAGCGCGTCGCGGCTGGTCGGCTAGCGCGCGGGCCGCTGCATCTCGACCAGGTCGTAGCCGGGCGCGAAGCCGTCGGCCACCTCGCGCGTGACGACGAAACCGTGGCGGGCGAAGAATGCGCGACTGAATTGAGTGGTCTCGATCACGATGCGCTCGAACGCCGGCTCGGCGGCGATGCGACGCAGACGCTCTCGCAACAGATGCTCGCCGTAGCCACGCCGGTGCAGGTCGCGCCTCACCATCCCCCAGCACAGGCCGGCGACCTCGGGCGCGTCGTCCAGGGCCGCGTAGCCGCCGCATGCGACCAGGCCCTCGCCCGGCGCCTCGATCACGAAGTAATCGTCGATCTCGTCCAGGGTCTGGATGAAATCGGCGCGTTCGAGTTCGGCGAAGTAGTCGGGCACGTTGCTGGTGAACAGCGCCAGGCAGGCCGCGCGATCGGCCGGCAGGTATCGTCGCAACCGCATCAATAGCAATCCCAGTGGTAGGCGACACGGCCGAACTCGCCGCGCTTGAGATCGTCGGGGTCGATGAAGAAGTTGGCGATGCCCGAGTCGCCCCACATCATGACCTCGTCGCTGTCGAGCTGCAGCAACAGCACCTGGCGGTCGCCGGCCTCGCGCGGGTCGCTCTGGGTGAAGTCCGGGTGGCCGCCGAACTTGTGGCCGCTGCGCGACAAGCGCTCGAACAGAGCGTCGGTCAGCGCATCGCTGTCCTGCTCGGGATGCGCCCGCACGTAGGCCTCGACGCGCTCGTCCAGCGACTCGCCGATCGCCGCGGGCCAGCCGCTGTCGTTGCTGCCCAGGCTTTCGCGCTCGGCGATGAAGCGCATCCGTCGAGGTTGGTCCGGTTCGAACGGCAGGCGCTGCTCGCCGCCGGGCCGAGCCGGCGGCGCCACCGCCGGTGCGCTCGCGTCGGGCCAATGCACCACGCGAAATCCCCGCGCCTGCCTCAACGCGTCCATGCCGTCGTGCTTGGGGTCGTCGAAGTTGGCGCCGTAATAGTCGCCGCTGTCGGAAATGAAAAACTGCAACAGGCCCTGTTGCGGCGCGCCGTCCAGACGCGCCTCGGCCAGGTCGACCTGGGCCAGCAGCACCAGCGGCCGGCCACCGGGATCGCGCGGATAGTCGCGGCCCGCGGCCCAGTAGGCGCGGCCGCCGACCTTGCTGGCCTTGAGTTGGTCCTGCGCCATCGGCGTCAGCGCGATATGCCGCACCGGGCGCTCGCTCGCGGCCAGGCGCGGGCGCAGCGAGGCCAGTAGCTCCTCGGCCGCACGCTCGCTAAGCGCCTGCGCGGCGGGGTCCGCTTTCTTGGGCGGGGCCGCGCTCACCGCGTCATGCATCCGCCCCCGCAACTCCGCGGTGTAGGCGTAGGCGGCGTACGCCACCACCCCGCCGACCGCCACCACCAAGCCCGTCGACAACAACACCGCATGCAGCGTTTTCATGCCCGCGTCCCTTCCCTGCCCGATCGCGGCGATTATCGCCCAGCGCCGGCCACGAAAAACGCCACGGGATTTGTGCCCCGTGGCGTCTTTATTCGCGGCCGTCGCGGCGTCAGAGGCCGGCTTTGGTATCCGGCTCGAAGAAGCTCCAGCGCACTTCCGGGAAGGCCTGCTTCATCGCCCGTTCGACCACGTTGATCTGCTCGGTCAGGGCCGGCACGCTGTGCTCTTCGCGCATGCGCGCCTGCACCGACACCATCACCTCGTTGCCCAGCTGCAGGGTGATCACGCTGATGACCTGGGCGATCTCGGGACGGCTGTTAAGGAAGTCGCGGATCTGCTGCTGACGCGCCGGGTCGACGCTCTGGCCGATCAGCATCGCCTTGACCTCGATCGCCACGAACACCGCGACCACGATCAGCAGGGCGCCGATGGCGATGGTGCCGATGGCGTCCCAGATCGGGTTGCCGGTGATCACCGCGGTCATCACCGCGGCCAGCGCGAACACCAGGCCCAGCAGCGCGGCCAGGTCCTCGCCGAAGATCACCACCAGTTCGGCCTGGCGGCTCTCGCGGAACCACTGCCACAGGCTGCGACTGCCGCGCGCCTTGTTGACCTCGACCAGGCAGGCGCGCATCGACACCGCCTCGGCGGCGATGCCGAAGGTGAGCACGCCGGCCGCCCACCACCACTGCTTCAGCGGCTCGGGGTGCTGCAGCTTATGGATGCCCTCGTAGAGCGAGAACATGCCGCCGACGGTGAACAGCATCACCGCGACCAGGAAGGACCAGAAATAGATCGCCTTGCCGTAGCCCAGCGGGTAATCCGGCGACGGCGGGCGCTTGGCCTGGCGCAGGCCCAGCAGCAACAGCAGCTGGTTGCCGCAGTCGGCCAGCGAGTGCACGGTCTCGGCCAGCATGGCGCTGGAACCGGTGAAGAACGCGGCCACGCCCTTGGCCACCGCGATCGCGAAATTGGCGCCCAGCGCGAACAGAATCGCGCGGGTCGAATCACCACCACCTGCCATGGTCGTCCTGCTCGTGAGGTTCGGAAGCGGCGGAGTCTAGCATCCGCGCCTGCGCGCCCCGGAGGCGCGCGTGGCGGTTGCGGCCGGCCGGTCAATCGGCCAGTTCGCGCTGCAGCTTCTTGCTCAGGCGGGCCCGGATCAGCTCGTAGCTGCGGCGCAGCAAAGCCTGCAGCTCGGCCGCCGGCAGGCGCTGCGGCTGCAGCACGTTGACCCAATGCGCGCGGGCCAGGAACGGCGCCGGGCGGAAGCCGGGGCGCTCGGTCAGCTCCAGGAAACGCTCGTCCTCGACCCGGAAACTGAGCCCGCCCGGCTCCGGTCCCTGCAGCCGGCAGGCACAGAACATCCGCCCGCCGACGCTGAAGACCGTCACCTCCTTCCACTTCAGGTCTTCGACCACCCCGGGCCAGGCGCCGACCCAGGCGCGCAAGGTTTTTTCGTCCATGTGATCCCGAAATGAAGCCGCAACGGCTTCCAGTGTGCCAATATCCGGGCATGGCCGCGCGCGAAAGACTCCCGCCTTGGCACGAGCGTCAGCGTCTCCCCAACGGACGCGAGTTGCTCATCCGTCCGATCCGACCGGAGGACGCCGAGCCGCTGCGCGCGGGCTTCGGCTTATTGCAACCCGATGAGGTTCGTCAGCGTTTTCTTTACGCGCTGAAGGAGCTCACCCCGGAGATGGCCGAGCGCTTCACCCGGATCAATCCCAAGACCGAATTCGCCCTGGTCGCGGCCGAACCGCTGCCACCCGGCGAAGCCCTGGTCGGCGCGGTGGCGCGCGTGGCCATCGACGACAACGGCAAGGACGCGGAATTCGCGATCCTGGTCAGCCATTTCATCGCCAACATGGGACTGGGCCGCTATCTGATGACGCGGCTGGTGAAGTGGGCGCGCGGCAAGAAGGTCGAGCGCATCTACGGCGACGTGTTCGAGCACAACCACGCGATGATCGCGCTGGCGCAGTCGCTGGGCTTCGAGCGTGAATTCCAGCAGGACGCGCCCGGCCTGATCCGGGTCTCGCTGGACCTGCGCAAGCCCAGCCCGGAGTGACACCCGCGGCGCCCGTCGCGCCGCCCCCGCCCCTGCTTCCCCGCCTCACCGACCGGTGGCTGTCCGTGCCTGCGCGCTCATCGCGTTGGCTAGCGTGCAAGGGACTGGCGGCAGGCCGTGCCGCGCATCCACGGACGGACCGGGCTGGACGCGGATATGAGCATCGACGAAGCACGCCTCAACGAATTCCTGGGCCGCGCGGTCGGCGACCTGGGCGCGGCCATCAGCGCCAGCCTGGTCCTGATCGGCGATCAGCTCGGTTATTACCGGGCGCTGGCCCAAGACGCCCTGAGCCCGGCCGAACTGGCCGCGCGCACCGGCACCCACGAACGCTACGCGCGCGAATGGCTGGGCAATCAAGCCGCTGGCGGTTACGTGCAGTACGACGCGGCGAGCGGGCGCTATCGGCTCAGCGAGGAGCAGGCGCTGTGTCTGGCGGACCCGGGCGGGCCGGTCGATCTGCCCGGTGCCTACTCCATCGTCGAGGCCGCGTTCCATGCGCTGGAACGCACCAAGGACAACTTCCGCAGCGGCGCCGGCATGGAATGGGGCGAGCACCACCCCTGCCTGTTCCACGGCACCGAACGCTTCTTCCGCGCCGGCTACAACGCGCACCTGCTGGGCGAATGGCTGCCCGCGCTGGACGGGGTGCTCGACAAGCTGCGCCGGGGCGGCAAGGTCGCCGACGTCGGCTGCGGCCACGGCGCCAGCACCACCCTGATGGCCAAGGCGTTTCCGAACACCAGCTTCATCGGCTACGACTACCACCCCGCCTCGATCGAGACCGCGCGCCGTCGCGCCCAGGAGGCCGGCATCGATAACGCCTATTTCGAGGTCGCCGACGCCACCAGCTACAGCGGCCGCAATTTCGATCTGATCGCTTTCTTCGACTGCCTGCACGACATGGGCGATCCGGTCGGCGCCGCGCGCCACGCGCGCGATGCGCTCAAGCCCGACGGCCACTGCCTGCTGGTGGAACCCTTCGCCGGCGACCGCGTCGAGGACAATCTCAATCCGGTCGGGCGGGTCTATTACGGCGCGTCCTCGCAGATCTGCGTGCCGGTGTCGCTGGCACGGCACGGCCCGGCGCTGGGCGCGCAAGCCGGACAGGCGCGCCTGCAGCAGGTGATGAGCGAGGGCGGTTTCAGCCAATTCCGGCGCGCCACCCAGACGCCCTTCAACCTGGTGCTGGAAGCGCGGCCCTAGCGCGCGCAGAAAAAATCCCGGCGCGTCGCCGCGCCGGGATCGGGTCTCGCGGGCGATGGACGCGATCAGACGATGGTCAGGGTCACGTCGATGTTGCCGCGGGTCGCGTTGGAGTACGGGCAGACCTGGTGCGCCTTCTGCACCAGCGCCTCGGCCTGCTCGCGCGGCAGGCCCGGCAGCGAGATCTTGAGCTCGGCCTGGATGCCGAAGCCGGCCGGGATCGGGCCGATGCCGACCGCGCCTTCGATCGAGGTGTCGGCGGGCAGGGCGATCTTTTCCTTACCGGCGACGAACTTCAGCGCGCCGATGAAGCAAGCCGAATAGCCGGCCGCGAACAGCTGCTCCGGATTGGTGCCGTCGCCGCCGGCACCGCCGAGTTCGCGCGGGGTGGTCAGCTTCACGTCGAGCACGTTGTCGGAAGACACGGCGCGGCCGTCGCGGCCACCGGTGGCGGTGGCATGGGCGGTGTAGAGGACTTGGTCGAGGGACATGATCGGACTCCTAGGTGGGGGGCGTTGGGTGGACGAAACCGTCGCCGGTTTCGAAGGTGTTCGGGTGTTGCGTACGGCGGGACTCGATCGGCGACGTGCGCGCAGGCGCCCGCGCCGCTAGCCGGTTCAAAGGTGCTGCATGAGATTGCCGCGCAGCGATTCCAGCTGCGCCTTCATCGATCCGAGCTGCTCGGGCGCGCAGCCGGCCGCGCCGAAGATGCCCATCGGCACCGCGCGTGCCGGTTCCTGCAGCGCGCGCCCGGCCTCGGTCAGCGCGATCACGACCTGGCGCTCATCTTCGCGCGCGCGGGTGCGGTTGATCAGGCCGGCAGCCTGCAGGCGTTTGAGCAGCGGGGTCAGGGTGGCCGAATCCAGATACAGGCGCTCGCCGATCTCCGAGACGGTCAGCTGATCGCGTTCCCACAGCACCATCATTGCCAGGTACTGCGGATAGGTCAGGCCCAGGCCCGCCAGCAGCTTGCGGTAAACCTTGTTCAAGGCCAGCGAGGTCGAATACAGGGCGAAGCAGAGCTGGTCGTCCAGCTTCAACGAGGCGGCCTGCGGGGGCTGGGCGTTCGGGGCGGCGGGCTGCGTGTTCATGGGGTGCAATTTACATAGCGCGCTATTTAATAGCAAGCTATTTTATGAATGAAAGATAAATTTCGCCCGCCTCCGCTTCCTGTGGGAGCGGCGTAAGCCGCGATTGCGCCCTCCAAGCAGCGCCGCCGCTCGGTTCTCGCGATCGCGGCTTACGCCGCTCCCGCAGAGAGCCGCTCCCACAGAGAGCCGGTTCTACACAGAACCGCTCCTACAGCGAGCCACGCCACTAGAGAGCCCTCCCACAGGGGCCCTCCAAAAGACAGCCCTCCCGCATAGAGCCGTCCTAAGAAAAGCCGCCCCCCGGAAGGCGCTCCCGCAGAAGGCCCTCAGCCCCGCCTCGCCCCGGAACCAATCGGCACGACAGCGCCTGCGCTCGCCCGTCTCACGCTCTGCGACGCCGGCCGCGTACAAGAAAATCCCCCGAATACGCACGGGCCGCTCACCGCCCTCGCGTACACTCGGCGCCCATTGCGCTGGCGGCGAAGGCTGCCGGCGCTGCACTCGTTTTGGCCTGCCGCCGCGACGAGCGCCCTCGCCCTCCGTCCTCATCGATCCAGCGTCCGCCGAACCCGATGCCCAAGTTCCCGTTCCCCGCTCCGCCGCTGCCCAAGGCCGGCCAACAACGCGCCTGGTGGCGCGCGCCGGTGTCGCCCTCGGCGCTGGCCTTCCACCTGGCCGCCGCGGCGGCCGCCCATGCCGGCCCGCTGCTCGCGATCGCGCGCGACAACCACGCCGCGCACCAGTTGGAATCCGACCTGCGCACCCTACTGGGCGGCGACGACGAACTGCCGGTGCTGCCGTTCCCGGACTGGGAAACCCTGCCCTACGACCAGTTCAGCCCGCACCCGGACATCGTCTCGCAGCGCCTGGCCGCGCTGCATCGCCTGCCCAACCTGCGACGCGGGATCGTGGTGGTACCGGTGCAGACCCTGCTGCAACGCCTGGCGCCGCTGAAGCATGTGGTCGGCGGCAGTTTCGACGTGCGCGTCGGTCAACGCCTGGACATGGACGCGGAAAAGCGCCGCCTGGAATCGGCCGGCTACCGCAACGTGCCGCAGGTGCTGGACCCGGGCGACTTCGCGGTGCGCGGCGGCCTGCTCGACGTCTATCCGATGGGCGCGGACACGCCGTTCCGGGTCGAGCTGCTGGACGACGAGATCGAGACCATCCGCGCCTTCGATCCGGAGTCGCAGCGTTCGCTGGACAAGTTCGACGCGGTGCGCCTGCTGCCCGGCCGCGAAGTGCCGCTGGACGAGGCCTCGCTCAAGCGCGCGCTGGACGCGCTGCGCGACCGCTTCGATCTGGATACGCGCCGCAGCGGCCTGTACCAGGACTTGAAGGCCGGCATCGCGCCCTCGGGAATCGAGTACTACCTGCCGCTGTTCTTCAACGAAACCGCCACCTTGTTCGACTACCTCGGCGCGAGCGCGCTGCCGGTGCTGGGCGAAGGCGTGCTGGAAGCGGCCGAACAGTTCTGGATCAACACCGGTGAGCGCTACGAACAGCGTCGCCACGATCTGGAACGGCCGCTGCTGCCGCCCGACACGCTGTATCTGTCGCCGGACGCGCTGCGCGAACGCCTCAACCAGGGCGAGCGCGTCGAGGTCTGCGGCGAAGGCCATCCGCAGCGCGAGCGCGCGCTCGCGCTGGGCGACCAGCCGGCGCCGGCGCTGCCGTTGGCGGCCAAGGATGCGGCGCCCGCGCAGGCGCTGAAGTCGTTCCTGGGCAGCTATCGCGGCCGCGTGCTGATCGCCGCCGACAGCGCCGGCCGCCGCGAAGCCCTGCTGGAACTGCTGCAGGCCGCCGAGCTGCGTCCACAGGTGCTGAGCGACTGGAGCGCGTTCGCCGCCGGCGATGCGCGTTTCGCCATCGCGGTGGCGCCGCTGGACGACGGCTTCGCCCTGACCGATCCGGCGCTGGCCGCGCTGACCGAACGCCAGCTGTTCCCCGAACGCGCCTCGCAGCCGCGCCGGCGCAAGCGCGTCGGGCGCGAACCCGAAGCGATCATCCGCGACCTGGGCGAGTTGTCCGAGGGCGCGCCGATCGTGCACGAGGACCACGGCGTCGGCCGTTACCGCGGCCTGATCGTGCTGGAAGCCGGCGGTCAGCCCGGCGAATACCTCGAGATCGAATACGCCAAGGGCGACCGTCTGTACGTGCCGGTCGCGCAGTTGCACCTGATCAGCCGTTACTCGGGTGCCTCGGTCGAAACCGCGCCGCTGCATTCGCTGGGCGGCGAGCAATGGAGCAAGGCCAAGAAGAAGGCCGCCGAGAAGGTCCGCGACGTCGCCGCCGAACTGCTGGAAATCCAGGCCAAGCGCCAGGCCCGCGCCGGCCTCGCGCTGGACCTGGACCGGGTGATGTACGAGCCGTTCGCGGCCGCGTTCCCGTTCGAGGAAACCCCGGACCAGCACGCCGCGATCGAGGCGGTGATCCGCGACCTGGGCAGCAGCCAGCCCATGGACCGCGTGGTCTGCGGCGACGTCGGCTTCGGCAAGACCGAGGTCGCGGTGCGCGCGGCCTTCGTCGCCGCCGCGGCCGGCAAGCAGGTCGCGGTACTGGTGCCGACCACGCTGTTGGCTGAACAGCACTACCGCAACTTCCGCGACCGCTTCGCCGACTGGCCGCTGCGCGTGGAAGTGCTGTCGCGCTTCAAGACCGCCAAGGAGATCAAGTCCGAACTGGAGAAGCTGGCCGAGGGCAAGATCGACGTGATCGTCGGCACCCACCGCCTGCTGCAGCCGGACGTGCGCTTCCCCGACCTGGGCCTGGTGATCGTGGACGAGGAGCAACGTTTCGGCGTGCGCCAGAAGGAAGCGCTGAAGGCGCTGCGCGCCAACGTGCACCTGCTGACCCTGACCGCCACGCCGATTCCGCGCACGCTCAATATGGCCATGGCCGGCCTGCGCGACCTGAGCATCATCGCCACCCCGCCCGCGCACCGATTGGCGGTGCAGACCTTCGTGGTGCCCTGGGACGACGCCCAGCTGCGCGAGGCCTTCCAGCGCGAGCTCGCGCGCGGCGGCCAGGTCTACTTCCTGCACAACGACGTCGAAAGCATCGGCCGCATGCAGCGCCAGCTGCAGGAGCTGGTGCCGGAGGCGCGCATCGGCATCGCCCACGGCCAGATGGCCGAGCGCGAGCTGGAACGGGTGATGCTGGATTTCCACAAGCAGCGCTTCAACGTGCTGCTGGCCTCGACCATCATCGAGTCGGGCATCGACATCCCCAACGCCAACACCATCATCATGAACCGCGCCGACAAGTTCGGCCTGGCCCAGCTGCACCAGCTGCGCGGCCGCGTCGGCCGCTCGCATCACCGCGCCTATGCGTATCTGGTGGTGCCGGACAAGCGCTCGATCACCGCCGATGCGCGCAAGCGCCTGGACGCGATCGCGGCGATGGACGAACTGGGCGCCGGCTTCACCCTGGCCACCCACGACCTGGAGATCCGCGGCGCCGGCGAGCTGCTGGGCGAGGACCAGAGCGGGCAGATGGCGGAAGTCGGCTTCAGCCTCTACACCGAACTGCTGGAACGCGCGGTGCGTTCGATCCGCCAGGGCAAGTTGCCCGACGTGGACGCGACCGAAGCGCGCGGCGCCGAGGTCGAGCTGCACATCCCGGCGCTGATTCCGGACGACTACCTGCCCGACGTGCACACCCGCCTGACCCTGTACAAGCGCGTCAGCGGCGCGCGCGACGTCGACCAGCTGCGCGAACTGCAGGTGGAGATGATCGACCGCTTCGGCCTGCTGCCGGACGCGGCCAAGCATCTATTCGCGGTCGCCGAGCTCAAGCTGGCCGCGACCGAGCTGGGCATCCGCAAACTCGACCTGGGCGAGAAGGGCGGCCGGGTCCAGTTCGTCGAAAAGCCGAACGTGGATCCGATGGCGGTGATCCGCCTGATCCAGACGCAGTCCAAGCTGTATCAGATGGACGGCGCCGACAAACTCAAGATCAAGCTGGACCTGCCCGACGCGCCCGCACGCCTGGCCGCGGCCAAGGGTTTGCTGACGGTGCTGCGACAGGCGGCCTGAGCGTAGGGCGCGGCGAGCCAAGGCGAACCGCACCATCGCCCACGCACCGCACTCAACGCCTGTGCGGTGACCACCACACCCTACGCCCCTCGTAGGGTGTGGTGAGCCAAAGGCGAACCGCACCATCGCCATGCACCGCACTCAACGCCGGTGCGATTACCACCACACCCCACGCCCCCCGTAGGGTGTGGTGAGCCAAAGGCGAACCGCACCATCGCCCCACCACACGCCACGACACTCGCAACGCAAGCGCGGCCCCTAGCCGCCGCCATTCCGGCGTACGATGCGATGCCCTTCCGCACTCGCCACGCACCGCCGATGAAAGAGCTGCTGTCCACCCGCACCACGCTCACCCTGGCCGCCGCCGAAGGCATCGCCCAGGCCGCGCAAACACAGGCGCGCGCGGGCGGGCATGCGGTGAGCATCGCGATCGTCGACGACGCCGGCCGCCTGCTGCTGTTCCGGCGCATGGACGGCACCCCCAACGCCAGCGTCGAGGTCGCGATCCGCAAGGCCGAGCACGCGGTCAACTACCGCCGCGACACCGTGTTCCACCAGGAACTGCTGGCCCAGGGCCACACCGTCGTACTCGGCCTGCCGCAGGCGTTGCCGCTGGAAGGCGGCGTGCGCTTGCAACACCAGGGCCAGATCCTGGGCGCGATCGGCGTATCCGGCGCGCCCTCGGCCCAGGACGGCGAGATCGCGCGCGCCGGCGCGCAACGCTTGGACGCTTGAGGACCCCGCGCATGCCTTTCTCGAAAGCGATGTCGATGCTGCTGGCGCTATGCGTGTTGGCCGGCTGCGCAAGCGCGCCGCCGCGCACCGCCACCGCGCTCGAATTCGTGCTGGTGCGCCACGCCGAGAAGGCCGCCGACGATCCGCGCGATCCCAACCTCAGCCCGGACGGCCAGGCGCGCGCGCAGCGCCTGGCCGACAGCCTGAGCGGCAAGGACGTGTTCGCCGTCTACGCCACCGACTACAAACGCACCCGCAACACCGCCGCGCCGACCGCCAGCGCGCATGCGATGGCGGTGACCGTCTACGACGCCAAGCAGCCGGCCGCCGAGTTCGCCGCGCAACTGCGCGCTCGGCATCCGCTGGGCACGGTGCTGGTGGTCGGCCACAGCAACACCGTGCCGGAGATCGCCGCGGCGTTGTGCGGCTGCACGGTCGCGCCGATGGCAGAGAACGAGTTCGACCGCCGCATCGCGATCGTATTCGACGCCCAGGGCCGCGCCAGCCTGAGCGAGACCCGCTACTGATGGCGCAGGCCGCGCTGCCGGCCTGGGACGGCGACGTCGCGGCCGCGCGCGCCCTGCAGGAAACCCTGGCGCGCGAGCTGGTGCTGGAAGACGACTTCCCCACGCCCTTGCGACGCATCGCCGGTTTCGACGTCGGCTTCGAGGAGGAAGGCGCGATCACGCGCGCGGCGGTCGTGTTGCTGGACGCCGACAGCCTGCAGCCGCTGCGGCAGGAAGTCGCGCGCATTCCGACCCGCATGCCCTATGTGCCCGGCCTGCTGAGCTTTCGCGAATTGCCGGCCTTGCTGGCCGCGCTGGAGGCTTTGGGCGAGGCGCCGGACCTGGCCTTCGTCGACGGCCACGGCATCGCCCACCCGCGCGGGCTGGGCATCGCCGCGCACTTCGGCGTCGCCACCGGCCTGCCCAGCATCGGCGTGGCCAAGAAGGTGCTGGCCGGCCGCCACGACGAGCCCGGACCGCAGCGCGGCGACTGCGCGCCACTGCTGTATCGCGGCCGCACCATCGGCCAGGTCCTGCGCAGCAAGCCGCGCTGCCGGCCGCTGATCGTCTCGCCCGGCCATCGGGTGTCGATGGCCAGCGCGCTGGCCCTGACCCTGCACTGCCTGCGCGGCTATCGCCTGCCCGAACCGACGCGTCTGGCCGACCGCCTGGCCTCGCGCCGCGACCGCGGCTGAAGGACAAGGCGCAACGCAGCGGCGGCGCCGAACCGGACACCGGCTGGGCGCAGCCGCGCCACGCTTCGGCGCTGCGGCCCGCGTCTCATGGCCGCGCGCGCACGCGCTCGCCTAAGCTCGGTACCTGACGCTCAACGGGACAAGGAGTCCCCACGATGCAAGGCGTGCTGTTCGTGACCGCATTGCTGGCCTACGCCGGCACCTACACCCTCGGCGTCCATTTCGCGCGCGGCCTGCTCGGCGCCGGGCCCGAGGCCTTCCTGCCGCGCTTGATCGGTCTGACCGCGCTGGCCTTGGCGACCCTGGCCTTCGTGTTCTGGGCCCAGGTCACCTTCGTCGATTCGCAGTTGGCGGCGATGCCCGAGCCGGTCGCGCACGCCCGCTACGCGCAACGCGTGCTGGCCCTGTCGGTCGCACCGGCGCCGGTGATCGCGCTGGGCGCATTGATCCTGGGCTGGCGCTCCAAGCGCGCCCACCGCGCGCAGGCACGGCAGCTGCGCGAGCGTCCCGCCGCCGCGCGGTGAACGCCGCGTCGCGGCGCGCGCGCCGGCGTCGGTTACGATCCGGGGCTCCCGCATCGAGGCCGTCGCCATGAGCCGTCTGTTCGCCGCCCTGCTGTCGCTGACCGCCCTGTCCGCCTGCGCCAGCGGCCCTGGCACCGGCCCCTCCGATGGCGGCGAGCGCAGCGCCACCCTCAAGCCGGGCGAGCGCATCGCCCTGGCCGATCGCTCGCAGCTGCGCTATATCGGCGTGAGCAACGACTCGCGCTGCCCGCCGAACGTGCAATGCATCCGCGCCGGCGACGCCGACGTGAACTTCGAATTCGCGCCCGCGTCGGGCGCCACGCAGGCGCTGAACTTCAACACCGAGCGCGCGACCGTGCTGACCGCCGGCGCCTGGACCATCGAGCTGACCTCGCTGGCGCCCGGCGACGCGCCGGCGGCCACGCTCAAGATCGCCGCCACGCCCTGAGTCCGCGCGGGCGGCGCGGCGCCCAAGGCCCGACGCCGCAACACGCCGTTGCGCGCAAGGCGCGCTCGCGCAGCGGGCGCCGTGACAAGCTAGCGACCTCGAATTCGCGCAGCCAGAGAGCCACGCCATGAGCACGATCGTCGCCCCCCGCGTCCACGACCTCGGCGGTTTCCAGGTCCGCCGCGCCGTGCCTTCGATCCAGGCCCGTTCGGTCGGACCGTTCGTGTTCGTCGATCACATGGGCCCGGCCGTGTTCGAACCCGGTCACGGCATCGACGTGCGTCCGCATCCGCACATCGGCCTGGCCACGGTCACCTTCCTGTGGTCGGGCAGCATCGGCCACCGCGACACCCTGGGCAGCGTGCAGGACATCAATCCCGGCGACGTGAACTGGATGACCGCCGGTCGCGGCATCGCCCACTCCGAACGCACCCCGCAGGCGCTGCGCGCGGGCGAGCATCCGCTGCACGGCATGCAGACCTGGGTGGCGCTGCCGCGTTCGTTCGAGGAGACCGCGCCGGCCTTCCACCACCATGGCGCGGCGACGCTGCCGCAGTTGCGCCGCGACGGCGCCTGGTTGCGCGTGGTCGCCGGCCGCGGCTACGGCGAGGAGTCGCCGGTCAAGGTGTTCAGCGACACCCTGTACGTCGCCATCGACCTGGACCCCGACGCCGAGCTGGCGATCGAGGACAGCCACGCCGAACGCGCGCTCTACCTGCTCGAAGGCGAGGCCCAGCTGGATGGCGCCGATATCCCCGAAAAGCACCTGGTGGTGCTGGACCCTGGCACGCGCCCGCAGCTGCGCGCCAAGACCCCGCTCAAGGCCATGCTGCTGGGCGGCGAGCCCCTCGACGGCCCGCGCCACCTGTGGTGGAACTTCGTGTCCAGCTCGCGCGAGCGCATCGAGCAGGCCAAGCAGGACTGGCTGGAGGGCCGTTTCGGCCAGGTCCCGGGCGACGACGAGTTCATCCCCCTGCCCGAGCGCTGAGTCCGGCCGGCCGACTTGGCCCCCTGCAGGCGCGGCGGAGGCGCGCACCCGCCTATTCAGCTGCAGCCGAAACCACAGGATTTGTCAATCCCTCAGAACTGCCTTATGTTCTGACGCAGGTCACGTTTTATCGTCCAGACCTCAAGGGGGAACCAGTCGTGAAAATGCCGGCATGCCGCATGTCGATCCTGCCCGTGCTCGTCGGGCTCCTGTACGCAGGAAGCGCACAGGCTCAACAACAGGATGGATGCCCGCAGTTGCCGCCTTCCACGCAACTGATCTGGGACCACAAACCTAGCGCCGGCTCGGATGTCTGCCTCGCCCTACGCGCAGACGGCAGCCAAGCGTTCGGCATGTACATCTCGAACAAATCGCCGTTCACGCCTAAGCGCGGCGATCGCGCCGAGGCCGGCAACATCGACGGCAAACCCATGTATTGGTACCGCGGCGAACTCGCCGGCAAGCCCGACGTGCAGGTGCGCGAAACCCTGCTCGATCTCGGCGACGGCCGGGTCGCCCATATCTGGCTGCAGGCCGCATCGCCCGACAAGCTCGGCGAGGTGCTGGGCCTGACCCAGGGGCTGCGATTTCCTTCGGCCCGACTGAGCAGCAAGTGATCCGATGACGGCGATGGCGGTCTCGATCCGCCCTCGCCGTCCTCGCACCGTTCCCCTTTGCTCGCGAGCGCGCGCGGCGTACCGTGTGCGCAGGCGCGTGCGCGCCGGTGCGTGACACGACCATCCCGAAGCTCCCGATCCGTCATTCCAGGAGGAAGATCATGATCAAACGACTCGGCGCCGAATTCATCGGTACGTTCTGGCTGGTACTCGGCGGTTGCGGCAGCGCGGTGCTCGCGGCCAACTTCGGCGGGGTCGGCAATCCGCTCGGCATCGGCTTCCTGGGCGTGGCCCTGGCCTTCGGCCTGACCGTGCTAACCGGCGCCTACGCGCTGGGGCATATCTCCGGCGGCCACTTCAATCCGGCGGTGAGCTTCGGGCTGTGGGCGGGCGGACGCTTCGCCGGCAAGGACCTGCTGCCCTACATCGTCGCCCAGGTGCTGGGCGGCCTGCTCGCCGGTTTCGTGCTGTGGCAGATCGCGGCCGGCAATCCCGAGTTCTCGGTCGATCCCAACGCCGCCGGCGCCTTCGCCAGCAACGGCTACGGCTCGCATTCGCCGGGCGGCTATTCGGTCGCGGCTGCGTTCCTGTGCGAAGTGGTGATGACCGCGATGTTCCTGATCGTGATCCTGGGCGCCACCCACAAGCGCGCGCCGGCCGGCTTCGCGCCGATCGCGATCGGCCTGGCCCTGACCCTGATCCACCTGATCAGCATCCCGGTCACCAACACCTCGGTGAATCCGGCGCGTTCGACCGGCGTGGGCCTGTTCGCGGGCTCGCAGGCGATCTCGCAGTTGTGGCTGTTCTGGCTGGCGCCGATCCTGGGCGGCCTGCTCGGCGGCGTGATCTACCGCTGGTTCGACAAGGACTGAGCCCACGCGCGCGGCGCATCGCCGCAACCCGTTTCGCGAGCCACGAGAGGCCGCGTCCCACGCCCCCGTCGAGCGTGGGGCGCGGCCTTTTCGTCATGGCGCCTCAGCGTGCCGCCTTCTGCTTCACCGCTTCCTCGGCCGCGTCCAGCGCGGCCTGCTGCAAGGTCGCGGCCAGCTTGCGGTTGCCGGCGCTCTCGGCGGCGTCGAGCATCTGGTAGCTGGCCTGCAGCAGCTTGATGCCGCGCGGCGGAATCTTGACGATCTTGCCGCCGACGATGGCGAAGCCGCCCGCGCCCTGGCTCACGCCGGGCGATACGAAACTGGCGACGATGACGAACTTGTTGGGATCGATCCCGGGCATGACTGCACTCCTTCGCACGGATACGGCGCGACCGGACGGCCGCGCCGGCGCGTGATGCCCATCGGCGGATTCGTCCGATGAAACGCGCCGTAGCTAGCTAACGCGGCTGGCCGCGCGCGCCGGCCAAGCGCGCGCGTCGATCAGCGCTCCCACCACGGGCGCGGCGTCTTGCGGCCCTGCATGCGCGCTTCGTACTCGCTCGCGATCGCGTCCAGCGTGGTCGCGGCGAAACGCGCCAGCAGTTGCTCGCGCGCTTCGTCCAGGGCACCGCGCAAGGCCGCGTTCACGCCCTGCTCGACCAGGCAGCGCGGGTGATCGTCGGACAGGCCCAGCGCGAACACCGGCGGTTCGCCGATCGCGCGATAAACGTCGAGCAGGCTGATCCGCTCCAGCGGCTGGGCCAGGGTCCAGCCGCCGCCGCGCCCCTTCACCGATCGCACGTAGCCGCCCTCGCGCAGCCCGGCCATGGTCCGGCGCACCACCACCGCGTTGGTGTTGAGGATGCCGGCGATCAGCTCGGAAGCGATCGGCGCCGGATGCTGGGCCATGTGGATCAGCACATGCAGCATGCGCGACAGGCGGTTGTCGTTTCTCATCCGGCGCGCTCGCGGGTGGTCGTCCGGGCCCAGCTTAACAGTCGCGGACATCATGTAACACATGAAGTTGCGTCATGGTCGGCGCGGGTGTTAAAACGTAACTTCAATTGATACGTATTGACCGTCAGGCTCGCGACGCCTCCTGCGTCGACGGGCGCGGTCGCCCAGCTCAGGAGCAGGACCATGCAGTACGAAGTCATCGTCGTAGGCGGCAGCTATGCCGGCCTGGCCGCCGCGATGCCGCTGGCACGCGCGCGCCGACGCGTGCTGGTGATCGACGCCGGCCGCCCGCGCAACCGCTATGCCGCGCATTCGCACGGCTTCTTCGGCATGGACGGCTGGGCCCCGTCGGAGATGCTGGAGGAGGCCAGCCATCAGCTCGCGACCTATCCCAGCGTCGAATTGCTGCAGGGACACGCGCAACAGGCGCGCGCGCACGGCGAGGACTTCGTGCTCGGCCTGTCCGATGGACGCAGCGTGAGCGCGCGCCGATTGATCCTGGCCACCGGCGTCGCCGACGAACTGCCGGCGATCCCCGGCCTGCGCGAACGCTGGGGCCGCAGCGTGGTGCATTGCCCCTACTGCCACGGCTACGAGTTCGAACGCGCGCCGCTGGGTGTGCTCGCGACCCAGGCCACCTCGCTGCATCAGGCCCTGCTGGTGCCCGACTGGGGCCCGACCACCTACTTCAGCCAGGGCGCGTTCGAGCCCGATGCCGAACAGGCGCAGCGCCTGGCCGCGCGCGGCGTCGCGATCGAACGCAGCCGCGTGGTCGAGGTATTGGGACCGGACGACGGACTCAGCGGCGTGCGCCTGGAAGACGGCCGCGAACTGGCGCTGGCCGGCCTGTTCGTGGCGCCGAGCACGCGCCCGGTCGACACCCTGGCCGAGCAACTGGGCTGCGAGTACGAGGAAGGCCCGTGGGGGCCGCTGCTGCGCGTGGACGAGTTCAAGCGCACCACGGTGGCCGGCGTGTACGCGGCCGGCGACGCCGCCAGCGCGATGGCCAGCGTCAGCCTGGCGGTCGCGGCCGGCACCCTGGCCGGCGTCGGCGCGCATCAGTCCTTGCTCGGGTCCTGATCGGCGCCAAAAACGAACGGGGCCGCGCACTGCGCGGCCCCGTCGTGGGCGTCGGCTTCGATGCCCGGGTTTAGAACTTGCCTTCCTGGAAATCGACGAAGGCCTGCATCACTTCCTGCTTGGTGTTCATCACGAACGGGCCGTAGCGCGCGACCGGCTCGCGCAGCGGGCGCCCGCCGACCAGAATCAAGCGGCTGTCGCGGCCGAGGTCGCGCAACTTGAGGCGCTGGCCGCCGGACAGCACCGCCAACTCCTGCGCATCGACCGCGCGCGCGTCCTCACCGTCGCCGATCTCCACCCCGCCCTCGTACACGTAGACGAACACGTTGTGGCCTTCGGGCAGGTCGTACTCCCAGCTGGCGCCAGCCGCGAGGGCGACGTCGATATAGACCGGATCGGTCGCCGGCTGCGCGATCGGACCGCGCAGATCGCCGATCGCACCGGCGATCAGCTTCAGCTGCACGCCATCGGCCGGTTGCAGCGCGACGATGCGCTCGGGCGCGAACTCCTGGTACTTGGGCTCGGTCATCTTCTCGCGCGCCGGCAGGTTCACCCACAGCTGGAAACCGCGCATGCGGCCCTCCTGCTGCTCGGGCATCTCCGAATGCACCAGGCCGCGGCCGGCGGTCATCCACTGCACGCTGCCGGGCACCAGCACGCCCTCGTTGCCGTGGTTGTCCTTATGACGCATGCGCCCGTCGAGCATGTAGGTCACCGTCTCGAAGCCGCGATGCGGATGCTCCGGAAAACCGGCGATGTAGTCCTCGGCGCGATCGGTGCCGAACTCGTCCAGCAGCAGGAACGGATCCAGATCCGGCAACTCGGCCCCGCCGATCACCCGGGTCAGGCGCACACCGGCGCCATCCGAAGTCGGCTGACCACGCAGCTTGCGCCCGACGCGCGCATAGCGCGGGGCCAGGTCGTGGGTGGTGGTGGTGGACATGCTCCTCTCTCCTGTCTCGCTCGCCGTATTGGCGTTGGGGCATAGGATGGCACTGCAAAAACAGAACGAAGCACTTAAGCGCAGGAGTATCTATTACAAATTTGGAACAATCAGCCTGATGTAGCGAGATTGGCGCAGGGGCCGCACACCCGGCTATGACACGGCAGCGGCACCAGCGTTCAAACCGCCATGGCCATAGTCACCATTTGCAATTGTTATTCGCACTCACGTTTCACCAGTCACGCATCGCGCCTGCAGTCGCAGCGGATGCGGATGCGGATGCGGATGCGGATGCGGATGCGGTTGCGGTTGCGGTTGCGGTTGCGGTTGCCGTGGCCGTGGTCGTGGTCGTGGTCGTGGTCGTGGCATTGAAGTCCAAAAGCACCGCACTCACACGACCAACCGTAGACCCGAAGGGCGGCGCGCAGGACGCGCGCCGTTTTTCGAATGGACAGGGATGTCCATTCGAAAAATCTCGGCGCACGCAACGCGCTCGCAAGGGAGGGTTGGTCACGCTAACCCTTCTCTTTGGTTACTTTCTCTTGGGTTAGCAAGAGAAAGTGACCCGCATGCGCAGCAGGCGGAAGCCGTTGACCTTCGGTCAGAAGAGGCGACAGCAAAGCAAAAGCAAATCCTCCCCAACCCTCCTTTTCCAAAGGAGGGAGCCAGGAGCCAGGAGCTAGGAGCTAGAAAGCGATCCGAATCTCAACAAGGACACCAGCCAACGCAATAGCCGGAGCTCACGGTCGCGGCTCGCGCCGCTCCTACCCAAGGCCTCCGCCCAACCGCGAAAGACCTGCCGCCCACCGAATCAGACGGCGCCGCCCCTCAAGCGCGGCAGCGAAACCACACGTCCCTACGCCTTGCGCGTATACACATACACCGTCGCCGGCGGCACATTGCGCAACACAAACTCGCCGCGCCGCACCTGCAGCCCCAACTCGCGCATCACCGCATCGGCCACCGGCGCCGCCGGCCCGTAGGTGAACTGCACGAAGGTGCCGTCTGCCCGCAGACACTCGAACGCTGCCGCCAACAGACTGCGCTGCAACTGCGGCGGCATCGTCAGCAGCCCCAGCCCGGATACGATCGCATCCGCCGGCCCCTGGTCGAGATAGCCGTTCGCGTGCGCTAGCTCCGGCAGCGATCGCGCGTCGCCCAGCAATACCTGCACCTGCGGAAAGCGCAGATGCAGATGCGCGTGCAACTCCTCGTTGAGCTCCAGTACCAGCAGATCGCGGTCGGCGATGCCGGCCGCGAGCAGCGCGCGCGTGATCGCGCCGGTGCCGCCGCCCAGCTCGATCACCCGGCGCGCGTCGTCGGGCAGCTCGGCGATCATCGCCGCGGCCAGCTCGGGGCTGGAGGGCGCGACCGCGGCGGTGCGCAGCGGGTTCTTCAACCACTGGCGAAAGAAGGTCCAGGTACCGGGCTTGCGCGTTTTCAAGGCTTCGTCCTTCACAGCGGCTGCAGCCGCCAGCAGCGATGGATTCGCGCGTCGCGGGCGAAGTCGGGCGGGATGGTCTCGGCGCTGATCTCGCGGCAGTCGGCGAATTCGGCGATCGCCTCCTGGTCGAGGCGGAAGCGACGGAAGTTGTTGGAGAAGTACAGCACGCCGTTGTCGGCCAGGCGCGCGACCGCAGCGCGCAGCAGGCGGACGTGCTCGCGCTGGAGATCGAAGTCGTCGGCGCGCGCGGAATTGGAGAAGGTCGGCGGGTCGCAGAAGATCAGGTCGTAGCGGCCACGGTCGGCCTCCAGCCAGGCCACCGCGTCGGCCTGGACCAGGCGATGGTCGGCGCCGCCGATGCCGTTCTCGCGCAGGTTGTCGGCGCACCATTGCAGGTAGGTGGCCGACAGATCGACGGTGGTGGTCTGCACCGCACCGCCGACCGCCGCGTGCACGCTCGCCGCGCCGGTGTAGCCGAACAGGTTGAGGAAGCGCCGGCCGCGCGCCTCCTCGGCGATGCGCAGGCGCATCGGCCGGTGATCGAGGAACAGGCCGGTGTCGAGGTAGTCGTGCAGGTTCACGCGCAGCTTGGCCGCGCCCTCGCGCACCACCAGGACTTCGCCGCGCTGGTCGAAGCGGCCGTACTTGCTGCCGCCCTTGCCGCGCGCGCGGGTCTTGAGGGCGATGCGCTCGCGCGGTACCGCGAAAGCCTCGCGCGCGGCCGCCATCAGTTCGTTGAGGCGGCGGCGCTGGTCGGCTTCGGGGATCGTGGCCGGTGCGGCGTATTCCTGCACGTGCAGGTGCAGCTGCGGTTCGGGCTCGTCGCTGGCGTAGACGTCGATCGCGGCCGCGTACTCGGGTAGGTCGGCGTCGTAGGCGCGGTAGCAGCTGACCCCTTCGCGCTCGCGCCAGCGCTTGAGCTTGTGCAGGTTTTTGCGCAGGCGGTTGGCGACCATCTGCGCGCCTTCGGACAAGACCGGCGGCGGTGCGTCCGGCGCGCTGTCCGCGCGCGCACGCGGCGCGATCGGGTCGCACACGATCAGGGTGCATTCGATCGCGCCGTTGAACAGCTGGTACTTCTTGCTGGCGCGCAGGCCGGTGGCCTGGGCCAGCTCGGCGTCGCCGCACAGCAGGCTGGCGCGCCACTGCGGCGCCAGGCGCTTGAGGGTATTGCCCAGCGCGCGATACAGCGCGGGATCGGCGGCCAGACGCGCGTCGTAGGGCGGATTGCAAACCGCCAGGCCGGTCGCGGCGACAGGCTCGCCCTCGGCCGATTCGATGGCCATCGGCGCGGGCAGCTCCTGCAGTTGCTCGACCGCAGCGACCTGCCAGCGGATCACCCCGGCCAGGCCGGCCATGACTTCGTTGTCGCGCGCGGCGCGGATCGCATGCGGGTCGAGGTCGCTGCCCTGGAACACCGGCCGCAGCGCGGCGCGGCCGGCGTCTTCGCGCACGCGCGCCTGCTCGCACAGTTCCTGCCAGGCGGCGCGGTCGAAACCACGCCAGCGCGTGGGCGCCAAACCATCGTGGCGCAGCAGGCCCGGCGCGACGTCGGCGGCCATCAGCGCGCCTTCGATCAACAAGGTGCCGCTGCCGCACATCGGGTCGATCAGGGCGCCGCCCTCGGCGTACACGCGCGGCCAACCGCCGCGCATCAGCACCGCGGCGGCGAGGTTTTCCTTCAAGGGCGCTTCGCCCTGCTTGAGGCGCCAGCCGCGGCGGTGCAGCGAGCCGCCGCCCAGATCGATCGAGACGATCGCGCGGTTCTTGCGGATCACCAAGTTGAGGCGCAGGTCGGGCGCGTCCACGTCCACGTCGGGGCGCGCGCCGGTGCGCGCGCGCATCACGTCCACCACCGCGTCCTTGACCCGCTGCGCGGCGTAGCGCGCATGGGTGATCGCGGTGCCGGAAACGTGCGCGTCGACGGCCAGCGTGTTGGTCGCGTCCAGATGCTGCGGCCAATCGATCGCGGCCACGCCGGCGTACAGCGCGTGCTCGTCGGGGCAGTCGAACTCGGCGATCGGCCACAGCACGCGGCTGGCCATGCGCGACCACAGCACCGCGCGCTGGGCGTCGCGCAGTTCGCCTTCGGCGTTGGCGCCGGCCAGGGCGGCGGTCGCGCGCGCGCAGCCCAGCGCGACCAGCTCGTCGGCCAACAGATATTCCAGACCCTTGCCGCAACTGACGTAAAACTTCACGAAGACTTCCTGGTGTGCATGGCGAACAGCGGAGTGAGCATCGACGAGCACGGAGTATCCGCATCGACGGTCAAGGGCGCGTGTGGCGGCGGCGCGGCCGTCACAGGCGTTGCAGCAATTGCGCGAAAGCGTCGGCGCTGGTGTCGACGTGCGCGGCCAGGCGATGGCTGTCGTCGACCAGCAGCAGGCGCGCGCGCCGCGACCAGGCCCACTCCACCACTTCCTGCGCGGGGATCAGTTCGTCGTCCCAGCCGTGCACGATCGTGGTCGGCACGCGCGCGGCTTCCAGGCGCGGCGCCGGCCCCATCCGCACCGGCGGCGCCATCAGGAACAGGCCGGCCACCGGCACCTGCAGCGAGACCAGGCCCGAGATGTAGGCGCCGAGGCTGGAGCCGGCCAGCACCAGCGGGCCGCGCTGGGCGGCGGCCTGGGCCAGCGCGAGCAGGCGCTGCAACCGCTGCGGCACGTCGCCGAGTTCGCTGATCTCGCGGCGCGCGTCCAGGTCGGTGTAGTCCGGGCGCTCGTGGCTCCAGCCCAGGCGCTGCGCGGCCTCGGCCAGGGCGGTGACCTTGGTCGCGTCGGGGCCGCTCTCGAAGCCATGGGAAAGGATGCAGTGTCCGCGCGTGCTCATGCGTGTCGGGGTGGCGTATCGGTGAGGGGCCGGGACGGTGGCGGTCGCACGGCGCTGCGGAGTTCAGTCGGCAAGCACGATCAACGCGTCGCCGCGCCGGATGTGTCCGCCTTCGAGGATGCGCGCGCACAGGCCGCCGTGGCCGCGCATCGCGTTGTAGCCGCCGGGGCCGAGCGCGTCTTCCATGCGCGAGCAGGGGTCGCAGTCCTCGGTGCCTTCCAGCAGCGCTTCGCCGAGGCGGAAGCGGCGGCCCTTGAGCGCCACCAGCGGCAGCCCGGATACCACCACGTTACGGCGCAGCAGGGCCGGCTCGACCGCGTCGCGGCCGGACAACGCGGCGATCGCCGGCAGGTGCTCGGCCTGGATCAGGGTGACCCCGCGCTTGCCGCTGCCGCCGGCATAACGGTCGCCGACCAGGCCCAGGCCGGCTTGGGCCAGCACGGCTTCGACCGGCTCCATCGGCACATCGCGCTTGGGACGCAAACCGATCCACTCCACCCGGCCGGGGCGCGGCAGATGGGCCATCAGACGTCCTAGGGCGGAGTCGGCGGGCGGCAGGGACATGGCGGGCTCCGGTGCGAAGGCGAATGTTAGCATCCGCCCCCATGCCGCCCCTTCCGCCCCTGCGCGTGGAACCCCTGCCCTACGAGGCCCTGCTGGACGCGCGCGCGGCCGCGGCGGTGGACCTGGTGGTGATCCATTGCACCGAGTTGCCCGACCTGGCGACCGCGCGCGAGTACGGCGAGCGCGTGCTCTACCCGGCCTCGGGCACCGGCAACAGCGGCCATTACTACGTCGATCGCGACGGCAGCCTGCATCGCTACGTCGAGCCCCTGCGAGTCGCCCACCACACCCGCGGCTACAACCCGCGCTCGGTCGGGATCGAGCTGGTCAACACCGGCCGCTACCCGCATTGGCTGGACTCGCGCCACCAGGCCATGGACGAGCCCTACACCGAGGCCCAGATCGAGGCCCTGATCGCGCTGCTGGCGCAATTGCGCGCGCAGCTGCCCGCGCTGCGCTGGATCGCCGGCCACGAGGACCTGGACACCACCCGGGTCGAGGCCAGCGACGATCCCAGCGTGCAGGTGCAGCGCAAGCTGGACCCGGGCCCGCGCTTTCCGTGGGCGCGGGTGCTGGACGCCTGCGGCTTGCAGCGGCTGCGTCCCGAAGCCTGAGCCGCGGCCCTAACGCCCGCTGGGCGCCCGCGGAGCCCAGCGGGACGCGCCGTATACTTCCGGACCGTACCGACCCGGCCGCGCACGCCCCATGACTTCATCGCCCGTCTCCGAACTGATCGAACTGCTGTCGCTGGAGCGGCTGGAAGACAACCTGTTCCGCGGCCAGAGCCGCGACATCGGCACCAAGTACGTGTTCGGCGGCCAGGTCCTGGGCCAGGCCCTGTCGGCCGCGCAGGCGACCCTGGAGGCGCCGCGCAGCGCGCACTCGCTGCACGCCTACTTCCTCAAGGCCGGCGACATCGAGGCCCCGATCGTCTATCAGGCCGACCGCACCCGCGATGGCGGCAGCTTCTCGGTGCGGCGGGTGACCGCGATCCAGCACGGCCAGCCGATCTTCTTCCTGGCCGCCTCGTTCCAGAAGGACGAGGACGGCGGCGAACACCAGCTGTCGATGCCGGAGGTGCCCAAGCCCGAGGACATCGCGCCGGCGTCGGCGGTACCGCCGGAGGTGATGGCCACGCTGCCCACCAAGATCCAGCGCTGGCTGTCGCGCCAGGGCCCGTTCGAGTTCCGCCACGTCTATCCGCGCGACGAGCTCAATCCGCCCAAGCGCCCGCCTTACCAGCAGGTCTGGTTCCGTCTCAGCGAGCCGGTCGGCGATGCGCCCGAGCTACACCGCGCGCTGCTGGCCTACGCTTCGGATTTCCACCTGCTCGGCACCGCCACCTTCCCGCACGGGATCAGCTACTACCAGCCCAATGTGCAGATGGCTTCGCTGGATCACGCGCTGTGGTTCCACCGCCCGTTCCGCGCCGACGACTGGCTGCTGTACTCGATCGACAGCCCCAGCGCCCAGGGCGGGCGCGGGCTGGCGCGCGGGCAGATCTACGACCGCCACGGCCGCCTGGTCGCGAGCACCGCGCAGGAAGGCCTGATCCGGGTCGTGCAGGACGCCGCAGCGGCCGCGCACGTGCCCTCGAAGGAATGACATGAGGCAGGTCTTTTCGAGCGCGCGTTTGGAAAACGTCGAGTCGGTGGCGCAGATGCTGCGCGACGCCGACATCGAAGTGCGGGTCACCAACAACCGCTCCTACAAGGGCAACCGCCGCAGCGGCTTCAGCTACAGCGACAACGACTCGCCCAAGCCGGCGGTGTGGGTGGTGAAGTCCGAGGATCAGGTGCGCGCGCGCGAAATCCTGCGCGCGGCCGGCCTGATCGATTCCACCCGCGGCGGCGAAGGCTACTCGGCGATCAGCTTCCGCGCGCCGGAGCAGATCGCGCCCGCGCGCAACCCGGCGCAGCAACGCGCGTTCCGGATCAAGCTGGCCCTGATCGGCGGCATCGTGCTAGTACTGGTGCTGGCGATCGTGCATTCGCTGCGCGAAGACCCGGCCGAATCGGCGCTGGCCCAGCACCCGCTGGACGGTTCGGTGGCGGCGATCCCGCAGCCGCTGGCGGCGGCGGTGTTCGTGAAGGAGCTGAGCAAGGCCGCACCGATCGACACCCTGTGCCTGTCGATCGACGGCAAGGACGTGTCCAAGGCCATGATCGACGCCATGCAGGCGCAACTGCGCGGCCGCCGCGTGGCGCCGCTGTCGGAGTGCGTGCGCATCCCCGACGAGGAGCAAGGCAGCGTGCACCGCGCGTCCGGACACCCGGCGCTGCTGGTCGACGTCAAGGCGTTCCGGCCGCAGACCCGCGACTCCGGCAAGATCGAGTACGAGGCCTACCACCACCGCATGTCGGCCTCGTACAAGACGCTGGAAGTGAAGTCGGTGGACGGGCAGTGGCAGGTGGTGCGGACGCTCAAGCACGTGGCGATGTAGGGCGGTTGGAAGCAAATCCCCCCTAGCCCCCTTTTTCAAAAGGGGACAGCAAACGACTCAGGCGCATGCCCCGCTGGTCTTCCCCCTTTGAAAAAGGGGGACCGAGGGAGATTTGCTTTTGCGCCGGTCACATTCCCCGCCCGCCCGCGTCTCGGTCCAGGTATCTCCGCCCGGACCCGCCATGACGACCTCGTCCCCTGTTTCCATCGCCTGCCTCGTCCTCGCCGCACTGCTCGACGTCCTGGGCCCGCTGCTCGCCGCCGCGATCGCCGCGCTACTGGCTATCCTGGGCGCGCTCGACGGCCACCCGACCGTCGCCGCCCTGCCCGCCTGCCTGAGCTGCCTGCATTGAGCGCCCACCCGAGCCCCGCCGCCGACGGTCTGATCGATGCCATCGATGCCGACCTGCCCGCCGCCGCGGCCGGCGATCGCGCCGCGTATTCGCGCATCGTCGCCGCCTGCCAGAACTCGGTCACCGCGATCGCGCTGGCGATCGTGCGCGACGTGCCGGCCAGCGAGGACATCGCCCAGGAAGCCTTCCTCAGCGCCTGGCAGAACCTGCGCCGGCTGCAGAGCCCGTCCAGCTTCCTGCCCTGGCTGCGCCAGATCACCCGCAACCTCGCCCGCGACCACCTGCGCAGCCAGCGGCGCGCGCCGCGCGGGGTCGACGACGTCGAGGCGGCGATCGAGGCCGCGGCCGACCCGCAGCCCAACCCCTGCGAGCGCTTGCTGGACGACGAACGCCAGACCATGGCCGCCGAACTGATCTCGGCCCTGCCCGACGACAGCCGCGAAGTGCTGCTGCTGTATTACCGCGAAGGCCAGAGTTCGCAGCAGGTCGCGTCCCTGCTGGGCCTCAGCGACGCCGCCGTGCGCAAACGCCTGTCGCGTGCGCGCGCCAGCGTGCGCGAGGAGATGCTGGCGCGTTTCGGCCGCTTCGCGGTCGACAGCGCGCCGTCGCTGGCCTTCACCAGCATGGTCGCGACCGCGCTCACCATCGCCAGCCCGCCGGCCGCCGCGGCCGGCCTGCTCGGCGCCGGCGCCGCGGCCGGCGCCAAGACCTTCGGCCAGATCGTGCTGGGCGCGGCCGGCAGCATCGGCATCGCGGTGGTAGCGGCGTTCGCGGGCATCTACCTGGGTCTGCGCAAGCAGCTTAAGGGCGCGATCGACGACGCCGAGCGCTACGCGCTGGTGCGCAGCGCGGTGATCTGCGGCCTGGTCTCGATCGCGTTCGTGGTCGCGCTGCTGCTGATCGCGCATAGCGGCCTCGGCAGCTGGTGGCTGCCCAGCCTGACCACGCTGGGCTTCATCGTCGCGATCCTGTGGCAGACCGCGGTGGCGCAGCCGCGCATCCTGCGCCGCCGTCACGCCCTGGAAGCCGCGCGCGATCCGATCGCGGCCGCGCGGCGTCGCCGCTGCGAGCGCATCCAATCCTGGATCGGGGTGGTGATCGGCGTGGGTTGCGGCGTGGGCGGCCTGATCGTGGGCCTGCTCCAATCCGGGCGGCTGTAAGGCGCCCGGTCGGATCCTGGACCCGGCCGCGCCGGAAGGCGCTTCGCCCTAGCTAGGCGAAAAACCAAAAAAAACCCGTGCCGCGGGACGCGGCACGGGAATCTGGAGGGGCAATCCTTCCATTCGCTACTACTGCTGGGTGCAACGTGAAACGCTTGCGGCTCCGGCCAGCGATCAGCGACGCGGCTTGGGCCGCAGATCCTCGCGGGTCAGATAGCCGTCGCGGTCTTCGTCCATGAAGGCGAAGGCCTTGGCCAGGCGCGGCATCTTCTCGCCGACTTCGATCTTGCTGAGCTTGCCGTCGTGGTTGAGGTCGGCTTGCGCGAAGTGCTGGTCGAAACGCTGGGCGCGCTCGGCCTCGCGCTGCGGGCGCTCGCGCTCGTGGTAGCTGCGCAGCTCGCTGCGCACCACGTAGCCGTCGCGGTTGGCGTCGATCTGGGCGAACTTCTCGCCCAGCTTCGGCAGCTTGGCCGCCTCGGCCTGGCTGATGCGGCCGTCGCCGTCGGCGTCGGCGCCGATCAGCCCGCCCATGCCGCCGTGACGGCCATGGCCGCCGTGGCCGCCCTTGCCGCCGCGACCGCGGTGGGAGGGGCGCTCGTCGGCGCTGAGGCGGCCGTCGCCGTTCTTGTCGAGGGCGTCGAACTTCTCGGCCAGGCGCGGCATCGCCGCGGCCTCGCTGCGATCGATCGCACCGTCGTTGTTGCGGTCCAGGGAGGGGCGCTGCGGGCGGTCCGGGCCCTCGCCCTGCGGCGCGGCCAGGGCCGCACCGGCGACGGCCGCGGCCAGCGCGGCGACCAGCAAGGTGGAATGTTTCATTGCGGTGGCTCCTGCAAGGGCGCCCGGGGCGGCGCCGATGCAGTGGTCAACGCCCAGGCCGGCGGTCGGTTGACACGCCCGTGCCGGAAAACGTGAACGCAGCGCTAGCGCCACGGCGCTGGGACGGCGCTATGCTGCCCCCATGGGCACCCAACCGCAGCCGGACAGCGAGGACCTGCGCCTGTTCCACACCGGCGAGCACGCCTGCGGCTATTGGCCGGAGCGCGTCGCCCGCGACCTGGTGCTGGACCCGCGCGATCCGCGCCTGCGCGCCTGGTACCCGCATGCGTTGGGCTGGGGCTTCCGCCGCTCCGGCGATATCGTCTATCGCCCGCACTGCGCCGGCTGCCGCGCCTGCGTCGCAGTGCGTATCCCGGTCGATCGCTTCAGCCCCGATCGCAGTCAGCGCCGCTGCCTGGCGCGCAACGCCGAAGTCGAGATGCGCGTGCGCCCGGCCGAACGCAGCGAGGAACACCTGGAGCTGTACCGTCGCTACCTGTCCACCCGCCATGCCGGCGGCGGCATGGACGGCCACGGCGCGGCCGAGTTCGACCAGTTCCTGATCGGCAGCTGGAGCGAAGGCCGTTTCCTGGAACTGCGCGAGCAACGCCGCCTGATCGCGGTGGCGGTGACCGACGTGGTCGATACCGCGCTGTCGGCGGTCTACACCTTCTACGATCCCGACCTGGCCGAGCGCGGCCTGGGCACGCTGGCGATCCTGCGTCAGCTCGAATGGGCCAAGCGCGAACGCCGCGAACATCTGTATCTGGGCTACTGGATCGCCGGCCATCCGAAGATGGACTACAAGCGCCGCTTCCATCCGCTGGAAGGCTTCGACGGCCACGAGTGGCGCGATCTGCACATACGCGACTTCATCAAGCTGTAATCGCGTTCCTTTACATAGGCAGGGATTTCGGATTCGGCGCGCGCACCGCGACGCCGACCGGATGCGCGACGCGGCGACGGATCCCGCGCCCCACGAACCCCTGCGAAGCCATCGTCATGAACTCTCCCGCCTGGTCCCTGGCCGCACTCGCGGCCGCCTGCCTGTCCCTCGCCGCCTGCTCGCCCGCGAGCGGCAGCGGCGGCAAGATCGACAACGCCATCGGCATCGTGCAATGCGACGAATACCTGGCCAAGGTCGCCGCCTGCATCAACCAGAAAGTGCCCGAAGCGCAGCGCACGCCGCTGCGCGCGAGCGTGTCCCAGGAGTACGCCACCTGGAAAGAGGCCCTGGCCAACCCGGTCCACCGCGCCGCGCTGCCGCAGGCCTGCACCATCGCCGAAGAGCAGGCCAAGGACGAATACGCACGCTACGGCTGCGCGATGTGAGGGCCGCGCCGGCGTCGCGCGCGCCCGGATCCGCGACCTCCGCGGCGCCAAACGGGCGGCCCGGCGCGACCCGGTTTTACGAGGCGCTAACACAGAACGTCGCCGACTCGTGTACCTAGTGGCCCGTCGTCTACGCACGACCGAGTCGGCACTGTGTTCGGCATGGAGCCGCCGCCTACCATTCATTACGGGGATATTCGATGAAGCACACCGCTCTAATCCTGGCCGCCGCCTGCACCCTGGCGCTGGCCGCCTGCACCAAGCCGGCCGATAAGCCGGCCGACGCCGCGACCGATCCGGCCGCCGCCACCGCCACCTCGACGCCGGCCGAAACCGCGCCGACCGACATGGCCGCGCCCACCGCCACCTCGGTTCCGGCTGAAACCGCGCCGGCCGCGGTCGCCGCCGCCGACAGCGTCGGCATCCCCGAGTGCGACGACTACCTGAGCAAGGTCAACACCTGCTTGGCCGACAAGGTGCCGGCCGACCAGCGCGCGATGTTCCAGACCGGTCTGGAGAGCAGCCGCACCGCGTGGAAGCAGGCCGCCGCCAATCCGGCCTCCAAGGCCGCGCTGGCCAGCACCTGCAAGACCGCGCTGGACCAGATGAAGACCGCGCTCGGCGCCTACGGCTGCGCGCTGTAATACCCGACACGACGCTTCGAACGACGCCCCGGTCCGCCGGGGCGTTTTCGTTGACGCCTGTCATCGATCGCGCACGCACGCATGCGATCATGCGCGCCATGCGCAACCGATTCCTCCTGCTGATTCCCTTCGCCCTGCTCGCCGCCCTCGCCGCCGGCTGCGTGCGCGTCCAGGTCCACGGCGACCCCAAAGCGGCGCAGGCCGGCCCCATGAGCCAGACCGCGCGATTGCGCATCGCCACCTACAACACCTCGCTGTACGACGACGCCGACGGCGGCCTGCTGCGGCGCCTGGAAGGCGACGATGCCGGCGCGCGCAAGATCGCGGCCGTGCTGCAGCGCGTGCGCCCGGACGTGGTCCTGCTCAACGAATTCGACTACGACGCCGACGGCCGCGCCGCCGATGCGTTCCAGCAGCGCTATCTCGAGGTCGCCCAGCACGGCGGCGAACCGCTGCGTTATGCCTATCGCTATTTCGCCCCGGTCAACACCGGCGTGCCCAGCGGCCTGGACCTGGACCACGACGGCCACGTCGGCGGCGACGGCCGCGCGCGCGGCAACGATGCCTGGGGCTACGGCCTGCACCCGGGCCAGTACGGCATGCTGCTGCTGTCGCGTTATCCGATCGAAAGCGCGCAGGTGCGCAGCTTCCAGCGGCTGAAGTGGAGCGCCCTGCCCGGCGCGCGCCAGCCGCGCGATCCCGCCAGCGGCGCGTCCTGGTATGCGCCCGCGATCTGGTCGCAGCTGCGCCTGTCCTCGAAGTCGCATTGGGACGTTCCGGTACGCACGCCGCAGGGCACGATCCACATTCTCGCCTCACACCCGACGCCGCCGGTATTCGATGGCCCCGAGGACCGCAACGGCGCGCGCAACCACGACGAGCTGCGGCTGTGGGCCGAGTACCTGTCGGCCGGCGAGAAGCCCTGGCTGTGCGACGACCGCGGTCAGTGCGGCGGCCTGGCCGCCGACGCCGCGTTCGTGATCCTGGGCGACATGAACGCCGACCCCGTCGACGGCGACGGCGCGCGCGGCGCGATCGCGCAGTTGCTCGAACACCCGCGCGTCGACGCCGGCCACGTGCCGCGCAGCGCCGGCGCCCCGCAGCGCGCGGCCGATTACGGCTTCCCACGCAAGGGCGACACCGCCACCCACACCGGCGACTTCGGCCCCAAGTCCGGCACCCTGCGTTTGGACTATGTGCTGCCTTCGCGCGGTTTGAACGTACGCGACACGGGCGTGTTCTGGCCCGCGCGCGAAAGCGCCGACGCGGCGATCGCCGACGGCAGCGACCATCACCTGGTCTGGATCGACCTGGGCAAGCCGTAACCGCCTCGTATCCGGCATAGCGCGAAGGCATTCGCGCCTTCGGCGCTGCACTCCCCTCACCCTAGCCCTCTCCCGCAAGCGGGAGAGGGGACGCTATCGCTGCGGCTGCGGCTGCGGCTGCGGTTGCCGTTGCTGTTGCTGTTGCTGTTGCTGTTGCTGTTGCCGTTGCCGTTGCCGTTGCCGTTGCCGCGGCATTGGAATCCAAAAGCACCGCACTCACACGGCCACTCGTGGACCCGAAGGGCGGCGCGCAGGACGCGCGCCGTTTTTCGAATGGACAAGGATGTCCATTCGAAAAATCCCGGCGAAAGCCTCGAACTCGCAGGGGAGGGTTGGTCCCGCTAGCCCTTCTCTTTGGTTACTTTTGACCGAAGGGAATCCAGACGGACTCTTGGGCTAGCAAGAGAAAGTGACCCGCATGCGCAGCAGGCGGAAGC
>NZ_LMJO01000017.1:362851-627186 GCF_001429345.1 Lysobacter sp. Root983
CAAGAGAAAGTGACCCGCATGCGCAGCAGGCGGAAGCCGTTGACTTTCGTGACGAAGAGACGAAAGCAAAGCCAAAGCAAATCCTCCCCAACCCTCCTTTGATAAAGGAGGGRGCCAAAAGCCAGAGAAAGTGACCCGCATGCGCAGCAGGCGGAAGCCKTTGACTTTCGGTCTGAAAAGACGAAAGCAAAGCAAGAGCAAATCCTCCCCAACCCGCCCGGCCAGCAGGCACAGCCTGCCGGCGTTCAGCCGCGCACGAACCTGCGGTTCGTAAGCCGCACGGCTTCACCCTTTTACAAAGGAGGGAGCCAGAAGCAAAGACGCAACCTGGGGGGCAAGAAGACGCCAAAGGCACTGGACGTCCGGCTCCGTCGAAGTAAAGCCGAGCCCGCCTTCGCGGCGATGACGAGCAACAGCCAAAGCCAAGCGGATTCGAAGAGCGGGAAGCAACGAGCCAGAGGCAAGGACAACCTCAGACCCCAGGATCAGCTCAAGCCCCGGGCTTGTTCGCAGCCGCCGGCACAGGATCAACCGCAGGAGTCGCCTCAGGAGCGGGAGCGGGAGCCGGAGTCGGCGTCGCCGCCACCGTAGCCCCCTGCGGCGCGAGCGCGCGACGCGGGCCGAAACCGAAGGCCTCGTCGCTGCGTGCCGACACGATCATGCGCACCATGCTGGTCGGCACCATCAGCTCCAGCGAGATCGGCCGCCCCTCGCTGGTCTGCATCTCCAGCGTCATCTCGATCAGCGCGCCGGCGGTGTCGATCTCGCGGCACAGCACGTGCGGCCCGGCCGGCCCGTCTAGCAGATACGGCTTGATCGCTTCGCCCAGCGCCTCCATGGCCTGCGGAAAAAGGAATACGGCGTAGCCTCGGGACTCTTCCATGGGCGGATCCCCCTGTCAGGATCGTGGTTCGAATGATGGATGGATGCGCCTAGCGCAGCTCGATGTCCAGTGCCGCGGCCGCGCGCCGCGCGTGTTCGCGCGCGCCGTCGATGTCCTCGGCCACGGCCAACGTCACCGCGACCCGGCGCTGGCCTTCCACCCGCGGCTTGCCGAACAGGCGCAGCTGGGTGTCGGCCTGGCTCAGCGCGGCGTCGACGCCGTTGAACACCGGCACGCCGTGCCCCTGCGCCAGCACCGCGCACGAGGCCGACGGCCCGTGCTCGCGGATCAGCGGAATCGGCAGGCCGAGGATCGCGCGCGCGTGCAGCGCGAACTCGCTCAGGTCCTGCGAGACCAGAGTGACCAGGCCGGTGTCGTGCGGACGCGGCGAGACCTCGCTGAACCAGACCTCGTCGCCCTTCACGAATAGCTCCACGCCGAACACGCCCCAACCGCCGAGGTCGTCGGTGATGCCGCGCGCGATGCCCTGCGCGCGCGCCAGCGCGCGCGTCGACATCGGCTGCGGCTGCCAGCTCTCGCGGTAGTCGCCGTCGCGCTGGAGATGACCGATCGGCGCGCAGAAGGTGGTGCCGCCGACATGGCGCACGGTCAGCAGGGTGATCTCGTAATCGAAATCGATGAAGCCCTCGACGATGACCCGGCCGGCGCCGGCGCGGCCGCCGGTCTGGGCGTAGTCCCAGGCCTTGTCGATGTCGTCGGCGCTGCGCACCAGGCTCTGGCCCTTGCCCGAGGACGACATCACCGGCTTGACCACGCAGGGCACGCCGATCTGCGCGACCGCGGCGCGGTAATCGTCCAGGGTGTCGACGAAGCGGTAGGGCGAAGTCGGCAGGCCCAGGGTTTCGGCGGCCAGGCGGCGGATGCCTTCGCGGTCCATGGTCAGGCGCGCGGCGCGCGCGGTCGGGATCACCCGGGTGTGGGTGCCGCGCTCGGCGAATTCCTGTTCCAGCTCGACCAGGGTCTGGGTGTGGATGGCCTCGATCTCGGGCACGATCAAATGCGGCCGCTCGGCCGCGATCAGCGCGCGCACGGCCTGCCCGTCCAGCATGTCCAGCACGTGGCTGCGGTGCGCGACCTGCATCGCCGGCGCGTCGGCGTAGCGATCGGCCGCGATCACCTCCACACCGTAACGCTGCAGTTCGATCGCCACCTCTTTGCCGAGTTCGCCCGAACCGAGCAGCAGCACGCGGTATGCGTGCGGGGACAAAGGCGTACCGAGGGTGATCATGCGCGTTCCTGAGAGGGGCCGTAGGCTGACGCTAGTCTAACTTTCCGCGCGCCCGACCGGGTCCGGATCTGTATCGGCGCGGGGGCCGCATGCGATGCTGTAGGCATGCCGCGTTCCGTGTCGCTACCGCTGCGCGCCGTCGTACTTGCCGCAGCCCTGGCCGTGGCGAGCGCCTGCGCGCGTCACGAGCCCGGCGAATCCGGCAGCGAGCTCAGCGGCATCCTGGTCGACGGCCAACTCGACGAGATCAGCGGCCTGGCCGCCTCGCGCCGCCACCCCGGCGTGCTGTGGATGATCGACGACGGCGGCAATCCCGAACGCCTGTTCGCGGTCGCCGACGACGGCGAGCGCCTGGCCACCTTCCGCATCGAAGGCGTGACCAAGACCGATTGGGAAGACATTTCCTCGTTCCGCTTGAACGGCCGCAACTATCTGCTGATCGCCGACACCGGCGACAACGGCGGCCTGCGCCGCAGCCTGCAGCTGCACATCGTCGAGGAGCCGGCCAAGCTGGAGAACGCGCGCCTGCGCCCGGCCTGGTCGATCGCATTCCGCTGGCCCGACGGCGCGCGCGACTGCGAGGCGGTGGCGGTGGACGCCGCCAACGGCCGCATCCTGCTGATCTCCAAGAAGCGCCAGCCGCCGGAACTGTTCACCCTGCCGCTGCGCCCGGCCGGCACCGGCCTGCTCACCGCGCAACGCAGCGGCGCCCTGGCCGGGGTGCCGCAGCCCAGCGCCGAGGTCCTCAAGCGCAACCCGCGCAGCGCGCGCCTGCAAAGCCAGGTCACCGCCGCCGACGTCTCGCCCGACGGGCGCACCCTGGCGGTGATGACCTACCGCTACCTGCTGCTGTACCCGCGCCGCGGCGGCCAGAGTTGGAGCGCGGCCGTGGCCGCGCCGCCGAAGCAGCTGACCCTGCCCTGGCTGCCGCAGGCCGAAGCCCTGGGCTGGTCCGCCGACGGCCGCAGCCTGTACGCGACCGGCGAGTTCGTGCCCGCGCCGCTGTACCGCATCACGCCCTGAGCCCCGCCCCCTGTAGGGGCGGCGCAAGCCGCGACCGCGCAACTGGGACGCCGGCGCCTCGGTCCGATAGGGCCGTTCGACCTCCCGTCTCCCATCGCCCCTGCGCCCGCCATCCAGCACCGCGACCGTGCGGGTCGGGGTCGCGGCTTGCGCCGCTCCTACCCTCAGGACCCGGATTAGGCAGCCTACCGCTCGTCCGAAACCCCTTGCGCCGATAGATATCATTTTGATATCACATGTTGAACCCATCGACGACGCGAGCACGCGCCATGAAAGAGAACCCGACCCACTCCCTGCCCGGGATCCCGACCCTGCTGTTCCTGCTGCTGGTCGGCGCCTTCGGCTTCTGGCTGTTCATCGGCGGGGTCGCGGCCAAGGCCGACCTGCAGATCGGCGCCGCCATCGTCGTCGGCATCCTGGTGTTCCTGGCCCTGACCGGCCTGTACAAGGTCGAACCCAACCAGGCCGCGGTGCTCAGCCTGTTCGGCAAGTACGTCGGTACGGTCAAGGACAACGGCCTGCGCTGGAACAACCCCTTCTACGCCAAGAAGAAGATCAGCCAGCGCGTGCGCAACTTCGAAAGCGGCAAGCTCAAGGTCAACGAACTCGACGGCAGCCCGATCGAGATCGCCGCGGTCATCGTCTGGCAGGTGGTCGATTCGGCCGAGGCGGTCTACAACGTCGACGACTACGAAAGCTTCGTCCACATCCAGTCCGAATCGGCGCTGCGCGCGATGGCCACCAGCTATCCCTACGACCAGCACGAGGACGGCCAGTTCGCCCTGCGCAGCCACGCCGCCGAAATCTCCCAGCACCTCAAGGACGAGTTGGCCGAGCGCCTGGCCGACGCCGGCGTGCAGGTGAACGACGCGCGCATCAGCCACCTGGCCTACGCGCCCGAGATCGCCCACGCCATGCTGCAGCGCCAACAGGCCAACGCGGTGATCGCCGCGCGCACCCGCATCGTCGCCGGCGCCGTCGGCATGGTCGAAATGGCGCTGGCCGAGCTGCAGAAGAACGGCGTGGTCCAGCTCGACGAAGAACGCAAGGCGCAGATGGTCAGCAACCTGCTGGTGGTGCTGTGCGGCGACCGCAGCACCCAGCCCATCGTCAACGCCGGCACCCTGTATTGAGGCGAGGCACGCATGGATCAGTCCACCCAAGCGCTGCTGCTGCCCGCGATCATCGTGGTCAGCGGGCTGCCGATCCTGATCGCCGCGGTGCTGGTCGCGCGCGGCAACCTGCACCTGCTCAACGGCCTGGATGCCTCGCGCCTGCGCGATCCGGCCGCGGCCGCGGCGCGCTTCGCACGATTGCTGGCGCTGATGGCGATCGCGATCTTCGTGTCCGCGCTGGGCTACTACTGGGCGCACGGCGACGACGGCCGCATGCTGTGGGTCACCGTGGCGCTGCTGGTCGCGGTCAACGGCTTGGCCGTGGCCTTGATGCTGGCGCTGGCCCGGGCCAAGCGCGACTACCGCCAGCCGCGCGACGACGAACGGACCGGCCGCCGGTGAGCGAGAAGAAAGCCTACCCGCTGCGCATCAACGCCGACGTGCTGGCCGCGGCGCAGCGCTGGGCCGACGACGAACTGCGCTCGCTCAACGCCCAGATCGAATACCTGCTGCGCGACGCGCTGCGCAAGGCCGGCAGGCTGCCCCACCCCAAACCCGCAAACCCTGAAGGAACGGACGACGCATGAACCACACCCAATGGAAATACCACGTCAGCGAGATCGGCCTGCAACTGTTCGGCGCCTCCGCCTTCGACCGCATCCGCGAGGAGCTCGACAAGCGCGGCGCCCTGGGTTGGGAGCTGGTCACGGTCGCTCACAATTCCAACAACTCCAGCACCTGGCTGTACTTCAAGAAACCGGCCTGATCGCTTGCGGCGAACCATCGCCGCGCACTACCTGGGAGCCCGTCATGCTGCATATCGTCAAACTGATCGAACGCCGCTATCCGCGCCACGACCCGGCCCGCCCGGCGCCGCTGGCGCGGCTGGCCACGGTGGCGCTGCTGGCGCTGTCGGCGGCCGCGTTGATGGCCGGCATGCTGTTGCAGCTGCGCTGAGATGAGCCGCTACGCCATCTCCGCGCCGGGGCCGGGCGCCGCCCTGGTGCCCACGGTCTCGCTGCTGCTGGTGCTGATCGGCATCGTCTTCGCGGTGCTGCGCGCACCGCAGGACCCCAAGATCCTGCAGTTGCTATGGATCGCCGTGCCGGTGCTGGCGTTGGTCGGCGGCCTGATCTGGCTGGGCGCGCGGCGGCGATCGGTGGAACTCGAATCCGGCCTGCTCACGGTCAAGGCCGGGCCGCATACCGTGCGGGTCGCGGTGGCGAGGCTGGACCTGGATCGCGCGCGCATCGTCGACCTGGACGAGCACGTCGGCCTGCGTCCTTCGATCAAGACCTTAGGCTCCGCCCTGCCCGGCTATCAGGCCGGCTGGTTCCGGATGCGCGATCGCTGGCGCAAGGCGTTTTACCTGCTGACCCAGCGCCGGCGCGTGCTGTGGCTGCCCGAGCGCAACGACGGCCCCTCGCTGCTGTTGTCGCTGGAGCAACCGCAGGCCCTGCTGGAGGCGCTGCAGGACGTGGCAAGGCGCGCGCGCAGCCGTTAACCTGCGCGCATGCGCGGCATAGTTCCGGTCCTGATCAATACGCCCGAGATCGAGCTCTGGCCCGGCGGTCTGCTGCGTGCGCGCAGCAACCACGACGCGCGCGCACTGGCGCGCGCGCGCCACGTGCTGCGGCGCAAGCGCGACGGCCAGTACCTCGCCGCCGACCTGCCCGAAGGCCTGCTGCCGCTGATCCCGCGCCTGGGTCACGAGCCCGGCTTGGACGCCGCGCTGGACGCGCTGGAGCACTACAGCCAAAGCCGCCGCGCCGGTCTGGAGCGCGTACGCGAGCTGCCGCTGGATCGCCTGGAAGAACGCCTGCACGCGCTGGGCCTGGACGATGGCTACGGCGAGCGCACCGGCCTGGCGCTGGTGCCCGAACCCGATCGGCTCGGTTTCGCCGGCCACGACCGCTACCGCCGCCCGCTGTGGCTGCACCCGTCGGCGGCGCGCGCCTGGGCCCACCTGCACGCGGCCGCCCTGGGCGACGGCGTGGTGCTGGAAGCGATCTCCGGCTATCGCAGCCACGACTATCAACTGGGCATCTTCGAACGCAAGCTCGCGCGCGGCCAGAGCGTGGAACAGATCCTCACCGTCAACGCCGCGCCCGGCTACAGCGAACACCACTCCGGCCTGGCCCTGGACATCGGCGCGCCCGACCAGCCGCCGGCGGAGGAATCCTTCGAAACCACCGCCGCCTTCGCCTGGCTGCGCGCCCAGGCCGGCGGCTACGGTTTCGTCATGAGCTACCCGCGCGACAATCCGCACGGCATCGTCTACGAGCCCTGGCACTGGCGTTTCGCACCGCCCTGACTCGTCGCCATCGCAGCCCCGGGCTAGGATGCAGGCCCGCGCCGCGCGCGCCGCTCCGGGAGTGCCGCCTTGATCACCTGCTATCTGCGCTACGTGCTGGATCCGGCCAAGCTGGCCGAATTCGAAACCTATGCGCGCATGTGGATTCCGCTGGTC
This sequence comes from Lysobacter sp. Root983, assembly GCF_001429345.1. Taxonomy (NCBI): domain Bacteria; kingdom Pseudomonadati; phylum Pseudomonadota; class Gammaproteobacteria; order Lysobacterales; family Lysobacteraceae; genus Lysobacter; species Lysobacter sp. Root983. Next base: position 369,592 of record NZ_LMJO01000017.1, read on the forward strand.
GCGCGTTTCGGCGGCACCCATCACGGCTATTTCCTGCCCGGCGAAGGCCCCAGCAACATCGCCCTGGCGCTGTTCTCCTTCCCCAGCCTGGCCGAATACGAGACCTACCGCAGCCGCGCCGCCGACGATCCGGACTGCCAGGCCGCGATGCGCTACTACGAAGACACGCGCTGCTTTCTCAGCTACGAACGCAGCTTCTACCGCCCGGTCTTCGAGTGAGCGCGATGAGCGAGGTCGAGGTGCGCCTGCTCGGCCGCGACGAGATCGCGGTGCTGGACCGCGTCGCCGCCGACGTGTTCGACCACGCCGTCGCCCCGCGCTGGGCCGGCGAGTTCTTCGCCGACCCGCGCCACCATCTCGCGGTCGCCGTGCTCGATGGCGTGGTAATCGGCATGGCCTCGGCCCTGCATTACGTGCATCCGGACAAGGCGCCGGCGCTGTGGGTCAACGAAGTCGGCGTGAGTGCGGCGCAGCAGCGCCGCGGCATCGGCCGGCGTTTGATCCAGGCCTTGATCGCGCATGCGCGTGAGCTGGGCTGCAGCGAAGCCTGGGTCGGCACCGAGCTCGGCAACGCCGCCGCACGCGGCCTGTACGCCTCGGTGGGCGGGCAGGAAGCGGCGATGGTGGTGGTGGCACTGCCGCTGCACGGCGCCGGCTGAGCGCATGCCCTTCACGCCCATCCACCTCGGCCCCGGCTTGGCGCTCAAGGCGATCGGCGGCCGCCATTTCAGCTTCATGGTGTTCGGCGGCGCGCAGGTGCTGATGGACATCGAGCCGCTGATCGGCATCCTGCGCGGTTGGCCGGTGCTGCACGGCCGTACCCACAGCCTGCTCGGCGCCCTGTTGATCGGCCTGCTCGCGGGCGCGATCGGGCGGCCGATCAGCGCCGTCTGCCTGCGCTGGCTGCGCATCCCGCATGCGCCGTTCACCTGGCGCGCCGCGTTCGCGGGCGGCCTGCTCGGCACCTACTCGCACGTGCTGCTGGACGCGATCATGCACTACGACATGCAGCCGGCCTGGCCGCTGTCGCTGGCCAACCCGCTGCTGCGCTGGATCTCGGTGGACCAGCTGCATCTGCTCTGCGTGGGCCTAGGCCTGTTCGGCGCCGGCTGGATGATCGTGCGCGCCGCCTGGAACAGCCTGGAATAGGCGGGCCGCGCCCGCAGCGTCGGCCGGCCCGCTTCGGGCACAATGCGCCGGACCCGCTGTGTTCGGCGACCGAATCCCATCCGCTCACGACTCATGACGCCGCGCACCCTGGCCGAGGGCCACGCCCAGCCCCGCAACAACTTCAACCTGATCCGCCTGGTCGCGGCCTGGCTGGTGATCTACGGGCACAGCTACGCGGTCACCGCTAGCGGCGGCCAGGACCTGCTGCTGCAGCTGGTGCGGATCAAGTTCGCCGGCGGCATCGCGGTGGACATGTTCTTCGTCATCAGCGGCTTTCTGATCGCGGCCAGTCTGGAGCGCAACCGCCTGCCCGGGTATCTGGCCGCGCGCGCGCTGCGCATCTTCCCGGCCCTGATCGTGTGCGTGGCCCTGTCGGTGCTGGTGCTGGGCCCGCTGCTGAGCACCGCGGCCGACTACTGGCGCTCGCCGATCACCTGGAAATACCTGAGCGCCAACGCCCTGCTCAGTCGCGACACCCAATACTTCCTGCCCGGCGTGTTCGAGACCCTGCCCAGCCACGCCATCAACGGCTCGCTGTGGTCGCTGCCGATCGAGGTGCGTCTGTATCTGTGGCTGGCCCTGATCGGCCTGCTGCGCCTGCTGCCGCGCCTGCGCTTCAACCTGCTGTGCCTGGGCCTGCTGGTGTTCGGCTACGCCAAATACGGCGGCCAGAGCCTGTCGCCGGAGAAGATCAACTGGCTGTACTGCACGGCCTACTTCCTCACCGGCAGCCTGGCCTGGGTCAACCGCGACCGCGTGCCGTTGCGCGGGTGGTTGCTGGTCGCGGTGCTGGCGCTGGCCGCGCTGTTGCGCGACAGCAGCTACTACTACCTGGGCTATTTCGTCGCGCTCAGCTACACCACGCTGTTCCTGGCCTTCGTACCTAAGCTGCCGCAGATCCGCCGCACCGATCTGTCCTACGGGCTCTACCTATACGGCTGGCCCGCGCAACAACTGGTGCAGTACTACGCGCCCAGCACCGGGCCGCTGATGAACACCCTGTGGGCGACCCTGATCGCGGGCACGCTCGCGGCGCTGTCCTGGCATCTGATCGAACGCCCGGCGCTGCGCCTGAAATCGCGCTTCGGCGGCCGCAGCGATCCGCACGCACCGGCGGCGGTCGAGGACGCGGCCGTCGCGCCGGCCACGGCGCAGCGCGAATGAGCGCCTCCGACGACGAGGCGGTGCTCGCGGCCTGGCGCCGCAACGCCGCGCCCTGGACCCAGAGCGTGCGCGCGGGCGGCATCGAGAGCCGGCGCCTGGTCACCGACCGCGCGATCGTCGACGCGGTGCTGCGGCAGGCGCCGCGCACCGTACTGGACCTGGGCTGCGGCGAGGGCTGGCTGGCGCGCGCGCTGAGCGAACGCGGCCTGGCCGTGACCGGCGTGGATGCGGTGGCGGAACTGGTCGACGCGGCGCGCGCGGCCGGCGGCGGCGAACGCTATCTCGCCTTGTCGTACGCGCAGATCGCGCAAGGCGCGTTGGACGCGCGCTACGACCTGGCGGTGTGCAACTTCTCCCTGATCGGCGAGGCTGAGGTCGAGACCTTGCTGGGCGCGTTGCCCGGCCTGCTGCACGCCGACGGCCGCGCGATCGTGCAGACCCTGCACCCGATCGCCGGCTGCGGCGATCTGCCCTATGCGGAAGGCTGGCGCGCGGGCTCCTGGGCCGGCTGCGACGGCGACTTCGCCGATCCCGCGCCCTGGTACTTCCGCACCCTGGGCGGTTGGCTGGCCCTGCTCACGCGCTGCGGCCTGCGCACGCTCGCGATCGAAGAGCCGCTGCATCCGCGCACGGGCAAGCCGGCCTCCTTGATCCTGATCGCCGAGCCTATCCGCACTTAGCCCGCCGGATCTCGTCATAGGATGCGGTGCGCGCAGCGCACCGCATCGCGCTAGGCGGCGCGGCTTGCGAAGGTGCGTGTGGCGCGATGATGCGGTTCGCTACGCTCACCGCATCCTACGAATCCGCATCCGGAGGCCGGCAAATCTGCCGCATCGATCCTGATCGCCGAGCCTCCCCCCTCCAGATCGGGCCCAGCTTCAACACCTCGTAGGATGTGGTGAGCGCAGCGAACCGCATCGCGCTGCGCGGCGTGGCTTGCGAAGGTGCGTATGGCGCGACGATGCGGTTCGCTACGCTCATCGCATCCTACATACGGCAGCGGATCAATCCTGCGAGCGCTTGGTCTCGGTCTTGCTCGGCGCGGCCAGGTCGGCGATGCGCCACAGATACAGGCTGGCGTAGGTGCGGTATGGGCCCCAGCGCTCGCCGATCTCGATCAATTCCTTGGGCGTGGGCATGAGCGCGGCCTTGTCCACCGCCTGCGCGCCCTTGCGGATGCCCAGATCGTCCACCGGCAGCACGTCGGGGCGGCCTAGCCGGAACATCAGCATCATCTCCACCGTCCAGCGCCCGATGCCGCGGATCGGCACCAGCGCCTCGACGATGGCGTCGTTGTCCATCACGCTCATGCGGCGCAGGTCCGGAATCTCGCCGCGCGATTCGCGCAACGCCAGGTCGCGCAGCGCGAGCAGCTTGTTGCCCGACACGCCGCAAGCGCGGATGGTCGCGTCGTCGCAACGCGCCAGTGTGTCGCAATGGAAGCGGTCGCTGGCGATGGCCGTCTCCACCCGTCCCACGATGGTCGCGGCGGCCTTGCCGCTGAGCTGCTGGTAGAGGATCGCGCGCGCCAGCGCGTCGACCGGATCGAAACTTTTGCGCCAGCGCGGATCGGGCGCGATCGTGCCGACCCGTTTCATCCACGCGCCCAGCTTGCGGTCGCGCTTGGCCAGATGGGCGTAGGCGGCGTCGGTGTCGAAGCCGCGACTATGGCGCGGCACGCTCAGCGCCTCGCCGCGTCGGCCGCGTACAGCAGCCAGGCCAGGATCATCAGGCCGCCGCCGAACGGCAGCAGGCGGGTGCTGGTGCCGAAGAAATACGCCGAGGCCAGGCCGCCGGCGAACAGCAGCACGCCGATCAGCAACGCGGCCAGCGCGATCCGCGCCAGCCGGCGCGCCGCCGCGGGCGCGAGCGCGGCCAGGGCGATGCCGTGGCCGAAGGCGAACAGCGCCGCCATCTGCAGGCGCGACTGCGCGGTCGGATCGGCGACGTGCGCGGCATAGGCCGACAGCGCCACCGACAACGCGGCGAGCAGCGCGCCGGCGACGGCCAGCGCGCGCGTGGAAGGAAGCGAAGAGGTGGGCGACGTCATGCGAAGGGTCCGCTCGTGCGTGTCGGCACGATAACAGGCGGGGTGCGCGTGGCAAGCGGCGCAGCTTGCGATTCGGTGTGACGGTGAGTTCGGGTTTGGGCGTGTTCGGCGGGTGCGTGGCCGGTCGAATTCCACCCGGTAACGAATCGCGGCTTACGCCGCTCCCACAGAAAGCGGCGACGCGGCTTCGGCTTTCTGTGGGAGCGGCGTAAGCCGCGATCCCCACTCCGGTGCTGGAGCCGATCCATCCGCCGAACGACCCCACAAAAAAACGCGCCGCGGAATCCGCGGCGCGTTCGGTGTAACGCAGAACCGGAAGACTTATTCCTTGACGGTCCAGTACACGTCGTAGTCGCCTTCCTCGGTGAAGCTCTTCTCGACGCCGGCCTTCCAGGTCTCGTACGGACGGTCGATGGTCTCGTCGCCCTGGGTCATGGCCCACGCGCGCAGCGCATCGCGGACCTTGGCCAAGTTGGCCATGTGACCCTTGAACGGGACAGTGGCGACCTTGGCCGGGCCCAGGAACACCGACTTGACCGGGCCCTCGAGGTTGACCTGCAGTTCGGTGGCCGGACCGGTCGCGCCGATCTTGCGCACCGGCTGGGCGACGTCGAACGAATAGGTCTCGGTGCCGAACTCGTTGGTGATGATGCGCACCGGACCGGCGGCTTCCAGGCCATTGGCGGCCATCACCTTCTTGATCCACTCGATGTTGCTGTTCATCTGCGCCTGGACCTTGGCGTTGTCGCGGTCCACGGCGGCGGTGACGATCAGCAGGTTCTCGGATTCGCGCTGGACGAACTTCGGCTTGTTGGCCGGGTTGTCCTTGCTCAGGTCGGCGTAGTCCAGGTTGGGCACCGCGGCCAGCATGTTGCTCAGGCGCGAGAGGCCGAGCTTGATGTCTTCGCCGACGCTGCTGCTGACGTACAGACCGGAATAGCGGCCCAGCATGTTCCAACCGTACTCGACGTCGTAGGTCTGGGTGATCTCGACGTTGCGGTTGTTGCGGCCGGTCGGACGCAGGGTGAACTCGGTGCGCTTGTTGTTGCCGCGCAGGATGTCGTCGATCTTGTAGGCGACGCGCTTACCCGGCTCGGAAGCGGTGATTTCCCAGCTGCCGTCGCCCAGGTTCTTTTCCTTGGAGGAGTACTCGAGGCGCGCGCCCACGCCGGCGTCCGGGCCAGCCAGCTTCAGCTGCATGTTCGGGTCTTTCATGACCAGCGGGTTCCAATCCTTGAACCGGTGCAGGCTGTTCAAGGTGTCGAACACGATCGTCATCTTGCGGTTGGTCTCAACCGAGTGCGACAGGTGGCGGCTGGACGGCAGCACGACGCCGACGACCAGGAACAGCACGGCGACGATCGCCAGGGAAATCAAAAACTCGATCAGACGGGTCATTCAGGTTTCTCCAAGGCCGGGACCCGGATCGGGCCGGGGCGCAGACCCACAATCGTATCAAGGAAGCTGCAATCGGGGCAGTCATCCGTCGCAACCGGCCGATGCGGGCAAGCCGGGGCCGGGGCGCCCCGGGGGCCGGCCCGGCGAAATCGCAAGCTACGGCAAGGCACGCTGCCGGCGTGCGCGGCGAACGCGCCGCGAGCCGTATCGATCGGGGCTGAAAGTGGGCGCAACGGGTGCGCAACGCCCCCGCCGCCGGGCCCGACGCGGCGCGCCGGGCCCATGGAGCGCTGGGCTCAGACCAACTGCAGCTCGAAGGCCTTGAGCACGGCCCGGGTGCGGTCGCGCACGCCGAGCTTCGACAGGATATTCGACACGTGATTCTTGATCGTGCCCTCGGCCACGCCCAGGGAGTTGGCGATCTCCTTATTGGAGAAGCCGCCGGCCATCAGGCGCAGGATCTCGGTCTCGCGCTCGGTCAGCGGGTCCGGGCGGTCCAGGCTGACGAAATCGTTGCGCATGTGCTCCAGGCCCGACAGCAGGCGCTGGGTCACCGCCGGTTGCACCAGCGAACCGCCGTCGGCCACGGCCTGGATCGCGCCGACCAGTTGCTCCAGCGACACGTCCTTGAGCAGGTAGCCCTTGGCACCGGCCTTGAGCCCGGCGAGCACCAATTGGTCGTCGTCGAAGGTGGTCAGGATGATGGTCGGCGGCAGGTTGCCGGCCCGGGCCAGGGCCTGCAAGGCCTCCAGGCCGGACATCACCGGCATGCGCATGTCCATCAGGACCACGTCCGGACGCACCTGCGGGACGATCTCGACCGCCTGGCGGCCGTCGCCGGCCTCGGCGACCACTTCGATGCCCTCGGCCAGCGCCAGCAGCGAGCGCACGCCTTGGCGGACCAAGGTCTGGTCGTCGACGAGCAGGACGCGGATGGTGCGGGCGGGACGGGCATTGTCGGAGCTGGGGGTCATGCGGTGACTCCTTCACAAGCGGCGGCCGCGGCCGCCGAGGCCGGCAACGTGAGGTGCAGGCAAAAGCCCGCCTCCGGCCGGGTTTCGATACGCAAATCGCCGCCGTACTGGACCAGGCGCTCGCGCATGCCGCGCAGGCCGTTGCCGGAGACGGGATTGTCGGCGCCGTGGCCGTCGTCGCGCGCGTCCATCACGATGCAGTCCTGGTGGCGACGCACCTGGATGTCGAGATGACGCGCGCCGGCGTGGCGCACGGCGTTGGTGATGATTTCCTGGGTGCAGCGCATCAGCACGTGGGCGCGCTCGGGATCGTCCAGGGTCAGCGGGGACTCGATGTCCATGCGGATATCGAGCGCGGGTACGTTCTCGGCCAGCGGCCGCAGGGCCACGGCCAGGTCGATCGCGCCGTTCTCGCGCAGTTGGCTGACCGCTTCGCGCACGTCGGTCAGCAGCAACCTGGCCAGAGTATGCGCCTGCTGCACGTGTTCCTTGACGCGGCCGTCGGACAGATGGCCGGCGACCTCCAGGTTCAGGCTCAGCGCGGTCAGGTGATGGCCCAGCAGGTCGTGCAGCTCGCGCGAGATGCGGGTGCGCTCGTTGATGCGCGCGCTTTCGGCCAGCAGGGCGCGGGTGGCGCGCAGCTCGGCGTTGAGGCGGCGCTGCTCTTCGCGCGCCTGGGTCTGCTGCAACGCGACCATCGCGGTCACGAACACGAAGCTGGAGAACCCCATGTACAGCAGCGACTGCAGCACCGCCACCAGCGGCGGGATGTCCAGCGCCTGCACGAACACCGGGGTGATCGCCAGGTTGCCCACCAGCAGCCAGACGATGCCCACGCGCAGCGGCAGCATCCACGGCAGCAGGCCGGCGATGACCATGAACAGCACGCTGCCCAGGCCGGTATTGGAGTAGTAGCTGACCCCGATCGCGCAGCCGGTCAGCACCAGCAGCAACAGGTGGTCGACGATGCCGGTCTCGCGCTCGCCCAGCGAACGGGTGATCCACCAGTAGACGACGCCGAAGGTCAGGTAGACCGCGACCCAGCGCAGCACCTGCAAGTAGACCGGTACCAGCGACTGACCCGGCTCGAGCTGGAAATAGCCCGGGTCCAGCCAAATCGAAAGCAGCCAGCAGCCCAGCAGGACCCACGTGAACAGGCCCGCATAGCGCAGCAATCGGGTATGGGTGAGGCGTGCCAGCATGAACGCATGCTAACGGCTGCGGCCCGCCCCGGAGCCGTCCGAAAGTAATGGAACGCCTGAGGGCACGCCCAGCGGCCCGATTCGGCATCTCGCCGGCCGTCGAGCGCGGCGGTCGCCCGGAGGGGTCCGCCATGCGATAATCGGCCCGCCGGCCACCTATTTCGTGGCCGGCTTCGAATACTGGAGCCCGGAATGTCGATCGTCGTCCGCGACGTGCGTGAGCACGAGCTGGATTCCGTCCTTGCACTGAACAACGCCGCCGGACCCGCGATCCTGCCGCTGGATGCAGCCAGACTGCGCCACTTCTTCGACCGCGCCGAATACTTCCGGGTCGCCGAACGCGACGGAACCATGGCCGGTTTCCTGATCGGCATGGGCAGTCATTGCGAGCACGACAGCAGCAATTTCCGCTGGTTCCGCGAGCGCTATCCGGACTTTTTCTATATCGACCGCATCGTGGTCGCCAGCCGCCGTCGCGGCGGCGGCGTCGGTCGCGCGTTCTATGCCGACGCCCAGAGCTATGCCGAGTTGCGCTATCCGCAGCTGGCCTGCGAGGTGTTCCTGGAAGGCGGCAACGACCCGGCCCTGCTGTTCCACGGCAGCTTCGGCTTCCGCGAGGTCGGCCAGCACGTGATGGCCGAGGCCGACGTGCGCGCGGCGATGCTGATGAAGCCCTTGTGCAGCTACGCCTGGGTGCGCGACACCTACGGCGACCAATTGCCCGATCAGCCCTGGCTGACCCGTCCGCGCATCGCACTCGCCCACGACGACTCCCTGGCGCAGCGCCCGACGGGCACCTGCCCATGAGCGTGGCGGTGGATTACGAGCAAGCGGGCGAACTCAAGATCGGCCAGGTCGGCATCGCCAATCTGCGCGTGCGCACCCTCGACGTCGCGCGCCTGATCGAGGAAATGCGCGGCCGCGTGCAGCGCGCGCCCAAGCTGTTCGGGCGAGCCGCGGTGGTGATCGATTTCGGCGGCCTCAGCCACACCCCGGACGCGGCCACCGCGCAGGCGCTGCTGGACGGCCTGCGCGCCGCCGGCGTGCTGCCGGTCGCCCTGGCCTACGGCACCAGCGAGACCGAGCGCCTGTCCGAGGCCCTGGGCCTGCCGCTGCTGGCCAAGTTCCGCGCTCAGTACGAGCGCGGCGACGACGAACCCGCGCCGACGCCGGCACCCGCCGCGCCGGCTGCCGCGCCCGCCCCGGCGCGCCGCGAAGCCGCGGCCGCCGCCGCGCCGGCCAAGCCTGCCGCGCCCGCGGCCGCGCCCGGACTGATCCAGTCCGCGCCGGTGCGCTCGGGCCAGCAGATCTATGCCGAAAACCGCGACTTGACCGTGCTGACCGCGGTCGGCGCCGGCGCCGAGGTGATCGCCGACGGCTCGGTGCATATCTATGGCCCGCTGCGCGGGCGCGCCCTGGCCGGCGCGCAGGGCAATCCGCAGGCGCGCATCTTCTGCCGCGAGTTCCATGCCGAACTCGTGGCGATCGCCGGCCACTACAAAGTGCTGGAAGACATTCCCAAGACCCTGCGCGGCAAGCCCGTGCAGGTCTGGCTCGAAGACGAACAAATCATGATCGCGGCGCTGGATTGAGGCCGCACTTTAGGAGGAATACAACTTGGCCGAAATCATCGTAGTCACCTCGGGCAAGGGCGGCGTCGGCAAGACCACGACCAGCGCCAGCGTCGCTTGCGGGCTCGCGCGCCGCGGCCACAAGGTCGCCGTGATCGACTTCGACGTCGGTTTGCGCAACCTCGACCTGATCATGGGCTGCGAACGCCGTGTGGTGTACGACTTCGTCAACGTCGTCAACGGCGAAGCGACGCTCAAGCAGTCGCTGATCAAGGACAAGCGCTTCGACAACCTGTTCGTGCTGGCCGCCTCGCAGACCCGCGACAAGGACGCGCTGACCAAGGAAGGCGTGCAGAAGGTGCTCGACGATCTGATCGCCGACGGCTTCGACTACATCGTCTGCGACTCCCCGGCCGGCATCGAGAAGGGCGCGTTCCTGGCCATGTACTTCGCCGACTCGGCGGTGGTGGTGGTGAACCCGGAAGTGTCCTCGGTGCGCGACTCCGACCGCATCCTCGGCCTGCTCGCGTCCAAGACCCGCCGCGCCGAGAACGGCGAGCGCGTCAAGGAACACCTGCTGCTGACCCGCTATAGCCCCAAGCGCGTGGAAACCGGCGAGATGCTCAGCATCGGCGACGTCGAGGAAATCCTCGGCCTCAAGACCATCGGCGTGATCCCGGAATCCGGCGACGTGCTCAACGCCTCCAACAAGGGCGAGCCGGTGATTCTGGAAACCGAGTCCGACGCGGCCCAGGCCTACGACGACGCGGTCGCGCGCCTGCTCGGCGACACCCGTCCGATGCGTTTCGTGCAAGTGGAAAAGAAAGGCTTCTTCAGCAAGATCTTCGGAGGCTGAACATGGGACTGTTCGACTTCCTGCTGGCCAAGAAGCAGACCGCCTCGGTCGCCAAGGACCGTCTGCGCATCATCGTCGCCCACGAGCGCGCCGGTCGCGGCGGCCCGGAGTACCTGCCGATGCTGCAGCGCGAGCTGCTCGAGGTGATCCGCAAGTACGTCAACGTCGACGTGGAGTCGGTCAAGGTGGACCTGGTCAAGGAGGGCGAGCACGACGTGCTCGATATCTCCGTGGCCCTGCCCGATCGGACCAATCCCGCGCAGGCGTGAAGCGAGGAGCGAGCAACTAGCTATGAGTGACTGGTAACGAGTAGCGGCAAAAGCGCCGCGCACTTGCTAGTCGCTCGTTACTGGCCACTCGTTACTAGCTCCATGCTCACCCTCTCCGACATCGACCCCGCCGCCGTCGCCGCCCTGCTCGCGCGCTACGGACTGAGCCTGGTGCGGGTGGCCGACGGCGAGCCCATTCCGGGCAGCTATTGGGGCGAGTGCGAGGCCGGGCTGATCGGCAGCCGCGTGTACGCGCGCGGCGACACGCCGGTGCATTCGCTGCTGCACGAAGCCGCGCATCTGATCGTGCTGCCGCCGCAGCGCCGCGCCGCGGTGCATACCGACGCCACCGACTCGGTGGAGGAAGAGGACGCCGTGTGCGTGCTGCAGAGCCTGCTCGGCGAGGCCCTGCCCGGCGTGGGCCGCGAGCGCGTGCTCGCCGACATGGATGCCTGGGGCTACACCTTCCGCCTGGGGTCGGCGCAGGCCTATGTCGAGCACGATGCCGACACGGCTTGGCGCTGGCTGCACGAGCGCGGCCTGGCCGACGCGACTCAGCGGACCCTGCTGCTGCCGACGACGTCCTGACGCCGACCGCCCGATCCCTCGACTACCGCGGCGCCGCCGCGCAGCGCGCCCGCAGGCGCTGCCCGGCGACGGCCACCGCGGCCGTCGCGCACGCCCTCCGGGCGCACGCATTGGGGCTCGCTACAGCCCCGCATCCGATACCGTCCCTGGCACGGTCGATCCAATGGGTACCCGCTACGGGCGATCCTTCGCCGCGGCCGCCGTCCTCCGGAGGTTGCCGCCAAGCCTGTAACTCCACACCCACCGCCATCGCCGCTGACGTCCCGACGGCTTCCCTAGCCGCCGACGACCGGTCCATCTCCTACCTCGCGCCCGCCGCTCCGCAGAGCGCCGGACGAGCATCCATGGCTCGGCACGGCCATCCAGGCCGACGCCGTCGAGCATTCGCTACCGCTCCCTGAAACCCCTTTCACGATCGGGCAACACCGCCGCCCCGCACTCCCGACGCCCTCCCCGGCGTCTTAATGGTCGGTCCTGCGCGGCGCGTGGCGCGCCTGCGCGAGTTCAGACCTTCCATGGCGTACCGGGCAACCATCCCCATGGCCATGCAGCACTGCCCTGGAGCGTCACCTTTCCCGCTTCTTCGTCACAAATCAAATGATTCTTTTATGACTGCTGTCGGTTTTAGTCGATGATCCGGGCCGCAACAAGCCCGGCTGACGCAAGGAGCTCAATCCGAAATTGCGTGCAGTTGGCGCCTTTAGAGTGCATGAAGCCGACCATTTACCAACATAACGGGCATCGTCTTCACCCGTTCTTCACGCAAGCATGAACGCCAGCTGTACGCAATTAACCAGCCGGTTGCCGCTCCGCGTCACCGATTCCGTTAGCGCCCGCCCGGGTCGGGCGCCGTTTGCGCGAAAAGCGCCGGCGCGCGCGCGCCGGTTCGCCGGAACCTGGCAAGCCGCCCGGCTGCCCGCGCACAGGTCGCGGCCAGCGCAGGCAAGCCGGCCTTCGCGGCCCGCGCCGCAGCCGCATGCGGGCACCCGGGTTCCGTCTTTTCGGCCTTGCGCCGCACCGGACGGCCCTCTAGCCTCGGGGCACCCCGCGCCCGGCGCGGTGCATTCGTCCCGGAGAGAACACCCTATGAAGCCCTTACGCGCCCTGCTCGCGCTCAGCATTACCGCCGCTGTGATCGGTCTGGCCGGTTGCAAGAAAGAACCGACCGCGCCCACCACCGGCACCGCGCCGACCACCGCGCCCCAGGGCGAGACCGCCGATCAGTTCATCGCCCGCGTCAACGCCGAATACAAGGCGATGTACCCGGAGATGAGTTCGGCGCAGTGGCTGTCGAACACCTACATCAACGACGACAGCGCGATGATCGCGGCCAAGAGCAACGAGCGTTGGCTGACCCAGCTCAACAGCTGGATCGAGCAGTCCAAGCGTTTCGAAGGCCAGCCGATGTCGCCCGACACCGCGCGTTCGATCCAGTTGCTCAAGCTGCTGACCTCGATGCCGGCGCCGAAGGATCCGGCCAAGCTCGCCGAGCTGACCAAGATCGCGACCAAGATGGACGGCATGTACGGCTCCGGCAAGTACTGCACCGGCGAAGGCGACGCCAAGAACTGCCGCCAGCTCGGCGACCTCGAGGACGTGCTGCGCAGCAGCCGCGACTACGATGCCCAGCTCGACGCCTGGCAGGGCTGGCACACCATCGCCCAGCCGATGCGCAAGGACTACACGCGCTTCGTCGAACTGGTCAACGAAGGCGCGCGCGACATGGGCTACGCCGACACCGGCGAGATGTGGCGCTCGGGCTACGACATGAGCCCGGCCGAGATCGCGGCCGAGACCGACCGCCTGTGGGGCCAGGTCAAGCCGCTGTACGAGCAGCTGCACTGCTACACCCGCACCAAGCTGGAAGCGACCTACGGCGCCGACAAGGGCCACGTCGCCGGCAACATGCTGCCCGCGCACCTGATGGGCAACATGTGGCAGCAGGACTGGGGCAACCTCTGGGATGTCCTGGCGCCGTACAAGAACGCCGGCAGCCTGGACATCAACGGCGCGCTGGCCGCGCAGTACCAGCAGCAGTTCGACGCCCAGATGGCCAAGAATCCGGACTCGCGCGAGCCCGAGCAGCAGGCCCAGCTGGAGGTCGACGCCCAGCTCGCCACCGCACGCCAGATGACCGAGCGCGCGCAGGACTTCTACGTTTCGCTGGGCATGCCGAAACTGCCCGAGACCTATTGGAGCAAGACCCAGTTCGTCAAGCCGCGCGACCGCGACGTGGTCTGCCACGCCAGCGCCTGGGACATGAACATGGCCGGCGACGTGCGCACCAAGATGTGCATCAAGCCGAACGAGGAAGACTTCACCACCATCTACCACGAGCTCGGCCACGTCTACTACTACATGGCCTACAACAAGCAGCCGCCGCTGTTCCAGGGCGGCGCGCACGACGGCTTCCACGAGGCGATCGGCGACACCATCGTGCTGGCGATGACGCCCAAGTACCTGCAGTCGATCGGCCTGGTCGGCGATCAGCAGCAGAGCAACGAGGCGCTGATCAACGCGCAGATGCGCATGGCCCTGGCCAAGGTCTCGTTCCTGCCGTTCGGTTTGATGATCGACCGCTGGCGCTGGGGCGTGTTCGACGGCTCGATCAAGCCGGGCGATTACAACAAGGCCTGGTGGGATCTGAAGGCCAAGTACCAGGGCGTGGCCCCGGCCACCGCGCGCGGCGAGGAGTTCTTCGACGCCGGCGCCAAGTACCATGTGCCGGGCAACACCCCGTACACGCGCTACTTCCTCTCGCACGTGCTGCAGTTCCAGTTCTACAAGGCGCTGTGCGACGCATCGGGCTACAAGGGCCCGCTGTACGAGTGCAGCTTCTACGGCAACAAGGAAGCCGGCGCCAAGTTCCAGGCCATGCTGAGCAAGGGCCAGAGCCAGCCCTGGCAGAAGACCCTGAAGGAACTCACCGGCGGCGAGAAGATGGACGCCTCCGCGGTGCTGGAGTACTTCGCCCCGCTGCAGACCTGGCTGAAGCAGCAGAACGAAGGCAAGACCTGCGGCTGGCAGCCCGACGGCAAGGTCGCCGCGGCGACCAAGCCCGCGGCCGGCAAGGGCTGATCGCCACGCGCCATGTTCCTAACGAAGGCCGGCATTCGCCGGCCTTCGTTTTTCTGCGGGCGTCGCGACGAACCCCGCCCCTTTCCCAGGAGCGGAACCGCCATTCATCCCACGCACCTTTCCAAAGAAGCACCGCCATTCATCGCCCCCTTTGAAAAAGGGGGCGGGCGCCCCGTACGAATCGGTGTCGATTGTCTACTCGCGGCGCCGGGGGATTTGCTGTTGCTCGCGCGAAGCCAAAGCAAATCCCCCCTAGCCCCCTTTTTCAAAGGGGGGAACGAGGCGACTTCGAAACAGCGCATCTCGCGCCGCCTCACAAAAAGGAGCCACCATTCATCGCCCCCTTTGAAAAAGGGGGCGGGCGCCCCNGGGGGGAACGAGGCGACTTCGAAACAGCGCATCTCGCGCCGCCTCACAAAAAGGAGCCACCATTCATCGCCCCCTTTGAAAAAGGGGGCGGGCGCCCCGTACGAATCGGTGACGATTGTCTACTCGCGGCGCCGGGGGATTTGCTGTTGCTCGCGCGAAGCCAAAGCAAATCCCCCCTAGCCCCCTTTTTCAAAGGGGGGGAACGAGGCGACTTCGAAACAGCGCATCTCGCGCCGCCTCACAAAAAGGAGCCACCATTCATCGCCCCCTTTGAAAAAGGGGGCGGGCGCCCCNCACTTCGATAATCCCCCCTAGCCCCCTTTTTCAAAGGGGGGGAACGAGGCGACTTCGAAACAGCGCATCTCGCGCCGCCTCACAAAAAGGAGCCACCATTCATCGCCCCCTTTGAAAAAGGGGGCGGGCGCCCCGTGCGAATCAGTGTCGATTGTCTACTCGCGGCGCCGGGGGATTTGTTGTTGCTCGCGTGAAGCCAAAGCAAATCCCCCCTAGCCCCCCTTTTTCAAAGGGGGGAACAAGGCGGCGCCGAAACGGATGCAGCGCATCGCGCAGTGCGAGCACGCATCTCGCCCCACCTCGCAAAGAGGAACCGCCATTCATCCCACGCGCCTTTCCCAAAGAGGAACCGCCATTCATCGCCCCACTTTGAAAAAGGGGGCGGGCGCCCCGTGCGAATCGGTGTCGATTGTTTACTCGCGGCGCCGGGGGGTTTGCTGTTGCTCGCGTGAAGCCAAAGCAAATCCCCCCTAGCCCCCCTTTTTCAAAGGGGGGAACAAGGCGACGCCGAAACGGATGCAGCGCATCGCGCAGTGCGAGCACGCATCTCGCCCCACCTCGCAAAGAGGAACCGCCATTCATCGCCCCCTTTGAAAAAGGGGGCGGGCGCCCCGTGCGAATCGGTGTCGATTGTTTACTCGCGGCGCCGGGGGATTTGCTGTTGCTCGCGTGAAGCCAAAGCAAATCCCCCTAGCCCCCCTTTTTCAAAGGGGGGAACGAGGCGGCGCCGAAACGGATGCAGCGCATCGCGCAGTGCGCGCACGCATCTCGCCCCGCATCGCTTCGTTGTGAGCCTCGTCAAGTTATGCCCGAGCATGCGCTGCTACGGTCGTCGACATGTCCAACCCCACGCCTACGGATAGCCGGGTGGTCTCGCGCCGGACCCTGCCCTTGCTGATCGCCGCGCTCGCGCTGGCCAGCGCGCTGGTGGTCGCGCTGGGCTGGCAGTTGCACCAGGCGCGCGAGAACCAGCGTTGGTTGGCGCAGCGCGCGACCCAGCCCTACATCGGCATGTACGTGCCGCGCATCGCGATGACCTCGCTGGACGGCGCCAGCCGCACGCTGGGCCAGCCCGAGCGCGACTACCAGGTGCTGTATTTCTTCACCACCGGCTGTCCGCACTGCCGCGCCTCGGCGCCGTTGGTGAAGGCCATCGCCGCGCAGCTCGACGCCGCATCCGAAGGACGCGCCGAAATGCTGGGCGTGGCCCTGGACCCGGCCGCCGCCGCGGGCGCGTATGCGCGCGAGCACGGTTTCGCGTTTCCGGTGATCTCCACCCAGGACCGACGCAGCGCGATGCTGTTCCGCGCGCGCAACGTACCCCTGCTGCTGGTGATCGGCCGCGACGGCCGCGTGCGCTATGCGCGCGTGGGCGCGATCAATACCAAGGAAGGCGTCAACGGCGTACTGACCGCGGTGCGGCGCAAGGAGGCGTCGGCAGCGGGCCCCACCACCAAGGAGAGTTGAGATGAAGCATCGGACACGCAGTGTGCGCATCGCCCTGGCTGCCTTGCTGTTCTCCACCGCGATGAGCTTCGGCGCATTCCAGGTCGTCGCCGGCGACGGTAGCGGCGTGCAAGCCGAAAACGAAGCCTGCAGCGCCTGGGCTTGTCGCCAGGAATGCCAGGGTTTCGGCGGCGACCTCGGTCCCGGCGGTCCGGGCCAGCCCTTGCAGTGCTATTGCTGCGGCTGAGCCCCGCTCCGGCACCATCGCAGTTCCCGACCGGCCGGCGGAGCGATCCGCCGGCCGGTCGCGTTGGCAAACCCCTTTGCGGACGGCACGCGCGCGGCGCAATACTGCGGCCATGAGCCCGCGCCCCACCCTCGTCGCCGAACTCGCGCCGCAGCCGCTGCAACACGCCACCGCCCTGCCCGCGCGCTACTACACCGAGGCCTCAATGGCCGCGCTGGACCGGCGCCTGATCTTCGATCCGGGCTGGCAGTTGATCGCCCACCTGTGCCAGCTGCGGCAGCCCGGCGATCACGTCGTGGCCGACCTGGCCGGTTTGCCGACGATCGCGGTGCACGGCGAGGACGGCGAGATCCGCGTGCTGCACAACGTCTGCCGCCATCGCGCCGGGCCGATCGCCAGTTGCGACGGCCTGGCCGCGCGTTCGCTGCGCTGCCGTTACCACGGCTGGACCTACGGCCTGGACGGAGTACTGCGCTCGGCCCCGGAAATGGGCCAGACGCCGGACTTCGCGGTCGCCGACGTGCGCCTGCCGCAACTGCGCGTGCGGATCTGGCAGGGCATGGTGTTCGCCTGCGTGGGCGAGCCTTCGATGAGTTTCGACGAACTGGTGCAAGGCATCGACGAACGCATCGGCGGCGAACGCGGGCTGGCCGACTACGGCCACCACCACCGGGTGAGCTACGACGTGGCCTGCAACTGGAAGGTCTACGTCGACAACTACCTCGAGGGCTACCACGTCCCGCACATCCACCCCGGCCTCAACCGCCTGCTCGACTACCGCAGCTACGTCACCGAGACCGCGCGCTGGTACTCCTACCAGTGGAGCCCGCTGGAAAGCGGCGACGGCCTCTACGGCGACGGCGACGCGCTGTACTACTGGCTGTGGCCGAACACCATGCTCAACATCCTGCCCGGGCGCCTGCAGACCAACCGGGTGGTGCCGGTCGGCGTGGACCGCTGCCGGGTGGTGTTCGACTTCTACTACCGCCGCGACGATTCCGGCGAAGCACGCGCGCGTCGCGACGCCGACCTCGCCTTCAGCGACGAAGTGCAGTTGGAAGACCTGACCATCTGCGAGGACGTGCAGCGCGGCCTGGCCTCGGGCTCCTACGTCGCCGGCCGCTTGAATCCGCTGCGCGAGAACGCGGTCCACCATTTCCAGGAACTGCTGCGCGCGACCTACCGCGACGCCTGGGCGCCGGACGGGGCGTGAGCGCCGTCGGCCGGCCGCTGGGCGTGTGGTCGGCCACCGCGCTGGTGGTGGGCAGCATGATCGGCAGCGGCGTGTTCCTGCTGCCGTCCGCGCTGGCGCCCTACGGCGGCGCGACCCTGATCGGCTGGGCGATCACCCTGTGCGGCGCGCTGCTGCTGGCGCTGACCTTCGCCCGCCTGTCGGCGCGGTGGCCGCACAGCGGCGGGCCCTATGTGTACGCGCGTCAGGCCTTTGGCGACACGCCCGGCTTCGTGATCGCGTGGAGCTACTGGATCTCGATCTGGTGCGCCAACGCCGCGATCGCGGTGGCGTTCGCCGGCAGCCTGGGCGCCGTGTTCCCGGCCGCGACCGCGACGCCGGCGCACGCAGCCGCCTGCGCGCTGGCGGCGCTGTGGCTGTGCAGCGCAGTCAACCTGGCCGGCATCCGCGAGGCCGGCCGCATGCAGCTGCTGACCACCGCCTTGAAGCTGCTGCCGCTGCTGCTGTTCGGCGGCGTCGCGCTGTGGTTCGCCGACACCCATGCGCGCATGCCGTTCAATCCCAGCGGCGAGTCCTTGCCGCAGGTAGCGCACGCGACCGCGGCGCTGAGCTTGTGGGCCTTCCTGGGCCTGGAGGCGGCGACCGTGCCGGCCGGCGCGGTGCGCGACGCCGAGCGCACGGTGCCGCGCGCGACCGTGTTCGGCACCTTGATCGCGGGCGCGGCGACCATCCTGGCCTGCACCGCGGTGCTGGGCGTGCTGCCGGCCGCGACGCTGCAGGCCTCGCAAGCGCCGATGGCCGACGCCGCGCGCGCCTTGTGGGGCGCGCCGGCCGGCATCGCGCTGGCGCTGGTGGCGGCGGTGTCCTGCTTCGGCGCGCTCAACGGCTGGGTGCTGCTGTCGGCGCAGCTGCCGTTGGCGGCGGCGCGCGACGGCTTGTTCCCGCAAGTGTTCGCGCGCGTGGACGCGCGCGGCACGCCGGTGGCGGGCGTGCTGATCGGCAGCGCGCTGGCATCGGCCCTGGTGCTGTCGAACTACAGCCGTTCGCTGGTGCAGCTGTTCACCTTCTCGATCCTGCTGTCGACCGCGGCCACCTTGCTGCCCTACGTGGCCGGCAGCGCGGCCTGGGCCTTACGCGGACGAGGCCGCGCCAGTCGCGCGATCGCGGTCGCGGCCTTGCTCTACAGCCTGTATGCCTTGTTCGGGATCGGCGCGCAGGCCCTGCTGTGGGGCGCGGCGCTGGTCAGCGCGGGCCTGCCGCTGCATTGGTGGCGGCGTCGACGCGCGGCAGCGGCGCCCCCGTAGCCGCAAACCTGTCCGTCGCCCGGCCGCCCGCCATTCGATCCGATCGCGCGGCGGCTTTCGCTGTAACGAATCGCCGTAACGAATCGCCGGACCTATTCGCCGTTCAGTTCGCGCAGCTCGGCCGCTCGATCGGCATTGAGCTTCATCGGGCAGTAGCCGTACATCGGCGAGCCCACGTACGCGCCGGCCAAGCCGCAATGGGTGTTGCGGTACTTCAACCAGGCCTTTTGCGACTCCTCGAACTTGGCTGCGTCCTCAGGATGGTCTGCGCTCAGGCGCGCGTGAATGGCCTGGTAGTGGCGCGTGATCTCAAGCTTCGCCCGCTCGGAGACTCGGTCGGAACACACCTCGACCACCGCGTTGTTGATCGGCCCGTGTTCGTCGACGCAGGCGCTGTAGAGGGCGTCGTAGTTCGGCGCAGTCTGCGCGTTCGCCCGACACGGCAGCAGCATCGGCAGCGCCGCGAGAACAACCAGGATCGTCTTCATCGCCTGCGACTCCCACGCCGCGCGCGCTGGCCGATCGACGGATCGACCCGGTACGCGCGGCGAATTGAACTTGAAGGTATGCCCGACGCCATTGTGCATCAGCCCGGGCGCGAATCCGTCATCACCTAAGCGCTCGCACCGCGTCCACGCCGCGCGCGCTTGCGCCTCATCGCGCAGGCGCGGACGGATAGACCCAGGTCGCGAAGAACGCGCTGAGATCGCGGCCGCTGGCCTGTTCCATCGAGCGCTCGAAGTCCTGGCTGGTCACGGCGGTGCCGCGGTGGGCGCGCGTGTATTCGCGCAGGCCGTTCCAGAACGCCGCCTCGCCGAGTTCCTCGCGCAGCAGGTGCAGCACGTAGGCGCCCTTCTGATAGACCACGGCGCGATCGTCGCCGCTGGGCTTGTCCCAGTCCGGGAACACCAGCGGCTTGTCCTTGCCGGTTTCCTTGAGCTTCTCGTAGCGGCGGCGCCAGCCGTCGACCTGCTTGAGGTATTCCTCGCGGCCGAAACGTTGTTCCATGTAGCTGGCGGCGAGGAAGTTGGCGAAGCCCTCGTTGAGCCAGAAATGGCCCCAGTCGCGGCAGGTGACCAGGTTGCCCCACCATTGATGCGCGGCCTCGTGCGCGATCAGCGATTCGTCGCGGCGGTCGCCGAGCACGCCGCGGCCGTACTCCTCGGACAGCAGCGAGAAGCCCGCATGCTCCTGGCCGATGGTGCGCGCGACCAGGGCCTGGGTGTAGACGCCGCCCGGATACGGCACGCCGGCGCGGCGCTCGAAATAACGCAGCATGTCGCCGCTGTCGGCGAAGATCCGGCGCAGTTCGTTCTGGCTGTAGCCGGCGCCCAGGTAGCGCAGGCGCACCTTGCTGCCGCGGTCGCTGGCCTCCTCGAAGGGGCCGGCGGCGAAACCGTAGGTGTAGGCCGGCATCGGCACGGTCTGGCGCCAGCGGTGCAGTTCGCTGCCGTTGCCCAGGCTGCGGCGGCCGACCAGATAGCCGTTGCCCACCGCCTTCAAGCCGGTCGGCAGGACCACGCTGAGGTCCAGGCTGGCGCGCTCGTCGGGCGCGTCGATGCCGACCAGCCACTGCGCGGTCGAGAACAGGGTGTAGATCTGGCGGCGCTCGGGATGGAACTGCAGGCCGAAGCGCGGGCTGCCGTGGTAGGCGACGGTGATCTCGCGCAACTGGCCGCGCAGGGCCGGCCGCGACAGCCGCACCTTGAGCACGCGGCCGGTCTGGTCGAACGACAGCGAGCGCTCGCCTTCGCGCACGCGGTCGATGTCCAGGCCGTCGCGGTCCAGCACGATCAGGTCGGTGGCGTCGACGGTGGCGACGAAGCGGATCGCGACCTCGCCCTTGAGGCTGCGGGTCTTGAGATCGGGTTCGATGCGGGCGACGTAATGGCGGATGTCGATATCGCGCGCCGACGCAGCGGCCGTCCATGCCAAGGCCAAAGCCAGGCCGGCGCACCGAAGGGCGCGCGCCCCGACTCGTGTCCTCGCTGGGTTTCTGTCCTTGCCTACTGCCATGCCGTTCCGTCATGCCGCCCGTCTTCGGGGCGAAGTCTAGCGTCCCCGGACGCGGCTCGTTTGAACGCGTCCGTACCGATGCGTCGGCCGCGGTTCATGGGGACGGCGGGCCCGCCACGCTCGCGCGTACCGCCTCGGCCAGGCGGCGCAGGTCGTCCTCGTCTTCGGGGGCGGGCAGATACACGACCGCGGCCATGACGCGTCGCAGGTCGTCGGCGCCCGGCGCGGCATCGCCGGGCACCGCGTACAGACTGGAGGCGCCGCAGGTGGCGTCGAAGCCGCGTGCGAGCAGGCCGGCGATCAGCTGCGGCGGATCGTCGCTGAGCACCGGCAGCACCCAATGGGTGGCCTGGGCGGCGGCGCGGCCCGGCCGCGCCAAGGGTGAGGCCGACAGCAGGCGCTCGCCGCGCTGCGCGCGTTGAGCCACCCGCGCGGGCGGATAGCCGCGCAGGCGCCGCAACAGCAGCCGGGACTGCGCCGCGCAGGGCCGGTGGCGGATGCGCTGGAACAGCTCGCCGCCGGCGAAGCCGCGCACCGAGCGATTGATCAGGGCATCGTGATCGATGCCGAGCGCGCGGCAGGCGCGATAAAACAGGCGGTAGGCGGCGCGAACGGTCAACGCCTTGAGCAGCGCGTACTTGCCGACCCGCTGCGCGAATGCCGCGGTTTTCTGCAGCGGCTGGCGCGCCTGCGCCGCGCCCACGCGCTCGCGCAGGTCCGGGTCGGCGAAACGCAGCAGGGCGCCGCCCAAGGCGGTCGCGGTCTTGATCGGGCCGAAACTGAGCAGGCTGACGTCGCAGCCCGCCTCGCCGAACCAGCCGTCGCCGGTGTAGGCCTGGGCGCCGTCCTCGACCAGCAGCAGGCCGTGGCGGCGCGCGAATCCCTGCGCCGCCTGCAGCGGCATGCGGCTGCCGAACAGGTGCGCGACCAGCAGCATGCGGCTGCGCGGGGTCAGGGCCGCAGCCAGCGCGGTTTCGTCCAGGCTCAGCGTGTCGGCGTCCACGTCGACCGGCACCGCGCGCAGGCCGTGCCGCTCGATCACCGCGATCATGTCGCGGATGGTCACCGCCGAGACCAACACCTCGCTGCCCGGCGGCAGTTGCAGGGTCGCCAGCAGACGATCGAAGCCGCTGCGCACCGACAGGCTGACCAGGCTGCGGCGGCCGTCGTCGGCCAGCGCATCGGCGCCGGCCTCGGCGGCGGCCTGGGCGCGCTCGGGGTCGCCCCCGCGCACCGCATACGCCAGCGCGTGGGCGAGATCGAGCCAGCCGATATCCGGGCGTTGCCGCGGCAGCATCGCTGGCGCCCCCTCGCTAGAGCGTTTCCGGCGGTTCGATCGCGGGCGCGTCCTGGGTCGGCGGCGGCTGCCGCGAACGCGCCGACTCCCAACGCCAGAACGCCCAGCCCACCACCACGAAGGCCAGCGCGGCCAGGGCCAGCGAGGTGCCACTGTCGCTGACCAGCGGCGACAGCACGCCGGCGATCAGGGCGTTGAGGACCAGGCCGGTGAAGGCCTGCAGCGAGGACGCCGACCCGCGCTGACGCGGGTACATGTCGAGGATCGCCAGGGTCACGATTGGGAAGACCAGGGCGACGCCGAACGAGCACAGCGAGATCGGAATCACCGCCCACGGCACCCGCGGGGTGGCGTCGAACAGGTTGTAGGCGACGTTCAACGCCATCGCCAGGATGGTGCAGGCGAAGCCGATCCGCACCATGCGCTGGCCGCCGACCTTGCCGGCGGTGCGTCCCGATACGAAGGCGCCGATCACCATGCCGCCGATCATCGGCACGAAGAACCAGGCGAACGAGCGCTCGTTGAGCTGCAGCAGGTCCAGCACGAACGCCGGCGCCGAGGCGATGTACAGGAACAGCGCGCCGAAGTTGAAGGCGCTGGCCGCGGTCAGGCGCTGGAAGCGCGGGTTGATGAAGATCGCCACGTAGTCGCGCAGCAGCCGGCGCGGCACCAGCGGCAGGCGCGAGGCCGGCGGGTGGGTTTCCGGCAGCACGCGCAGGGTCGCGATCAGCAACAGCACCGAGAACGCGACCAGGAACCAGAAGATCGCCGGCCAATGGCTCCAGCCCAGGATCCAGCCGCCGATGATGGGCGCGATCGCCGGGGCGATGCCGAAGATCATCGAGACATGGCTCATCAGGCGCTGGGCGTCGTCGCCCTGCAGCACGTCGCGGATCACCGCGCGGCCGACGATCAGGCCGACGCCGGCCGACAGGCCCTGGATCGCGCGGAAGATCAGCAAGGTGCTGAGGTCGCGCGACAGCGCGCAGCCCACTGACGCCAGGGTGAACACGAATAGCCCGCCGATGATCACGCGCCGGCGTCCGATCGCGTCGGACAGCGGGCCGTGCACGATGCTCATCAGCGCGTAGGCGATCAGGTAGACGCTGATGGTCTGCTGCATCGCCAGCTTGTCGGCGCCCAACTCGGCGCCCATCGCCGGAAACGCCGGGAAGATGGTGTCGATCGAGAACGGCCCGAACATCGCCAGGCCGGCCAACAGCGGAGCGAGGTAACGCGCGGGTTTGGCGCCCGCTCGCGATGTCGCAGGTTCGGACATCAGTGCGCGGCCACCGCGCCGGCGTCCGGCGGGCCCTTGAGTTCGACCAGGTTGCCCTCCGGATCGAACAGATACTGCGACGGGCCCTCGCCTTCGGCGCCGTAGCGCGAACCGAAGTCGCCGATGCGCACCGCGTGCGCGTTCAAGTGGGCGACGATGGCCTGGCGATCGAAAGGATCGGCGCGCAGGCACAGATGATCCATGTTGCGGCCCTCCACGCCCGGCGCGGCGCCGCCCATGCGGCCGAGCTTGCCGTCGATGCCGACTAGGTCGATCAGCGACTGGCCGGCGCGCAATTGGATCAGGCCGATTTCGTCCTGGCGGCGCTCCAGCGAGCAGCCCAGCACCTCGCAGTAGAACGCGACCATGGCCTCGGGATCGCGCACCCGCAACACCACGTGATCGAGTTGCAGCAACTGGAACGGGGGTGCGCTCATGCGATGGATCCGCGGCCTCGTGAGGATCGCGACAGCATACAACCGCGTCGTCGCGTCGGCGTCGCGCGCGACTGTCCGGATCGGTCGTTTGGCCGTCGCGATCGCGCCTTCGCGTTCAAGACGCAGGCGCGGTTGCGGCAGGCGCGGTTGCGGGCAGCGGCGCCTTCGCGGGCGCGGCATCGCGCTTGCGCGACCGCGGCAGTGCCTGCAGGCGGCCCACGCCTTCGATCGGCACCGCTTCGGCGCGGCGCGCGCCGGGCCACCACAGGAACACGTAGGCGCTGCTGGCGCCGAGCAGGCGCGCCTGCCCCGGCAACGGCGCGGCCGCGCCGGCCAGGGTCACGCGCACGGCGTGGCCGGCGCCTTCGTCGCGGATCCGATTGGCCTTGGCGATCACGTAGGAACAAGTGCTCAAGGCCATGCCCATGAACACCACGATCGCGATGCCGGTCTCCGGCTTCAATCTCAGCAGTGTCCAGCGGAACCAGTCCGACTGCGGAAACACGAAGCGCCCCCACCACCGCCGTTGCAGTTCGCGCACCCGGCGCGGGTGCTGCTTGCGGTACATCTCCGGCCAGCTGACCAGCCACGAGATCGTCACCGACAAAGCCAGCACTAGCGCGTAGCCCGGATCGCGCAGGCCGGCGACCAGGTAGTCGCTGGCCTGCATGTATTCCAGGATCGGCAGACCGAACTGGCGGTAGAACCAGTAGTTCGCCCACAGCCCGATCATCGACACCAGCACATAGCCGGTGCTCAAGCCCAGGCTGGGCTCGCGCAGCATGCGGCGCCAGGCGCGTACCGCCCAGGCCTCGCGCGCCAGCGCGGCTTCGGCTGATAGCGGCCGCCGGTCCGCCTGGGGCGAGGTCTCGATCGCGGGCGCGCCCTGGCCGTCGCCCTGGCCGCCGCGACGGCGCCTGCGCTTGGCCCGCGGCGAACCGGGGCCGCCCGAACCGTCGCTCATGGCGTCCGGCTCCGGCGCGCCGGCGCGCGGCAGGCGCGTGGACGTGTCGCGGCCCCCCGGATCCCTACCCCCTGGCATGCCTGCATAGACGATCGACGGCCCGCGAACGACGAAGCCGCCATGGTACGGCGGATCGCCGCAAACTGAACCGGCCGCCTCCTGACCCGGCGCCGGCATCGGGCTATAATCCCGAGCTTGAAACACGCGGTGGGAGAAGCCGGCCGGCCCCGCAAGGGCGTCGACCGCTGCCGAAGGCGCAACGCCCGTAATCGCTCAGGCCCTATACCGCCGCGTGTACAAAACTCTGGAGAGACCGACCGTCCGGATCATCGGACGGAACCGGCGCCGAAGGGGCACGAAGCGAGCCGTACAGGAGCGACCCTCCCCCCGCTGCCTGTTGCGCAGCGCGCTTCCAAACTCTCAGGCAAAAGGACAGAGGGGCGAGCGGGGCTTTCGAGCGGCATTGCCGCGAGCCCGCGAGCGCTCGTTGGCCGTGAGGCCGACGGGCCGCAACGCCCCTTCCTAAGCCTTCGGACGCCCCTGCCATGACCCAAGCCTCTCTGCGCGACCTCGAGCACCACGACGCCTTCCTGGAACGTCACATCGGCCCCAACGACGCCGAGATCGCGCACATGCTGCGCACGGTCGGCCACGACTCGCTGGAAGCGCTGACCGATGCGATCGTGCCGTCCAAGATCAAGTCGCCCGCGCCGCTGGCGCTGTCGGCGCCGATGACCGAAGTCGAGGCGCTGGCCAAGATCCGCGCCGTCGCCGACAAGAACCAGGTCTTCCGCAGCTTCATCGGCCAGGGCTACTACGGCACGCTCACCCCGAACGTGATCCTGCGCAACATCCTCGAGAACCCGGCCTGGTACACGGCCTACACGCCGTATCAGGCGGAAATCTCGCAGGGCCGCATGGAAGCGCTGATCAACTTCCAGACCATGGTCGCCGACCTGACCGGGATGGAGATCGCCAACGCCTCGCTGCTGGACGAAGGCACCGCCGCGGCCGAGGCCATGACCCTGGCCAAGCGTTCGGCCAAGTCCAAGTCCAACCTGTTCTTCGTCTCCAAGGACGTGCACCCGCAGACCCTGGAAGTGCTGCACACCCGCGCCGAGGCCATGGGCATCGACCTGCAGGTCGGCGACGACGGCGAAGCGCTCAACAGCGACAGCTTCGGCGTGCTGCTGCAATACCCCAACACCCGCGGCCAGATCGGCGACCACAAGGCCCTGGCCGACGCCGTGCACGCGCGCGGCGGTCTGGTCGCGGTCGCGACCGATCTGCTCGCCCTGACCCTGATCGCCGCGCCCGGCGAATGGGGCGCCGACATCGTGGTCGGCAACAGCCAGCGCTTCGGCGTGCCGTTCGGCTTCGGCGGTCCGCACGCGGCCTTCATGGCCTGCCGCGACGCCTACAAGCGCTCGATGCCGGGCCGCCTGATCGGTGTGTCCATCGACGCCGAAGGCAAGCCCGCCTACCGCCTGACCCTGCAGACCCGCGAGCAGCACATCCGCCGCGAGAAGGCCACCTCCAACATCTGCACCGCGCAGGTGCTGCTGGCGGTGATGGCCTCGATGTACGCCGTCTACCACGGCCCCGAGGGCCTGACCCGGATCGCGCGCCGCGTGCACCGCCTGGCCGCGATCCTGGCCGGCGCGCTGCGCCAGGCCGGCCTCACCGTCGGTCCGGACTTCTTCGACACCCTCGACATCGTCGGCGTCGACGCCGATGCCCTGCGCGCCAAGGCCGTCGCGGCCGGCATCAACCTCAACTACTGCGGCGATCCGGCCCGCGTCGGCATCAGCCTGGACGAAACCACCACCCGCGCCGAAGTCGCGCAGCTGGCCGCGCTGTTCGGCGCGCGCATCGACGACATCGACGCGCTCGACGCCGCCACCGCCGACGCCCTGCCCGCCGGCCTGCGCCGCAGCAGCGCGTTCCTGCAGCATCCGGTGTTCAACACCCACCACAGCGAGCACGAGCTGCTGCGCTACATGCGCGCCCTGGCCGACAAGGACCTGGCGATGGATCGCACCATGATCCCGCTGGGCAGCTGCACCATGAAGCTCAACGCCACCGCCGAGATGATCCCGGTGACCTGGCCGGAGTTCGGCAACATCCATCCGCTGGCGCCGGCCGATCAGACCGTGGGCTACCAGCAGCTGATCGACGAACTCGAAGCCATGCTGGTCGAGTGCACCGGCTACGACGCGGTCAGCCTGCAGCCCAATTCGGGCGCGCAGGGCGAATACGCGGGCCTGCTCGCGATCCGCGCCTATCACCGCTCGCGCAACGAAGGCCACCGCGACATCTGCCTAATTCCGGAATCCGCGCACGGCACCAACCCGGCCTCGGCGCAGATGTGCGGCATGCAGGTCGTGGTCACCAAGTGCGACAGCAACGGCAACGTCGACGTCGAGGACATCCGCCGCGCGGCCGAGAAGTACAGCGACCGCCTGGCCGCGCTGATGATCACCTACCCGTCCACGCACGGCGTGTTCGAGGAGGACGTGGTCGAGATCTGCGAGATCGTCCACGCCCACGGCGGCCAGGTCTACACCGACGGCGCCAACATGAACGCCCTGGTCGGCGTGGCCAAGCCCGGCAAGTGGGGCTCGGACGTGTCGCACCTCAACCTGCACAAGACCTTCTGCATTCCGCACGGCGGCGGCGGTCCCGGCGTCGGCCCCTGCGCGGTCAAATCGCACCTGGCGCCGTTCCTGCCAGGTACTTATGCCGACATCCCTGTCGGCGAGAATCAAACAGCGGCCATCCATGGCCGCACTTCTCGCAAGAAAGCAGTGGGCATGGTGTCTGCGGCTAGTTATGGCTCGGCCTCGATCCTGCCGATCTCGTGGATGTACATCACCATGATGGGCGCGTCCGGCCTGCGCCGCGCGACCCAGGTCGCGCTGCTCAACGCCAACTACATCGCCAAGCGCCTGGCCCCGCACTACGAGACCCTCTACACCGGCCGCAACGGCCTGGTCGCGCACGAGTGCATCCTCGACCTGCGCCCGCTCAAGGACGCCACCGGCATCGGCGCCGAGGACGTGGCCAAGCGCCTGATCGACTTCGGCTTCCACGCCCCGACCCTGAGCTTCCCGGTCGCCGGCACCCTGATGGTCGAGCCGACCGAAAGCGAATCGCAGCACGAGCTGGACCGCTTCATCGACGCCATGATCCAGATCCGCGACGAAATCCGCGCGGTCGAGCAAGGCACGCTGGACCGCGAGGACAACCCGCTCAAGCACGCCCCGCACACCGCCACCGCGGTCTCGGCCAGCGAGTGGACCCACGCCTACCCGCGCGAGCTGGCCGCGTTCCCGCTGCCCAGCCTGAAGCTGCAGAAGTACTGGCCGCCGGTCGCGCGCGTGGACAACGTCTACGGCGACAAGAACGTCATGTGCGCCTGCATCCCGGTGGACGCTTACAAGGAAGAAGCCGAAGCGTAAGCTGTAAAGCGCGACCGGCCCGCGGGCCGGTCGCGACGCGGCGACCGCGCCGCGCGACCATGGCGAACGGAGTCGCGGCTGAATGTATCGGCTGGGTTTCGCGACAGGGCCCGGCCGCTGAGGCCATACCGGTTCGCCCCTCATGAAAAATGCACAACAAATGCGCACCTTGTGTGCGCTCGCCGCGATGCGATCCGTTCCGCCTACCCGGCTGTCATCGGCACGCGTTATGTTGATACCGGTTCTCCGCCGGAGCCGCCCATGAGCGCGGTCGAAACGCCCGCAGCCGACGACGCCGCGCGCCTGCTGCAAGTCATCGAAACCCAGACCGAGATCGCGCGCCTGGGCCTGGACCTGGGCGGGGTGATGGACCTGGTCGCGCGACGGGCGCAGATCCTGACCGGCGCGGTCGGCGCGGTGGTCGAACTGGCCGAAGGCGAGGACATGGTGTATCGCGCCGCCTCCGGCATCGCCGAGCCCAGCCTGGGCCTGCGCCTGCGGCGTGCGGCCAGCTTGTCCGGCGCCTGCGTCGCGGTCGGCGCGCCCTTGAACTGCGAGGATTCGGAGACCGACCCGCGCGTGGACCGCGAGGCCTGCCGCAGCGTCGGCCTGCGCTCGATGATCGTGGTGCCGCTCAAACATCACCAGACCGTGGTGGGCGTGCTCAAGGTGATGGGCGCCGCGCCGTCCGCGTTCGACAGCGACGACCTGCGCATGCTCGATCTGATGTCGGGCCTGATCGGCGCGGCCATGTACCACGCTGCCCGCTACGAAACCGACGAGCTGTTCCACCAGGCCACCCACGACCAGCTCACCGGCCTGCCCAACCGCGCCCTGTTCTACGACCGCCTGCGTCACTGCCTGGCGCAGGCGCAGCGCGATCGGCGCCGCATCGGCATCCTCAACCTCGACATGGACGGACTCAAACCGGTCAACGACCGCATGGGCCATCGCGCCGGCGATGCGGCGTTGGTGGAGTTCGCCGCGCGGGTGCGCCGCAGCGCGCGTAGCGGCGACACCGTGGCCCGCGTCGGCGGCGACGAATTCGGGGTGATCCTGCCTGGCATCGAGCACCGCGACGGCGCCTTCGCCCAGGCCCAGCGCCTGGCCGAATCGCTGGACCCGCCGTTCGCATTCGACGACCGCAGCATCGCGCTGCAGGCCAGCATCGGCTGCGCGATCTATCCCGACGACGGCGAGGACCTGGGCGAGCTGCTGCACAAGGCCGACCAATCCATGTACAGCGCCAAGCGCCGCAAGAAGGGCGAGCCGGGCTGAGCGGACTGCGGCAGGGCCCGGGCCGCGCTGCGCACGCCCCACCGCGGTGCTAG
The DNA here is from genome assembly GCF_001429345.1 of Lysobacter sp. Root983. NCBI lineage: Bacteria > Pseudomonadati > Pseudomonadota > Gammaproteobacteria > Lysobacterales > Lysobacteraceae > Lysobacter > Lysobacter sp. Root983. The sequence goes on from NZ_LMJO01000017.1 coordinate 399,549, forward strand.
GCTGCCGCCAAGGCCCCGGGAAGGCCCCGGCGCCACAGGGGGCGCGCCGCTGGCGGCGCGGCCGTAGGACAAGGAGTTCCGCCATGCCCGAGTTCGATATCAACGCCTCGGCCGAGCAGGTCGCCATTTTGTTCAATCAGGGTCGCGGGGTGGACGCCGTCGCCCGTCTCGACGCCCTGCGCCGCGATCAGCCGCCGGTGGTGCAGGAAGCCCTGGACCGCTACGTCGCCACCCGCGCGGCCGGTCCGATCACCGCCCTCTACGGCATGACCCTGCTGCCGATGCCGGGCATGAGCGCGGTCACGCCGCCGCGCGAGGATCTGGGGCGTTTGCTGGCGGCCGGCCACACCGCGCCGCGCTTCCCCGAAGATCGCGAGACCGCGCGCCTGTCGCAGGCGCAGCAGTACGACGTCTACGCCAGCGTGATCGGCGTGCGCGGCGATCAGGCCGCGCGCGACGCGCTGGGCACGCAGGACCGCGTGATCCTGGGCATGCGCAACGACACCCGCAGCACCGCCAACCGCGGCGCCGGCGAATACGACGACCGCATCGTGGTGGTGTGGAAGGACGCCAAGGGCGGCCGCCACGCGCGCGAGTTCAACCACTCCAACACCGAACCCAGCGCGCAATACGACCACCACGCCGGCAGCGACGGCACGCGCCTGATCGCCGAAAGCGGCGGCCAGGTGGCGCCGCGCCTGGCGCGCTCGCCCGGCTACGAGAACGTCGACCGCCGCAAGATCGAGGGCGAGGACGTCAACAACGACCGCGTGCGCGACCTCGGCCGGCTGGCCGAAGGCACCACCGAGATGAAGGCCGACACCCATCCGACCTACGGCGCCAACCCGGGCGAGGAATTCGCCCTACGCCCGACCGCCGCCGCGGTCGCCGCCGGGCAGAACCGGGTGCAGCGCGACACCAACGCCGACGGCTGGTTCAACGCCCGCGACGTCAACGGCCGGCAGGACTTGAACGACACCTTCAAGATCCACCGCGGCGGCAGCGCCAACACCGATTCGGCCGGCTGCCAGACCATCGGCGGCGGCGAGTACGACGCCTTCATCACCGCCGCTGGCGGCAACCCGCGCCAGACCCGCTGGCAGTACGTGCTGACCTCGGTGGCGCCGCCACCGCCGCCGCCGCAACGCGCGCAGCCGCAGGGCGGGCGGCGCGCCGACGCGCATGACGAGGCGCCGTCGCTGCATCCTTCCGACCCGCGCCACGCCGATCATCGCCTGCACGGCCAGATCGACGGCCATCTGCGCGCGCTCGGCGGCGACTACGCGCGCAACGCCGAGGCGATCGGATTGAGCGTGCTCGCCGCGGCCAAGACCCACCACATCACCCAGGCCGACGGCCTGGTGCCCAACCGGGCCAACGGCGAGGTGCCCGCCGACCAGACCCTGTTCCTGCTCCAGGGCCGCCCCGGCGACCCGGGCGCGCAGCGCGTGGCGATCTCGGTCGAGGTCGCGGCCAATACGCCCGTGCAGGCCAGCCTGGCGCGTCTGGACGAACTCAATCGGGCCGCGCCGCAGCCCCCCGGGCCGGAGCAGGCGCACAGCCAGGACGCCTCGCCGCGCCGTATGGGCTGACGCCGGCGGCGCCGGGTCTGGCCCCCTGCATCCGGCCTGGCCGGCGCGACGTACTTGGGTAGGCGATCGACGCGAGCAGGCGGGCCACGCCCGCACTGCCTCGCGACACGCACCAGTGCTAACCTCGCCCCGAAACGCCTCCGAACGGCACGGGGCGTCTTCACGCGAACCCGTAACGACCTGCTACGCCCGCTCAATCGGAAAAGGAATTCCCATGCCCGAACTCGATATCAACGCCTCGGCCGACGAAGTTGTCGGCATGCTCAACCGCGGTCAGAACCGCGAAGCCGCCGCCCGTCTGGACGCGCTGCGTCTGAACCAGGACGCGGTGGTGCAGGAGGCATTGGACCGTTACGTCGCCGTGCGCGGCCAGGAGCACCTGACCGCGTTGCGTGCGCCGAACGCGCTCTCGGCCGAGGACGCGACCGCGCTCAATCCGACCCTGGACCGCCTGCGCGGCGCGACCGCGGCGCCGCGCTTCCCGACCGACGCCGAAACCCAGAACCTGTCGCAGGCGCAGCAGTACGACGTCTACGCCAGCGTGATCGGCGCGCGCGGCACCCAGGCCGCGCGCGACGCCCTGGGCACGCAGGACCGCGTGATCCTGGGCATGCGCAACGAAAACTCCACCCTCGACAATAACGGACGCGGCGAGTTCAACGACCGCCTGGTCGTGGTCTGGAAAGACGCCGACGGCGGCCGCCACGCGCGCGAGTTCAACCACGCCACCACCGAACCCACCGCGCAGTACGACCACCACGCCGGCAGCGACGGCAACCGCATCTACGCCGATACCCAGCGCCAGGCGCCGCGGCTGGCGGCCTCGCCCGGCTACGAGGATGTGCGCACGCGCAAGATCGAGGGCGACGACGTCAACGGCGACCGCGTGCGCGACATCGGCCGTCTGGCCGAGGGCACGGTCGAGATGGTGCGCACCGAGCATGCCAGCAACGGCCACACCCGCAGCGGCCGCGAGTTCTCGCTGCGTCCCTCCGACGAGGCGGTGCGCAACGGCGCCAACATGGTCGAACGCGACACCAATGCCGACGGCTGGTTCGACTCGCGCGACGTGAACGGCGTCCAGGATCTCAACAACTCGTTCAAGATCCATCGCGGCAGCAACACCAACACCGACTCCGCCGGTTGCCAGACCATCGGCGGCGGCGAGCACACCGCCTTCATCGACACGGTGCGCGCCAATCCGGACCAGACCCGCTGGCAGTACGTGTTGACCTCGGTCGCGCCGGGCCAGCAGCAGGAGCGCGCGCAGGCGCCCGCCGAGCAAGCCCCGAACGGCCAGGGCCGCGCCGCGTCCGATCCGCGCGATCCCGGCCACGCCGACCACCGCCTGTACACCCAGATCGACGGGCACGTGCGCGCGCTGGGCCCGCCCTACGACCGCAACAACGAAGGCGTGAATCTGCATCTGCTGGCCGAGGCCAAGCAGGCCCATCTGTCCGACATCAGCGCCATCGCCACCAACAACGCCACCGCCACGCGCGCCGCCGGCGAGACTTTGTTCATGGTCCAGGGCCGGCCCGGCGATCCGGCGGCCGCGCGCGTGGCGGTGTCGGCGGACGTCGCCACCCATGCCACGCCGGAGGCCAGCCTCAATCGCCTAGACACGATCAATCGCAACCAGCCGGCGGCGCCCGCGCCGGCCCTGGAAGATCCACAGCGCACGCAGCAGCAGGAAGCGCCGCGGCGCGCGCACCAGTAACCGTAGAGGAGTTCGCCTGTGCCCCCCAGTTCCAAAATCCTGCTCGCCGCCGCGCTGTTGAGCGCGTGCGCCACCGTCGGCGCCGCCGCGCCGACGAGCAAGGCCGGCAGCACCGGCCTGGCGGGGTTCTCGCCGGTCAGCGGGCCGGTGATCCAGAACGGCCGCTACACCGCGGCCCCGGAGGCCATCGTCGCGTTCGTGGCTGCGCTGCCGACCCGCGATGTGCTGCTGCCCAAGCAGTTGCGCCACCGCCTGATGACCGCGCAGGTCTATCTGCGCAGCGTCCCGGGCACGGGCGACCGCACCGAGTACCTGCTCGCCGACAAGAACGGCGCCCGCTACAGCCTGTGGGTGCGCAGCTTCGAGGGCCGCCGCCGCGGCAGCGCCGGCTATCTCGTGCAGATGCGCATGCCCTGCGCCAGCGTCGCCACGGTGCAGACCGAGTCGACCGAGGATCTGGCGGCGGCGCGACGCGCCTGCGCGCGGCCCCAGGCCGAGTTCGCCGATAGCGGATTGCGCGCTTATCTCGTCGCCGCGGGCAAGGCGCCGGTCGATGTCACCGCCAGCTTGCGCGCGCCGGAGCTGAGCCTGGGCCGCGAACGCCTGGACCGCTACCGCGCGCTGGGCGCCAATCCGATCGCGCTGGACGACAGCCGCGCCGCCGTCGCTCCGACCTTGCGCTGGGTGGTGGAAGCCGACCCCGAGCGGCCGCTGCCGGCCAAGGACACGCGCGGCTTCCAGGGCGGCATGAAGGCCCACGCCGGCTTCGTGATCTGGAACGGCGATCGTTTCGAGGTGCGCGACAGCCTGCCGCGCAAGCTGTGGCCCTGCCCGCCGCGCGACGAGAGCTGCCCGGACCCGCAGGACCGCTACGTGCTCGGCAAGTAACGAGCCGCCCAGTTCCATCGCAGGCGCGTCGAACGGCGCGCCTGCGGCGCCCGGCACCCGCGGCGCCCCGTTTCGTCGTCCCACGCCCGCTTTCGTCGCGCGCCGCTGGCCCTGGCGCGGGGCGTCGCTATGCTTGCCTGCAACGACGTAGCCGGGCCGCACCGTGATCAAGAGCTTGTTCTTCCTAGTCCGCATCATCGCCGCGTGGACGGTGCTGTTCTTCATCCTGGCGCTGGCGTGGTCGGCGCTGCCCAGCGTCGACGGCAGCTACGGCAACAACGATCCCTGGCCGGTGTTCCTGGTCGGACTGATCGTCGCTGCGTTCGTGATCACTGGCGCGTTCTCGCATCTGCGGCGGGTGCGCCTGATCGCCGGCCACATCGACGGCAGCGCCCTGGCCAATCGCCAGCGCCGCCAGATCGAGGTGCCGTTCGAGGCCGGCGAAGCCTTCGACCTGCTCGACGCCGCGATCCGCGAACTGCCGCGCAGCGAAGAAATCGAGAGCGCACGCGACAGCTTGCAGGTGCGCGCCAAGGTGCGTCGCCCCGACACCTACGGCCGCCGACCCCTCGGCCGCTACAACCCGCTCAACTGGTTCGGCGTGCCGCGCAATCAGATCCTAGCCCTGGTCGCCCCGCGCGACGGCAGCGGCAGCGTCACCCTGGTCTGCGAGCCCGAAAGCGGCGCCTGGAGCGACTGGTTCCGGGTCGACGACGGCACCAATCTGGAGAACGCCGAGGCGATCACCCGCGCCATCGCGCGCCGCGTCGCCGAGCGCCGTCGCAACGAGCAGGCCGCGGTCGCCCAGACCGTGACCGAGAAGGAACTCACCGTCGCCAAGCTCAGCCTGTTGCACGCGCAGGTCGAACCGCACTTCCTCTACAACACCCTGGCCAGCGCGCAGTACCTGACCCGCACCGATCCGGCGCGCGCCGACGAGATGCTCGGCCATCTGATTCAGTACCTGCGTCACTCGCTGCCGCGCACCGAAGACGCGCTGTCGACCTTGGGCCAGGAGCTCGAGCGCGCGCAGGCCTATCTGGAGATCCTACGCATCCGCATGGGCCCGCGCCTGGCCGTGCAGATCGAGGTACCCGACGCGCTGCGCCAGACCCCGCTGCCGCCGATGATGCTGCAGACCCTGGTCGAGAACGCGATCAAGCACGGCCTGGAACCGCGCAGCGGCGGCGGCATGGTCTGGATCCTCGCGCGCCGCGACGGCCACGCGGTCGCGGTGACCGTGGCCGACGACGGCGAAGGCTTCGGCGCCCAGCCCGGCGGCACCGGCATCGGCCTGAAGAACGTGCGCGAACGCCTGCGCCTGGTCTACGGCGCCGACGCGTCGCTGGCCGTGGTCGCCAACTTCCCCAACGGCGTGGCCGCGACCATCACGGTCCCCGCCGCTTTCGATCGAGACGCACGTCATGGCTAAGGCCGTCATCGCCGAAGACGAAGCGCTGCTGCGCCAGGCCCTGCTGGATCTGCTGGCCCAGGCCTGGCCGGAGCTGGACATCGCCGCCGCCTGCGAGGACGGCGCCGAAGCGCTGGAGGCCATCGCCGAGCACAAGCCCGACGTCGCCTTCCTCGATATCCGCATGCCCGGGCTCAGCGGCCTGGAAGTGGCGGCCGCCGCGGCCGAGGCCAGCCCGCAGACCCGGATCGTGTTCGTGACCGCCTACGACCAGTACGCGGTGGATGCCTTCGAACGCGGCGCGATCGATTACCTGCTCAAGCCGATCGCGCCGGAGCGCCTGGCCGCGACGGTGCAGCGCCTGCAGGCGCGCGTGGCCGGCAGCGGCGGCGACAGCGCCGCGCTCGCCGATCTGCTGCGCCAGCTGGGCGCCCAGATGCCGCGCCCCGAGGCGCCGCCGCTGACCTGGATCACCGCCAGCGCCGGCCGCGAAACCCGCCTGATCCTGGTCGACGACGTGGTCTACTTCCGCGCCGACCACAAGTACACCACCGTGGTCACCGCCGATGGCGAGGCGCTGCTGCGCACGCCGATCCGCGAACTGCTGGGCGTGCTGGACCCGAACGTGTTCAAGCAGATCCACCGCTCGACCATCGTCAACCTGAAGGCGATCGCCGCGATCGTGCGCGACGACAGCGGCCGCGGCACGGTACGACTCAAGCAACGCCCGGAAACGCTGAGCGTGAGCCAGCCGTTCATGGCGCTGTTCCGACACATGTAGTTCCAGGCCCCGCCGTTCCCAAACGCAGCAACGCCCATGCGACCCGGTCGCGTGTCGGCGGCGCTCGTCCACTCTTCGAGGTGTCGCATGCGAAATCTGATCGCTCTGGCTTATTTCCTGTTCGCCCTGCTCGGCTGCGACACCGGCGGCAGCACCCTGATCGCGCGCGCCACCAGCAACGGCCACGACACCCTGCATGCGCGCACCCGCGTGCAAGCCGGGATCGGACGTTTCGAATGCATCGCCAGCGACAGCGGCCGCTGCCACTACGCGCTGTTCGCGCGCGAGTGCGCGCCGCGGCAACCGGACTGCCGTGAGCTGGCGTTCGAGCGCTTCAGCATGACGGTCGGCGACAGCCGCGAGATCGTCGGCCTGCCGATGGCGCTGGACCTGTGCGTCGGTCAGCACGAGCATCCGGCCACGAGCGGCCCCGATTGCAAATCCTCGCAGCCCGACACCGCGCTGGCCGCCAGCATCGAGGCGGCGCGATGAGCGCGCAAGCGCGGCCCGGGCCAGGCCTGCGGGCCGCCCTCGCCTGCGCGATCGCGGTGCCCTTCGTCTACTACGCCACCCAACTGATCGCCGCGCCGTTCTTTCCCGATTACAGCTTCCTGCGCCAGGCCGCGAGCACGCTGGGTTCCCACAGCGCGCCGCTGCCGTGGATCTTCAACAGCGGCGCGGTGCTGACCGGCATCGCCACCCTGATCGGCGCGGCCGGTATCGCCGACGCGCTGCGCCGGCTCCGTCGCCCGCCGCTGGCGATCGCGCTGGTGACCCTGGCCCTGCTCATCAATGCCGTGGTCTCGATCAAGGCCGCGTATTTCCCGCTGCCGCACCCGCGTCATGGCTCGGGGCCGCTGATGATCGGCATCCTGCTGTTTCCCTCCTTCATGATCCTGGCGCTGTGGTCGCTGGAGCGCAGCGGCGCGATCAAGCGCTATCTGCTGGCGACCAATCTGTGGATCCTCGCCCTGATCCCGTTCATGGCGCACTGGACCGGACTGGACACCCGCGCCTGTACCGGTCTGCTGCAGCGCTTGGCGACCCTGGCGATCTACCCGCCGATCGGCATCGCGGCCTGGTACCTGGCGCGGCGCCTGCGCGCGCCCGAACCGCGCGCCTGAGGCGATACGGCGCCCGCGCGCCGCGCCCCGCTCACGCGAATTCGCAAAATCGGCACTTGACGCCTGACCTGCGCGGATGTATATAACCTTCAAGTTACATAACTTCTAGGTTATATAAATGCAGACCCAGCGTCTCGACGCCACCTTCGCCGCCCTGGCCGACCCCACGCGACGGGCGATCCTGGCCCGCCTCGCCAGCGGCGAGGCCACGGTGACCGAACTGGCCGAGCCGTTCGCGATGAGCCAGCCGGCGATCTCCAAGCACCTCAAGGTGCTCGAACACGCCGGCCTCATCACCCGCGGCCGCGATGCGCAGCGCCGCCCCTGCCGGATCGAAGCGCAGCCCTTGGCCGAGGCCAACGTCTGGCTCGAGCACTACCGCCGGATCTGGGAACAGAACTATCAGCGCCTCGATGCGCTGCTCGTCCAATTGCAGGCCGAGCAGGCGCCCAAACCCACCAAGAAACGCTCACGCTAAGGAGTTACGCCCATGCACGCCCACAACGCCCTCTCCGTCACCGCCCCCGGCGAACGCGACATCGTGATCACGCGCGCGTTCGATGCGCCGCGCGAACTGGTGTTCGACGCCCTGACCAAACCCGAACTGCTCAAGCGCTGGTTCCACGGCCCGGACGGCTGGACCCTGACCGTCTGCGAGGTCGACCTGCGCGTGGGCGGCGCCTACCGCTACGTCTGGAGCGGGCCGGAAGGCGTGGAGATGGGCATGGGCGGCGTGCACCGCGAGATCGAGCGTCCGCAACGCATCGTGCGCAGCGAACGCTTCGACATGGACTGGACCGGCGGCGAAACCGTGGGCACCGCGGTGCTGAGCGAACGCGACGGCAAGACCACCCTGGTCACCACCGTGGTCTACGCCTCGCGCGAAGCGCGCGACGGCGCGCTCGCCAGCAACATGGAACAGGGCATCGCCGCCGGCTACGACCAGCTCGACGCCTTCCTGGCCGGCGCGGCCGCGACCGCACCGTGATCCCACGCGCGGGCGCGCGGCGCCCGCGTCCTCCCGCCGCAATCCAGCGCGCGCAGCGCGAAGGTCCTGCCATGAATGCTCAAACCATCCATCCCGCCGTTCCCCAGCGACGCACCGGCCGCAGCATCGTCGCGGTGCTGCTGGGCCTGCTCTCGGTGATGCTGCTGTCCACCGTCACCGACGTGATCCTGCACGCCAGCGGCGTGTTTCCGGCCTGGTTCCAGCCGATGAGCACCGGCCTGTGGCTGCTCGCGCTGGGCTATCGCGCGGTCTACACCGTGCTCGGCGGCTATTTGTGCGCGCGCCTCGCGCCGTACCGGCCGATGGCGCACGTCTGGGCGCTGGGCCTGATCGGCACCGTGTTCGGCATCGCCGGCGTGGTCGCGACCTGGGGCCGCGGCCCCGAGTTCGGGCCGGCCTGGTACGCGATCCTGGTCGCGCTGACCGGCCTGCCCTGCTGTTTGATCGGCGGCTGGCTGTACGCGCGCCGCCGCTGATCGCGGGTCGCCCTGCGTCCCCGCCCTTTCGCGCCGACGCACGCAGCAGTAGAGCCGCGCATGCTCGGGAAGGTCGCGTGCACTAGGCATCCGATCCGCGACGTGCCGCGCGCACGCAAGTTCCAAGAGAAAACCTTCGGGCGCGCGGCTGCGCGCGCGCCCGGCCGCTTCAATGCGACGGCGCCTGCGCGCCCGCGCGGCGGGCGATCTCGGCGACGAATTCGTCTAGATCGGCGCTGCCGGCGTTGCTCAGTAGCACCACGCTGATGCGCGGCTCGATCACGCGCAACAGCTGGCTGCGCGCGCCCATGATCTGGCCCGGGCGCTTGGCCACCCATAGTTTGCGGCCGCCGATCTTCATCTCATAGCTCCACAGGCCATAGCCGTAGTCGTCCAGGCCCGGGCGCAGCATGCGCTGCAGCGAATCGGCGCTGAGCAGGCGACCGCCGTACAGCGCGTCGGCGAACGTCGCCAGGTCCTGCGCGCTGGAGTACATGGCGCCGGCCGCGTACCAGTTCTCCGGATAGGCGGGCAGATCCGGCGTCATCGCGCCCGCCCCGTCGCGTCCGAAGTAGGTATCGGCCAGGCGCTCGACGATGCGGTCCTGGCGCAGCAGCCCGGTGTCGGCCAGGCCCAGCGGCTGCAGGATGCGTTCGCGCAGCGCCTGCTCGTAGCTTTGCCCGGTTACGCGCTCGACGATTTTGCCGAGCACGATGTAGTCGCAGTTGTTGTAGTCGAAGACGGTGCCGGGCGCGGCCACCAACTTGCCCGCGCAGTACCGCGACAACAGCGCATCGCTGCTGTGCGGAAGTTGGTACACGGGCAGTCCGTCGCGGATCGCGGTCTGGGCGTCCTTGACCGTGTCCAGATTGTTCAGGCCCGACGTGTGGTTGAGCAGTTGCCGCAGGCGAACGCCACGCGCGCCCTCGCCCGCGTAATCGGGCAGATAGGCGGCGATGCTGCGCTCCAGATCGAGCCGGCCCTGATCGCGCAGCTGCAGGATCAGCACCGCGGTGAAGGTCTTGGTGATCGAGGCGATCTTGTAGCGCGTGCGCGGGGTGTTGGGCACGCGGAACGGCAGATTGGCCAGACCGAAACTGGCCAGGTACTCGGCCTTGCCGTCGCGCGCGACCAGCACCGTGCCGCTGAAGTCGTGGCTGCGGGCGTAGTCGGCGACGAAGGCGTCGAGGGTGGGCGCGACGGCCTGCGCTTGCCCGGCGCTCGCCGCGGGCCATAGCAGGACCAAGCTCAGAATCCAGGATTTCATGCGCGGCTCCGGTGCGAACGGGCGCCGGCCGCCGATGCGGCCCGCCCCCAGGCTTGGCGCGAGCGCCAAGGTCGGAACCGGAGATACCGCCGCGGCGCGCCCGGTTGCGGCGCGCCGCGGGTCGCTTAGCCGACGAAGCCCGCGCGGCCGCGCAGGCGTGCCTGCAGCGGCTCGATGTAGGTGCGGCTGGCGCGCACCGGGGTGCCGTCGCGCAAGCGCAGCATCGCGTCGCGGTTGGACAGCGGCTGCAGTTCGGCCACGCAGTCCACCCGCACGATGGTGGATCGGTGCACCCGCACGAACTGGGCCGGATCGAGCCGGCGCGACAAGCGCCCCATCGATTCGCGCAGCAGATAGCCGCGATCGCCCACGTGCAGGGTCGCGTAGTCGCCGTCGGCCTGGATCCATTCGACCTCGGAGGCTTCGACGAAGGCCACACGCCGGCCCACGCGCACCACGAAACGGGTCAGCCAGTTGCTCTCGTCGTCGTCGTGGTGGGCGCTGGGCGCGGCCAGCGTGCCCGGCGGCTGGGTGCCGGCGCGCCGATAGGGATGGGCCTGGCGCGCGCGTTCCAACGCTTCGGCGAAACGCTCGTCGTCGATCGGCTTGAGCAGGTAGTCGATCGCGTGCAGCTCGAACGCGCGCACGGCGAAGTTCTCGTAGGCGGTCAACAACACCGCCAACGGCCGCTGCTCCGGCGACAGCGCCGCCAGGGCTTCCAGGCCGGTCATGCCCGGCATCTGCACGTCGATGAACACCAGGTCCGGCGCCAGCGCCACGATGCCGGCCAGGGCCGAGGTGCCGTCGGCGAACTCGCCCACCACCTGCATGTCCGGCTGCGTCGCCAAGCGGGCGATCACACCGCTGCGGGCCAGGGGTTCGTCGTCGATTACCGCTACTCGCATCATGCTTCAGTCTCCTTGACCACCAGCGCCGCCGGTGCCTCGTTGAACGGCAGCGACATGCGCACCTCGTAACCGCCGTCGGCGCGCGCACCGGCGGCGAAGCTATGGGCATCCGGGTACAGCGCCTGCAGGCGTTCGGCGATGTTGCGCAGACCGATCGCGCCGGCGCGGCGCGATTCCTCTCCCGAGGCCGCGGGCGCGGGCGCGCCGTCGTTGCCCACGTGCAGGTGCAGGCGGTCGCCCTCGCGTTCGATCCGGATGTCCAGGCGGCCCGGCTCGCTGCGCTGGGCGATGCCGTGACGGATCGCGTTCTCGACCAGCGGCTGCAGCAGCAGCACCGGCACCCGCGCGCGCAGCGTGTCCGGGCCGATATTCCATTTCAGACGCAGGCGCTGGCCCAGGCGCGCGCGCTCGATTTCCAGATAGGTATCGGTGAGCGCCAACTCGTCGGCCAGCGCGACCTCGTGGCCCTCGGCGCCGTCCAGGGTCACCCGCAGGAAGCCGGCCAGGCGCGTGATCATCTGTTGCGCTTCGCGATTGCGGTCCTCGGCGACCAGGGCCGAAATCGCGTTGAGGGTGTTGAACAGGAAGTGCGGGTTGATCTGGTAGCGCAGCGCGCGCAGTTCGGCGTCCTGCGCCAGCACCAGGGCCTGGCGGTTGCGCTCGCGCGCGTCCTGCAGATCGGCGTAATAGGTGATCACCGACTGGATCGCGCAGTACGCGATCAGCACCAGCCAGCAGCCGCCGACGCCGCCGAAGATCAAGGTCCAGTTGGTCGGATCGCGGAATTCCGAGCCCTGGGTGTTGGCGATCCAGTGCGCGGCCAGGTTGCTCAGCACCGACATCACGTAGGTGATCGCCAGCAACGCGATCACCATCGTCCACTTGGAGATGCCGCGCCGCCAGAACAGGTGCTGGATCGCGGTCAGCGGCGACATCCAGATCAGATTGGCGAGCAGGAAGGTGGCCCAGTAGGCGGTCTCGTGCGGGTCGTCCAGCGACGGCAGCGCGATCAGCAGGGTGCACACGCCCAACAGCAGGCGCGCCAACAGAGACAGCCACAGCCGTCCCGAACCGGGCGACTCCTGCGCCGGCGTATCGGCCGAGGCCGGCTCGGCGCTTGAATCCGGTATCGCGGCGGGGGTGGTCATGTCGGGTTCGGCAGGTCGTTACGTAGCGGCAAGCCGATTCTCCAGCGTATGTCGCCCGCGACCAAGCCCGATGTGCCGTTCGTGTGCCGGCGCGCAGGCCGGCGGAGCGGCAGTAAAGAGTCGCCGTCCTTGGCAACGCAATAGGCGCTCGAAACGGCGCCGACGCGCCGTGGACGCGTGACGGAACGGCGATGCCGGTTCGAGCGAGGCTCTATTGGGCCTCAGCGCGCGGCACGCGGCCAGCGCGCGCACGCGCTCTTGCGACGAAGCGGTAGGCGCGTGCGGCGGGACGAAACGCCGGTGCGCCGGCCGCCGGTGCCGTGCCGTCTCGGCCCTGGGCGCGACTGCGGCGGGCCGCGTTCAGCCGGCCACGGTGGCCGCCCCGGCTTCCCGGAACGGCAGCGACAGCCGCACTTCGTAGCCGCCGTCGGCGCGTCCGCCGGCGGCGAAGGAATGCGCCTGCGGGTACAGCGCGCGCAGGCGTTCGATGATGTTGCGCAGCCCCAGCGGGGCGACGCCGCGGCCGGACTGGAACGGCCGGGTCTCGCCGGCGCCGTCGTTGCCCACGTGCAGGTGCAGGCGGTCGCCGTCGCGCTCGATCCGGATCTCGAGCTGGCCCGGCGCGGTGCGCGGGGCGATGCCGTGGCGGATCGCGTTCTCCACCAGCGGCTGCAGCAGCAGCGCCGGCACGCGCGCGCGCAGGGTGTCCGGGCCGACGCTCCAACGCAGGCGCAGGCGCGCACCCAGGCGCGCGCGCTCGATCTCCAGATAGGTCTCGGTGAGCGCCAGCTCCTCGGCCAACGCGACCTCGTGGCGATCGCCGCTTTCCAGGGTGGCGCGCAGGAACTCGGCCAGGCGCGCGATCATCTGACGCGCGTCGCCGCTGCGGTCCTCGGCCACCAGGCTGGAGATCGCGTTGAGGGTGTTGAACAGGAAATGCGGGTGCAGCTGATAGCGCAGCGCGCGCAACTCGGCCTCGCGGGTCAAGGCCAGCGCCTGGCGGTTGCGCGCCTTGGTCTCCTGCAACTCGCTGTAGTAGGCCGTGCCTGCATGCACCATGCAGTAGGCGATCATCACCAGCCAGCAGATGTCGCAGCCGGTGAGCAGCACGCTCCAGTCCAGCGGATAGTCCGGCGGCCAGCCGCGCGCGCGCGAGATCGCAGCGCAGGCCAGGTTGTTGCCCACCGACATCAGGTACGTGACCACCAGCAGCACCAGCGCCATCGCCCACTTGGCCGAGCCGCTGCGGCGCATCGTGTCCTGAATCGTGGTCAGCGGCCACATCCAGAACAGATTGCAGAGCAGGAAAGCGCCCCAGAAATACATCGCCTGCTCGCTTCCGAATACCGGCAAGGCCATCAGCACGGTGCATGCCATCAAGGGCAGGCCGACCAGCACCGGCAGCCAGTACGGCGACATCGGCGTGGCCTGCAAAGCACTGCCGATCGAGCTCGGCGGCGCCATCGGATCGCGCAGTTCGCCGCCCAGGGACGCCGTACGATCCACGCGCCGCTCCGCTAGCCGCCCGCGTCGCGCGCGAGCGCGCGGCACAGCTCGGCGGTGGCGTCGTCGACCGGGAAGCAGCACTCGATGTGCAACTCGTCGATGGTGACGTCGCGCGGCGTGCCGAAAGTGGTGATGGTGGAGAAGAACCGCAGCAGGTGTTCGTCGCGGCGCAGCACCGTGGTCAGCAGCGGCGTCGGCGTCGCACCGAGGTCGCGATGGCGCCAGCGCGCGGGTACGCCCGGATAGGCCAGCACTTCGTCCAACAGGGCGCGCGCGGCGGCATCGCCGGGCGCGGCCGCGACCTCGTCGTGCAGATGGCGGATCAGGTCGCCGGCCACCTCCTCCCAATTCGCCACCGCCGGGCGCAGGTCTTCGGGATCGAAGAACTGCCGGATCATGTTGGCGTGCGCGCTGGGCTTGCCGCGCATCACGTAGGCGTTCACGCGCATCGCGGCGGCGTTGGCCATCAGCACGTCCCAGCGCCGGTTGAGCACGAAGGCCGGGTACGGCTCCTGCTGGGCCAGGATGAACTCGATCGCGCGCCGTACTTGCGACAGCTCGGGCGTGTTGAGCGCGGTCTCCGGGTACTTGGGCGCGTAGCCGGCCGCGACCAGCAGCGCATTGCGCTCGCGCAGCGGCATCTCCAGCGCATCGGCCAGCCGTGCGATCACCTCGCGGCTGGCCTGGGCCTTGCCGGTCTCGACGCAACTGAGGTGGCGCGCCGACAGGCCCGCGTCCAAGGCCAGGTCCAACTGGCTCAAGCGCCGCGCCGCCCGCCATTCGCGCAGCAGGGCGCCGACCTGGGTCGGCGCGGCGGACGGGGTGAGGCGTGCGACGGCTGTATCCATCGCCTGCATCTTACGACGCCCGGTAGCGAAAACCATGACCTGCCAGGTCATGGAAGCATGACCTGCGACGACATTGAGGGCATGACCTCCAGCACCAATCATTTGCGCCAACGAAGGACGGTCCTTCGACGGAGCTACCCCATGAACCGCAGGCGCTTTCTCGCTCTCTCCACCGGCGCACTCGCCGCCGGCGCCCTCGCCACCAGCGTCGGTCTGGCCGCGGCCGCGCCGGCCGCGACCGGCCCCTTGAACGCGGCCGCGTTCAAGGCCGCGCGCCGCTATGCGCGCACCCGCTACGGCCGCATCGCCTATGTCGAACGCGGCCGCGGCGCGGCCGCGCTGTTCCTGCACGGCTTTCCGCTCAACAGCTTCCAATGGCGCGGCGCGATCGAACGCCTGGCGCCCTACCGCCGCTGCGTGGCGCCGGACTTCATGGGCCTGGGCCATACCGAAGTCGCCGACGGCCAGAGCGTGGCCCCGGACGCCCAGGTCGAGATGCTGCTGGCGTTGATGGATCGCCTGTCGATCGAACGCGCCGACGTGATCGCCAGCGACAGCGGCGGCGCGGTCGCGCAGTTGCTGCTGGCGCGCCATCCCGAACGCGTGCGTTCGCTGCTGCTGACCAACTGCGACACCGAGATCGAATGCCCGCCCGCGGCCATGCTGCCGGTGATCGCGCTGTCGCGCGAAGGCAAGTTCGTCGACCAGTGGCTGGCGCCCTGGCATGCCGACCACCGTCTGGCGCGCTCGTCCGAGGGCATCGGCGGCATGTGCTACCTGGACCCGTCCAACCCTAGCGACGAAGCCATCGACACCTACTTCTCGCCGTTGCTGGCCTCGGCGCAGAGCAAGGCGCGCGTGCACGCCTACGCGGTCGCGCTGGACCATAACGTGCTCGAAGGCGTGGGCGCATCGCTCAAGCGCAGCACCGCGCCGGTGCGCGTGGTCTGGGGTATGGGCGACACGATCTTCTCGCCGGCCGGCGCCGAGCACCTGGAACGCAGCTTCGGCCGCTACCAGGGCACCCGCCGCCTGGAGGGCAGCAAGCTGTTCTGGCCGGAAGAACGCCCGGACGTGGTCGCCGAGGAAGCCCTGCGCTTGTGGGATGCGGTGTGAGCGCCCGCGCGGCGTCCCGGCAAGACCGGGGCGCCGCCGCTCAGGCCATTTCCTGCCAGCGGTACCAGCGCCGATGCGCGAGCGCCAGCATGTCCAGGTCTTCGCGCGTATCGCCGTAGGCGTAGATCTGCGCGTAAGACGACAGGTCGTAGCGCTCGCCGACGCAGCGCGGCTTTTCCGGACCCACGCATTGCGCGCCGCGGTAGCGGCCGGTCAGTACGCCGTGTTCGACTTCCAGACTGGAGCAGAGAAGGTCCAGGCCGTGGCGTTCGCACCAAGGGCGCAGATACAGGTCGAAGGCGCCGGAGACCACCACCACGGTATCGCCCTGCTCGCGATGCCAGGCGATGCGTTGCAAGGCACCGGGCCGGATCGCGCCGGGCAGCACTTCGTCGGCGAAGCGGCGCCCAGCCTGTTCGGCCTGCGCGGCGTCCAAGCCCTGGAAGCCGAACCGCGCCACTCGCGCGCGGATCGTGCTGCCCGACACCAGGCCCAGCTTGTAGCCCAACACCATCGGCGCGAACAGCCAGCGCCCCAGGCGCAAGCGTTGCGGCGGCACCGCGCGCGCGACGAAATCGGCGAACAGTTCGCGATCGGTGATGGTGCCGTCGAAATCGAAGAGCGCCAGATTCATGCGGCTGCGGTTCGCCTGCGATGAGGGAACCGCAGCATAGCGGGCGGCGCCCGCGCCGGCGCGCGAATCGGACCGGCTCAGGCCAGGTTGGTGAAGCGGTCCACCGCCCACTGGCCGTTGTTGAAGTAAGTCCAACTGGTCCAGGTGGTGGCGCCGCCGACGCCGGGTTTGAACGTGAGCGAGGCCACGGTCTTGAACTTGTTGAAATCCAGCGGCGTCGGATAGTCCTTGCCGCCCTTGGTCACGTCGACGTAGTTGTCGGCGACTTCGCGGGTCGCGTTGTACGGGCCGCAGACTTTGCCGGACTTCAGGGTGAACGTTACTGCGCCGAGTACGGGCATGTGGCACCTCTCGCGTTGGGCTCCGCCTGTGGGAGCGGGAACGGCCGCCTGCGCAAGGCGCCGGCGCCGGTGGGGCCGGCCGTGGTCCGGCCTGAGTCCCCATCCCTAGTAACGCCCCCGAACGGTCCACGTGAACGCAACCCGGCCGCCCCCTAAGATGGCCGAAATTATTTTTCGCCGGCATGTAGAGCAGCCGCCCCCTGCTCCGACTACTTCATGCCAGCGCCCATTCCGGGCGCCGCCAACGACAGGAACCTAGCCATGAAGTACATGCTGATGATGACCTTCCCGAACGCAGACTGGAAAGTGTCGCGGATGGAGCTGTGGCCCGAGCAGGACGTGAACACGCATATGGAGTACCTGCGGCGCATGAACCACGACCTGGTCGAAGCCGGCGAATTCGTCCAGGTCCAGGGCCTGACCGGCCCGGAGGCGGCGACGATGGTGCACGCGCGCGCCGACGGCAGCCCGGCGGTCACCGACGGCCCGTTCCCGGAGTCCAAGGAATTCCTGGCCGGCTATCTGATCGTCGACGTCGACAGCGCCCAGCGCGCCTACGAGATTGCCGCGCGCTGGTCGGCCGGCCCCGGTCCCGGC
The DNA here is from genome assembly GCF_001429345.1 of Lysobacter sp. Root983. Taxonomy (NCBI): domain Bacteria; kingdom Pseudomonadati; phylum Pseudomonadota; class Gammaproteobacteria; order Lysobacterales; family Lysobacteraceae; genus Lysobacter; species Lysobacter sp. Root983. The sequence continues at coordinate 416,915 of NZ_LMJO01000017.1, forward strand.
GGCGCGGCGCTGAACCTGCCGGTCGAGGTGCGCCAGGTCATGGACCATTCGGCGTGCGAGGCCTCGTAAACCCCGTGTCCAACGCCCCCGCCGAACACCTGCTGCGCAGCCTCGCGCCGCAGGTGCTGGGCGCGGTGGTGCGCCGCTACGGCGACTTCGCCGCGGCCGAGGACGCGGTGCAGGAGGCGCTGCTGGCCGCGGCCACGCAATGGCCGCAGCAGGGCGTGCCCGAGCATCCGCGCGCCTGGTTGATCCAGGTCGCGGCGCGGCGCATGACCGACCATATCCGCAGCGAACTCGCGCGCCGACGGCGCGAGGCCGAGGCGCTGCGGCAAACGCCGGACGACGAATGGCTGGCGCCCGCGCCCGACGCCGCCGACGTCGGCCACGACGATGCGCTGATCTTGTTGTTCATGTGCTGCCATCCCGCGCTGACGCCGCCATCGGCGATCGCCTTGACCCTGCGCGCGGTCGGCGGCCTGAGCACGGCCGAGATCGCCAACGCCTTCCTGGTACCGGAGGCGACCATGGCCCAGCGCATCAGCCGCGCCAAGCAGCGCATCCGCGACTCCGGCGTGCCGTTCGAGATTCCCGATCCGCGCGAACGCGGCGAACGCCTGGCCAGCGTGCTGCACGTGCTGTACCTGATCTTCAACGAAGGCTACGTCAGCAGCGCCGGCGAGCGCCTGCAGCGCGAGGATCTGGCCCAGGAAGCGATCCGGCTCGCGCGCGAGGTCCAACGCGGCCTGCCACAGGACGGCGAAGCGGCGGGCTTGCTCGCGCTGATGCTGCTCACCGACGCGCGCCGCGAAGCCCGCAGCGGGACCGACGGCGAACTGATACCGCTGGAGGCGCAGGACCGCACGCGCTGGAACCGGCGCGCGATCGCCGAGGGCGTGGCGCTGATCAGCCGCACCCTGTCGCGCGGCGCGGTCGGCCCCTATCAACTGCAGGCGGCGATCGCGGCCGTGCACGACGAAGCGCAACGCTACGAGGACACCGACTGGGCGCAGATCCTGGCCTTGTACGGCTTGTTGCAGCGGATGTCGGACAACCCCATGGTCGCGCTCAACCACGCCATCGCCGCCGCCATGGTTCACGGCCCCGCGCACGGCCTGGCGCGGCTGCGCGAGCTCGACGCCGACCCGCGCCTGGCCGGTCATTACCGCCTGGATGCGGTGCGCGCGCACCTGCACGAACGCGCCGGCGAGCGCGAGGCCGCGATCGCCTGCTACCGCGGCGCGGCCGTGCGCACGGCCAGCATTCCGGAGCGCGACTATCTGCGCCGGCAGGCCGCACGGTTGTCCGAGCAGGCCTAGACGCGCGCTCAGCCGCGGCGCGCGCGGTGCCAGTCGTACAAGGATTCGGGCAGGCGTCCATCCAGGGCGAGGCCCAAGGCCGGATAGGCGTCCAGAGTGTCCAGCACCTTGGCGCGCAAGCCCGCGAGGGCCGGCGCATCCAGTTGCCCGGGATCGCCGCCCAGGGCGTCCAACACGCTCGCGGCCCAGGCGTAGAGCGCATCGGAATGCGCCAACAGGTCCTGCGCCAGCCATGCGCGCAAAGGCGCATGCACGCGATAGCCGCGCCCGCCCAGCGCATCGGCCTGCGCGCGCAGCAAGGCGTAGGCGCCGCGGTACCACTCGGTGTGGCCGGCGGCCTCGCGCCGGATCAGCAGCGGCGCCGGCGCCTGGTGTTCGCGCAGGGCATGCCGCAGGCTGAGTTCGAGGTCGCGCGCGTCGCGCACGGTTTCGGTTTCGACCAGGAACGCGCGCTCCAGATCGAAGGTTTCGTAGTAGCGCGTCTGCAGCTCGCCCAGGCGGCGCAACGGGCTGCGCGAGAAGCCCAGCTTGAGCAGGTCCTCGTACGCGCAAGGCAGTACGTACAGATAGCAACGCCCCGCGCTGGCGCTGTGGGTGACATCGGGATCGCCGGTGGACAGGAACGCCATCGCCACAGCCTAAATCCTCAAGCGCGCATCCGCTGCGACGCACCGCCTGTTGACCTCAACTTCGCTTGAGGTCGCAGACTGCGCGCCTGCCCGGCCGTCGCGGCCGACACCCCACGTCAAGGATCGCGCATGTCCCTGCCCGTCTCCCCGGTCTATCGCCTGGATCATTTCGTCGTGCCCGCCGCGGCGATGCCCGCCTTCATCGAACGCCTGCGCTACACACAGCAAGCCCTGGACGCCCTGCCGGGCTGCAAGCAGAACCTGGTATTGAGCCGGACCGGGCCCAGCGGCGAGTACGACGTCGCCACCCTGGTCGAATGGGAAAGCGCCGAAGCGTTAGCCGCAGCCAAGGCCGCGATGCAGCGGCACTACGCCGAAGCCGGCTTCGACCCCGCACAGTTCATGCGTGTGCTCGGCATCCGCGCCGACCTGGCCTCCTACGTGCCGACGCCGTTCGCCGTAGCTTGAAGGGGCGCTCAGGCGATCGCGCGCGTCAGCAAGTCCTGCATCGCCGCGCGCATCGTCTGCGCATCCGCACCGGCGTCGATCTCCAAAGCCGCGCGATCGAACGCGGCCGACAGCAGGCGCGCATAGGCGTCGATCTCGGACGGTGCGCGCGCCATCGCCGCGGCCAGTCCCTCGCGCAGCGTGCGCGCGGCGTGGGCGTCGTCCAACGCGGTCAGTTCGGCCAGGCCCAGCACCGCCGGGCCGTCGATCAACAGCAATCGGGTCCGGCCGGGTACCGCCATCGCGGCAAGGTAGGCCTGGCTGCCGGCCAGCAGGGCCGCGCGCGGATCGGCGAGCGCCGGCGCCGCGGCCTCGATGTCGGCCGCCACCGCCTCGGCCTCGCGCGCCAGCACGTGGCGGAACAGATCGCGCTTGTCGGCGTAGTGGTGATAGAGCGCGCCGCGGGTGATGCCGGCGGCCGCGCAGATGTCCGGGGTCGAGGTCTCCGCGTAGCCGCGCTCCACGAACAGGCCGCGCGCGGCCTCAAGCAGAGCCAGGCGGGTGGCCTCGGTGCGTTCGCGGTTGCTGCGGTGGGCGCTCATTGAAATACATTCAGCCTGTATGTTAATGTGGATTTCGCATACAGACTGTATGTTAATTCCCAGGAGCCGACCGTGAAAGTGACCAGCTACTACCCCGTGCTCATGACCGACGACGTCGCCGCGACCGCCGCCTTCTACCGCCAGCACTTCGGCTTCGTCGCCCTGTTCAGCGCCGACTGGTACGTGCACCTGCAACTGGACGGCGACCCGACCGTCAATCTGGCCGTGCTCGACGGCAGCCACGAAACGATCCCGGCGGTCGCTCGCGGCCGCGCTGGCGGCCTGCTGCTGAACTTCGAGGTCGAGGACGTCGACGCCGTGCACGATCGCCTGCGGGCCGCCGGCCTGCCCATCCTGCGCTCGTTGCGCGATGAGGATTTCGGCCAGCGCCACTTCATCACCGCCGACCCCAACGGCGTGCTGATCGACGTGATCAAGCCGATCCCGCCCAGCGCGGACTACGCCCTGCAGTACGAGGCCGGCGCGCTGCCGACCTGAGTTCGCGCGCTCAGGCGAAAGGCAGCAGCGGCCCGCCCAGCCACAGCCAGCGCGCCATCCAGGCCACGGTCAGACCGATCAGGCTGGTCAGCGGCATGCCCACGCGCAAGAAGTCGCCGAAGGTGTACTGGCCGGGATTGAGGATCAGCAGATTGCCGTGGTGGCCGATCGGGGTCAGGAACGAGGCCACCGCGCCCATCGCGGTGCAGACCACGAACGGCAGCGGCGGCAGGCCCAGGCTCTGCGCCAGGGCCAATGCGATCGGCGCCAGCAGCACCGTGGTCGCCGCGTCCGACAGGATCTGCGTCAACAAGGCCGACGCGGCGAACATCAGCAACAGCAGGCCCAGCACCGGCAGGCCCTGCGCGTGCGCGGCCAGCAGCTGCGCGATCAGATCGGCGGTGCCGGTCTTGTCCATCGCGATGCCCAGCGGAATCACACCGGCGATCATCACGTAGATGCGTACGTCGATTTCCTCGTAGGCGCGCTCGATGCTCACGCAGCGCGTAAGCACCATCGCCACCGCGCCCAGCAGAAACGCGATCTGCGGCGCCAGCGATTCGGTGGCCGCCAGCGCGATCGAGGCGGCCATGATGCCCAGCGCCAGCGGCGCGCGCCGGCGCGTGCTGCCGCGCGCGTCGAAGGGCATCAGCATCAGGAAGGCGCGATGCGTGGCCAGTTGCTCCAGGCGCGCCTGCGCGCCCCACAACACCAGCAGATCGCCCTCCTCCAGGCGCAACTCGGACAGCTCGCCGCCCAGCCAGCCCTCCTTGCGCCACAGTCCGACCACGACCACGCCCAACGTGCTGAGAAAATCGATCTCCGACACGCTGCGGCCGAGGAACTCCGAGCGCGGCGCGACCACCGCCTGCACCAGCCGCTCCTCGCCCAGCGCTTCGGCCTTGCCGTCCTCGCGCGGCTTCTCGCCGTACTTGACCACCGCGTGCAAAGACAGGCCGGGCTCGTCGCGCACAGAGGCGATCTCGTCGGGCGAAGCGCGCACCAGCAGCACGTCGCCCGCCGCCAGCGGCGCCTGCGCGCGCTGATCGCGGCGGCGGATGCCGTGACGCAGCCAATCCACCACCTGCAGCCGGCCCTGGAAGGCCTTGTCGAACGCGGCCAGGGTCTTGCCGCTCCAGGGCGACCCCTCGTCCACCAGCAACTCGGTGTAGTAGCGGTCCAGCTTCAGGTACTCGACGTTGCCGCTCTCGCCCTGGCGCTTGGGCAGCAGCCAGCGCCCGGCCAGCATGTAGATCGCGCCGATCGCCACCAGCATCGCGCCGATCGGGGTGATCGCGAACAGGTCCATGCGCCCGGCGCCGTTGCGCGCGAGCAGATCGTTGGCAAGCAGGAACGCCGGCGCGCTGATCAGGGTCAGCGTGGTGCCCAAGGACGCGGCCAGCGACATCGGCATCAACAGACGCGAGGCCGCGAGTTTGCGCTCCTGCGCGAGGCGCATCAGGATCGGCAGCATCATCGCGGTGACCATCAGATGGTGCGAGAACGCCGCCATCGCCGCGGTCGCGGGCATGATCACCGCGATCGCGCGCGCCTCGCTGCCGCCGGCCGCGCGCCCGATCGCCGCGCCGATGCGGTCGGTGATGCCGGTCGCGGACAGGCCCGCCGACAGCACGAACACCGCCGCGACGATGATCGCCGGTTCGCTCGCGAAACCCGACAGCGCTTCCTTCGGCGACAGCACGCCGGTCAGCGTCAAGGCCAGCATCGCCAGCATCGCCACCAGGTCCACGCGCAGCTTCTCGCTGATGAACAGCGCCAGCGCCGCGGCCAGGATCAATAGGAATACGATCTGCTGCGGATCCATCCCCGCCCCTGTTCCGAAATCTGCGTACTAACTTAGCCGATGCGCATGAAGGCGATATTCATGCGTGCCGCGAAGCCGCGCCGATTCGTACAGCCTGGACAGCGGACGGATTGATCCGCCAGCGCCGATCAGATCGTTTGCGCCAGCATGAAGATCGGCGCGTACAAGGCCGCCATGCACGCGGGAAGACCCACCACAAGGATAGCCAGCCCCGTCCAGAACGCGGCCAACCTGCGCCTGTCCGGCCTGGGCCAGAACCGCCAGACCGCCAGCACGATCACGGGCAATAGCCACAACGCCGGATAGGCCCGCAACAACCAGAGCGTGGGCCACGGCAGGTCGGCGCCGAAGGCGCTGAACGTCAGATCGAAACTGGGCACGACCAGGGTGGGAATCAGCGCCGTCAGAATCGCGCAGACCACACCGACCACGACCAACGCCGGTCGTTGCGCACCCGGCGTCGCCGGCACGCGAGTTGAAGGCGCTTGATAAGGATTGTTCATGAGCGTCGGCTTGCGAGCGTGAGGTGGCCTACTTCGTCGACAGCAGGGCACGGACCCGATCGAGGTCGACGCCGTCCCGCCGCTTGGCGGGCCCGCACAGCGATACCTGCACCGCGTCCTCGCCCGCGCTTATCACCAGCACGCTCTCGCCCGGAAACAAATGGATCTGCTCCGCCATATGCATGGCGGTGTTCTTGACAGGGTCGTTATACAAGCTGGTCGTATAGACACGCCTGACGGATGCGGGATCGCCCTTGAACGACTCGCGCACCACGAAAGCATGATCGATGCGATACCCATCCTCGTCCTTGAGCTTGCCGACCGCGCCCGCCAGCTTGGACTCGGTGATCGTCGCCAGGAACACGGTCTTGGCCGCTTTCAATTCGTCTTCCAGCGGCACCGCCAGGCAAATCGCGCACGCGGGCAAGGAAAAACAGGTCGCCGCAATGGCCAGCAGCAGGCGATTCGCCGCCCGCATGGGCTTCGCACTCTGTGTACGCATGGCCGTCCCTCTCCATCGACTGGCGCCAGCCTAGCAAAGATGCGAGCCGGCCCAAGGCGTGATGCGACGAACCGATTCGGCGCGCGGCCAGCATCGAGAGGCGGATCAGACCTCGCGCGCGAGTTCCGGATGTTTGATCCGCCACACCAGCATCGCGGTCAGGCCCAGCAGCATCAAAACCAGCTCCGGCCAGAAGTCGCTCAACGCGTCGCGGCCGCCGGACTGCGCGACCCACAGCTTGCCCAGCAACATGCCCAGGCCTAGCCAGAACAGCCAGCGGTAGCGATACGATGGGTAGCGCCGATCGAGTTCCTCACGTTTGGCAATGCGTGCGCGCATCGCGCTCGGCAGCGGCAGCAGCTCGTGCAATGCGCCGAAGCCGGTCATGACGATCGCCATGACCACTAATAACAGAATCACGCCCTTGGCTTCCCAGGCCACGAACACCGCCAGGCTCGCCAAGGTCACGACGAACAAGGCGATCAGCACGCGCATGGTCTGGGAACGCGGTGGATGGCTCATGCCCTGCCCCTATGGATGGCGACGGTCGGGCACGGCCCGGACGGCTAAAGATACGAAAAAGCCCCGCATCGCGGGGCCTTTTCGCAACACCGCTCCGCTTGCGCGAGAGCGTCCTGAGCGGGCCTCAGGCCCAGGGATCGCGCAACACGATGTTGGCGTCGCGGTCCGGACCGGTGGAGACCATCGCCAGCGGGCAGCCGGACAGTTCCTCCAGCGCGCGCAGGTAGGCGCGCGCGGCGGCCGGCAGCTTGTCCCACTCGGTGACGTTGTGGGTGCTTTCCTGCCAGCCCGGGAACTCCAGGTACACCGGCTCGCACTCGTCCCAGCCCTGCGCGTCTAGCGGGGCGTACTCGGTTTCCTTGCCGCGGTAGCGGTAGGCGATGCACAGCTTGAGCTTCTCCATGCCGTCGAGGATGTCGAGCTTGGTGATGCACAGGCCGGAGATGCCGTTGATCGCGACCGCGCGCTTGAGCGCGACCAGATCGATCCAGCCGCAGCGGCGCGGACGGCCGGTGGTCGCGCCGAATTCCTGACCGCGCTTGCGGATGCCCTCGCCGATCTCGTCGTCCAGCTCGGTCGGGAACGGGCCGCCGCCGACGCGGGTGGCGTAGGCCTTGGCGATGCCCAGCACGTAGTCGATCGAGTCCGCGCCCACGCCGGTGCCGGCCAGCGCGCCGCCGACGGTGGTGTTGGACGAGGTCACGTAGGGATAGGTGCCGTGGTCGATGTCCAGCAGCGAACCCTGCGCGCCTTCGTACAGCACGCGCTTACCCTGCTTGCGCAGGTCGTGCAGGATGCCGGCGACGTCGGACTTCATCGGCTCGACGTATTCGCCGAAGGCCAGCGCCTCGTCCAGGGTCTGCTGGTAGTCGACCGCGTCCACGCCCAGGTACTGGGTGAGCACGAAGTTGTGGTAGTCCAGCGCGCTGCGCAGCTTCTCGGCGAGCTGGTCGGGATAGTGCAGATCGGCCACGCGGATGCCGCGGCGCGCGACCTTGTCTTCGTAGGCCGGGCCGATGCCGCGGCCGGTGGTGCCGATGGCCTTGCCGCCGGCGGCCTTCTCGCGGGCCTGATCCAGGGCGATGTGGTACGGCATGATCAGCGGCGTGGCCGGGCTGATCTTCAGGCGCGAGCGCACTTCCACGCCGGTGGCTTCGAGTTCGTCGATTTCCTTGCGCAGCGCGGCCGGGCTCAGCACCACGCCGTTGCCGATCAGGCACAGCGCGCCGTCGCGCAGGATGCCGGACGGGATCAGGTGCAGCACGGTCTTCTTGCCGCCGATCACCAGGGTGTGGCCGGCGTTGTGGCCGCCCTGGAAGCGCACGACCGCGCCGATCTGCTCGGTCAGCAGGTCGACGATCTTGCCCTTGCCTTCATCGCCCCATTGGGCACCGAGAACGACGACTGACTGACCCATTACACGCACTCCGAATTGGTTTGGCACGGCCCGGCGGGACCGGCATCGCGGAAGGCCCCGCATCGTGCGGAAGCCGAAAACGACAAAAGCCGGCGGGAATCCCCGTCCGGCTTTTGTGCATTATCCGGGTTTCGGGTGGCCGCGGCCACCCCGGCCGCCACAACGGACAGATTCGGCTCAGCCGGAGGCCGGAACGCCCGTGGGGCGGCCCTGGCGGGCACCGGCCGCGCGCAGGGGCGCTCGGCCGCGCCACCCCGGCACCGTCCGTCATCGACTGGCGTGGCCCGTCGCCCGCATCCCGTCGCCCATCGCGCCCCCGCTGGCGCGCCCCGCGGCCGCCTGCGAACACTGCCGCGGACCGCACCCGGAGCCACCGCGATGATCCCGACCTCACCGGCGACGCCTCAGTCCGCCCCCGACCCGACCGTCGCCGCGACCGCGCCCCGCCGCCGCAGAGCCGGCGTCGCGCCGGAGCGCGGCGCGTGCCGCTGGTTCGCGGCCGCGGCCCTGAGCCAGCTGCTGTGCGTGGCGTATGCGATCGGCCACGACAACGTCGCCCTGCAGGGCGCTTGGCAGGCGTCGCCGATCGCGCTTCCGTTGCCGCCGCCGCGCCACGACCGCGAATCCGGCCGATCACCCGTGGCCGCCGTCGACGTCCTTGCGCACTCCGCTTCGGAGCCGCCGCGATGATCCCGACCGCACCGGCGCCCACCTATCCCGACGCCGACGCCGACATCGTTGTCGCCGCGAGCAGGTCGCCTGCCGACACGCTCAGCCGCAAGGCCGGCACGGCCCTGAAGCTCAGCGCGAGCGCCTGGTTCGTTGTCGCGGCCCTGGGCCAGTTGCTGTTCGTGGCCTATGTGCTCGGCTACTACGGCCGCGCCGCTCTGCAGGGCCGCTGGCAGGCCTGGAACGGCGTGTTTCCGCGCGGCTACGTGGCCGGCGACACCGCGGGCAATCTGGTGGTGGCCGCGCACCTGGGCTTCGCCTGCCTGATCGTGGTCGCCGGGCTGCTGCAGCTGACCCCGGCGGTGCGGCGGCGTTGGCCCGCGTTCCACCGCTGGACCGGTCGCGCCTATCTGGCGATGGTGGCGGTGATGAGCCTGGGCGGGCTGAGCATGATCCTCACCCGCGGCTCGGTCGGCGACCTCTCGCAGAAGCTCGCGATCGGCCTCAACGCGCTGCTGATGCTGGCCTTCGCTTATCAGGCCTATCGGCATGCGCGCGCGCGCCACATCGACCTGCACCGGCGCTGGGCGCTGCGCCTGTTCCTGGCCGTGAGCGGGGTCTGGTTCTTCCGCATCGGCCTGATGTTCTGGATCGTCGCCAACCAGGGCCCGGCCGGCTTCGATCCCGCCAGTTTCCGCGGCCCCTTCCTGACGTTCCTCGCGTTCGCCCAGTACCTGCTACCTCTGGCGGTGCTGGAGCTGTACCTGCGCGCGCAGGACCGCGGCGGCGCCGGCGCGCGCATCGCCGCGACCGCGCTGCTGTCGATGCTGACCCTGGTCACCGCGGCGGGCGTCGGCGCGGCCACCATGCTGATGTGGCTGCCGCGCCTGTGAGGCCGACGCCGCCGCCGTCTTAGTTGCTATCGTCGCGCCATGCCCGAACCGGCCCCGCCCCTGTTGCCCGCTCCGCCCGCGCGCATGCTCGGCTGGCGGCGCGTGCGCTTCGTGCTGATCGCCGCTTTCGTCAGCAGCCTGCTGATGAAACTGGGCTCGCAGGCGCCGTACCCCATCGTGCTGCTGCGCATGCTGATCGTCGGCTTCGCGACCGTGCTGGTGTTCGGCGTGTTCGAACGCTGGCCCGCGCGCCTGCCGCGCTGGAGCGCGCGCTGGGTGCTGCAGGTGGTGGGCGTGGCGGCGACGATTCCGTTCGCCGCGATCCTGGCCTACACCCTGACCACCGCCGACAACTCGCTGCCGTGGTGGCAGGACAAGCTGTATCTGGCCGGCGTGACCAAGGTCATCGTCTACGGCCTGCTGGTCGCGCCGTGGATGGCGATCGCCGCGTTGCTGCGCCAGATCCGCGGCGAAGCGCAGCGCCAGGCGCTGGCCTTCGAACTGGAACGCAGCCGTTACGAACGCAACGCGCTGGACGCGCGCCTGCGCATGCTGCAGGCCCAGGTCGAGCCGCATTTCCTGTTCAACACTCTGGCCAATGTGCGCGAACTGGTCGACGCCGGCTCGCCGCAGGCCTCGACCGTGCTGGCCAGCCTGATCGCCTACCTGCGCGCCGCGGTGCCGCGCCTGCACGGCCCGGCCGCCACCCTGGGCCAGGAGCTGGAACTGGTGCGCGCCTATCTGGAAGTGATGCACATGCGCATGCCCGACCGCCTGCAATACGCCCTGCATGCCGACGAGGCCGCGCTGGCGCTGGACTGCCCGCCCATGACCCTGCTGACCCTGGTCGAGAACGCGGTCCGCCACGGCATCGACCCCAGCGAGGAAGGCGGCCGCATCGACGTGCGCGTGCGCCTGCGCGACGGCCGCTGCCTGGCCGAGGTCGCCGATACCGGCATCGGCCTCAGCCGCACCGGCGACGGCCTCGGCACGGGGCTGGCCAATCTGCGCGAACGCCTGCAGCTGGCCTACGGCGACGACACCCGTCTGGTGCTGATCGAATTGCAGCCGCACGGCGTGCGCGCCGAAATCGAATTCCCCGCCCAGCGGAGCGCGCCATGAACGCGCAACGCCCGACCGCCCTGATCGCCGACGACGAACCGTTGCTGCGACGCGCGCTGACGCGCCAGCTGGCGCAGGCCTGGCCGGAGCTGGAGGTGGTCGCGCAAACCCGCAACGGCCGCGAAACGGTCGAGCGCTTCGAGGCGCTGCGCCCGGACATCTGTTTCCTCGACGTGCACATGCCGGGCCTGTCCGGCGTGGAAGCGGCGCGCCTCATCGGCCGGCGCGCGCATCTGGTGTTCGTGACCGCCTACGACCAGTACGCGGTCCAGGCCTTCGCCCAGGGCGCGCTCGACTACCTGGTCAAGCCGGTGGAAGCCGAGCGTCTGGCCGACACCATCGCGCGCCTGCGCGAGCGCCTGCGCGCCGCGCAACCCGCGCCCGACACCGAAGCCCTGCTGGAACGGCTGGCCGCGCAGCTGCAGAAGAAGAGCGCGCCGGAGACCCTGCGCTGGATCCGCGCCTCGGTCGGCCAGGCGCTGCGCCTGATCGGCGTCGACGAGATCGACTTCCTGCGCTCGGACGAGAAGTACACCCGCATCGCCTGGCGCGGCGACGGCGGCAAACCCGGCGAGGCGCTGATCCGCACGCCCTTGAAGGAACTGGCCGCGCAACTGGATCCGGCCCAGTTCGTGCAGGTGCATCGCGCGGTGGTGGTGAACCTGCGCGCGATCAGCCACGTCACCCGCGGCGCCAACGAGACCGCGCACATCCACCTCAAGGGCCGCGACGAAGTGCTGCCGGTCAGCCGCAGCTACCTGCACCACTTCCGCCAGATGTGAGACGCGCGGCGCCGCCGCGCAGCGGATCTCAGGCGCGCACCGCCCACAAGGCCAGCACGCCGACCGCGACCGCCACCGCGCCCACGATGCGCAACTGGCGGTCCGGCATCGCCTGCAGTTGTTCGGCGGCGCGCTTCCAACCGCGCGGCGCCACGAACAGGAACAGCCCTTCCAGCACCGCGACCAGGCACAGTGCCGAAATCAGCTCACCGCTCACTCAACGGTCCGACTTGAGGTATTGCAGGAACGGGTCGTCGCGGTCGAGCACGATCACGCTGTCGCCGTCCTTGAAGGACTGGCGATAGGCCTCGAGGCTGCGCTGGAAGGCGTAGAAGCTCGGATCCTTGTTGGCCGCCGCCGCGTAGGTGCGCGCGGCCTCGGCATCGCCTTCGCCGCGCAGGCGCTGGGCGTCGCGTTCGGCCTCGGCCACGATCACGGTCTTGTCGCGGTCGGCGGTGGCGCGGATCGCCTGCGACAGCTCCACGCCCTCGGCGCGCTTCTGGCTGGCCACCTGCAGACGCTGCGAGCGCATGCGGTTGTAGACCGAGGCCAGCACGTTGCTGTCCTGCGGCAGATCGATGCGCTTGATGCGAATGTCGATGATGCGCACGCCCAGGGTGGAGGCGGCGCGGTTGATGCCGACCAGCTGCTTGCCGATCACGGTGGCGCGGTCGCCGGAGACCACCTGGGTCAGGGTGCGCGAGTTGATCTCGTTGCGCAGCGAGTCCTTGATGATCGGCGCCAGGCGCGCGGCGGCGGTGTTCTCGTCGCCGCCGGTGGCCTGATAGAAGCGGCTCAGGTTTTCGATCTGGCCGATCGCGAAGAAGTCGACGCTGACATCGAGCTTGTCGGCGGTCAGATAACGTTCTGGCGCGGCGGTCAGCACCTGCAGGCGGCGATCGAACACCGAGGCGTTCTCGATCAGCGGCCACTTGAAGTGCAGACCGGGGCCGATGTCGCGGCGCACGATGGTGCCGAGGCGGAACACGATCGCGCCGTGCCCTTCCCTGACCACGAACATCGATCCCAGCAGGGCCAGCAGCACGGCTACGACCACGGCGATCCAGGCGGAGAATTTCATTGTGCGGGCTCCTCGCGGCCATCCGGGCGCTTGCTGCGGGCCGGGCGCGACATGGTTTCGTTACCCGATTCGGACGAAGGCGTCGCGATGGTCGGCGCCAGCAGCTCCGGCGTCAGCAGCGGCGTCGAACCGCCGCCACGCCGTTCCGGCAGCGGCACGTACAGCATCTGGCGCGAGTCGCCGCCGACGATCTTGCGGTTGTCGCCCATCACCTGCTGCACGGTTTCCAGCCACAGGCGCTTGCGGGTGACTTCCGGCGCGGACTTGTACTGATCGACCAGCAGCGAGAAGCGGCTGGCGTCGCCTTGCGAGCGCGCGATCACCGCGGTCTTGTAGCCCTCGGCCTCGGTGCGCACCTGCGACGCCTGACCGCGCGCTTCCGGCACCACCTTCTTGGCGTAGGCCTCGGCCTGGTTGATCGAGGTGGCCTTGTCGGCGTCGGCGCGCTGGGCTTCATCGAACGCGTCCTTGACCTCGTCCGGCGGCCGCGCGTTGGGCAGGTTGAGCTCGGTCAGGGTCAGACCGGTGCGGTAGGCCAGCAGCGATTCCTGCAGGCGCGCGCGCACCACCGTGGTCAGGGCGCCGCGGGCGCTCAGCACGGTGTCCAGGTCGGACCGGCCGATCTGCTCGCGCAACACGCTCTGCGCGGCCTGCTGCAGCACGTCGGCGGAATCGCGCGAACCGAACAGGTACTGCTGCGGATCGCCGATGCGGTACTGCACGTTGATTTCGACGTTGACCATGTTGCCGTCGCGGGTCAGCACCGGCACGGTCTCGGTGTAGGCGTTGCTCTGGGTCGCGTTGACCTTGGTCACGCGCTCGATCGGCCACGGCGCCTTCAAATGCGGACCGGGCTGGAGGATGCGCGAGAAATGGCCGAAGCGCAGGACCACGCCGCGCTCCTGCTCGGTGACCAGCACGAAGCAGTTGAAGACCAGCCACAGACCCAGGATCGCGGCGGCCCAGCGCAGGATGCTGCCTCCGCCCATGCCGCCACCGCCGCCGAACAGGCCGCGAATAGAGTCGAGCAAGGCATCCAGGCCGCGGCCGTCGGACTTGCGTTGCCGCGGCGATCGACCGTTGGGGTCGGATCCGCCGGAATTGTCACTGCCAGGGGTGTTCCAGGCCATGCCTGCTCCAAAGAGGGAACTGCACCCGTGTTCAGCTGACGGGTCGGTTGATTCTAGGTGGGGGCCCTGGCCGTCTCAAGCAAGGTCGTCCGGTACAGCCACCGATTCCAGCAAAGACCGCAGCGGTTCGCCGTGCGGCTGGGCGAACAGGCGCTGGGCGTCGGCGATGGCCAGATCGACCTCCAGCTCCCAGCCGTGCTCGTCGGCGCGTTCAGCGCGGACCGCGCCCAGCTCGTGCAGACGGGCGCGCAGGCGCGCGCCCTGCGACGGCACCCGCAGCGCGCCGGCGACATGGCGCAGCTCCAGGGCCTCGGCCAGCGCGGTGCGCAGCAGGTCCAGGCCCCGGCCATCGCGCGCCGACAGCCAGACCCGGGTATGGCCCTCGCCCGGACGGTCGATGCGCGGCTGAGCGCCGTCCAGGCGGTCGATCTTGTTGAACACCAGCAGCTGCGGCAAGTCGCCGGCGCCGATCTCCTGCAGCACCGCGTCGACCTGGGCGATACGCTCGTCGCGCAGCGGGTCGGCGGCGTCGATCACGTGGATCAGCAGGTCGGCCTCGCGTGCCTCCGACAGGGTCGAGCGGAACGCGGCCACCAGATCGTGCGGCAGATCGCGCACGAAGCCGACCGTGTCGGCCAGCACCGCCGCGCCGCCGGACAGGTCGATCCGGCGCACGGTCGGGTCCAAGGTCGCGAACAGCTGGTCGGCGGCGTAGGCCTCGGCGCCGGTCATGGCGTTGAACAGGGTCGATTTGCCGGCATTGGTGTAGCCCACCAGGGCCACGCGCGGCAGCTCGCTGCGCATGCGCGCACGGCGCATCTGAGTGCGCTGCACCTCGACCTTGTCCAGGCGCTTCTGCAACTGCTCCAGACGCTTCTGCAGCAGGCGGCGGTCGGTTTCCAGCTGGGTTTCGCCGGGGCCGCGCAGGCCGATCGAGCCGCCGCGCTGACGCTCCAGGTGGGTCCAGCCGCGCACCAGGCGCGTGGCCATGTGCTTGAGCTGGGCCAGCTCGACCTGCAGCTTGCCCTCGGCGCTCTGCGCGCGCTGCGAGAAGATGTCCAGGATCAGGCCGGTGCGGTCGACCACGCGCCGCTCAAGCGCGCGTTCCAGGTTGCGTTCCTGGCCGGGCGACAGCGGGTGGTTGACCAGGATCAGGTCGGCGCCGGTGGCATCGGCCGCGGCCTTGACCTCGGCCAGCTTGCCGCTGCCGATCAGCATCGCCGCGTTGGGGCGATCGATGCGCGCGGTCAGCACGGCGGCCACGGTGGCGCCGGCCGACTTGGCCAGCTCGGCGAATTCTTCCAGCAAGCCCTCGTCCGGCGGACCGCCGGCGTGGGGCTGGATCAGTAAGGCGTGTTCGCCTTTGCGTGAGCGTTCGAACATCGAGTCAGCAAGATGGGGAGGAAAACCGGGAATGCAAGCGCGGCGGGACGCTGCGGCCCCGCCATCGTCTCATCCCTGCCGGCCCCTAGCCCGCACTCACTCGTTCTCGTCGTCGCCCTCGGCGCCGCCGCCTTCGCTGGACTGCACGTAGCCGCCGCCGGGACCGACGCGGACGTTGCGCGCGGGCACCACGGTCGAAATCGCGTGCTTATAGACCATCTGGCTCACGGTATTGCGCAGCAGGACCACGAACTGGTCGAAGGATTCGATCGTGCCCTGCAGCTTGATGCCGTTGACCAGGTAGACCGAGACCGGTACGCGTTCGCGCCGCAGCGCATTCAGGAAAGGATCCTGTAAGGATTGCCCCTTGGACATCAGTAGTTCCCCAGCTTTCTAGTTATAAGGTTCGGTGCCAAAGACGGCCCTGGACATCCTGTCGGACCGCGTCGCCGGTAGCTGTCCCCACAGCGGTGACCGGCCGATGGTAACGCAAGTGGCCGTTGCGGATACGGCCCGAACTCAGGCTTTGCGATGGGCGTGCCGGGATCCGCCGATGAACAGCGCGGCGGCCCGTTCCAAGGCCTGGGCGTCGGCGGCCGGGTCGAACCAGCGGGCATCCAACTGCCCGCGCAGCCAGGTCAATTGGCGCTTGGCGAGCTGGCGGGTGGCGTAGATGCCGCGGTCGCGGAACTCGGCCAAGGCCTGCGCGCCGCCCTCGCCGTCCAGGAATTCCCAGGCCTGGCGGTAGCCGACCGCGCGCAAGGCCGGCAAGTCCAACGGCCGCGGATGCGCCTGCAATTCCGGCAAGCCGCGCAAAGCCCGGACCTCGTCGAGGAAGCCGCCGGCCAGCATGGCGTCGAAGCGCTGGGCGATGCGCGCGTGCAGGACGGCGCGATCGGTCGGCGCCAGCACCAGCTTCAGCACCCGGTACGGCAGGCGCGGCGCGCCGGCGGCCTCGCGCCGCCAGTCGCTGATGCGGCGGCCGGACAAGCGGTAGACCTCGAGCGCGCGCTGGATGCGCTGGGCGTCGGTGGCGTGGATGCGCGCGGCCGCCTCCGGGTCCAGCGCGGTCAACTCCGCGTGCAGGGCCGCCCAGCCGCGTTGACCAGCCTCGGCTTCGAGCTGGGCGCGCACACCAGGGTCGGCCTCCGGCATCGGCGCCAGCCCCTGCAACAGGGCGTGGAAGTACAAGCCGGTGCCGCCGGCCAGGATGGGCAGGTGCCCGCGCGCGGCGATCTGGTCCAGCGCGCGCCGGGCATCGACGGCGAACTCGGCCGCCGAGTACGGCTGCCAGGGCTGGCGCAGGTCGATCAGATGGTGCGGCACCCGCGCCTGCTCCTCCGAGCTCGGCTTGGCCGAGCCGATGTCCAGCCCACGGTAGACCAGGGCCGAGTCGACGCTGACGATCTCGCCGCCGTAGCGCTGCGCCCAGTCCAGCGCGAGCGCGGTCTTGCCCGAAGCGGTCGGGCCCATCAGGGCGATCGCGAGCGGGCGCGGGTCGGCGGACATGCGGAGGCGACGGTTCCGGTACGGAGGCGAGCGCGCAGACTCGCACAGCCGCGCACCTCGCGGAAGCACGCACCACCCAGCGGTTTCCACAAAGCTTGTGGGCAAGCGCTGGGGCAAGCCTGTTGATAAGCCGCTGCGGCGCAGGCGCAGCAAGGCCCGCGCGCGGTTCGATCAAATTTTCGCCAGCGCCTGCGCGCTATCCACAAAGCCTGTGGACAAACCTGCGGACAGTATTGGGACGACATGGCTGAGAGCCAGGCGCAGCAAGGAGCGCAAGAGGTCTGTCGAAAAAATGACCAGCGAAATCGCTTGACTTGCCTGCGCGAAGACGCATGCCCGACGGTCGCCGCGCGAACCGCGGATGCGGAACGAATGCGATCGGATTCGTCAATACGCAATCGCCGCCATTGCGTGCTGCAACGCAATACGACGCGGGCGTCGCGACTAATCCACATGGCCTGTGGACAAGCCTGCGGACAGTCTCGCGCGAAGCCCGCGCAGAGCCAGGCGCAGCAAGGCCCGCAAGGAATTTGGCTAAAAATTAGCCAGCGAAATTGTTTGACAGATTCCGGCTTTTCGGCATCCCGAACGAACGCGTGCGCATGCCCAGATTGGCGATCGCGTCAAGCTTGAATTTCCCATTCCGATGCGCTTGCACGCGCATCGCGCGCGACTATCCACATCGCCTGTGGACAAGCCTGCGGACAGTTGCGTGATGAACCGCGCGCAAGCCAGGCGGCGCAAGGGGCGCAAGGGGCGCAGCAAGTTTGGCGACAAATTCGCCATCGCTGCGAACGGCCGACGCCGAAGCGCGGCGTTCGCGCACCAAGGTGCAATGCGACGCGAAACGAGCGCCTCGCGGAGCCCCTCTCCCGCGTGCGGGAGAGGGGTTGGGGTGAGGGGCTACGACAGAGACGTCGTTCGCGCTTGGTCGCGCGCCCTCATCCGCCCTGCGGGCACCTACTCCCGCCTGCGGGAGAAGGGAATGCGCAGCCCGCTCGGATGCGCGCAAAAAAAATCGCGCGTCTTGCCCACGTTGCGCCATGAAGCACAAGGCCATCGCATCGCCGCGCGCAGACGCCAGATGCGGCATGCCCGCGCAACCGTGCGCGCCATGCCACGACCGAATGCATGCGCCGGCCAATGCCGGCACGTCTGCGGCTTATTCGTCGTCCGGCCACTTCGGCATCGACGGCGCCGCCGCGCGACGCGGCATCGCCTGCGCCGCCACCGCCCCCCACACCTTGAGCGCGTCCACCGTCGCGGCGACATCGTGCACGCGCAGCAGGCGCGCGCCGCGCTGGGCCGCGATCAGGTGCGCGGCGACCGAACCGTGCACGCGCTCGCGCGCCGATTCGCGACCGGTGAGCTCGCCTATGCTCTTCTTGCGCGACAGGCCGGCCAACACCGGCACGCCGAGTTCGGCGTAGCGTTCCAGTTGCGCCAGCAGGGTCAGGTTGTGTGCCAGGGTCTTGCCGAAACCGAAGCCTGGATCGACCACGATCTTTTTCTTGGCGATGCCCGCCATCTCGGCGGCGAAGATGCGCTCGGCCAGGAAGCGATGCACTTCCGCGACGACGTCGTCGTACTCCGGCGCGGCCTGCATGCTGCGCGGCTCGCCCTGCATATGCATCAGTATCACCGGCACGCCCAGCGCGGCCGCGGTATCGAGCGCGCCCTCGCGGCGCAGCGCGTACACGTCGTTGATCAGGCCGGCGCCGGCCGCGACCGCGGCGCGCATGACCTCGGGCTTGGAGGTGTCGATGCTGATCGGCAGCGGCGTGTCCCGCGCCAAGCGCTCGATCACCGGAATCACCCGGCGCAGCTCTTCCTCCACCGGCACCTCGTCGGCGCCCGGTCGGGTGGACTCTCCGCCGATGTCGAGCACGTCGGCGCCCTCCTCCGCCAGGCGCAGCCCATGCGCGACCGCGGCCTCCGCGCTGTCGTGCGCGCCGCCGTCGGAGAACGAATCGGGGGTGACATTGACGATGCCCATCACGCGCGGCCGGTCCAGCTTGAGGGCGCGGCCGTTGCAATCCAGGATCGGGGCGAGGTCGAACATGGGCGGTCTCGTGCGGCGTCGGGGCGAGCCGGCATGCTACCGCGCACGGGTGGAGGATGCGTTCGAGAACGGGAGCGGGGGTTGCCGATAGACGACTGCGCACGAGCGGTCGTCGGCAAGCGCGTGTCGCGATCGCGGCTCACGCCGCTCCCACAGGAAGCAGCGGCCGCACTCAGGCGCGCGGCAGGGCCTGCGCGCCCGCCGATCCGCTCGCTTCCTGTGGGAGCGGCGTAAGCCGCGATGAACCTTCCCACCCGACGCCTCCCGCCCCAAACGAAAAACGCCGGGGCTAGCCCGGCGTTCTCGTAAGCGAATCCAGCGAAGCCCGTGGCCGTACTCCGCGCGTGGCGGGGGATGCACGCCCGCCGATCCGCTCGCTGCTTCCTGTGGGAGCGGCGTAAGCCGCGACGAACCTTCCCACCCGACGCCTTCCGCCCTAAACGAAAACGCCGGGGCTAGCCCGGCGCTCTCGTAAGCGAATCCAGCCTGATTCAGGTCTGCGCGGCGGGACCGCCGATCGCGCCCGGACGGCCCTTGTCGTCCTTGCTGGTCTTGCCCGACTTGACCCAGTCCGCCGGCGGACCCGGTTCGCGTCCGGCCATGATCTCGTCGATCTGGCCCGCGTCGATGGTCTCGTACTGCAGCAGGGCGCCGGCCATCATTTCCAGCTTGTCCAGGTTGCCCTTCAGGATCTGGGTGGTGCGGGCGTAGGCGTTGTCGAGGATGCCGCGCACGACCTCGTCGATCTTGCGCGCGGTCTCGTCGGACACGTTCTTGTGCTGGGTGACCGAACGGCCCAGGAAGACTTCGTCCTCTTCCTCGCCGTACGTGATCGGGCCCAGCTCGGACAGGCCCCACTTGGTGACCATGTTGCGGGCCATCTTGGTGGCGCGCTCGATATCGTTGGACGCGCCGGTGGTGACCATGTCGGCGCCGAAGATCAGCTCCTCGGCCACGCGCCCGCCGTACAGCGAGCACAGGCGGCTTTCGATGTTGATCTTGTTGTAGCTGTAACGGTCGCCTTCCGGCAGGTACATGGTTACGCCCAGCGCGCGGCCGCGCGGGATGATGGTGACCTTGTAGACCGGGTCGTGATCGGGAACCAGGCGGCCGACGATCGCGTGGCCGGCCTCGTGGTAGGCGGTGAGCTTCTTCTCTTCCTCGCTCATGGCCATCGAGCGGTTCTCGGTGCCCATCATGATCTTGTCGCGCGCGCGGTCGAAGTGCTCCATGCGCACTTCCTTGCCGTTCTCGCGCGCGGCGAACAGCGCCGCCTCGTTGCACAGGTTGGCCAGGTCGGCGCCGCTGAAGCCCGGCGTGCCGCGCGCGATCGTCATCGGCACCACATCGTCGGACAGCGGCAGCTTGCGCATGTGCACGCGCAGGATCTGCTCGCGGCCCTTGACGTCGGGCAGGCCGACCACGACCTGGCGGTCGAAACGGCCCGGACGCAGCAGCGCCGGGTCGAGCACGTCGGGGCGGTTGGTCGCGGCGATCACGATCACGCCTTCGCCGCCTTCGAAACCGTCCATCTCGACCAGCAACTGGTTGAGGGTCTGCTCGCGCTCGTCGTGACCGCCGCCCAGGCCGGCGCCGCGATGGCGGCCGACCGCGTCGATCTCGTCGATGAAGATGATGCAGGGGGCGTGCTTCTTGGCCTGCTCGAACATGTCGCGCACGCGGCTGGCGCCGACGCCGACGAACATCTCGACGAAGTCCGAACCGGAGATCGAGAAGAACGGCACCTTGGCCTCGCCGGCGATCGCGCGCGCCAGCAGGGTCTTGCCGGTACCCGGCGGGCCGACCATCAGCACGCCGCGCGGAATCTTGCCGCCCAGCTTCTGGAACTTGGACGGATCGCGCAGGAACTCGACCAGCTCGCCGACTTCCTCCTTGGCCTCGTCGCAGCCGGCGACGTCGGCCAGGGTCACCTTGACCTGGTCCTCGCCCTGCAGCTTGGCGCGCGAACGGCCGAAGCTCATCGCGCCCTTGCTGCCGCCTTGCTGCATCTGGCGCATGAAATAGACCCAGATGCCGATGAACAGCAGCCAGGGCAGCACGTTGATCAGGATCAGGAAGATCGACGGACCGCTCTGCGGCGGCGCCTGCTCGATGGCGACCTTGTGGTTGATCAGATCGTTGACCAGTTCCTTGTCGTCGGGCGAGTAGGTCGTGAACGTGGTCCCGTCCTTGCGCTCGCCATTGATCGTGGTCTTGTCGTCGGAGATGTTGACCTTCTTGATCCGGTCGCCCTGCACCTGCTGCACGAATTGGTCGTAGGCGACCACATCGCTGGCACCGGCCGGCGGACCGAACGCGCGGAACACCAACATCAATACGACGGCGACGATCACCCAGAGCAACAGATTCTTGGCCAAGTCGTTCATTCAGTTCCTGCCTGCTGCCCGTGGGGGGCCTGGTTGCCGCTGGCGCGTCTGTGCGCCGTGAGATCGGAATACCGGGCCTGGGCCCGAATCCCGCACCTTACTTAATTTGTGCCCGCTTGCCCTGTGCCAGGGCGTAAACCTCGGGCGAACGCTTGCGCGAGGCCGCGGGTTTGCGGATCGAGACCTTGGCGTAACGACGGCGCAGCTCGCGCACGTAGTCGTCGAAGCCCACGCCCTGGAACAGCTTGATCAGGAACGCGCCGTCCACGCGCAGATGACGGTCGGCGAAATCCATCGCCAGCTCCGACAGGTGCATCGCTCGCGGCAGGTCCACCGCATCCACACCGCTCATATTGGGGGCCATGTCCGACAGCACAAGGTCCACCGTATGTCCGCCCAGGCTGGCCTCCAGCTGGGATAGGACCGCATCCTCCCTGAAATCGCCATGAAGGAACTCGACCCCGGCCAGGCTGGGCATCTCCAGAATGTCCAGGGCGATGACCCGGCCCTTGGGGCCCAAGGCCTGCCTGACCCACTGCGACCAGCCGCCCGGGGCCGCGCCCAGGTCCACCACGACCATGCCCGGCTTGAGCAGACGGTCGCGCTCGACCAGCTCCTCCAGCTTGTAGGCCGCGCGCGAGCGCAAACCTTCGGCCTTGGCCTTCTTCACGAAGGGGTCGGAGAAGTGTTCCTTGAGCCAGCGTTGGCTGCTTTTACTGCGGGTTGCCATGGCGGCCGGCGGGGCTAGTGGGCCGCCATGATACCCTGACGCCCCCTCCGTACCCCGTTGCGTGCCCGAATGCCCACCCTCCTGACCTCCTCCCAGACTCGATTCCTGCGGGGCCAGGCGCATGACCTGAAGGCGATGCTGCAGGTCGGCGGCAAGGGCATCACCGACGCCCTGGTGGCCGAGATCGACCTGGCCCTGGAGCACCACGAGCTCATTAAGGTCAAGGTCGGCGCCGACGACCGCGAGGTCCGCGACGCCATGATCGTCGAGCTCGCCGAGCGCACCGGCGCGGCCCTGGTCCAGCGCATCGGCCATACCGCCGTGTACTACCGCCAGAGCAAGGACAAGCGCCAGATCGTGTTGCCGCGGGCCTGAACGGCTTAACGGCTGGGATTAGGGAGTCGGGATTGGGGATTCGGCAAAGCTGAACGGCCCAACCTCCCGCCTAGCCGGCCCGCCCCTCGTTCAAGCCCCCAAGCCCCTCGTTCAAACGAATCCCGAATCTCCAATCCCGAATCCCAGCCCTATGCAACTGACGCTGGAAAACCCGGACCACACCTACTTCCTGCGCGGCGCCGACGGCCAGGTCGCCCTGGTCAACGAGCGCCGGCTCGAAGCCAGCTTCGTGCTTTCCCCCGACACCCTGATCGAGGGCTGGGCGGTCCAGGACGTGCGTCAACTCAGCCTGGACGACCTCGCGCCCCTGCTGGCGCTGGACCCCGAACTGATCGTGCTGGGCGCGGGCGCCACCCAGGCCTTCCCGCCGCCGGCCACCCTGGCCGCCTGCCTCAGCCGCGGTGTCGGCCTGGAAACCATGACCAACGCCGCCGCCGCGCGCACCTTCAACGTGCTCGCCGGCGAAGGCCGGCGCGTGGTGGCGGGGTTCGTGCTGGGCGCATGAGCCAACGCGCCGGGTTGTGGGTACTGCTGGTCGCGCTGGCGATCGGCGCCTGTACGCCTCCTCCCCCTGCCCCGACGCCCGCCGAACGCTACGCCAAGTGGCACCGGACCCGCGCCGGGGCTGCCGACGCCTATCTCGGCTATCTGCGCACGCACGGCGTCGCCGACGTGCTGCCGCCGCAACAGTTGCTACGCAGCGCGCGGCGTTGGCGAGGCTGCGCGGACGAGGAATTCGCGGTGCCGCCGCAGTCGCAGTGGCCGGCGATAGTCCCGACCCTGCGTCTGGTGCGCGAACTGCACGGCGCCGGCCTGCTGGATCGGGCCAGCGTGGGTTCGGGCTATCGCAACCCGGCCCTGAACCGCTGCGAGGGCGGCGCCCCGGGCAGCAAGCATCTGAGCAACGCGGCGCTGGATTTCGACCTGGCCCACGAGGACGGCCTGCACCAACAGCTGTGCGCCTACTGGCGCACGCATGGCGCCGCACGACGCTTCGGGCTGGGCTTCTACGACTCCGGTGCGATCCACATCGACACCGCCGGTCATCGGACCTGGGGTTACGATTACACGCGGCGCAGTTCGGTGTGCGTGCCCCCGCCTAAGCCGTCCCGCATTGGCGAAAGCAAACCCCATCGCCGCGGCTAACACCGCCTCCCGTAGGAGCGGCTCAAGCCGCGACCGCGCAACTTCGGCCACGACGAGGTCGCGGCTCACGCCGCTCCTACCCCAAAGCAAGACCACCCGTCGCAGCGTAACCGCTGGCTTCCTGTGGGAGCGGCGTAAGCCGCGACCACGCAACTTCGGCCACGACGCAGTCGCGGCCCACGCCGCTCCTACCCCAAAGCAAGATCCACCCGTCGCGGCGTAACCGCCGCCATTCTGTGGGAGCGGCGTAAGCCACGATCGCGCAACTTCGGCCACCACGCAGTCGCGGCTCACGCCGCTCCTACCCCAAAGCAAGATCCACCCGTCGCGGCGTAACCGCCGGCTTTCTGTGGGAGCGGCGTAAGCCGCGATCGCGCAACTTCGGCCACAACGAGGTCGCGGCTCACGCCGCTCCTACCCCAAAGCAGAATTCGATATCGCGGTGTGGTGCCGTCGGCGCCCGATCACTTCTTCGGCAGATACAACAACGGATCAACCGGCTTGCCGTTGTAGCGGACCTCGAAGTGCAGCATGTCGCGCGCGGCGCCGCTGCGGCCCATTTCGGCGATCTGCTGGCCGGACTTCACCAACTGGCCTTCGTTGACCATGCGGTTGCGGTTGTGGCCGTAGGCCGACAACCAGGCATCGTTGTGCTTGATGATGATCAGTTCGCCGTAGCCGACCAAGCCCGAACCCGAATACACCACGACGCCGTCGCTGGCCGCGCGCACCGGCGCGCCGCTGCTGCCGGCGATGTCGATGCCCTGCTTGGTCGGTTCGCCGGCGACGTAGCGGCTCAGCAGCTGACCGTCGGCGGGCCAACGCCAGTCGATGCCGCTGCTGACCGGCGCGGTCGGCGCCGGCGGCGGACGCGAGGGCGCCGTCGCTACCGGCGGACGCACCGTCGGCGCGCTCGGCGTGCCGGTGACCGGCGTCGTGCCGCCCGGGCGCGCCGGCACCGGACGCGACACCGGCGGACGCGAGGCGGTGGCGTTGCCGCTGCCCGGATACAGCTTCAGGCGCTGACCGGGATAGATCGTGTACGGCGCGCTGATGCCGTTCCAGGCGGCCAGATCACGCGCGTCGATGCCGTTGCGGAACGCGATGCCGTACATGGTGTCGCCGCGCTGGACCACCGCGCTGGCGCCGTATTTGGGCGTGGACACGCGCACCGGGGTCCGGCCGCCGCGTGAGGGTTCGCGGACCACCGTGCTCGAACAAGCCGCCAGCACAAGCGCCGCGGCGACCACGACCAGAGCTCGGCCGGTCTTGGCCGAGCCGGCGGGGATGGTGTCGATGAGCGACAGTCCGTTGTTAGTCATGCGCGCTTTCATGCTCCAGATTGGGCGTGCCACCACAGCCAGCCGATGCCGGCCACCACCACCGCGGTCGCGATCCAGCCCAAGGGCTCGATATAGCGACGCAGCGCGGCCTCGGCGCGCGGCCCGCCGATCCGGATCACCAGCGCCAGCAGGAACACCCGCTTGCCGCGACCGATCAGCATGCTCAGCACGTATTGCAGCATGGGAACGCCGACGATGCCCGACGCCCAGGTGAACACCTTCATCGGAATCGGCATGAAGCCGCCGATCACCAGGAAGGTGAACACCGCCCACGGCGATTCGACCATCTTGGCCTGGACCGTGGCGATGCCCGCCTCGATGTTGTCCAGCATGCCCAGGGCCGCGAACATCGGCTTCAGGGCCTCGAACGCGTAATGGCCCAGCGCGTAGCCGACCAGGGCGCCGGCCATCGAGCCGATCAGGCTCAAGGTCGCGAACCAGAACGCGCGCTTGGGCTGGGCCACGCACATCGGCGCCAGCATCACCTCGGGCATCACCGGGAAGATGATCGCTTCGACGAAGCTCAAACCGGTGAGATAGGCCGGTGCATGACGGTGGGCGGCCCAGGCCAGCGTGCGCTCGTAGAGCGGACCGAAAATCTTCACTCAGTATCCCTGTGGCGCGCGGCGTTCAATCGATCATGCCCGACAGCAGCGGCACGAACACCACCGGCGCGAGCGTGGTTTGGCTGACGTTGCCGTCGGCGTCCTTGCGCAGCTTGAGCAGCGACTGCGACGAGGAGCCGCCGACCGGCGCGATCAGGGTGCCGCCCGGCGCCAGCTGCGCGGTCAGCGCATCGACCAGGGCCGGCGCGGCGGCGGTGACGATGATGGCGTCGAAGGGGCCGTTCTCGGGCCAGCCGATGCGGCCGTCGTCGTGTTTGCTGCGCACGTTCAAGCCGAGCTGGCGGAAGCGCTTGCGCGCGGTGCGCAGCAGCTCGCCGATGCGCTCGACGGTGTGCACGTCCAGACCCAGCGCGGCCAGGATCGCGGCCTGGTAGCCCGAGCCGGTGCCGATCTCCAGCACCTTGCCCGGCATGCCGTCGGCGAGCAGGGCCTCGGTCATCTTGGCCACCACCCACGGCTGCGAGATGGTCTGGCCGTGGCCGATCGGCAGCGCGGTGTCTTCGTAGGCGCGCGTGGCCAGCGCCTCGTCGACGAACAAATGACGCGGCACGGTGCGGATCGCGTTGAGCACGCGCTCGTCGCCGATGCCGTTGTCGCGCAGGCGCTCGACCAGGCGGTCGCGCACGCGCTGCGAGGTCATGCCGGTGCCGATCGCCTCGGGTTGCAGACGCATGCGCACGTTCATGCGCCCTGCTCCAGCTCGGCGGCGAGCCCGCCGACCCAGCTGGCGACCTGATCCAACGCCTGGTAACGGGTCAGGTCGACGTGGATCGGGGTGATCGAAATGCAGCCGCGGCGCAGCGCATGGAAATCGGTGCCGGGGCCGGCGTCCTGTTCGGGGCCGGCAGCGCCGATCCACCACCACTGGCGCCCGCGCGGATCGCGTTGCGGGATGCAGGCCTCGGCGCGGTGACGGTTGCCCAGGCGGGTGACCTCGAAGCCGGCGATCTCGCCCCAGGGCAGGTCGGGCACGTTGACGTTGAGGATGGTGTCGGCCGGCAGCGGATCGGTGCGCAGACGCGCGATGATCTCGACCGCGGCGCGCGCGGCGGTCTCGTAATGTTTGCCGTCGTGGTCCACCGTCTGCAGCGACATCGCCAGCGCCGGCAGGCCCAGGAAGCGGCCTTCCATCGCCGCGGCGACGGTGCCCGAATAGATCACGTCGTCGCCGAGGTTGGCGGTGTTGTTGATGCCGGAGACCACCAGGTCGGGCTCGACCTCGAGCATGCCGGTGATCGCGACGTGGACGCAGTCGGTCGGAGTGCCGTGCACGCGCCAGGTCGAAGCGTCGAGCTGGTGCACGCGCACCGGGGCATCCAGGGTCAGCGAATTGCTCGCGCCGGAACGGTCGCGGTCGGGGGCGACCACCAGCACCTCATGGCCGGCCTCGCGCAGGGTCTGCGCCAGGACGCGGATGCCGGGGGCGTCGACGCCATCGTCGTTACTCACGAGAACTCGCATGGACTCCCTTGCGTTACCGCACAGCTTCGAAACGGGGTGGGCACCGAGGTCCGTGGAACGTAAGTTCTTCGCAACCTCGGGAGCGCGCGAACGGCGCACGGGCCCATGATAGCCGATGGGCGTTACCGGCTCCCGCACCGCTCGCGGCGCTGGACCACGATCCGGATCGCTGCGGCCAGGATCGGAAAGATCGCGCTGGGTTTGGCCCCTGCCTTGGGGTAGGAGCGGCGTGCTGGCCGTGATCTCGTGGTCGCGGCTCACGCCGCTGCTACCGCGAATCGGGAGCGTGCGAGGCATCCGTATCCGAGGGCAGGCCCCGACCGCCCTGCTAAAGTTTCCGCATGGCCGATCCGAACGACGACGACGAAGACGCCGCCGAACTGTTCCGCTCCGCGATCGGGCCGGTGCGGCGGCTGCCCGAGGCCGCGCTGCCGCCCAGCGCGCCCAAGCCCAAGCCGCGCGCGCGCATGGCCGAACGCGACGAGGCGCAGGCGCGCGAGGAATTCCGGCATGCGCTGGACGCCAGCCTGGCCGGGGCCGGCGAGCTCGAATCCGGCGACGCCCTGTCCTACCGCCGCGACGAACTGCCGCCGCGGGTGTTCCAGCGCCTGCGCCGCGGCGAGATCTCCGCCCAGGAGGAACTGGACCTGCACGGCAGCGACGTGCGCGAGGCCGAGGCGCTGCTGCGCGCGTTTCTGCACGACGCGCGCGAGCACGGGCTGGGATGCGTGCGAGTGATCCACGGCAAGGGCCACCGCCGCGGCACGGAGTACGTCGACAGCCGGGGCCTGCCGGTGCTGAAGAACCTGGTCGACCGGCTGCTGCGGCAGCGCGGCGACATACTGGCCTTCCACTCCGCACCGCCCTCGCAGGGCGGTACCGGAGCGGTGCTGGTGCTGCTCGCGCCGCCGCTCAGGCGGCGCTGAGCAAGGTCAATCTTCGTGCTTGGCGAGCGGCTTGCGCGGCAGGTTGACCCAGGTCACATCGATGCCGCGGCGACGCGCGATGCGTTCCACCTGCGCCATGTAGAGCTCGTCGTTGTCCATGATCGACGGCGCTTTCTGCGGCGGTACGTAGGCGCTCTTGGTGCTATGCCCAGCGCAGGCGGCCAGACCGAGGACGGACAGCGACAGCAAAACGACTTTCAAGGACGCGTTCATATTCCCGTCTCCTGAGGCTTGCAGCGCCCGGCACCATTGCCGGTCGCTCTTTTGGCTTATACGCCCGCCCTCAGGAGCAACCAGTGCCCCCCGTTGCTTTCCGACGAACGGTCGATCAGGGCCGAACGAGCGTCGAGATTTCGCCCAGTTCGGCGAGTACGACCGTGGCATAAGCGCCCGCCGGCAGCACGAAATCCAGTTCCAGTGCGACGCCTTCCGGGCCGTCAAGCCAACGCCAGTTCAGCGCGGTCGGACGCAGGCGCAGGGCGCGCCGTTCCTGGTTGAGGCCGGCCTGCTCCAGGCCCGCGCGCAACGCGGCGGCGTCCTCGCCGGCCAGCGCCGCCAGCTCGATGGCGGCCGCGGCCTCGCGGCTGCGCAGTTCGCCGCGGCCCCAGAGCGGGCCGCTGGGATGGATGTCGAACCCGGCCAGGCGCGCGGCCAGCGTGTCGTCGTAGGGCTCCGGCCCGAACACACTGCGGCTGCCGTCCAGCATCCAGACCTCGCCGTCCAGGGGCCGATCCCAGCAGCCGGCGCCCACGCGCGCGGCCAGGACCCGGTTGAACAGCTCCGAGCGCGCGGCCGACAGCAGCAGGCTGCGCTGTTCGCGCTTGACGCGGCGGCCGCCGAACATCGCCAGCGCATTGGCGACGTTGTCGCCGTCGCGGCCGAAGCGCTGCTCGCCGAAATAGTTGGGCACGCCGCGCGCGGCGATCGCCTGCAAACGGGTTTCGATCGCCGCCCGCTCGCCTTCCGGCTCGCGCAGGGTCAGCACGAAGCGGTTGCCGGCCAGGGCGCCGCGCGGCAGCTTCTTGGCGTGCCATGCGCTGTCGAGCACGCGCAAGCCCTCGCCCGACGCGGAGGCTTCCTGCAGCGTCGCCAGATCGGGCGCGACGCGCTTGGGCAGGTGCACACTGAAGCGTTGGCGGGTGAGCGCGTGACGGTCCTTGAGGCCGGCGTAGCCGATCGCCAGCTCGCCGACGCCGGCCCAGGCGGCGATCCGCTTGGCCGCGAAGGCGGTGTTCATGCCGCGCTTTTCTATCGTCAGCAGCAGGTGCTCGCCGCTGCCGCTGGGCGCGAAGCCCGGCAGTTCCTCGACCAGGAAATCCTCGGGCACGCTGCGGATGCGCGCGCGCAGAGCCGGCGCGCCATGCGCGCGCGCCAGCGCGGGCTCGCCGCTCACGCCGGCACCAGCAGACAGATCGCGGTCGCGGCGATGCCTTCGCCGCGGCCGGTGAAGCCCAGCTTCTCGCTGGTGGTGGCCTTGACGCTGACCGCGTCCAGGGCGATGCCCAGGTCCTGCGCGATCGCCTCGCGCATGGCCAGCGCATGCGGACCGACCTTGGGCCGCTCGCAGACCACGGTGACGTCGGCGTTGCCGACCCGATAACCGCGCTGCGCGATCAGCTCGTTGCAGTGACGCAGAAAACGACGACTGTCGGCGCCGCGCCAGCGCTCGTCGCTGGGCGGAAAGTGCTGGCCGATATCGCCCAGCGCCAACGCCCCGAGCATGGCGTCGCACAGCGCATGCAGGACCACGTCGCCGTCCGAATGCGCAAGCACGCCGCGATCGTGCGGCACCCGCACCCCGCCGAGCATGACGTGGTCGCCATCGCCGAATGCGTGGACGTCGTAGCCTTGGCCGATGCGCATGAGTGGGTGCCGCCTGAGGGAATCGGGGGCAATTATGACGAAATTCCCGGGGGAGCCGTCGACTCAGCAGCCCGCGAAGCCTGGTTTTTTGCCGTCATTCCCGCGAAAGCGGGAATCCAGTGACTTTAGCGGCATGTCCAAACGGCAGGCAAAAGCCCCGCAGATTCGACAATGCAGGAACAGCCTTAGGGCTGAGGTCGCCGACAGAAGCGGACCTACCTCGGTTCTTTCCGCATCGCGCTGAAGTCACTGGATTCCCGCTTTCGCGGGAATGACGAGCGAGACGCAGCTGCGATCGAGAACCAAGCGCGGCAGCGTTCGTACTTGCCGGCGTCCGTACTTGCTGTCATTCGCCCCTACGCCGTTTGTTCTTGCCGTCATTCCCGCGAAGGCGGGAATCCAGTGACTTTAGCGGCACATCCAAACCGCAGGCGAAAGCCCCGGAGAATCGGCAATGCAAAACAGTCTTAGCGCTGAGGCCATCGGCAGAAATGGAGCCACGTCGGCTCTTTCCGTATCGCGCTGAAGTCACTGGATTCCCGCCTTCGCGGGAATGACGATCAAGAGCGGCGACCCAAGCGGGAGCGACGCCGAAAGAACCGCTAAACCTTCCCCAGCAAATACTCCGCCAGCGCCAAATCCGCCGGCGTCGTCACCTTGAGATTGTCCTCGCGGCCTTCCACCAGACGCGGATGCAGGCCCGCGTATTCCATCGCCGCGGCCTCGTCGGTGACGACCAGGCCGGCCACCGCGGCGTCGCGCAGCGCGGTGCTCAGCGCGCCGCGGCGGAAGGCCTGCGGCGTGAACGCGCGCCACAAGCCCTGGCGCGGTTCGGTGGAGAGAATGCGTCGATCGTTGGCGCGCTTGAGGGTATCGCGCAGGGGCGCGCCGAGGATGGCGCCGTCGGAGTCGGCTTCGGCCGCGACGATCAAGGCATCCAGGTCGGCGCGGCGCAGGTTCGGGCGCGCCGCATCGTGCACCAGCACCAGGCTGTCGTCGCCGACGCCGTCGGGCAGCGCGCGCAGTGCCGCCAGTACCGAATCGGCGCGCTCGCCGCCGCCGACGCAGCGCAGCACCGGCTTGCCCTGGCGCTCGCTCCAACCCGGCCACAGCGCGTCGTCCGCGGCCAAGGCCACCATCGCGCCGGCCACGCGCGGATGCGCGAGCAAGGCGTCCAGCGCGTGCGCGATCAGCGGCTTACCGGCCGCGACCAGGTATTGCTTGGGGGTTTCGCCGCCGAAACGCGTGCCGCGACCGGCCGCGGGCATCACCGCCCAGATCGGCGCGCTCATCGGCCCGGCTCCGCGTCGATCCGGAACGGGCGGTACACCGCCGTCACGGCGCCGGCGCGTCCGTGCCGGCCGGCGCGGCCTGCGCGTTGGTCGGGGTTTCGGGTTCGACCACGCGGTAGAAGGTTTCGCCGGGCTTGATCATGCCCAGCTCGCTGCGCGCACGCTCCTCGACCGCCGCCTCGCCGGACTTGAGGTCCTCGACCTCGGCCGCGAGGGCGGCGTTGCGCTGACGCAGCCCGCCGTTGTCGCGGGTCTGCTGCTGCACCTGTTGCTCCAGCGCGGCCACCGAACGGGTACCGCCCTGGCCCATCCACAGACGGTACTGCAGGAAGGCGAGCAGGCCCGCCAGGACGATCACCAGCACTCGCAGCCAGCGCATGTCCGCCCTCCCCGGCCGCTCAGCGCTTCAAGGACACGAACGCGTCGCGGCCGGCGTAACGGGCCGCGGCGCCCAGCTGTTCTTCGATGCGCAGCAACTGGTTGTACTTGGCGACGCGGTCGCTGCGGCACAGCGAGCCGGTCTTGATCTGGGTCGCGGTGGTGGCCACGGCGATGTCGGCGATCGTGGTGTCCTCGGTTTCGCCCGAACGGTGCGAGACCACGGCCGCGTACTTGGCCGCGTCCGCCATGGCGATCGCTTCCAAGGTCTCGGTCAGGGTGCCGATCTGGTTGACCTTGATCAGGATCGCGTTGGCGACGTGCTTGTCGATGCCTTCCTGGAAGATCTTGGGATTGGTCACGAACAGGTCGTCGCCGACCAGCTGCACCTTGTGGCCGATCTTCTCGGTGAGCAGCTTCCAGCCGGTCCAATCGTCCTCGGACATGCCGTCCTCGATGGTCACGATCGGATACTGCGCGGCCCAGTTGGCCAGGAAGTCGACGAACTGCTCGCTGGTCAGGCGCTTGCCCTCGCCCACCAGGTGGTACTTGCCGTTGTCGTAGAACTCGGTGGAGGCCACGTCCAGACCCAGCAGGATGTCCTCGCCGGCCTTGTATCCGGCCTTGCCGATCGCTTCCAGAATGGTTTCCAGCGCTTCCTCGTTGCTGCGCAGGTCGGGCGCGAAACCGCCCTCGTCGCCGACCGCGGTGCTCAGGCCGCGGCCCTTGAGCACCGACTTGAGCGCGTGGAAGACCTCGGCGCCGGCGCGCAGCGCCTCGGCGAAGTTGGGCACGCCCACCGGCAGGATCATGAACTCCTGCAGATCGACGTTGTTATCGGCATGCGCGCCGCCGTTGATGATGTTCATCATCGGCACCGGCAGCACCGGCGCGCGGCCGTTGGCCAGGTACTGCCACAGCGGCAGCTTCTTCGACGCGGCAACCGCATGCGCATTGGCCATCGACACGCCCAGCAGCGCGTTGGCGCCCAGGCGGCCCTTGTTCTCGGTGCCGTCCAGGTCGATCAGGCGACGGTCCAGACCGGTCTGGTCGGCGGCGTCGAAGCCGGTCAGCGCCTGGGCGATCGCGGTGTTCACGTTCTCCACCGCCTTGCGCACGCCCTTGCCCAGGTAGCGGGTCTTGTCGCCGTCGCGCAGCTCCACGGCTTCCTTGCTGCCGGTGGAGGCGCCCGAGGGCACCATCGCGCGGCCGAAGCTGCCGTCGGCCAGGGTGACCTCGGCCTCCAGCGTGGGATTGCCGCGGCTGTCGAGGATTTCGCGGGCGTGGATCTTGGTGATCGTGGTCATGGGCGGGAATGGGACCGGAGATTGAGGGGTATGGAATGAAATTCGCGGCGGCGACGCAAGTTCGGGCTCAGGGCTCGGGCGGCACGCGCGCGATCGCGGCGGTCAGCTCGGGCGACACCTTGCAGCGGCCCTCGCTGACGCCCGCGATCTCGGTCGCGACGATGGCCACGGCCTTGGCGCTGAGCAGGTTCTGGCGAATCGAGTTCGCATCGCTGCTGCCCAGCATGCCCATCGCGACGATCAACGACTGGGTCTGGCCGACGCTGCCGGCGGGGTTGTCGCGCGCCGATAGCACGGTCAGATGGCCGGAACCCAGCACGCTGGACGCGCTGACCACCAGGGCCGGATAGCGACCGGCGGCGTAGACCTTGGCCGCGACCTTGGGGCCGCCGACTTCCTGCATGTAGGGCCCGACGCACTTGTAGAGCTCGCCGGTCAGGTCGGCCAGCGACATATAGAGGGTCTCGTCGGCGGTCTCGGCCGGAACGGGCGCGGCGGGCGGCGGCGCGGGCGCGGCGCTCGCCGCGAAGGCGAACGCCAAGGGCGCGGCCGCGAACGCGGTGATCCGCCTGCCGCGACGTCTGTCGCCGCCGGGGCCCATCAGAACGAACTCTCGAGGAAGCCGTTCTTCTTGGTGATGCGGTCCAGCTCCACCAGCGTTTCCAGCAGCGCGCGCATCTTCGGCAGCGGCACCGCGTTGGGACCGTCGGACAGGGCTTCCTCGGGGCGCGGATGGGTTTCCATGAAGATGCCGGAAATGCCCACCGCCATCGCCGCGCGCGCCAGCACCGGCACGAACTCGCGCTGGCCGCCGGACTTGCCGTCCATGCCGCCGGGCAGCTGCACCGAATGGGTGGCGTCGAACACCACCGGGCAACCGGTGTCGCGCATCACCGACAGCGAGCGCATGTCGCTGACCAGGTTGTTGTAACCGAAGCTGGCGCCGCGTTCGCAGGCCATGATCTGCTCGTTGCCGACGGCCTTGGCCTTGGCGGTGACGTGCTTCATCTCCCAGGGCGAGAGGAACTGGCCCTTCTTGATGTTGACCGGCTTGCCGGCGCGCGCCACGTTCTGGATGAAATCGGTCTGCCGGCACAGGAAGGCCGGGGTCTGCAGCACGTCCACGACCGAGGCGACCTCGTTCATGGGCGTGTACTCGTGCACATCGGTCAGCACCGGCAGATCGAGCTGGCGCTTGACCTCGGCCAGCACCTTCAGACCTTCCTCCATGCCCGGGCCGCGGAAACTCGTCGCCGAGGTGCGGTTGGCCTTGTCGAAGCTGGACTTGAAGATGAAGGGGATGCCGAGCTCGCCGGTCATCTCCTTGAGCTGGCCGGCGACATCGAGCTGCAACTGCATCGATTCGATCACGCAAGGGCCGGCGATCAGGAAGAACGGCCGGTCCAGGCCGACTTCGAATCCGCACAAATTCATCGGGCAGCTCCGTCAGGGATCGAACGATTGAGGACCGGCTTCATGCGCTGGCTTCCTTGAGCAGGCGGCCGCCGGCTTTGGCCTCGCGCGCGGCGCGCACGAAGCCGATGAACAGCGGGTGGCCGTCGCGCGGGGTCGACAGGAATTCCGGATGCGCCTGGCAGGCCAGGAACCACGGGTGCTGCGACCTTGGCAGTTCGACCATCTCCACCAGCAGATCGTCCATGGACTTGGCCGCGATCACCAGGCCGGCGTCCTCGAGCTGAGTGCGATAGCGGTTGTTGAACTCGTAGCGGTGGCGGTGACGCTCACCGACCACGTCCTTGCCGTACAGCTCGCGCGCCAGGGTGCCGGGCTTGATGCGCTGATCCTGCAGGCCCAGGCGCATGGTGCCGCCCAGGTCGCTGTCCTCGCTGCGGCGCTCGACCTCGCCGGTGGCGGTGCGCCACTCGGTGATCAGGCCGATCACCGGATGCGCGCAGGCCTTGTCGTTCTCGGTGCTGTTGGCGCCGTCCAGGCCGGCGACATGGCGCGCGTAATCGACCACCGCCGCCTGCATGCCGTAACAGATGCCGAAGTAGGGGATGCCGTTTTCGCGCGCGAACTTCGCGGTCGCGACCTTGCCCTCGAAGCCGCGGTCTCCGAAACCGCCCGGCACCAGGATGCCGTCCACGCCCTTCAGCGACTCGACGCCGTCGCGCTCGATTTCGCTGGACTCCAGCCACTTCAGCTTGACCTTGGTGCGCTGGCGCAGGCCGCCGTGCTTGAGCGCCTCGGCCAGCGACTTGTAGGCGTCCTGATGGTCGATGTACTTGCCGACCACCGCGATCGAGACTTCGTCCACCGGGTGTTCGGTGGCGTCGACCACTTCGTGCCACTCGCGCAGGTCGGCCGGACCGGCGTTGACGCGCAGGCGTTCGAGCACGATCGCGTCCAGGCCCTGCTCGTGGAACCACTCCGGCAGTTTGTAGATGTTGTCCAGATCGACCGCCGAGATCACCGCGCGCTCGGGCACGTTGGTGAACAGCGCGATCTTGCGGCGGTCGCTGTCGGGCAGCGGCTGTTCGCTGCGGCACAGCAGCACGTCGGGCTGGATACCGATCGAACGCAGTTCCTTGACCGAGTGCTGGGTCGGCTTGGTCTTGAGCTCGCCGGCGGCGGCGATGAACGGCACCAGGGTCAGGTGCATGAACAAGGCGTATTCGGGGCCGCGCTCGGTACGCAGCTGGCGGATCGCTTCCAGGAACGGCAGCGACTCGATGTCGCCGACCGTGCCGCCGACCTCGACCAGGGCCACGTCGTAGCCTTCGGTGGCCTCGACGATGCAGCGCTTGATCTCGTCGGTGATGTGCGGGATCACCTGCACGGTGCCGCCCAGGTAGTCGCCGCGGCGCTCCTTGCGGATCACGTTCTCGTAGATGCGGCCGGTGGTGATCGAGTTCTTGCGGCTGAGCCGGGTGCGCAGATAGCGCTCGTAGTGGCCCAGGTCCAGGTCGGTCTCGGCGCCGTCGTCGGTGACGTAGACCTCGCCGTGCTGGAACGGGCTCATCGTGCCCGGATCGACGTTGATATAGGGGTCGAGCTTCATCATCGTCACGCGCAGGCCGCGCGATTCGAGGATGGCCGCCAGCGAGGCTGCCGCAATGCCCTTGCCTAGCGAGGACACCACGCCGCCGGTGACGAAAATCAGGGGAGTCATGGTTTTACTGCCGCTGGAAAGCCGTAGTTTACCGGCAAGGCGGCCGGCCCGCGACTGCTTGACAGCGGCGCCGACCGGCCGAATCGGGCGCAAAGCCCGTCCTGACTGGCTTTCCGCGCTCGGGGCCGAGCTGCCAGCCCCCGCCGCGAGCCCGCTCCGGGGTAGGAGCGGCGTGAGCCGCGACCGCGCCGCCCGACCGGATTTCAGGGTCGCGGCTCACGCCGCTCCTACCCCAAGGCGGCGGTCCCGGCGCCCTAGGCCAACTTCGCGCCGCGCTCCACCAACAGCGCCCGCAGCACCGACCGGTGGCAGTGCGCCTCGTCCTCGCAGTAACAACCGACCGAAAAGTCGCTGTCCTGGGATAGGGTCGCCAGCAACTGCAGCGCATGGCTGGCGTCCGGCACGGCCATTTCGGCCTTGTACTTGCGTACGAAGGCGGTCCATTGCGCCGGCGTCTGCGCGGCCTGGGCCTGCTTCATGGTGTCCAGGCTGGGCGCGAGATTCGGGAACCAGACGTCGTACCAGTCCTGACGGGCGAACTCGCTCTTGGGTACGCCGCGTGGCGGCCGCCGCACCGTGCCGATGCGCAGGCCCTCGCCGGGCGCGCGCGGGCTGCCGAGTCTGACGATGCGTACGGCCATGGCGGCCTCCTAGGCGGATCCAGTCCCAACGCGTCCCGGCGCTCGCGCGGACAGGCCGGGCCAGGTGCGTCGCGCATCACGATAGCCCAGGGCGATACCGCCAGCCAGGACCGCGCAGCACAAGGCCATAAAGATCATGTCGCCCAGATACGCATCGAGCGCTTCGCTCGGCGTCATATAGACCAACTGGTCGTACTCGCACAGTTCCGTCCACACCAGCACGAACAGGATCAGCGCCGGGGCCATCAGATAGCGCCCCGCGATCCAGCCGGCGACCATCCCGGCCAGGCCCAGGAAGCCCAGTCCGACCAGCCAGAGCCAATCCGGGCCGCTGCCGTCGAGGTCGAAGCTGATCAACACCGCCAGATACATGCCGCCCAGCTGGATGCACAAGCCGGCGACGACCCGCGCCAGCGCGATCAAGATCCGCTTCATACATCCTCCCGGCGTTCGCCGATGTCCCAGGTCGCGGACCAATCTATGCCCGCAGCCACGGCGCGCGGCGTACTTGCCGGCAGCGATCGGCCAGGTAGCGCGTGCGTGTACCCGCGGCCCCCTCGGGCGCTACCCGAAACCGCGCGCGGCGCGGCGTCCACGGCGGGGCCGCGCGAAAACGCGCGGTCCGCCCTACTCCACCACGCCCACCATCGGCCCCAGCTTGGGGCCGGAGTCGTAGCGGCGTAGCGCCGGCGCGTACAGGCCGGAGATCGCGCCGTCCAGGTAGAGCGCGTCCGAACACTTCAAGGTGTCGCGGAAGTACTGCGCGAATTCGTAGAAGGTGACCGGATCTTCGCTGATCACGAAATAGGCGATCTCGCCGTCGACCCCGACGCCGTTGCGGATCTGACGCGACTTCGAGCCTGGGTCGAAACGCGGGTGGATCGCGCCTTGCTGCAACAGCAGCGGCCCGGACTGCGTGGCCAGACGCACGCCCGAGGCCAGCGCCGGATAACGCGAGGATTCCACGACCTTGGGGCCGTCGGCGCCGAGCAGGAACACCCCGTTGGGCTTGAGGTAGAAGTTGCCTTCGCCCTCGGCCAGGTTCAGCGGCGCGAGCTGGCGGCCGTCGGCCACGTACAGCCCGACCGGCGCGTAGTCGGGCTCGTACATGCCGGCGTTCATGGCAAAACGCAGACGCTTGCCTTGCGACTTCAACCAGGTATCCAGACGCTTGAGCCGATGCAGCGGCGCGCCCTGCTCGTCGCGCAGGAACAGGCGCAGATCCTCGCTGCGGGTGTCCACGCGCATCACGGTGTAGCGCGGCTCGCGCGCGTGCGCCAGACCGAAGAACGCCGCCAATGCGAACAAGAACCCTGCTTTCATGAGGCCCATCCTAACGCCGGATCGCCGCCAGGCGATCGTCGCGGCGGCACCCAAGACGATATCGGCGAGCTTGTGGGTCATCGGCGGTCTCCAGCCCTGGCGTCCTCAACACGATCGCCCGTGCCGCGTCGAGCACCAAGGACGCGGCGGTGCATCGATCCGCGCTGATGCAGCGGCCGCACGCCTGCGAAAATCCAGAGCCGTGGCTTACTCCCCACGCTCCGAAATGGCCGACGTTATCCGGTTCTGCGCATTCAGCTCCTCGAGACGGAACCACATCATCCGAATCCGCAGGTACTCGATCACGTTGTCCAACTCGAGCCCGCGCGCCATGGTCAACTCGGTCTGGGCATCGTAGTAGCGGGACCAGGCCACCTGGCTGGCCACCAGCTTCTCGCGCTGCGCCGGTGGCAAGCTCCGGCTCAAGCGGTAATAGGTGTCGTCCAGCTGGTGCTGGACGCGCTCACGGGCTTCGCGCAGGCAGCGCATGCTGCGGCCAACCGGATCGTCGCTCCTTTGCGCCTCTTCGGCGCAGGCGCGCAGCACTTGGTCGTCCGTAGGCGCCTGAGCGGTCTCGGCGGGCGCTCGCCCGGCGATCAAAAGCAGGCCGAGTAGCCATGCCGGTTCAAGTTTCATCGTGCCCCCTGTTGCCGGCATTCTCCGCCGGCGCGGGGATCCATCTCAAGGCGATTGGCAGGCCATGCGCCGAACCGAGCCGCGTCAGCCGACCGGAACACTCCGCGCATTCGACATGGAGGTCCGCGCCGCGTCGATCAGATCGTCAATTTCAGCACCAGCACCCCGATCAAGCCTGCGCACATTGCAATGAACGGCAGGCCGATGCCCAGGAATTCCATGGCGCGAGCGAGCGACCGACTGGACGAGTCGAGGTAAGCCATGAGCGCGGCGAAGAACGCCGCCGAGAACAGCGTGATCGACACCACCACCGATACGATCATCCACAGCAAGCCCAGCAAGCCGCAATGCACGCCGCCGACGGCATCCGACGAGCCCGTGTCCA
This sequence comes from Lysobacter sp. Root983, assembly GCF_001429345.1. Classification (NCBI taxonomy): domain Bacteria; kingdom Pseudomonadati; phylum Pseudomonadota; class Gammaproteobacteria; order Lysobacterales; family Lysobacteraceae; genus Lysobacter; species Lysobacter sp. Root983. The sequence goes on from NZ_LMJO01000017.1 coordinate 455,804, forward strand.
CCGCCCATAGCACCGCATAGGCCAGTAGCGGCGTCGCAAACGCGGTGGCGAAATACAACCACGAACGCGAACGCGGCGACGCGAATAGGTCCGACAGGCGGTCGATTCTGGACATGCCGCGCATCCTAATTCATTTCCGGCGGTCCTTCGCCCGACGGGACGGGCCCGCCAGCCGCCCGCTCACGCCCACTCGACCTCAGGCACCCATAACTGGGTCCAGCGACCGATCTTCTGCTCCCGGCTCAAGAGCTGGGGCGAGGCCCCGACGGCCGGGGCGAAAGCGTCGCGCTCGTCCAGACAGCCAGCGTTGACCGCCGCGTACATGCGGCCGTCCTGCTCGTAAGTCACCGCCACCAGCACGCCGCAACGCCCGCACAAGCGGAACAGGGCGGCCTCGGAGCCTTGGCGGTACGACTGCAAAGTCTGCGCGTCGGCCACGGAGATGCGCAGCGCGCCGGCCGGGTCGGAAACATAGGCCGCGCCATGCATGCGGCAGAAGCTGCAGTCACAGGCGCGCGGATGAGTGTCCGCCGGCAGCAGCGCGCTGGTGTAGACAAGCCGCACCGAACCGCAGTGGCAGCCACCGGCCAGCGAGGATGCAGCCGATAGGGGGCTCGACATCGCGCTCATCCCACCAGGAGGTCGAAGATCTGGGCGCGCGACGACAGGTCGGCGCGATAGAACTCGGTATAGCCGCAGGTCTCGCAACTGACGTACTTGAACTTGTTGGTCGACACGTCGAGCACCGAGGAAACCAGACCGCCGGCCGCGCGCAGCTCGCCTACGGTGCAGGACTCGCCGTTACATTTGACGCAGCGGAAGGATGACATGCCGTTCTCCTCGGGTTGCATGGTCAGGGGGTGCAACGATGGCTCGCGAATTCCATCAACCTTTCGGTCAGCGAGCCACCCTCCTGCCACCGGATGTCGAGTATCACCCAGCGCCCGCGCTGCTTGCCCAGCAGCACTGCATCGGTCCAGCGCACATCATCGTCGACTAAAGCGACCCAGACCCGTGCGACATCGCGGTCGACCCGCTCAGTCGCCGCCACCATCGCGTCGGCTTCGTCCGCACCCCAAAAAAAGGGATTCTGATCGAGCATGTAGGGCTTGATGCCGCGCGGGGTGATGCGTGCGCAGGCGTTCTCGTACACGTCGTATGCGGCCAAAGCCCGGTAAAGATCCTCGCCCAACAGCGGAGCCATCGTCGCGAACCGCCCCTGTACGGGCTCGGGTCGGTCGGGATGGATCGCCAGTCGATAGAAATCCGCCGCCACTTGGGCGGGGCGCTGACCGGCCATCACGGCGATGGGCGCAGCAAGCATCGCGAGGACGAACCCGCACCGAAGAAGTTTCACGCGCCCAGTCTCCCATCCGGCTGCGGGCGAGACGCCCGGCCTGAGCCAACTATCGGGCTAGCAGCGCCGAAACGGCAAGTATCGGCCGAGGGTTCCAGCGCTCTCCGTCCCAACCGCGCAGGTCGCAACTAAGACAGCGCGACCGCCACGCCTGCGAGGTAACACAGCAGCGAAATCGCGATACCGATCAGCGGCGCCCTGAACCAGTAGATCTTGGCCACCACGAACAAGGTGCCCAACATCAACGCGCCGACCGTGAGCAGATAAGCCGAGGAGAAGAGCACTTCGGGATGCGCGATGGCGAGATATCCGTAGATCAGGCCATACAGCATCGCCGCCAGGCTGTGACTGACATTGAAGCCGACCCAGAAACCCCACATGCTGGCCTGCCGGGTGATGCCCGGCGACACCTCGCGCATCCGCGCCTCCAGCGCCGGATCGCGCGGGCGCAGCTTGGGGCCGACGAAGGTGATGACCAGGTGGATGGTACCGAGCGTGAGCAGCACCGCCGCGCTCACGACCAACAAAAGGACGGCTATCACTGAGCACGACTCCTGATCGCGAATTGTCCGAACCCGACCTGCGTTGCCACGTTAGTTTAGCCCGTCGATACCGAAGCCGAGCCACCGCGCGGATCGAAGGGCTGCGTCGCTTCCGCCGGGGCGCGCTACTCGCGACGGCCGTCAACAGGCGCATGATATCCGGACCCGATCGATCCAGGTTTCAGGGAGTCGCCGGATGACCAACACAGACACGAACGCTGACGACCACGAGCGCTACCGGACCTTTCTGGAGACGGTGGTGTCGTCCGGGCGCCTATGGGGGATCTGGCGCGGTGAAACCTGGGCTACGGCGGACGATCCCTCCGGCCGCCGCAGCGCCTTGTTTCTGCTGTGGCCGACCCGGAGTAGCGCGGAGGAAAGCCTCAAGGCCAACCGTGCCGCGTTTCCGGGCGAGGCCGACGTCGATGCCATCGAACTGGGTACGTGGCTGGAGGCGTACACCGACGAGCTGATCCAGCGCTCGGCCAGCCCCTTCGTGCATCCGGACCTGCGATTGAACGGCTCGATCGTCGACCCGGAGGATTTGCGCAAGGACCTGATAGCCGTGCAGGGCGGTTTGCGTCTGCAGGCTACGGATTTGAATAAGCTGCGAAAGAAGATCGAAAGCCAGACGCGAAGCCAGGCGCCGCACGCGATCGCGCCGTCGGACCGGTCCAGACCTCGGGAACCAGGTACATGACAGATCCCGCCTCCACTCCAGCCTGTCCGAAATGCGCAAGCGCCGCGCATACGCGCCCCAAGCTGTTGCTGATCGAGCCGTTCGACTCCGCGCATTTCGAGCAGGCTCCCGACACCCGGTTTGGCTGCGAATGCCATGGGCAACTCCGCGTCGACGGCCTGAAGCCGCATGCCGTAGCCGAGGCACCCCTGCAGCAATTCGTGTCTGGCCTCTACTGCCAAGCCTGCGGCATCGGCTTCGTCCCGGATGAGATGGCCAAACCTGCGCCGCAACGGTGGATGCCAACGCCACAGGGGTTTCGTCCGATCCAGCCGGACGGCTCGCTGGGGCCACCCCAAGCGCGCATGGGCGAAGGCCATAGCGACGCCGAATAATCCGAAGTAGCGCCCTTCCCTAGGTGTCGTAATCCCCATCCCAGGGCGGATTGAAGGCCATGTAGTTGCCGGGCTCCACCGTCACGGTGATGTAGGGCTCGTCGTTGCCGTCGTCCTCGTCGCCCGGATCGAAGATCAGACCGAACGGGCGACCGAAGCGCTCCACGCTGAACGGAGCGACCTTGATGTCGGCGAATTTGTACTTGCCCAGGCCCGCCAGCAGCTGCGCCGTGAATTCCTGGATCGCGGTCTTGGTGGTAAGCCCCTGCTCGTGCTCGCTGTAGACCTTGGCTTCCTTCAGCAAGCCGAACTCATCGAAAAGATACAGCGCGATGTACTCGCCGCCCGTTTCGGAGCCCAGCCGCGGCACGAACGGGAAGGTCAGGAAGAACTGATCGCCGCCGGCGGTCTTGCCGACGTATTGAGCGTGATAGTCGTCGTGATTGATCCGAACGAAGCGCGGCGGCAAGCCCTGGACGTACTCGGGAACCGCGCTCAAATCGCCTTCCAGATAGCCCTTGCGCCGTTTCGCCAGGACCTCCTTCTCGGCCTCTCGCAGCGCCGCGCCGGCGTCGTCGAAGCTGGCGCGCGTCTCGCGCGGCTTGGCACCGATCCGGCCATTGGTGGTGACCACTTCCTTGCCTTGAACCTCGACGGTCCAGTACTTGTTCGACTGATCGTCCTGCAGATAGAACTCACGCCGTTTCATTTCGCCCCCACGCGAAGCATCAGAACCATCCTCAAAGACCGATGCTTAACCTATTTGTGCATCGACGTCGTCCGAGCACACGACTGGATTCGCCCGATCGCTAGCCATGATCGGCACGAATCTGCCAGAGAAAGCTTGCGATCAAGCCGACCACGCCGACCGGAACGCAGATCGCCCACTGCGCGGTCTCATTAGGCACTACCGATACGGTCAGCCAGCACAGCCCAGCAGTCACAGCCAGGCCGACGTACATCCGCCAGGACATCAGCAGGTCGCCGATGGCGAGAATCAGATCCAACAAGCCCAGCATCGTCCATTCTCCGTTCAACCCCCAACGGGATCCGTGGCGACGGAATCCCGATCTACCCGCCGCCGTCGCGCCGCAACACTGCCTTCGTGGTCTCGTGATCGATCGGCGCCGAAGTATGCTCGTGGAAGACCTTCCAGGTCTCACCGGTCCAGCGCATCGCCACGGTGATCCGGTTGTCTAGCGACCGCAGCCGCTGGCCGTCTGCGGAGTAAGCCGTGTAACTGAGCAGGGCGTGGCCCACGGCCAGCGCACCGTCCACGCTGGCCTCGACCTCGTCGAAGCCGACCACGACATAGTCGCTGCCCAGCGCCCCGAACCACTCCGTCGCCATTTCGCGCCAGGCCTCGAGGCCGCGCAGCGACCAGCCGCCCCACATATCGAACACCTGCAGGTCGTCGGCGTACATCGTCAGGAAGGCTTCGACGTCCTTGGCGCGCACGGCGGCTTGGTAGGCACTCAGCACCTGATGGAAGGGAGTGGGCTCTGGATTCATACGCATGCCGTCGCTGGCGTGGGTGCCAGCTGCGGAATGTAGCGGCAAGCCGCAAGCGTGCGCCACCGTGGCGGCGCTCAGACCTTGCGCTTGCGCCGAATCGCGCTCCATTGCCAGGCCAGGCCCACGCCGACGCCAGCCAGCACGATCAGCACCGACACGGCGGCGGCCAAGGCATCGTCCGGAACTCGGGGAGGGAAAATCAGCAGGGCCGCGATCGCGACCAGAACCGGCAGGTGGAAGCGCCACATGAGCCCGGCGTCCAAAGCGGTGAGAGTCCGACTGATCGAAAGCCGCATGCCAGCATCTCCGTTTACCGCTAACGCGTCGGCGCGCGCGGCGCCAGCTCGGCATAGGCGAAACGGGCGCGCCCTGGCGGACGCGCCCGATCGGGTGGGACTTAGCGCTTGCCGTCCTCTTCCTCGGGCTCGACGGTGGGATCGGCGGCCTTGTCCTTCTTCTTGTCTTTCTTCTTGTCCTTGGCGGCCTGCTCGGCCTTGGCCTTCTCGGCCTCTTCGGCCTTCTTCTGGGCCTGCGCGGCGGCCTGCTCGGCCGTCGGGTTCTGGGCGGCGTCCTGCGCCATCGCCAACGGCGCCACCAGGGCGGCGGCGATCAGGCTGGGAATCCAATACTTGCGGGTGGTCATGGTGCGGTCCTCCGATGTCGTGGGGCTCACAGGAAAGGCGGGGCGCCTAGGCCGCTCCCCTCAGCGACGGCGCGACCGTAGCGGCTGCTTCCCTGCTCGCGACTGAACGGCCAAATGTTAACCCGTACGGACCACTCATTCCGGGTCGTCGCTGCCTTCGTACGGTTCCCTAGACCAAGCGTCTTGCGGGCTGGCCCTGTAGGCGCACCACCCTGGCGGCATATCGGCCAGATCAAGCCGGCTTGGATCGCGGCCGATCATGCAGCCCAAGCACACCAACTTACAGTCCGCTGACGCGCTCGTCGTGCCGCACATGAATTGCCATTCGCCGTCGTGGTCGTGATACACCTCCAAAATAGGAAGCGTTCCTTCGATGACATGCCTGGTCGTGAACGACGCGCTGTTGACTGGAACGTCGAAAGGCCAGTCTGCCTCACTGAAGTCGTGATCGTGTCCCATCGTCCGTACCCGACTTGATTGAATCATTGGAGGGCGAGCCCTCAGTCCCAATAGATCGTACAGACCTCGTAAGAAGCGGCGGACTCCCGCCCTATGCGCCATCAGCCACCATTTCGGCAGGACTCAATCGCATCCTGCGTCGCCCTCCGGGTGACCTCGCTCGCTTCCTTGTTGGCCACATCTGTTATCCACAGGTACTTCTGGCCCGTGGAAGAGCTTACAAATCGATTAATTGCCGTGATCTCAGCTCGACTGAACTGGATCGGACCATCGATGACCGCCCCTTTGCTTCTATAGAACAGTTCTCGAGCGTACAAACTGTAGCGAGCCCCTGGATCCGACCCGCTGAACGCGTTCATTTCATCAAGCTCCTCTTGAGTCAGCGTGGAGCGTAGATATGCCTCATACGCCGGCGCCATCGAGCCGCCATCAATACTCATAACGCAATCGCTGAATTTTCGCCCCGCGCCGGGGTCGTTCTTGACGGCAAGCCTTAGTCCTGCAACCGATTGCTCGGACAAACTCCTCGCCGCCGCACCAGGGAGCTCATTCGCTGCGGTAGCGACGCTCGCCAGCAGTAAGAAGACAAGCATGACAAAGCCTCGACGTCGTCTCATATATCCCCACTATAGGACCAGGCGCAGCCCCGCCTCTAATGAACGGCTGGACTCACCGACTCTCGAACTGCTTCTCTGAATTCCTAAGTACCTATTACAAGCGCCACATGCTTGGCGACAGCGTCGCTACGAAGCCCAGCCTTACAACCCTTGAACATCGCCGCGCGAGACCCATCCGACGCCGGAGTCCAGCCCACTCGCGAAGCGGTTTGGACAGAGTGAAGCGTAGTAGTGCCTACGGTGTATTGAGCTGTGAAAGCTCGACACAGTAAGAACGTCCACCAGCCGTCTTGAATTCAACTCGACAATCGTACGCTACAGACCCGCCGGGCACGGGCAATGGGTCGTTGGACCGTGAATAAGTGTCTTATCGGAGCGAACCTGTCGCACACCCATTTCCTAGGAGTTACCTCCACGAAGCCTTTTGGCTCCAGGGAACTTCCTACGACCCACCGAAAGGCCGAATCAAGCTCTTCTTTGGATAGAAACGACATTTCCATCTACGGATCAAGCGCTGAACTTGGCCAGCTCACGACAGCGAGCGAGCCCGGATGAATTCTCAGAACGCACGCCAGACGGCATACACGCCCCACGCTACCGATAGCGCCACAGACACACGAGCCAGCCCACCCCACACGGGACTGTTCGCATTGTGGGCGCAACGCCAAATGCTCACCAAGGCAAAAACCATGTAGAACAAGAGCATTGCGACTAACAGCAGGCTAACCGACAGGCTCGACAGGGCGGAGTATTGGCGGAGTGGCGCAAGCACAAAGGCAACCGCGCCAAAGGCCGCCAAAGCCACGAATTGCCCGAGGACGCCTACCAGCCAGTAGGCTTGCCAGAGCCGCGCGGAGCCTGACCAACAGCGAGCGAAGAAATTTTGACTGGATGCCGATGGGGTTGAATTCACTGGGAATGCTCTACGCCTGAGTCAAGCCGGCCCGGGAGGCGGATTCTGCTTGAACGAATTGTTTGACTGAACGAGCCACTGCCTAACTCTCTCGTGATGCGGACCCCATGCATCCCAAGCCGACTGCGCCCAGCGCCTCACCATTGCCGCATGCGCCGACGTTTCCGTCGCCTGCAGAACGTCATGTACCGTGACGGCACCCAGCGCCGAAGGTGGCTCGAGCCAACTAAACGTATGCTTGATCCGTCCCGCGGCGAGCATGGCCTCATTGGCCCTGTCGGGCGCCAAGCCATGCTCCAGGAACAGGCAGAGCCGGATCAAGTGGACCCCGACGGACTGGATGCTTTGTCGGCAGGGGCTGCCTGGATGCTGCACCGCATAGGCATCCACGCTCAATCTGTGGATCGATAGCAATGCGGGCTCACTGTACTCGCGCGCCAAGACCTCGCCGAAGGCCGCCCAGCAGGCCGGCGACGACACCATATAGGGATGCATCGGGCCATCGCGCCGAGGGAACGCAGCGCCGCAACCTGGGCATGTTTCAAGGTTCATGCGTGGTGCCGGTGCGATCTAGCGCCTGAATTAGGCCGAATCGCGAAACGGCTTCGGCGTGCATGAATGTTAGGCGACACCATGACGACGGCGCCGAACAAGAGCCGCAATAACCGCCACTTGCCAGAACAGCCAAAGCGCAAGCCAAGCAACGGCGAAGGGCCAAACCGCGTACATGTAATGGACACCCTCTCGCAGTGTCCTTGCAACCAGCGCCCCATCCAGAAAGACCGCGAGCACGGCAAGCAAGACCAGGCCGAGCCCAGGGCCTCGGTTGGTATACGCAACCGAGACGCAAGGGTAAAGGACAAGGGACATAAGCCCGAACGGCAATGCGGAGTTCCAGCCGTGCCCACCGCCGGCCGCCATGAGCGACAGGAGAGCTGAAAGGAGTCCGAGCGCAATTCCGGCGATCAAGTATTTGAGCATTCGAAGGAACCGTTGGCGCGCCTGATGTCTGAACTAAGCCCTGCCCATAAGGGGGTTCGACTTGAGTGAGTTGCCCGGCCACATGCCCACGCTCTTCCAGTCCGAACATTTTTCAGCCGGGTCTATGAGTTGCGCACGCCAAGCGCCGGTCAGAGGATCCCAAGCTCTTTGGTCCATCAAAATGCGCCCGTCGAGTAGCGAAAAGGTAAGCGAGTAGTAGTCGTTGGTCGAACTGCGCATGTGGTGCCACGAACCACTGGCTTGAACTTGTGAAACGTTCTTCAGCTTAACGAGAATGCATCGATTGAGATTGATACTGAAGCGCGGTGACGTTATCCGAACTTGCGTCCAAGCCTGCGAACTGGCCGGATCACGGGAATGTGCACCTTAACCGGCCCATAGGTCGCGGGAATCGCGCTCAGAGTGCCATCTGCCTTAATGGGCAGTATCCGGTTTTGGTGGGCAGATACCGAGCCTGTCACAAGCGAAAACACCACAGTTGCCGCGAGCTGTTTCATATGGCCCAAGCTGGGCCACAAGGATCGAGCTGCGCAGAAGCGCCCGGCATTTGCCCGCAGCCTGAGACCGTCGGTTTCGGTCCGGTTGACATTCAGAACCCCAATCGGTGAAGCAAGTGAGTCAGCTCGAATTGCTGGCAGGGCGCCTCCGGCAGCGCCCCGTCCTCGAGAATCCCCATCTCGAAACCTCCTTCGACATCCTCGTAGTAGAGCAGCCCCTCGGGAAGCTCTGCTACCACCAGAACGGACCCCATGGCGCCGTACCTGCGTATCGGAACGGCGTAGAACGGTACGCGCCGAGTAGCGAATGCCGCCCGCTCTGAGGGCGAACACGCTTCAAGTTGCTCCACAACCAGCAGCTCCAGCTCCGCGACCGTGATCGGCTGCCATGCATCCAATGCGGAACCCCGAACAGGATCGGATGCGGCTGGCTTCGCAAGCGCGCGCCATCGCAGCAAGGCCCATATCAACATGGCGAGCGCCAGTAAATTGACGCCCACCTTCCCGGCGTCTATCCAGCCCAGCGTGATGTTCAGATGCACGCCAAGCCAGACCGAGTAGAAGAACCAAGGGGTCTGAAATGAAGGCACTTGAGCGGCAAAGACCGCGATACCTAGCGATCTGGCCCAAGACAGATTGCGGAAAGAGCCGACGCCCGCGATGAGCGCCGTCACGATGGCGGGGGCCAGAACCAGCAAGACGCCCGTCGAGAGCCCGCCTAAGACCGCGAGCCACAGTGTCGTGGCGATGCCGGCAAGACCTTGAAAGATGAGAAATACAGCTATGAACTTGTCTTGCTTGGTCATCGACCGGCCCCCGCAACCCTGCACGCCGCCAAGCGCGCCGCGCGAGGCCCATGCCATTCACTTTACGGTGTTGCGAGGAGCCGACGGCACCGGCTGGACGACCCCATCGACCGGATGGGCGCGCACCACCCCCAGCTTGACCCCGCCCCACCCCGTCGCCATGCTCGCTGCGCTCACTCAGGGGACCTTCCATGCGCCGTCTGGCTATTTCGTTCATGTTGTGCCTGGGCCTCGCGGCCGTCGCGCCGGCCTGGGCTGGCCATACCGGGGTGCCGGTGGGGCAGATCCGGATCGACGAGCTGATGGGCGATACCCAGAAGACCGGCGGCGGGATCGGCAGCAGCGAAATGATCTGGTGGCTGCCGCCGCAGCTGTGGGCCTATGTGCTGGACCAGCAGAGTGCGGGCGCCAAGGACGCGACCAAGCAGGCGACCCAGGAGGCGTCTGCGCAGTTCCAGAACCTGTTCTCCCGGCATACGGTGATCGCGGCCCTGCGGATCAACAATGAGACCCAGGACATCAGCTTCACCAGCGAGGCCGATCTGCGCAGCCAGCTGAAGCTGGTCGACATGCATGGCGGGGTGCACCGGCCGATCGCGGCCGACAAGGTCGACCCGGCCCTGAAGGGGCTGCTGAACACGATGAGGCCGCTGCTGACCAGCATGATCGGTCCGGCGGGCGAGAATATGCAGTTCTATGTGTTCCCGGGCCGTACCGCCGACGACAAACCCGTCGCCGACCCGCTCGGGGATGGCAAGATGCTGGTCCGGCTGGACCGTAGCGAGTTCAGCTTCCGCCTGCCCCTGGGCGGCCTGTTGCCGGCGCGGCGCGACCCCGCCAATGGCGAGCTGTTCCCGGGCGGCTACCGCTACAACCCCTACACCGGCGCCGAATTGCAGGCCGTCGGCGCCGGGCGCTAACCGATTCCCCCTTTGCTTCACTACCCCATGCAGGTTTCATGAGCAGTCGTTACAACGCCGCCGATATCGAAGTCCTTTCCGGCCTGGACCCCGTCAAACGCCGTCCGGGCATGTACACCGACACCACCCGGCCCAACCACCTGGCCCAGGAAGTGATCGACAACGCCGTCGACGAAGCCCTGGCCGGGCATGCGCGCAGCATCGAGGTGATCCTGCATGCCGACGGCAGCGCCGAGGTGTCCGATGACGGCCGCGGCATGCCGGTCGACATCCACCCGGAGGAGAAGATCCCCGGCGTGGAGCTGATCCTGACCCGCCTGCACGCGGGCGGTAAGTTCAGCAACAAGAACTACACCTTCTCCGGCGGCCTGCACGGCGTCGGCGTCAGCGTGGTCAATGCGCTGTCGACTCTGGTCGACGTGCACATCAAGCGCGACGGCAACGAATACCGCATGACCTTCAAGGACGGCGACCGCGCCACCCCGCTGGAGGTGGTCGGCACGGTCGGCAAGAAGAACACCGGCACCCGCGTGCGCTTCTGGCCCGACGCCAAGTACTTCGACACGCCCAAGTTCAACCTGCGCTCGCTCAAGCACCTGCTGCGCGCCAAGGCCGTGCTCTGCCCCGGCCTGAGCGTGAAGCTGCACGACGTCGCTAGCGGCGAAACCGCCGAGTGGTACTACGAGGACGGCCTGCGCGACTACCTGCGCGGCGAGCTCGAGGGTCGCGGCGAGCTGCTGCCGCCGGACCTGTTCGTCGGCCAGCTCAAGAAGGACACCGAAGTGGCCGACTGGGCGGTGGCCTGGGTGCCGGACGGCGAGCTGGTGCAGGAAAGCTACGTCAATCTGATCCCGACCGCGCAGCACGGCACCCACGTCAATGGCCTGCGTACCGGCTTCACCGACGCGCTGCGCGAGTTCTGCGACTTCCGCAATCTGCTGCCGCGCGGCGTCAAGCTGGCGCCGGAAGACGTGTGGGACCGGGTCGCGTTCGTGCTCAGCATCAAGATGACCGACCCGCAGTTCAGCGGCCAAACCAAGGAGCGTCTGTCCTCGCGCCAGGCCGCCGGCTTCGTCGAGGGCGCCGCCCACGATGCGTTCTCGTTGTGGCTGAACCAGCACACCGAACTGGGCGAGAAGATCGCCCAGCTCGCGATCGAGCGCGCCACGGCGCGTTTGAAGACCGAGAAGCAGATCGTCCGCAAGAAGATCACCCAGGGCCCGGCCCTGCCCGGCAAGCTCGCCGACTGCACCTCGCAGGATCTGTCGCGCACCGAACTGTTCCTGGTCGAAGGCGACTCGGCCGGCGGCAGCGCGCGCCAGGCGCGCGACAAGGATTTTCAGGCGATCCTGCCGCTGCGCGGCAAGATCCTCAACACCTGGGAGGTCGCGTCCGGCAGCGTGCTGGCCTCGCAGGAAGTGCACGATCTGGCGGTCGCGATCGGCTGCGATCCGGGCAAGGACGACATCACCGGCCTGCGTTACGGCAAGGTCATCATCCTGGCCGACGCCGACTCCGACGGCCTGCACATCGCGACCCTGCTGAGCGCGCTGTTCCTGCGCCACTTCCCGGCACTGGTCGCGGCCGGCCACATCTTCGTGGCGATGCCGCCGCTGTTCCGCGTCGACGTGGGCAAGCAGGTGTTCTACGCCCTGGACGAAGAAGAGAAGCGCATCCTGCTGGAGAAGATCGAACGCGAGAAGATTCGCGGCGCGATCAACGTCACCCGCTTCAAGGGCCTGGGCGAGATGAACGCCTCGCAGCTGCGCGAGTCGACCATCCACCCCGACACCCGCCGCCTGGTTCAGCTGACCGTCGACGACGGCACCGAAACCCACTCGCTGATGGACATGCTGCTGGCCAAGAAGCGCGCCGGCGACCGCAAGCAGTGGCTGGAGACCAAGGGCGATCTGGCGACGCTGGAGGTTTGAGCGTCGCCGCGCTTTCAGGAACCGCCGTGGAAGACGACAGGCCATTGACCGCCGCGGACGGTCGCGCGGAATCCGCGCTGCACTACGCGGCATGGTCGGGCGATCTGGATGAGGTGCGGGCGCTGATCGCGGCCGGGGCCGACGTGAACTGGCAGGATTCCATCGGGGAAACGGCGCTGTTCGGCGCCGCAGCCTGCGGCCGTACGGATATCGTGCGTTGCTTGCTGGAGGCCGGCGCCCGCCACGACCTACGCGAACGCAGCGGCTACACGCCGCTGCACTGGGCCGCCAGCCACGGCAATCTGGCCACGCTCGAAGTTCTGGCGCTCGCGGGCGCGGATACGGCGGCCACGGACGACGCCGGTCGCTTGCCGATCGATGCGGCGCATATCCACGGAAAAGGCGCACATGTTGCGTATCTGAAGACAGTGGGACCGGCGCGCGCCTCGCGGCGACGCTAGGCTTGGTGTATAGCTGAGGCAGCGCCGCGCTGCCTTAAGCGCGTCGCCCCGCTTGCGGCGCCGCCTCCGCTCGGTCGCCGCGCACGCTCATCGGACCGAGATCTGCGATGAACAGCAACGAGCAACCCACACCGCGCCCTCTTCTGTTCTGGCTGGCGATCGCCGCGGCGGTCGCGCATGCGCCCTTGGTCTGGTTGATGCGCACCTTCGGCGGGCCCTGCGGCGATGGCTTGTGCGGGTTCTGGGAAGCGATCTTCCGGTGGCTGATGTCGGGGGTCGGCGGCGTGGTGTTGGCGCTGGTCGGCTGGGCACGCGGCGAGCGGCCGCGTTGGCTGGTGGCGCTGGTGCCGGTGGCCTTGGTCGTGCCGGTGGCCGCGTTGTTTATCACGGCGATGTTGACCCAGGGCTAGGTCGAACCGCTGCGCGACGACACGCCGCACAACGCGTCGCGCTTTGGGGTAGGAGCGGCGTGAGCCGCGATCGGGGAGACAGACACGCTTGCGCAAGATGGTCACGAGCCCTGCGCCAGGTGCGTCGTATGTGTTGTGGCGTGGTCGCGGCTTGCGCCGCTCCTACAGGGCGCTGGCGGCGGTACCGTGGCGATTGCGCGCGGCGTCTACCCCAGAGCAGCTTGCCTAGGCGGATTGAAGCGCGCGCAGGGCCGCGCGCAGCGGCGTGCGCAGGGTTGCGGGGCGACAGCGTTGCAGGTCGACCTTGGGGGTCGCATGCCAGCGCGCACAGTCGTCGATCGCGCGGGCGATATCGGCGATCAGGGCCTCGTCGGCGACGACGTCCTCTTCCAGGAACAGCGCCTTGACCTCGAATACGCCCTCGCGGCGGTGCGCCTTGGCGTCGAGGCGGCCGACCAGACGACCGCGCGCGAGGATGGGCAGCACGAAGTAGCCGTAACGGCGCTTGGGCTCGGGGGTGTAGCACTCCAGGGTGTAGTCGAAGCCGAAGAATTCGCTGGCGCGTTCGCGATCCCAGACCACCGGATCGAAAGGCGACAGCAAGGTGGCGTGGCTTGCGCGCAGGCGTCCCGTCGCGGCCAGCGCGAGCGCGGCGGCGTGGTCGGGATGCACGTAAGCCGGCGCGTCCCAGCCCTTCACCGCCACCCGCAGCAAGGCGCCCTGCTCCACCAGCGGGTCCAAGTCGGCGTCGCGCAGGCGCGGTTTGGTGCGGTAGTAATCGGCGATCCAGCGCGCCTGGGTCAGGCCCAGCGCGCGCACGGACTTGAGCAGGGTCTCGCGCCGTACCGTGGCGATATCCAGGCGCGCGGTGTTCCAGTCGGGCACGACGCTGCCGGCCACGCGCTCGGTGAGGTCGTAAACGCGGTGAAAGTTCTCGCGCCGCGCGACCATCAGTTCGCCCAAAGCGAACGCAGCTTCCAGCCAGCGCTTCTCGTCCTTCCAGCCCCACCAACCGCCGCCGCCCGCCTGCTCGCGCTCGAAGTCGGAGGATTTGACCGGGCCCAGGCCGCGTATGTGTTCGAGCAGGCGCTCGATCTTGGCGCCGCTGCTGCTGCGATGGGCCTGGGCGTTGCGGATCGCCCAGTGATGGGCGCGCTGCGGCATGGCGTTGCGATGCAGCAGGTAGTCGCTCATCGGCGCGAAGCAGGCTTCGTGTGCCCAGACCTCGAAGATCTCGCGCTGGGCCAGCAGTTCCTCCAACCAGGTCTGCGGGTAGGCCCCCAGGCGCGAGTACAGCACCAGATACGGGCTGCGCGCGACGATGTGGATGGTGTCGATCTGCAGCAGTTGCATGCGTGCGATCGCGGCCAGCAGATCGGGCTTGCGCGCACGCCGGCGCGGACGCGCGAGCAGGCCTTGCGCGCTCAGGTGCAGCGCGCGCGCCTGCGCGAGCGTCAGGACGGGCGCCGCGACCGCGGTCTTCATCCGGCCAGACAGGTGCGCAGCAGCTCGGCCAGCAGCGGCTGCAGCTTCGCGGCCTTGGCTTCGTCGTAGGCGAAGCTGGCCTCGTCCATGTAGTTGCGCTGGCTCAGTTCCAACTGCACCGCCTGCACGCCGGTCTCGGGCGAGGCGTAGTGGCGGGTAATGTAGCCGCCCTTGAAGCGGCCGTTGACGATCCAGTCGTAGCCGCCCTGCCCGGCCAACACCGCTTCCAGGCGCGCCTGCAACTGCGGCGAGCAGCTGGCGCCGCCGGAAGTGCCCAGGTTGAGATCCGGCAGGCGGCCCTCGAACAGGAACGGCAGTTCGCTGCCCTTGATCGAGTGGCCTTCCCACAGCACCACGCGACCGTGCTCGCCGCGCAGGCGCGCGAGTTCGGCGTCTAGATTCTCGTGATACGGCCGCCAATATTTCTCGACGCGCTCGGCGACTTCCTCAGGCGACGGCGCCTGGCCGTCCAGATACACCGGCTCGCCGGTGAACTGCACCGCCGGGCACAGGCCGGTGGTGTTCTGACCGGGGTACAACGAAGTGTCGTCGGGCGGGCGGTTGAGGTCGACCACGTAGCGCGAATAGCGCGGCACCAGGATCGAAGCGCCCAGCTCGCGCGCGAACGCGTACAACACCGACACATGCCAGTCGGTATCGGGCGCGCGCCGCGCCGAGGGCTGCATGCGCTCGGCCAGCGTCGGCGGGATCGCGCTGCCGTCGTGCGGCAGGCTGATCAGCAGCGGCGCACTGCCGTGGTGGAGTTCGAAGACCGGTTCGGTCGGCGCGGGGACGGTGCTCATGGCGGTTCAGGGTTTCAGTTGGCGCTCGAAGAAGGCCATGGTACTGCGGTGCACCTGCATCCAGGTCGCGTAGCGCAGGAAGAAGTGGTCTTCGTCGGGAATCACCAGGCTTTCCATGGGCACGCCGCGCGCACGCAGGCGCTCGACCAGGTCCACGCTCTGGCTGAACTTGACCGCGCGGTCGTCGTCGCCGTGCACGAACAGCACCGGCGAGCGCCAGTTCTCGACCTGCGCGACCGGCGAGGCCTGCCCCGCCAGTTCCAGTTCGTCGGGCTTGAGGCCCCACAGGCCGCTGTTGTCGCCGCCCTTGGCGCTCTCGCGCCAGTCGTGCACGCCGTGGCGGTCGACGCCGGCGGCGAACAGATCGGAATTGCGCGACAGGGCTTGCGCGGTCAGATAGCCGCCGTAGGAGCCGCCGTAGATGCCGATGCGGCGCGCGTCGACCTCGGCCAGGCCGGCCAGGTGCGCGCGTGCGGCCAGCACGTCCTGGTATTCGCTGGCGCCGCGCGGGCCTTGCTTGGCCGCGCGCCGGAACGCCTGGCCGTAACCGGTGCCGGCGCGGAAGTTCAGCGCCAGCACCACGAAGCCGCGGCTGGCCAGCCACTGATTGCTGGCGTAGTCGTTGTAGTAATAGCTGCTGTAGTGCCAGCCCGGCAGCATCTGCCGGATCGGCCCGCCGTGCACGTAGATCAGCGCGGGGCGCTTGCCCTTGAAGCTGGCCGGCGGCAGGAACACGGTCGCATGCGAGACCACGCCATCGGCGGCGCGCAAGGTCAGCGTCTTGGGCTCGACCAGCGCCTGCGACGGGAACGCCGCCGGCAGCTGCGCGGGGAAGATCCGGCGCGGCTCGCCGCCCGCGGCGGGCATCACCGCGATCGCGGTCGGACGGCGCGCGTCGGCGTGACGGAACGCGATCCATTGCGCGCCGGACAGCGGCAACGGGTCGGTGGCGATCTGGCCGTCGCCGCTCAGGCGCTTGGGCGCGGCGCCCTCGGAGGCCGCGTATAACTGGCGGCGCTCGATGTCGTCGCAGTTGGCGCTATAGACCAGAGTGCCGGTGTCACTGAGGCCCGCGGTTTCGACTTCGCAGTCGCCGCGACTCACCGCGACCGGCGCGCCGCCGTCGGGCGACAGCGCGTACCAGTGCAGCCAGCCGTTTTCTTCCGAACTGAACAGCAGGCGGCCATCGCGGCCCCAGCGCAGCGGCTCGGGCACCGCGAACTGGGCGTAGCCGCCGGCTGTGTCGCCCGAGCGGAACAAGCGACGCGCCACGCCGCTGTCGGCATCGGCGACCCAGACCTCGAAGGGGTTGGCCGCGGTCAGATCGAAGGCCTGGCCCGGACGCGTGCCGGCCGTGCGCAGGAAGGCGATGCGCTTGCCGTCCGGCGACCAAACCGGCGCGCTGTCGTTGTTGTAGTCCGGGGCGATCCAGCGCACCGAGCGCGCAGCCAGATCGAGCACGCCGATGAAGCTGTGATCGCCGCGGTTGCTGACGAACAGCAGACGGCCGCCGTCCGGCGAGAAGCCCGCCGCACTGTTGGCGCCGCGCGTCTTCAGCAGCGCTTCCACGCACCAGGCCGGCGCCTTGGCGAACGCATGCGCATAGCAACCCACGCCCTTGCCCTGCACGATCAGCGCGTCGCCGCCGGGCGCGAAACTCACGCTACGGCCCGCGGCCACGCGCTTGGGCGCGATCGCGCCGTCGGTAGGCACCGCCCATACCGCCTGTTCGGCGCCGTCGGGATCGCCGGTGGGATTGCTGGCGTTGCCGGCCGCGTCCGGACCGCCGCCGCGCACATAAGCCAGGGTGCGGCCGTCCGCGCTGAGCGCAAGCGAGCTCAGCAACTGGCCGTCGTCTTCGCTGTAATCGGTGAGCTTGCGCGGCGCGAACTCCGGCGCGCGCGCGACCCAGAGGTTGCGCGCGCCGCGCTCGTTGGCGACCCAGGCGATGACCGGCGCCTTGGCCGCGGCCACCGGCGCTTCCGGCTGCGGTGCGGACAGCAGGTCGGCGATCTCCATGCCCTGCGCCGAAGGCGCGCCGACCAGCGCGCCGACCAGCATCCAACCCTGCCACCGCTGCCTCATGCGTTTCGCTCCGTGATTGTTGTATAGAGTGTTCGGTACGGCCGCTACCGCGCCTCAACGCATCAGCACCACTTCCTCGGCGCTGGTGGGATGGATCGCGATGGTGTCGCGCAGGTCCTCGAGGGAAATGCCGCGTTTGAGCGCGACCGCGAAGCCCTGCAGGATTTCGTCGGCGGCCTCGCCCATCAGGTGGATGCCGACCACGTGGCGCTCGTCGCCGATGCAGATCAGTTTGAACAAACTGCGCTGCGGAGAATTGGCCAAAGCGTGCAACATCGGCCGGAAGCCGGCGCGGTACACGTGCACCTGGTCGCCGTGGCGCTCGCGCGCCTGCGCTTCGGTCAGGCCGACCTGGCCGATCGGCGGATGCGAGAACACCACGGTGGGAATGTCGCGCTGGTCCAGCAGCGCGCTGGCGCCGCCGTAGAGGCGGTCCATGAGCCGGCGCGCGGCCGCGATCGCGACCGGGGTCAGGGCGGGATCGGCGGTGACGTCGCCGACCGCGTGAATGCCTTCGACGTTGGTGGAATGGCGCACGTCGACCTGGACATAGCCGTCCGCATCGACGAGCACGCCGGCCGCCTCCAGGTCCAGCGACGCAGTGTTGGCCCTGCGCCCGGTCGCGAACAGCAGGCGGTCGTAGCGCTCGCTCAGCGCACCGCCGGTATCGCGCAGGCGCACGCCCTCGCCGTCGCGCTCGACCGCGGACAGGTGGTAGCCCAACTGCAGATGCACGCCGGCGTGGCGGTAATCCTCGGCCAACTGATCGACCAGTTCGCCATCGAAACCGTCCAGCAGCCTGCCGCGCACCAGCAGATCGACGTGGCTGCCCAGCGCCTGCAGCAGGCCGGCCAGTTCGACCGCGATGTAGCCGCCGCCGACGATGGCCACGCGCTCGGGCGCGGCGGTCCATTGGAAGAAATCGTCGGACACGCCGCCCAGCTCGGCGCCCGGCAGCGGCGGCCGCAGCGGATGCCCGCCGGTGGCGATCAGGATGTTGCCCGCGCTCAGGCGCACGCCGTCCATGCATTCGACGGTGCGCGCATCGATGAAGCGCGCGCGCATCGGCGCGACCACGATACCGGCCGCGTCGAGGCGGCGGCGGTAGCTGTCGTGGATGTTGGCGATGTAGCGCTGGCGATGGGCGATGAAGGTCGGCCAGTCCAGCGCCGGCGCTTCGCCGACGTCGAAGCCCAGATCGCGCGCCATGCGCAGGCGGCCGGCGACATCGGCGGCCAGCCACATCGCCTTCTTCGGCACGCAGCCGACGTTGACGCAGGTGCCGCCCAGCAGATGCGGTTCCAGCAGGGCGACGCGGGCGCCGTGTTCGGCGGCGCGGAAGGCGCCGGCCAGGCCGCCCGAGCCGCCGCCGATCACGATCAGGTCGAAGTCGCGTAGTACGTCGCTCATGCGAATCGCTCCGGTCGATAGGGCGTGGGATCGATCGCGGGCGCGCGCCCGCCGATCAGGTCGGCGACGAGTTGGCCGGTGCCGGCGCTCATGCTCACGCCCATCATGCCGTGTCCGGTGGCCAGCCACAGGCCATCGCGGCCGGGCACGCGGCCGATCAGCGGAATGTCGTCGCTGCTCATCGGACGCCAGCCGTACCAGCGCTCGCGTTCGACCGGGCCGACCGGCTCGTGCAGATACTCAGCCGCGCCGCGCTCCAGCGCGGCCAGGCGACGCGGATTGAGGCTGTCGTCGTAGCCGGAGAATTCCATGGTGCTGCCCAGGCGGTAGCCGCTGCCCCAGGTGGTCACGCAGACCTTGCGCTCGCGCAGCACCACCGGCCGGCGCGGCACGCGCGCCGGGCGGTCGTAGGTGATCGAATAGCCTTTGCCGGGCTGGATCGCGCGCTTGAGTCCGGCCAGACCGATCGCATCGGATAGCTGCGGCGACCAGGCACCCAGTGCGAGCACGACCTCGCGCGCATGCAGCGCCCCCTGGCTGGTGCCCAGCGCGACGCCCGCGCCGTCGGTGTCCAGCGTCTGCAGGCGGCAGCCCTCGACGATCACGCCGCCACGCGCGCGCACCGCCTGCGCCAACGCATCGACGTAGCGATCCGGGCGCAGCACCGCATCGTGGTCGAAGCGGATCGCGCCGGCCAGGCCGGGCTTGAAGGCGGGATCTTCGGCCTCGTAGCGGCGGCCGTCGATCAGTTCGATGCGGATGCCGAGCTCGCGCAGCAGGTCGAGTTCGATCTGACCGGCGGCGAACGTGCGCTCGTCGCGGAACACGTAGTCGACGCCGCTTTGTTCGAACTCGCACTGCAGGCCGTAATCGCGCACCCAGTCCTGCAGCCGCTCGCGCGAGTCGTTGAGCAGCGCCGATTTGGCCAGCGCGCTCTGGCGCCAGTCGCGCGCATTGCAGCGCAGCGCGAAACGCAGCAGCCAGCCCCACAGGCGCGGGTCCAGGCGCGGGTGCACGTACAGCGGCGCATCCGGGGTGAGCATCCAGCGCAGCGCCTGCGCGATCACGCCGGGCGCGGCCAGGGGCGTGGCGTGACTAGGCGTGATCGTTCCACAGTTTCCGTGCGAACTGCCGCTGCCCAGGGTGTTGGCTTCGAGCACGCAGACCCGCCGCCCGTCGTTCAGCAAGGCCAGCGCCGAGGCCAGGCCGATGACGCCGCCGCCGACGACGGCGATGTCCGTGTCGCGCACCGCGTCCGCACGCGCGTTTTGCAGGGATTCACTCGACAAGGCAGTGCTCGGGTCGATCGAAGATCCGGAAGTGTGACCGCAATCCAGCGGCGGGTGTCATTCGCGGCTTGCGCCAACGAAAAACGCGTCGCCCGGGCACTTACGGTTCAAAGACTCGGCGAGCCGACCCCGCAGCGATGCGCCGGCCCGCGTGAGTAACGGAATAAACAGTAACGGATGTGGACTCCATCCACCAACCATCTTTCGACACTTTGGGGAATCACGCACATGCAAGCGAAGACCGCCCTGCTTAGCGCCGCCATCGTCGGCGCGCTCACCCTGCTGGCCAGCCAGTCCGAAACGCTCTCCAACGCCGTGCAACGCCACGCGCCCGGTTTGGGCCAGGCCGCGACCGCCGACGTCGGCCGCACCGCCCATTCGCATCCCGCCGGCAGCGGCCTGCAGCCCCTGCTGGCGCGAGCAGCCGACGGCGCGCGCCCCGGCAGCGAGCAGATGTTCGCCTCGACCTCGCCCGCCGAAGCCGACGCCTCGCCGGCCGCCGACCGCGCGCGCGGCCTGCTCGAAGGCCCGGCCGCGCGCGAAGCGCACCGCGTCGCCGCCGACGGCTTCGTCGCCCGCGACGTGATCGTCGACCGCGACGGCACCGAGCACGTGCGCATGGACCGCAGCTATCAGGGCCTGCCGGTGATCGGCGGCGACATGGTCGTGCATACGCGCAACGGCAAGCTGCTCTCGATCACCCAGGGCGACGAGATGAAGACCTTCGCGCGCCCAGGCATCAAGCCCACGCTGAGCGCGGCCCAGGCCGAGATCGAAGCCGGCGCGGCCTTCGACGGCTCGGTGACCGAAATCGAATCGACGCGCCTGGTGGTGTTCGCACGCGGCGGGCAGCCTACCCTGGCCTATCAGGTCGACCTGCTCGGCGATCGCCGCAACGATCAGGCGCCGGGCAACATGACCTATTACCTCGACGCCGCCAACGGCAAGGTGCTGCTGGAAGACGACCGCTTCCACTCCGCCGCGGCCACCGGCACCGGCAAGACCCTGACCCTGGGCAACGTCGGCATCGGCACCAACTCGGTCAGCGGCGGTTTCCAGATGACCGACGTCACCCGCGGCAGCGGCTCGACCTGGGACGCGAACAACCGTCAGAGCACCTCCGGCGCCACGCTGTTCAGCGACAGCGACAACAGCTGGGGCAACAACACCGTCTCCGACCGCGCCACCGTCGCCGCCGACGCCCACTACGGCGTGGCCGCGACCTGGGACTATTACAAGAACACCCACGCCCGCAACGGCATTTCCAACAACGGCGTGGGCGCCAAGAGCTACGTCCATTACGGCACCAACTACGTCAACGCCGGCTGGAACGGCGTGATGGTCTACGGCGACGGCGACGGCGTGACCTACCGTCCGCTGGTGGCGCTGGACGTGGCCGGCCACGAGATGACCCATGGCGTGACCGGCGCCACCGCGCGCCTGGGCTACTACAACGTCAAGGACGCCGGCGGCCTCAACGAGGCGGTGTCGGACATCTTCGGCACCCTGGTGGAGTTCACTGTCAACAACGTCAACGACCCCGGCGACTTCGTGATCGGCGAGGAGATCTTCATCAGCAATCCCGGCGATAAGAAGGGGCTGCGCCTGATGTTCAAGCAGGACGCCGACGGCAAGTCCTTCGCCTGCTATCCGTCCGGCGGTTTCAGCGCCTCGCTGGCCTATCAGCGCGGACCGCACGATCCGCACAACACTTCCGGCGTCGGCAACCGCCAGTTCTATCTGCTCAGCCAGGGCGCCGTGGCGCCCAGCGGCTTCGGCTATACCAATGCGCAGATGGTCTGCAACGGCGACACCAGCCTCGTCGGCATCGGCCGCGCCAAGGCCGGCGCGATCTGGTACCGCGCGCTGACCCGTTACTTCGTGTCCAGCACCACCTATCCGCAGGCGCGCACCGGCACCCTGCAGGCGGCGGCGGATCTGTACGGCAACGGTTCGGCCGAGTACCAGGCCGTGGCGCGCGCCTGGTCGGCGGCGGCGGTGAACTGATCCGGATCGCAGGCTCCACCCGAACGGCCCGCACCCGCGGGCCGTTCGCGTTCAGGGCAGCGCGGGCAGGACCGGCCGGCGCAGCGCGGGCCGACGCGCGTAGGTGAACCAGCGCCACAACCATTCCATCGGGCCGTAACGCAAGCGCGCGAACCACAGACGCGCGAACGCCAGTTGCAAGCCGAACAGCACGCAGGCGCCCAGCACCTGCGCCACGCGCGAGGCCTCGCCCCACAGGCCCAGGCCGTAGCCGTAGAACACCAGGGTGCCGATCACCGACTGCATCAGGTACAGGGTCAGCGCCATGCGCCCGGCCGGCGCGAACGCCAGCGGCCAGCGCGCGCCGCGCTCGAGCGCGCGCACGATCCAGGCCAGGTAGGCCAGCGACATCAGCGGCGCGGCCAGCATCTGCAAGGTGGTGGCGAACATGTCCGAGGCGCTCAAGGTCCTACCGGTAAGCACCGGCTCGCTGTCCACCGCCAGCCCGATCAGGGTGATCGCCAGGCCCAGCGGCCCCGCGCCCCAGCGCAAGGCGGCGTAGAAGCGCGGATAGCGCGCGGGCGCGACGATGGCGCCGCTGCGCACGAACCAGGCGCCGATCGCGAACAGGCCCAGCGCCATCGGCACGAACATCCAGTAGCTGGGCAGGGTCGCCGCCACGAAGTAGTCCCAGCGCAAGGCGCTGGCCTGCGCGTAGCTGCCCTGCGCATAAGCCGCGATCTCGCGTGCGCGCAGGGCCTGATCGACCGCGAAGTCGCCCAGGTCCGCCGCGTCCTGGCCGACCAGCGCGATCGCCAGCGAGCTCAGCAGCAGCATCGCCACCAGCATCAGGTTCAACAAGGCGCCGATCGGCCACAGCGCGCCCTGCGGCGCGTTGCGCAGGAGCAGCAACGCGAACGCCGCCAGCGCGTAAGAGACCAGGATGTCGCCGGACCAGATCGCGAGCGCATGGATCAGGCCGATCGCCAGCAGGCCCACGCTGCGGCGCAGGTACAGCGGCAGGAAATCGACGCCGGCCGCACGCGCGCGTTCGCTCATGCTGGCGAAGCCCATGCCGAACAGCAGCGCGAACAGGGTCCAGAACTTGCCCTGCACGAAGATATAGACGAAGCCGTCGGCCAGCCGATCCGGCCAGGCCTGCGCGGGCGCGATGCCGGTGCCGACGTCGAACAGGGAGCCGGTGAAGGATTCGACGTTCATCAGCAGCACGCCGAGCAGGGCGATGCCGCGCAGCGCGTCGAGGCTGACGATGCGCTGGCTGGACGCGAGCGGGCCCAGGGCGGCCGGAGCTTGGGAATTCATGCCGGCACTCTACGCGCCGTACCCAGCGCGGCGGATCGGCTGGAAGTTGGGGGCAATGAGTGTGCCAGCAACGAAAACGGCCCGCAGCGCGGGCCGTTTTCTTGTCGATGCGCGGCGCAGCTTAGTGCTGGTGACCGCCGTCGCCGTGCACGTGGCCGTGCTCGACTTCCTCGGCGCTGGCCTCGCGCACTTCCACGATCTCGACCGCGAAATGCAGGTCCTTGCCGGCCATCGGGTGGTTGAGGTCGACGTCGACCACGCTCATGCCGACCTTCTGGATCGTCACCGCGCGCGGGCCGAAGTTGGTCGGCAGCACGGCCTGCATGCCCGGCTCCAGGCGCGCGTCCTTGAAATACTTCTTCGGCACGCGCTGGGTCAGGCCTTCCTGACGCACCCCGTAGGCATCGGCGGCGGCCACGTCGACTTCGAACTTCTCGCCGGCCTCGCGACCGTCCATGGCGGTCTCCAGGCCCGGGATGATGTTGCCGTGGCCGATCAGGATCGCCAGCGGATCGCGGCCTTCCGAGCTCTCCAGCGGCTCCTGGCCCAGCTCGTGGGCAGCGCGCTCGGAGACGGTGTAGTGGAAACGGACGACGCGATCTTTCTCGATTTTCATTGCGGGACTCGACTGGCGGCCGACACAGCGGCGCGGATGGGTAAGAAAGCGGCGACGGCGGTAGGCCGGCGCGGCGAAGGCTTGTCGTCGCCGGCGCCAGCCGCCAAGCTAACGGCCGTGACGAAGGCCGCGCATTATCCCGGCAACACCGCCCCCGCGCCAGCGCGCGGCACGAGCCCGTGGCCGGTCGCGGCGCCGCGCTGGCTGGCGATCGGCCTGGCCTGCGCCCTGCTCGCGGCCTGCGGCGGCGGTCGCGAAACCGTGCGCCGCCCCGCTCCGACCATCAGCCCGCGGGTCTGGCCGGTCGTCGAGCCGGCCGACCCGGCCTCGGCCAATGCGGTGCTGATGCGCGCGATCAGCCTGGTCGGCACGCCCTACCGCTACGGCGGCAATACTCCCGAGGGCGGCTTCGACTGCTCCGGCCTGGTCAACTACGTCTACCGCGACATGCTGGCGCTGAATCTGCCGCGGACCTCGCGCGACCTGGCCGGCTTCCAGGGCCCGAAGATCGCGCCCGAGCGCCTGGCGGCCGCCGACCTGGTGTTTTTCGGCAGTTCCGGCAACGTCAGCCACGTCGGCATCTACGTCGGCGAGGGCCGCTTCGTGCACGCCCCCAGCACCGGCGGCACGGTCCGCCTGGACCGTCTGGACGGCCCCTACTGGCGCGACCATTACAGCGGGGCGAAACGGGTTCTGAAGTAGTCGGCGGCCAAAATGTGAGCAAAATCACAGGCTTGTTAACGGACTGCTAACGAAATTTGAACCTTCTGCTCCCTTTCGGCAGGCATGATCGCTCGGTGTTGATTCAGTGATGACCGCGTGACGACCCAGCTTCTCCGCCAAGGCCGCCCAGCAGCCACCACCGCCCCCCGCCTTGCGCGGGCCGCATTCCGCATTGCATTTGCCCTCTGCCTGGCCGCCCTGGCGCTGCCGGCGCTGGCGCAGGAGCAGCCCTCCGCCGTGGCCTCGCTGGCCGGCGGTTCGGCCATGAGCGGCGACTCCGCCGACACCCCGGCCCCGGCCACCCGCCACCTGCTGCCCGACGCGATGACCCTGCCGGATCGCGCCCTGCTGCTGGCCACCGATCTCAACCGTCTGCTGGCGCCCGGCGCCGCGAACCTCAACAAGACCAACGCCAGCGCCGCTCCGGCCGGCGAAGGCCGCATCAAGGGCATGCTGCAGCGCGCCCTGGCCCTGCTCGGCACGCCCTACCGCTGGGGCGGCAACTCTCCGGACAAGGGTTTCGATTGCAGCGGCCTGGTCGGCTACGTGTTCCGCAACGCCCTGGGCATCGAGCTGCCGCGCGTCTCGCGCGAGATGGCCAAGACCGGCGAGCTGATCAGCGACCGCGACGACCTCAGCGAAGGCGATCTGGTGTTCTTCGGCCGCAAGGGCCGGGTCGACCACGTCGGCATCTACCTCGGCGAAGGCCGCTTCGTGCACGCCCCGCGCACCGGCAAGGACGTTACCGTGTCCAGCCTGGACACCGGCTACTGGAGCGGCAAGTTCATGGAAGCGCGCCGGGTCGAAGGGATCTGAAGCGCCAAGCCGCTAAATCTCCAATAAGAAGGCCGCCTCAGGGCGGCCTTTTTTGTTCCTGCCTCGCCCCTACCCACCTCCGCCTTTTCAACGGGGGAGCCGCCTAAGGGCTCACAGCGGGTCGGAACTCTGGCTGAGGTAGCGCTCCACCGTCGCCTCGATGCCCTTGCTCAGCTCCATCACCTTGAGCGCGTACTCGGCCAGGCGCTTGTCGTCCTCGCTGGTCGGGGTCCAGGGCGGCACCGGGGTTGGCTTGCCTTCGACCTGGTCCATGGCCACGAACACGATCACGCAGTGGGTGCACAGCCGCTCCTCGGGCTCGCCGTCGTCCAGGCCCGGGTCGCGCGCTTTCACGTCGACCGCGAAATGCATGCTGGTGGTGCCGGTGTGGATCAGCTTGGTGTGCACGGTGACCAGGTCGCTGATCCGGATCGGGGCGACGAAGCGGATCCCGCCCACCGCGACGGTCACGCTGTACTTGCCGCTCCAGCCGACCGCGGCGGCATAGCCGGCCTGGTCGATCCACTTCATCACCATGCCGCCGTGGACCTTGCCGCCGTAATTGACGTCGGTGGGCTGGGCGAGGAATCGCAGGTTCAGTTCGCGCTGTTGGCCTTTCATGCCGCCACTCCCTTGCACAGATGACGGACCACGGCCGCGCCGACGCCGAGCACGGCGCCGCGCAGGCGTTCGTCGGTAAGCACCCCGGTCTCGGGCAGGCGCTCGGCGGCCGCGCCCACCGCGACCTGCTGCGGCACCACCAGCAGGCCGAGCTTGGACAGCGCGTCGCGCAGCACCAGCAGCGAACGGATTCCGCCCAGCGGCCCCGGCGAGGCCGAGACGATGCCGGCCATCTTGTCCTGGAACAGCAGGGTGCCGGAGCGGCCGTCGGCGGTGGCGCGCGACATCCAGTCCAGAGTGTTCTTGACCAGCGCCGGCATCGAGCCGTTGTACTCGGGCGTGCTGATCAGCAGGCCGTCGCAGCCGGCCATCAGCGCCTGCAAGCGGTGCACGTTGTCGGGCATGCCGGCGGCCTCGAGATCGCCGTCGTAGACCGGCAGCGAGTAGTCGCGCAGATCGATCAGCTCGACGTCCGCGCCCGCGGCGCGCGCGCCTTCGGCCAGGATCGGGATCAGGCGGCGGTTGTAGGAAGCCTGACGCAGGCTGCCGGCGAAGGCGAGCAGGCGCGGACGCGGCGGCGGGGTGGCGATAGTGCGATCGGCGTCGGGCGCGCGCGGATCGGAGGGGCTGGCGGACATGCGCTGGCTCCGTGAGTCGGGGCGCCGATTATGCGCACAGCCGCCGTGCTTGCGGCGATACGCGCGACCGGCGATGCTCGCCGCGATCGCTCGGGGAGACAGGACATGGGACGCACGATACTGGCGGTGCTGGCAGGGCTGGTGGTGGCCTGGATCACGATCACGCTGTGCGAGTTCGGCGGAGTGATCCTGCATCCGCCTGCGCCGGGCACGAACCTGGCCGACCCCGACGCGCTGGCCGCGCACATCGCCGGCGCGCCGCCGGCCGCGATGGCGCTGGTGCTGTTGGGCTGGGTCGCGGGCGCCTTCGACGGCGGCCTGGTCGCGGCGCTGATCTCGCGCCTGCACAAGCGCGGCGCGGCCCTGAGCATCGGCGTGCTGGTGGTGCTGGGCGTGATCGCCAACAGCCTGATGATCCCGCACCCGCTGTGGATGACCGTCGCCGGCCTGCTGCTGCCGATCCCGGCGGCCTGGCTGGCCTCGCGCCTGGCCGGCGGCCGACGCAAGGACGCCGCATGAGTCGCGGCGAGGTGCGCAACGCCGGCAAGGCGATCCTCTACACCGTCGGCCTGTTCGCGGCCGCGTTCGCGATCGGCGCCTGGCTGGCCGGCTACGCCGCACCCGGCCACGAAGCCGCGTGGTGGATCAGCGGCGCATTGCTCGCGGTCGGTCTGGTGGTCGGTCTGAAAGTATTGGAAGCCGCGGCGCTGCTGGCCGCGCCCTTCTGGCTGGCCAAGATGGCCGCGCGCTGGGCGGTCACCGGCAAACCGCTGGACCCGCGCAAGGACGGCGACCGCCACGACTGGATCGCCTATCTGCTGTTCGTTCCCTCCTACGCCTTGTTCGCGCTGCTGACCGGCGCCGGCATCGGCTTCGTCAGCGGCGGCCTCGGCTTCTTTTTGAGCGCGCTACTGTACGGCGCGGTCGGAGTGGTGCTGGGCGCGGTGGCGGCGAAGATCCTGTTGAAGCATGCGTTGGATGCGGGCTGACCCACATGCCTTCCAAGTCCGTCTCCCCGGTCGGCTGGTACGTGGGTTCTTACTTGCTGCGTTTCGTCGAGTTGAACGATCCGGGCAAAGACGATCCTCAGCAGGAGTTCCTCACCTGGGAAAACACGGTCATCGTTCAGGCCGACAATCTGGATCACGCCTACGACAAGATCGTGGCGCTGGCGGCATTCGAAACGGAGTCCTACCAGGGCGGCCCGGAGGGCGTACCGGTGCGTTGGGTATTCGAGGGAATGACCGAGCTACTGCCGATCTACGAAGAACTCGCGGATGGCGCCGAAATCATGTGGGCCGAACACGAGCCCACACGACTGGAACATCTGCGGCAACGCATTTGCAGCCGGGACGAACTCATCAGGCCGTCGGCGGATGACGCGGAGCCCTCGCCTTCGGGCTAGTGATAGTCGGGACGACGGCGCTGGCACACGCCGTGTCGCGACGATGCGGTTCGCCTTTGGCTCACCGCATCCTACGGGCTGTCGTCGACGCTCCGACCGCGCTCTGAAGTCACTTCTTCCGGCCCAGGCAAATGGTGCTTGGGCTCTCGCGGAGATGATGGTCGCAGGAGCAACGGCATTTGCGCCTGCAGCGCTGCACTACCCTCACCCCACCCCTCTCCCGCAAGCGGGAGAGGGGGCTCAATGCTAGAGCGTGGCGTAGACGCGAAGCAGGCCGCCTGCCAACTCACTTCGCCGGCGCGACGAACTCTCCATAGGCCTTGAGCTGCTCAGCCACCGCCTTGCCATCACCGACCACCACGATCGACTGATCGGCCGGCACGAAATACTTCTTGGCCAAGGCCTGCACCTGCCCAGCATCCACCGCTCGAATGCGCGGCACATACTGCCCCAGGAAATCCGACGGCAGCCCCATCAGCCACTGATTGGCCAAGGTCGCCGCGACCGAACCCTGCTGCTGGTTGCTGATCATGTAACCGCCCGCGATGTAACGCTTGGTGTCCTCCAGCTCCTGCGCCGGCACCGCTTCCTGGCCCAGACGCTCGAACTCGTGGAAGAACTCCTTCAGCGCCGCGCCGGTGACCTCGTTGCGCACGTCCGCGCCGCCCTGCACGCGCCCGCCGGCGCGCGCGGCCTGCAGGCCCGCGCTGGCGCCGTAGGTGTAGCCCTTGTCCTCGCGCAGGTTCTGATTGACGCGGCTGCTGAAACCGCCGCCCAGCACCGTGCTGGCCAACTGCATCGGCACGTAGTCGGGATCGGTGACCGGAATCGCCGGGCGGCCCAGGCGCAGCGTCGACTGCACGCTGCCGTCGCGCTGGATCAGCACGAAACTGGGCTTGGCCTCGCGACGCGCGGGCGCCGTGTCGGCGATCGCCTCGCCGCTGGCCTTCCAGTCGCCGAAGGAGGCCTGCGCGAACTTGAAGCCGTCCTCGGGCGTGACCCGGCCGGTGATCACCAGCAAGGCGCGATCGGGACGGAAACGGCGCGCGTGCTCGGCGCGCAGCTGCTGCGGTGTGATCGCCGAGATCATGCTCTCGGTCGGCTGCGTGCGCGCGTAGGGATGGTCGCCGTAGGTAGCCGTCAGCAGTGCGCGCGAAGCCTTGAACGAGGGCTGCGCTTCGGCCGCCTTCAGCGCCTGCAGGGCGTTGGCCTGGGCCAGCTTGACCTCGCCGTCCGGGAACGCCGGCGTGCGCGCGATCTCGGCCAACAGGGCCAGCATCGGCGCGGCGTTGGACACCAGCGCATCGCCGTAAAGGTTGATGCCGTCGTTGTTGGCCGAAGCGCCGACGCTGCCGCCGTAGCCTTGCGCCGCTTCGGCGATGGCCTTGGAATTGCGCTGCGCGGTGCCCTCGTTGAGCAGGCCCGCGAGCTGCGCGGCGAAGCCGGACGCGTCGGCCGCATCGGCGGCGTAGCCGGCGTTGCGGATCGCCAGCACGTAGTCGACGCGCGGCATGCCGTCGCGCGGCAGCACCCACACCTCCAGGCCGTTGGACAGCGTCTTCTTGACGATGTTGGGCACGGGCAGCGGGCGGTCGGGCGCGTATGCGGGCAACTGCGCGGGCAGCGCGGCCTTGGGGCCGGCCTGCGCGGCGCCGGCGAAAGCCAGGCTCAAGGAGATCGCGACGGCGATCAGGTTCGGATGGGTCTTCATCGTCGTCTCCTCAGTTCTTCTTGGCGGCGGCGGGCGCGGCGGCCGGGGCCAGCATCGCCGCGGGCTTGCGGTCGATCACGGTGCGGTTGGCCGGGGTCAGATAGGTCTTGGCCACGCGCTGTACGTCGGCCGAGGTCACGCCTTCGATCCAGCCCGGAATCTGGTTGACCACCCCGGCATCGCCCCACAGGGTCTGCAGCTTGGCCAGCGCGTCGGCGCGGTCGATGAAGGTCTCCAGGCCGTTGTACCAATTGGCCAGCAGCTGGGTCTTGACCCGCTTCAGCGCGGCATCGTCCACGCCCTGATCGGCGACCTTGGCGATCTCTTCGTCGAACGCCTTGAGCAGCGCGTCGGCGCTGGAGGTGGGCTTGTACAGCGCGTTGACCACGAACAGGGTCGGGCCGTCGTATTCCCACTCGCTGGTCAGGCCGTACAGCAGCTCCATGTTGAGCGCGAGCTCGCGCCCCTTGACCGTGCCCTGATAGAAGCGCGAAGCGTCGCCGTCGGCGAGCAGCGCGCCCAGCACCGCCATCGGCGCCTGGTCCTTGCTGCCGCGGTCGGGCATCTTCCAGCCCACCGCGATCGCCGGCACCTGGGCCAGCGCGTCGGATTGGACGATGCGCTTCTCCTGGGTGTTGAGGCCTTCGCGATAGTCCGGCGCGGCCGGCGTCTTGCGCGCCGGGATCTCGCCGAAGTACTTCTGCGCCAGCGCGAAGCCCTGCTCCGGCGTGATGTCGCCGGCCAGGCCGAGCACGGCGTTGTTGGGGCCGTAATAGTCGCGGTGGAACGCGGCCACGTCCTCGAGGCTGGCGTTCTCCAGGTCCTGGAAGCTGCCGTAGCCGTCGTGGTTGTTCTCCCACTTCTGGAACGCCTGCTGGCCGATGTCGATCCACATGAAGCCGCCGTAGGGCTGGTTCTTCACGTTGACCCGGATCTCTTCCTTGACCACGTCCTGCTGGTTCTTGAGCGTGGTCGGGTTGAAGTCCAGGGTCTTCATGCGGTCGGCTTCGAGCCACAGGATCGGCTCCAGGGCCGAGGCCGGCGCGACTTCGATGTAGTTGGTGAAGTCGGCACGGGTGGAGCCGTTGTTGCGGCCGCCACCGCCGGTGATCACCCGGTCGAACACGCCTTCCTTCGCGTTCGGCGTGCCTTCGAACATCAGGTGCTCGAACAAGTGGGCGAAGCCGGTGCGGTTCTTGGGCTCCAGGCGCATGCCGACGTGGTAGACCACGCTGACGCCGACCGTGGGCGAGGTGTGATCCTCGGACACGACCACGGTCAGACCGTTGTCGAGTTTCTTGACCGCGACCGGCAAGGTCCAGCGATCGGCGTCGGCCGCAAATGCGGCCGAAGTCGTCGTCAGGCCGGCCAGCAGCAGCGCGAGATGGCGCAGGCGCATGGAAGTCTCCGTTTTCCCCAGAAGACGCCCACCCTAACCTTGCCCGGCACCGGCATACCGGGCCAGAAGTCACGTGAAGACGCGGCGCTTAACGCGGACCGGGCGCGATGCGGGAATAAGCTGCAAAATCGCGCGCCGATGCTGGCTGCGCCTGCGCGAATCGCCGACACTGTGCGCCCCCTCGCATGCCCCGAACCCGCCCGATGCCATCGCTGCGCCAAGCCGCACTCGCTCTCGCCCTGTCCCTGGTCGCCATAGGAAATGCCGCCGCCGGCAGCACCGCCGCCGAAGCCCTGCTCCCCGAAGCCAGTGCCTATTCCAGCCGGGACAGCTGGCGCCAGCCGGTGGCGCCGTTCCGCATCGCCGAACGCAGCTGGTACATCGGCACCGCCGGCTTGAGCGCGGTCCTGATCAAGACCGACGCCGGCGCCGTGCTGATCGACACCGGCCTGCCGCAGGCCGGCGACATGCTGCTGAAGCACATGCGCGCACTCGGCGTCGAACCTTCGCAGCTCAAACTGATCCTGCACAGCCACGCCCATATCGACCACATCGGCGCCCTGGCGCAGATACAGCGCGCGACCGGCGCCCAGGTGGTCGGCAACGCCGAGGCCGCGGTGCTGCTGGCGCGCGGCGGCAGCGACGACATCCACTTCGGCGAGGGCATGCTGTTCCCGCCGGTGCAGGTCCAGCGCATCGTCATGGACGGCGAAACCGTCGAGCTCGGCGGCCTGCGCTTCACCGCCCATTTCACCCCGGCGCACACGCCCGGCAGCATCAGCTGGACCTGGGACGACCGCATCGACGGCAAGCCCGCCCACATCGCCTACGCCGACAGTCTGAGCGCGCCCGGCTACCAGTTGGTCGACAACCCGCGCTATCCGCGCATCGCCGACGACTACCGGCGCGGTTTCGCCGCCGTGCGCGCCCTGCCCTGCGACCTGCTGCTAACGCCGCACCCGGACGCCAGCGGCTGGGACCCGGCCGACACCGCCGCCCCGCACAAAACCCCGATGAGCTGCCGCGCCTACGCCGACAAGGCCGAGCGCGCGTTCGACAAGACCCTGGCCGAACAAACCGCCAAGGCCAAGGAAGCCCGCTGATGCCCTACACCCCCATCGTCGCCACCCTGGGCTATGTGCTGTCGCCGGACGGGCGCGAGGCGCTGATGGTCCACCGCAACGCGCGTCCCGACGACCACCAGCTGGGCAAGTACAACGGCCTGGGCGGCAAGCTCGAGCGCGACGAGGACGTGGTGGCGGGCATGCGCCGCGAGATCTTCGAAGAGGCCGGCATCGTCTGCGACGAGCTGCACCTGCGCGGCACCATCAGCTGGCCGGGCTTCGGCAAGCACGGCGAGGACTGGCTGGGTTTCATCTTCACCATCACCCGCTATACCGGCACGCCGTTCGCGAGCAATCCCGAGGGCACGCTGGAATGGGTGCCGCTGGAGCGCCTGCACGACCTGCCGATGTGGGAAGGCGACCGCGAATTCCTGCCGCTGGTGTTCGACGCCGACCCGCGCGCCTTCCACGGCGTGATGCCGTACCGCGACGGCCGCATGCAGTCCTGGCGCTACTCTCGCGCTTGAAGCCGGCGCGCTTGAAGCCGGCGCGCTTGAAGCCGGCGCGCTTGAAGCCGGCGCGCTTGAAGCCGGCGCGCCTGAAACCTCAGCGTCGCGCCTCGGTCGCCATGCGCAGCGCCAGCGCGGCCAGCACCGTGCCCATCAGCCAGCGCTGCACCGACAACCAGGTCGGGTGACGGCCGAGAAACGCGGCCATGGCGCCGGCGCTGATCGCGATCGCCGCGTTGACGGTCACGCTGATCGCGATCTGCAGGCTGCCCAGGGCCACCGACTGCGCCAGCACGCTGCCCTTGGCCGGATCGATGAACTGCGGCAGCAACGACAGATACAGCACCGCCGCCTTGGGATTGAGCAGGTTGGTCATCAGGCCCATCGCGAACAGGCGCCGCGGGCTGTCCTGCGGCAACTCGCGCACCTGGAACGGCGAGCGCCCACCCGGCTTCAGCGCCTGCCAGGCCAGGTAGCCCAGATAGACCGCGCCGGCCATGCGCAGCGCGTCGTAGGCGTAAGGCACCGCCATCACCAGCGCGGTGATGCCCAGCGCCGCGCACAGCATGTAGAACACGAAGCCCAGCGCGACGCCGCCCAGCGAGATCAGGCCCGCCTTGGGCCCCTGGCAGATCGAGCGCGAAATCAGATAGACCATGTTCGGCCCGGGTGCGAGCACCATGCCCAGCGCGATCAGGGCGAAGGCGATCAGATTGGCGGTGTCGGGCATCGCAGGGGCTCCGGGAAGTAACGCGCCGCGCGATCGTCGTGCGGCACGGGATCAGGCGCTGTCCTTGCCGGCCGCCTCGACCGACTCCAGGCCGACGTTGGTCGACGCCGCCTCGTAGACCGCACGGTCGAGCAGGCCGGTTTCCTTGGCCACCAGCACCGGCACCAGCATCTGCCCGGTCACGTTGGTCATGGTGCGCATCATGTCGAGCACGCGGTCGATCGCGTACAGATAGCCGATGGTCTCCAGCGGCAGGCCGGCGGCGCTGAGCACCACCGTCGCCATCACCACCGCCGTGCCCGGCACGCCGGCGGTGCCGAAGCTGCCCAGCACCGAGGCCAGCATGATCACCAGGTACTGCGACAGCGACAGGTCCAGGTCCGCGTACTGGGCGATGAACACCGCCGCCATCGCCGGATAGATCGCGCCGCAGCCGTCCATCTTGATGGTCGCGCCCAGCGGCACCGCGAACGCGGCGTAGTTCTTATCCACGCCCAGGTTGTGGGTAACGCTGCGCAGCGAGACCGGCAGCGCGGCAAAACTCGACGAGGCCACGAACGCGACCTGCATGCCCGGGAACGCGCCGCGGAAGAACTTCAACGGATTCAGCCCGTGCGCCAGCAGCAGCGCGCTGTACACCACCGCGATGTGCAGGCCGCAGGCCAGGTACAGCGCGATCACGAACTTGCCCAGCGGCAGCAGCTTCTCGAAACCGTAGCCGCCGATCAGCGCCGCGATCAGGCCGAAGGTGCCCAGCGGCGTGAACTCCAGCACGAAGCGGGTGATCTGGATCATGGTGTCGCTGGCTTCGCCGGCGAGCTTGCGCAGCCCGGCCACGCGATCGCCCAGCTTGACCAGGGCGAAGCCGATCAGCCCGGCGAAGAAGATCACCTGCAGGACCTTGCCCTCGGCCATGGCATGGAAGGGATTGGACGGCACCACGCCCAGCAGCACGTCGATCGCGGGTGGCACCTCCTTGGGCTTGTAGTCCCCGGCGATCTGCAGCGTGCCCACGCCCTCGCCCGGCGCCACCAGATGCGCGACCGTCAGGCCGACGCCGACCGCGAGCACCGCGGTGAACGCGAACCAGGCGAAGGTGCGCCCGCCCAGCGCGGCCACCGATTTCTGTCCATGCAGGGAGGCGACCGCGTTGATCACCGCGAACAGCACCAGCGGCACCGCGATCATCTTGATCAGGGTCACGTAGAGCTTGCCCAGCGGCCCGAACCAGGTCTCGGCCGCGGGGCCCATCAGCCAGCCGGCGAGCGCGCCGAGCACGAAACCGCCCAGCACCCGTTGCCAGAACGGGATCTTGAACCAGGCCGACACCAGGGTCATGCGCATACCTCGCCGCGACGAACCAGCACCTTAGCCGAGGCGCCCGACCGCGGCGACCCCCGCCGGTGCAACACCGGTATCCCATTCCAGCAACAACCGCAGGTCATAATCGCGGTTTCGTCCGCCACCGGTCCCCGAGATGTCCCGTACGCGCACCGCCTGCCTCGCCCTCGCCGTCACCCTGTCCCTCAGCGCCTGCGCCAGTTCGGCGCCACCGCGTGCCGCCAGCGCCGCCGCCGTGGGCGCCGCGACGCTCGCGGTCGACGTGCCCACCATCCGCCATCCCCAGGACGAAACCCCGCAGTGGTGGTTCCGCGACGGCGCCAGCCAGGCCGCCGCGCGCGGCGCGATGGGCGGCAAGGCCAAGAACGTGATCCTGTTCGTCGGCGACGGCATGAGCCTGACCACGGTGGCCGCCGCGCGCATCTACGAAGGACAGAAGAAGGGCGGCCCGGGCGAGGAGAACCGCCTGAGCTGGGAGCGCTTCCCCTCCACCGCGCTCAGCAAGACCTACAACACCGACTCGCAGACCCCGGACTCGGCCGGCACCATGAGCGCCATGGCCACCGGCGTGAAGACGCGCGCGGGCGTGCTCAGCATCGGCCAGCAGGCCGCGCGCGGCAGCTGCACCGGCGCCCTGGCCGCGCCGATCCTGAGCTTGTGGGAACTCGCCGCCGGCAGCGGCCTGGCCACCGGCGTGGTCACCACCACCCGCGTCACCCACGCCACCCCGGGCGCGACCTTCAGCCATTCGGCCGACCGCAACTGGGAGAACGACGCCGACCTGCCCGAAGACGCCAAGACCGCCGGCTGCCACGACATCGCCCGGCAGATGATCGAATCGCCCTATGGCAACGGCCCGGACGTGCTGATGGGCGGCGGCCGCACCAACTTCATGACCGTCGAGCAGCGCGATCCCGAGTACGACGACAAGGTCGGCCAGCGCCTCGACGGCCGCGACCTGATCGCGAGCTGGAAGCAGCGGCACCCGGACGGAAGCTACGTCTGGAACGCCAAGCAGTTCGCGGCCGCGCCGGCCGGCAAGCCGCTGCTGGGCCTGTTCGAACCCGACCACATGCAGTTCGATCACGACCGCCCCAAGGACGGCGCCGGCGAACCCAGCCTGGCCGAGATGACCCGCGCCGCGATCGCGCGCCTCAACCGCCTCAGCGCCGACAAGGGCGACAGCGGCTGGGTGCTGCTGGTCGAGGGCGGCCGCATCGACCACGCCCACCACTACGGCAACGCCTACCGCGCGCTCACCGAAACCGTCGCCCTCAGCGACGCGGTGCGCGCCGCCAGCGAAGCGACCTCCGCCGACGACACCCTGATCCTGGTCACCGCCGACCATTCGCACACACTCAGCTTCGTCGGCTATCCGGTGCGCGGCAATCCGATCCTGGGCAAGGTGCGCGGCACCAGCGGCGAAGACGGCGACGCCGCCGACTACGCGCGCGACTCGCTGGGCATGCCCTACACCACCCTCAACTACAGCAACGGCCCCGGCTACGTCGGCGCCAGCGCGCAGCAGCCCGAAGGCCCCAAGCGCTTCCTGCACACCGCCAGCGGCACCCAGCAGGCCGAGCACGGCCGCCCGGATCTGACCAAGGTGGACACCGAAAATCCCGACTACCTGCAGGAATCGCTGGTGCCGACCAGCAACGAATCCCACGGCGGCGACGACGTCGGCATCTGGGCCCGAGGCCCCGGCAGCGACGCGGTGCGCGGCAGCGTCGAACAGAACACGATCTTCCACTTCATGCTGCAAGCCATGCCGAAGCTGCGCGCGGCGCTGTGCGCCAAGGGCGACTGCGATGCGCAGCAGGTGCCGGTGACGCTGCCCAAGCCGGAAGATTTCAAGAGTCGCTGAGAGTCTCGCGGCGCATCGGGGGCACTCCCCGAACCCAGCCTGACCGCATCGCGGTCGGGCGTTGGGTGCAACGCGAGTCGATGGCGCGCGAGTGTGCACCCCACCCGTTTTCGTGGGGATGACAACCAAAGGCGTCCTTAGCTTCGATGGCCACTACGCGCGCACCTGCGGTTCCGTCCTAAAGGCACTGGATCCCCGCCTTCGCGGGGATGACGGCAAAAGCAGAGCCGAGCTGTACCAGCGGTTGCCGTTGCCGTTGCCGTTGCCGCGGCATTTGAATCCAAAAGCAACGCACTCACCCGACCAACCGTAGACCCGTAGGGCGGCGCGCAGGACGCGCGCCGTTTTTCGAATGGACAGGGATGTCCATTCGAAAAATCCCGGCGAAAGCCCAGAACTCGCAGGGGAGGGTTGGTCACGCTAGCCCTTCTCTTTGGTTACGTTCTCTTGGGCTAGCAAGAGAAAGTAACCCGCATGCGCAGCAGGCGGAAGCCTTTGACTTCCGTGAAGAACCCGCGCAAAGCAAAGCAAAAGCAAATCCTCCCNTCGCAGGGGAGGGTTGGTCACGCTAGCCCTTCTCTTTGGTTACGTTCTCTTGGGCTAGCAAGAGAAAGTAACCCGCATGCGCAGCAGGCGGAAGCCTTTGATCTTCGGTCAGAAGAGGCGACAGCAAAGCAAAAGCAAATCCTCCCCAACCCTCCTTTGACAAAGGAGGGAGCTAAGAGCTAAGGGCTAGGAGCTAAGAGCAAGCGGTCGGCGTTCGGTCGCACTCGAACCTGCGGTTCGTACGCGCGCGCCTAGAACGGCTTGGCCAACACCAGATACACCACGCCGACCAGCAACAACACCGGCAGCTCATTGAACAAACGCAGCGTCCTAGAGCCAGGCAGCGCCCGCCCCTTATCGACCCTCTTGAGCCAGCGCCCGGACACGATGTAGTGCCCCAGCATCAACACCACCAGCGTCAACTTGGCATGTAGCCACTCCCCGGTGATGCCGAAATGCAGCCATAAGGTCAGTCCCAGCAGCGCCGCCAGCCCGAACATGATGTGACCGAAGCGATACAGGCGCCGGCCCATCAACACCAGGCGCGCCCGCACCGCCGGCTCGTCGCCGACTTCGGCCAGATTGACCAGGATCCGCGGCAGATAGAACACCCCGGCCATCCATGCCATCACGAACACGACATGGGCGGTCTTGGTCCAGAAATACGCATTCATCGCAGGCTTCCTGTGGGTGGCGGTTGCGGGCCGGGCGCGCGGCCGCGCTAGGATGCCACGCCGCCGCCCGCGGACGACGCCACCGCCCCGATGCAGGACACGATGAGCAAACAGTACGACCGCGACTACTTCCAACGCTGGTACCGCGACCCCGAGATCGGCGGCCGCGCGCGCCTGGAGCGCAAGGTCGCCCTGGCCGTGGCCAGCGCCGAATACCATCTGGAGCGCCCGATCCGCAGCGTGCTCGACATCGGCGCCGGCGAGGCCGCCTGGCGTGCGCCGCTGCTGAAGTTGCGCCCGAAGCTGCGCTACCTGGGCTTCGACAGCAGCGAGTACGCGGTCGCCCGCCACGGCGCGCGCCGCAACCTGCACTACGCGCATTTCGGCGATTTCGAGACCCTGCGCCCCTGCCCGCCGGTCGACCTGCTGGTGTGCAGCGACGTGCTGCACTACCTGACCCCGCGCGAACTCGAACGCGGCCTGCCCGGGCTGGCCGAGCTCTGCGGCGGGGTCGCGTTCCTGGAGACCTTCACCCGCGAGGACGGCGTCGACGGCGACACGGTCGGCTTCAAGCGCCGCCCGGCCCGCTATTACCGCGAACGCTTCCAGGCGGTCGGCTTCGCCCCGCTGGGCTCGCATCTGTGGCTGGCCCCCGGGCTGCGCGAAGGCGCGGCCGCCCTGGAAACCGCGGGCTGAACGCCGACCCCGGCTTAACCCCGGGCCCTCCGCTATCGGCTATGCTGCGCCGCAGCAAACCGCCGTTCGCTCACCGTCGTTCCTGGGGATCCGCCCGATGCTGCTTTACCAGATGCACGAACTCGGCCGCGCCTGGCTGGCGCCGATGACCTACTGGGCCGATGCCGGCTCCAAGATGTTCGCCGCCCCCGGCAGCTGGCTGTCCACCGTGCCCGGCGCCTCGCGCGTGGCCGCGGGCTACGAGTTGCTGTACCGGATCGGCAAGGACTACGAGAAGCCCGAGTTCGGCATCCACTCGCTGCAGATCGACGGCGACACCTACCCGGTGATCGAGCGCGAGATGAAGCGCAAGCCGTTCTGCCGCCTGCTGCGCTTCAAGCGCTACGCCGACGACGCCGACAACATCGCCGAGCTCAAGGACGATCCGCCGGTGCTGGTGGTCGCGCCGCTGTCGGGCCACCACAGCACCCTGCTGCGCGACACCGTCAAGACCCTGCTGCGCGACCACAAGGTCTACATCACCGACTGGATCGACGCGCGCATGGTGCCGGCCAGCGAGGGCGCCTTCACCCTCGACGACTACGTCGCCTACATCCAGGAATTCATCCGTCTGATCGGCGCCGAGAAGCTGCACGTGATCAGCGTCTGCCAGCCGACCGTGCCGGTGCTGGCGGCGGTGTCGCTGATGGCCGCGCGCGGCGAAACCACGCCGCGTTCGCTGGTGATGATGGGCGGCCCGATCGACACCCGCGAAAGCCCGACCCAGGTCAACGACCTGGCCGTGCACAAGCCGCTGTGGTGGTTCGAGGGCAACCTGATCCATCACGTGCCGGCCAACTACCCCGGCAGCGGCCGCCGCGTGTATCCGGGCTTCCTCCAGCACAGCGGCTTCGTGGCCATGAATCCGGAGCGCCACTTCCAGTCGCACTGGGATTTCTATCAGGACCTGCTCAAGGGCGACCTCGAGGACGCGGCCTCGCACCGGCGCTTCTACGACGAGTACAACGCCGTGCTCGACATGCCGGCCGAGTACTACCTCGACACCATCCGCGTCGTGTTCCAGGAACATCTGCTGCCGCGCGGCCTGTGGGACGTGGCCGGCGAGCGCGTGAACCCCGCCGCGATCGGCAAGACCGCGCTGCTGACCATCGAAGGCGAGCTCGACGACATCTCCGGCCAGGGCCAGACCCGCGCCGCGCACCGCCTGTGCACCGGCATCGCCGAGGCCGACCATCAGCATATCGAGGTCAAGGGCGCGGGCCACTACGGCATCTTCAGCGGCCGCCGCTGGCG
Source organism: Lysobacter sp. Root983 (assembly GCF_001429345.1). Lineage (NCBI taxonomy): Bacteria > Pseudomonadati > Pseudomonadota > Gammaproteobacteria > Lysobacterales > Lysobacteraceae > Lysobacter > Lysobacter sp. Root983. The sequence continues at coordinate 495,981 of NZ_LMJO01000017.1, forward strand.
CGAGCAGGTGTATCCGCAGGTACGCGACTTCATCGCCAAGTACGCGGCGTAAGGGCTAGCGACCCTCCCCTCTCTTCCGCTGTGCGGGAGAGTGGACATAACGAAGGCCCGGCGGAGCGATCCATCGGGCCTTCGCTTTTTCGCCATGCGCATGCCACGACAACCGCATCATCCGCATGCTGGCTACCCCGCGACGATGCGGTTCGCTTTCGCTCACCGCATCCTACGACAGGCAATTGCGGATCGGTTGTTCCCGCCTCTTCCTTGCCGTTGCTGTTGCATTCAAATCCCAAAGCCACGCACTCGCACGACCAACCGTAGACCCGAAGGGCGGCGCGCAGGACGCGCGCCGTTTTTCGAATGGACAGGGATGTCCATTCGAAAAATCCCGGTGCAGGCACCGCGCTCGCAGGGGAGGGTTGGTCACGCTAACCCTTCTCTTTGGTTACTTTCTCTTGGGTTAGCAAGAGAAAGTGACCCGCATGCGCAGCAGGCGGAAGCCTTTGACCTTCGGTCAGAAGAAGCGACAGCAAAGCAACAGCAAATCCTCCCCAACCCGCCCGGCCAACAGGCATAGCCTGCCGGCGTTCACCCGTGCACGAACCTGCGGTTCGTAAGCCACACGGCTTCACCCTTTTACAAAGGAGGGAGCTACAAGCAAGAGCCTGCCGGCATTCAGCCGTGCTCGAACCTGCGGTTCGTAAGCCGCACGGCTTCACCCTTTGATAAAGGAGGGAGTCAAAGGCAGAAAAGCCTTCGCTGAGGCCTCACCCTTTGTTGGGTGGGTCAAGAGGGACTCGCTTAGCCTCAAAAACGACGAAGGCCTGGCGGAACGATCCGCCAGACCTTCGCGTTTTACCTACGCTCCGCTCAGTTGTACTGCGAAGACTTCACCAGCAGATGCTTGGCCAGCGCACCGTGGAAGATCGCGACGCCGCGGGCGATGTGCAGGGTCACGAACAGCAGCACCACGCCCAGGGCCACCGACAGCGGCCAGGTCCACGGCGCCGAGTGCATCACGTTGACGCTGTCGATCCAGAAACCGGCCTGATGGCTGCCCAGCAGCACCGCGATCGGCGCCAGGATCAGCGACAGCGACACGCTCAGGCCGGTCACCGCGATGGTGAAGTAGAGGATGCCCAGCGGCATCATCAGTAGCATGTACAGCAGCGTGCCCCAGGTGCGCGGATCGACGAACATGTCCTTGATGCGGTCGAACAGCGGCTTGCCGCGTCCGCTGTACAAGGGCCTGCGCGGCATGCGCTCGCCCAGCATCACCTCGACCAGGCGCCCCTCGACCAGCGACAGCACCCGCACCGAGCCCAGGAACAGGATCACGAACGGAATGCCGATGATCAGCAATGCCAGGCCCGCCGACAGCGAGGCGCCGGTGACCACCCAGGTGAAGTAGAAGATGCCGGTGGCCAGCGACAGCAGCATGTAGAACAGCGCCGCGTAGGTGCGCGGCTCGGCGATCACGCCGAAGAACTGGCCCAGCGCCGACTTGCGCGGCTGCGGCCGCGGCGTGCGCAAGGCGGTCTGCACCGTGACCTCGGTGTCGCGGTAGATTTCGGCGACCTCGTCGGGCGCGCCGTAGCTGCCGGCGACCGAGGCGATCACGTCGGCCTCGCTCTTGCCGGGATTCTCGGCCATCTCCGAGCGCAGGTATTCCTCGGCGTCGTACAGCGCGTCCTGGACCAGGGCCGGGTCGGCGCCGCCCAGCGCCGCGCGCAAGCGCTCCAGGTAATCGGGGATCGAAGTCGGAAGCGGAGTGGCGTGGCTGGCGTTCATACGGACGGTCCTTCAAGGACGGAATCGACGGAATCTCGGGTGGCGCGCCAGGCCGCGGTCCATTCGTGCAGGACCTCGCGACCGGCGTCGGTGATGCGGTAGTAGCGGCGCGGCGGTCCCGACACCGAGGGCTCGACGTGGCTGTCGAGCAGGCCGGCGGCGCCCAGGTTGCGCAGCACCGGATACAGCGCGCTCTGCTTGCCGCTGAGCACGCCCTCGCCTTCGCGCTCCAGGCGCTTGGCGATCTGATAGCCGTACATCGGCTCCTGCGCGCCGCCGAGCACGGCCAGCAAAGCCAGCGACACGGTGCCGGCGCTGAGCTCTTTCTGGAACTTGCGGAGATGGAGTTCTAGGTCGGTCATGGCCCGGTCCTACTAGCTTGGTGTCCACAGTAGTGCGAACTTCGCTATACCGCGCATGCCATTAGTAACTAGGCCTTACTACCGCTCCCGATCGGCCGCCGCGCTACCCTGCCGGTCCCGCCGATACGGAGTCCGCCATGGACCTGCCCCGCCCCGGTCCCGCGCATGCGCGGCTGATGCGTCTGGCCGGCCGCTGGAGCGGCGAGGAGCAGCTTTCGCCTTCGCCCTGGGGCCCCGGCGGCCGCGCGATCGGACGCAGCCAATGCCGGCCCTCGCTGGACGGCATGGCCCTGATCCAGGACTACGAGGAGGAGCGCGACGGCCAGGTCGTGTTCCGCGGCCATGGCGTGTTCCTGGTCGAACCCGGCAGCCAGGCCGTGCTGTGGTGGTGGTTCGACAGCATGGGCTTCCCGCCCGAACCCGCGCGCGGCGACTGGGACGGCGAGGTGCTGCGCCTGGAGAAGACCACTGCGCGCGGCGAAGCGCGCTACCGCTACGAGTTCGGTCAGGATCGCTACCGCTTCGTGATCGAGAACCGCTTTCCGGGCCAGGACGAGTTCACCGAATTCATGCGCGGCGACTACACTCGCTCGACCTGAAGGGGAGAACCTACGATGCGTTCGAAGCCGTACTCGTCCAAGCCCTCGGCGTGGCTGTCGCCGCTGCTGATCGCCGCGACCCTGTCCCTGCCGCTGGCCGCCGCGGCCGCCGACGCGGCCAAGCCGCGCTCGATGCAGGAGATCCTCGACGCCACCAAGCCCACCGACTGGCGGGCGCTGGATCCGCGCGACACCCTCTACCTCAATCTGCCGCGCGGCCGCGTGGTGATCGAGCTGGCGCCCGACTTCGCGCCCGCCCACGTCGCGAACATCCGTGCGCTCGCGCGCAACGGCTATTGGAACGGGCTGAGCATCAACCGCTCGCAGGACAACTTCGTCGTGCAATGGGGCGATCCGGCCGAGGACGACAAGAGCCGCAAGCCGCTGGGCAAGGGCACCAAGGCCAAGCTGCCGGCGGAATTCGCGCGCAGCAGCGACAAGCTGCCCTTCCACGTCCTGCCCGACCCGGACGGCTGGGCGCCGCAGGTCGGCTTCGCCGACGGTTTCCCGGCCGCGCGCGATACCTCGGCCAAGTCGGCCTGGCTCGCGCATTGCTACGGCATGGTCGGCGCCGGCCGCGACGTCGCCGCCGATTCCAGCAACGGCACCGAACTGTACGTGGTGATCGGCCAGTCGCCGCGCCAGCTCGACCGCAACATCACCGTGGTCGGCCGCGTGGTCCAGGGCATGGAGCTGCTGTCGGTGCTGCCGCGCGGCACCGGCGCGCTGGGCTTCTACGAGAATCCGGCCCAACGCGTGCCGATCGCCTCGATCCGCCTGGCCGCCGACCTGCCCAAGAAGGATCGGGTCGGGATCGAAGTGCTGCGCACCGACAGCGCCGCCTTCGACGAGATCATCGAGTCGCGCCGCAACCGCCGCGACGAGTGGTACAAGCAGCCGGCCGGCCACATCGACCTGTGCAACGTGCCGCTGCCCACGCGCGAAGTCAGCGAAAAGGCCCCGGCCGCCAAGCCCGCCAAACCCGCCAAGGGCAAGGCCAAGTAAGCCGCGCGCCGCCGCGACGCTCAGCCGTCGCGGCGGTGGTTCAGCACCTGATGCTGGAACAGGCACATCCGCACCACGCTGCGGTAGCGGCCGTCGCTGAAGAACTCGTCCACCAGCACACCCTCGCGCTGGAAACCCGCGCCCTCGTAGATCGCGATCGCGCGCAGGTTATCCACGTCTACCAGCAAGTACAGCTTGTACAGGTTCAGCACCCGGAACGCGTAGCTGATCGCCAGCCGGGTCGCCGCACGCGCATAGCCGCGGCGCTGCTGCTCGGGCGAAATCATGATCAGGAACTCGCCGCGCCGATGCAGGTGGTCGATCTCGACCAGCTCGACCAGGCCCACGCGTTCGCCGTGCGCGTCCTCGACGATGAAGCGGCGCTCGGACTGGTCGTGGATGTGCTTGCGGAACAGTTCCTCCAGCTCGACGAAGGACTCGTAGGGCTCCTCGAACCAGTAACCCATCACGCTGCGATTGTTGTTGAGCTGATGGACGAAGTGCAGGTCGCTGCGCTCCAGCGGACGCAGGGTCACCGAGGGCGCGGGGGCGGATTCGCTCGTGTTCATGCGCGCACCCTACTCCATCGCCGTGGACGCCGGATGACGCGCGCGCGGCGCCGATTCCGCGCCGTCACATGGCCTTAGCCCGGCCACGCCTAGCCTCGTTTCTGCTCTCCCGCGATAGGAACCAACCATGCCCCTGCTGCGACTGCGCGTGACCGGTAGCGAAGACGATGCCCGCGCCATCGGCAACCTCCTGGTGAGCCTGGACGGCATCGAACACGTCGAGGAAGTCGCCGACCTGATGCCGCGCATGGACGACTCCGATTCCAGCTCGGCCGGCCTGCCCGACGACCGCGGCCCTGGCACCCACGAGCTCGAAATCGACGCCCCCAACCGCGCCAGCGCGGAGAAAGTGCGCGAGGCGGTGGAGGCGCTGGCGTTCGATCTGGATGTGCTGGTCGAGTTCGAGAGCGAAGAGGAGCGCTGACCCAGCTGGCGCAGCTTTGCGATCCGTTCTTGGCGAGCGCTGTCGAGACATGAGCGGCGGGGTCGCGCGACTCACAAGCCAATCCCCCTCAATCCCCCTTTTCCAAAGGGGGAAGACAAACGGGGCTGTCGCTCGCGGTCAGTGCATCGCTTTGAGCGCCGCGGTCGCGCCCGGCAGCAGCACGCGCAGGCGCGCATCGTCGGAGATGTCGGCGCTGACGTAGATCGCCTGCAGGAACGCGAGCAGGTCGTGGCGGCGCGCCAGCCAGGCCGGGTCGCGGTAGGCCTGCTTGGCATCGCCCAGGCGCGCCGGCAAGGCGGTGAACCACGCCGTCCATTGCGCCTCGTCGCGAAAACCGCGCCGCGCCGCGTACAGCACCGGCGCCGCCAGCCGCTCGGACTCGCCAAAAACGTAGGCATGCCCGCTTTCGGGCACCGCCTGGGCCGCGACCGCATCGACGATCGCGGCCAACTGGGCCTCGTCCAGCGCCGGATTCAAGCTCAATTGCATCAGCCAGTCGGCGCCATGGGCGACGCCGTGGCGCCAGCCGTTGCGCGCGTCGTAACCGCGATAGTCGCGCACCGAGGTTTCGTAACGCACCGCGCGCGCGACCATCGTGGCGCGCTCCTGCGCGCTCATCCAGGCCGCGACGCGATCGGTGCGCGCGACCTCGGCCAACACCAGGGCCGCGAACGGATGCACATAGCCTTCGCCTTCCGGCCCGTCCAGGCGGAAGTACAGAAGGTCGCTCAATCGGCGCAGCGCCGGGGCCGGCAAGGCACCCTTGCGCATCCAGGCCGACAAGGCCTCATAGGCGATGCCGTCGCGCAAGGTCGGATCGGGATCGCCGAGACAGAACACCAGCCCCTGCGCCAACGCCTCGAGGCGGACCGGATCGGCGAGCGCGAATTCCTCGCGCTTCAAGGTCTCCAAGGCCGCGCGGTCCCAGCCCTGCGGGGGACAAGCGAAGGACGGCGACGCAGCGGCGTATCCCGGCGCGGCGAGCAGCAGCAGCCAGCACGCGACGGCGCGCACTCAGGCCGCCTTGCGGCCGCGTCGGCGCAACAGACGCAGCAACCACAGCGCGCCCAGCACCACCACGCCCAAGGGCAGCAGCACCGCGAAGGCGCGGATCATCCAGGCCACCACGCCGGTCACGATCGCGCCGAAATCGCCCAGGGCCTGGCCGATCTCACTGCGGTTGGCCTGCGATTGCGGCGCGTTGAAGCGCAGCGTGAGCAACTGGGTGTCGACCCGGCGCTGCTGCTGCGCGCCTTCCTGCTGCGCGCCCTGCAACTGCGCCTCGATCTGGGCGATCTGGGTCGAGAGCACCATCATGTCCTGGATCTTCAGATCGTGGCGGCCCTGGAACTCCAGCAGCCGCGCGTGTTCCTTGCGCAGGCGATCCTGCAGCAAGGTGTTGTCGCGCATCACCACGGCCAGATCCTCGGCATGGGTGTTGCGGCTGGCGATCTCGTCGCCCTTGCCGGCCAGCGCGATCAGCGGGTCCACGCCCGCAGGCACCACCCGCACCTGCAGGCTGGCGCTGGGGACGTCGCCGCCCTGCTGCTGCAGGCCCAGCACCGCGCAGGGACCGAACTTGCCGCCGTTGCAGGCGTCCTGGGCCGCGCGCAGGCGCTTGGGTATCTCGGCCGCCTCGATCTTGAGGTCGACCTCGTGCTCGTAGGCCAGCTTCACGCCCAGATCGGCGGCGCCACCCGCCGCGCGGCCGGGCGAAGCGGCGGTGCTTTCGGGCGAAGCGGCGGCCGCCTCTTCCTGCGGCGCATGTTTGCTGCAAGCGGCCGCGGCCGCCAAGGTCAAGGCCAACGCGGCCGTGGTCCAAACGCTGCGCATCGCGATTCTCCCCGAGCCCCCTGTGGGCTGGGCCGACTATGACATCGCCGCGATGGGCGCCACCAGCGGGGGTGGCGCCCGACGTTCAGCGCGCCGCAAGCCGGCCCTGTCGCGACGGTCGCTCGGCCCGATTACGCCGGAGGCCGGGGAATGTTGATGACCTGCGGGTCGCATTCGAACGACTGTCCGGTCTTCTCGTCCTCGACCGTCACGCCGAAGTAGATCGCCTGCGCGGTCTTGTTCTGGGCCTCTAGCTGCAGCGAGCGGTTCTGGATCCGCAGGGTCGCGTACTCCGGCGCCGCCCTGTTGTCGTTGCTGATGCGCACCGAGCGCATTTTGAAGCGCGCCGCCGTGCTGGGCACGAACACCACGTCGATGGTGCCGGCCTGGTCGATCTCGTAACTGGCGCGGTCGAAACCGCAGACGTAAGCCGCGTCCGGCGTATGCGGAAAGCCCTGGTTCTCGCCTACGTGGGTAACGGAAAGAAAGATGGTGAGGATGATGCCGCCAACCGGGTCTGCCATGACCTGCTCCTTGTCGGTACTGCCGTGGGGTTTCCTGTCCACGCGGACTGGAAACCGGTCCGTCGCGCGCACCCCGGCGGGTACGCGCGACGCCGGCCCATGCTAGCAACGAGGCATCGCAGCCGCTGCCGATCCGCGTCGCGAAGCACGGGCTCGCAAGCGCCGGTCCTGCATCGGCCGCCTCAGAACCGGTGCTTGAAGCCCACCGTCACGAACCGCCCCAGCCCGTCGTACTGGGTGATGTCGTAGGGCAGCGCGCCGCCGGCCGGATCGAACGGCGGATCGCGGTCGGTCAGGTTCTGCACCGACAGGTACAGCGTGCTGTCGCGCAGGCCTTGGTAAGCCAGGTACAGATCGAAGGTGTGGCTGTCGTCGACCTTGCCGCGCAGGCCTGGGTTGCTGCGCGCGTCCACCACCTGCTGGGCATAGCCGCCGATGTAGCGCCACGACAGCTGCGCGTTCCAGTCGCCGCGGTTCACGCCCAGCGAGGTGATGCCGCGCCACTTCGGCAGCGCGCCGAAGCGGTTGCCGCCCGCGCCCTCCAGCGCCGCCTGGCCGGCGACCTGCGGCTGTTCGTAGCTCAGCAATCGGGTCCAGCTGCCGTCCAGGGTCCAGTCGGTCGCGCCCGCGTGCCAGACCTGGCGGCCCTCGATATCGAAACCGGTGGTGGTCAACGTGCCCTGGTTGGCGTAGCGGTTCTCGATCAGCTGCAGGCGGCCCTGCGCATCGCGGGTGACGCGACCGGGATAGGCGGTCGGGTTCGACACGATCGCCTGCAGGCTGTCGGGTCCGATCAGATCGCGTTGGCGGATGCGATACAGGTCCACGCCCAGGCTGGTGTCGGCGCTGGGCGACCACAGCACGCCGAGATTGACGTTGCTGGAGCGCTCGGCGTCGAGGTCGGGATTGCCCGCGCGCAGGATGGTGACGCCGCGCGAACCGCCGGGCTGCACCGGATCGTAGGGATCGATCACGCTGCCGTAGCTGATGGTGGTGCTCTGCGCGATCTCCGGCAGCGACGGCGCGCGGAAGCCGCGCGAGGCGTTGAGGCGCAGCAGCCAGTCCTCGTTGGGCTGCCAGCGCAGGCCCAGCTTGGGCGAGAACGCGCTGCCGAAGTCGCTGTAGTGATCGCCGCGCCCGGCCAGCTGCACTTCGACGGTGTCGAAGGGCTTGAGGCTGAACTCCACGAACGCGGCCGAGACCCGGCGCTGGCCGTCGATCAGGTTGATCGCCGGACGCAGCTCGGTGCCCGACAGCACCTGCGGACTGGTGCGCGCGTCCTGGGCCTCGTCGCGGAACTCCACACCCGCGGCCACGCCCACGTCGCCGGCGCGCCACTGCCAGGGGAAGCCCGACACCTTGGCGTTGACCGTGGCCAGGCGATAGGTGCCGGGGCGACGCGTGGACAAGCGCAGGGTCTCCAGCGCGCCGGGCGTGCGGCCCGGATTCAAGAAGTCGTAACTGCCGTCGGCCAGCACGCGCTCGAACGCGTAGCGGTCGACGAAGTTGCGCACGTACTCGCGCTGGCGGCTCTCGGAATAGTTGGCCGCCAGCTCCCAATCCCAGACCTCGCCGCGTCCACGCAGGCCGACCAGGGTGCGCTGGAACTGCGATTGGTTGATCTTGTAGCGCGGGCCGAGGTCGAGGAAGGTGGTTTCGAACGGCGTCGGCACGCCGTAGGGATTGTTCGGATGCCCCACCGGCAGCACCACCGGGATATCGACCAGGCGCCCGGTGTTGCGATCGTAGGCGCGCAGGCCCGCGCCCACCGACAAGGGCGCGCCGAAGTAGGTGCCGTTGTGGCTGGTGCTGTAGAGCAGCTCGGCGAAACCCTGCACCGAATCGTTGAACCAATAGTCGCCGGCCAGCGAGGCCTGATAGCGCTCCGCGTCGGGCAGCAGGGTGCGATAGGGCTGGGTGTTGAACGCGCAGGCTTCGCCGGGCAGCGGGCTGCCGAAGTCGGCGTAGGGCCGCGCCACGGTGCCAGGCTGGCAATTCGGGAAACGCTGCGGCGCGCGCGGGTTGCTCAAGTAAGCGCCGCCCTGGGTGGACCAGCCGGCGAGCCGGCCGCCCGGCTGATCGCGGTAGTCGCCATCGCGGGTCAGATCGCGTTCGTCGGCATCCAGGCGGCCGCGGTCCAGCACGTCCAGACTGAAGCGTAGGCTGTAGCCGTCCTTGTCGGGATCGCCGACGCCGGCGCGCAGGCCCAGACTGCGCTGGTCGATGCCGCCCTCGGTGGCCGCGCCGTAGGCCGCGTCCAGCTCCACGCCTTCGATCTTGCGGCGCAGGATGATGTTGACCACGCCGGCGATCGCATCCGAACCGTACAGCGCCGAGGCGCCGTCCTTGAGCACTTCGATGCGCTCGACCGCGCCCAGCGGCAGGGCGTTGAGATCGACGAAATTGTCCTGGGTGTTCTGGGCGAAACCATAGGCCGCAACGCGATAGCCGTTGACCAGCACCAGGGTGTTCTTCTGGCTCAGGCCGCGCAGCGACACGCCCGCCGAACCGTTGGCGAAGCTGCCGGTGTACTGCTCGTTGAAGCTGTTGCCGCTGTTGGCGGTGAGGCTGCGCAACAGGTCCGACACGGTGACCTTGCCGCTGCGCTCGATCTGGGCGCGGTCCAGCACCAGCACTGGATTGACGCCGGCTTCGTCGCTGCGGCGCAGGTTGGTGCCGGTGACCTGGACCGCGTCCAGGGTGACGCCGGCGTCGGCGGCGGCTTCGTCGGCCTGCGCCAGCGGCGCGGCCAGGGCCAGCGCCAAGGCCAGAATCAAAGGTCGGCGGCGCGGGGAAGGCGAAACGGAAAACGACATGCAAGCACTCCAATAGACGGACAAGGAAAGGCAAGAGAGACGAAAGGTCCGTCCGTAGCGGCACGCCGCAGCGCACCCGCGCCACCACGCGTGCGGCGCGACCTGGGAGAGGGAGAGATAGCCGCGAGTCGAATGCGCTCGCGTGCCGCTCCGGACGGTGAGCGGTGGCAGGCTCAGCCCGTGACGGGCATCGCCTGCGATCTACACCGGGCGACGCGGTCGCGCGGCGGAGCGATGAGGAGGCGGCGCGCAGGCAGCGCGCGGAGATCGAAGTGCGGGGTCATGCGGAACTCGTGCGGGGACGGCGGCGTTACGGAAGGCAGGTGTCGCGCTCAGCGACGACACGACTCCGTACAGCGCAGGGCGCCCGCCGGCAGGCGGCGGAAACGCGGGTTCACAGGTCCGATGACGATCACGGTTCGCAGGTCTTGCTCGATGCCGCGAGCGGCGGCGGTGGAGAATTTGTTGCATCGCGGCATGCGAGCGTCAAGCCGGGTTTCGACGCCGGCCGCGGCTCGCGACACGTCATGCCGGGATTTCCAAACGAAGCCTGAACGTGCGGCGCGCGCGAGCCGGTCGGCTATGCTGCACGCGAGGCCACGGCCCGATCAGCGAACCACGATGTCCGACGACAAGCCCATCGACCACTACGACAAACCCGCCGGCGGCTGGGATGCCCTGCGCAGTTCCTGGCAGGCGCTGCGCGACCAGCAGGTCGTGATCAAAGGCGCCGGCACTCTGCTCAAAGCCAATCAGCCCAAGGGTTTCGATTGCCCGGGCTGCGCCTGGCCGGACCGCAACGCGCATTCGACCTTCGAGTTCTGCGAGAACGGGGTTAAAGCGGTCGCCAACGAGGCCACGTCCAAGCGGGTGACGCGCGAGTTCTTCGCCGCCCACAGCGTCGCCGAGCTGGCAGACATGGACGACCGCGCGCTCGAGGCGCAGGGCCGGCTGACCGAGCCGATGTCCTATGACCCCATAAGCGATCGTTATGTGCCGATCGCCTGGGAACAGGCGTTCGCACGCATCGCCGGGGCCCTGCAAGGCCTGGACAGCGCGAACGAAGCGATCTTCTACACCTCCGGACGCACCTCCAACGAGGCCGCGTTCCTGTACCAGTTGTTCGTGCGCGAGTACGGCACCAACAACCTGCCCGACTGCTCCAACATGTGCCACGAGCCCTCGGGCGTGGCCCTGACCGAACAGTTGGGCAGCGGCAAGGGCTCGGTCACCCTGGACGACTTCGAACGCGCCGAGGCGATCTTCGTGTTCGGCCAGAACCCCGGCACCAACCACCCGCGCATGCTCGGCGAGCTGCGCAGCGCGGCCAAGCGCGGCTGCCGCATCGTCGCCTTCAATCCGCTGCGCGAGCGCGGCCTGGAACGCTTCGCCGACCCGCAGTCGCCCACCGAAATGCTCAGCGGCGGCAGCACCCGCATCGCCAGCGAGTACTACCAGCCGCGCATCGGCGGCGACCTCGCCGTCGCCACCGCGCTGGCCAAGCAGGTGGTCGAGGCCGGCGCGGTCGACCAGGCCTTCGTCCACACCTATACCCGCGGCTACGACGCCTTCGCCGACGCCCTGCGCGCGACCCCGTGGCCGGCGCTGGAACGCGAATCGGGCCTGAGCCGCGAACAGCTGGAGCAGGCCGGGCGCATCTACATCGACAGCCGCGCGACCATCCTGTGCTGGGGCATGGGCATCACCCAGCACCGGCGCAGCGTGGCCACCATCCAGATGCTGGCCAACCTGCTGCTGCTGCGCGGCAACATCGGCAAGCCCGGCGCCGGCCCCTGCCCGGTGCGCGGCCACTCCAATGTGCAGGGCGACCGCACGATGGGCATCTACGAACAGCCCTCGGCGCGCTTCCTGGACAAACTCGGCGCGGCGTTCGGCTTCGCGCCGCCGCGCGAACACGGCTACGACACCCTGGCCGCGATCGAGGCCATGCGCGACGGCCGCGGCAAAGTGTTCTTCGCCATGGGCGGCAATTTCGCCGCCGCCACGCCCGACACCGGCCTGGTCTACGAAGCGCTGCGCAACTGCGCGCTGACCGTGCACGTGAGCACCAAGCTCAATCGCTCGCATCTGGTCCACGGCCGCGAGGCCTTGATCCTGCCCTGCCTGGGCCGCACCGAGATCGACCTGCAAGCCACCGGCCCGCAGGCGGTCACGGTCGAGGATTCGATGAGCATGGTGCACCTGTCCTCTGGCATGAACCCGCCGGCCTCGCCGCAGCTGCTGTCCGAGCCCGCGATCGTCGCCCGCCTGGCCGCCGCCACCCTGCCCGACAGCGCGACGCCCTGGCTGGCCCTGGTCGAGGACTACGACCGCATCCGCGAGCGCATCGCCCAGGTCGTCGACGGCTTCGAGGATTTCAACCGCCGCGTGCGCACGCCCGGCGGCTTCCATCTGCGCCATCCGGGCCGCGAACGCGAATTCCCGACCGCGACCGGCAAGGCGCAGTTCTTCGTGCATGCGCTGGCCGACGCCGACGCCGACGCGAGCGCGCCGGCCCTGTTGCAGCTGATGACGGTGCGCTCGCACGATCAGTACAACACCACCGTCTACGGCCTGGACGACCGCTACCGCGGCGTGCACGGCCTGCGCCGCGTCTGCTTCATCGGCCGCGAGGACCTGGAAGCGCTGGGGTATGCCGACGGCGATCTGATCGACATCACCTCGGTCTGGGACGACGGCCGCGGCGGCATCGAGGAGCGCCGGGTCGAAGGTTTCCGCCTGGTCGAATACGACATTCCGCGCGGCTGCCTGGCCGCCTACTTCCCCGAGACCAATCCGCTGGTGCCGCTGGGCAGCCATGCCGAACGCGCGCGCACGCCGGCGTCGAAATCGATCCCGGTGCGACTGAGCCGCAGCGCCGTCGCCGTCGCGCGATGAGCGAGGACCCCGCCCTGGACTTGCTGCGCCTGTTGGCCGAGGAGGACCGCCAATCCATCCATCGCGTCGCCAAGCGCCTGGGCCTGGGACTGAGCGAGCTGCAGCGCCTGCTGGCCGCGCTGGGCGACGACCCGCGCTACGACGGACTCGACCTGATCGTGCAGCAGCGCGAGGGCGAGCGCGTGCTGCTGGCGCTCACCGACAAGGGCCGCCGCCTGTGCGGCCAGGCATGAACGACGCCCTGCATTCGGTGCGCACCCTGCGCTTGCACGGCGACGCGCGCGGCGAACATGAGGACGCGGTCGTGGTCGAAGCGCCGGTCGCGCTGCTCTACAACGGCCTCGCATTCGCGGTGATGATGGCCACGCCGGAATCGCTGGAGGACTTCGCGCTCGGCTTCGCGCTCAGCGAAGGCATCGTCGCCGCGCCGCAGGAGTACCGCCTGGTCGACGTGGTGCGCAGCGAGGCCGGCGTCGCCCTGCACGGCGCGATCCCGCAATCGCGCTACGACGCCATCGCCGACCGCCGCCGCAACCTGGAGGGCCGCAGCGGCTGCGGCCTGTGCGGGGTCGAATCGCTGCGCGAAGCGGTGCGTCCGGTCGCGCGCGTGGACAACCCCCTGCTCGTCGGTCGCGCCGAGATCCGCGCCGCCCTCGACGCGCTGGCCGCACAGCAACCCTTGAACGCGCGCAGCGGCGGCGTCCACGCCGCCGGCTTCGCCCACCCCGGCGGCCTGCTGGTGCGCGAGGACGTCGGCCGCCACAACGCCCTCGACAAGCTGATCGGCGCGATGGCGCGCTCGGCGCCCGCGCTGGACCCGCGCACGGGCTTCCTGGTCATGACCTCGCGCGCGTCCTACGAACTGCTGCACAAGGCCGCCACCGCCGGCATCGGCCTGGTCGTGGCGATCTCGGCCCCCACCGACCTGGCCATCCGCACCGCCGAGGACTCCGGCATCACCCTGGCCGCGTTCGCGCGCGGGGATTCGTTGAACGTCTACACGCAGCCCGGACGCATCGTCAGCGACTGAGGAGCGGGCACGAGCTCAGCGCAGATGCTTGTCGAGGAACCCCAACACGCGCTCGTAGTACTGACGCTTGGATTTCTCGCCGTAGAAGCCATGGGTTTCCTGGGAGGGGAAGTAGCCCTCGTAGGGCTTCCCTGCCTCCTCGAGCGCGCGCTTCATCATCCGCAGATGCTCGGGCGACACGCGCTCATCGCGCATGCCCTGCACCAACATCAGATCGGCCTTGATCTTGGCGGCATGTGCGGTCGGCGACTGACGGCGCAATTCGGCCATGTCGTCGCCCAGGGTCCGATCCAAGTAGGCACGGCCCCAGCGCGAACGCTGCACGTCGCCCCAACGATGCATGGTGGGTAGATCGTAGGGGCCGGCGAAACCGATCGCGCAGCGGTAAAGGTCGGGCTCGCGCGCGGCCGCCATCAGCGCCGCATAGCCGCCGTAGCTGGCGCCCCAGAGACAGATGCGCTCGGCGTCGACGCCGGCGTCCGCGATGGCCCAGCGGGTGGCGTCGTTGAGATCATCGATCATCTTCGCGCCCCATTGGCGATGGCCCGACTCGACGAAATCGCGCCCCCGTCCGCCCGAACCGCGGAAATTCACTCGCAACACCGCGTAGCCGCGCGTCGCCAGCATCTGTACCTCGTCGTCGTAGCCCCAGTCGTCCTGGATATCGAAGGGGCCACCGTGCGGCATCACCACTAACGGCAGCGGCGCTGCGGGCGACTTGGTGGGGGCGGTCAACCAACCGCGCAAGACCACACCGTCGCGGTTCTTGAGCTCGATCGCGCGCGTGGGCGCCATCTGCGCCGCCGTCAGCCAGGGCCGGCGCTTGGCGAGCAACTTCAGGTCGCCGCTGGCGGTGTCCAGCAAGTAATAGCGATCGGGTTCGCGCGGGCTGCTGACGGTGACCACCGCCGACCGGCCGTCGCGGGTGGCGCTGGTCACACGTGCGAATTCGCCCGGAAACGCGGTTTCCATGTCGGCGGTGAGCGCCGCATGCGGATGCGAGGCGTCGAAGAAGCGGGTCTTGGGTCGCAGGCCGCCGTAGACCGCGCCGATCGGCTCGTGACCATCGAACGACCAGACCAAGCGCTGCGGGTCGCTGTCGGGGTCGCTGGCGACGACGCTGCGTTCGCCGCTGGCCAGATCGATGCGTTCGATCACATCCGGCCCTTGTTTCCGCTCGCTCCACAGGTAGCCGTAGCGGCCGTCGTAGCTGGTGCCCACCGGCAGGACTTCGACGCCGCTGACGGTCTCGTCGTTGATCTGGGTCCAGTCTTCGCCGCGCAGCAGGTAGACCTGCTGGCGGTCGTCGGTTTCCCAGGCCCAGCTGAAGCGCACCGTCCCCTTGCGGTCGGCAAGGAAGTCGGCGTTCGGGATCGGTGCGTCGACGATCTCCTCGCGCTTGCCGGCGCCGTCCTTGCTGACCCGGACCACGCGGGTCCAGCATTCCTTGATCGTGACCTTGCGGCAATCCGAAATCAGCATGCGCTCGGGATCGTCGACCAACGCGTCGATCACGTTGCCGGCGAAGGCGCGCCCCTTGCTGTTGTCCACGTCCAGCGAGCGCAGCACGCCCAGGCTGTAGGGCTGATCGCGCGTGCCCCAGCGCACCGAGGTGGAGGCGAACAAACGCGTATCCGACACCCAGGTTTCGCTGTCGACGAAACCGTCCTTGCCCGGATCCAGCTGAGCGGCGATCTGCATATCGCTGCGACGCACCACCACCAGCACGGTGCGGTCGTCCAGAGGCACGCGCGCGGCCAGGTAATCTCCGCGTGGCGACAGGGTCAGCGACTCGTACTGCGGCCGGCGCAGGAACTCGCCCAGGCGATCGGTAGTGGAGGCCGGCACGGCGGGCGCGGCCCCGGCCACGCCCGCGGCCAGCGGCAGCGCGCAGGACGCGGCCAAGAGTAGTAGGCGCATCGATGTCCCCGTCGCCGCAGGTAGCGCGGCCGTCGTCGCGCACGATAACGCAGCCGCATCGGCAAAGCCCGGGGGCGACCAACGGCCTATGCGGAGCGCCCCAGGCGCGCGATATCCTGCGCGGATCGCGGCGTCCGCCGCCCCCTCGAGACCCCGTATGCGCCTGTTGCGTAAGTCGCCGCTAGCCCTGGCCCTGCTGGCCGTAACCCTGGCCGCCTGCCAGCCGAAGACGGCCGACGCGCCGCAGGCGCCCGCGGCCGCCGCCAGCGCCGCGGCGACCACCTCCGACGCCGCCGTCGACGCCCGCTTCGCCGAACTGTCCAAGCAGTGGCTGGACGGCTGGCTGGAGCTGAACCCGGTGTCCGCGACCCAGATCGGCGAGCACCGCTACGACAGCGAGGTCGACGACCTCAGCGAGGCCGGCCGCAAGGCACAGGTCGATTTCGCCAAGAAGCTGCTGGGCGAGTTGGACACGGTGGATCTGAGCAAGCTCTCGCGCGAGAACCAGATCGACGCGGCGATCCTGCGCAACCAGCTGCGCTCGGACGTGTGGGGCATCGAAACCCTGCAGGGCTGGGCCTGGGACCCGCAGGTCTATAGCGGTCTGGCCGGCGGCGCGATCTACAACCTGATGGCGCGCGAGTTCGCGCCGATGCCGCAGCGTCTGAAGTCGGCGACGGTGCGCATGGAGAAGATCCCGCAGATCTTCGCCCAGGCGCGCGCCAACCTCGACCCGACGCGGGTGCCGAAGATCCACGCCGAGACCGTCGCCAAGCAGAACGCCGGCGTGCTCAGTCTGGTCGATACCTTCATCGTGCCCAATGCGGGCCAGCTGCAGGGCGCGGACCGCAAGCGCCTGGACGCGGCCGTCGCCGGCCTGCGCAAGGCCGTGGCCGAGCAGCAGAAGTGGCTCGACGAAACCCTGGTGCCGAACGCCAAGGGCAACTTCCGCATCGGCCAGACCCTGTACGACGAAAAGCTGCAGTACTCGCTGAACTCGTCGCTGTCGCGCGCCGAAATCAAGCAACGCGCCGAGGCCGAGCTGGTGCGCGTGCGCGGCGACATGTACGCGATCGCGCAGCAGGTGCTCAAGGACAAGCCGGGCGCGCCCGCGCTGCCGGACAAGCCCAGTGCGCCGGAGCAGCAGAAGGCGATCGAAGCCGCGCTGGAGCTGGCCTATGCCGAGAAGCCCGCGCGCGACAAGGTGGTCGATTTCGCCAAGCAGACCCTGGCCGACGCCACCGCGTTCACCCGCGCCAAGGACCTGGTCACGGTGCCCAACGATCCGGTCAAGATCATCCTGATGCCGGAGTTCCAGCGCGGCGTGGCGGTGGCGTACTGCGATTCGCCGGGCCCGCTGGATCGCGGCCTGGACACCTACTATGCGATCTCGCCGATTCCGGACGACTGGAGCGACAAGCAGGTCGATTCGTTCCTGCGCGAATACAACAACCGCATGATCCACCTGCTGTCGATCCACGAGGCGATGCCGGGCCACTACCTGGAAGGCGCGCACTCGGCCAAGTCGCCGTCGACGTTGCGCGCGGTGCTGCGCTCGGGCCTGTTCGCCGAGGGCTGGGCGGTCTACACCGAGGACATGATGGCCGACGCCGGCTATCTGGATAACGACCCGCTGTTCCGTCTGGTCCAGCTCAAGTTCTACCTGCGCACCATCGCCAACGCCATCCTCGACCAGGGCGTCCAGGTCGACAACTGGACCAAGGAACAGGCGATGGAGCTGATGACCCAGCAGGCCTTCCAGCAGGCCAGCGAGGCCGAAGGCAAGTGGGTGCGCGCGCAGCTGACCTCGGCGCAGCTGCCGACCTATTTCGTCGGCGCGCAGGAGCACTTCGACATGCGCAAGGCGGTGGAGACCAAGCTGGGCGCGCAGTTCAACGCCAAGGCCTACCACGATCAGGTGCTGTCCTACGGCGCGCCGCCGGTGCGGTTCGTGCGGCAGATGATGTTGAACGAACCGATCAAGTGACGCGACGGGCCGTGCGCAATGCGCACGGCTTTGCCATCGCGTCATCCCCGCGAAAGCGCGGATCCGGCGACTTTAGTACGAGGCCAGCAGCGCATCGCTAGCGACACCGAAGACCGGCGCATTCATGCGCCGGTCTTTTTTTGCCCGTTCGATCGACGGCAGGGTCGGTCGGCGATTCCCAAAGCGCGACGGTGGCGGGGCGCTGACCGTCCCCGGCCCCGCCGATCGCGGCTCAATGATCGCGCCCGTTCCACGGCACGATCTTCAGCGTCGTCAGGTCGACGCCGTCCAGGCAGCGCACATTGATGCAGCCCATCGCCGAACCGTCCGGCCCCTTGCCTTCGCTGAAGGGCGAGATCCCGCAGTTCGGGCAGAAGTGGTGCGCGATCACACCGGTGTTGAAGCGGTAGGTGCCCAGTTCGGCTTCGTCGGTGGTCAGGCGCAGCGCCGCACGCGGCACGAACCAGAGCAGACCGCCGCGACGGCGGCACATCGAGCAATTGCAGTCCAAGGCCTGATCGATATCGCCGTCGACTTCGTAAGCGACCTTGCCGCAATGGCAACTGCCGGTGTGGGTGGTCATCCTGATGCTCCCTGTGCCTGTCGCGCCACCGTCGGCGCGACGTGAGCTTAACGTTTCGGCGCTATGCTCGCCTGCGTTCCGCACCTATCACTCTCGGACGGCGAAACACCGATGAGCCCCACGCGCAGCAAGAAGCCCGCCCCCGCCGGCGATCTGTTCTCCGCGCCTCCCGCCGACGACGGCAGCGGCGGCGACACGCGTCATGTCCCGCCGGTGGACGGCATCCGCGTCGGCATCGGCGGCTGGACCTACGCGCCCTGGCGCGACAACTTCTATCCCAAGGGCTTGGTGCAGCGGCGCGAGCTGGAATACGCGAGCCGCGAGTTGAGCAGCATCGAGATCAACGGCACCTTCTACAGCGCGCAGAAACCGGCCACTTACGCCAAGTGGGCGGCGGAAACGCCGGACGTCTTCGCGTTCTCGCTCAAGGCCCCCGGGCGGATCACCCAGTCCGGCGCACTGGCGCGCAACATCAAGGCCGCGCAGGCCTTCATCGACGGC
The DNA here is from genome assembly GCF_001429345.1 of Lysobacter sp. Root983. Classification (NCBI taxonomy): domain Bacteria; kingdom Pseudomonadati; phylum Pseudomonadota; class Gammaproteobacteria; order Lysobacterales; family Lysobacteraceae; genus Lysobacter; species Lysobacter sp. Root983. Next base: position 514,844 of record NZ_LMJO01000017.1, read on the forward strand.
GGCCTGGCCGAGTTCGGCCAGCGCCTGGGCCCGATCCTGTGGCAGCTGGCGCCCAGCCGCAGTTTCGACGCCGACGACGTCGCCGCCTTCCTCGACGGCCTGCCGCGCGAGCTCGACGGCCGGGCCCTGCGCCACGTGCTGGAAGTGCGCCACGACAGCTTCCGCGATCCCGCCTACCTGCGCCTCGCGCGCGAGCGTCGGGTCGCCACCGTCTACACCGACTCCAGCGACTACCCCTCGCTGGCCGACATCACCGGCGACTTCGTGTACGCGCGGCTGATGCGTTCGCGCGCCGAAGTCGCGACCGGCTATCCCGAATCCGAGCTCGACGATTGGGCGCGACGCGCGCGCGCATGGGCCGAAGGCGGCGATCCGGCCGACCTGGCGCATGTCGGCGCCGTCGGCGAGGCCGGCGCGCGCCCGCGCGAGGTCTATCTGTATTTCATCAGCGCCGCCAAGGCACGCAATCCGGCCGCGGCGATGGCCCTGTTGCAGCGTCTCGGCGCGCGCTGAGTCCCGCGACGGCGGTGCCGTCGCGGGCACATGGCTAACGGCACTGTCCGCAGCCCGCACCACGGGCGAGGCTGCGGTCTGTCCACGTCTTCCCCGCAACGCGAGTACGCGCCATGGCCAGCCGTCGGGATTTCCTCGCCACCGCCACCCTCACTGCCACCGGATTGGCGCTGGCGCCTCTGGCTGCGTGCAGCCAGGACACGCCGCGCCCCCTGGACAACGGCCCGAACAAACCGGCCGGCGCGCTCACCGCCGAGCAACCGTTCCGCGGCCCACTGCTGAAACGCGCCATTCCCTCCAGCGGCGAGCGACTGCCCGTGATCGGCATGGGCACCTCGGGCAGCTTCGAGGTCGGCGCCGGCGCGGACGCGCGCGAGCCCCTGCGCGAGGTGCTCAAGCGATTCATCGATGCCGGCGCGACCGTGATCGACACCGCGCCGACCTATTCCAGCGCCGAGGACGTGCTCGGCGACCTGCTGGCCGAAACGCGGGCGCGGCCCAAGCTGTTCCTGGCCACCAAGCTGTCCGGCGTGAGCGGCCGCGACGAAGGCCTGGCCCAGTTCGGCGAATCCTTGCGCCGCCTGAAGACCGACAAGATCGACCTGCTGCAGGTGCATAACCTGCGCGATACCCGCACTCAGCTCGCGCTGGCGCGCGAGCTCAAGCAGCAAGGCAAGGTGCGTTACGTCGGCCTGACCCACTACCGCGACGATGCCCACGCGCAACTCGCCCAGGACATGCGCTCGCTCAAGCCCGAGTTCGTGCAGATCAACTATTCGCCGGTCGCGCGCGCCGCCGAACGCACGATCTTCCCGCTCGCGCGCGAGCTGGGCATCGCGGTGATCGTCAACCGCGCCTTCGAGGACGGCCGCTTGTTCGCGCAGGTACGCGACAAGCCGCTGCCGGAGTGGGCGGCGGAGGTCGGCGCCGGTTCCTGGGCGCAACTGTTCCTGAAGTTCGTACTCAGCGAACCTGCGGTGACGGTGGTGATTCCGGCCACCTCCAAACCCAAGAACCAGACCGACAATCTTCAGGCCGGCGTCGGCGCCATGCTGGACGCCAAGCAGCGTGCGGCCCTGATCGCGGCGATCGGTTGAAGCGTGCATGAGCGCGGCCGCGCCGACGCGTCAGCTGGCCCGCCTGTTCGGTATCGACCAACGCGAGGCCGAGCCTGCGGCGGCCGGCGCGCTGTTGTTCTTCCTGCTGTTCGCCGGCTATTTCATGCTGCGCCCGGTGCGCGAGACCATGGGCATCGCCGGCGGCGTGGACAACCTGCAGTGGCTGTTCACCGGCACCTTCGTCGCCACGCTGGCGGTGATGCCGCTGTTCGGCTGGGTGGCCGGACGCGTGCAGCGCCGCCACGTACTGCCCTGGACCTTCGGCTTCTTCGCCCTGAACCTGGCCGGGTTCGCGCTGGGCTTCCACTGGGCGCCGGACAATCTGTGGTTCGCGCGCAGCTTCTACATCTGGCTGTCGGTGTTCAATCTGATCGCGATCTCGGTGGCCTGGAGCGTGTTGGCCGATCTGTTCCCGACCGCGCAGGCCAAGCGCGTGTTCGCGCTGATGGCATCCGGCGCGAGCTTCGGCGGCCTGCTCGGCCCCTTGCTGGGCGTGGTCCTGGTCGGCCGCATCGGCCATGCCGGATTGTTGTGGCTGTCGGCGGCGCTGCTGGTCGCAGCTATCTATGTCGCACGGCGCTTGCAGCGCTGGCGCGACGCCCACCCCCTGCATGCCGAAGCCAGCGCCGCGGCGCGCGCGCGTCCGCTCGGCGGCAGCCCCTTCGCCGGCTTCACCGACGTACTGCGCTCGCCCTACCTGCTCGGCATCGCCGCCTTTGTGTTGTTGCTGGCCAGCGTCAGCACCTTTCTCTATTTCGAGCAGGCGCGGCTGGTCGAACTCACCTATCCCGACCGCACCGACCAGACCCGCGTATTCGGCACCATCGACGTGCTGGTGCAGAGCCTGGCGATCCTGTCGCAGTTGTTCCTGACCGGTCGCCTGGCGCAGCGGCTGGGGATAGGCGTGCTGCTGGTGGCGGTGCCGGTGGTGACGGTGTTCGGCTTCCTGTGGCTGGCGCTGGCACCGACCTTCGCGGTGCTGGCGGTGGTGATGGTGGTGCGCCGCGCCGGCGAATACGCCTTCGTGCGGCCGGGCCGCGAGATGCTGTTCACCTCGGTGCCGACCCAGGCCAAGTACAAGGCCAAGAACTTCATCGACTCGGTGGTCTATCGCGGCGCCGATGCGGTCAGCGGCTGGGCCAAGGCCCTGGTCGACGCGGTCGCCCAGCAACCGGCCCTGGCTGCCCTGATCGGCGCGGCGATCGCGCTGGCCTGGGCCTGCACCGGCTTCGGGCTAGCCCGCGCGCAAGCGCGCCAGACCGCCACCGAGGCACTCCTGCCCCAGGACGCCTCGGCTACGCGCTGAGCGCACTCATTGCGCCGCTTCCAGCGCGTCCAAGTCGGCGCCCACGATCAACTCCAGATTGCGGCTGACCTGGTCCGCGTCCCAATCCCACCAGGCGATGCGCAGCAAGCGTTCGATCTGCGCCGGCTCGTAGCGCATGCGCAGCACCCGCGCCGGATTGCCGCCGACGATGGCGTAAGGCGGCACGTCCGCGCTCACCACCGAGCGCGCGGCGATGATGGCGCCGTCGCCGACGCGCACGCCGGGCATCAGCATGGCTTGGTAGCCGATCCAGACGTCGTTGCCGACCACCGTATCGCCCTTGTACGGCAGCTCCTCGGGCAGCGGCGTGCTGCGCTCCCAGCCGTTGCCGAAGATATTGAAGGGATAGGTCGAGAACCCCGACATGCGATGGTTGGCGCCGTTCATCACGAAGGTCGCGCCGCGCGCGATCGCGCAGTAGCGGCCGATGATCAGGCGGTCGCCGATGAAGGGGAACAGGTACAGCACGTTGCGGGCGAACCCTTCCGAATCCTCGGGATCGTCGTAGTAGCTGTACTCGCCGACCTGGATCTGCGGGTTGTCGACGGTATTGCGGATGTAGCAGATCTGCGGAAAACCCCGCATCGGATGCGGGTCGTTGGGATCGGGGCCGTGCATGCGGGCTCCTGCGTGCGTGACGAGGCGGAAGTATGCCAGCCACCTGTCGACACCGGATTCACCGCATTTCGTTCATACCGTAGACGTCGTAGCGTTCGATACGGCCCACGCGCGCGATCGCTTCCTGCACGCGCCTGCGCGCGATGAGTTCGGCCTTACCTGCGCACCAGGTGCGATCGCCCGGCAGAGGTTCGGCTTGGCGGTAGGCCTGCAGCCACTCCAGAATGTCGCCGCGCTCTTCCGGCGAGGCCAGCAGTTCCAGCAGCGCCAACTCGGCCTCGTCCAGGCGCGCGGCAATAAGCAGCGCATCCAGATAGGTCTCCTGCGAATCCTTGCGATGCTCGCGCAGATAGTTAAGCGCGCGCTGTACGCCATCGGCATCATGCTTTTGCAGCGCTCCGCGCAGTTGCACCGAGACCTGGACCATCCTCCCGTAACCGCTGATGTCGTCGCCCGCGCGCGCCGCCGCGGCCAAGGCTTCATCGGAGCGGCCCAGGGAGGCGTAGAAGTCGCCCAGGTTCAAGGTCTGGCTGACGTTGGCGCCGCCGTCTTCGGTGTGAAGCGAGGCGCGGCGCAATTCCAGCAGCGCCTCGTCTAGATGGCCGAGACGGCGCAGGGCGATGGCGCGGTTGTTCATCAGCCAGACTTCGTCACCCAGATTCTTATACGGCGCCTGGCCGGCCGGCGCTTCGGCGATGCTCGCCAACACTTGACTGGAATGGGTCAGCGCCGCCTCGGTCCGGCCCGCGGTCAGCAGGGCGTAGCTAAGCTGCCTGCTCAGTTCCAGCGAATCGGGCTGTACCTCGGATAGCGAGCGGTAGAGCTCCACTTCCTGCGCGGCCGCGTTTTCGACGTCGAACGCCCCGGCATCGCGATCCACGATCGCGTCGAAGCGCTTGTCGGCGCGCAGCTTGACCAGTTCGATCGGCGTGGACACGCGCCGGATCGCCGCAGTTGCGGCATCGGCCTGCCCACGGTCGATGCGCATCACCGCCAGCTCGTACCAGGCCAGACTTGCACCCTGCCCTTTGCGGCGCCAGTTGGCGTCGTACAAGGCCTGCAACAAATCCAGGCGCACCTGCGAACGCGGCTCCAGCCGGAAGATCAGCGGGAAGATATGCTGGTCGTCGAGGTTGTCCAGTAAGTCCGGCCAATGCTCGATCAAATGGATCAGCGATTCGGCCGCCGCCGTGTTGTCGCCCTGCATGCGCTCCAGGATCGACAGGCGAAACCAATCGTCGGCGTCGCCAGGATCGGTGGCGACGGCGCGCCGGTGCAGTTCCAGCGAATGCTGGTACTGCTCCATGCGCCAAGCGTTCAGGCCGGCGATCGACAAGGTGCGGCGTTGCTCTTCGGCGGACAGGCGGGCGAACCGCCTATCGCCGATGGCCGCGCTCAAGGCACGGTCGGCTTCCTTGCGGTATGCGCATTCGGCCAGGGTCAAGGCGGCAATACGGCGCTTCTCGTAAGTCCGGAAGAAGAACGGCTTGCGTGCTTTCTCCGCGATGACGGCCTGTGCGCCAAGATGCTCGCATTCGCTTTGCGCGAACGCCGTCGGACCGAAGCACAAGATCAGAGTCAGTGCGACACCAGTCCTGCGAAGTGTGCCGCGCATGTCGTTCCCCTACCGGCGCGCTGCGCCGACGGCTCTCCAAGATACGGGCAGGTTAGCCGAAGTAGTACCGCCGTTGGCGGACCGCGCAGGACGTATACACGCGTCGGCACGGCGCCGGCGCGCTCAGCGATACATCGGCTGGCGCTCGATACGCCCCACTTTCGACACCGCTTCCTGCACATCTTTGCGTGCCCCCGATCTCCAGACCCTGCCCGCACCAGGCGCGCTCGGAAGGCTGCGACGCAGGCACCTCGAAGTCCTGCAGCATTACCAGCATGTCGATGCGGTCCGTGAGCGACCGCAACTGCTCGATCAGGACCTGCGCGATGCAACCGCACACTGGCCTGGACCATCTTCCCCGAGCCGCTCATATTCGATCCGGCGCGCACGGCCGTGGCCAGGGCCATGCTTGCGCGCTGCCTTCCAACGCCGACGCGCGGTGGGCGATCCACCGCGCGCCGTCAGGCTCAATACGCGATGCTGAAACGACGTCGGCTATGCGCCGGCTGCTCCAGTTCGTCGATCAAGGCCAGCGCGTAGTCCTCGACCGAAATCGCGGAATTGCCGGCCTCGTCGACCAACAACTGCTCGCCGCCCAGGCGGAAGCGGCCGGTGCGCTCGCCGGGCGAGATCAGGGCCGCCGGGCTGAGGAAGGTCCAGTCCAGGGTGGGCTCGGCGCGCAGCGATTCGAGCACGTCGCGGCCGCCCAAGGCGGCGCCCTTCCACTGCGCGGGAAAGTCCGGGGTATCGACCAGCTGCACGCCGGGCGCGACCTCCAGGCTGCCGGCGCCGCCGACCACCAGCAGACGCGGCACGCCGGCCTGCTTGGTCGCGGCGACGATGGCCGCCGAGCCGCGGTTGAAGTAGCCGCGTACGTCGTCCTGGGCATGGCCGCTGAAGGCGCTGATCACGGCCTCGTGGCCGGCCAGTTGCTGGGCCAGGCGGTCCTGGTCGAGCACGTCGGTGGCGAACACGCTCAGGCCAGCTTGCGCGCTCAGCTTTTCCGGGTGGCCGACCAGGGCGGTGACCCGGTGGCCGCGCGACAGGGCTTCGTTACGCAGCGCCGAGCCGATGAAGCCGCTGGCGCCGATCAGGGCGATGTGCATGGGAATGCTCCGTTGGGGTTAGGTGGCGCTAGTATTCCCACTGCAAGATCGCCCGATAAGACGCGTATATGGACTAGAACTATGAAGCTGGACTTCACGATAGACCGCCTCAAGCGCATGGCCCTGTACGCCCGCGTGGTCGAGCTGGGCTCGATGAGCGCAGCCGCGCGCGAACTGGACATGACCCCGTCGGCGGTGAGCCAGCAGTTGCGGCGGCTGGAAGAAGAGATCGGCGTGGTCCTGCTGCACCGCTCCACCCGCAAGCTCACCACCACCGAGGCCGGGCAGGCCTACTACGAGGATTGCGCGGGCATGCTGCACGCCGCGCGCGCGGCCGAGCGCCGGCTCGGCGATCTGCGCGACGAACCGCGCGGCGAGTTGCGGGTGGCGGTGCCGGCGGGTTTCGCCAGCCATCTCGCCGGCGCGTTGGCGCCCTTGTTGCGCGCGCATCCGGCGTTGTCGCTGCGCCTGTTCGCCGAGGATCGCCAGATCGATCTGATCGGCGAGCGCATCGATCTGGCGGTGCGCGTGGGCCGCCTGGTCGATTCCAACCTGGTCGCACGCCGCCTGGCCGAGTGGAACTATCTGCTCGCGACCACGCCCGCCTACGCACAGGCGCACGGGCTGCCGCGCACGCCGGAGGAGCTGGGCCAGCACCCGATGCTGATCCTGAGCGTGATCAACCAGCCCGAATACGTGGAACTGCACCGCCCCGGCGAGCCGATGCGGCGCGTGCGCGTGGGCGGACGCATCGTCGGCAACAGCGCCGAGGCCCTGAAACAGATGATGCTGCAAGGCCTGGGCATCATGCGCCTGCCCGGCCCCGACGCGGCGCCGCTGTTGGCCGACGGCCGCGCGCTGCGGGTGCTGCCCGAATGGTCGATGGCGCCGCTGGGCGTGTACGCGGTCACCGCCCAGCGCGATTCGCAACCGGCCAAGGTGCGGCTGGCGATCGCCGCCTTGCAGGCCTATCTGGCCGAGTGACTAGTCCAACCGCGCCAGCGCGCGCACCGGGAAGGTACCGGCGCCGCGCACCTTGGGCGGCACCGCGCTGAAACGGAAGCCCTCGTCCGGCAGCGCGGCCAGATTGCGCAGGTGCTCGACGATCAGGATGTCGGCGCCCAGCAAGGTGCTGTGCACCGGTCGCGCGCGGCCGCGGGTGTCGTCGATGTTCATCGAATCGATGCCGACCAGCTTGACCCCGCACTCGCGCAGATACACCGCCGCGTCCTCGGTCAGGAACGGATGCCCGACCGCGTAGGCGGGATCGGCCCAATGCGCGTCCCAACCGGTGTGCACGAGTACGGCGCGTCCGCGCAATTCCTTGTCGCGGAACCAGGACGCGTCGATCGCGTTGACCTGGCGGTGGTCGGCGCGCACCACGATGCCCTCCAGATCCGCGCAGGCCTCGGGCTTGAGCTCGGACAGATCGTGGCCGTGCGCATAACGGTGCGAAGGGCAGTCGATGTAGGTGCCGGTGTTGGCGACCATCTCGATGCGCGCGATCTGGAACTCGGTGCCTTCCTCGTAAATCGCGCGCGACGCTTCGCGGCTGAGGTAATCGCACACGCGCGCGGCGGGCATGCCCGGATACGTGACCAGGCCGTCCTCGATGGTGTGGCTGAGGTCAACGTAGATGCGCCGCCCCGGATCGGCCGCATCGGTCTTGCGCTTGTGCGCCTCGACGATGATCGCCTTGTTGAGGATGCGCGCCTGGCCGACCATCAGCAGGCGCAGGTCCTGCACGATGTAGTCGACCAGGGCGGCGTCGGCGATGTCGTCGCCATCGATGTCGAGGCGGAAATCCTGGCCCTGGATGCCGCCGCCGTTGGTGAACTCGATTTCGAAATCGAAGCGGACGCGGTGCTGCACGGGATCGCGGTAGCTGTCGTTCATGTCTCAGGCTCCCTCAGCGCGCGCTGCGCTGGCTGATCGCGACGCTGCCCAGAATCATCGCGCCGGCGATGCCCATGGTCAGGGTCAGCGGCTCGTCCAGCAGCATCCAGGCCCAGGCCACGCCGAACACCGGAATCAGGTACGTCACGGTGGACGCGCGGTTGGCGCCGATGCGCGCGATCAAGCGGTAGTACATGACGAAGGCTGCGCCGGTGCAGAGCACGCCCAACATCGCCGCCGAGAACCAGGACTTCATCGGGATGTCGTGCGTGGGCCAGCTGCTGAGCGCGAACGGCAGGGTCAGCAGCGCCGCGGAACCGAGCGTGGCCGAAGCGACCGCTGCCGGCGGCAGGCCGCTGAGATGGCGACGCACCAGGTTGATGCCGATGCCGTACAGGAAGGCCGCACCCGCACCGGCCGCCACCGCCCAGCTGATGCTGGCGCCCGCGGTCTTGCCGCTGGCCAGCACCACCACGCCGGCGAAGCCGACCAGCAAGGCCACGCTGCGGCGCGCACCGATCTTCTCGCCGAAGAACAAAAACCCGACCAGCGCGGTGAACAGCACCGTCATCGCATTGGCGATCGCGCCGATGCCGGCCGGCGCGCGCTGCGCGGCCCAGGCGAACAGCATGAAGGGCACCGCCGAATTGATCGCGCCGATCAAGGCGATCTTCGGCCAGATCCTGGCCGGGAACTGCGCGCGCGAGCGCCACAGAAACGGCAGCAGCACCAGCGAACCCAGGGCCAGTCGCACTTCGACCAGCGGCATCGCGCCGAAGTCTTGGACAGCGATGCGCATGAACAGGAACGAGGCGCCCCAGATCGCGCCCAGCACGCCCAGTTCCAGCGGGGTCAGCCAGGCCCGCGTCGCGGGGGTCGGCAAGGAGACGGCGGTGTCGATGGAAGGCATGACGGGGCTCGCGTGGGGGCGGAGGGAGGTGCGCGTGGTTCGAATGCCGAAACTGATCGATGCAGGCCGGGTAAGGCCGGTACGGGGATGCCTGCGGAGCCGCCAGGCGGTCCCGCCGCACCGTGCCACCGCGGCCGGCCCGGGCAACAGCCAAATTGCTGGCTGAGACCATTGTCCTCACCCGTATCGCCATCACAAGCGCATACTTTGGAGGTCAGGCACAAACAGGATTTGAGGCTACCCATGGCCCTGCGTTCCGACTTGCTGCCGGCGCTGGCGGCGTTCGAAGCCGCCGCCCGTCACCAGAATTTCGCCCATGCCGCCGAAGAGCTGCACCTGACCGCCAGCGCGGTCAGCCACCATGTGCGCAAGCTCGAAGCGCGGCTGGAAGTCAGCCTGTTCCAACGCCACGCGCGCGGCGTGTCGCTGACCGCCGAAGGCCGCCAGCTCGCCGACGCCGCGGGTTCGGCCATGGCCGACATGGAAGGCGTGCTGCGCAGCCTGCGGGTCGCGCGTGCCGAGCACGACAAAGTGCGCATCACCACCCTGCACTCGCTGGCCTACACCTGGCTGCTGCCGCGCCTGCCCTCGTTCGTCGCCGCGCATCCGCAGCTGCGCTTGAGCGTGGACACCGAGATCGCGCTGACCCGGTTCGACGAAGGCGGCCCCGACCTGGGCATCCGCCACGGCCCCGGCCACTGGCCGGGCCTGACCGCGCATCACCTGATGGACGACTACCTATTCCCGGTCGCCTCGCCCCGGCTGCCCGGCGTGTCCGAACTCGACGAGGCCGCGCATGTCGCGCGCCTGCCGCTGATCTCCGACCACGCACGCCAGGGCTGGCACGACTGGTTCCGCGGCGCGGAAGTGCACGGCGTCAAGTTGGACGAACGCTACAGCTTCAGCGACACCACCGACGCGCTGGCCGCCGCGGTCCACGGCCTGGGCGCCGCGCTGGCGCGCCAGCAAGTGGCGGTGCCGTACCTGGCCTCGGGCCAGTTGGTGCGCCTGCCGGGCCCCGCGATCAAGGCGCGCTGGGGTTATTACGCGGTCTACCCCGCGCACCGCCGCCTGCGCGCGTCAGCGCGCTTGTTTCTGGAGTGGCTGCTGGCGGTGGAGAAGGACTGAGGCCGCGTCGCCGCATCCCGCCGCCTTCTGTGGGAGCGGCGTGAGCCGCGATTGAAACCACACCCGCCATCGAAGGTTTCGTCGCAGCCATGCAGGCGCGGTCGCGGCTTACGCCGCTCCTACCCCAAAGCAACGCCCCAAGCTCGCGAGATCGCCACGCCCAACTCCCTGTAGGAGCGGCGTGAGCCGCGACCCGGAACCCACTCGCCGTCGCTGGTCTCGTCGCAGCCGCGAATATGCGGTCGCGGCTTACGCCGCTCCTACCCCAAGGCAGGCACGAACGATCCTCGACGCTACCTAGCCGGACGCTTCGCGCGCGACTTCTTCTTCGTCGGCGCATTCGCCTTGCGCAAGGCGGCGGCGTAGGCCAGGTCCAGCCACGGCCGCAGCTCCTCGGCCGAATCCAGCGCCGACTCCGGCACCGACCAATAGCTCAGCGCGACGAGTTCCTTCTGCTTGTGATAAACGAACGGCGCGCAGCCCGCGGCTTCGAACTGCGCGCGGCTGACATCGTCGACCTTGACGTACAGCGCGTCGTCGTCGACCAAGGCGAAGATCACGCCGTCGCGGTACAAGCCATGCCCGCCGAACATGCGCCGCGACGTGACCGTGCCGAAGCCGGCCATCAAGTCGCGCAGATAATCGAGATAGTCGTTGCTCATGCCTGCTGCGCTCCTTCCGACGCGAACGCCGGAAGGATACGCCGGCCGGCGCCGCCGAATTGCGCCGATCGGGACCGATCGGCGCATGCCGACCGGACCCTGCCGATCAGACCATGCCCATTAAAACCGGTGCCACAGCCTCACGAAGTAGGCCGCGCCGTTGAGGCCGAACTGCACGCTGTCGAACACGTGGCCGTTGTCGGTCTCGTTCGGGTCCTGACGGGTCGGCTTGACGTCGAACACGTTGGCGCCGCCGACGGTGAGCTTGGTGTTCTCGCTGAAGGCGTAGGTCACGCTGACGTCGGCCGAGGTCTTGGCTTCGTAACGCGCGTTGGGCACGCCGCCGGCGGTGCCGGTGAAGGTGCCCAGGGTCTGCGCGCCGAAGTAGATCACCTTCAGGTCGCCCTCCCAGGCGCCGCGCGAATAATCGAAGCCGACCACGGCCTTGGACTTGGGCGCGCCCTGCTCGATGAACAAGCGCTCGCGCTCGGACAGCAGCACGTCCTCGCGCCCGACCAGGGCGGGCGGCGCGTGGATGCCGGTGACCTTGGTGCGGTTGACATTGAGGGCGACGAAGGTGCCCAACTTGCCGCCGCCCCATTCGGCCTCGTGATTGAAGGTCAGGTCCACGCCCTCGGTCTTGGTATCGACCGAATTGACGAAGAACTGGGCCTGGCCCACGCCCAGCGAATCCAGGATCGCGCCGATGGTGGGATCGCTGGTGTCGAAGCGGCCGCTGAGCACGATGCGGTCGTCGATGTTGATGCGATAGGCGTCGAGCGTGAACGAGGTGTTCGCGGTCGGCGACCAGGTCAAGCCGAGGGTGTAGTTCTTCGAGGTCTCGTCCTTCAGCAGCGGCAGGCCCGCGGCGTTGGCGATGGTGCCGCCGTTGGGCGCGATCACCACGTCGACCGGTTCGCCGTTGATGAAGTCGGTGATGGTCGAGGAGAAGTACTTCTGCTGCAGCGACGGCGCGCGGAAGCCGGTGCTGGCCGAGGCGCGCAGCATCAGGGTGTCGGTGGCGCGGAAGCCGGCGGCGAGCTTGCCGGTCAGGGTGTCGCCGAAGTCGCTGTAGTCCTCGTAGCGCAAGGCGAAGCCGGTGGTCAGGCGATCGCTGAAATCGGCTTCCAGGTCGACATAGGCGGCCCAGCTGTCGCGCTCGTGGCTGCCCGCGTCGCTGGGCTGGAAGCCCGGGAAGCCCTGGCTGCCCGCGTTGCCGCCCACGCCGACGCCGTCGGCGTCGATGTAGGAGCCCGGCTCGCCGGCGAAGATGCTGTAGCGCTCGTCGCGACGTTCCAGGCCGAAGGCGGCGTTGAAGCCGTGGAAGACCGTGTCGTAGTAGCGGCTGACGTCGAAGTTGTAGGTGTTCTGGCGGAACGAGAAGCCGCCCGCGTCGAAGCTGCTGGCGCTGATGCCGCGGCCGCCGTTGAGCAGGTCGAGGTTGGCGATCGAGGCGTTGAGGGTGTGGTTGATGTCGTAGCGCAGCTCGTTGTAGCCGTAGGTGGCCGACAGATCGGCCTGCCACTCGCCCATGCCCCAACGCAGGCCGACGGTGCCGAAGCGGTCTTCCAGATCGCCGTCGATGAAGGGCACGAAACCGTTCGGATACATCGCCTCGGAGTTGCGCGAGGGGATGTCTTCCGAACCGATGCCCTCGCGCGCGAACGCGGCCGAGGACGCATCGCGGTTCTGCAGGCCGGCGGTGAAGTACAGGGTCGCGTTGTCGGTCAGCGGCTTTTCGCCGTTGAGGAACAAGGTCTGATTGCGGATCTTGGAGTCGCCGATGATGCGCGGGCTGCCCTTGGGCTCGGAGCGGTCGGAACGGCCGCGGTCCTGATACTCCAAGGTGATGCCGAGCACGCCGTCCGTGCCCAGGCCGACGCCGCAGTAGCCCGACGCCAGCCAGTTCTCGCCGTCGCCGCGCGAGTACTGGCCCCAGCCGGCCACCGCTTCGCAGCCCTTGCGCTTCTTCAGGGCGATGTTCATCACGCCCGCGATCGCGTCCGAGCCGTACTGGGCGGCGGCGCCGTCGCGCAGGATCTCGACGCTGTCGATCGCCATCAGCGGGATGGTGTTGAGGTCGGTGCCGGTGTTGCCGCGATTGCGCGCGCCGAACAGGTTGACCAGGGCGGTGGTGTGGTGGCGCTTGCCGTTGACCAGCACCAGGGTCTGGTCCGAACCCAGGCCGCGCAGCGCGGCCGAGTCGATCAGGTCGGCGCCGTCGGCGCCGGTCTGACGGGTGGAATTGAACGAGGGCGCCGCGTACTGCAGCGACTGCGCCAGGTCGAACTGGGCGCCTTCCTCGGTGGCCTGCGCCATCGGCAGCACGTCCACCGGCGAGATCGAGGCGGTGTCGGACGAGCGCTGGCTGCGGCGCGAGCCCAGCACGGACACGGTGTCCAGGGTTTTGGCCTCACTGGCCGGCTCGGCCGGCGCTTGCGCGTCCTGGGCCAGGGCCGGCGCGGCGACGGCGAGGCCGCCGGCCAGGCAGATCGCGTAATGGACGGCACGGAACAAACGAGTGCGGTGTTGCGTCATTGGCCTGACCCCAGGTACCGGAATTGGCACCTAGCCTAAGCCGACTCGCCCCCGAATGGCCAAGATTCGTAAAGATTCCGCTAAGAATCTGCAAAGCAGTTCCGGTATACGCGGCCGCCCGACTCAGTCCGACCCGCGCCGGCGCCCCAGCAGCCGGTCGACGCCGAGCAGACCGGCACCGAAGACCAGGAACAGGATCAGCACTCCGACCGAGTTGCGCAGCACCGCCGGCCAGCCCAGCGCGCCCACATCCAGGAATGGATACGGGTACTCGTGCACGACCTGCCCGCGCAGGAAGGCCCAGACCACGTACAAGGCCGGGAACCACAGCCAGCGCCCGAGATCGCGCCAGCCCAGGCCGCCGTGCGGCAGCGCCGCCAGCCACCAGGCCAGATACAGCGCCGGCGTCGCGTAGTGCAGCCCGCTGTCGACCCACCACTGCGCGCCCTGCGGCTGCCAGAGGTGGCGCAGGATGGTGACGTAGACCGTACCGGTCACCCCGATCGCCAGCGCGATCCCGCCGCGCACGCGCGCGCTGGCCAACCAGCGCGCCAGGCCCGAGCCGCCGCCGAACACCGCCACCGCGCAGGTCGCGCTGACCAGCAGGTTGCTGAGGATGGTGAAGTAGCTCAGGTAGCGCACCGTCGCGAACGCCGGCCCCACCGTGTCCCAGGTGTTGGCGATGAGCAGCCAGTACTGGCCGACCAGGGAGGCCAGCGAGACCGCGCCGACCAGCGCGGCGAAGGCGCGACCCGCCGGGCCGATCGGAGGGGCGGCGCCGGCGCCGGACGCGGAACGGGTATCGCTGACTGGCATGACCGTGCGCTCTCCGCTGGTGTGCGGCGCAGCGTCGCATGCGCGCGCCCGCGGCGCATCCGCGCCAAAGGGCGATAATACGGCTCACCCCACGACCGCGAAACCGATGACCCCGACGGCCAAGGCGCAAGTCCAGATCCACTTCTGCGTGCTGCTGTGGGGCTTCACCGCGATCCTGGGCAAGCTGATCTCGCTGCCGGCGCTGCCGCTGGTGTGGTCGCGCATGCTGATCGTGGTGGTCGCGCTGGCCCTGCTGCCCAAGGTCTGGCGCGGCCTGCGCGCGATGCCGGCGCGGCTGCTGTGGTCCTACGCCGGCATCGGCGTGCTGGTGGCGCTGCATTGGCTGACCTTCTACGGCGCGATCAAGCTCGCCAACGCCTCCGTCGCAGCGACCTGCATCGCGTTGGCGACGGTGTTCACCGCCCTGATCGAACCCAAACTGGCCAAACGGCCATTCTCTAAGCGCGAATTGGCCCTGGGTGTGGCGGTGCTGCCGGGCGTGGCCCTGGTGGTGGGCGGCGTGCCGCACGAGATGCGCGCGGGGATCGCGGTCGGCGCGGTGTCCGCGTTGCTGGTGGCGTTGTTCTCCTCGCTCAACAAGCGCCTGGTCGAGCACGGCGATCCGCTAACCGTGACCGCACTGGAACTCGGCGCCGGCACCCTCGCCCTAACCGTGCTGGCGCCGGTGATGCCGCTGCTGTTCCCGGCCTTCGCCGGCGATCTGCTGGTGCTGCCGGGCCTGCGCGACGCGGTGCTGCTGGTGATCCTGGCGCTGGTGTGCACGCTGCTGCCGTTCGCGCTGTCGCTGGTGGCGCTGCGCCACATGACCGCGTTCGCGGCCCAACTCGCGATCAACCTGGAACCGGTGTACGCGATCGTGCTCGCCATCGCCCTGCTGGGCGAACAGCGCGAACTCAGCGGCCTGTTCTACGTGGGCGTGGCGATCATCCTGTCGGCGGTGTTCGTGCACCCGCTGATCAGCCGCCCGCGCGCGGTGTCGCAGCCGGAGTTGCTGGGGACAGCCGAGGCCAAGAACCTGTCCGAGTAGGAAACCACGGTCCGTACTGGGCTCGCCCGCTCACTCGCGCTCAAGCCACGCCTTCGCCAAGCGCGGAACGGCTTGGGCCGCATTGCCGCGAATGAACTCGAATCCATAAGGTATCTCGTCCATCTCCAGCGAGATCAGCACTTTCTCTGCCGAGTCCGCAGCCGCGTCGACTAGCGTGGCGGCCGGATAGACCGTGAGCGAAGTGCCCACCACCATCACCTTGGCGGCTGTGGCGATGTGTTGCCAGGCTAGCTCCATGTGTTGGGTCTGTTCCCCAAACCACACGATATCCGGCCTGAGCTGACTGCCCTCCTCGCACACCTGACCAAGCAGGATAGGAGCGTCCTTGATGCGATACCGCTTGGGCGTGTCCGAGGTGCTGCGCGCGTACGCGAGCTCCCCGTGCAGGTGGATGACCTTGCTGGATCCGGCGCGCTCATGAAGTTCATCGACGTTCTGGGTGATTACGACGACTTCATAAGCCGACTCCAGAGCGGCGATGGCGAGATGGGCCGGATTCGGCTCGGCTGCCCAGGCCTTGGCGCGGCGCTCATTGTAGAAAGCCAGCACCGCCTCGGGCCGCTTCCTCCAGCCTTCGAGGCTTGCGACCTCCTGCCAGGAGTAGTTGTTCCACAGGCCCTTCGAATCGCGGAACGTGGGCAGACCGCTCTCCGCGCTCAGGCCGGAGCCCGACAGAACCACCACTTTATTCGCTTGAATCTCTGGCTTCATAGCGGTACGAGCACCGAGTCAGTCCGTCCCATCGGACGACTGATCGCCAAACGCCCCGCCGCCGTCATGCCGGAAGGCCTCAAACGGCAGCTGTACCGGCGAAAGCAGGAAGGAAACCCCATCCTCTTCTTGTTTGACATGCCATAGCACCAATCCCTCGGGCTTGATGCCGGAATCGAACCGGAATACGAAGGGCGGAAGCCAGAGCAACTGGATATCCCCGTCGCCCTCCCAGCCCATGGCCAGAAAACGGTCCTTGGCCGCCGCTATGTAGGCCGCGGCTTGCGACCCGACGAAAGCGGAGGGCGCCTGCGTGAAGTGCAGATTGTCGATCCACTCGAATATGTAGCCATGGAAGGAACGCAAAGCTTCGGGGCCGTAGGAAATCGCGTTCTGCTTTGGAATCGAATAGCCCACCGATGACGCCCCTGCCCTTATCCACGCTTGACCGAATTTACGCCGCCGGCGCCGGGCTCACAGCTGCCACAAGCCATGATCGTTGCCGCCCTGCAGATAGATGGCGAAGGTGCCGTGGCCGGGTATGGGCGTGGGCTCGACCGCGACGAAGCCACCCGCTTGCACCACGGCGGCGACTGCCGCCTCGATATCCGCTACCAGCCAGTAAGGCCGCACCACCGGCTCCTCGGTGGTCCGCAAGGGTGCGCGCACGCCGACCAGGCCGCCGCCGGCCAAAGGCGCGGTACGCGCATGGCCTAATCCGGGATCGGGCGCGCCGAAGCGCACGCCGTTGGCCGCCTCGTAGGCGGCGCATACGGATTCGACATCCTTGCTCACGATTTCCAGATAGTAGACCTGCACGTTCCTCTCCTTAAGCGTTGCTGCCCGATGCCAACGGATACAACTCGCGCAGGATTCGGCTCTCTTCGTTGGAAGGCATACCTTGGTCGGCCAGATCGACGGCATGCACCGTCACCTCGAGGTGCCAAGCGAAAATATCCGTATGCTCGAACGACAACAGTGCATCGTTGACGACCACAACTGCGGGTAAATCCCGCCTAGTCGTGTCGAACAGCGTGTAGACCGGCTCCGGCAATGTGATGGTCACGGTGTCTGCCGACATGGACGCTGGCTCCTGAATCCGACCGTCGCGGCCGCACGCGGCTGGATCAAGACTCCGAGTCTATCGCTTCTTACACTGCGAATTGACCCACGTCGCCGCGTCCTGTATCGGGTGGTCCGTTTGCACGTCCGGGACCAGCACGGTTTCGTAGGCATTCCCGTTGCGGTCCAGGGTCGCGGCGGTGGTAAGCATCAGCCTCCCGCCGTTGGGCAGTGGAATGGTCGCGTTCGCCGTCGAGTATCCCGCCGTAGGCGTGCCGAAATAGCGGACATTGGCCTGACCGCGAAACATGATGGAGGTGATCTCGCCGGAACTCGCCGTTTCCTTGCCGATCACGAATGCCACGTAGCGCGGGAGTCGTTGCGGCGTGAGAGTCATCGATGCATTGAGGAAATGCTCGCCGCCGCCAAGCGTGATCTTGCCGCCGCGGTACGCGATCTCGGTGTCGTCGCCTTTCGCGCTCCGGAAGCCGCCCAGCCTGCCTTCGCTCAACAGCGGCGCCAGGCCGACCAGCATCGGCCACATGTTGCCGCCCTCGTTCGAGGAAAAATCCAGCACCAGGCCGCAGGTGGGTTGTTCCAGCGAAGCGATCAGGGCATTGCGCACGCTGGACGCAGCTGCGGTCGAATCCTTGCCGCTCCAGGCGTTGATCTGCAGTACCGGTACGCCCTGCGCCGCCGGTAGCGCGACCGCGATCGGCTGCGGTGCGGCGGGTGCGGTGGGTGCGGCGGATGGAGTTGGAGCGGGAGCCGGCGGTCGGCTCGCGGTGGGCGACTCGTACCAGGTATGGCGGTCGCCCAAGGCACGGACCACGAACTGGACGGCGGCGTCTTCGCCCTCGGCTCGCTCGACCGCCGCGGCCTCGGCCTCCACGCGCGGCCAGTCGACGCGCGAAGAGCGATAGGCCTCATCCTTGGTCACGGCGATGACCGCGCTCAGCGTTTCGGAAGCCACGGCCGGGCACGCCGGCGCCAACAACAACAACAAGGGCAGGAGCGATCGCATGCGGGTCGGCTGCATCGGGGTGTTGACCGATTGTGGGTACAGCCGCGCGAGCCGGTCAATCGAAGCCGGCCGACCGCAGGGCCAGCGACTCCCCTTTCGGCTCGGCCCTGCCTCGATGGCTCTCCCCGCAGACACGGCCGCCCGCGCCGATTATCCTGCCGTTCGTCCACGCGAACCGATCGCACCGAGGAAGCCCCATGAACCCGAATACCCAACAGGATCTCGCCCGACTGTTCATGCGCATCGTCCTGGGCGCGCTGATCCTGCTGCACGGCATCGCCAAGCTCAAAGGCGGCATGGGCGGCATCGTCGGCCTGGTCGAGTCGCACGGGCTGCCCGGCTTCCTCGGCTACGGCGTGCTGCTGGGCGAGGTGCTGGCGCCGATCCTGTTGATCGTGGGCTGGCACGCACGCGTCGGCGGCGCGCTGATCGCGGTCAACATGCTGTTCGCGATCTTCCTGGTCCACCTGGGCCAGTTGAACCAGCTCAACGACCAGGGCGGCTGGGCCCTGGAGCTGCAGGTGATGTTCCTGGTCTCCGGCCTGGCGATCGCCCTGCTCGGCCCGGGCAGCTTCAGCGCCAACGGCAAGTAAGCGCGGCGCTCATTCCTCGGACGCGACCACTCGGTTGCGTCCACCGCGCTTGGCCGCGTACAGGGCCTGGTCGGCGCGGGTGAACAACTGCTCGGCGGTTTCGCCGGCGCGCGCCACAGCGACGCCGATGCTGGTGGTCACCGCCAGGGTCTGGGTGGTGTGTTCCACCGACTCGCGCAGGTATTCGCATTGCAGGGCCGCGTCGCTGAGGCCGCGGTCGTGGATCAGCCACACGAACTCCTCGCCGCCGTAGCGCGCGACCAGGCCGCTGCCGCCGCTGGCCGAACGCAGCACGCGTGCGACGTCGCTGAGCACCTCGTCGCCGACCGCGTGGCCGTGGACGTCGTTGACGATCTTGAAGTGGTCGATGTCCAGCACCGCCACCGCGACCTGGCGCCCCGCCAGCAGGGCCTGCTCCAAGGCGACGCCGAACGCACGCCGGTTGGCCAGCCCGGTCAAGGCGTCGGTGCGGGTCTGCTCGGTGAGGTCGGCGTTCTGCGCTTCCAGTTCCTGCTGGTAGTGCTGCAATTGCTCCTCGTACCAGGCGCGCTCATTGAGCTGATGGCTGAGTTCGCGACTGACCCGGCGCAGTTCCATCAGATGGGTGACCTGGCGCGACAGCGCCTGCAGCGCGGCGATCTGGAACGGTGCCAACTCGCGCGGCTGGTCGTCGAGCACGCACAGGGTGCCCAGCGCGTAGCCGTCGGAACTGACCAGCGGCGCGCCGGCGTAAAAGCGGATATTGGGGTCGCCGGTAACCAGCGGGTTGCCCTGGAAGCGCGCGTCGTCGCGCGCGTCGGGCACCACCATCACGTTCGACGGCTCCAGGATCGCGTGCGCGCAGAAGGCGTAGTCGCGCGAGGTCTCCTCGGTCTCCAGGCCACGCCGGCCCTTGAACCATTGGCGGTCGGCGTCGATCAGCGACACCGTGCTCATCGGCGTGGCGCAGATCGCCCCGGCGATCGCAGTCAGGTCGTCGAAAGCCGAGTCCGGCGGCGTGTCCAGGATCGCGTAACGCTGCAGCGCGGCCAGGCGCTCGGCTTCGTTGGCGGGCTTTTGCGGCTTGATCATCGTCACTCTCGTAGCCAGTGGCGGCGTCGCGGCCGTGACGCGGCGACCGCCGCAGCTTCGCGCAAACGCGCGTGCCCCGCCAGTCTCCGCCGTTTCCCGTATCGGTTTCCTACAGTTTATGCACGCGGAACTTGCGCCCCTTGATCTTGCCTTCACGCAGACGCGCCAGCGCCTGCGCGGCCTGCGCGCGCGCGACGGCGACATAGGAGCGGGTCGGAAACACGTCGATCTTGCCGACCTGATCGGCCTTGAGCCCGGCATCGCCGGTGAGCGCGCCGAGCACGTCGCCGGGGCGCAGCTTGTCGGTGCGGCCGGCGTCGATGCGCAGGGTCGCCATCGGCGCCACCGGCACGTTGCTGGCGCGGCCGGCCAGCGGCGCGGCGCGTTCCCAACGCAACGGCCGGCCCTGGCGTTCTTCGATCGGCTGCGCGCGCGCGATCTCGCGCGGGCTGCACAGGCTCAGGGCCACGCCGCCGCGGCCGGCGCGACCGGTGCGGCCGATGCGATGGATGTAGACGTCCGGATCGGTCGGCAGTTCGTAGTTCACCACCGCGGCCAAGTCCTGCACGTCCAGGCCGCGCGCGGCCACGTCGCTGGCGACCAGCACGTTGCAGCTGCGGTTGGCGAAACGCACCAGCACTTCGTCGCGGTCGCGCTGCTCCATATCGCCGTGCAGGGCCAGCGCGGTGAAGCCGTAGTGGCTCAGCGAGCCGACCACTTCCTCGGTGTCGCGGCGCATGTTGCAGAACACCACACAGGAATCCGGGCGGAACTCCAGCAGCAGCGCGGCCAGCAGCGGGGTCTTCCTGGCCGGCTCGACTTCGTAGAAATGCTGTTCGACCACCGGCTGCCCGGCGGCGCCTTCGACCGTGACCTCGACCGGCTCGCGCATCATCTTCGCGGCCAGGGTGCGGATCGCGTCGGGGAAGGTGGCCGAGAACAGCAGGGTCTGGCGCTTGCGCGGGGTCTTGCCGACCAGCTCGCGGATCGGCTCCTCGAATCCCATGTCGAGCATGCGGTCGGCTTCGTCCAGCACCAGCACCGACACCGCATCCAGGCGCAGGGCCTGCTTGCGCACCAGCTCCTGCAGGCGGCCCGGCGTACCGACCACCACGTGCGGTGCGTGCTCCAGCGAGGCCAACTGCGGGCCCAGCGGCATGCCGCCGCAGAGCACCGAGACCTTGAGGTTGGGAATCGCGAAGGCGAGCTTGCGCAGCTGGCGACCGACCTGGTCGGCCAGCTCGCGCGTGGGACACAGCACCAACGCCTGGGTGCGGCCGTCGGCGGGGTCCAGTCGGTGCAGCAGGCCCAGGCCGAAGGCGGCGGTCTTGCCGCTGCCTGTCGGGGCCTGCGCGATCAGGTCGCGGCCCTCCAACAGGGCCGGCAGGCCCTGGGCCTGGATGGGGGTCATGCGCTCGTAACCGAGCGCGGCCACGCCCTGCAACAAGGCGGGCGACAGCGGGAGGGAGGCGAAATCGTCGTTCTGGCTCATGCGCCATGATCGCAGCATTGGCCCGAGCCTGCGCTCCAACCTCGCCGCGCGGCCCCGGCGCGCCGTATGCTGCCGGCGCCGGCACGGCCCAGGGAAGGCCGCCGCCGGGAGACCGGCCGCAAGATCTGTCGCCACACGGAGCGCGCGCATGGAACCGCAATTCCTCCATATCCGGGTCCTGCTGGGCATCATCCTGGGCCTGGCGATCACCACCCTGCTCAAGGGCCTGGCGCGCTTCGTCCAGCACCCCGGCCGCGATCGCATCTACTGGGTGCACCTGGGCTGGGCGGTGTCGATGTTCATCCTGCTCACCCATTTCTGGTGGTGGGAGTTCCGCCTGATCCACGTGCATGCCTGGACCATCACCGCCTACGCGTTCCTGATCGTCTACGTGGTCGTGCTGTTCCTGCTGTGCACCCTGCTGTTTCCCGACGACATCGGCGACTACAGCGGCTGGCAGGATTACTTCCAGTCGCGGCGCAAGTGGTTCTTCGGGATCATGGCGCTGAGCTACCTGATCGACTTCATCGACACCACGATCAAGGGCAGCATCTACTTCGAAAGCCGCGGCCCCGAGTACCCGCTGCGCAATCTGGGTTTCGTGCTGATGTGCCTGATCGCGATGCGCACGCGTTCGGAGTGGTTCCACCGTGCGTTCGTGGTCGCGGGCATTCTCTACGAGCTGTCCTGGATCTACCGTCTGTACGACTTCGTCGACTGAAGCATCGGAGCGCAAGGCATGGATGCGGAAACCCTCAAGGTGCTGATCGCGGTGGTCGGCGCCAGCGCCTCGTTCTGCTGGGGCGTGTGGACCTGGCGCACTGCCCGCCGCGATCAGCTGCAGGCCATGCGCGAAGAAGGCGAGCGCAAGGCCGAGGCCCGGCGCATCGAGGCGACCCGGCCGTTCCTGGAGAAACAGCTCGAGTTGTACGCGGAAGCGGCGCGGGTGTGCGCGCGCATCGCGTCCGCGCACGACCACGGCGACGCGGTCGCGCGCTTCTGGGAGCTGTATTGGGGCGAGCTGGCGCTGGTCGAGAACCGCGAGGTCGAGGCCGGCATGGTGCTGTTCGGCCAAGCGTTGCAGTACATGCCCGAGGACCGCTCGGAGCTGCGCCATCGCGCGCTGGAACTGGCGGCCGCCTGCCGCGCCTCTCTGGCCCGCTCCTGGGGCGTGGACGCCTGGGTCGCGCCGGACCTCGCCTCCGAGCGCGGCGCGCCGCCGCGGGCCTGACGCCCGCGGGCCCGCGGGCCCGCGAGCGCCGCATCGCCGCCTGTCGGCGGCCGCTTGACAAGCGCGGCGCTCGCAAATAAACATTTAGCAAATTAGTTAAATGCTGAATACAGCCGGCGCCGCCCCAGCCTGGGAGCGGTCCGCGCCCAGACCAGGGGATCGCCATGAACGCACTGCCCGACAGCCTGAGCACCCATCGCGTGCGCGCTCACCCCGATGCCGAAGCCGCGGTGCGCGCGGTCAGCGTAGGGGCGGTGGTCTGGGAACCGGTGCGCTCGGTGTGGTTCAGCGCCATGGTGCTGGGTGCGATCGTCGGCGGTGCCTGGTACTTCAGCTGGTCGGCCCTGGCCCTGTTCGTGCTCAGCACCGCCACCGTGCTGCTGCTCGGCCACTCGCTGGGCATGCACCGCAAACTGATCCACGACAGCTACGACTGCCCGAAGTGGCTGGAGTACCTGCTGGTCTACTGCGGCGTGCAGGTCGGCCTGGCCGGGCCTTTAGGCCTGGTGCGCACCCACGACCTGCGCGACTACGCCCAACGCCTGCCGCACTGCCACGACTACCTCGCCCACCGGCAACCGTTCCTGATCGACGCCTGGTGGCAGCTGCACTGCGAACTGCGGCTGGCCGATCCGCCGCAGATCGCGATCGAAGCGCGCATCGCCGACGACCGGTTCTATCGCTTCCTGCAGCGCAGCTGGATGGCTCAGCACCTGCCTTGGGCGCTGCTGTTCTTCGCCCTGGGCGGTTGGGGCTGGGTGTTCTGGGGCGTGTGCGCACGCGTGAGCGCGGGCGTGTTCGGGCACTGGCTGATCGGCTATTTCGCCCACAACCATGGCGGCATGCACCACGAAGTGCGCGGCGCCGCGGTACAGGGCCACAACGTGCGCTTCGCCTCGCTGCTGACCATGGGTGAGAGCTGGCACAACAACCATCATGCGTTCCCGGGCTCGGCGCGTTTGGGGCTGTATCCGGGCGAATGGGATCCGGGCTGGTGGACGCTGCGCGCGTTGGCGCGTGTCGGCCTGGTCGGTCGCCTGCGCGAGCCCGCCGACCTGCCGCCGCGTCCGGAGCTGCACCGGCTGCCCGAGCCCGCAGCCACGCCCTGCGCGTTCTGCCAGGGTCTGCGCGCGCGGGGGCTGTCATGAGCGCGGCGCCGCCGATCGGGAAAGTTCGTTGGCTGTACGGCAATTGGTTATGGCCGCTGCTATGCGGTGTGCTGGTCGGTCTGGGCTTACGCTTGATCTTCAGCGCGGACGCCGGAGAGCCCTACGCGACCATGCTGATTTCGTTCCTGCTGCTCGCGCCGTTTGTGGTCGGCATGGTGGCCGTCTATGTGGTCGAGCGGCAAACCCGCAAGGACTTGGGTTTCCACTTCGGCATGGGCGCGCTCGCCAATGTGTTCTTCGTGATCGGAACCATGGCCGTGGGCCTGGAAGGCGCGATCTGCGTCGTCCTCGCAGCCCCTATCTTCGCGATCATCGGCGCGCTCGGCGGCTTGTGCATGGGCCTGATCTGCCGCCTGACGAAATGGCCGGGCACCTCGCTGTACGGGGCCGCCTTGCTGCCGCTGGTGCTGGGCGCCGTGGAGAACCCGCATCCCCAAGGCCGCATCGAACGTATCGAGCGGGAGGTTTTCGTGGCCGCGCCGCCAGCGGAAGTCTGGCGCCAGCTGATGACCGCGGACGCGATCCGACCCGATGAAGTCGATGCCGCCTGGACCTACCGCATCGGCGTGCCCAAGCCCCTGGCCGGCATCGTGCGCCAGACGCCGACCGGCCTGGTTCGCGATGTGCGCATGGGCAAAGGCATCCACTTCCAGCAGATGTCGACCGACTGGCAGCCGCAGCGCTACGTGAACTGGCGATACCATTTCGACGACGATTCCGTGCCCCCCGGCGCGCTGGACGATCACGTGCGCATCGGCGGCGAGTACTTCGACCTGCTCGACACGCGCTACACCCTGACCCCGCGCGACGGCGGCACCGAACTGGCGATGAGCCTGGACTACCGCGTCAGCACCGCCTTCGATTGGTATGCCGCGCCGCTGGGGCGCTGGCTGCTGGGCGGCCAGAGCGAGACCCTGCTGTCGTTCTATCGGCGCCGCGCCGAAGCCGGCCACCGCCCGGCCGCGCCGCCGCCCGGCTGACCGCCCCGCCCTCGGCCGCGCCCGGCTGTGATGTTTCGCCCCTCCCCGCGAATCATGTGTTCGACTAGGGCGGAAGCGGCGGCATCGGCATGAAGGGTTTGGAGGGGGCGGTCGGCATGGACAACGCACGGCAACGCTTCGGCGAACTGCTGGATGCGCATCGCAAAATCGTCTTCAAGGTCGGCAATACCTATTGCCGGCACCCCGACGATCGCGCCGACCTGGCCCAGGAGATCGCGACCCAGTTGTGGCGCGCCTATCCCGGCTACGACCCGTCGCGGCCGTTCTCGACCTGGATGTACCGGATCGCGCTGAACGTGGCGATTTCGTTCGTGCGCAGCGACGGCCCGCGCCAACGCAATGCGGTGCCGCTGGACGAAGACCTGCACGAACTCGCCGACGAATCCGCCGGCGACCACGAGAGCGCGCAGCGCGTGCGCGACCTGCACCGCTTCATCGGCCAGTTGGAACCGCTCAACCGCGCCTTGCTGCTGCTCTACCTGGAAGACCGCAGTTACCGCGAGATCGCCGAGGTGCTCGGCATCAGCGAGACCAACGTGGCCACCAAGATCAGCCGTCTCAAACAACGCATACGCAGCGAAATGCCGGACTGACGGCGACGCGCGCATCCCTTTCCACCACGCGGCACACAACACGATGAGCGCAACGACGATGGAACTAGACGATCTCAAACAAGCCTGGCAGGACCTCGACCGCAAGCTCGAGCGCCAGCACGCCATGGACCTGCTGCGCTTCCGCGAAGAACGCGGCAAGCGCCTGAAATCCGGCCTGTGGCCGCTGGTCGTGGGCCAGGGGCTGCAGATGCTGATGGGGCTGGCGGTGCTGCTGCTGGGCGTGGATTTCTGGACCAGCCACCGCGAGGTCCCCCACCTGTTCGTGTGCGGCCTGATCCTGCACGTCTACGGCGTGGCCCTGATCGCCTGCGGCGGCATGGTGCAGGCCATGATCGCGGCGGTGGACTACTCGGCGCCGGTGCTGGACATCCAGAAACGCCTGGCGCGGCTGCGCAAGTTCTACGTGCGCACCGGCATGGTCGTGGGCCTGGCCTGGTGGCTGATCTGGATGCCGTTCATGACCGTGGTCTTCATGGTGCTGTTCGGCGCGGACATGTACGTCAATGCGCCCTCGGTGTTCGCGATCGGCGGGGCGATCGGCGTCGTCGGCCTGCTCGCGACCTGGTGGTTGCACCGCTGGTCGCGCCACCCCAGCCGGCCGCGCCTGGCCAAGGCCATGGAAGACAGCATCACCGGCCGCAGCCTGCGCCGTGCCCAAGCGATCGCCGACGAGATCGCACGCTTCGAGCGCGACTGACGCGCATCAGGCCCGCGCTACGCGCCGGCCGCAATCGCATGCGATACCGCGCCGCTACGGCGGCGCCATTCCCCCAGCGGCCGGCTCAACCGGCCGCTTTTTTGGCGCGCCGGCTCTCGCGCTTGAGCGGGCCGCCGACCGGGCAGATCTCGAACGCGAACTGGGTCAGGGTATTGACCAGGTTGTCGGGCACCAGCTTGTAGACCACGAACTGCCCGCGCCGCTCGCTGGAAATCAGGCCGGCGTTGACCAGCACCGACAGGTGGCGCGAGACCGCCGGCGCGCTCATGTTGAAACGCGCGGCGATGTCGCCGGCCGGCAGTTCCTGCTCGGACAGATAGGCCAGAATCTGCCGCCGCGGCGTGGACGCCAGCGCCTCGAAGATCTTGTCCTGTTTCATAACTGAGCGCTCATGGCTGGGCTTTCATGGTCGGAATGACGACGGCCCGCGAGGGCCGGCGCGCACGGTCGATGCGGTGCGGGAACATCATAGCCTTCCGCACCGCGCGGGTATGAGCGCGGGCGAACCGGCCCCGCGCGGCGCCGCACGCGCGCAAGCCGCGGCGGGTGCGCGCACCCGTCGCGGCCTGGACTTGCGGCGCGGTCGCGCGTCGCAAGCCGGCCTCAACCGCGGCCCGGCAGCGGCGGCGGCGCGCCGCGCGCGGCGGCTTCGGCGACGCGCTCTTCGTAGCGCTGCTCGTTCATCCAGCCCGACACCACCCGGCCGTAGCGCGAAATCATCATCATGTTGAAGAAGTGCATGGCGCCCAGCATCAGCACCGACACGCCGATCTTGCTGCCGATATGGGCGATCGGGTTGCTGAGCAGGGCGTCGGCGTTCCAGCCGTCCAGGCGGATCGCGATCACGCCGATGTTGATCAGGTAGAAGCCCACCACGAGCAGATGGTTGGTGGACTTGGCCAGCACTTCGTTCTGGCCGAAGCACATCACCAGGAACACCTCGCCGTTGCGCGACAGGGTGCGGGCCACCCAGATCGTCATGGCGACGGAGATGGCCAGGTAGGCGAGCAGGCCGACTTGGGTGACTAGGGCTTCATCGATCATGGCGGTGCACCTCTATGGTTTAGTCATTTGCTTATTTAACTAAAATGCTAAATCAATCGAGGACGAAGTCAAGCGCCGTTCGTCGGCGTGCGCCGGGCCGAGCGGCCGGGGCGCGGGCCTCGTGGAAGCGAAGCGCCGGTCGAGGCCGGGAGCGTGGGGCGGTACGCGAGGGACGGCGCTGAAACGCCGGGGCGCCCGCTTGCGGGCGGCGACGCCCGCCGGATCGGTCACGGCTGGGCGCTGAGGGCAGGACGTCGCGCGCCGCGGACGCCCTGCCCGGTGCTTGCTAGACGCGGATCAGACCCGCGCGCGCTTGGGGAAACCGACCATGCGCTTGAGGTCTTCGTCCCACAGCTTCAATCGCGCGCACTTCAGGCTGGACCACAGGGTCAGCTTGGGCGCGGCCTGCAGCAGCGGGCTGGACTCGTAGGCCTCGCGCAGACGGTAGTTGGGGATGCGGCTGGCGAGGTGGTGGATGTGGTGGTAACCGATGTTGCCGGTGAACCAATGCATCACCCGCGGCAGGTCGTAGAACGAGCTGCCGGCGATCGCGGCCTCGTGCGAGTTCCAGTCGTCCTTACGGGTCCAGTAGGCATCCTCGAAGGTGTGCTGCACATAGAACAGCCACACGCCCATCGCGCCGGCCAGCAGCACGATCGGCAGGTGCACCAGCAGCACGGTGTGCCAGCCGATGGTGAAGCCCATCGCGACGAAGGCCACGATCAGCATCAGGTTGTTCAGCAGCACGCTCGCCCATTCCTTCTTCCAGGTGAAGGGCAGATCGAACGGGAAGCGGTGCTTGAGCACGAACTGGTACAGCGGGCCGATGCCCAGCAGCACCGGCGTGCTGCGGTAGAAGCGGTAGCTCATGCGGCCCAGCCAGGAACGCGCGCGGTACTCGGCGACGGTCAGGGTCTCGATGTCGCCCATCTCGCGGCGGTCGAGGTTGCCCGAGGTGCCGTGGTGCACGGCATGGGTCTTCTTCCAGTAGCCGTAGGGGAACAGGGTCACCAGGCCCAGGCAGCGGCCGACGATGTCGTTGGCGCGGCTGCTGGCGAAGAAGGAACCGTGCCCGCAGTCGTGCTGGATGATGAAGATGCGCACGTACAGGCCGGCGGAGGGCAGCGCCAGCAGTAGCGTCCAGCCGTAGCCCCATTGCGCCACCACGCTCCAGGCCATCAGGGTCCACAGTGCGGCGAACGGAATCAGGGTGTTGATCAGTTGCCAGACCGCCCGTCCCAGGTGCGGTTTGGCGAAGCGCGCGCACAGTTGGCGCAGGTTGGTTACGGCGGCGTGCGATTCGTCTGCGGCGCTCAAGCGGATTCTCCAGAGGAAGACCCATTGTCGGCGTCGCTACGTGTCCTAGCAATGACGTTCGTTGGCGTATGGTTGTGATGGCCATTCAGATTCGCGGCGCCGGCGCGATCGCCGCTACCCTATCGGCATGGCCGTCTGGCACGTCTACCTCATCGAATGCCGCGACGGCAGCGTCTACACCGGGATCGCGGTGGACGTGGACCGCCGTTACGCCCAGCACGCGGCCGGCAAAGGCGCCCGCTACACGCGCTCGCACCCGCCCCTGCGACTGCTGAACAGCTTCGCCTACCCCGACCGCTCGACCGCCTTGCGCGCGGAATACGCGATCAAGCAGCTCAGCCCCGAGCGCAAACGCGCCCTGGGCGCCGGCGCTCAGGCGCCGCCGGGCTGAACCTGGACCTGAACCGAACGGGGTCGGTCACTCAGACAACGCGGCGACGCTCTACCACCGAAACCACCGACACCCTGCTCCACTACGCCCTGAAGTTGATCCCCGCCTACACCGAGATGACAGCAAAAAGCCGCCTGCTGCCATTGCGGTCGCAGTTGCGGTTGCGGTTGCGGTTGCGGTTGCCGTTGCCGTTGCGGTTGCCGTTGCGGTTGCCGTTGCCGTTGCGGTTGCCGTTGCCGTTGCCGTTGCCGTTGCCGTTGCATTCAAATCCAAAAGCCCCGCACTCACCCGACCAACCGTAGACCCGAAGGGCGGCGCGCAGGACGCGCGCCGTTTTTCGAATGGACAGGGATGTCCATTCGAAAAATCCCGGCGAAAGCCTCGAATTCGCAGGGGAGGGTTGGTCACGCTAGCCCTTCTCTTTGGTTACTTTCTCTTGGGCTAGCAAGAGAAAGTAACCCGCATGCGCAGCAGGCGGAAGCCTTTGACTTCCGTAAAGAACCCACGCAAAGCAAAGCAACAGCAAATCCTCCCCAACCCTCCTTTTCCAAAGGAGGGAGTCAAAAGCAAACGAGCGGATCAAAGACGAAAGCGAACCTACTCGCGGTAGGACGCGTTAGGAATCAACACAATCTTCCCCGCCCGCTCCCCCGCGGCCGCCGCCGCAACCGCCTGCTTGATCTGATCGATCCCGTAGGTCGCCTGCACCCGCGCATGCAACTTGCCCTGCGCGATCAGCCCCGCCAACTCCGCGAACACCGCCGCACGCCGCTCCGGCGGCGCGGTGCGATACCAACGCGCCAACCAGAACCCGCGCAGCGCGACATCGCGGAATACCAGCGAAGCCGGCGACAGCGCACAGGCCTCCCCGCTCATGGCCCCGTAGTTGACCAACACCCCACCCTCGCCCAGCGACTGCGCCAAACGCTCGGTCGCGACGCCGCCCACCGCGTCCACGCCCAGCCGGATCGTCGCCCCGCCGGTGACCTCGCGCACGCGCTTGGCCAGATCGTCGCCGTCGACCAGCACCGCGTCGGCGCCCAGCGCCAGCACGCCCTCGCGCGCCGACTCGCGCCGCACCACGTTGACCGTCTTCAGACCGCGCAGCGCCGCCAACTGCACCAGATAACCGCCGACCGCCGAATTGGCCGCGTTCTGGATCACCCACTCGCCCGGCGCCAGATCGACGAACTCGGACAGCAACAGGCTCGCGGTCGGCGGATTGACCGTGATCATCGACAGCTGTACCGGATCGGCATCGTCCGGCAAGGGCAGCAGCGCGCGCGCATTGACGACCATGTGGGTGGCCCAGGTGCCGCCGCTGGGCGGCAACAGCACGGTGCGCCCGACCGCGGGCGCGCTCACGTCGTCGGCCAGGGCCAGCACCCGACCCACGCCTTCGTTGCCGCCGACCGCCGGCAAGGGCGGCAGCAGCCCGTACTGGCCGGTCAGGGTGAGCAGATCGGAGGGATTGATCGGCGCGGCCAACACCTCGACCAGGGCCTGCCCCGGCGCCAGCGCCGGTAGCTCGCTATCCACCGCTTCGATCACGTCCTGCGGCACCGGACCGCGCGTCGCATACCTGGCCTGTTTCATGGCCGCCTCTCCCAGTGATCGCCCGTCGAGGGCCGGAACGCTCACGTTACCGCGCTCGTGCGGCTTGCGCGCGGACGCCGGCGCTGCGACCCTGCCCGTCGTTCTCCACGCGCCGGTGCCATGTCCCCGATCGAATTCGAACTCGACCGCGATCACGTCGAACTCAACCAGTTGCTGAAGCTGGTCGGCCTGGCCCACAGCGGCGGCACCGGCAAGGCCATCGTCGCCAGCGGCGCGGTCAGCGTCGACGGCCAGGTCGAGCTGCGCAAGACCTGCAAGATCCACGCCGGCCAGGTGGTGCGCCTGCAGGGCGTGGAAATCCGGGTGATCGCGCCGCGCTGAGGCGCCGATTCGACACGTCGATCGCCCCCTGACTTTGGTTGGGCGACGAACGGCAGCGGACCCGGCGACGGCCATCGCGCACCATGCGCCGATGCACAGCCCGTCCTCGCCCGGCGCCCGCCGCCGCCACGCCACGATCGCCCTCGCGGTCGCCGCCCTCGCCTATCTGGCTTCGCTGTACGTGTTGCAGCGATTGCCGGGCGCGAGCCTGGCCGATCCGCTGTTCCTGTTCGCCGTGATCGGGATCGCGTTCCCCGCGCTGGCCTGGGCCTTGACCCGCAAGCCGCGCCACCCGCCGCGTCCGCAGGGCCGCGCGCGCCTGCCGGGCGTGCTGGTCTATCTGGCGATGTTCTCGCTGCTGATCCTGGGCTGGGGTTTCAGCGCGCTCAACGAGGCGGTGCCCGAGGATCCGGCGCAGTCGATCGCCAAGCTCGCCTTGAAGCTGCTGACCATGGTGGTGCTGCCGGCCTGGCTGTTCCTACGTCTGCGCGAGCGCGGCCAGGCGCCGTTCGGCGCACGCCGGCTGTGGCTGGTGTTCGTGCTGATGTCGCTGGCCTATCTGGCGATGCAGGCGGTGTTCGGGCGCGGCCTGATGTCGCTGTCGCAGCTCGCGCCGGCCGCGACCACCTTGGCGTGGGCGATCCCGCTGTGCTTCGTCTGGCAGACCGTGGAAGCGGGACTGTGCGAGGAACTGCTGTTCCGGCGCGTGCTGCAGGAGCATTTCGCGCTCGCGACCGGCTCGCAGGTCGCGGCGATCGCCTGGGCCTCGTTGCTGTTCGGCCTGGCCCATGCGCCCGGCTTGTACCTGCGCGGCGCCAGCCTGCTCGAAGGCGTCGCCGCGCCGACGCCGGGCTGGGCCATCGCCTATTCGATCGTGATGATCGCGCCGGCCGGCATCGCCTTCGGCGTGCTGTGGGCGCGCACGCGCTCGCTGTGGCTGATCGTGCCGCTGCACGGCATGGTCGACCTGATCCCGCAGCTGGCGCCTTTCATCCGCGAGTGGACCGGTGCCGCCTGAGGCGTGGCGGGCTCAGGCGATCGGCAGATCTTCGTCCGCGCGGCACAGGGCATCGTGCAGCTGGCGTATGTCGTCGGCCTTGGGGTCGGCGACGCCGGAGCCGAACGTCGCCACGTAGCGGCAGGCGCCGTAATTCAAGGCGGCCTGCGCGTACTCGGCCAACCACGCCTGGCGTTCGCGCAGTTGCGCGTGCTCGGATGTCCACACCGCCTTGGGCGGCACGATCTTGCGCTTCAGGCCCACGCGCCAGGGCTTGGGGCTGACGCGGGCGCGGAAACAGTTCTGCACCGCGCACATGGTCGCGTACACCGGGTCGGCGCCGAGCGCGCGGAAACTTTCGACGACTTCCGGCTCGCGCGGTCCGAACGTGCGGTGCAAGGCCAGCAGACGAAAACCCGCCGGCGTCCGATACAGGCGCAGCAGCCAGTCCGGGCGCGCGGCGACGAAGGCATCGATGCGATGACGGGCGCGCGCCTCCGGCCCGCCGTTGGCCGCGTGGGCGCGCTTGCGCAACCACCCCACGATGATCCTGGCGACGATGAAGCCGGCGAACAAGGCGCCGATGCCGTAGCCGATGGATCGCGTCCACAGCCCCAGCGCCAGCGCGACCGCGGCCACCACCGCCATCGTCGTCCTCGACAGTCCGTCGTTGGCCGGCTCGTCGAAATCGACGTCCGCGAACAGCACGTCCGGGGTGTTGAGGCACAAGGCGCCGTAGCTGTTGCGGGTGATCACCGCGTCGCCGTGGCGGTCGACGATCTCTTCGCGGATCGGCAGGCCTTGGGCGCCGCCGTAGCCGACCTTGCGCTCCAGGCGCGGCAGGGGTTCGCCGGCGACGATGCGGTCGAAGGCCTCGCGCACGCGCGCATCGGCATGCGCCTGGGCCTCGGCCGGGCCGATGTCCGACCAGCCGAAGCGGCGCACGGTGAACTGGCGGCGGTGCGTGCGCTGCTGCAGGCGCGCCTCCGCCCAATAGGCTGGAACGATCATTCGTACTCGCGGTCCCCGGTTCGTTCGCCGATTCTAGCCTCGACGGGCGCGGTCACCGTGGTCACGCCCGAACCTGCATCGGATGGCACAGACTTTGCACGAACACGCCACAAGGCCTGGGCTGCGCCCCGAATCGATGCATTCGCCCCACGGACGCGTCCTGAATCCGACGCCGGTCACGTTATCATGGGCTAGTGAGTCGCCACGCCCGACGGTCCGCCGTCGGCACGCTCGCTTGGGGATCGACCCTCCGCCCGATGGCCCGCCATCGCGGCGACGGCCGGACAGGACGAACGGACTCCACTGGGTGCCGGCACACGCCGGCTTTTTCGTAGTCGTTGAAGGAATAACCGCACAATGAAGACCGCACACAGGGGAATCTCGCTCGGCAGCGTCTCGCTGCTGGCATGCGCGCTGGGCCTGGGCCTGACGCTGACCGCCACCCCCGCTTCGGCACAGCGCAAGAGCGCACAGGAACAGCGCGCCGAGAAGACCGCGCAGATTCCGACCTGCAGCAAGAGCCTGGGCACGATCTCGGTCATCGAACCGGAGGATTCGGTCAATTGGTGGACCGGCCAGCAGCTGCCCGCACCGAGCAAGCTGATCAAGGTGTTCGTGAACAAGTCGCGCTGCTTCACCCTGGTCGATCGCGGCGCCGGCATGGACATGGCCATGCGCGAACGCGAACTCGCCGCCAGCGGCCAGCTGCGCGGCCGCTCCAACGTCGGCAAGGGCCAGATCAAGGCCGCCGACTACGTGCTGGTCCCCGACCTGATCGCGCAGAACAACGACGCCGGCGGCAATGCCATCGGTGGCCTGCTCGGCGGCTTGATCGGCGGCAAGGCCGGCGCGGTCGCGGGCAACCTCAACTTCCGCAAGAAGACCGCGGACGTGGTGCTGACCCTGACCGACGTGCGTTCCTCCGAGCAGGTCGCGATGGCCGAAGGCCACGCCAAGAAGACCGATATCGGCTTCGGCGCCAGCGGCGCGCTGTTCGGCAGCAGCGGCCTGGGTGGCGCGGGCGTGTCGGGTTACGCCAACACCGAGCTGGGCCAGGTCATCACCCTGGCGTATCTGCAGGCCTACACCGACCTGGTCGGCGAACTCGGCGGCGTGTCCGGCAATGCCTCGGCATCCAACGCCCAGCAGGCCGTGACCGTGGTCAAGCCCGGCCGTCTGTACACCGATGCCAGCGGCAAGGGCAAGGTGGTGCGTTCGCTCGACGTCGGCATGATGCTCTACCCCACCGGCAACAAGCAGGGCGCGATGTGGGAAGTCGAGGACGAGATGGGCAACAAGGGTTGGGTGACCTCGCTGGCGCTCGAACTGTCCAAGTAAGTCCATCGCCGTCGCGATGAAGCAGGGGCCGCCGCGAGGCGGCCCTTCGCTTTGCGGCTCAGCGTTCCGGCCAATGCCAGGCGGGCGCGTCCAGCAGGCCCTGCCCGGCCAGGGTGGTGCGGCTCATCGCCTTCTCCAGCCGCAAGGTGTTGCAGCCGGGTTCCTGCTCCAGCGCGGCGATCAAACGGGTCGCGTGCGACACCACCCAGACCTGAGTGCGGCGCGCGGCGTGCGCGATCAGACGCGCCAGCGCCGGCAGCAGATCCGGATGCAGGCTGGTCTCGGGTTCGTTGAGCACCATCAGCGGCGGCGGCCGCGGCGTATGCAGGGCCGCGATCCACAACAGATAGCGCAAGGTGCCGTCGGACAGCTCGGCCGCCGACAGCGGCCGCAGCAGGCCGTGCTGGCTGAACTCCAGGCTGAAGCGGCCGTCGGCGCCGACCACGTTCACATGCGCGCCCGGGAACGCGTCGGCCACCGCGGCGTGCAACGCCTGCGGATCGCCGATCTCGACGATGGTCTGCCAGGCCGCGGCGAGGTCGCGGCCGTCGTGACTGAGCACCGGCGTGCGCGTGCCCAGCTGCGGCAGGCGCGCCGGCGACTCGCCGTCGGCGCGGAAATGATCGTAGAAGCGCCAGCCGCGGATGGTCTCGCGCAGGCTCAGCACCTCCGGCGCGCCGACCGGGTCGGCGATCTGGCCGTACAGGCTCTCGAAGGCATTGAGGTGTTCGGCGACCACCCGCCAGCCGCGGCCGTCGCGCACGCGCGCGGTCGCGCCGCGACGATCGACCAGCAGATTGGATGCGCGCAGGAACGGCCCGCTCCAGATCGCCTCGCGCTTGATTTCGGGATCCAGCGAAAACGCCGACAGCGACGGCGGCGGCAAGCCCAGATCGATCGCGTAACCGAATTCGTCGCCGGCGAAGCCCAGGCGCAGCGACACCGCTTTCTGGCGCGCCGCGCCCTGCATCGGCACTTCGCCGCGCTGCATGCGCGCCGACAATTCTTCGGGCCCGGCCCAGAGCGTGGAGCGCAGGCCGCCTTCGCGCGCCAGCGCCGGCACCACCCCGCCCTGCGCGGTCTCGGCGAGCAGGCGCAGCGCGCGGTACAGGTTGGACTTGCCGCTGCCGTTGGCGCCGGTGACCAGGTTCAAACGCCCCATCGGCACGACCAGATCGTGCAGGGAACGGTAGTGGGCGATCGCGAGCGTGCTCAGCATGGGCGCAGGGTATCGAATCGGCGGGAGGCCGCGCGCATTGGAGCCCGGCCGCATCTCAGGCCCTGCGACCGCGGCCCGCTCGAGCATGTTTCATCCAGCCTTGAGCGGGTCGCAGGCATGATCGGCAGGCCAGTCGCCACGGCTGCGCACCTGTCCCCAGACACGGAGGATGTATGAGCTACGTCGACGGTTTCGTCCTGGCGGTACCGCGCAAGAATCTCACCGCCTACAAGCGCCTCGCGCGCAAATCCGGCAAGGTCTGGCGCGAGCACGGCGCGCTCGCCTACGTCGAATGCGTCGCCGACGACGTCAAGCCGGGCAAGGTCACCTCCTTCCCGCAGGCGGTGAAGCTCAAGACCGACGAGGTGGTGGTGTTCTCCTGGGTGGTCTACAAATCGCGCGCCCAGCGCGACAAGGTGGTGGAAAAGGTCATGAAGGACCCGCGCCTGGGCGACACCATGGACCCGAAGAAGCTGCCCTTCGACGGCATGCGCATGTTCTGGGGCGGGTTCAAACCGATCCTGGAGCTGTGAACGCGCGCGCCTGCAGCCCCGCGCCCGGCGTGTCGGGATTGCGCGGCGGAGGCGCCAGCCCCAGCGCGGCCGAACGCACCGCGGCCTGGGTGCGGTGGCGCACGCCCAGCTTCGCGAGGATGTGCTCGACATGGGTCTTGGCGGTGCCGCAGGCGATGCCTAAGCGATCGCCGATCTGGCGGTTGGTCAGCCCTTGCGCCAGCAACGCCAGCACCTGGCCTTCGCGCTCGGTGAGGCGCTCGTCGATCGGAAAATGCGCGGCCTCGACATCGCCGCGCGGTCCCTTGCGCTGCGGACGCTCGCGCCACGCGCGCTGGATCGCGCCCAGCAGTTCGGTGCGCGTGGTGTCCTTGAAGACATAGGCCTGTGCCCCCGCGCTGCGCGCTTCGCGCACGTGCTCGAGGCTGTCGTGCAGGCTGATCACCACGATATCGCGCGTGAGCGGCTGCCAGGCCAGATGGCGCAGCACCTGGCAGCCGTCGATACCGGCCATGCGTACGTCCAGCAGGATCAGATCCGGGCGCAGGCGCTCGGCCAGTTCGATCGCGGCGCCGCCGTCGCCGGCTTCGGCGATCACCTGCAACCAGCGCAAGCCGCCCAACAGCGTGCGCAGGCCGGCGCGCACGATCTCGTGATCGTCCACGATCAACACACGCAAGGGCAGGTTCAAAACGATCGGCATGCGGCTTCCCTCCGGCAACCTCGGCGTGCGGACGCGCGCCCCGTCCGGCGTTACGCCGCGACGAGCGCACGGCCACCGACGTCCCCGGGTCGCGGCGGTCCGCAGCGGCCATCCACGCCAGCATCGCGCGAAACCCCGTCCGCAGCCGATCTTCCGGCCGCGCGATCGGCGAGAACAGCCACGCGAATCACACTACGGTCGAGGACATGGCCCGGCATACGCCGATCGGCAGAGCCGCGCTCCGCTGTTCAGCGGGCGTAGGCGCGGCGGGCGGCGGCTAGTTTGCGGCGGCCGCGATGGGAATTTGGTGTGCGTCGCGGCGCCCACCCAACCCATTCGGAGCCCGAAATGACACATCGTCTGATGTTCTTGTCCACCATTTGTGCGTCTTTTTTACTCACATCCGCGGGCGCTAGCGCTGCCGGGTCCACGCCTTGGGGCTACGAGCACGGCACCGTCGACTGGGGCGGCCTGCATCCGAGCTA
Source organism: Lysobacter sp. Root983 (assembly GCF_001429345.1). NCBI lineage: Bacteria > Pseudomonadati > Pseudomonadota > Gammaproteobacteria > Lysobacterales > Lysobacteraceae > Lysobacter > Lysobacter sp. Root983. The sequence goes on from NZ_LMJO01000017.1 coordinate 551,801, forward strand.
CGCCCTGTGCTCGTCGGGCACGCGCCAATCGCCGATCGATGTGATCCGTTCCAATGCGCGCGTCATGAGCCTGCCCAGCCTGAACTTCAACTACTCGACCTCCGCTAACGTCACGGTCCACAACGACGGCCACACCATCCGCACCGAGGCGCCGTCCGGCAACACGCTGACCATCGCGGGCAAGAGTTACACGCTGGTCCAGTTCCACGTCCACACGCCCAGCGAGAACTACATCGACGGCGAGCAGTACCCGCTGGAACTGCATTTCGTGCATACCGCCACCGACGGGTCGGGCGCGATCGCGGTGGTGGGCGTACTGTTCGACGAAGGCGCGCGCGATCCGCAGTTGGACAAGATCATCGCGGCGATGCCCGCGCACGAAGGCCAGTCGGCACCGGCCCAGGCCCTGAACCTGCGCGCGCTGATCCCGAGCGGGCGCAGCTATCGGTTCAGCGGTTCCCTGACCACGCCGGACTGTCGCGAGAACCTCGCCTGGCACGTGATGGGCAGGGTTCGCACCGCCAGCCTGAGCCAGTTGGCCGCATTCTCGGCGCGCTTCAGCGGACCCGAATTCCCGGAAGGCAACCGCCGCCCGGTGCAGCCGCTGAACGGCCGCGTCGTCAGCACCGAAGCCGGCGACTGAGCGCGCGGCCGCGGCTTTACCCTGCGCGGCCGTGCTGAAACAATCGGGCGCATCCGCACTACCGTCGGGGAGGACGGATGCGCTCGAATCTCAGCTGGTGGCTGGCGTTGTTGGCGACGCCCGGCCTGTCCTCTTGCGGCGAACCTCCGGCGGGCGCGCCCGCGGCCGACGGCACGGGCGCACGCGTCGCGTTCGCCGATCCCGCCGCCAGCCGCGTCAGCGTGGAGCGCGGACCGTTGCCGCCGCGGTACGCCGCCGCGCTGCCGTCCACGGCCGCCGACCTGCAAGGCTGGTGGGAGGACCGCGGCCGCTTCCCACCGATCATGCATGCCAGCGACGGCATCGCCAGCGGCGATGCGGGCTGGATCGCGCGCCTGCGCCGCAGCGCCGACGAGGTGCCGGCCGCGGACGTCGCCGCCTGGACCGCGCAATGGCAGCAGCAGCTGCGCTATGGCGAAGCCACGCCGGCGTTCTGCACGGCCACGCGCGCGATCGCTGGCGAAGCCGATTCCACCTTGCGGCGCGCGCTGATGCCGAGCTTCGCCGAGCGCTGCGCCGGCCCCGCCGACAGCGCCGCGGTGCTGCGCGCCGACACGCCGGACGCGGCGGTGCTGGCCTACTACGACAGCCACAACGGCGGCACCGGCCCACGGCCACCCTTCAGCCCGCGTCTGGAGCGCACCGCGCGCGCGGCCATGCTGGGCGAGGACGAAACGATCGCGCGCCAGGCCGCGTTCGTGCTCGCGGAACTGCACCAGCCTGAGGCCACGGCCGCGCTGGAACGCCTGCACGCGCAGATCCGCGACCCGCAACGCGCCGACGAGGTCGCGATGGCGTTCGCGCGCACCGAGCAGGGCAGCGGCCAGCCACAATTGCAGGCGGCCTGTGCGCGCCGCGTCGACGATCCGATCTGCACCGGGCTGGGCAAACCGCCAACTCCGAAGGAGGCCGCGACGCCCAAGCCCGCCGCCCTGGCCCAGGTGCGCGCGCGCATCGACCAGTTGCAGGCGCTGGGCTTCGTGCGCGTCGGCGAGGTCGATCCGACCCAGGTCGAAGGCGCGGACACCGAGGCGGTGCTGCAAGCGGCCGGCTACGCGCACTGGTTCGATGTCGAGACCGGCCAGTTCCCGAACGCGCACGACAGCCTGCTGCGCGAACTCGCCGCGCTGGTGCGGCCTTCGCTGAGCGGCGTCGTGTTCGAGGAGCTCGCGCCCGAGGACGACGAGGGCCCCTACCAGCTGGTCGCCTACGCCGACGGCATGATCTACCGCACCCGCGCCGAGAACCAGGGCGATTGGTACGACGTCGACGCCGTGCTGCGCTTGCTGGACGCGCTGCTGCGGGCGCGCAAGTCCCAGGACCGTTATCTGGCGCTGGATACCGGCGACCAGACCCTGATCGTGGTCGGCGGACCGCGCGCCGCGATCGACGCGGCGCTGAGGCAGAAGCTGCTGACGCCGGGCGACCCGGCCGAGGCCGAGCGCGCGGGCAAGGCGTTCGAGACGCAGGTGCTGCAGCAGTTGCGCAGTAAATCCGCCGACTGAAAGCCCGGCGTCGTAAGCGCGAACGGCCCGCGAGCGCGGGCCGTTCGCGTTTGCGCTTGGATCAGACCTGCACCGTCTTCCAACGCCCGCGCGCGAACAACCACAGCGTGAACAGACCCACCGAGGTCTCCGATACGAATACCGCCCAGAACACGCCGGACTGCTGCCAGTTCAAGCTGATCGCCAGGAAATACGACAGCGGGATCTGGATCAGCCAGAAGAACACCACATTGATCTTGGTCGGGGTCATGGTGTCGCCGGCGCCGTTGAAGGCCTGCACGGTGACCATCCACCAGCCGTAGACGAAGAACGAATAGGACAGGATGCGCAGCCATTCGGCGCCGACCGCGATCACCTTGGCGTCTTCGGTGAACAAGCCGATCAGCTGCTGCGGGAACACGAAGAACAGCACCGACACGATCACCAGGTAGGCCATGTTGTACCAGCCGATGCGCCACACCGCGGCCTCGGCGCGCTCGGGTTGTTCGGCGCCCAGGTTCTGTCCCACCAGCGTCGCCGCCGCGTTGGACATGCCCCAGGCCGGCATCATCGTGAACATCATCAGTCGGATCGCGATGGTGGCGCCGGCCACCGCCTCGCTGCCGACGCTGGCCAGGATGCGCATCAGGAAGATCCACGAGGTCATCGCCACGATCATCTGGCCGATGCCGCCCAGCGAGGTGCGCACCACATGCCACAGCAGCGCGCCCCGCCAGACCAGTTGCGCGGCCACGACGCGGATGTGCTTGCCGCCGTGGAACAGCACCCACAACTGGAACGCCACGCCCGCGCCGCGGCCGATGTTGGTGGCGATGGCCGCGCCCTCGATGCCCAGCGCCGGCACCGGCCCCAGGCCGAAGATCAGCAAGGGGCACAGCAGGATGTTCAGGCCGTTGGACAGCCACAGCACGCGCATCGCGATGGCCGCGTCGCCGGCGCCGCGGAAGATCGCGTTGATGACGAACAGCAGCATGATCACCGCGTTACCGCCCAGCATCCATTGGGTGTAGCGGTAGCCGTGCTCAATGCTCCAGGCATCGGCGCCCATCAGCCGCAGCAGGTCCTGGGCGTAGACGATGCCGAGTATGGCCGGCAGCACCGACACCAGCACGGCGACGAAGATCGCCTGCACCGCGGTCACCGCCGCGTCCTCGCGCTTGCCCTCGCCGACGCGGCGCGCGACCAGCGCGGTCACCGCCATCGCCAGGCCCATCGCGACCGCGTACAGCAGGAACAGATAGCTTTCGGTCAGGCCCACCGTCGCCACCGCGGACGGGCCGAGCTTGGCGACGAAGAAGATGTCGACCACCGCGAAGGTCGACTCCAGCACCAGCTCCAGCACCATCGGCACCGCCAGCAGGAACACCGCGCGCCGCAGCGGGATCTTGGTGTAATCGGCGTTGGTGCCGCGCACGGCCTCGCGGATCTCGCTCCACAGCGAGCCGGTGGGCACGTGCGGCGCGGCGGCCGGATCGGATTCTGGAACGGTTGGGGTTTGCTGACTCATCGGGACCTATCCATGCGCTGGAGGGACGGGAGTACGGCGGAGGCCGTCGTACCTGCTTACGGGTACGACGAACCAGGAGCGGCGAATTCGACATGCGACGAACGATTCATCGTCGCTCGCCCCCGCAGCCGACCCATCGCCCCGCGCATCCTGGCGCGCGGTTGTCTCAAAGGCTGGGACGGCGCCCCTATTCAGCCATGCCGCGACGAATACGGAAACTGTCGAAAAGTTCGAAACGTTGCGTCGCAAGGCGTCGATCAATGCGCGCACCGACGATCGGAGCACACCCAACGCCCGCTCATCGTGCTCTCCAGGTCGTCCGACCACACGCATCGGCGGCTGGTGCGTCACGAGAGCACGCAGCACCGATACGGTAACCGCGCCGTTCTCACCCCCTCGCGATCCGCACGGCTACCGGAACCAGAACGCATACACCGGCCCCACGCAGAAAAAGGTATAGACGCGATGTCGATCCCAGCCCCGCTCGTTCGTCGGACACAGTGAGGGCTACACCTCGCCTAGGAGACTACCCATGACCGGCACCGTCCGTTTGCACCGCGTTTTCACCGCCCCGGCCGAGCGCGTCTATCGCGCCTTCCTCGATGCCGCGGCTCTGTCCAAGTGGCTGCCGCCCGACGGCTTCACCTGCACCGTGCACGAGCTGGACGCGCGCGTCGGCGGCAAGTACCGCATGAGTTTCAGCAATTTCTCGACCGATCAGGGCCACAGCTTCGGCGGCACCTATCTGGAGTTGGTGCCGAACGAGCGCATCGTCCACGACGATCGTTTCGACGCCCCCGAGCTGCCCGGCACCATGGTCACCACCATCAGCCTGCGTCCCGTGTCCTGCGGCACCGAGCTGCAGGTGGTCCAGGAAGGCATCCCCGATGCGATCCCGCCGGAGCAGTGCTATCTGGGCTGGCAGGAATCGCTGACCCTGCTGGAACGCCTGGTGGAACCGACGATACCGGGCTGATCGCGGCCGCACCACGCAAGCGAAGACGGCCCGATCGCCGGGCCGTCCATTCGCTCGATGCTCACCCGAAGCCCCAAGGAGCGGTGCAAGTCGCGACCACGGGGTAGCCGCGCAGGCCGCCGGTTTCGCCGCGCTTGCAGGGGCGCGGCGCGGCTGGCGCCGCTCTTACAGGAGGCGACCGCGGCATCCGCGGCCGCCACTGGCTCACAGCATCGGCAGCTTCAGGCCCTGCTCCTTGGCGCAGGCCTGGGCGATCTCGTAACCCGCATCGGCATGGCGCATCACGCCGGTGCCGGGGTCGTTCCACAGCACGCGCGCGATGCGCTTATCGGCCTCGACGCTGCCGTCGCAGACGATGACCACGCCGGAGTGCTGCGAATAACCCATGCCGACGCCGCCGCCGTGGTGCAGCGAGACCCAGGTCGCGCCGCCGGCCACGTTGAGCATGGCGTTGAGCAGCGGCCAATCGCTGACCGCATCGCTGCCGTCCTTCATCGCCTCGGTCTCGCGGTTGGGCGAGGCCACGCTGCCGCTGTCGAGGTGATCGCGGCCGATCACCACCGGCGCCTTGAGCTCGCCGTTGCGGACCATCTCGTTGAAGGCCAGGCCGAGCTTGTGGCGCAGGCCCAGACCGACCCAGCAGATGCGCGCCGGCAGGCCCTGGAAGCTGATGCGCTCCTTGGCCATATCCAGCCAACGGTGCAGGTGGGCGTCGTCGGCGATGATCTCCTTGACCTTGGCGTCGGTCTTGTAGATGTCCTCGGGATCGCCGCTGAGCGCGACCCAGCGGAACGGGCCGACACCGCGGCAGAACAGCGGGCGTACATAGGCCGGCACGAAGCCCGGGAAATCGAACGCGTTCTCGCAGCCCACGTCCTGGGCCATCTGGCGGATGTTGTTGCCGTAGTCGAAGGTCGGGATGCCTTGGCGTTGGAACGCGAGCATCGCCTCCACGTGCACGCGCATCGATTGCTTGGCCGCATCGCGCACGCCCTCGGGATCGGTCTTCTGCGCGGCCAGCCACTGCTCGACGCTCCAGCCGATCGGCAGGTAACCGTGGACCGGATCGTGGGCGCTGGTCTGGTCGGTGACCGCGTCCGGCCGCACGCCGCGGCGCACCAGTTCGGGCAGCACTTCGGCGGCATTGCCCAGCAGCGCGATCGAGCGCGCCTCGCCGGCGGCGGTGTACTTGGCGATGCGCGCCAGCGCGTCGTCCAGGTCGCTGGCCTGCTCGTCGACGTAACGGGTGCGCAGGCGCATGTCGATGCTGCTCTGCTTGCATTCGATGTTCAGCGAACAGGCGCCGGCCAGCGATGCCGCCAGCGGCTGCGCGCCGCCCATGCCGCCCAGGCCCGCGGTCAGGATCCACTTGCCCTTGAGATCGCCACCGTAGTGCTGGCGGCCCATTTCGACGAAGGTTTCGTAGGTGCCCTGGACGATGCCCTGCGAGCCGATGTAGATCCAGCTGCCGGCGGTCATCTGGCCGTACATCATCAGGCCCTTCTTATCGAGCTCGTTGAAATGCTCCCAGGTCGCCCAGTGCGGGACCAGGTTGGAGTTGGCCAGCAGCACGCGCGGCGCGTCGGCGTGGGTGGGGAACACGCCGACCGGCTTGCCCGACTGGATCAGCAGGGTTTCGTTGTCCTCCAGCTCGCGCAGCGATTTCAGGATCGCGTCGAACGAGGGCCAGTCGCGCGCGGCGCGGCCGATGCCGCCGTAGACCACCAGCTCGGCCGGGTTCTCGGCCACTTCCGGATCCAGGTTGTTCTGGATCATGCGGTAGGCCGCCTCGCTCAACCACGACTTGCAGGTCTTGTCGCTGCCGCGCGGGGCGCGGATGACGCGGGTGGGGTCGTTGCGGCTGGCTGCGGACATGGCGGTTTCCGGCATTCGAGGGTGTAGGAAATTATCGCGCCGCGTTCCGAGCGCCCGCCAGCGCGGGCGACGCGAATGCGCGCCCGCGCCGGCCGATTTCGCCCCGATTCGCCAGGTCGGAGGAAAAATGTATACGCTGTATACATGAGCGCGCCCGCCACCGCCGACCGGATCCTGCGCGCCGCCCGCGCCCTGTTCGAGCGCGACGGCGCCGCCGCGGTCAGCATGCGTCGGGTCGCCGAGGCGGTCGGAATCACGCCGATGGCGATCTACCGCCACTTCCCCAATCGCGAAGCCCTGCTCAAGCGCATCAGCGACGACAGCTTCCAGGAGATCGCGCATCACTGGAGCGCGCGCAAAGAAGGCGGCGACGTGATCGCGCGCCTGATGGCGATCCAGCGCATCTACCTCGACTACGCGCTCGCCCATCCGCATTTGTTCGACCACGCCTTTTCGATCCGGCGCGAGGACGCGCGCCGCTACCCCGACGATTTCCGCGCGCGCCGCTCGCCCACCTTGAACGTGGCCGCCGACGTGGTGATCGAGGCGCAGCAGGCCGGCCTGCTGAAAGCCGGCGACCCCTGGGACATCGCGATGACGCTGTGGGCGCAGTCGCACGGCCTGATCTCGCTCTACCGCGGCGGCCGTTTCAACTACGACGACCGTCAGTTCCGCACCTTCTACGAGGCTTCGCTGGGACGAGTGCTGGATGGACTCAGGGCTTGAGCGTTGGCAGGAGCCCCTACGAGCCTCGCTCACACAGACGCCGTTGCGCGGCTGTGGGGYAGGAGCGGCGTAAGCCGCCGTTGCGCGGCTGTGGGGTAGGAGCGGCGTAAGCCGCCGTTGCGCGGCTGTGGGGTAGGAGCGGCGTAAGCCGCGACCGCGCTGCTGCGCCTGCGACGAAACTGCCCACTTATCGAGACAGGGAGGATCAGCTAACTGCATTGCGCCGGCCACTGTGAGATCACGGTCGCGGCTCACGCCGCTCCTACCCGAAACCCAGTTCGGTCCGGAGCCTGATCGATACTGCGTGAACCAGATACGAAAACGCCCGGCCGGAGCCGGGCGTCGCGGAAAGCGGCAGGCGCGTATCAGTGGATCGACGGATCCAACTGGCGCAGTGCCTCGGCGATGTCGGTCTGACCGGTGCGATCGATGTCCTCACGGGTGTAGACGCGGCCGTTGGCGGCGACGCAGCCCTTGCGGCCCTTGCCGTTGGTCGCCGAACGGTCGCGAATATGCGTGCCGGTCTGGCGCAGGCAGTTGCGATCGACTTCGGCCTTGGACTGGGCGTCGGCCTGGGTACCGGAGGTACCGTCGGTACGGACCTGCGTCGACACGTCGGTCCGTGCCGAAGTCGTTTGGCCCGAGGTCGTCTGGGCCGAAGTCGTTACGCCCGCCGTCGTGTGTCCGGACGTGGTCTGGGTCGGAGCGGTGGTCTGCGCCGAGGCCGCGAAGGCGCAGGCAGCGAGCAGGCTGGCGAGCAATACACGTTTCATACGACACCTCGAACGCGCTGGGGAGATCGACGGCCGTAGCCGTCGTAAAGCCACCATACGCCTCCGGGCACGCTCGGTGCGTGCCACCGCCGCCCGCGTTTAGGCGTTCGTCAGCCTCGCGGACAGGCCGTACGCCGGGCGTCGCGGAACGCCATCGCTTCGGCCGAGGTCACCGGCCGGCCTTCGATGCCGTCGTCGAACAGGACCCGCCAGACGCCGTCGCGATCGCGGTGCCAGACCGAGTGGAAGCTGCCGATCGAAAAGCGCTGTTTGGCGTCCGGTGCGCGGTCCTCGAACAAGGACGGCCCACTGGACCAGGCCACGTCCGCGGCCCCACCGATGGTCACGCGCGTGGGGTACCACTCCAGCCGCACCGCCTTGCCTTCGATGATGCCGGCCCAACGCTCGGCGATGGCCTTGCGGCCGCGCGTGGGCGCGCGACGACTGGCGCCGAACGCGGCCCCGGACTGCAGGTGCTCCGCGAATGCGACCGCATCGTGGTCGGCGACCGACTTGGCGAAGCTGAGCTCGCGCGCCCAAACCTCGCATTCCTTGGCACTGAGCTCGGGCAGCGTGCTCGGCGGCGGCGGAGGGTTCTCCATTACCACCGGCGCGGGCCCGGTCTGCGCCCAAACCGGCGCCCCCACGGCCAGGAATAGCGCCGCGACGGCGCAGCGAACGGCGGTACGGCGCATGGCGACTCTCCGGGCAAAGGGCCAGGCCACTATCGGCACAGGCGCCCGGCGCCGCCAGCGACGGAAGTCATGCCGACGTCTGGACGCAATCTGCGCCCGTTATGATCCGGCCATGCGCTCCTATCTGCCGGCGGCCGCGACCGCCCTGCTCGCCCTTTTCCTCGCCGCCTGCGCCACCCGCGCGCCGCAACCGGCCGCGGCCGAACCCGCACCGGTGCTGTTGATCTCGATCGACGGCTTCCGCAACGACTACTTCGAGCGCGGCATTTCGCCCAACCTCGAACGCATCGCGCGCGACGGCGTGCGCGCGGCGTGGATGAATCCCTCCTATCCCTCGCTGACCTTCCCGAATCACTACACCATCGTCACCGGCCTGCGCCCGGACCACCACGGCATCGTCCACAACAGCATGTGGGAAGACGGCCTGGGCGATTTCCGGGTCGCCGACCGCAAGGCCGTGGGCGACACCCGCTGGTGGGGCGGCGAGCCGATCTGGGTCGGCGCCGAGAAAGCGGGCCTACGCAGCGCGACCTTGTTCTGGCCCGGCAGCGAGGCGCCGGTGCAGGGCCGTAGGCCGACGCGCTGGCGGCCGTTCGACGAAACCGTCTCGGCCGATGCGCGCGTGAACGAAGTGCTGGGCTGGCTGGGCGAACCGGCGGCGACGCGGCCGCGCGTGATCACGCTGTACTTCGATGCCCTGGACAAAGCCGGACACGAGCACGGCCCGGATTCGGACGAGGCGCGCGACGCCATCCGCACGATCGACGCCGCGATCGGACGCCTGCTCGACGGCCTGGCTGCGCGCGACCAGCTCGAACGGGTGAACCTGATCGTGGTCTCGGACCATGGCATGGCCACGGTCGCGCCGGGCCACGCGATCGCGGTCGAGGACATGGTGTCGATGCAGGAGGCGACCGTGGTGTCGATCGGACAGTCGATTGGCATCGTGCCCAAGCCCGGCCAGGAAGCGACGGTAGCGGCGAAGCTGGTCGGCCGCCACGAACAATACGACTGCTGGCGCAAGCAGGACCTGCCCGCGCGCTGGCATTACGGCCGCCATCCGCGCGTGCCGGCGATCGTATGCCAGATGCACGAAGGCTGGGACGCGATCCAGCGCTCGGCACTGGCGAAACGTCCGAACGCGAACCGCGGCTCGCACGGCTACGACCCGGCGCTGCCGTCGATGCGTGCGATCTTCCTCGCGCGCGGCCCCGCGTTCCGGCGTGGCGCGACCCTGCCCGCGTTCGACAACGTCGACGTCTATCCGCTGCTGGCGCGCCTGGCCGGCATTCGTCCGGCGCGCAACGACGGCGACATCGCGCCACTGCTGCCGGCCCTGCGCGACGACCAGCAGCGGCCTTAGCGGACCTCGATCGTCCAGGCCACGTTGCGCACGGGCGGCACGTCCTTTTCCCAGGCCCGGCGGTAATCCATGCGCAGCTCGCCCTGGCCCTTGGCGACGGCGCGGAAGCGCCAGGTCTGGGTGCCGCCACCGCCGACCGCGCCGGGATTCGACAAGACCATCGAGGGTTCGCCGACCTGTTCCAGCGTGCCCGCCGCGGCGGCCTGGTCGACGATCCAGCCGTAGCCGGTGCTGGGATTCGCCTCGACCTGGACCACGACGGTTTCGCCCACGCTCAACACCACCGGCGCGGCGCTGTCGGCGGCGCTGAGCACGCGCTCGGCGCCGGACGCCGGCGCGGAGCCTGCGCCGTTGCCGCTGGCGCAGGCCGCCAGGCTCAGCGCGAGCGCGCAGCCGACAAACAGATGACGAGAATTCATGGCGGAGCTCCCTGCTCGGACGGTGCCGCGGAGTATGCATCGCGGTCGCCGAAACCGCCGTGACGCGGCCTCCACGTCCATGTCCGAATCCGGCGAGTCCTAGCCCCGCGACGGTGCTAGCCTGGGTTCCATGCCGACCTTCCCCGCCCCCGTCGCCCAGGACAGCCTGCCGCACTGGCGCGTCTGCGAACAGGCGCGTCTGAGCCGCGACCCGCGCTTCGACGGCCTGTTCTTCACCGCCGTCACCAGCACCCGCATCTATTGCCGGCCGGTGTGCCCGGCGCCCGCGGCCAAGCGCGAGAACGTCCTCTATTACGGCAACGCCGCGGCCGCCGAAGCCGCCGGTTTCCGCCCCTGCCTGCGCTGCCGTCCCGAGCTGTCGCCCAGCGACGGCGCCTGGCGCCGCGGCGACGCCGCGGTCGCGCGCGCGCTCAAGCTGATCGACCAGGGCCTGCTCGCCGAACATCCGCTGTCGGCGCTGGCCGAACGCGTCGGCCTGGGCGAGCGGCAACTGCGGCGCTTGTTCGTGGAGCGTCTGGGTGCGGCGCCGATCGGCGTGCACGGCACGCGCCGCTTGCTGTTCGCCAAGCAGTTGTTGACCGAGACCGCGCTGCCGATCACCGAAGTCGCGATGGCCGCCGGCTTCGGCAGCCTGCGCCGCTTCAATGCCACGTTTCTCGAGGCCTACCGCATGGCCCCGCGCGATCTGCGCCGGCGCCCGAACGAGAACGCCGGCGCCGGCGACGACGTGCTGACCCTGCGCCTGGGTTACCGCCCGCCCTACGACTTCGCGACCATGCTGGATTTCCTGCGCGGTCGCGCCCTGCCCGGCGTGGAAAGCGTCGACGAGCACAGCTACGCGCGCGTGATCGGCCCGATCGAACGGCCGGGCTGGCTGCGGGTGAGCGCCTGGCCCGGCGGCGAACACGCGCTGAAACTGGAACTGCACGGGCCGGCGCCCTCGCAGTTGTTGGAGATCATCAACCGCCTGCGTCGCATGTTCGATCTGGACGCCGATCCGAACGCGATCGCCGACGCGCTGTCGGTGGACCCGCGCCTGCGCCCATTGTTGAAGAAGCGCCCTGGGCTGCGCCTGCCCAGCGGCTGGGACGGTTTCGAAATCGCGGTGCGCGCGATCCTCGGCCAGCAGGTCAGCGTGGCCGCCGCGCGCACCCTCGCCGCGCGCCTGGCCCAGCGTTTCGGCCAGGCCCTGCCGCATCCGTTCGCGCCGGGCCTGGAGCATCTGTTCCCGACCCCGGACGCGCTGGTCGACGCCGACCTCAGCCAGATCGGCCTGACCCGCGCGCGCGCCGACACCGTGCGCACGGTCGCGCGCGCCCTGCTCGACGGCCGCGTCGACAGCGGCGTGGGTTTCGGCGCCGAGCGCACCCTGGACGATTTCGCCGCGCGCTGGGTGGCGCTGCCCGGCATCGGTCCCTGGACCGCCAACTACATCGCGATGCGCGCGCTGGGCCACCCCGACGCCTTCCCCGCCGACGACCTGGTGCTGCAGAAAGCCGTGCCCGAGGACGGCAGCCGCATGAGCGCGAAGGCGCTGATCGCGCGCGCCGAGGCTTGGCGGCCGTGGCGCGCCTATGCGGTGATCCACCTGTGGCGCGATTCCATGGGCGCGCCCAAGCCGGTCGCCAAGCCGATCGCGCCACGCGCACGCACGCGCAGCCGCGCGCAGGCCGCCGCCGAAGCGAGGAGCGATGCCGAATGATCCCGCCACGCCGCGAGCGCCCGTCGCGCCGCGCCGTCGCCGCAACCGCGAGGCCGCGCGCATGAGCCAGATCCGCCTCAAGGACGGCCCCATCACTTATCGCCACATCGACAGCCCGGTGGGCCCGCTGCTGCTCGCCAGCGGCGACGACGGCCTGCGCCTGATCGAGTTCGAAGCGCCCTGGCACCCGGCCGCGATCGATGCGCGCTGGCAGCCAGGCGACAACGCCGTGCTCAGCGAAACGCAGAAGCAGCTCGACGAATACTTCGCCGGCACGCGGCGCGCGTTCGACCTGCCGTTGGCGCCGCACGGCACCGCGTTCCAGCTGCAATGCTGGCGCACGCTGGCGCTGATCCCCTGGGGCCAGACCTGGAGTTACGGCCAGATGGCGCGACACCTGGGCCAGGCCAGCGCAATGCGCGCCGTCGGCGCCGCCAACGGCCGCAACCCGCTGCCCATCGTGCTGCCCTGCCACCGCGTGATCGGCGCCGACGGCAGCCTCACCGGCTTCGGTGGCGGCCTGCCGACCAAACGTTTCCTGCTGGAACTGGAAGGCGCGCTCGCCCCGGCGAACGATTTGTTCGGCTAGTCACCGCGCGTCTCCGGCTCCCGCCCCCTGTGGGAGCGGCGTAAGCCGCGATAGCGAGACCGCACTGTCGACGAATGTCGCGCCACGTGACGAACGCCTCCTTGCGGGGGCGTTCTCGCTTGCAGTGCGTTGCGGATCGTCGGTTTCGTCGCGCGTTGCAGCTGCGCGATCGCGGCTCACGCCGCTCCCACAGCAAGCGGGTCGCGGGCACAGGCGCGATCAGGCGGTTTCCAACAACACCCGCATCGCGCGCTGGTACGCGGCCGCGACCGCGTCGCGATCACGATGGCGCCCATCGGCGACGACGCGGCGGCCGCCGACCCAGGTCTCGCGCACCGCCGGTCGGTTGCCGGCGAACAGCCAGCGGTCCAGCGCATCCTCGTCCTGCGCGCCGGCGAAGATCGGCGCCTGCGCATCCAGCACCAGCGCATCGGCGTATTCGCCGACCGCAAGGCTGCCGATCGCGTGCCCGGTCGAATCCGCGGCGCTCGCGGCGACCCCGCGCATCAGGGTTTCGCCGACGCTGGGCACCGCCGCGTCCACGGCGATATTGCGCCGGCGCGTGATCAGGCGCTGGCCGTATTCCAGCCAACGCAGCTCCTCGATCGGCGACACCGAGATATGCGAGTCCGAACCCACGCCCCAGCGCCCGCCCGCGTCCAGATAGTCGCGCAAGGGGAACAGGCCGTCGCCGAGATTGCCCTCGGTGGTGGTGCAGATCGCCACCGTCGCGCCGCTGCGCGCGATCGCCTGCGTCTCGTCCTCGTCCAGGTGGGTGGCGTGGACCAGGGTCCAGCGCTCGTCGACCGGGGCGTGATCGAGCAGCCAGCGCACCGGCCGCGCCTTGCGGATGGCCAGGCAGTCCTCGACCTCGGCGACCTGTTCGGCGATGTGGATGTGCACACGGCTGTCGGCCGGCAGCGCGGCCAGCGTCTCGGCCATCGCCTGCGGCGGCACCGCACGCAGGCTGTGCAGCGAACAGCCCACGCGCAGGCCGTGACCGACATCGCCACGCAGGCGCTGCAACAGGTCCAGATAGTCCTCGACCTGGTGGCCGAAGCGGCGCTGGCGTTCGCTCAGCGGGCGCTCGTCGAAACCGCCGGTCATGTACAGCACCGGCAACAGGGTCAGGCGGATGCCGGTGTCGCGCGCGGCCGCGATCAAGGCGCGCGACATCGCGGCCGGATCGTCGTAACGGCGGCCGTCGGGCGCGTGATGCAGGTAATGGAACTCGCAGACCGTGGTGTAGCCGGCCTCCAGCATCTCGACATAGAGCTGCGAAGCCACCGCATACAAGGTATCGGGCGAGAAGCCGGCGGCGAAGCGGTACATGGTCTCGCGCCAGGTCCAGAAGCTGTCGCGCGGATCGGTCTGGCGCTCGGCCATGCCGGCCATCGCGCGCTGGAACGCGTGCGAATGCAGGTTGGCGATGCCGGGCACCAGGCGCGCCGCATCGGCGACCGGCGCGACGCCGTCCACGGCGAGGATGCGACCGTCGTCGTCCAGGCGCAGCCCGGTGTCGTGGCGCCAACCGGCGGGGGTCCACAGCGTGGTCGCGTCGAGATTTTCCATGCGCCGGATTCTACAGACCCGCCCTACGTACGCGCTGCGCGCAGCGTCGCGACGCGCCGCAGGCGCCCGATCGCACGCGCTCCGCCAGACACCCGCTCCGTTAGAATCGAGCCATGAACCGCCCCAGCCCCCACGCCGCCTCCGCCGGCGACGCCCTGCCGCCGCAGGACCTGCCCCTGGATGGACTGATCGTCGGCGCCTCGCTGGCCACCTTGGATGCGGACGAAGGCTACGGCGAGATCGCCGACGCCGCCCTGGGCTGGCGCGACGGCATCCTGCGCTACGTCGGCCCACGCGCCGGCCTACCCGGCGACCCGGCCACGCTGGCCGCGCAGGTGATCGTCGCCGACGGCTGGATCACCCCCGGCCTGGTCGACTGCCACACCCACCTGGTGTTCGCCGGCGACCGTGCGCGCGAGTTCGAACTGCGCCTGCAGGGCGCCAGCTACGAGGAGATCGCGCGCAACGGCGGCGGCATCGTGTCCACCGTGCGCGCCACCCGCGCCGCCGACGAGGACGAGCTGCTGCGGCAATCGCTGCCGCGCGCGCAGGCGCTGATCGCCGACGGCGCGACCACCCTGGAGATCAAGTCCGGCTACGGCCTGGACTACGAACACGAACGCAAGATGCTGCGCGTCGCGCGCCGCATCGGTGAGGTGCTGGGCGTGAGCGTGCGCACCACCTATTTGGGCGCGCACGCGCTGCCGCCCGAGTTCGCCGGCCGCGCCGACGACTACGTGGCCGCGGTGTGCGGCTGGATGCGTCCGCTGCACGAGGAAGGCCTGGTCGACGCGGTCGACGCCTTCTGCGAAGGCATCGGCTTCAGCCCAGCCCAGACCCGGCGCGTGTTCGAGACCGCGCGCGCGCTGGGCCTGCCGGTCAAGCTGCACGCCGATCAGCTCAGCGACCTCGGCGGCGCCGCGCTGGCGGCCGAGTTCTCCGGCCTGTCGGCCGACCATGTCGAGTACACCTCGCAAGCCAGCGTGCGCGCGATGGCCGAGCACGGCACGGTCGCGGTGCTGCTGCCGGGCGCGTTCCATGTGCTACGCGAGACCCGCCTGCCTCCGCTGGACGCGTTCCGTGAACACGGCGTGGCCATGGCCGTGGCCACCGACTGCAACCCCGGCACCTCGCCGCTGCAGTCGCTGCGCCAGGCCATGCAGCTGGCCTGCGCGCATTTCCGCCTGACCCCGTTGGAGGCGCTGCGTG
This sequence comes from Lysobacter sp. Root983, assembly GCF_001429345.1. Lineage (NCBI taxonomy): Bacteria > Pseudomonadati > Pseudomonadota > Gammaproteobacteria > Lysobacterales > Lysobacteraceae > Lysobacter > Lysobacter sp. Root983. Next base: position 567,415 of record NZ_LMJO01000017.1, read on the forward strand.
GCGCCACCGTGCATGCCGCGCGCGCGCTGGGCTACGACGACCGCGGCGCGTTGCGCGTGGGCGCGCGCGCCGACTTCGTGCGCTGGCGCATCGGCCATCCCTCCGAGTTGTGCTATTGGCTGGGCGGCGCGCTCGCGGGCGAGGTCTACGCCAACGGACGCCGTATCGCCGGCGGTACGACCGAGTAAAGCGTCTCCTTTCCCAAACCTCGAGGTTTCCGCATGCGCTCTCTGCTCGTCGCCGCCTGTACCCTCGCCCTGTTCGCCGGCCACGCCCGCGCCGACGAGGCTCTGAGCCCGGCGCAGAAACTCGCGCGCGCCGCGACCATCGTCGACACCCATATCGACGCGCCGACCGAGCTGCTCAAGCATTGGAACGACCTCGGCCTGGATTCGCCCAAGGTCGAGTTCGACTATCCGCGCGCGCGCCAGGGCGGCCTGGATGTCGCCTTCATGTCGATCTATACCTCGCCCGAGCAGGACAAGGACGGCAGCGCCTGGCAGGTCGCCAGCACCCAGATCGACGCGGTCGAGGCCATGGTCGGGCGGCACCCGGACAAGTTCGCGATCCTGCGTTCGCCGCAGGATTACGCACGCCTGATCGACGGCGGTCGGGTACTGCTGGCGCTGGGCATGGAGAACGGCGCGCCGATCGGCGACGACCTGGCGCGCCTGAAGCAGTTCCACGCGCGCGGCGTGCGCTACATCACCCTGGCCCATAGCCACAGCAACCGCATCGCCGACGGCTCCTACAGTCTGGAACGGCCGTGGAAGGGCGTGAGCCCGTTCGGCCTGGAGGTGATCGCGGAAATGAACCGCTTGGGCATCATGGTCGACGTCTCGCACCTGTCCGACGACGCCACCCGCGCCGCGCTGGCCGCCAGCCGCGCGCCGGTGATTGCCAGCCATTCCGGCCTGCGCCATTTCACCCCCGACTTCGAGCGCAACCTCAGCGACGAACTCGCGCTGGCGATCGCCAAGCAAGGCGGCGTGGTCCAGATCACCTTCGGCAATGCCTTCGTCGACCCCAAGACCGCCGCCGACACCACCGCCTATTTCCGCGCGCGGCCCGAGTTCGACCGCGCCCGCACCGACGCGGCCGCGCGCGGCGAAACGCCGCCCAGCGCCGAGGAATTCGATAAGGAATGGGAGCGCACGCACCCGGCGCAGCAGGTCAAGATCGACGCGGTGCTGGACCAGATCGACTATGCGGTGAAGCTGCTGGGTGCCGACCACGTCGGCATCGGCTCCGACTTCGACGGCGTCAGCGGCGCGTTGCCAGAAGGCCTGCGCAGCGTCGGCGACTACCCGAACTTGATCGCCGGTCTGCAGGCGCGCGGACACAAGGACGAGGACATCCGCAAGATCCTGGGCGAGAACCTGCTGCGGGTGTGGCGCGAAGTCGAGAAGGTCGCGGCTGCGGGCAAGTAAGGCCAGTCAGCGCGCTGCGCTCCGATCCCGTAGCTAGCGGCCCTCACCCCAACCCTCTCCCGCCGCGCGGGAGAGGGGGCACATTCGCGACAGTCGACGTAACGCCGGAAGCGACGCTGCATCGCCGCCGGTAAAGCGCCAGTCACGCCGTTTGCCGTTTGCCGTTTGCTGTTGCTGTTGCTGTTGCTGTTGCTGTTGCTGTTGCTGCGGCATTCAAATCCAAAAGCGCCGCATTCACACGACCAACTGTAGACCCGTAGGGCGGCGCGCAGGACGCGCGCCGTTTTTCGAATGGACAGGGATGTCCATTCGAAAAATCCCGGCGAAAGCCCCGAACTCGCAGGGGAGGGTTGGTCNCGTAGACCCGAAGGGCGGCGCGCAGGACGCGCGCCGTTTTTCGAATGGACAGGGATGTCCATTCGAAAAATCCCGGCGAAAGCCCCGAACTCGCAGGGGAGGGTTGGTCAGGCCAGCCCTTCTCTTTGGTCACTTTCTCTTGGGCTAGCAAGAGAAAGTGACCCGCATGCGCAGCAGGCGGAAGCCGTTGACTTTCGTGACGAAGAGACGAAAGCAAAGCAACAGCAAATCCTCCCCAACCCTCCTTTTACAAAGGAGGGAGCTAAGAGCAAGAGAAAGTGACCCGCATGCGCAGCAGGCGGAAGCCTTTGACCTTCGGTCAGAAGAGGCGACAGCAGAGCAAAAGCAAATCCTCCCCAACCCTCCTTTTATAAAGGAGGGAGCTAGCAGCAAGAGCCTGCTGGCGCTCACTTGCGGTTCGCAAGCCGCACGGCTTCACCCTTTGCAAAGGAGGGGGCCAGAAGCGAAGGAGCGGACTTGCGTGCAGGAAGACGCCAACACCGGATGCTCAACTCCGCCGAAGCAAAGCGGCCCCCACCCTCGCGGGAATGACGAGCAAGCGCCAAAGCACTCCTTGCGTAATCACAAGCGAGCAGGGCCACGGAGGCCCGGCATCCCCATCGCCCCGCCCCACAGCCTCAAAACAAAAAACCCCGCCGAAGCGGGGTTTTCAGCGCAGCGTCGAAACCGACGCTTACTCCTTGGCAGCGGCCTTCTTGGCCACGACCTTCTTGGCTACCGGCGCCTTCGCAGCCGGGGCCTTCGCGGTCTTCTTCGCGGCCGGCGCGGCGGCCGTGCCGGCGGCCTTGGTCACGGCCTTGCGGGCGTTGCCGTAGCTGGAGTTGTAGCGCTTGCCCTTGGCGGTCTTGCGGTCGCCTTTACCCATGGTCGTGCTCCTGAATTATTCGTTAGTGCGGTATGCGGTCGCGCGCCGGACGGGCGCGGTCGACGTAAGGATCCGGCCCACGCGTCGCGCGCGAGGCTGCGAAGCCTAGCACAAGCGGCTTTCGCGGTCCCGGCCGGCCCTCAGTGGGCGCAGCTGGCGTCGTGCACGTGGCCGTGATTGAGCCGCAGATTGGCCAGATGGGCCAGCCCGACCAGGGTACCGCCCAGGGTCATCACGATCGCGTGCGGCACCACCGAATGGTGCAGCGGCGCGTACAGCACGCCCAGCCACAGCACCAGCAGGCCCGGCGCCAGTAACGACAGGGCGCGCACGGCGTGGTGGCGGCGATAGCCCCAGACCACGCTGAACAGACCCAGCAGGGTCGCGAACACCACGAAGGCCAGCTCGAAGCTGTCGTCGAACCAGCCGGCCACGCCCAGGGTGGGCAGGACCGCGATCAGCAGCGGCAGCAAGGCGCAATGGACCGCGCACAACAAGGAGCCGAAGGCGCCGAGGCGGTCGAGGAAACTGCGGGGACGTAGGGGAGGCATCAGCAACGCGAGCAAGGGCGGGGTGACTTCTGGGAGGGTGCAAATCGCATTTCGTTACTATATAACATTCCACGTCCTCCCGTCACCTGCCCGGATCATGCCCCCCATGCTAGCCCGTCGCCCGCGCCGCAGCCTGCTTGCGATCGCCCTCACCCTCGCCCTGCCGCTCGCCGGCCCCGCCCTCGCCCAGCAAGCGCCCGACCAGGCCTCCGGCAGCGACACCGCCAGCGACAAACGCCACGACCAGCCCACCGACCTGGACTCGGTGGTGGTGACCGCCTCGCCGCTGCGCGCCAGCGCCGAGGATCTGGCCCAACCCGTCGAGGTGCTGTCCGGCGAGAAGCTGGACGAAGCCCGCGGCGCGACCCTGGGCGAAACCATCGGCAAGCTGCCCGGCGTACAGAGCTCCAACTTCGGCGCCGGCGTCGGCCGCCCTATCATCCGCGGCCTCGAAGGCCCGCGCGTGGGCGTGCTGTCCGGCGGCATGGCCACCCAGGACGTGTCGACCGTCAGCCAGGACCACAACGTCAGCGTCGAGCCCTTCCTGGCCGATCAGATCGAAGTCCTGAAAGGCCCGGCCACCCTGCTCTACGGCAGCGGCGCGATCGGCGGCGTGGTCAACGTGGTCGATGGCCGCATCGCCGAAAAACCGCTGGACGAAACCGTGTCCGGTCGCGCCGAGGTGCGCCACGATACGGTCAACGACGGCTTCACCGGTATGGCCCGCGTCGACGCCATGGGCGCCGACGGCGCGCTGGTGCTGCACGCCGACGGCGTGTACCGCAACAACAAGGATTACCAGACCCCGCTGGGCCGGCAGCGCAACAGCTTCGTCGATACCAAGACCGGCGCGCTGGGCGCGTCGCTGGTCGGCGACCTGGGCTTCCTCGGCTTCTCGGCCTCGCGCTACGAGGACAGCTACGGCAACCCGGGCGAGCCCGGCGATATCGCCGCGGGCGAAGCCGGCGTGCACCTGGAAATGAAGCAGAGCCGCTTCGAGAGCAAGGCCGGCATCAACCAGGAGTTCGGCATCTTCAGCGGCCTGCGCGCCAGCGTCGCCCACACCGATTACGAGCACGTCGAATTCGAGGGCGAGGAAGTCGGCACCCGCTTCACCAACGAAGCCACCGAAGGCCGGCTGGAGCTGACCCACAAGCCGTTCGGCGGCTGGATCGGCGCGTTCGGCCTGCAGGGCTACGACCGCACCTTCGAGGCGATCGGCGAAGAGGCCTTCGTACCGCGCACCCGCACCAAGGGTTACGGCGCGTTCGTGACCGAGCAGAACGAATGGGATGCGCTGCAAGTCGAATTGGGCGCGCGCGTCGACCGCATCGAGAGCAATCCGGCCACCGGCTTCGATCGCTCGTTCACCCCGCTCAGCCTGTCGGCCGGCGCGATCTGGAAGTTCAACGAGGCCTGGCGCCTGAGCCTCAACCTGGACCGCGCCGAACGCGCGCCGGCCGAAGAGGAACTGTTCGCTGACGGCCCGCACGTGGCCACCGCTTCGTTCGAGATCGGCGACGCCGATCTGCGCAAGGAGCGCGCCAACCAGTTCGAACTCGGCCTGCATTACCACGGCGCGCGTTTCGAGGCCAAGCTCTCGGCCTACCAGACCAACTTCGACGGCTTCATCTACCTCAGCGACACCGGCCTGATCGAGGACGACCTGCCGGTGCGCCAGTGGAGCCAGGCCGATGCGCGCTTCCGCGGCTTCGAGGCCGAGGCGATCGCGCACGTGTTCGACGGCGACGCCGGCAAGTTCGACGTGCGCGTGTTCGGCGATCGCGTGCGCGCGACCCTGGACGAAGGCGGCAACCTGCCGCGCATCGCGCCGGCGCGTTTCGGCGGCGAGCTGCGCTGGAACGCGTCCTCGTGGCGCGCCTCGCTGGGCGCCACGCGGTACATGAAGCAGGACGACGTGGCCGTGGGCGAAACCCCGACCGACGGCTACACCCTGGTCGACGCCCACCTCGCCTACCACTGGGACACCGATCAACTGGGCTGGGAGCTGTTCCTGGACGGCACCAACCTGACCGATCAGGAAGCGCGCGTGCACACCTCCTTCCTCAAGGACACGGTGGTGTTGCCGGGCCGCGGCGTGGCCTTCGGCGTGCGCATGTTCTTCTGATCGCGATTTCGCGTTGGCGATCGCCGCACGGATCGACGCGCGGCATCGCGGCCCGCGCATGAACTCGGACGTTTAGGCAGCGTGCCCGCCGCGTCGCCGTCCCGCTCCGCGGACGGCGACGCTGGCGGACACGTACGTCCTTAGCGCGAGGTCTTCCTGGCCTTGGCCGCGGGCTTCGCGGATTTGGTCTGCTTGAGCGCCTTGCCGGGCTTGGCGCCGGGGCGCGTGGGCCGTGACACCGGCTTGCCGGCCTTCACCGACTGAGCGCGCAGCGACTGCAGCTGCGCCGCGCTGGCTTCCAATGCCTTGCCCACGTACTCGACGATAACGCCCTCCGCCGCCTGCAGGCTCTCGGCGATGGCGTCGATCGCCAGGCCGTCGTGATCGCGCATGAGCGATGCCAGCTTCTGCTCGTCCTCGGGCAGCTTCGCGGCCAACAGATTGACCAGAGTGCCCGCCACCGCCCGACGCAAGTCCTGCAAGGGCAGCAGCGAGGGTGCGCCGCCCTCCTTGGCCTCGCCGCGCACGCGCGCACTGTCGAGCAATTCGGCCAGGCCAGAACCGCGACCAGCGGTGGCCAACATGCCGTCCACCAGGTCCGCCAACGCGCCCGGGCCCGCACGCGCCAGCAACACTTCCTCCACCACCCGGCCCAGCTTCAACAGCGGATCCCAGGGACAGGGATGCGGCAGCGGCAGGCGCAGCTCGGCGATCTCGTAGTCGTAGCGGATCGCCGCGGCGGTCAGGAACGGCCAGCAGTAACGGCGGCCGATCGGCGCCAACCAACGCACGGTGTTGAGGTAGTAGCTGCGGATCTTCTGGTATTCCGGCGTCGGCATGCCGCCGGCGTATAGCCCGGTCCGTGGCAGCCCGGTGGTCGGGTCGTTGCCCGCGCCGGAACCGTTGAGGTTGATGTTCACGAAGTGGTGCCAGGTCGCGTCGCACACGATGCGGCCGGCGCCGGCCGGGTCGCCGTCGTAGGCCGAGATCGCGCCGAAGCTGCGCGGATAGACCGGCGGCTTGGTGCCGCTGGAGGTCGGCGCGCCGCTGACGATGAAGCGTCCGGCCGACATCGAGACCGCCACCACCACCGGCGCGATCCGCGCACCACCGCCGCTGGGCGCGGGCCATTCCTCGATGCCCGCGAAGTTGCCGGCGACCGGCGTCGGCGCCAGGCAGCGGCTTTCGTGCGGATGGTCGGGCAGATAGTCCACCGCGCCGGAACTGTGGCGCAGCACCGGATGCACCGCCCAGGTCGAGGCCACGAAGGGATCGCCGCCGTTGGAGAAGAACACGGGGAACATGCGCTGCGGAATCGCGTCGGCCTGATCGTTGAACTGCTTGATGCCGTCGGCGCCCGGTTCCAGCACGGTGTCGTGGCGGTCCACGGTCGCCATCGGAATGCTGGCCCAATCGCGCATCGAGCGGATCCGCGGCAGGTTGGCGCCCATGCCCGCGCCGATGGTGTCGTGGTCGCCGGTGGCGAACATGCCGCCGCCGTCGCGCATGAACTGGGCGATACGCTGCTGCTCGGCGGGCTGCAAGGCCGAGGTGCTGAAGGCGAACAGCCAGATCTGGTCGTAGTTGGCGACGGTCACCGCGGTGGCGGCGGTCGCGAAGTCGTAGCTACCAGCGATGCTGAGGCCGGGGCCGGAGCCGGAACGGTGCGCGGTGGTCACGGTGTGGCCGGCGTTGCGCACCACCTGCACGAACTCGGACAGCCCGAAACCGGCGGTGCCGAAGTCGAGCGAGCTGTCGGCGACCATCAGGATGCGTTGCGGACAGGGGAACTTGTAGAGGATATCGATGTACGGATTGCCGTGGATGAAGATATCGCCGGGCATGAACTGCTCCTTGTCGTGTCGACTGTAGGCGCGCTGTGCGCGTCGCCGGTGCAGCGGCCTCATGGCCGCATAACTCCCTGTGCGAAGGTGAACGCAACGCGCGTTGCGGATCGGCCAAGCCATGCCGATGCGCGCGGGCGCCCCGCTCGCTGACCTCCCGGGCCCGCGCACCGCGTTTGGCGTTCATCCAGCGGCAGACGCTTGCGCCGATGCCCGAAATATGGGTATATGCACGCTAATCACATGCATATGCACCCAATGCCGACCTCCCGCGCCTCGAAAGTCCGCAGCAAGCCCACCGCCGACGATGATCCGCGCGCGCGCGACAGCGCGATGTCGCCCTGCACCTGCTTCCGCGTGCGCAAGCTGACCCGGCTGATGAGCCAGCGCTACGACCAGGCGCTGGCGCCGGCCGCGCTCAACCTCAATCAGTATTCGATCTTGCGCCGCGTCGGTGGCGAGCCGCGCAGCATCGGCGAGTTCGCGCGCGAGCTCGGCATGGACCGCAGCACGCTCAGCCGCGATCTCAAGCCGCTGCTCGCCGCCGGCTGGCTCGCCAGCGCGGCCGGTGAGGATGCGCGCCAGCGCCGGGTCCAGGTCACCGCCGCCGGCAAGCGCGCGATCGCGCGCGCGATCCCGCTGTGGCAGGCCGCGCAGGACGCCATCGAACGCGAACTCGGTCGCGAAGCCCTGCTCGCGCTGCATGCGCACCTCGATCTTGCGATCGCCCAACTGCAAGGACCCCGCGCATGAGCGCCGATGCCGCCGTTCCGTCCGCCGCCGCGCCTGCGATCCGCTATTGGCCGCTGGTGCTGGCCGCCACCGCGATGCTGATGATCACCATGGGCGTGCGCCAGTCGCTGGGCCTGTTCGTGAAGCCGCTCGGCGCCAGCACCGGCCTGGGCATCGCCCAGATCAGCTTCGCGCTGGCGATCGGCCAATTCGTGTGGGGCGCGGTGCAGCCGGTGTTCGGCGCCATCGCCGATCAGCGCGGCCCCGGCCGGGTGCTGGTGTTCGGCAGCGTGCTGCTGGTCGCGGGCATGGCGCTGACGCCGATGTTCGCGTCCGAATGGGGCCTGCTGCTGACCCTGGGCGTGTTGGCCGCGGCCGGCGCGGGCGCGGGCAGTTTTTCGATCCTGATCGGCGCGACCGCGGCGCGGGTGCCGGCGCAGAACCGTTCCATGGCCGCGGGCGTGATCAACGCCGGCGGCTCGTTCGGGCAGTTCCTGTTCGCGCCGTTCGCGCAGGCGGTGATCAGCGCCGCGGGCTGGGCCGCGGGCATGTGGGCATTGGCGGTGGCGGCCCTGGCGACGCTGCCTCTGGCCTGGCCGCTGCGCCGGCGCGCAGCGCCCGCCAGCGCGGCGACCGCGACGGCCGCACCCGGCATCGGCCTGCGCGAGCAGGTGCGCATCGCGCTACGCGACCGCAGTTACTGGTGCCTGCACATCGGCTTCTTCACCTGCGGCTTCCACATCGCCTTCCTGGTCACTCACCTGCCCGGCGAGATCGCGCTGTGCGGTCTGCCCGACAGCGTGTCGGCGGTGGCCCTGGCCCTGATCGGCCTGTTCAACGTCGCCGGCAGCCTGGCCGCGGGCGCGCTGGGCCAGCGCTATCGCATGAAGTACCTGCTGGCGGCGATGTACGCCAGCCGCGCGGCGATGATCGGCATCTATCTGGTGTCGCCGCCCACGCCGACCACCTTCTTCATCTTCGCCGCCGGCCTGGGCCTGACCTGGCTGGCCACGGTGCCGCCGACCGCGGGCCTGGTCGGCAAACTGTTCGGGCCGCGCTACCTGGGCACCTTGTTCGGCCTGACCCTGCTGTCGCACCAGATCGGCGGTTTCTTCGGCGCCTGGTTCGGCGGTTTGGCGATGGCGAAGTTCGGCGACTACACCTGGATGTGGTACGCCGACATCGTGCTGGCCCTGCTGGCCGCCGCCGCGAACCTGCCGATCCGCGAGGCGCGCGTGCAGCGCGCGCTGGCGACGGCCTGAGTCGTCGCGGTTCTACTTGCCCCTGGGAGACGTGCGCTTTCTGTGGGAGCGGCGTAAGCCGCGATTAGCGCCACCGTACCGGGTAAGGCCATCGCGGCTTACGCCGCTCCCACAGGACAGGAAGCGAATTACGCGCTCAAGCCGCCTGCTTGGCCACGCAGTCCGCGCACATGCCGTGCACTTCCAGGGTCTGCGCCTGCGGCGCGAAACCCAGCGCGCGGGCGCGCGCTTCCAGCAGATCGACGATGCGCTCGTCTTCCAGTTCGGTCGCCGACTGGCAGCTGTCGCAGATCAGGAACGGCACCGCGTGCTGGGCGCCGCCCGGGTGATGGCAGCCCACGAAGGCGTTGATCGAGGCCAGCTTGTGGATGAAGCCGTGCTCGAGCAGGAAGTCCAGCGCGCGATATACCGTCGGCGGCGCGGCCGCGTCGTGGGTGGCCTTCATGCGATCGAGAAGATCGTAGGCCTTCATCGGCTTGCCGGCGTCGGCGATCAGACGCAGGGCGTGGGCGCGGATCGGCGTGAGCCGCAGCCCGCGCTGCTCGCAGGCCCGCTCCACCTCGTGCACGAAGGCGTCGCCGTCGTGGACGTGGTGCTTGGGGTCGGTGCAGGCGGTGTGGCTGCTCATGGCGGGCTCCGGTGGCGCGGCGCTGACGCGTCCTAGGCTGGGATCTTAATGAGGGCGGCGTCGATGCGCTGCAAGGCCTGGGCCTGACCGGCCAGATAGACCGTGTGCGAGATGTCCGGGCTGACCTGGGTGCCGGTGATGGCCACGCGCAGCGGCTGGGCGACCTTGCCCATGCCGATGCCCAGGGCCTCGGCGGCGGCATGCAGGGCCGCGGCCACGGCCTCGGCGGTCCAGGCCTCCAGCGCGGCCAGGCGCGTGCGCGCCTCGGCCAGCGGGGCCTGGGCGGCGGCGTTGAGATGCTTGGCGACCGCGGCCTCGTCGTACTGCTGCAGCGGGCGATACCAGACCCCGGCGCGCTCGGCCATGTCCTTGAGGGTCTGCACGCGGTCGCGCAGCGCGATCACCACGTCGGCCGGCGCCGGGCCGGCGGCGAGGTCGTAACCGTTGTTCAGCAGGTGCCACTCCAGGTGCTTGCCGACCTCGACCGGATCGTCGTTCTTGAGGTATTGCTGGTTCAGCCAGCCCAGCTTGGCCGAATCCAGGCGCGAGGCCTTGGAGTTCACGTCCTCGAGCTTGAACAGGCGGGTCATCTCCTCGATTGAGAAGATTTCCTGATCGCCGTGCGACCAGCCCAGGCGCACCAGGTAGTTCAGCAGCGCGTGCGGCAGATAGCCCTCGTCGCGGTACTGCATCACATCGGCCGCGCCGGTGCGCTTGGACAGCTTGTTGCCGTCCTCGTCCAGGATCATCGGCAGGTGCGAGAAATGCGGCACCGGCGCGCCCAGCGCGCGGTAGATGTTGATCTGGCGCGGGGTGTTATTGACGTGGTCGTCGCCGCGCACGACATCGGTGATGCCCATGTCCAGGTCGTCGACCACGACCGCGAAGTTGTAGGTCGGGTAGCCGTCGGCGCGGAAGATCACCAGATCGTCGAGCTCGCTGTTGGCGATCTCGATGGTGCCCTTGACCTTGTCGTCGAACGCGACGGTGCCATCGAGCGGATTCTTGAAGCGGATCACCCGGTTCGGATCGTCGCGGTAGGGCGCGTTGCGGTCGCGGTAGGCGCCGTTGTAGCGCGGCTTCTCCTTGGCCGCCATCGCGGCGTCGCGCGCGGCCGCTAGCTCTTCGCGGGTCTCGTAGGCGTAATAGGCGGTGCCGGCCGCGACCATCTGCTCGGCGACCTCGCGATAACGCGCCAGGCGCTGGGTCTGGTAGATCGGGCCCTCGTCGTAGCCCAGGCCCAGCCAGTCCATCGCCTCCAGGATCGCGTCGATCGCGGCCTGGGTGCTGCGCTCCTGGTCGGTGTCCTCGATGCGCAGGATGAACTGGCCGCCCGCGCGGCGCGCTTCCAGCCAGCAGTACAGCGCGGTGCGCGCGCCGCCGATGTGCAGGTAGCCGGTGGGACTGGGAGCGAAGCGGGTGCGGCAGGTCATGCGGGGCTCGGATGGATCGGGGAATCGGGCATTTTAACGGAGTGGCCGTGGCGCTGCCGGCCGCGCCGCCAGCGCAGCGCCTCGAGGCGCGAACCGGCACGAATCCGGGCCTGGGCCGCCCGCGCGCGCCGCGCCCGGCCTGCCGCTCGGCGCCGGTGCCCTAAACTAGGCCGATGACGACCCTTTTCATTTCCGACCTGCACCTGGACGCGGAACGCCCGCAGACCACCGCCCTGTTCGGCCAATTCCTGCGCTCGGAGGCCCGAGGCGCCGACGCCCTGTACATCCTGGGCGACCTGTTCGAAGCCTGGGTCGGCGACGACGACCCCTCCGAGACCGGCGCCTACGTGGCCGCCGAGCTGCGCGCGCTGGCCGACAGCGGCGTGCCAGTGTCGTTCATCCGCGGCAATCGCGATTTCCTGCTCGGCGAGGATTACGCGCGCCGCGCCGGCATGCGCATCCTGCCCGACCCGGCGGTGGTGGTGCTGTACGGCCAGCCGACCCTGATCCAGCACGGCGACCTGCTGTGCACCGACGATCTGGCCTACCAGCAGTTCCGCGCCCAGACCCGCGACCCGGCCTGGCAGGCGCAGTTCCTGGCCCAGCCGCTGGCCGCGCGATTGGCCTTCGCGCAGCAGGCGCGCGCGGCCAGCAAGGCCCACCAGTCCGGCCTGCGCGACGCTGGCACCATGGAAACCATCACCGACGTCTCGCCGGCCACCGTCGACAGCGTGTTCGCGCGCTACGGCCTGGTCCGCATGATCCACGGCCACACCCACCGCCCCGCCGTGCACGAACTGGACGTGGCGGGCAGCGCGCGCCAGCGCGTGGTGCTGGGCGACTGGTACGACCAGGGCTCGGTGCTGCGGGTGAACCGCGATGGTCTGCAACTGCAGGCGCTGAGCTGAACTTCTCAGCGTCGCCTCGGAGCGACCTAGAGTGCGGTGGCAACCGCACCGTCGCGGGCGCCCGATTCGGCGCGAAGGTGCGGTTCGCCCAGGGCTCACCGCACCCTACGATTTCGTCGCTGTGGCAGGTCGAAGCAAGCATCTCCCCCTAGGAGAGATGCCACCTCATCAGAACTTCACTTCCGCGGTCAGGAACATCTGCCGCGGCGCGCCCGATTGCAGCGTGTAGTTCAGACCGTTCGGGTCGGAGGTCACGAAGCCGTTGGTGCCGATGCTGCCGAAGTAGTCTTCGTCGAACAGGTTGGTGACGTTGAGCTGCAGCTTGAACGCATCCGCCCAGCTCAGTTCGGTCCACTCGTAGGACACGGCGGCGTCGGCGACCCAGAACGAACCGACCTTGGAATCGTTGAGATAGGTCAGGTAGCGCTTGTCGGTGTACTTGGCGCCGATCTGGGCCGAGAAGCCGTCGCGGCTCCAGCGCAGCTCGGTCGCGTACAGGCGCTTGGGCGCGTCGACCACGTCCTTGCCCTTGGCCGGAATCAAGGTGGTGCCGTCCAGGTAGTCCGAGGCGTATTCGGACTTGTTGAAGGCCAGCGAGTTGTACCAGCTCAGGCCCTCGATCGGCGTCCACAGCACGGTCAGTTCGGCGCCGCGGGTCTCGACGTCGCCGACGTTGGCGAAGCTGGACGCGCAGCCGACGATGCCGGCGCAGCGCGCGATCGCGAGCAGGCGGTTCTCGAAGTCGACGCGGTACAGCGCCACCGACGCTTCCAGGCCGTCGCGGCTGGTGCGCAGGCCGGCCTCGATGGTGCGCGAGGTTTCCGGTTCCAGCGTCGCCACGGCGGCATTGAACGCGGCCTGCGAGGTCGAATGCGGGCCGTTCACGCCGGTGCGGAACGCGGCCATGTTCTCGCTGTAGGAGCCGAAGATCTCCTCGTGTTCGCTGAACTGCCAGCGCGCGCCGACCTGCGGCAGGAAGTTGTCCTCCGCTTCGAGCTTGCCGCCGGCGCGGCTGCCGATCAGGTTCTTGCCGTCGGTCTCCACGCGCGTGCCCTTGAAGCCGGCATCGATCGCCAGGCGGCCGTCGATGAACTCCATGTGGTCGGTGATGTAGAACTGGCGCGTGTCGGTGTCGAAGCGCTGGCGGAACACGCGTGCGTCGGGATCGCGCAGAAAGTAGATGCCGTTGGGCGGGGTGTCGCGGCGCAGGTTGTAGAAGTTGCGCTGCACGCCGTGGGCGTTGCGCTCCAGCCACAGACCGGCCTGCAGGCGATGGTTGCCGATCTGCCAGGTCAGGCTGGGGGTGATGCCGGTGCGCTCGATGTCGTATTCCGTGGTGCGCATCGCGATCGGCACGGTCGGCGAGGACGCGTAGGGCGTGGCCCAATGGCCCTGGCCTTCGTTGCGGTGGTAATAGGCGGTGGCGGCGAAGCTCAGGTCTTCGCTGGCCGACCAGTCGGCCGAGACGTACAGCAGGTCGTCGTCGCGCAGGCCGCGGGCGATGTAGTAGGCATCGTCGAGGCTGTTCACGCCGCCGCGGAAGATGCCGCCGGCGGCGTCGATCGCGCGCTGCCAGTCGCCGGCGTAGTTGTCCCAATCCATGCCCAGGCGGCGCGCCGAATCCAGCGACAGGTCGGCGTAGTCGGTCTCGCGCCGGCGCGAGGTCGCGGCATAGCCGGTGAGCTTGAGGTCCTCGGTCGCATAGACCAACTTGGCGTTGAACTGAGCGTTGCGCTGCGGGCCCTCGCCTTTCCACTTGTCGGTGGTGTGGAAGGCGCCGCTGAGGTAGGCGCTGAAGCCGTTGTGGTCGCCGGTGTCGACGCGCGCGTAGCTGCGGCGGGTGGCGTCGCTGCCGAAGGTCTGGGCCAGGCGCACGCCGTAGTCGGCGGACGGGTCGCTACTGAAGAAGCGCAGGGTGCCGCCGAGGTTGCCGCTGGAGGCGGTGTCGATCGCGCCGCTGCCCTGCGACAGCTCGGCGCCGGACAGGTTCTCGCTGATGATCGCGCGGCTGATGTGCAGGCCGTTGTGGTTGCCGTAGCTCATGTCGCCCAGCGGCACCCCGTCGAGGGTGAAGCCCAACTGCTGCTGCGAGAAGCCGCGGATGCTGAGCTTGCTCGACCATTCGTAGTTGCCCCAGGGATCGGAGCTCTGGAAATGCACGCCCGGCAGCTTGGCCATGACCTTGAGCGGGCTGGTGCCGGCGGCTTCGCGCTGCAGGTCGGCGCGGCCCAGCGACTGGACCTGACGGGTCTGGCCGGTACCCACCACCGAGACCGCATCCAGCGTGGTGGCGTCGTCCATGGCCGCGGCGGACGCGGCGTCGGCATCGGGCTGCGCGGCGGGCCTCTCGGCGCGTGCGGCGGCGGTGTACAGGCACAGCAGGATCGAGGCGGCGAGGATCGTCGTCTTCGTCGTCATGTCGGGGATTTCCATCGGGGAGGCCGCCGCGCGTTGGCACGTATCACTCCGGGCGGCATGCAGAGCGAAGCCGCGGAAGTCTGTCGATATCGTGTGTACGCGAGATTGCAGTCAGAAGGCAGTTCGTCCGACAACGCTGCGCAGCGCACGCTCCCCAGCCCGATTCGCGCGCCAGCACCATGAATCGTCCACGCGCTGTCTGTGGGAGCGGCGTAAGCCGCGATCGAATGCCGACGTGCTTCCGGCTCGCGTCGCAAGTGGGTTCCATCGCGGCTTACGCCGCTCCCACAGACAGCGGGCGCACGCGCGGCGCGGCGATACGCCTGCGGCCTACCTGATTTCGGCGATTGCCGCGCCCGATTGCGCGCGGAACCATCGCAGCATCCGACACCCCCGGAGTCCGCCATGCCCAATGCCTCGCGCGCCGTCGTCACCGATTGGATGCGGTACGTCGACGACAGCCGCTACCTGTCCGAGCTCAGCATCCCCGGCACCCACGACAGCGTGACCGCGCTGTACCGCAGCGACATCGGCATGAAAGAGGGCTGGACCCGCTGCCAGGACCTGGATATCGAAGCCCAGCTGCGGCAAGGCATCCGATTTCTCGACATACGCTTGCGCTACGACAACGCGGTGTCGCCGCCGGTGCTGCGGCTGTGCCACGGCTCGTCCGACATGGAGCGCACGTTCGACTATGTGCTGGGCGTCTGCGAGCGCTTCCTGGCCGCGCACAACTTCGAATGCATCGTGATGTCGGTCAAGAACGAGCAGCCGGGCCATCACGACCAGGCCTTCGCCGACCTGTTCGCGGCCAGCATCGCCCATTCCGGCAGCCGCGAGTTCTGGCACACCGGCAAGACGGTGCCCAAGCTGGGCGAGGTCAGGCGCAAGATCGTGTTGCTGCGCCGCTACCAACCCGGCGCGATCGGCATCGACGCCACCTACTGGCCGGACAACTGCCCGTTCCGATACCTCAACGCCGACGGCGTCCTCTTCGACGTGCAGGACGAATACAAGGTCTACTCGCATTTCAATCGCGCCAGCAAGTTCGATGTCTACGTCGAGCGGGCCTTGTCGGACGCGGTGCGCGACCCAGACAAACGCAAGCTGTTCATCAACTTCGCCAGCGGCACCGGCACGGTCTGGCCGATCACCCTAGCCGAAACCACCAACCCCAAGCTCTACCGGTTCTTTCGCGCCGCCGCGCCGGGACGCTATGGCATCGTGCCCATGGACTACCCGGAGCAGTTCACCGGCGGCATGTACCACGACTTGATCGCCGCCATCGTCAGCGCCAATCCCAGCGAAAGCCTGCGCGACGATGCCATCTACGAACTGCGGCCGCGGCTGGCGCTGAACAGCCGCCTGACCGTGCTGGTCGGCGGGCGCGATGTCGGCATCTGCCAAGCCCTGACCGACCTGCCCCCGCTCTGGCCCAGCATGCCCACCCTGCCCGGCATGGCGCCGATGCCGACCGAAAGCGGGCAGCGCTGGCGCGTGCACAACGTCGGCGGCGGCTACTATCGCCTGCATGCGCTGAGCGCTCCGGAAAAGGCGCTGACCGTGGTTGACGGCGGCATCGCCGACGGCAGCGCGATCGCGATCGAAGCCGTGAACGGCCGCAACGATCAGCTGTGGAAGTTCGAGCGCATGGGCGAGGACC
Organism: Lysobacter sp. Root983; assembly: GCF_001429345.1. Lineage (NCBI taxonomy): Bacteria > Pseudomonadati > Pseudomonadota > Gammaproteobacteria > Lysobacterales > Lysobacteraceae > Lysobacter > Lysobacter sp. Root983. The sequence goes on from NZ_LMJO01000017.1 coordinate 583,655, forward strand.
CGGACAGCCGGCGCCTGGACGTCGGCCTGCTCCGGATCAGTCCCAAGCACGCGCCGCGCTCGGTACTGGACGTGTTCGGCGCTCGCCAGGAGAACGGCAGCCCGGTCAAGCTCTACCACTACTACGACAGCCTCTCGATCAACAACGCCTACGCGCAACGCTGGGTGCTGGTGCGGGTGGGCTGAGGCGCGCCCGGGTGGCCTCCACCATGACAGGCGGCCCCGCGCGCGCCCCTGTTGCAGCAGCGAGCCCCTGGAGGGCCCGCGACGCGGATCAGGGCATGCTCAGCGCTGGACGAAGGCCTCGAGCATGCGCAGTTCCTCGTCGTCGAAACCGGCCGCGCTGCGCGCTTCGAAATTGAACGGGCCGTAGAGCACGGCGCGCGCGTACTCGGCCAGCAGTTCGCGGAAGCGCGGGCCGGGTTCGATGCCCTCGCGTTCGCAGTACCAGCGGAACCAATGCGAGCCGGCGGCGACGTGCGCGACTTCCTCGCGCAGGATCGTTTCCAGGATCGCGACCGTGGCGGTATCGCCCAGCGAGCGCAGCTTGACGATCATGCCCGGCGTCACGTCCAGGCCGCGCGCCTCCAGCACGCGCGGCACCAGGGCCATGCGCGACAGTCCGTCGTGGGCGGTCTTCTCGGCCATTTCCCACAGGCCGTTGTGGGCGTCGAAATCGCCGTAGTCGTAGCCCAGCTCGCGCAGGCGCGCGCGCAACAGCGCGAAGTGGCGCGCCTCGTCCCTGGCCACGCTCACCCAGTCGGCGTAGAACCGCGCCGGCAAGCCGCGGAAACGGTAGACCGCGTCCCAGGCCAGGTCGATGGCGTTGAATTCGATATGCGCGATCGCGTGCACGAACGCGGCGCGCCCCTCCTGGGTGCCGAAGCCGCGCTTGGGCAGGTCGCGCGGATGCACCAGCCAGGGCCGCTCGGGGCGGCCGGGCATGCGGATCGGATCCGGCGCCGGCGCGTCGTCCGGCGTGGTCAGCTCGCCGCGTGCGTAGGCGTCGGCGGCGGCGAAGGTCGCGGCGACCTTGTCCTCGGGCGTGGCGGCGTCCAGGCAAGCGCGCGCGGCGTCGTACAGGCTGGGCACGGGTCAGCCAACTGGGGCGGTGGTACGAGCAACAGCAAATCCCCCCTGCCCCCCTTTTGCAAAGGGGGGAAAAGCCGGAGCGAAAAGCGAGGGGCTCACGAGACCCGGCGGGTCTTCTTGGCGTCGTCGGAGCGCAGCTGCTGCAGACGCTCGAAGTAGCCCGGCTCGATACCGGTCACGTACTCGCCGTTGAAGCAGGACGAGTCGAAATGATCGATGCGGTGCTTCGGGCCCGACACCGCCTGTTCCAGCGCGTCCAGATCCTGGTAGATCAACCAGTCGCAGCCGAGCAGGGTCTGCACTTCGTCGTCGGTGCGATCGTGCGCGACCAATTCGTCGGCCGAGGGCATGTCGATGCCGTAGATGTTCGGGTAGCGCACCGCGGGCGCGGCCGAGGCCAGATAGACCTTGCGCGCGCCGGCGTCGCGCGCCATCTGCACGATCTGCTTGGAGGTGGTACCGCGCACGATCGAGTCGTCGACCAGCAGCACCACCCGGTTGCGGAACTCCAGCGGAATCGGATTGAGCTTGCGGCGCACCGATTTCGCGCGCTCGCCCTGGCCCGGCATGATGAAGGTGCGGCCGACGTAACGGTTCTTGATGAAGCCCTCGCGGTACTTCACGCCCAGCACGTTGGAGATTTCCAGGGCGGCGTCGCGCGAGGTGTCGGGGATCGGGATCACCACGTCGATGTCGTGGTCCGGACGCAGGCGCAGGATCTTCTCGCCCAGGGTCTGGCCCATGCGCATGCGCGCCTTGTGCACCGAGACATCGTCCATCATCGAATCCGGGCGCGCGAAGTAGACGAACTCGAAGATGCACGGCGCGTGCTGGCGCGGCTCGGCGCACATCTGGGTGTACAGCTCGCCGCGCGGCGTGACCACGATGCCCTCGCCCGGGCGCACGTCGCGCACGCGCTCGAAGCCCAGCAGGTCCAGCGCCACCGACTCCGACGCGATCGCGTACTCGTCCTGGCCGCCGCTGTGGCGCTTGCCCAGCACCAGCGGACGGATGCCGTTGGGATCGCGGAACGCGACCAGGCCCAGGCCGAGCACGATCGCGACCACGGCGTAACCGCCGACGCAGCGCCGGTGCACGCCCTCGATGGCCTTGAACGCGGCCTCCGGGGTCAGCCCGCGCTGCATGTCCAGCTCGTGCGCGAACACGTTGAGCAGCACTTCGGAATCGGATTCGGTGTTGACGTTGCGGCGGTCCTGTTCGAACACGTCGCGGCGCAGCGCGTCGGTGTTGATCAGGTTGCCGTTGTGCGCCAGCGCGATGCCGAACGGCGAGTTCACGTAGAACGGCTGTGCTTCGTCGGAGCCCTCGCTGCCGGCGGTGGGATAGCGGCAATGGCCGATGCCGACCCGGCCATCGAGCAGGCGCATCGCCTTCTCGTCGAACACGTCGCTGACCAGGCCGTTGCCCTTGTGCACGCGCAGCTTGGCGCCGTCGGCGGTGGCGATGCCCGCCGCGTCCTGGCCGCGATGCTGGAGCACGGTAAGGCCGTCGTAAAGCTGGGCCGCGACGTCGTTATGGCCGACGATGCCAAGTATGCCGCACATGATTCTGAGTCCTAAGGCTGTTGCGTGGAGTTACATCACGAAGGCTTCGTCCTGCTCGACCGGCACGGGCAGGGTTTCGTCGCGCTTCGAGCGAGGCGCGACTTCGAGCGGATCGCCCTGCGGCGCATCCTGCGATGGCGTGCCTCCTGGCAGCGGGTCCTTCAGGCCCGCGCCCTTGAGCAAGGGCAGCACGCCGGCGTTGAGAATGGGCAGCACGTCCTGGCCATAAGACTGGCCGTTGCCGTTGCCCAGGCCCGGCAGGCCCTGCATGTTCAAATCCAGCTTGGGCAACGACGGCATCCAGGCCGGCGCGCCGCCGCTGAAATCCATGGCCCGGCCGGCCCAGTCGGGCATCCAGCTGCGCACCATGTGCGCGCCGGGCACGAACAAGGGCACCAGCGTTGCCGAGCGCCACTCGCGCCGGTGCGCGAGCGGGGTGAAACCGACCAGCATCACCAGCATGCTGGCGATCAGGGCGCCGCGCGCGACGCCGACCACGAAGCCCATCGCCCGATCGACGCCCGACAAACCGGACTCGTGGACCATGCGCTTGGCCACGTAGCCGACGACCCAGACCGTGACCAACACGCCCAGGAAACACAGCGCGTAGCCGCCGAACATCTCGCCCAGTCCCGGCGCGCCGTTGTCCGACAGCATCAAGGCGGCGCTGCCGCCGAAACCGAACGCGGCCCAGCCGGCCAGCACCCAGGCCGCCAGCGAAGCGACCACGCCGATGAAACCGCGCATCAGCCCCAACAGCGCCGATATCGCGACCACCGCCAGCAGAATCAAGTCGGCGGCGCCCATCGCGACCTCGCTCAGGGATGCGGACGGACGATGCCGTCGACGCCGATCTTGGCCGCGGCCTGGCTTTTCAGCTTGTCGGCGTCGGCACGGTTGGCGACCGGACCCAGGCGCACGCGGCTGAGCGTGCCCTTGTCGGTACGGACCTGTTCCACGAAGGCGCTGAACCCGGCCGCGCGCGCGCGGTCGCGCAGCTTGTTGGCCTCGTCGGCGCTGCCGAACGCGCCCAACTGGACCGCGAAGCCGGTGTTGCTGGCGGCCGGCTTGGTCGGCGCCGGCGGGGCGACCGCGGGCTTGGCCGGTTCGACGGCGGGTTTGGCGGCCGCGACCGGCGGCTTGGCCGGCGCAACGACCGGCTTGGCCGGCTCGGGCTTGCTCGCGGCGGGTTTGGCCGGCTCGGGCGGCAACGCGGCCGGCTTGGCGGCGGTGCGGCTGTCGCTCAGCGGTACCGCGGCCGACACCGTCGGCGCCGCGGTCGCGACCGGCTGCGAGGCCGAGGCGCTGGCGGCCGGCGTCGCGTCGGCGTCCAGGGTCACCACCTTGGCGCTGATGTCGTTGCGCACCTTGGTCGAGGCCAGGCGCGCGGTTTCGGCGTCCGCGCGCGAGCCGTAGGGCCCGATGCGCACGCGATAGAGGGTGCGGCCGTTGCCCGGCACGGCTTCCTGATAGCCCGGCAGCTGCGCGCCTTGCAGGGCCGCGACCACCCGGTCGGCGTCGCCGCTGCTGGCGTAGCTGCCGAAGCTGACGGCGAAATCGCCGCCCGCGGTGGCGGCCGGCATCGCGCCGCTGGCGGCGGTCTTGGCGGCTTCGACCGCGGTGTCCACGGTCGGCAGGGTCTCGCCCGGGGCGCCGGAGGCGGCCGGCGACAGGCCGAGGGCGCCGCCGTTGGGCGCATCGCCCGGCGTCACCAAGGGCAGTTCGCGGGTCTCGAACTGGCCTTCGGGCTGTTCTGGCAGATTGAGCGGGACGTCGGAGGCGCTGCTTTCCGGCGCCGGTCCCTTGATCAGCATGGGCAGGAAGATCACCGCCAGCGCGACCAATACCGCCGCACCGATCAGTCGCTGTTTCAGGGCAGGTTCCATCGCTACTCGATCGCTCGCTGAGTCGGGTGCCGGCGCGAATTATAGCGCCGCTTGGCAGTCGAGCCGGCGTTTACGGCACGCATGGCATTCAGGTAGCGCCCCCGCGCGGCCCGCGCGACCTGCCCGATTGCGTCGCCAAGCCCGTAGCGACGGGCTATGCGCATGCGCGGACCGGTCGGCCCGCGCATGCGCAGGCGTGGGGTCAGCTGACCACGCCGCTGTCGCCGTCCTTCTTGCCGCGACGGAAGAAGCTCAGGATCTTGCCGAAGAAGGCGCCGATCACCAGCACCAGCGGGATCAACAGCTTCTTCAGGCCCAGCAGCAAGGCGCCGATCTTGCCGAACAGGCCGGCCTTGGCGGCGATGCCGCCGCCGACCAGCGCCGCCAGCCCGTAGGCCGCGGTCTTGTCGGTGCTGGCGTCGTAATCGGCGTAGCGTGCGCCCTGGTCGAATTCGACCGCGGGCAGCAACTGCTGCATGCCGGTGCGGACCTGGCCCAACTCGCCCATGCCGGCCACGGCGTTGAGGCTGAGATAGCCGCGACGGCCGAGCACGCGGATGTCGTAGTTGAGGGTGTGGTTCTGGCTGCCTTCGAACGCGAGTTCCTTGGCCCAGTACAGCTTCTTGGCGCCGGCATCGTAATGCGGCGGTTCGGCCCAGCCGACCAGCTCGATGCCGCCGTAGCCGGCTTCGCGCCGCTCCTTGCTGCCTTCTTTGGCCTCGTCCTTCATGTCCTGCAGCATCTGCGCATAGTCGATCTTGGCCGCGTCCTCGTCGGACACGTAGCCCTCGTCGGCATAGGTCACCACCACCGCCCAGCCCTGATCGCCGAGCAGATCGCCGTCGCGCGGCACGACCATGCCCAGCACATCGGCATCGGGCGGATTGCCCCACAACTGCTCCAGCACCTTGCGCGCGTCGGCCGAGTCCAGATAGCGGAACTCCTTGCCCAGGTTCAGATGCGCCTGCGCCTTGGCCACGGCGATCTGGCCGTCGTGATACTGCAGCGATTGCACGACCTGCGCGATCTGCTGCTCGGCCGCCTTACGCTCGGCGTCCGTCGTTTCCTGGGCATGCGCGCCCGCCGCGACGGCCATCAGGCCGACCAGCATCCACTTCCACATTCGAATTCCCCATGAGCGGGCGTCCCCACGCCCTCGGCGCTAGTGTCGCCGCTGCGCGCGCGTAGCGACAAGCCGAAACCGACCGGTTCGGCGCATACCGAACGACTGGGCGCGGCAGACGCCTGCCGCCAAGCAGCGACGGCCGCGGCCTCGCCTACCCCCGCAGCGCTACCGCGGTTCCTCAGGATCGGCGCGCTCGGGCCACTCCATCAACGCGACGCGGCCGACTTCGTCGTCGAAATCGGAACGTGCCGGCAGCTCGAACCAGGCGTCCAGCCGCAGCGGCGCCATCGCCGGGAGCTGCGCGCGCCACGCGGGCAAGGCCTCGCGCGAGCGCGGCATCGGCGGCAGGCGGGTCAGCAGTTCGCAGGCCAAGGCCGTCCAAGCCTGTTCGGGACCGATCCAGCGGCCCGCAAGGGCCTGGCTGCGCGGCGGATACGGGAACGCGAGGCGTACGCGCGCGCCGCGCGCCCGCCAGGCTTCCGCCGCGGATGGATCCATGAACAACGCCGGCACCAACAGGGTCGTCGCGCGGTCGACAGCGGGTACGGGTACGGGTACGGGCACGGGTGCGGGCGCCGTCAACGGCATCAAGACCAGCACCGCATCGGCCGCCGACGCGGCTTGCGCGTCCGTCGTCAGGCCGACCCGCCAACCGCGCGCCTGCGCGGCATCGCCCAGCTCTTCGGCCAGGGCCTGGCCGGCGCCGGCCTGGATGATCAGCGTTCCGCCGCTACGCGCGGGCAAGGCGCGCAGCAAGGCGTGTGCTTGCGCGCGCAGCGACGGCAGACGGAACAACAAGGACGCGTCGGGCGCCGCCTCCAGACCGTCCAGGGCGATCGGCAGCAGCGTCGGCAAGCTGCGCTGGAACGGCGCACGCGCATAAGCGGACTCCACCGCCGGCAAGTACGGTGCGAACACCGCCGCCACGGTACCGGCCTGCTCCATCGCCTGCAGCTGCGCTAGCGCGTCGTCGAAGCTCGCGTAGCGCAACACGGTCAGCGCCGGCATCCGCTCGCCTGCGACCGTGCAACGCCGCAACCCGTCCAGCAGGCGCGTCGCCGCACCCTGCCCGCGCTCCGGCGCCAACACGACCAGCGCCGGAGGCACCGGCGCCGATCCCGCGCCGTCCAGCGTGCGCAGGTGCGCGATCAGCGCATCGATTTCGTCCTCGGCCAGGTCGTAGCGCGGCATGGCGCTGTCCAAGGCGACGTCGTCCGGCGCGATCCCGCCGCGCAGCGCGCGCGCGAGCGACGCGCGATCGTAGGCGGGCCGGGTGCTGCCGTCGCTGCGCAGCCGGCCGTGCGGTTTGCTCAGCGCGAACCAGCGCAGATCGGGCGCCTGCAGCCAGCCTTCGCCGCCGCCACGGCCGTCCTGGCCGTGGCAGTTGCCGCACGCGACCGCGCCGCCCTGCATGCGCAGGCCGCCGTCCGCGCCGATACGGCCGCCGATTTCGCGACCGTCGCGGCCCGCGCCGATCGAATAGATCGCACGGCCCAGGTCGCTCTCGACGCACCAGGCGATGCCGAACCATGCGCTCAGGCCCGCCAACACTGCGAGCGGCAGGAATCGACGCATGCTTCAGGGGCCCGCGCGCAGGCGTTCCAGATCGGCCGCGATCCGTTGCGGCGACGCGTCCGGACGCAGTTTGGTCCAGTGCGCGCGCGCGGCATTGCCGGCGATCAGCAGGGTCGAATGGTCTTCGGCGTTGTCGGACCATTGACCGAGCTTGCCCAGGACCTGCTTCATGGTGTCCGGATCGGCGACCAGAAAGCGCCAGCCCGGCTCGTCCGCACCCTGCTTGGCGGCGAAGGCCTTCATCGCCGCCGGAGTGTCGTAGGCCGGATCGACCGACAGCGACAGGAACCGTATGTCCCTGCCGAAGCGGTCGCCGAGTTCGGCGCGCACCTGCTTCAGGCGCTGGGTCATGAGCGGGCAGGCGCTGGGACAACGCGTGAACACTACGTTGATCAGCACCACGCGATCGCCGAGCAGGTCGCTGTAGAAGCGCTGCCGTTTGCCGTCCTGGTCCACCAGCACGGCATCGCTGAAGTAGGCGCGCGCGCGTTCCGCCTTGGCCGCGTCCGCGCCCGTGTCGGCGCTGTGGGCGTACAGCGGCCACGCCAAGGCGATGCAAACGGCGGCCGAGGCCAGATAGCGCTCAAGGCTGCGCATGCGCGGTCCTCTGCGGCCCGGGCCGAGTTGCGGAGACGCGCAAGGATGCGACCGCGGCCAGCAATTGCTTCGGCGACGGCATGCCGACCCAGCGCAGCCACTGGCCGCTCGCGGGGTGCCCGACCAGCACCATCGGCGCATGGTCCTGCGGCCTGCCGGGCGGCAAGCCGAATGCGCGCAGGCTGCGGTCGACCTCGCCGCCAGCGCCGGTCAACCACCACCAGTTGCGCCCGGCGCCGACATTGCGCGCGTAGGCATCCATGCGCGCCGGCGTGTCGTGCGCCGGGTCGACCGAGACCGACACCAGCAGCCAATCGTCGGCGCCGGGCTCCAGGCCGCGCTGCACCGACGCCATCACCGCGGTCAGCGCCGGGCAGATCGTGGTGCATTGGGTGAAGACGAAATCGATCACGACGATGCGGTCGTCGAAGCTGTCCGCTTGCAGGCGCACGGCGCTGCCGTCGCGCATGCTCAGTCGCGTTCCGGGCAAGGCCACGCGGGTCGGCGACGCCCCCTGCGCGCGAGCCAGCGCCGCGCGATGCGCGGCATGCGGATCGTCCTGCGCGGGCACCGGCAGGCAGACCGCCATCCAGCAGGCCAGCGCCCATCGCGCCATGCGCGCGCCGCGCCGCCGCGCACGGGCCGGCGCTCTCGTGGTCGGGTTCATTCGGTGTTTCCTCGCATATCGCTCACTCCACGATCAACGATGCCGGCAACGCCGACAGACGCGTCGCCGACCCCGCGGCGTCGCGCACGTGCACGTAGTAACCGCCGGGCGCGTCGACCCGGCCGGAAATCCGGTACTCGCCGGCGCGCGCGGTCGGCAACAAGGGCCATTGCTGGGCGATACCGCCGCCGCCGGACACGACCCAGGCCGAGAACCGGGCAGGATCCGGCACCCGCGCGCCGCGCGCCGCGCTCAGTCGCACCAGGAATTCGACCGCTTGGCCGCGGCGCACCCCGCCTGCCGGTTGCTCCAGCCATTGCAGCGACCACGCGGCCTCCTTCGCCGGCGCGCCAGCGGCGACCGTCCAGGCCAGGCATTCGCGCACGCGCGGCGATTCGGTCGCCAGCGCCAGCACCATGCGCCCTTGCGAAGGCACTTTGAAGCTCGTGGTGTAACGACCGCGCCCGGTTTCGCGCAGGCCGCGCCGACTGATCGCCACCGCCAACGGCGTATGGCCGTAGGTGCGGATACCGCTGTCGGGCGCGTTCATGCCTTCCATGTAGTGGTAGACGGTGCGCTCGCCGGGCGCGGCGATGAAGGCGCCCGCGCCTTCCATGTTCTCGCTCATGCTGGAAGCGACCGGCAACGCGGGGGTGGCGCCGATCCCCTTGGCGCCGACCGGGATGTACTGCAGCACCGGCCCATCGCCCAGGCTGGACAAGCCGATCATCGCCAACTGCTCGATGTCGAGCGAGCGCACATAGACGTAGTTGCGGCTGAAGAACAGATCGTAGGGCCGCCCGGAGATCGTCGGCGAATGCAGCACCGCGCCATCGGCGGCGTCGAGTACGTGCAGACGATGCTGCGAAGGATTGACGATCAGCACGTAACGGCCGTCCGGCGTCGCACGCGCCGGCCCCAGGCCGGGCTCGAGCGCGATGCGGTCGATCTGCGCGCCTTGCGCGTTCAGGCGATGCACCACGCCGCGCTCGCCGTCGATCGCCCACAGGCTCGACTGCCCGGGCAGATACGCCAGCGACAGCAACTGGCCGCCCAGCTCGACCTCGCGCAGGCGCTGGCCGGACGCGTTGTCGATGACTGCCACGGCGCCTGTATCGCGGCTGCTGACATAGCCGTAGCGCCCTTCGTCGCTGAAGGCGATTTCGTGATGTCCGGGCGCGAGCGCCATGCCGCCGACGCGGCGGCCGTCGCCGACCGCGATAAGATCGATGCGCTCGCCTTCGCCGCCGGCCTCGCCGCGCTGCGCTACCCACAGCACCTGGCCGTCGGGCTGCAGCGCCAGGCGCGTGGGCTTACCAGACAGATCGATGCGTTGGCGGATCTTGAAGGTTTGCAGATCAACCACCGCCACCTGCCGGCGTTCGGGCAACGCCACGAACAGCCAGCGGTCGTCGCCGCTCTTGACCCAATCGAACGGCACCCCGCCCAGTTGCACCGCGGCGTACAGGCTGGTTCGGCCGGCGAACTGGACCGCCGGATCGAGCGCCGAGACGCTGCCCTCGGCATCCAGCGTGAGCACGTAGTAACCGGTGAGATCCACCAGCGGGCGCTGCATCAGGCCGCTGCCGAGAATCGCCGAGACCCGCTGACCGCAGGCGGGTACCGCGCCGGACATCACCGAGGTCTCCCGGTCCAGCCAGGCGCCGATGCCCAGATTGGACAACGCCTCGCCGTCGGCGAGGCGTTCGATGTCGATGCTCAGGCGCACGGTGTCGCCGGCCTTGGGCGCGGCCGCGATGCCGCGACGCGGGCCGGCCCCGGTCGGCGATCCCTCCGTCGGCTCGGGTTCGATCCGCACCCGCAACGACAGGCCCTCGCTCTCCAGGCTGCGGTCGAGGTAAGGCTCGGCCGCCTGCGCCGAGGAGCACAACAACAGGGCCAGCGCGTACTGCCAGCCCCTTCCGCGGACTCTCGTCATAAGCAACTTTCGCGCAGGGGCAAGGCGGACTGCAGCTTGGATTTTTCTGAAACTCGCAGCACGCCCCACAAGCCGTTGCTGATGCCGAACCCGCCCATGTCGCGCCACAGGAAATCGCCGGTGGTTCTATCCTTGCCGCCCGCCGACGCCAGCACGACGTCGAAATGCGCCATCGGACTCACGCTCTCCTGCCCGCCCAGCGCCATCTGCAGCGGATTGTCGCCGATGCATTTCGCCGCGATTCCCCAGGTATTGGCCGAACCGCCCACGGGCAGTCGCGCGGCGTCGACGTTCTCGGCCAGGTAGGGGTCGCGCGGCCACGCATGTCCGTGCTGGCTGAAGGTGGTCGCGCGGCCGACGCCGGTCGGCATCAGCACCCGCAAGCGCGTCTCCGCGCCCGGACTGGTGAGCATGATCGGCACGTAGGGCTCGCCCACGGAAGCTTGCGCGGTGGCCGCGCTGCCGCCGTTGTCGCAGCACTGATTCGAGAATGCCTGCCAGGCATGGTCCACGCCGCCGAAGCCCAGGCGCCCGAATGGCGCATCCGGCGCCAGACCGAAGCGGAACCACAGCGGCTCGCTGCCGTAGTTGATCGCCATGTGACCGGAATCGTGCGCGTCCTCCGGCGCGGTCAGATTGGGCGATTGCAAGTCCTCGCGCTCGGCCGCCAGGTTGGCGACCGCATCGCCCTTCGCATAGCGGAAGTTGAGCCCCTTCTGATGCACGATCGCCATGTCGCGCATGCCGCGATAGATCGGTCGAAGGCCACCGGCCACCGGATAGGTCACCGTCGCCGACGCGCGCGTGGCGCGCCGGTTCTGCTGGGTGGCGCCGGGGTTCTGGCGGTCGATCGCGGCGTCGTCCCGGTACTCGGACCAGCGCGAACCCTGCGGCTCGACGATCAGCGCGCCGACCGCGGCCTTCTGGCCCTGCTTGATACGGTCGGGCGGCGAGAGGTTGCTGCCGCCGAACTCGACCGGAACGAATCGGCAGCGCCCGCCCAAGGCCGCCAGGCGGGTGGTATCCGCGCTCAACGCCGGATAGACCTCGTCGCGCCAGGCGAAGGCGGCGGCGAAATCGCCGTCGTCGTCGGCTTCGGGCAATTGGTAGAGGAAACTCGCGGTCAATTTTTGCGACAGCGCCTGCGCGCGCGACTCCAGGGTTTCCGGCGCCGTCGCCTGGGCCTGCGCGGTGCCGAGACTCTGCTGTTCGGCCGGCGGCGGTTGCAGCAGTTCGGCGGCGTCGGAGTCCTTGACCAGATGGTCGTAGATCGAAGCCTGCATATCGCGCCCGACCTGCGCGCCGACGCAGGTCTGACGCGCCTGCAAGCGCGCGGAACGGTCGTAGACCAGTTGCGCCTTGGCTTGCGGATCCACGATCAACGGCGCTTCGTCGATCGGGTCGTCGGCGACGGCGGCGCTGCCGCTGGGATCGCGCAGCGACTCGATCGACGCCAGTTGCTCGTCATCGCGGGACGCACCCATCTTGGCCGCCGTCTCCGCGCTGGGCACGGTTTCGAGACAGGCCGCGACGCTCGGCAAGGCCCGCAGCTCGGCGCTGACCTTGCTCACCTCGGGCGCTTCGGGCGAAATGCTGCGGCTTTCGCTGCTGACGGTGTCGGCGATTAGGCTGCTGGCGATACGGTCGAAGGCGGGTGCGTCGTAGATCTGATTGAGCGGCCGCAAGGTCGGATTTTCCGGGAACACGCTCAGCTCGGCATAGTCGGCGCTCAGCGCTTCGGCCGGGCATTGCTCGGCCGAAGCCACCGTCTCGAGCTGGCCGGCATACCACTGGTAGACATAGGACGTGCCGGGCTCGGCCAGCGAAGTCTTGTTCACGCCGACCGCGCTGCCGTCGTAGGCCTGGACGTCGTAATGGACCATCTGCGGATGCAGGCCGATGCGGTTCGACGGGCGCAAATGGTTGTTGTTGAAGGTGGTCATGTCGGACGTCGTCGAGCCCGGGTCCTGCGGCACGATACCCGACAGCGAGCTGTAACCGTCCAGGTCCGGCATCGGGCTGGTCGAACGCAGCAAGCGGTTGCGCGGCAGACGGTTGCTCAACACCACCTGCACGCATTCGCCCGCGCCCGCACGCAACACCAACGGCTCCACCGGCACGCCCGCGCGCAGTTTGCCGCGCGCATCCAGATCCTCTTCGCGCACGAACATCACCGCGGTCGGATCGTGCAGCGGACCGGTGCCGTAGCTATGCCTGAGACCGGTCGGATTGCCCTTTTCGTCGACCGCCGCGATCGTGATCGCGGTGGTGCGCGGGTTATAGACCAAGGTGCCGCCGCTGCCGTTCAGGCCACTGGCGCCGCCGGACGGGAAGCTGGTGCCGCTGGGCTTGTCCAGGGCCTGATTGGCCAACACCGCCGCGACCCGGTAGATGCGCAGCGGGGCGTCGGACGGACAGTCGTTGTACCGCACCAGCCCCAGCCCGGGCCGCAACAGCGTCGGGCGCGGATTGCTGGGCAGGGTATGCAGGACGTCGCTGCGCGAGTCGCGGCGGTTGCCGCTGCGCAGCACCCCCCATACGCCGCTCCACAAGCCGTCCTGACTGCTGTCGATGGCGTACAGGCGGTCGGTGAGGTTGTTGATCGTCGCGTAGTCGGTGATCCGCGTCGCGAAGGTGAACTGCTCCGACAATCCGGCGTTCTGCGAACCGCGCCAACCCGAGTGCGGCGCCTGACCGAAACCGGAGCCGCCCTGCAACCAGGTCAGTCCGTTGATGGTCGCGTTGTGCTCGTGCTCGTGCGAACCGGCCTGGACCTTGACCCGGATCAGGTCGCCCGAATACGCGCGCATGATCGGCGTGAACGGGTCGCCCTTGAGCACGTGGTTGGTCAGCGCCGGATACGGCGTGCTGCCCAGTTGGCTGTTGAGGTCGCTCCATCTGCGATCGGTGCGGGTCTGGAAGGCATAGGACAGATCGCCCGCGTAGCCGGCGGCCTGACTCTTGCTGTTGGGGTCGTACACGCGCGCGCCGACCGGCTCGTTGCGGTAGTTGACCACCATCATGCCGACGTCGTCGGCCGAGATGGCTTCCGGACACGGGCGCGGCACCTTGCCCTGGGCCGAGTACACCGCGCCGGGCAGGGTCTGCGAGCCCTCGCCACCCGGGCAATGCGAATCGTATTTGACGATGTCGCGCACGGTACTGGCCGGTTTGCGCACCGACGGGTGGATCGCCTGACGATAGTGCTGCGGGCCGACCGTGGCGCTGGCGTCGTACTTGTACGGCACCCCCTTGGCGGTGACGCCGACGTAGACGCCCTTCTGGTAGGCGTGCTGGAAATCGCCGAATTGCAGGAAGAATTCGCGGTGGGCGTCGTCGCGACCGTCCTTGTCGACGTCGATGCGGCCGCTCTTGGGCCCGGTGATCGTCGCCTGCCAGCTGGTCGGGCCGCCGTCGCTGTTGGCGCCGAACAGGGCGCCGGCCTTACGCGACCCCAACAGCACGCCGGTCTCGTTGTGGCGCCACTCCGACCCGGGCGGCTCGGTCAGCATGGTCGCGTACAGGCCCAATTGCTGGTGCGTGGACGGGCCGAGGTGATCGTGGGTGAAAGTGATGCCCAGCCCGCGATGCACGCCGGCGGCGTTGATCAGCGGGTCGGAGAACCAGCGCTGCAAGGTGGTGCGCGCGCCCAACCAGTCGCAAGCCTTCGGGTAGGCGCCCCAGTTCTTTTCGAAGGACTCGAAGTCGCCGCCCACGCTGAGCCACTTGGCGCGGCAATCGGCCAATTGATGGCCGCTGAGCGCGCCGAAATACGGATGAGGCTCCGGCACCAGCGGCGTGGTACTGCCGTCCGGCTTCGGCACCACCGGTTTGCCGGCCTTGGCCTGGGCCGCGTTCCATTGATTGATCGCGTAGACGCGCTCGCGCACGGCGCCGGGCGAGAAAGTACCGTCCTCGTAGTTCCAGCCGTTCGCGCTGCCGTCGGCCGAGGTCAGGTCCCATTTCGGCAAATGGATGTGCTGCCCGATCACATCGGTGGGCGTGGTGATCTGATAGTCGTCGGCGTAGAAATCCTTGGGCACCAGGTTGGTGTGCTGATACATGGCGCAATCGAACGTGTTCATACGCAGCACCAGCGGCTCCGGCGGCCGCTTGTTGTCCAGCGTCGGCACCACGTCGTCCCACAGGGTCAGGATGCGCTGCTGCGGGTAGTGATAGCCGACCTTGTTGAACACCACGTCGAGCTGGATGTTGGCGCCCTTGTACACGCGCGGATTCTTGGCGCCGTACTGGATCCCGCCGGGCAGCGCGTCGCCGACTTTGATCATCGCGTCGAACGTGGCGCCGCCGAAGAACTCGCCGCTGGCGTCGCCGGCAGTCAGCAGTTTGCCGCGATCGTCGATGCAGGGTTCGTTGTAGGGCGCGCCCGGCACCGCCGGGGCGCCGTTGACCACGAACGCGGCGGCGGAGGTCACGCCGTTGCGGTCGTAGCGATGGCTCGGGTGCTCGCGAGTGGCATGGAACTTCATCGCCACTTTTTCCAGATCGGTGCCGGTCTCGTCGAAGTAGATCGGCTTGGTCTGCTTGAGATGCTTTTCCGCGGTCAGCCGGGTCAGCTTGGACTCGTCCTTGCCGCCCTCGGCGTAGCCGGCCAGGGCATGCCGCGGCAGGCCGCCGTCGAAACCGCCGGCGCTGGCGCTCATGTCCAGCGGCGGCGTGGTCGGGCGATGGCCGATCGAAGACGACCAGCGCGAGTGCTCGGTCACGCCGGCGATCCAGAACGGATAGCCGGGATTGGTGGTCTTGCTGTCGAACACGCCGTCGAGCACCGCCTTGGACCCCAGGCCGGTCTGCTTGGGCGCCACGCTGACGGCGGCGGGCATCGGCGGCAGCGCCTTGCCCGGCAGCGGCACTACCGCCGGGATCGGCGTGCCGGCGACGATCTCGCCGTCGGGCAGCGCGCGCGCCTTACTCGCCGGCTCGCCGTCCATCAAGGCATAGGGCTTGTCGTGGTACAGGCTGCCGGTCTGACTGACCGCGAGCGGCGTGCCGGTTTCCATGACGTCGTGGTTGCGCCACATGTACCACATGCCCTGGGCGAAATGCGGATAGAAGTGGCAGTGGAACACCGCATCGCCGACGGTCTTGTTGCGGTTGCCGGAACCGCCGAATGCGATTTCGTAGGTATAGCCCGACCCCGGACCCACGCCCTGCGCGTCGATGTAGTTGGAGTTGTCGTCGTTGGGGTTGAACAGCCACTGATGGTTGTGCAGGTGGAACACGTGCTGTTCCTTGCCCGCATGCACGTTGCGGAACTTGACGAAATCGCCGATGTAGCTGTGATGCACATTGGCCGGATCGTGCGGGTAATAGGCCTTCTGCGCGATCGCCGCAGCGCCCATGCCCTTCCAGTCGCAGTGCTTCTGAAAGCCATCTTCATGGCTCTGGTCGTAGGACTGGCCCAGTTCCTTGCGCTTGCGCGCCTCGACGAATTCGGGCTGGCAACGGCCGATCGCCAGATTGACCGGCCTGTCGACCAGCATCGCCGGATCGCCCACCGCGAACGAGGACAGGAAGAACTCCTCGTAGGCGCAGTCGATGCAATCCTGCATCGGCCCGGCCTGCAGGCGGTTGGCGATGATCTCCGCGCCGATGCCGCCCGAACCGTAGTTGATCATGAAGGCGTCGCGCACGCCGTGCAGGGTATGCCCCAGCTCCGGGTGCTCGAAGAAGTACGGGAAGGCCTGGGTCGCGGCGTTTTCGTCGTGGTAGACGGAAACGAACTCGCGGAACGGCTCCAGCCGGTTGGGCAGCGAAGGATTGCGGCGCCCGGCCTTTTCCAAGGGATAGGTATCGGCGCTGAAACGGCCGTCGCTACCGGTGCCCATCACGATGGCGTTGGTGTCGGCGTGAGCCAGGCGACGCGGGTAATAGATTTCCTCGAACGTGGCTATGCGGTCGCCCTGCGCGACCATGTTGAGGATCGGCTGACCGGCCTTGCCTTCGCGGCACCAGATGCCGTTTTGAGCGCAATCGTTGGGGTAAAGCGCCTCGTAGTCGATGATGGGCTGCCCGGTCGGCGCCGTGCCCTTGGTCGCCAGCCGCATTTCTTCTTCCGTGACCTGGGCGCGATAGAAGCTGGCGCCGCGCGGCTGCACCGCGATCGTGCCGAACAGGCCGACGCCGCTGTTGCCGGCCGAGCCTTCGCCGCCGAAGGCCGCGCCGGGGTTGGACACCAGAAACGCGCCCTCGGCGGGGGCATGGAAACAGTAGTCGCGGCTTTCGCCGGGCTTGACCAGGCTATCGGCGTTGCCGCCGACGTAGGAACTGTCGCTGTCGATGAACGGCGCGGGCTCCAGGCCCTGCGGATGGAAGCCGACGCTGCGGCTGGCGACCTGGTCGTCGATGTTGTAGATCACGTCGCCGCCGGGCGCGTCCTTGGCCGCGTGCTCGAGCGGATGATCCACGCCGGGCAAGGGATCGGGCTCGGAATTGAACGGCCCGCTGTTGGTCGAGCCCGAACCGCCCGGCTGCAGATTCTTGAGCTCGAGCAGGTTGGTGAACCGCACCAGCAGGTACTCGTCGGCCGCCACCCGCAGCACCAGCGGTCGCGGCCGCAGGTCGGGACGCAAGGCGATGCCGCGGCTGTTGCTTTTCTCCTTCACCGACGCGAACAGGGTTTCGCCCTGCTTGGTGTAGTCCAAGGGGTAGGCCGAAGAGCGCTCGATCACGTCATGGCGCAGCGCGTACATCATCCAGTTGACGTTCTGGGCGCCGATCCGGTTGAACACCATGGGGTGGTCTATCGCGACCACGTGCGCGGTCAGGGTCTTGTCGCTGCAACCGATCTGTGTCGGCGCGCCGGGCTTGGTCGGCGAGGTCGCCACGGGACCGCCTGTGCGCGGCTGCGCGATCGCCGGCGACGACACGGCGAACAACAAGACCGTGGACACGAATGCCAACCACATTCTGCAGGCCATAACTGTTCCCTCAGTCGCGTGCGATCGCGGGCCGACTAGGCGCCTGCCCTCGTGATGCTTCCGTGCGGAACACGACCGATGGTCACTAGCCCCTTCGCGTCGATAACGGATCGATTCCAGATCCCTGGCCGCACTCCCGATGGGCCAGACGCACGCTACGGCCCGATTACCCCACAGTGCGGTCGCGAAATCCAGCGAATGCGACAGCGGTGTTTGGGCGCTTCTTTAGGGCACAGAAATTATGCAATTCGCACGTGATTTGAGCCATTTTCGGCGAATTTCGCCTGCAAGAACCGTCCGCCATGACGCAGCACAGCATCGATGTGCGGCTGCGAAGACCGCACCAGCCGACTCGGCTACACCGCCGCAGCCGACCTCAGCGAGCGCTCAGAAATTCCAGCGCGGCGGCGGCGGTGTGGAAGGAGCCGAACACCAGGATGCGATCGCCGCTTTCGGCGCGCGCGAGTGCGGCGCTCAATGCGGCGGCGACGTCCGGATGACGCTCGCCCTCGCCCGCCGCGCCGCCTTGCAGACGCTGCGCGAACGCGTCCACGTCGAGGCCGCGCGGGCCGTTGTCGGCCAGACCGGCCAGATGCCATTCGTCCACGCGTTCGGCCAGCGCCGCGACCACGCCGGCGGCGTCCTTGTCGGCGAGCGCGGCGAACACCGCGCGCACGCGGCCCGCGGCGGGTGCGGCCGCCAGCCAGGCCGCGAGCTCGCGCGCGGCTTGCGGATTGTGGCCGACATCCACCAGCACCTCCACGCCATCGCGCTCGAACCGCTGCAGGCGGCCCGGCACGTGCGCACGCGCCACGCCCTCGGCGATCTGGGACTTGCTCGGCGCGCCGCCCAACGCGCGCAGCGCGGCGATCGCGACCGCGGCGTTGCGCAACTGCGCCGGCGCCGACAGCCGCGGCATCGGCAGATCGGCGCGGTAGCCGACTTCGCGCCAACGCCATTGCGGCTCGGCGTCGATCTGGGCCGGCAGCGGTTCGAAGAAGAAATCGCAGTTCGCGCGCACGGCCGAGGCGCCGATCGCGTAGGCGTGGCGCAGCACGCTGGACGGCGGATCGTCGTCGCCCAGCACCAGCGGCTTCCAACCGCGCGCGATGCCGGCCTTCTCGTAGCCGATGCTCTCGCGGTCGTCGCCCAGATAGTCCTGGTGGTCCAGATCGACGGTGGTGATCACCGCCACGTCGGGATCGACCAGGTTGGTCGCGTCCAGGCGCCCGCCCAGGCCGACCTCGAGGATGGCCAGGTCGAGCTTGGCGCGCTCGAACAGCCACAACGCGGCCAGGGTGCCGTACTCGAAATAGGTCAGCGCGATCTCGTCGCCGTCCAGGCGCGCGGCCTCGATCGCCTCGAAGGCCGCGATCAGCGCCGCGTCGTCGGCATCACGGCCGTCGATGCGCACGCGCTCGTTGTAGGCCAGCAGGTGCGGCGAGGTGTAGGCGCCGACGCGCTTGCCGGCGGCGCGTGCGATCGCCTCGATGAAGGCCACCGTGGAGCCCTTGCCGTTGGTGCCGCCGACCGTGATCACCTTGCGCGCCGGGCGTTTCAAGCCCAGGCGCGCGGCCACGGCGCGGATGCGTTCCAGCCCCATGTCGATGGACTTGGTGTGGATGCGTTCGATATGGGACAGCCAGTCGGCGAGCGTGCGTTGCATGGCGCTATTGTCGCCCAGAACCCGCCTCGGGGGGATCGCGGCGGCGGCCGCGGCCCACCGCGACGCACGCGGCAACGCCGCCCCCGAACGCTCAGGACTCGGGCGGAAGCGGCGGCGGCGGCCGGGTTTCCTGACGCGGCATGCTGCGCATGAAGTCCTCGAAGCGCGCGCATTCGCCCGCGCGCTTGGCTTCGCACAGGCCGCGGCTGAGCATGAAGGCGTTGCCGCCATCGCTGACCAGGCGCTGCCGGATCAAGGCAGGCACGAACGCCCAGCCCTCGTCGAACAGCGTCCACTGGGTGATGTCCAGCCCATCGGCGCGCACATACACCCGCGTGCCCGGCGGCGAATCGGGCTGCAGTTTGGCTTCGCGCTCCAGCATCGACAGGCTGGCGGCGATGGTCTCGTGCGCCAGCGGCTGCGGATCGGGGATGAATCCCTCGACCGTGCGATCGGCGCGCGCGGCCACGCGCGCAACCTGCATCGCCCGGTATTGCGCACGCAGCTTGTCGAGCGACGGCTCGGCAGCGCCGGGCACGGTCGACTCCTGTCTGGGCAAAAACTCTACCGGCACCCGCACCCGGCTCGGCCCCTCGGGGGACGGATTGAATCGCCAGCTCCTGGCGGCCTCGCTGGCCGCCTCGTCCAGGGCGGCGATGCCGGAACCTTGCTCGACCACGATCTCGCCGGCCTGGCCGCAACGGTCCAGGGCGATCACCAGCACCACGGTCTTGGGCTCTTTGATATCGGGGCGGGGCTGAGCCGGCGGCCGCGGCCGCTGCGATGGCGGCGGGCAGTCCGTCGGTATCGCCGGCGCGCCCTCATCGGCCAAAACCGAACCCGGCGCGAGCGCCGTACCTGCAATGCACAGCGCCGCGAACAAAGCCCGCATGAATCCCCCTGGACGAAGTCTGGCCGCACGCTCGCGGCGAGGCCTAATTGAAGCATGCGGCCTCGGGCGTGCCTACGAGACACGACGCACCGCTTGGTCGTACTGCGGGGCGTGGCGCCCGCCATGGTTGAGCCGAGCCATGCGACATGCGGCAACCCGCCGGCGAATTTGCGTTGCCTGGCGCCGTAGCCGGGCCGGTCCGACGCGCCCCGCCGGGAATCGCAGCGTCCCGCGACTAGGGCAAGTCTTCCAGCAGTTCGAAGCGCACCGGCCGCCGCACCCGGCTGGCCACGGCCTCGCCGTCGCGATAGGCGGGCGTCATCCGCCAGCGCATCGCCGCCTCCAGCGCGGCCTGGTCGAACTCGGGATAGCCGGAACTGCGTTCCACGCGGGCTTCCGCGATCCGTCCGCAGCGATCGATCGCCAGCACCAGAATCGCGACGCCGGACAGACCCTGCTCCGCCATCGCCGGCGGATAGGTCGGCGGCTGCCGCGACGGCGCCGATGCCGGATCGTAGGCCGGGCAATCGTCCGGCATGGTCCCGGTCTCGCCTGGCGATTGCGAGACCGATGGCGCGGCCGGCGATTGCTCCGCGGCCGTCGTGGCCAGCGGCAGCAAGGCGACCAACAGCGGTCCTGATTTCATGACGCTCCCCATGTCGGCCCGGATGCGGAACGATGCCGCGCCCGAGCGGACGCGGCATCGGGCCCGAGCTTACAACGCGCGGTGCACCGCTTCGCCGAACAACAGTGTGTGATGGCTGCAATCGTTGAGCCGCACCACGTCCAGATGATCGACGTCGTTGCCTTCGAGCAGGTTGAGCGTGGTCGGCGCCTGGCGGAAGGTCCACAGCTTGGCCAAGGGAATGCCGAGCACCTTACACAGCAGCACGCGATTGACCGCATCGTGGGCGACCACCAGCAGGGTGTCGTGCTCGCCCAGGCCCTCGGTCGCGCGCGCGAACGCGGGCCAGGCGCGATCGAGCACGTGCTGGATCGATTCGCCGCCGGGCATCAGCACCTCGTGCGGGGCATCGCGCCAGGCTTGCAGGCGTTCGCCGTCGCGCTCGCGGATTTCGCTGGCGAGCAGGCCTTCCCAAGTACCGTGGGCGATCTCCATCAGGCCGGGATCCAACTGCAGCGTGGCCGCGCGTGCCTCGCCCAGCGCGAGCTCGGCGGTGCGGCGCGCGCGCACCAGCGGCGAGGCCACCGCGCGTGCGATCTCGACCTCGCGCAGGCGTTCGCCCAGGGCGATCGCCTGCGCCTCGCCGATCGGCGACAGCGGAATGTCTTCCTGGCCCTGGTAACGGCCTTCGGCGTTCCAGGGGGTTTCTCCGTGGCGTGCTAGCAGGATGCGCATGTCAGACCTGCGCCAGCGAGAGGATGCCGGGGGTTGCGCGCAGCGTGGCCAGTTGCTCTTCGGTGACCGGCTTGTCGACCGTGATCGCGGCGCGCGCCTGGCCGTCGCCGGCCGCGCCCAGCGCGAAGTTCACGATGTTGACGCCGGCCGCGCCGAGCTGGCTGCCGACCAGGCCGATCATGCCGGGGCGGTCCTCGTTGCGCAGCAGCAGCACATGCGCCTGCGGATCGAATTCGATCTCGACGCCGTCCAAGCGCACCACGCGCGGGCCGCGGTGCAGGGTCGCCTCGATCTCGCGGGTGCGGTTTTCGCCGACCACGCGCAGCTTGAGCAGGCGGTCGAAACCGTCGCCGTCGCCGCCCAGGGTTTCGGCCACGGTCAGGCCGCGCGCGGCAGCTTCCTGCAGGGCGTTGACCGGGGTGACGCGGCCGGAGGCGGTGCCGAGCAAGGCCGCCACCAGCAAGCGCGACAGCGGCCGGGTGTCGAGCGCGTCGGTGCGGCCGGCGTAGGTGATCTCCAGACGCGTCGGCGCCGGCACCAGGCGCGCGGCCAGGCGGCCCAGCGAGGACATCAGCGGCATCCACGGCCCGACCTCGCGCGCGGCCTCGGCGGTCAGCGGCGGCAGGTTGACGCAGCCGGCGACCGCGCCGGTGGCGACGAAGTCGATGATCTGGCGGGCCAGGATCGTGCTCACCGCTTGCTGCGCTTCGCTGGTGGACGCGCCCAGGTGCGGGGTCAGGATCAGCTTGGCGTTCGCGCGCAGCGGCGAGTCGGCCTGCAGCGGCTCGGTGGCGAAGGTGTCGAGCGCGGCGCCGGCGATGTGGCCCTCATCCAGCAGGGTCAGCAGCGCGGCCTCGTCGACCAGCCCGCCGCGCGCGGCGTTGATCAGGTAGGCGCCCTTCTTCATCGCGCGCATGCGCGCTTCCGACAGCAGGTTGGTGGTTTCCTTGGTGCGCGGGATATGCAGGGTGACCACGTCGGCCCAGGCCAGCAGCTCGTCCAGGGTCTTGAGCGGCACGCTGCCCTTGCCGGCGGCGGACGCGGGCAGGAAGGGATCGTAGGCGGCCACTTCCATGCCGATGCCCTGGGCCTTGCGCGCGACCGTGCCGCCGATCCGGCCCAGGCCGATCACGCCCAGCTTCTTGCCTTCCAGCTCGAAGCCGGTCAGGCCGGCCTTGGGCCACTCGCCGGCCTTCATGCCGGCGTCGGCGCGCGGAATGTGGCGGGCCAGGGCGAACAGCAGCGAGATCGCGTGCTCGGCCGCGGCCAGGGTGTTGCCGTCGGGCGCGTTCATCACCGCGATACCGCGCGCGGTGGCGGCGTCGACGTCGATGGTGTCCACGCCGGCGCCGGCGCGGCCGATCACGCGCAGCTGCTTGGCCTCGCGCAGGGCCTGGGCCGGCACCGCGGTGGCCGAACGCACCAGCACGGCGTCGACATCGGCCAGCGCCAGGGCCAGCACGTCGGGATCTTTGATCGGGGCGGGGGCGACGACGACGTCCCAGCCCGCCTCGCGGAACAGGGCCAAACCGTCTTCGTGGATGCCATCGCAGGCCAGTACTTTCATCGCAAGCTCCATTCGTGGGATGGGAGCGCGGAAAGCCTATGAGCCGGCACTGCGGGAACAGGATGCGGCTACCGGCGGGTCCTGGGAGGCACGGACCTTGGGCGACGCGGCCGCGGTAAAGCGGCATCTGACACGGGTCGGGAGACGGGGCCGGCTGGCATGGGAATCCGCGACTGAAGGCGCAGAGTAGCAAAGCCGGGCGCGGTTGCAAGCGCCGCACCGGCGTCACCCTGCCGATGTGCCTGGCTAATCAATTCGCGATACTCATGCGGACCGCGGTCACAAAGTCACGAAATCTTAGTTTCGGCCTCACTGCGCGCAAACAATTTTCTGCCTACGGTCGCAGCGCCGGCAACGACGCCGGCGCATTCGACGACAGGGAGTGGAAGATGCGAAAGAAGACCGCCTGGACCCTCGGCTTGCTGGCCGCGGCGACCATGGGCGCGGCGATCGCCGCGGTCGGGCCGACCGGCCCCGGCCAGTTCTATTACTACTACGACGCCAATGGCGCGGTGGTCGGCTACCAAGCCATCAACTGCGATGGCAGCCATGCCTCCTGGGGCAAGTTCACCAAGAACTACGCCGACGGCTACTTCATCTGCGACCCGGATCCGCGCTAAGCCGATCCGCCGATCCGCCGACCCGCCACCGCGCAGGCGCCACGATGCGCATGCGTGCAGCCCACCACCGCCGTACCGGCGCCCCGTCGCGCAACCGCGTCGTCCGCGCCGCATCCAAGGAGAAACACCCATGCGTAAGCGCCTCGTCATCGGTCTGGGCCTCGCCCTGGCCGTCTACGCCACCGCCGCCCTCGCCCGCCCGCCGATCGCCGACGAGATCGGCGAGTTCTATGTCTATTTCGACGCCAACGGCCAGGTGGTCGGCGAGTCCTCGATGGACTGCGACGGCACCTACTACCAGTCCGGCGTGCTGACTTCGCGGTATAGCTCGGGGCATGCGTTCTGCCCGGGGGATTAAGCCCTAACGACGGTTTCGGAAGCGAAGGCCGGGCCTAGGCCCGGCCTTCGCATTCGCGCAGCCGCGGGGAAGAGCGGTCCAGACCGCGGTCACACCACCACCTAATCATCGAGCTCACCAGCCAAGCGCTCTGACGAAGTCACAGCCGTTGTACATACTGACTGGCTTGCTACGCCGCGACCCCATAGCGAGCGAGGATGCGACCTCGACAATACTATTGTCCGCTGCATATCTCCGCTTGATCCCGATAGTTCGAATGGCACCACTCGACCCATCTGCGGCGATTCTCTTCGCGCTCGCGTGACGTAGCGCCGTTGTAAACAAAGACGAAGTCTTGACCTGCAACCTGATTCAAAATTGCCGCCAGGGCATCAGGCACCGTATCAGGGCCGTAATGCCGCACCGCCTCAAAAGCATCCGGTGCATTGTTCTCCAAGTTGATTCTTTCTTCCGCTAAAGGCCGCACGTCACCAAGATGACCAACCAGATAAGGCACTGCTTGGCCACCGAGTGATTCCAGCTCACTGAAAGCCCTCGCCTCAGCCCGTGCCGATTTCGTTGCTTGATCAACGAGTCTGGAGACGCGGCTTTCGAGCGATTCATTGTCTGCCCCACTGACACAACCAGACAAAAGACTGAGGACGATCGCGACGATCGTGCCGTGCTTGACTATGCTCACTGGCCAACGCCGCACTGGCAATTGCAACCGAGCGCGTCAAGTACAGCCTGACGATCCGGCGGAGCTACTAGACCCATGGGCTCCCTTCCTACCCCGGCCACGAAATGGTTGTCCCGCGAACCGGCTAAATACCGTCTTCCTAGGCAGGCAGATCCAAGTCAACCCTGAAATTACCCACTCGCCGACTCTCAACGCGTTCAGCGTTCAAGCTCAGGCGACCTCCTGCATACGCTATACACCAAACCTCTCAATTATGTTGATCGACTCGCTTAGCCTGGCCTCATCTCCAAAGAAGCACACGACACCATCAAGCAGCCCAAGTCCCTGACCACGCGCCGACTCCGAAGAAACGAAGTACATGTTCCACTCGAAAGAAATCCCGAAAACGATAAGCAGAACGAGCTTCGCCCTCACCGAGGAATTCTCATCCGATGCAGTATCGACAATTAGCGTCCTGCTCTCGTGCTCTCCCGATAAAATCTCGTCGAAGCCCAGAGCACGAATTACCGACGGCTCATCTTCCTGAAACATAGTCGAGTTGTCGAACTGCAGAAGCATCCGATTTTGAAATCCAACCCAATCCAGCAATACTCGAGCGAGTTCGTACAGATCTAAAGTCTGTGCACGCGGTTGAAAGCGTTCGTACCTGCAGCTCTCTCTATCAATATCCTTGAGCTGACCCCAGTCTCCCAGCATCATTCCAAGCGACTGAAGAAATTCGCTAGCTTCAGTACGAGTAGCACAGCGCACATCCATCATCATCACCTAGTAGACAAGGTTTGGATCGACTTCACTCGCGTTGAGGTCTTCCGCATAGAACATCAGGTAGCCAAGCAACACTGCAGGCCCGCCGAGCGCCGGCACTAGACTGCGCGGACCAGGACCTGGCGGTGCGCGCCCAGGTATCTTGTGTGCTTGAGCAGGAGTAATGGGTTGTCCCATCAGATTGAATCGTTGCCAACC
Source organism: Lysobacter sp. Root983 (assembly GCF_001429345.1). Lineage (NCBI taxonomy): Bacteria > Pseudomonadati > Pseudomonadota > Gammaproteobacteria > Lysobacterales > Lysobacteraceae > Lysobacter > Lysobacter sp. Root983. The sequence continues at coordinate 609,147 of NZ_LMJO01000017.1, forward strand.
TTTCTTACCATGCTCCGAAGTCTTCCAATAGCCTTTACTACCTGGAGGCCCTCCTTTTACTTCTGGAGGAACGTACTAGCACTGCGATCGCCCGCCTTTTCCATCTTCCGGTTTCGGCCCCAGAAATTGACCCGGGCGGTTGGCATCGTGAGGGGTCCACGGACCTCCCGGCACCACGCCGTTCGGATTTGGAATGCCGTCAGCCAAACCGAGTGGATCAACTAGGCTAAGCGTATTTCCGCTCGCATAGGCATATGTGCTTATGCATTTCAGAAAGATAGCTGCGTTATGGGGCAGCTTTGCTTCCTAAGACCCTTGCCAAAGTAGGAGAAGCCTTGCGACACGAAACAAGATCACATTTTCTAGGCTATACGCTTAAAAGCTTGTCCCACAACGGGATGCGCAGTTCCTGATCAAACTTTCTATGCAAGCGACATCGAAACTGCGTGTGATCGATCGGCGCTGATGTGCTCGACGTCAAATCCCCAATCAGCTCATAGTCCTCAAAGGGCATCACAATTGGCTGAATGAGATAGACAACCACATCAGGAGCGAATTGATGCCTAGATGGCTCCTGAAGATCAACTGTCTTTGCTGTTGTCAGGGAGACAAGAGCAAGGCGACTTACATTCACAGCTTCGCCGGCGATGTCTTCCTGTGCTGCCTTGGCGACGTCAATGCGCAAAAAATACGGCGCCGATCTTTCATTGGGGCGCTCCGTTTGAAATGAACCCACCAACTTCGCTTTTATCAAGAGCCCATCCGCTGAACAGTTGGCCTCCTCATAGTCGTAATAGCGATACCGATCAAATATCGCCACTCCGAGAGCAAACACGGTAAGAACCGCCACAAAGGCCGGCATCAAAATCCGCTTAATAATCGATGATATTTTCATCCTAAGGGCGAACAACCACGGGTGCCAAGTCAACTATGATCGGCCCATTTCCCCACAAAAGATATGGGATAACATCAAGCATCACGTGGTTGTAACCGTAGCCCTCATATGGCGAAGCATAGTTATACGTCCCCCCGTTCAAGCTGTCAGTAACCAAGTTCCCCTGCCCGTCATAGACCGCTTCACAGCGACCCGAGTCATCAATCCATTTCGTATTGTCTTTGCCATCCTTTCCTTGCTGGTGAAACACGCTCTGGGCTGGCGGCATCTGATTCCAGTTTCCCGCGGCCTGGGCGACCGCTCGATTTGGAGGCACGACATTCAGTGCATTGCGATAGTAGTGCCGCATGTAGGCGTCATACATCTGAACAAACGTCCCGCCACTCAAGCCGACCGGGTCAACAAGGTGAATAGGATTTCCAAACACGTAGCTATACGTGTTGACCCCTCCGCGCAGTCCAATCGGGTCAGACTGTATGTATCGCCCGATGCTGGCATCGTAATCTCGGAAGCCGTTATGCCACAGCCCCGACTCCGCGTCGTAGTACTGCCCTGGAAGCCCCAAATTCAAGCCACCGATGGAGTCCTGGGTGACCACCCGATCGAAGGCAGAATTGCTGGCTCGCCAGACACTGGTTTTCGTCGCGTTAGTTACCAACTCCGGCCGCCCCAAGTGATCGGAATGCACCGCATAGACCTCGCTGTCGCCCGACCTCACCAGACCCACTACCTCGCCACCTAGGCGCAGATAGGTTTTCCAGGCATTACTCCCCACGCTGTGCTCGGTCGCGAGCTGGCCGTCCAAGCCATAGGTATAGCCAGTCGTGGTAGCCGATGAGCCCTGATCCTTGCGCGTGCGCTGACCCAGGCCGTTGACCCAGTAGGCGGTGGTCACGCCGCCCTTGGTGACGCCGCTCAGGCGGTTGAATGGATCGTATGCGTAGGTCGCTCCCGTTACGGCAGTGACGTTGCCGTTCGTGTCCAGAGTGAAACTCTTGGCGCGCGAGCCGGTGATCGCCTGCAGGTGATTGCTGGTGGGGGATACGCTGTAGGTGTCGGTCTGCCCAGCCCAGGTATGACTGGTGCGATTGCCGTTGGCGTCGTAAGCGAAGGCCTGGTTGGCGTTGCTGGCGGTGACCGCAGTTAGGCGGGCGAGCTTGTCGTAGGCGAAACTCTGGGTCAGCGCGCTGTTGGCGCCGTTGGTGATCGCTGTGATTTCGTTGGCCTGGTTGTAGCCGTAGGTCAGGCTCTGACGCACATCGGCGCCGAGCGCCGAGCTCAAGCCGAGCAGTTGACCGTCTTCGTTGCGGCTGTAGGTTCGAACCAGACCATTGCCGTAAGTCCAGGCACTAATCGGGCCGAACGGCCGGTAGCTCAGCCCTGTGAGTACGTTGCGGGAAATGCCAGCAACGGTGGCGGTGATAGCCGAAAGCTGCCCTTGCTGATAGGCGTAGTTCACCGTGACGCCGCTGGGGTACGCGATCGCACTGACACGTCCGAGACCGTCGTAGCTGAAGGTCTGGTCGAACACGGTAGCGCTGGTGCCGATTCTCTGCTTCTGGGCCAGCACCTGCCCCTCCGCGTTGTAGCTGTACTCCAGAGTCCCGTGCGACGCGGCGTCGGTCACCTTGCACAGCCGGCCTTTGCCCAGAGCACAGCTATCGTAGGCGTAGGCATGTGTTTGTCCGCCCGCGGAGACCGAAGTCGACCGCCCCAAACCGTCGTAGCCATAGTTGGTCACCTGTCCACCCGCGCGGGTCATGCTGCTGCGTAGGCCGTCTGCGCTGTAGGCAAACGAAGTGGTGCCGGTATCGGGGCTGACTTGCGACCACAGCTGGCCGAAGCCGTCGTACACGTAGCTCGTGGCCTTGTCGCGCGCGTCAGTCACCTTGACCAGGCGGTTGCCGCGGTCGTACTCGAAGCGCACAACCTGCTGCAATGGATCGGTTGCGGCTACCAGCCGGTCCAGCCCATCGTAGGCCAGAACGGTCGTGCGCTCCTGGCCCGCGGCCCCTTCGGTCATCGACTCGACGTTGCCGTTCGCATCGTAGGTGTAGGTGACCAAACGACTGTTCGCGTAGGCGCCGCGCTCGGCGATGACGCGCCCCAGTTCGTCGTAGTCGTAGTAGACGCGGTGACTGACCTCGGTACCGGCCAGCACCGTGAATGGACACAACGCCAGCACCCAAAGAGCACGACGATCGACGAGCATTTCCATCCCCTGCATTGCACTCACCTTGATGGCCTGATCCGAGCGAACCCTATGCCGCGGCTCAGTTCGCATGGCAGTTCGGATTGTTTCCGCAGTTGTTCGGATCGGGGCCTTCCAGCCAGATGCCGGTGAAAGGCGTCTGATCGCCGAACCAGGTCACGCCATCGCGGACCATGCGCCACTGGACGTAACGGGTCTGCCCGGTATCGGATTGCGGCCCGACGATGGTGAAGTTGAACGTCGCCACTTCTCCAGGTGCGACGCTACCCGCTACAGCAACCCGATGCAGGCCCCACTCGGTGTTGTCGGCCGGCGCCTGCGAGCCCAGCCTATACACGTCAGCATCCGTCCATGGCGCGTTGCCGGTGTTGCGCATCTGCACGCTCACCGACATCGCCTGACCCGGCGCGATACTGCCGGGAAAGGATTGGGCAACGTACTGCGCGCCATAGATGACGTGCTGCACGGTCACGGCCGAGGACACCGCACCACAGCCAGCGGAGTTGCAGGCGCGCACGCGGTAGGCGTGATCGAGATGGCTGGGCTTGCCGCTGAACGCGCGGCTGGTGGCGGCGTCTTGACTGACCTGCGCCCAGGCGCCGCCGTTCACGCTCTCCTCGAGCTGGTAGCTGGATGTGCCGGCAACGGAGGTCCAAGCGACCGTGTAGCTGCCATTGGCATTTACCGCCGGCGCCGACAAATTCGGCGGCGCGCCGGGAGGGTCGATCTCGGTGACCCCGACAACGGCCGACAGCGCGCCGCAACCGGCGGCATTGCAGGCGGCAGCGCGGTAACTGTAGGACCCGGCATTCTTTCCGACGAAGGATTTACTGGTTGCCGACCCGTCATGCACCATGGCCCAGGTACCGCCGATGCTCTCTTCGAGCCGATAGCTGCTGGCGCCGGCCACGCCGCCCCAGCTCACGGTGTAGGCGCCGGAAGTGCTTTGAGCAGGTGCCGTCAGCGCGGGAGCCGTACTGGGGCGGTAGACCACATTGACGGCGGCGGCCGCCGACCAGGCGCCACACCCGGCTGCGTTGCAGGCGGTGATGCCATGCTGGTAAGTACCTGCCGCGCGACCGGCAAACGCCTTACCCAGGTCCGGCCCGCTGTAGGAAGTCGCCCAGGCCCCGCCGTTATAGCTCTCGCTAAGGAAGTAACTTTCGGCGCCAGCCACGGCTGTCCAACTGGCGGTGTATGCGCCGTCGCCTCCGGTGGCAGGCAGAGTCAGCACCGGGGTCGCAGCCGGCGGGTGCACCGCCGTGGTCCTCTCGGTCGTCACCGACGTGACTTGCGATGCGTTGTTGTAGGCATAGCGCTTGACCGCATAGGTGCCGCCGGCTTCGGCCTCGTACTCGCGCGCCAAACGCCAAGCCGCGTCGTATTCCAGCTTCCGCACCCGCCCATCCGGCGTCTGCACGCTGGCTAGGCGTCCGAACGCGTCGTACGAGAACGCTGTCGTCTGCGCCACGCCGGCAATAACTGCCTTCCTGGCCGTAAGCCGGCCGCGAGCGTCGTATACGAATTCGGTGACGTCGCCATTGGGCCCGGTTACACGGCCGGCCTGCCCAAGCGCGTTGTAGTTGGCGTAAGTCGTGGCATGCCCGAGCGCGTTCTTGGATTCAATCAGATCGCCAGCCGGACTGAACGTCTGGGTGACGGTGTCCGCCGCCAACGGGCCATCGACCGAAACGCTGGCCAACAAGCCGTTGGAATGCTGCGAGTAGGTGTAGGCGGTCGTTCGGCTCTGTCCCGCCACCCCGTTGGCGGACAGATTCGTCGCCGATACCGAGGCGATGCGATTCCCCGTCGTATACGTGTAGTCGATCCGGCTATCTCCCTCGACGGTTATATTAGCGATGCGCACACGATTCGCATCCCAGGCATACAAGGTCGTACGAGCCTCCGGGCGCCCGTTCGCCTCCACCTTCTTGCCCAACTGGCCCTTTGCGTTGTAGTCGAAGTCCACGACATTGCCCTTGAAGTCCCAGACGCGATCGGGATTTCCGTTGACATCGAACGTGCTAGAACGTCCGCTGGCCGGACAGTTGGCGCTGGCCAGACCGACCACTTCCGCCAGTTGGCCTTCCGGATTGAACTTGTAGACCGCCTGCTTGCCCAGCGGGTTTGTTTCGGTCACATCCAGCGACCCATTGGCGGCGAACTGGTAGGCATACGCGAAGCGCTCCACGCCGCCGGCATGCTGGGTGCTGGTGGCCATGAAGTCGCCGTCATTGGTGTAGGTGAACCATGAATAGCGGACGCCGTTGTAGGACTTTCCGGTCAACGCGTAGCCGCCGTAATCGGGCTCGCCGTTGATCGCGCTGTAGTGATAGGACAGAACGGTAGCCGGCGTCCCGGGAAGAGCGGTGGACGCCAACAGATGCATCCCGTCGTAGACCTTCTGCTGACTGTAGGTATAGCGGTATGCGTTGCCCGCAGGGTCGCGGACCTCTACCAGTTCATCGCCGCTCCAGATCAGCTGTACGTAACGACCGGAACTGTGCGTGACCCGTTGCAGCTGCGTGCCGTTGAGTCCACCGTGCGCGAAGGTCCAGCCGACGTCCTGTGCGCTCTTCACTGAAATGGGGTAGCCGCTGGCGTTGTAGATCTCGACTTCGTCTTCCTCTCCCTTCAGCGACCAGTTGCCGTCGGCGGTACGCACGATCGTGGAGATCGGCCCGGCCTTATCTTCGTAGAACACGCCATCGGCGGCTTTCAGGTACCGCACTTTGCGGCCATCGGGCTTGTGCGCCCAGATTTCGCTCGCCGCGGACATATCGGCGCACGGCGCGATACTCGGCCGGGCGTAGCAGGTCGCGTTCCAATAGCTGCCGCCGAAGCTGAGCCGATAGTCGAAGCTGCTGATCCACTTGTAGCCGAACAGGCCGATGCCGTCCCAATGCTGGTTCCATACGCGTTGCAGATGCAGCGGCATTTCACCGACAGCGGCAAAGTCCAGCTCCGGCTCGGTCTTGTTGCCCGTAGCCAGAATGATCGGATTGCCGTGCCTGGGGCACTTGCGGTCGTTCGCCTTCTTATCGTCGGGCGCCTGCGCCCCACCATCGTTCAACCGCAACTCGCTGCCGTCGACGTTGCGCGTGGTGTCGACCACCGTCAGCCCCGGATTGAAGTCCTCGGGACCGGTAACGTAGACCGCCGAGACCGGATCGATATCGGTGATCCGCTCTCCGCTGCCCGGGTCCTCGCGATGCGTCGGCGGATTGGAATCCTCTGCGCTCGCGCTAGTCCATGGAGCAAGCAACACGCAGCAGGAGAGAGACAGCCATGACAAGCGCCGCATTGCCGCTGCGGCAGAAATCGAAAGCGACATGCGACCTCATCCCCGTTGAGTCATTCGCGATTTGTTCCGACGCGATTTCGCGCAAACAAACAGCGGCGTCGAGGACAGTCTTGCACGCCAAAAAACCAGGTTACAAACGCGATAGTTGAGCTGTCTGCACTATCTCCACGACTAAGACACACACCGCATGCAATCCATGCACAACCGAGCACATATCGGTGAACTAGAGGAAGATTTTTTCGCAACTTCACCTTGCGATAATGCTCGAACCTGGAGCACGTATGGAATGAGAAACCCTTATCGTCCGGCACAAAAAAGCCGGGCATCGCCCGGCCTTTTCGCTTGCTCATCGCACCTTACTTCGGCGCGACGTTCAACTCCTGCAGCAACTGCGGCGCCGGGTAGACCTCCTGCATGATCCAGCGCATGTAGCGCTGATCGACCGCGATCATGCGGGTCATGGTCGGGTCGAACACCCAGTTCGAGCTCACCGATTCCCAGTTGCCGTCGAAGGCCAGGCCGACCAGCTTGCCGCTGCCGTCCAGCACCGGCGAGCCGGAGTTGCCGCCGGTGATGTCGAGGTTGGACAGGAAGTTCACCGGCACCGTGCCCAGGCGCTTGTCGGTCAGGCCGCCGTAACGCTTGGCCGCGATCGCGTCGAGCAAACTCTTGGGCGCGTCGAAGGGATCGGTGCCGGTGGCCTTGGCCGCAACCTCCTCCAGCTTGGTGAACGGCACCTGCTTGCTGCCGTCGGTCTTGGTGTAGCCCATCACGTTGCCGAAGGTGATGCGCAGCGAGGAGTTCGCGTCCGGATACACGAACTGGCCCTTGCTCTTCTTGTAGTCGGCGACCGCCTGCAGGTAGATCGGACGCGCGACCAGGGTGTCGCCGGCGCGGGTCTTGCCCTCTTCCTCCAACTTGAGCACGGTCGGCATGATCGCCACCGCCAGTTGGATCGCCGGGTCCTTACTCTTGTCGAACGCGGCGCGGTCGGCCTGCATCAGGCTCATGCGCTGCTCGGTGCCGCCCAGCTTGGTCTTGGCCAACTTGTCGAGCGCGCGCTTGACCGCCTTGTCGTCGTTGCCGCCCAGCCACTTGTCGAGCGCGGGAATACGCTGCGCGGCCGGCAGCTTGAGGTACTCGGCCAGCCAGTAGGCCTGCAGCTGGCGGTCCATCTTGGGATCGTAGCGGCGCTCCATCTGCTTCATCGCACCTTCGAACGACGGCAGATCGCGCTGCTGATAGCCCTGCTCGCGCTCGGGATCGGGCTTGGCGCGTTCGATCGAAAGACGATAGAGCTGCAGCGCGGCGCCGATCGCGCCGGTGTTGCGGAACTGGCTGAACACCAGGTCGCGTTCGCGATTGGCGCGGGCCTGGTCGCCGATCTGGACCAGGGTTTCGTGCGCGGCCAGGGCCGGCTCGCCCTTGGCGCCCTGCTTGCGCAGCCACTCCAGCACCGCGGCGTCCTCGGCGTGTTTCTTCTCGCTGGCGCCGATGCGCTGGAAGCCGTCGAGCTGGCCGTCGTAGTTCTTCATCGCGTTCTGCCAGCCGCGCACGGTGCTGGCGTACTTGACCGCGATGTCGGGGTTCTTGGCGCCTTCGGCCTGGACCATCGCGACCAGTTTCTTGTAGTGGCCGCCGACGGTGGGATAGGTCCACTGCGCGGTGTTGTCGAAGTCCTCGGCCAGGGCGTAGCGGCTGGTCGAACCCGGGTAGCCGGCGACCATCACGAAGTCGCCCGCGCCCAGCGGCTGGGTCGCGATCTTCAGCCAATGCTTGGGCTGGTAGGGCACGTTGTCGGCGGCATAGGCGGCGGGCTTGCCGTCCTTGCCGACGTAGGCGCGGTAGAACGAGAAGTCGCCGGTGTGGCGCGGCCACATCCAGTTGTCGACTTCGCCGCCGTAGTTGCCGACGCTGCCGGGCGGCGCGTAGACCAGGCGCACGTCCTTGATCTCGAGATTGCGGAACAAACGATAGACGTTGCCGCCGGAGAAGCTGTAAAGGCGGCAGCGGAAACCGGCGTCGGCCTCGCAGGCGGCGACCAGGCTTTTCTCCACGCTTTCCAGCGCGCGGGTGCGGCCGATCGCGTCCGGGGCGGCGGCGATCGCGTCCTTGACCTGCTTGGTCACGTCCTGGATCGAATCCAGCGCGTAGATGCGCGCGTTCGGGCCGGCGGAGACTTCCTGGCCCGGCGTGGCGGCATTGAAGCCGTCGCGCATCAGGTTCTTCTCTGGCGTGGAGTTGAGCTGGATCGCGCCGTAAGCGCAGTGGTGGTTGGTCACCACCAGGCCCTGCGGCGACACGAAGCTGGCGGTGCAGCCGCCCAGCGAGACCACCGCGCCCATCGGGTCGCCGGTGAGGTCGGCCAGCTGCTTGGCGTTCAACTTCAAGCCGGCCTTCTTCAGCGGGCCGGCAATCTCCGGCAGCTGCTGCGGCACCCACATGCCCTCGCCCGCGTGCGCGAGGCCAGCCCCGACCGCGAACGTTCCCGTCATCGCCATGGCCGCAGCCAACGCCGTATATCGCATGCAACACTCCTTGCGCTAATCGACCGGCGAGTCTAGCCCGCCGGGGGTGGGCCCGGGCATGACGAAAGTCCTGCCCGGGCTGTTCAGGTTTTGCCGATGCGGCTTATTCGGCCGGCAACTGCATTTCCTTGAGCAGGTGCGGGGCCGGATAGACCTTGGCCAGCAGCCAGCGCAGGTAGCGCATGTCGACGTGGATCGCGCGCTTGTAGCGCGGATCGAACATCCAGCTGGCGCTCACCGCTTCCCAGTTGCTGTCGAAGTTCAGGCCGATCAACTTGCCATGCGCATCCAACACCGGCGAGCCGGAATTGCCGCCGGTGGTGTCCAGGTTGGTCAGGAAATCGACGGTCTGGGTCTTGAGTTCGGGGTCGGCCGTGCTGCCGAAATCGCCCTTGGCGATCGCTGCGCGCAAGGTCTGCGGTGCGTCGAACGGCTCCGCGCCGGTGTGCTTCTCGAGGATGCCTTGGACGGTGGTCAGCGGGCGATAACGCACGCCGTCGCGCGGGTCCATCGCGCTGACCTTGCCGTAGCTCACGCGCAAGGTGGAGTTGGCGTCCGGATAGACCGCGCGGCCCTGCGATTTGCGGTAGCCGATCAGCGCGCGCATGTAGGCGGGACGCAGGCGCAGCAGTTCGCCTTCGCGGCTCTTGCTGTCCTGTTCCAGGCGCAGCAGCGCCGGCATCAGCGCGGCGGCGGCCTTGAGCAGGCTGTCGTCTGAGGCCTGCAATTCGGCGGCCGGTGCGTTCATCAGGCGCAGGCGTTCGGCTTCGTCGCCGAGTTTGCTGCCGGCGTACAAGGTGTCGAGCGCGGCTTGCAGTCCGTCCGCATCGCCACCCGCGAACACCGCATCGAACTCGGCGACGCGCTGGTCCTTGGGCAGGCCTTGGTACTGGATCAGCAGGTCGCGCAGCAGTTGCTTTTCGACGCTCGGCGCGTAACGGCGCTGGACCTGCTTGAGCTGGCCGGCGATCAGGGTTTCGTCGCGCTGCTGATAGCCGGACTCGCGCTGCGCGTCGGGCTTGGCGCGCTCGGCCGCCAGTCGCTGCAAGGTGATCGCGGCGCGCAGCAGCTGGCTCTGGCTGCGGATCGCGGTCAGCAGCTGGTCGCGCTCGGCGGTCTTTGCGGCCGCGTCCAGCACCTTCTGCGCGGCATCGATGTCGGCGCGGATCGCCTTGGCGTCGCGCTGTTGGCCCAGCCAGGCCAGCATCGCGGCTTCGTCCTGCGCGCGCACGCGCACCGCATCGCTGCGGCGCAGGCCGTCGAGCTCGCCCTGGGCGCGCTTGAGGGTGTTCTTGGCGCTGGCGACCTGGGCCGCGTACAGCACCTTGGCGGCGGGATCGTTCGCGGTCGCACGCTCGACCACGCCGATCAGGCGATCGAACAGCGCCACCCGCGAGGGCAGCTGCCATTCGATCTGTTGCTTGAACTCGGAGGCCATGCGATGACGGAAAGTCACGCCCGGATAGCCGGCCAGCATCGCGTAATCGCCTTCGCGCACCGGATCGGTGGACACCTGCAGATGGCCCGGCGGCTGGTAGGGCACGTTGTCGGGCGAGTAGTCGGCCGGCTTGCCGTCGCGGCCGACATAGGCGCGCAGCAAGGTGAAGTCGCCGCTGTGGCGCGGCCACACGAAGTTGTCGATCTCGTCGCCGTAGTTGCCGATGCTGTTGGGCGGCGCGTACACCAAGCGGATGTCGCGCAGCTCGAGCTGGCGGATCAGGTAGAAGTCGGTGCCGTAGTACATGTTGGCGACGCTGCAGCGCACGCCCGGCTCGCGTTCGCAGTCGGCCACCGCGGCCTTGGTCGCGGCATCGACCGCGTCGTAGTAGGCGCGGCCGCGCTTGCCGCGCGCGTCGGCGAGGATGCGGTCGGTGATCTTGTCGAAGCCGGTGGTGACCAGCACGCGGTAGTCGGGATTGGCCGGCAACTCGGCGGCGCGGTCGGCGGCGATGTAGCCCTGGCCGATCAGGTCGCGCTCGGGCTTGGCGTTGTACTGGATCACGCCGAAGGCGACGTGGTGGTTGGTCAGCACCAGGCCGTCGGCGGAGACGAAGGCGCCGGTGGCGCCGCCGACCTTGACCACGGCGTTCATCGGCGGCTTGGCCAGTTCGGCCAGGTCGCCCGGCTGGCCCTGGAAGCCGGCCGCGCGTAGCTGTCCGGCGATCTCCGGCAGCTGCGAGGGCATCCACATGCCTTCATCGGAATGGGCGGGCGCGGCGCACAGGGCCAGGGACAGGGCTAACAGACGGGGGCGCATGGTCGATCCGGATCGCAGGGAAGCGGCGACGATAGGCGATGCGGACCGGACCGGGCAAACCCGGGCGGGCCCCGGCGCGGGTCCGGGGCGTATAATTTCGGCCTCTTTCCGCGCCTCCGCGCGGCACTCGAAGGCAAGCACCCCATGACGCAAACGATGAAGGCATTGGTCAAGCGCGAAGCCGGCAAGGGCATCTGGATGGAACAGGTGCCGGTGCCCGCGCCGGGCCCGAACGAGGTCCTGATCAAGCTCGAGAAGACCGCGATCTGCGGCACCGACCTGCACATCTATCTGTGGGACGAGTGGAGCCAGCGCACCATCCAGCCCGGCCTGGTGATCGGCCACGAGTTCGTCGGCCGCGTGGTCGAGCTGGGCGCCGGCGTGTCCGGCTACACGATCGGCCAGCGCGTCTCGGCCGAAGGCCACATCGTCTGCGGCCACTGCCGCAACTGCCGCGGCGGACGCCAGCACCTGTGCCCGAACACAGTCGGCATCGGCGTGAACCGCAACGGCGCGTTCGCCGAGTACATCGTGATGCCGGCCAGCAATCTGTGGCCGATCCCGGACCAGATCCCGAGCGAGCTGGCCGCCTTCTTCGACCCCTACGGCAACGCCGCGCACTGCGCGCTGGAATTCGACGTGGTCGGCGAGGACGTGCTGATCACCGGCGCGGGCCCGATCGGCATCATCGCCGCCGGCATCTGCAAGCACATCGGCGCGCGCAACGTGGTGGTCACCGACGTCAACGATTTCCGCCTCAAGCTGGCCGCCGACATGGGCGCCACCCGCGTGGTCAACGTCGCCAATCAGTCGCTGAAGGACGTGATGGCCGACCTGCACATGGAAGGCTTCGACGTCGGCCTGGAAATGAGCGGCAACCCACGCGCCTTCAACGACATGCTCGACTGCATGTACCACGGCGGCAAGATCGCCATGCTCGGCATCATGCCCAAGGGCGCGGGCGCGGACTGGGACAAGATCATCTTCAAGGGCTTGACCTTGCACGGTATGTACGGCCGCAAGATGTACGAGACCTGGTACAAGATGACCCAGTTGGTGCTGGGCGGTTTCCCGCTCGGCAAGGTGCTCACCCACCAGTTGCCGATCGACGATTTCCAAAAGGGCTTCGACCTGATGGAAGCCGGCAAGGCCGGCAAGGTCGTGTTGAGCTGGAACTGATGAAGGCCGGGATTAGGGATTCGGGATTGGAGATTCGCAAAAGCGAACTTCGCCGAACCCTCCCGCTTCGCTTTACCCATCCCTAATCCCCAATCTCGAATCCCGGCCTCTATGTCCCTGACCCAGCGTTACGCCGACACCCTCGACGAAATCCGCGCCGCCGGGCTGTTCAAGTCCGAGCGCGTGATCACCAGCCCGCAGTCGGCCGAGATCAACCTCGCCGACGGCCGCACGGTGCTGAACTTCTGCGCCAACAACTACCTGGGCCTGGCCGACCATCCCGACGTGATCCAGGCGGCCAAGGACGCGCTGGACACCCACGGCTTCGGCATGGCTTCGGTGCGTTTCATCTGCGGCACCCAGGACCTGCACAAGCAGCTCGAGAAGACCATCGCGGACTTCTTCGGCACCGAAGACACGATCCTGTACGCGGCCTGCTTCGACGCCAACGGCGGCCTGTTCGAGCCGCTGCTGGACGAGCACGACGCGATCATCTCCGACGCGCTCAACCACGCCTCGATCATCGACGGCGTGCGCCTGTGCAAGGCCAAGCGCTTCCGCTACGCCAATTGCGACATGGCCGACCTGGAGAAGCAGCTGCAGGCCGCCGACGCGGCCGGCTGCAAGACCAAGCTGATCACCAGCGACGGCGTGTTCTCGATGGACGGCTTCATCGCGCCGCTGGACGAGATCGTCGCCCTGGCGCGCAAGTACAACGCCCTGGTTCACATCGACGAATGCCATGCCACCGGCTTCCTCGGCGCCAGCGGCCGCGGTTCGGCCGAGGTCAAGGGCGCGATGGACGGCATCGATATCTACACCGGCACCCTGGGCAAGGCCATGGGCGGCGCGCTCGGCGGCTTCACCACCGCGCGCAAGGAAGTGATCGAACTGCTGCGCCAGCGTTCGCGCCCTTACCTGTTCTCCAATTCGCTGCCTCCGCACGTGGTCGCGGCCGGGATCAAGGCCTTCGAGATGCTGTCGGCCGCCGGCGAGCTGCGCGAGCGCCTGGCCGAGAACACCGCTTACTTCCGCGAGCGAATGACCCAGGCCGGCTTCGACATCAAGCCCGGCGTGCACCCGATCGCCCCGGTGATGCTGTACGACGCACCGCTGGCGCAGAAGTTCGCCGCGCGCCTGCTCGAAGAGGGCATCTACGCGATCGGCTTCTTCTTCCCGGTGGTGCCGCAGGGCCAGGCGCGCATCCGCACCCAGATGTCGGCGGCGCACACCCGCGAGCATCTGGACCGCGCGATCGCGGCGTTCGTGAAGATCGGCCGCGAGCTGGGCGTGATCGCAGCCTGAAGCGGCCATGGCGACGCCATAAACGCGTAACGACGGGCCGCCGCCAGGGCGGCCCGTCGCATCGGGCGCTTACTGCTGCGCCGCGATCATTTCCTGCTCGACCCGCAACATGCTCTGGGTGAGCATCAGCAGATCGATTTGCGCGCGCGACAGATAGACCTGCGAGGTCGGCTGCTGCTGCAGCACGGCGAAATCGATGCTCAACTGCTGCGAGTTGATGCTGGCCAGCTCGGTCTGCATCACCGCACGCTGCTGGGCCGGGCCGTTGATGTACTGACCGTTGTTGTAGGTCAGCTGGTTTTCCTGCTTCAGTTGCAGCAGCGACACGGTCAGCATCTGGCCATTGACGTTGGCCGCGGCGAAGGCCGCGCGGGCCTCGTTGATGCGGCCGGCGCTGGCATGCATCTGGCCGATCTGGTGCTGCAGTTGGACCTGGGCGAAGTTCAGCTTGGCCAATTGCAGCTTCTGGTTGGCGACGACCGGATCGGCCGAGACCAGCGGAGCCAACGCCAACATCAGCAGCATCAGCAGGGCTTGCAGGGCGGACTTGGGGGTATGACGCATGAATGCTCTCCATGAGATTGGGGGAAGCGCGCAATCGTGCGCGCGGTAAGGCGCCGGCGCCGCAACGGGCGGGCCGGGTGCTGCATGAGTCGTCGATGCCGGTCTGATTGCGGATCGGGCGATCCGGGCCGGCGGCCACCTCCTTGTGCGGATAGCGCGCCCGTCATGGACGCGGCCGGCGCGGCGGCGCGGAGGCGCGACCGGGGCGGCGACGGCAGCCTAGCCGAAGCGCGTGGCGCGCGACCAGTGTCTGACGCCGCGAATGCGCGAATGGATCGTGCGCACGCCGATGCGGCGCGGGTCTAGTCGCGCCAGTCGAGGGATAGCGATCGCGCAGGGCATGCTTCGGCCACCCGCGTCGCCACGACGCGTAGACGCATCCTCCCTGGCCTAGAGTGAGCGAACGCGGCCACTCGGCGTTCGAGCACGCGGCGCCTTCTGCGCGTCCTCGACGCGAGCGCCGCGGTCAGCGCTCGCGCGCGATGCGGCGGCGCTTGTCTTCCTTGCGCACCGGCGCCGGCGCGCCCGTGGCCACGCGCACGCCCTTGGCCTTCATCCAGGCGTCGAACTCGTCTGCGGTCATGCGCTTGCCGTTCTGCTCCATGTTGAAGCGCCAGGGCGTGTTGTCGTAGCGGGTCTTGGGCTTGTAGGCCGTCGGTGCGGCGGCGGCGGCGCTGCCGCCGCGCTTGCGCTTGTCGCGGCGTGCGCTCAGCTGCGTGCAGGCGCCCAACGGCGAAGGCGCGAGCGAGGGCGACAGCGGTTCGACCCGGCCGAAAGCCTGCGCGAGCGGGCCTTCGGCGTGCGCGCTCGAGCGGCGCGCGAGCTTGGGCGAGGCCGCGGCCGTTTCCAGCAGCAACGCAACTTCGGCCTGCGCGGCCGGAGCATCGGCGCCGCGGCACGGCAGCTCCTGCGCGCCCAGCCAGTTCGCGCACAGCAGCAGCGGCAGGGCCATCACGATCTTGCGCATGTCGCTCACTCCCCAAGTCCAGGTATCGGTCCCGGGGGAGTCTAGGTGCGCTGATCGCAACTCAAAGGTGGTAAACGGTGCGCTCCGCCACAATCCCGCGCATGCGCGCTCGGCGATGTCGCGATCGCGGCGCGCGCGCACGTAGCGATGCCGCAGCAGCGCACGTTTTTTTCGGGCAAGCGACGCGTCGGTTAAGTCTTCGCGGCGATTCGGCCGGCGCGAATGCGCATCAGCGCGAGAGTTGCGCGATCTCGGATGCGCCGAGCATGCGCCACTGGCCCTTGCCGAGTTCGCCCAGCACCAACTCGCCGATCGCCACCCGCAGCAGGCGCAACACGCCGATGTCGAACGCGGCCAGCAGGCGGCGGATCTGGCGGTTGCGGCCTTCGTCGAGCACGATTTCCAGCCAGGCGTTCTTCTCGCCGCTGCGCAGCAGACGCGCGGACTTGGCGCTCAGCGCCACGCCCTCCTCGATCACGCCGGCAACCAGGGCCGCGAGCGTCTCGTCGTCGGGAATCGTGTCGATCTGGACGTGATAGGTCTTGTCCGGCCCGTGCTCGGGATCGGTGATGCGCGCGGCCCATTCGGGGTCGTTGCAGAACAGCAGCAGGCCTTCGCTGGCCTGATCCAGGCGCCCCACCGGCGCCAGCCAGGGCAAGGGCGCGCCCTGCCATAGCGCGCCGTCGAAACACCGGTAGACGGTGTCGCGGCCGCGCTCGTCGCGGGCGCTGGTGACCAGGCCGCGCGGTTTGTTGAGCATCAGGTACAGGCGCGCGGCCTGATCGATATCGCGCCCGTCCACGGCGATGCGCGGGCGCGCGCGCGGGGCGCTGGCGATCGGGAACTCGGGATCGCGCACCACGCGGCCGTCGACCGCGACCCGGCCGGCGGCGATCCAGCGCGCGGCTTCGCTGCGCGAGCACAGGCCTTGCTTGGACAGCACGCGGGCGAGGCCGTGACGGGGCGAGGTGGTCATGGGCACGGCCGCGCGCGTGGCGCGGCCTCGACGGCGAGGGAGAGCGAACCGCGCGCGGACGCGGGGCTTACTTCTTCTTGCCCTTCTTCTCGTCCTTGGGCGCCTCGACCACGGGGGCCGGCGCCGGGGCGGGCGCGGCGGCGCCCGGGGCGCCCTTGGCCACGCGCACGCCCTTGGCCTTCATCCAGGCGCTGAATTCGTCGGCGGTCATGCGCTTGCCGCCCTGGCTCATGTCGAAGCGCCAGGGCGTGTTGTCGAACTGGGTCTTGGGCTTGTACGCGGCCGGGTCGTTCGAGGTCGGCATGCCGCCCGCGGCCGGTTTGGCGTTGGCCAGGTTGCAGCCTTCGATGCGCATGCGCAGCAGCACGCGGTCCACCGACAGGGATTCGTCCAGGGCCTGCGAGAGCACGCCGGTGGGCGAGCCGAGCTGATAGCTGGGGGCGACCAGTTCCGGCGCGATCGGCGCGATCACGGTCGGCTGCACCGCCAGCGCGGGCGCGGTGATCGAACCGCAGTTGCCGACTTCGGCTTGGGCGATCGTAGCGATGAACAGCAGCGGCGCTGCAGCTAGGACACGATGCATGGCGAACTTCCTCCGGTCTGGCCGTCGCGATGTCCCGACGGGGTCCGGACACGACCTGGGCAGTGTAGGCGCGGGGGGCGGATCGGACAACCGCGCATGCGTGCGCTAGCCGCGGTTTCGCCGTTGCGATCACATTCCCCGCCGCCGCGCGCGAAAAAACGAAGCCCGGCACTGGGCCGGGCTTCGTGTGTTGCGGCGGGCTCCGAAGAACCGGCTGGCATCCCTTAGTTCTGGGAGTTCAGCTCGGTGCGACGGTTGGTCTCGCTCTTGCAGCCCGGGAACGCCTGACCCTTGTCTTCCAGCGGACGGCTTTCGCCGTAACCGTTCGGACCGCCCAGACGCGACGCTTCCACGCCGTTGCTGGTCAGGTAGTCGTACACGGTCTGAGCGCGACGCTCGGACAGCTTCTGGTTGTAGGCGTCCTTACCGCACTGGTCGGTGTGACCGGCGACTTCGACGCGCAGCGACGGATTGCGCTTCAGGATCTCGACGGCCTCGTTGAGGATGGCGGTCGAATCCGGACGCAGCGTGGCCTTGTCGAAGTCGAAGTTCACGCCCTTCAGGTCGATCGAGACCGGCACCGGGCAGCCGTCCGGACCGATGGTCTGGCCAGCCTGCGANACGCAGCGTGGCCTTGTCGAAGTCGAAGTTCACGCCCTTCAGGTCGATCGAGACCGGCACCGGGCAGCCGTCCGGACCGATGGTCTGGCCAGCCTGCGAACCGGGGCACTTGTCGTCGCAGTTGTTCACGCCRTCGCCATCGTCGTCCTTGTCGGCGCAGTTCGGCGCGACTTCAGGAGCCGGCGGCGGCGGCGGAGCAGAGGCTTCCGGGCCCAGCGGGACGATGATGCCGACCGAAGCCAGCACGTCGCCGAACCAGTCTTCCTGCGGAGCGGCATTGCTGGTGTCGTCGAAGTCGGCNGGCTTCCGGGCCCAGCGGGACGATGATGCCGACCGAAGCCAGCACGTCGCCGAACCAGTCTTCCTGCGGAGCGGCATTGCTGGTGTCGTCGAAGTCGGCGCGGTACGCCAGCTCGGTACGGATACCGACGCGGCCCAGGTCGCCCTGGATGCCCAGACCGACCTTGGCGGCCAGGTTGCCGTCTTCACGGCGGCCCGGCGAGTTCGGCGACGGGAACGCGTTGAACTCTTCTTCCGAACGCTGGTAGCCGATACCCAGCAGGGCGTACGGGTTCCAGTTGCGGCCTTCGGTGATGAAGTGGCGACGGAAGTCCAGCGAGACGCCGTACTGGCTCCACGACAGGTCCTG
>NZ_LMJO01000018.1:0-138612 GCF_001429345.1 Lysobacter sp. Root983
GTCGCTTCGGTCTGCCGCTGCTGGAGCATCTGGATCGCTTGTACGGGCAGGCCGACGACCCGTTGAGCTACTACGCGCCGCCGAGGCTAACCAGAGCGCCGCCCCTGGTCAAACCGGCGCAGGAGCCATGGGCGTGGCCGTCGCCCCACGCCCAAAAGAAAACCCCGCAGCGCGGGGTTTTCTTCTGTTCCGGTGGTGACGACCGCTTATGCCGCCTGCACGATCCGCAGCGGATTGCGGTACTGCTTGATCAGCTCCGCTTCGCGCTCCTTGGCCTTGTGCAGGTGCGCTTCCTTGACGTGACCGTAGCCGCGGATGTGTTCCGGGATCGAGGCGATCTCGGCCGCCAGATCGGCGTTGCCGCTGTCCAGGGTGCCCAGCAGTTCGCCCACGGTGCGCTCGTAGTCGGCGATCAGCTGGCGCTCCATCTTGCGCTCCTCGGTGTAGCCGAAGATGTCGAGCTTGCCGCCGCGCAGCTTGCGCAGCTTGGCCATCCACTTGAACGCGGTGAACACCCAGGGGCCGAACTCCTGCTTGATCAGGCGGCCCTGCGCGTCCTTCTTGGCCAGCAGCGGCGGGGCGAGGTGGAACTTGAGCGTGTAGTCGCCGTCGAACTGCTGCTGCAGGCGGCGTTGGAACTCGCCGCTGGTGTACAGGCGCGCCACTTCGTACTCGTCCTTGTAGGCCATGAGCTTGAAGAAATAACGCGCGACCGCCTCGGTCAGGTCGGTCGAACCCGGCGCCTTGCGCTGCTCGGCCTCGCGCACCTTGGCGACGAAGTCGGTGTAGCGCTTGGCGTAGTTGGCGTCCTGATAGTCGGTGAGGAAGGCGACGCGGCGCGAGATCAGCTCGTCCAGCGAACGCGACAGGCGCAGGTCGTCCAGCGGCAGGAAGGCGACGTTGTCGCTGTCGGCCTGGGCCGGCACGTGGCGCAGTTCGTCTTCGTTGCGGGTCGCGCGCGGGGCCGAGGTGGCGCCCCATTCGTTGCCTTCCCACTCGCCCGGCGCCAGGTGCGGCAGGTCGTGCGGGGTGGCTTCGGCGCGGGTCTGGGCGTTGCGCACCAGGCCGGCGGCCTCGGCCACGGCGGCCGGATCGACCACCGCCAGACGACCCCAGGCGAAGGCGGTCTTGTTCATCTCGATCGCCGCGCCGTTGAGCTCGACCGCGCGCATCAGCGCGTCGAACGCGATCGGCACCAGGCCGCGTTGCCAGGCGTAGCCGAGGATGAACAGATTGGTCGCGATCGCATCGCCCATCAGCGCGGTGGCCAGCTGGGTCGCGTCGACCACGTACGGGTCCTGGCCGCCCAGCGCCAGCTTGATCGCGGCGACGATGTCGGTGGCCGGGAACTGCATGTCCGGACGCGTGGTGAAGGTGCCCGGCATCGCTTCATAGCTGTTGAGCACGACCGCACTGCGGCCGGCACGCACCTTGGACAGCGCCCAGTAGTCGTTGACCACGACCATGTCGCAGCCCAGCACCAGGTCGGCCTCGCCGGCGGCGATGCGCACGGCGTGGATGTCCTGCGGGGTCTTGGCGATGCGGATGTGGGTGGTGACCGCGCCGCCCTTCTGGGCCAGACCGGTCTGGTCGAGCACGGACGCGCCCTTGCCTTCCAGGTGACCGGCCATGCCCAGCAGCGCGCCGATGGTGACCACGCCGGTGCCGCCGACGCCGGTGATCAGGATGTTCCAGGGCTGATCCAGCGCGGGCAGCTGCGGCAGCGGCAGATCGCTGAGGCGGTCCTTGGCGTTGCTGCTCTTCTTCTTCTTCAGGCCGCCGCCGTGCACGGTGACGAAGCTGGGGCAGAAGCCGTTGACGCAGGAATAGTCCTTGTTGCAGTTGGACTGGTCGATCTCGCGCTTGCGGCCGAACTCGGTTTCCTTGGGCAGCACCGACACGCAGAACGACTTCTTGCCGCAGTCGCCGCAGCCTTCGCAGACCAGGCTGTTGACCATCACGCGCTTCTGCGGATCGACCATCTTGCCGCGCTTGCGGCGACGGCGCTTCTCGGTGGCGCAGGTCTGGTCGTAGATCAGCACGCTGACGCCCTTGACCTCGCGCAGGCGCTTTTGCACCTCGTCGAGTTCCTTGCGGTCGTAGAACTCCATCTCGCCCGGGAAGATCTCGCGCTTGCTCCACTTGGCCAGATCGTCGGACACCAGCACGATGGTCTGCACGCCTTCGCTGCGCACCTGGTGCGCGATCTGCGGAACCGACAGGGTGCCGTCGACGGGCTGGCCGCCGGTCATCGCGACCGCGTCGTTGTAGAGGATCTTGTAGGTGATGTTGACGCCGGTGGCGACCGACTGGCGGATCGCGAGCGAGCCGGAGTGGAAGTAGGTGCCGTCGCCGAGGTTCTGGAACACGTGCGGCGTTTCGGTGAACGCCGCCTGGCCCGACCAGGTCACGCCTTCGCCGCCCATGTGGGTGAAGGTGTCGGTGCTGCGGTCCATCCAGGTCACCATGTAATGGCAACCGATACCGCCCAGCGCGCGCGAGCCTTCCGGCACCACGGTGGAGGTGTTGTGCGGGCAGCCCGAGCAGTAGTGCGGCACGCGCGGGAACGCGGCGCGCGGCAGGGCCAGTTCGGATTCCTTCTCCTCCATCCAGCGCAGCACGTCGCGCATGTGTTCGCTGTCGTGGAAGCGCTGGATGCGGCGCGCGATCACGCCGGCGATGCGGGCCGGGGTGAGTTCGCCGGTGGACGGCAGGATCCACTCGCCGCTCTCGTCGTACTTGCCGACGATCGACGGACGCTGGCCGCCGTCCCAGTTGTACATCGACTCCTTCATCTGGCTTTCGATGAAGGCGTGCTTCTCCTCGACCACCAGGATGTCCTGCAGGCCGCGCGCGAACGCGCGCAGGCCGACCGGCTCCAGCGGCCAGGTCATGCCGACCTTGTAGACGCGGATGCCCAGCTCCGAGCAGGCGCGCGCGTCCAGACCCAGGTATTCCAGGGCCTGCAGCACGTCCAGGTAGCTCTTGCCGGTGGTGATGATGCCCAGGCGCGCATTCGCCGAATCGATGACCAGGCGGTCGATCTTGTTGGCGCGCGCGAACGCCTGCGCGGCCTTGACCGCGTACTGGTGCAGGCGCATTTCCTGATCCATCGGCGGATCGGGCCAACGGATGTTGAGGCCGCCCGGCGGCAACTGGAAGTCGTCGGGGGTGACGATCTGCAGCGCCAGCGGATTGACGTCGACCGAGGCCGAGGACTCGACGGTCTCGGCGATGGTCTTGAAGCCGACCCAACGGCCGGTGTAGCGCGACATCGCCCAGCCGACCAGGCCCATGTCGAGGATGTCCTGCACGCCGGCCGGGTTCAGGATCGGCATCATCGCGCTGACGAATTCGCCTTCCGAGCCGTGCGGCAGGGTCGAGGAGCGGCAGGCATGATCGTCGGCCGCCAGCGCCAGCACGCCGCCGTACTTGCCGGTGCCGGCCGCGTTGGCGTGCTTGAACACGTCGCCGGTGCGGTCCACGCCCGGGCCCTTGCCGTACCACATGCCGTACACGCCTTCGACCTTGGCGCCCGGGAACAGATTGGTCTGCTGGGTGCCCCAGACCATGGTCGCGCCCAGGTCCTCGTTGAGGCCCGGGGTGAACTTCACGCCCGCCGCCTCCAGATGCTTGCGCGCGCGCCACAGCTCCAGGTCGAAACCGCCCAGCGGCGAGCCGCGGTAGCCGGAGATGAAGCCGCCCGTGTTCAGGCCGGCGGCCTGATCGCGCAGTCGCTGCATCAGCGGCAGGCGCACCAGCGCTTGCACACCGGACAGGTAGATGCGGCCTTCCTGACGGGTGTACTTGTGGTCCAGTCCGTAGTCCGGGTCGAGGACGCTGTTGGTCAGGGCGGTGTTCGCCGACGAGGGCGAGCTGAGTTCTGCGGTGCTGGTCATGGCGGGCTCTCGCGGCGGTGCCGCGGGTGGGCTGGCGGGGGAGGGACGACGGCGTCCGGCCGGGAGCCGGCGACCGCCGGGTCCGAGCAAAGACTCGGAATTATAGCCTTTGTGCGTATGGCGGCCGCGAGGCGGCCCGCCGCGGCCGCAATGGCCGAGGCGAAGCGGGCCTGCAGGCACGCGCAATGTGGCGGTGGTTTCAACTGAAACCGATTCCGCCCGGCCGCTCGCGTTCGCCGCGCCCTGTCGCTAAGGTCGCGGCCATGCGCGTGTACCTCGACGACGAACGAACGACGCCTGACGGCTGGGTACGGGTCTATTGGCCCGACGAGGCGATCGCCTTGCTGCGCCAGGGCACGGTGACGCAGATCAGCCTGGACCACGACCTCGGCGACGACGCCCGCGGCACCGGCTACGACGTGATCGCCTGGATCGAAGAAGCGGTGGCGCTGGACGGTTTCCGCCCGCCCGCGATCGCGGTGCACTCGGCCAATCCGGCGGCGCGCTTGCGGATGGAGGCGGGGATCGCGGCGATCGTCAGGTTGGCGGCGCAGGCTACGCCCTCATCGAACGACGTGGCGAACCATTGATCGAACCGGACTCGCGCCATGCCCCAAGACCTCTATTGCTGGCGTTGCGACAGGGTCCTGCCGATGCTGACCGACGAAGAGTGGCAGTCGATGGAGCCGTTGCTGATGCGGGTCATCGAGGATGTCCAGCGCCACCGCGTCATTACCGGCGACGGCCTCGCGGCGGCGATGCAATCCGTCGACAGCCTCCGCGCGTTGAGTTTCTACGAGCGTTTGACCGGCTTCCGCGAGGCTAACCCGAATGCGCTATGGCATCACCGCGCGTCGCTGTACGGCCCGCCATGTACGAACTGCGGAAAACCCTTGCGTACGCCGCAAGCGAGTTACTGTCCGGCCTGCGGCGCGAAGCAGTCCAAGCATGTATTCGAGAAGGGCTAAGCCATGAGTCGTCCGCCCATGCCCGCTCACGCAACCGTGTTGTTCGAACTGACCGCGCGCACGCACGCCGGTAACGTCAAGCGCGTGTTGTCCGGTTACCGGCCGCTGTACGCGATCGGGGCCGACGAGTGGACCTCCAGCTATCACGAATTCATCGATGTGCCACATGTGGAAACCGGCGGCCGTGCGCGTGCGGACGTGTGGTTTCTCGCGCCGGAGCAATATCCCGGCACGCTATGGGTGGGTCGCGTGCTGAAAGTGGCGGAGGGCTCACGCGATGTGGGCGTGGCGACGGTGTTGGCGGTGCATCATTCGGTGCTCGTGCGCGATCGCCCGCTGTAAAGAGTAGGCGCTCGGTTCGGCCGCGACGTGGCGCGCGATGGACGGCCGACGTAAGATTCGAGTCGCACGCCGTCTTCGGGGAACGTCTGCGTTATGTCGATACTTGCGACTGTCCTGTTGGCCGCGGGTGCGCTGCCGGCACATGGTGAACTGCCTTCGGGTTGGCGCCCGCCGAACGCCCGCGAGCTTGCCGATCCGATGCTCCAGCAGTCGCCGAACAAATTCACCCGTGCGATCGCCGACTTCAACGCGGATGGCCGGCAAGATACAGCCTTGCTGCTCATCCGCCGTAAGTCCGGCGACGAAGCGCTCTGGGTTCATTTGTCGGATCGGGATGGCGGTTACCACTGGATCAAGCTTGATCACATCAAAGGCAGCGCAAGCCATCCGGATGCCTCCCTGGCGATGGCGATAGACGTGGAGCCGCCGGGCGTCGTCGCGTACGCTTGTTTCGATTACGCGGAAGATTGCAACTTCGGTCCTGATTCGGGCCGACCAAAACTGAAG
The DNA here is from genome assembly GCF_001429345.1 of Lysobacter sp. Root983. NCBI lineage: Bacteria > Pseudomonadati > Pseudomonadota > Gammaproteobacteria > Lysobacterales > Lysobacteraceae > Lysobacter > Lysobacter sp. Root983. The sequence goes on from NZ_LMJO01000018.1 coordinate 5,717, forward strand.
TTGTCCTCCCCAAGTCTCATGTACTTCAGGCCAGAAAGTGCCGCCTCGCTCTACTTCTGGAGCAACTCGAAACAAAAATTTCTGCGGGTCTGGCTCAGCGACTAATACGCAGTGGTTGGCTTATGAGCATTCCGTCCTGCCGTGAACTTGCGTCGGGTACAAACGGTCTCGTCGTGGGGCCATAGACATCGAGGAACCGCATCCTGCGGGTGCTTGAGGTGCTGGGCCTCTAGCCAATCGAGGCGAGGCGCCGGGTAGGGCGATAGTGCGTTTCGCTGCGCTCAACGCACCCTGCATTCGTCGATCTTGCGCGCGGACGCTTAGGCGCGGCCGCCGATCCAGGTGCCGGTAACCCGCAAGGCTTCGTCCAGCACCACCAGATCCGCGCGATAACCCGGCGCGATTCGGCCCAGTTCGTGGCCCAGGCCGAGGAACTCGGCCGGATAGGTCGAGGCCATGCGGCAGGCCTCGTCCAGCGGCAAGCCCAGGCGCTGCACGGTGTTGCGCACCGCGCTGGCCATGTCCAGCGCGGAACCGGCCAGCGTGCCTTCGGCGGTGCTGCACTTGCCGTCGCGGCAGGTCATGGTCTGGCCGTAGAGCACGAAGTCCTCGCGCTCGCCGCCGACCGGCGGCATCGCGTCGGTGACCAGCATGATCTTGCCGCGCGGCTTGGCGGCGATGGCGATGCGCAAGGATGCATCGTGCACGTGTTCGCCGTCGACGATCACGCCGCACCAGCTGTTCGGGTCCTCGATCGCCGCGCCGACGCCGCCGGGTTCGCGGCTGCCCATCGGCGTCATCGCGTTGAACAAATGAGTCACGCCGCGCACGCCGTGGGCGAAAGCCGCGCGCAGGCGTTCGTAGTCGGCGGCGGTATGGCCGGCGCAGACCAGCACACCGCGCGCGGCCAGGGCCTGCAAGGTGGCATCGTCGAAACGTTCCGGCGCCAGCGTGAGCATGGTCTTGCCGACGCCCAGCGAGGCGATGCGGTCGAGTTCGTCCGCATCCGGGGTGTGGAACTTGTCGGGGTTGTGCACGCCCTTGCGCGCGCTGGCCAGATAGGGGCCTTCGAGGTGGATGCCTAGAATGCCCGGCACGCCTTGAGCGATCGCCTCTCGCACCGCCGCGATCGCGCGCAGCATCACCGCGACGTCGTCGCTGATCAGGGTCGGCATCAGGCCGGTGGTGCCGTAGCGGCGGTGCGCCTCGGCGATCCGGTGCAATCCTTCGACCGTGGGCGCATCGTTGAACAACACGTCGCCGCCGCCGTTGACCTGGGTGTCGATGAAGCCGGGCACCAGATAGCGGCCCTGCAGATCGACCACCTGCGCGCCGGCAGGCGCGGCGCCCGGGACCACGGCGACGATGTGGCCGTCCTCGACGATCACGCACAGATCGGATTCGAAACCGCGTTCGCTGAGCACGCGGCCGTTGACGAAGGCGGTGGCGACGGAAGCCGACATCAGACGGTCTCAGTGACCTTGTTCAGATGCGGCGGCAGATCCGGATTGTGCCCGCGCGCCACCGACAGCGCATTGGCCGCCTTGTAGAAGCTGGCCACGGTCAGCAGCGGCGTCATCGCCGGGTGCTGCGAGCGCGCCAGGGGCAGGCTGCCCGCGCCCGAGCGTCCGGGCGCGGCCAGCCATACCGGCGCGCCGCGCGCGCGGAACTCCTCGGCCACCGCTACCGTGCCGTCGCCGGTGCCGTCGTCCTGGGCGAAGGCCAGCACCGGAAAGCCGGGGCCGACGATCGCCATCGGGCCGTGCTTGACCTCGGCGCTGCTGAAGGCCTCGGCGTGCAGGCCGCAGGTTTCCTTGAACTTGAGCGCGGCTTCCTGCGCCGCGCCCAGACCCAGGCCGCGACCGACTACGAACAGATTGCGCGCGTCGACCAGGCCTTCGACCAACGGCGACCAGTCCTGTTCGAACGAGGCGCGCAACGCCTCGGGCAGGGCATGCACGGCGTTGAACAGGGTGGCGTCGTTGCTCCAGCGCGCGGTCAGCTGCAGCAGCGCCGACAGCGAGCACAGATAGCTCTTGGTCGCTGCCACGCTGGTTTCCGGGCCCGCGTGCAGGCCCAGCACCGTGTCGGCGATACCGGCCAGCGGCGAATCGAGCACGTTGACCAAGGCCACCACATGCGCGCCGGCGGACTTGGCGATCTCGGCGTTGCGCAACAGATCCGGGCTCTTGCCCGATTGCGAGATCGCCACGAACAGGGCGTCGTCGAGCTTGGGCCGGATCGCGTAGACCGAACCCACCGAGGGCGAGGCCGAAGCGGTGATCAGGCCCAGCTGGGTCTCGAACAGATACTTGCCGTAGGTCGCGGCGTGATCGGAGCTGCCGCGCGCGCAGGTGACGATGAAGCGCGGCGGGCGCTGGCGCAGGCGATCGCTGAGGTCGTCGATCGCGTCGGCGTTGGCCGCGAACTGGCGCGCGACCGCGTCGCCGGCTTCCTGCGCCTCGGCGTACATGCGCGTGCTCGTCGGGTCCAGCAGGGTCTGTGTGCTCACGGCGTGGTTTCGCTCTGCAGTTCGGCGACGAAGTCGTAGGCGTCGCCGCGGTAGAAGGATCGGGTGAATTCGACGACGCGGCCGTCGTCGAGGAAGGTGCGACGTTCGATGAACAGACCGGGCGCGCCCTCGGGCAGGCCCATCAGCCGCGCCTGCTCGGCGTCGAAGGCAATCGCGCGCAGGCGCTGCAGCGCGCGCGCCGGGCGGATGCCGAGCTTGGAGAAGGCTTCGTACAGCGAGTTCTCGACCAGGCCGGGATCGGGCAGCACCGCCAGCGGCACCACCGTGCGCTCCAGCGCCAGGGCCACGCCGTCGGCGGTGCGCAGGCGGTAGTAGCGGATCACCGAGGCGCCCGGCGACAGGTTCAGCGCCATCGCCTCCTCGGGCGTGACCTCGCCGACGCCGCGCTCCAGGAAGGTCGAGCGCGGGTCCAGCCCGCGCGCGCGCAGGTCGTCGGTGAAGCTGGTCAGGCGCGAGAAGGATTTGACGATGCGCTCGGCCACGAAGGTGCCAGCGCCCTGGCGCTGCACCAGCAGGCCGTCGGCGACCAGGCCGGCGATGGCCTTGCGCACGGTCACCCGCGACAGGTCCAGCAGCTTGCCCAGTTCGCGTTCGCCGGGCAGGGCCTGGCCGGCGGTGATCTCGCCGTTCTCGATCGCGTGCTGCAGGGTCCGGCGCAGGTGCTGGTAGGCCGGCGCGCGACGCGTCTGGGCCTGGCGGCGGAACTCGCTGACGAGGTAGGGCTCCATGGGGAAAAGATACCAGTCACAGACCACTGGCGGCAACCTGGGGCCTCTATCTCATTATAAGCGATTGATTTATCGTAAATTTGCGTAACTGGTATCTCACTGGTATCTTTACCGGTATGGTTTTGCCCATACCAGTCCGAGCCCGTCCATGAGCGTGTACTCCGTGCCGTCCCCGTCCCAGGCGCCGCATTCGGCGCCGTTGTCTCCCTTCGACCTGGTGATCTTCGGCGGCACCGGCGACCTGGCCATGCGCAAGCTGCTGCCGGCGCTGTTCCACCGCTATGCCGACGGCCAGATCGTCGCCGGCACCCGCATCGTCGCGATCGCGCGCGACAGCCAGAGCGACGACGACTACCGCGGCCGGGTGCGCGAGGCCTTGGCCCAGTTCGCCAATCTCGATGCGCGCGAGTCCGACGCCATCGACGGCTTCCTCGCATTGCTGCTGTACCGCCGCCTGGACCTGAGTTCGGACGCGGCCTGGCCGGAGTTCGCGGCCGAGTTCGCCGGCGACGAACGCGTACGCGTGTTCTACCTCGCGGTCGGGCCGGACCTGTTCGGCATCGTCGGCGACCGTCTGCAGTCGCACGGCCTGGTCGGCCCGAAGACGCGGGTGGTGGTGGAGAAGCCGCTGGGCAAGGACGGCGCCAGCGCCGACGCGATCAACGACGCGCTCGGGCGCGTGTTCGCCGAAACCCAGATATTCCGCATCGACCATTACCTGGGCAAGGAGACGGTGCAGAACCTGACCGCGCTGCGCTTCGGCAACGCGTTGTTCGAGCCGCTGTGGAAGGCCGAGCACATCGATCACGTCCAGATCACGGTGGCCGAAACGGTGGGCGTGGAATCGCGCGCGCCGTACTACGACAAGTCCGGCGCGCTGCGCGACATGGTCCAGAACCATCTGCTGCAGCTGCTGTGCCTGGTGGCGATGGAACCGCCGTCCTCGCTGGCCGCCGATGCGATCCGCGACGAGAAACTGAAGGTGCTGCGCGCGCTGCGCCCGATCGAGAACGGCAACGCGGCCCAGTACACCGTGCGCGGCCAGTACAAGGCCGGCGCGGTCGACGGCCGCGCGGTGCCGGGCTATGCGCAAGAGCTGGGTGCGCAATCGCACACCGAAACCTTCGTCGCGCTCAAGGCCGAAGTGAAGAACTGGCGCTGGGCCGGCGTGCCGTTCTATCTGCGCACCGGCAAGCGCCTGGGCGAGCGGGTGTCGGAGATCGTGGTGACCTTCCGCCAGGTGCCGCATTCGATCTTCGAAGAGCTCACCGAACAGGACCCTTCCAGCCGCCTGGCGCCGAACAAGTTGGTGCTGCGCCTGCAGCCCGACGAGGGCGTGAAGCTGTGGCTGATGAACAAGGTGCCGGGCCCGGGTGGCCTGCGCCTGCGCCACGTGCCCTTGGACATGAGTTTCGCCGCGGCCTTCGGCGGCCGTCAGGCCGACGCCTACGAGCGTCTGCTGATGGACGTGGTGCGCGGCAATCCGATGCTGTTCATGCGCCGCGACGAGGTCGACGCGGCCTGGACGTGGATCGACCCGATCCGCGCCGCCTGGGCCGCGGGCGCCGAGGCGCCGCGCCCCTACACCGCCGGCAGCTGGGGCCCCAGCGCCGCGGTGGCCCTGATCGAACGCGACGGGAGGACCTGGCATGAAGATGCAGGCTGAGCGCTTGACCGTGATCGAACCGCTGCCCCTGCCGCTGCACGAGCGCCTGTTCGAGGATGCCGAACAACTGGCGCAGGCCTTGGCCAAGCAGGTCGCGGCCGATCTGCGCGGCGCGCTCGCGCGCCACGGCGAGGCCTGCATCGCGCTGTCCGGCGGCAACACGCCCAAGCGCTTCTTCGAGGCCTTGGCGACGCAGACGCTGGATTGGGCGCGGGTGACCGTGCTGCCGGTCGACGAGCGCTGGCTGCCGCCGGAGCATCCGCGTTCCAACGAGAAGCTGCTGCGCGATCATCTGCTGCGCGACAACGCCGCCGCCGCGCGCCTGCTGCCGATGTACCGTCCCACCGAAACTCCGGAAGCGGCGCTGATGCCGGTGCTGACCAAGATCGCCAACGAAGGCCTGCCGCTGGACGTGGCGGTGCTGGGCATGGGCGAGGACGGCCATGTCGCCTCGCTGTTCCCCGACCTGGGCCGCGACAACCCGGCGCTGCGCGAGATCGGCCTGCAGCCGCGCGGACGCGCTCCGGTGATGGCGGTGCGCACCGAGGCCATGCCGGAGCCGCGCATGAGCCTGACCCTGAGCGCGATCTTCACCGCGCCGGCGCTATACCTGCATATCGAAGGCGCGAAGAAGCGTGCCTTGCTGGACGCCGTGCAGCGCGATCCGCGCAGCGTCCTGCCGATCCGCTCGGTGCTGGCGGGCGCGCCCTCGCCGCCGACCCTGTATTGGAGTCCGTGATCGCTGCGGGCTTCATAGGCAGCGCCGCCGCGGAGTTCGCCCCTCCCACCCGCGGCGCGCTGTCGCCCTATGCTGGACGACGTACCGACCCGGACCTCCATCGCCCGCGCTTCGCAGCCAACGAGTCCCCGTGAACACCTCATTGCATCCCGTAGTCGCGCAAGTCACCCAACGTATCGTCGAACGCAGCCGCGTCCGTCGCGACGCCTACCTCGCGCGCATCGACGCCGCCCAGGGCGGCGGACCGCAGCGCCGGCGCCTGTCCTGCGGCAACCTCGCCCACGGCTTCGCGGCCTGCGCGCCCGGCGACAAGCAGGCGCTGCGCTCGGGCCACGCGCCCAACCTGGGCATCGTGACCTCCTACAACGACATGCTCTCGGCGCATCAGCCGCTGGAGCGCTTCCCCGATCTGCTCAAGGCCGCCGCGCGCGAGGCCGGCGCGACCGCGCAGGTCGCCGGCGGCGTGCCGGCGATGTGCGACGGCGTGACCCAGGGCCGCGAGGGCATGGAGCTGTCGCTGTTCTCGCGCGACGTGATCGCGATGTCGACCGCGATCGCGTTGTCGCACGACATGTTCGATGCCGCGCTGTACCTGGGCGTGTGCGACAAGATCGTGCCGGGCCTGCTGATCGGCGCACTGCACTTCGGCCACCTGCCCGGCATCTTCGTGCCGGCCGGGCCGATGACCTCGGGCCTGCCCAACGACGAGAAGTCGCGCGTGCGCCAGCGCTACGCCACCGGCGATGCCACCCGCGACGAACTGCTGGAAGCCGAGGCGCGCAGCTACCACGGCCCCGGTACCTGCACCTTCTACGGCACCGCCAATTCCAACCAGATGCTGATGGAACTGATGGGCCTGCACCTGCCCGGCTCCAGCTTCGTCCATCCCAACACGCCGCTGCGCGACGCGCTGACCGCGTCGACCGCGCAGCGAGCCGCGCAGATCACCGCCCTGGGCGAGGACTATCGCCCGATCGGCCGCATCGTCGACGAGCGCGCGATCGTCAACGGCGTGATCGGCCTGCACGCCACCGGCGGCTCCACCAATCACCTGCTGCATCTGATCGCGATCGCCGCGGCGGCCGGGATCGAGCTGAGGCTGGAGGATTTCGACGCCCTGTCCTCGGCGATCCCGCTGCTGGCGCGCGTGTACCCCAACGGCAGCGCCGACGTGAATCATTTTCACGCAGCCGGCGGTTTGGCGTTCCTGATAGGCGAGCTGCTCGACGCCGGTCTTCTGCATGGCGATGTCGAGACGGTGGCCGGCCCCGGCCTTAACCGTTACCGCGTCGAAGCGCGGCTCGAAGGCGATGGGCGCATCGCCTACGTGCCGGCGACCGGCCGCAGCGGCGACCCCTCCGTACTGCGTCCGGTCGCCGAGCCGTTTCGCGCCGACGGCGGCCTGCGCGTGCTGGTCGGCGAACTCGGCACCGCCGCGATCAAGGTCTCGGCGGTGCCCGAGGACCGCTGGGTGGTCGAGGCGCCGTGCCGGGTGTTCAGCGAGCAGTACGAGGTCAAGCAGGCCTTCGAACGCGGCGAGCTCGAGCGCGACGTGGTGGTGGTGGTGCGCTTCCAGGGCCCGCGCGCGAACGGCATGCCGGAACTGCACCAGCTCACTCCCACGCTGACCGTGCTGCAAAAGCGCGGCCATCGCGTCGCCCTGGTCACCGACGGCCGCATGTCCGGCGCCTCCGGCCAAGTGCCGGCGGCCATCCACGTCACTCCCGAAGCCGCCTGCGGCGGCCCGCTGGCGCAGCTGCGCGACGGCGACGTCGTGCGCGTGGACGCTATCGCGGGCACGCTCAGCCTGCGCACCGAGGACGATTGGACCCAGCGCGAACATGCGCGCGCGGATCTGTCCTCGCACCACGTCGGCATGGGCCGCGAACTGTTCGCCGCGTTCCGCGACTACGCTGCGCCGGCGGATCGGGGGGCGGGGGTGTTTGCGCGGGAGGAGGGATAGGACCGCGTTGATGCATTAACCCTTGTCGCTATCGCACCGTTATCGCGACGTCACTACGGCCGTCATTCCCGCGAAAGCGGGAATCCAGTGACTTGGCTGTTGCGGCAATCGTGATGAGGTCGAACGCAGCCATGATGGATCTGCCGCGCTACTTCCGCCGTCATTCCCGCGAAAGCGGGAATCCAGTGACTTAAGCGCCATGTAGCGTCAACGGCGAGTGCTACGAAGAACGGCAATGCGAGCCACCTCCGTTCGAATCCATCGCAATCGCTACGACAACCCAGTCACTGGATTCCCGCCTTCGCGGGAATGACGGCAAAAAAAGCAAAAGAGATTTCGCAGCAGTCGCAGCCCCGCAAAACTGAAGCCCCCTTAGCCCCCACCTCTGGAGCCCCCATGCCCGCCCCCGTCCGCACCGCCTTCCTGTTCGACCTGGACGGCACCCTGGTCGACAGCGTCTATCAGCACGTGCTGGCGTGGAAGCAGGCCCTGGATGCCGACGGCATTCCGCTATCGGTGTGGCGCATCCACCGCAAGATCGGCATGAGCGGCGGGCTGTTCACCAACATCCTGCTGCGCGAGACCGGTATCGACATCACTGCGGAGCGGGTCGAGCGTCTGCATAAGCTGCATGCCCAGGCCTACGGCGCGCAGGCCGCGCAGATCCGGCCGCTGCCTGGCGCGGTCGAGCTGCTGGCCTACCTCAGCGAGAACGAGATTCCGTGGTCGATCGCGACCAGCGGACGCATGGAGACCGCGCGCCACAACCTGGTCGCGCTGGGCGTGGATCCGGAGAAAGTGCCGGTGATCACCCGCGACATGGTCCGCCACGCCAAGCCCGATCCCGATCTGTTCCTGGCCGCGGCCGACAAGCTGGGCGCCGACATCGAGCATTCCATCGTGGTCGGCGACAGCATCTGGGACCTGCTGGCCGCGCGGCGCGCACGCGCGCTGGGCGTGGGTCTGCTATCGGGCGGCTACGGCCAGGACGAGCTCGAGCGCGCCGGCGCGTTCCGGGTCTACGAGGACCCGGCCGACCTGCTCAAGCACATCGACGAAGTCGCCGCGCGCGCTTGAGCGTCGGCGGCGCTCGCGCGGCGACCAGCGCAACGCGCAACGAGCCGGGTGACCGCCGGGTGTGCAGCCTCTACGATGCGGTTCGCTGCGCTCACCGCATCCTGCGCCGTCGACACCGCCGCATTGCGTTTCGCTATACCAGCCGTGCATCTATCCATGGAGCTTGCAATGAACTCGATCCACGATCTGCAGGAACGCATCGCCGCCGTGCTGGCGCTGGCGCCGGTGGTGCCGGTGCTGGTGATCGAGGATCTCGCGCACGCGGTGCCGCTGGCGCGCGCCCTGGTCGCCGGCGGACTGCCCGCGATCGAGGTGACCCTGCGTACCCCGGTCGCGTTGGACGCGGTGCGTGCGATCGCCAACGAAGTCGAGGGCGCCGCGGTCGGCGTCGGCAGCGTGCGCCGGCCGGCCGATTTCGCCGCCGCGCAGAAGGCCGGGGCGACCTTCGCGGTATCGCCGGGCGCCTCGGCCAGTCTGATCGCGGCCGCGCAGTGCACCGATCTGCCGTGGCTGCCGGGCGCGGCGACCGCGTCGGAGGCGATGACGCTGGCCGATCACGGCTACCGTTATCTGAAGTTCTTTCCGGCCGAGTCCATCGGCGGCACCGGCGCCCTGCGCGGCCTGGGCGGACCGCTACCGGACCTGCGCTTCTGCGCCACCGGCGGCATCGGCCCGGACAACGCGCCGCAGTACCTGGCCCTGGCCAACGTGCCCTGCGTGGGCGGCTCCTGGGTGTGTCCGCCGGCCGCGGTGAACGCCGGCGACTGGGCCCGGATCGAAGCCCTGGCGCGCGTAGCCTCGCAACTGCGCGGCTGATCGCACGACCGCATTCCGCCTTGGGGTAGGAGCGGCGTGAGCCGCGACCGCGCAGGCCGCCGAAGATTCGCAATCGCGGCTTACGCCGCTCCCACACGAAGCCAGCGCATCGCGCATGGATAGCGATGAAACGTCGTGCTCTCTGTGGGAGCGGCGTAAGCCGCGATTGCGCAGTAGCCGTAGTTTCGCGGTCGCGGCACGCGCCGCTCCTATGGGCCCGAGGCTGTGAGGCGGGGCGTCGCTGATTGGCGCGCTCAAGCCTGCGGCGGACGCGGCGGCGCGGTCGAACCGCGCACCACCAGGATCGGGCTGAAACCTTCGTTCGCCGGCACCTGCAAGGGCTGGTCGGTCTCGCGGCGCAGGTCGGCGATCAGGCGATAGGCGGCGTGGCGCGCGATTTCCTCGGTGGCCTGGCGCGCGGTGGTCAGGGTCGGCCAGGACTGCTTGGAGAACGGGCTGTCCTCGAAGCCGGCGATCGACAGGTCGTAGGGCACATGCATGCCGCTGGACTTGGCCGCCGCCAGCACGCCGGCGGCGATCTCGTCGTTGCTGCCGAAGATCGCCGTAGGCCGGTTGGGCAGGGCGAACAAACGGCGCGCGCCGCGGAAGCCGTCGTCGAAGGAGTAGTCGCCCGGCAGCACCAGGTCCTCGTCCTCGCCGATACCGTAGTCGGCCAAGGCTTGCGCGTAACCCTTGTAACGTTCCCAACTGGAGCGGTGCGACTTGCCGCCCCAGAGGAAACCGATGCGCTGGTGGCCGAGCTGGATCAGATGCTCGGTGATGTCGTAAGCGGCGTCGCGGTCGTCGACCCAGACGCAGGGCGAGCCGTCCTTGGGGTCTTCGGCGGCGGAGACGATGCGCACCAGGCGTATCCCATGCGCGACCAGTTCGCTGACCAGCTCCATGCGTTCCGACATCGGCGGCGCCAGCACCAGTCCGGCCAGGCGCGCGCCCTGGACCAGGTCGATCAGGTCGGCGGCCAGCAACGGCGAGGACGAATCGCAGGGATGGATCTGCAGCCCGTAGCCGGTTTCGCGGCAGGCCGCGAGCACGCCGTTCTGCACGCTGATGATGTAGTAGGGGTTGGGGTTGTCGTAGACCACGCCCAGCGCATACGGCATCGCGCTGCGCAGGCTGCGCGCCGACGGGTCGGGGCGGTAGTCGAGTTCGGCGATCGCCTGGTTCACCCGCGCGCGGGTGCGGGCGCGCACGCTGGGTTCGTCGTTGATGACCCGCGATACGGTTTTCAGCGAGACCTGCGCGCGTTCGGCGACATCTTTGATCGTGGGTCGGCGCACCGCTGCCTCGGGGTAGTCGATCGGAGTCGCCGCCGCGTTCGCACGCGTGGGCGTTGCGCCTAGCCTACTCGGGCGCCGACGCGACGCAAGCGGCGCGCGCGGTCGGCCGGTTTCGGCACAGGCGCGCGCCGGCGGTTCAGGTGTCCAGTTCCAGGGTCACGTCCTCGAACGCCCGGGTCTTGCGGATCGCCAGCTGGTAGCCGCGCTCGACCAGTTCGTACTGGCCTTCCAGCGTGCGCAGCAGACCGTCGATGCCCAGCTTGGGCGTCTGCGCGGCGATGCGCGCGATCGCGCGGTCCTGCCAGCGCTTGCCCAGCGCGCGCCAGAACTCGCGCACCAGCTTGTTGGGCTTGCTGGCCTCGTAATAGGCCGGCGGCATCCACAGGTAGTCGTCGAAGATCATCAGCCCGCCGACCTTGAGCAGCGGCCAGGACATCACGCCGTCGGCGAGCGCGCCGAACGCGGTATGCCAGCCGTCGACGTAGATCATGTCGTAGGGGCCGGTCACCCGGCCCAGCTGCTCGGCGCTGGGACCGGCGTACTCGGTCACCCGCTGCTTCCACGGCGCGACGTTGGCGCGGAAGCGCTGGTGGTAGTCGCCCTGCAGCGGATCGGGGCGGAACAGGTCGATGCAGTCGATGCGGCTGTCGGGCTGGGTCAGCACGTTTTGCAGCAACCACACCGTCGAGCGGCCCTCGAAGCTGCCGATCTCGAGGAAGCGCAAACCCGGGCGATCGCGGAAGCCGTCCAGCCAACGCTCCCAGTTGCGCACATGGGCCTGGAACCAGTCCTTGGTGTACTGGGTATCGCCGCTGACGATCGAACGGGTATCCGCGTGCTGCATAAAGTCCTGGCTGACCCTGGCGCCGGTATCGGCCGCCTATGGTATCGGCGTTCGCGACGGACCGGAGGCATCCCCGGTCCGTCGCGTCGCGTCGCGCTCAGCCGCGCTGAGCCGCCGCGGCGCCGACGTTGGCGTTGCGGCGCAGCCCGACGCGATAGCCGCGCAGGGCGAAGTACAGGATGTAGAGGTAGCAGGGGATCATCAACAGCGCGAACACGGCTTGGAAGTCGTAGTGCTGCTTGAGGTGCACGAACAGCTGCGGAATCACCGCGCCGCCTGCGATACCCATGATCAACAGCGCCGATCCCTTTTCGGTGAGACGGCCCAGGCCGCGGATCGCGAGCGGGAATATCGCCGGCCACATCATCGCGTTGGCGAAGCCCAGCGCGGCGACGAAGCCGACCGAGACCATGCCGTGGGTGAGGTAGGCGCCGATGGTCAGGGCCACGCCGAGCACTGCCGACAGGCTGAGGTAGCGTTCCTGCGAGATGAAGCGCGGGATCGTGACGAGGCCCACCAGGTAGCCGACCAACATCGCGCCCAGAGTGAACGAGGTGAAGAACTTGGTCTGGTCCAGTGGCAGGCCGAAGCCGTGGCCGTAGGTGCCGATCGCATCGCCGGCCATCACCTCCGCGCCGACATACACGAAGATGCACAGTGCGCCCAACCAGACATGAGGAAACTGCAGCAGTCCGGCCGGCCTGCCGCCGGACTGGGCGTCCGAACCGTCGGCATTGACTTCTTCGGCGCGAATTTCCGGCAACGGCGAGAACAGGATGCCCACTGCGAGCAGGGCCAGCAGTCCCGCCATCACCATGTAAGGGGTATGAATGCGAGCGGCGAACTCGTTGAGCACCGCCGCCTTCGTTGCGGCATCCGCGCCGTCGACCTGGCTGGCGACGTCGCCCATGCCATGCATGACGAGCGTGCCGATGACGAAGGGGGCCGCCCAACCGGCGAGTTTGTTGCAGATGCCCATGACCGCGATGCGCTGCGCCGCACCCTCGATCGGTCCCAGGATGCTGATGTAGGGGTTTACCGCGGTCTGCAGAATCGCCAGACCCGCGCCGATCACGAACACGCCCGTCACCGCGCCCGGATAGATGCGCTGCGTCGTGTAGTGGCCGAACACGGCCGCGCCGACGGCCATCAGGAACAGGCCCAGCGCCATGCCCTTCTTCATGCCCGTCTTCTTGAGGATCGACGACGAAGGCAGGGCGAGGCAAAAGTACGAGATGTAGAAGGCGCTCGGGATCAGGAAGGCCAGCGATTCGCTCACGTCGAACGCCAGCTGCGCGAACGAGATCAGCGGGCCGTTGAGCCAGGTGACGAAGCCGAAGATGAAGAACAGCGCGCCGACGATCGCGATCGAGCCGAGATAGCGCTGCGGCGGGCCGCCGGTATTGGGCGTGGACATGTGATCAGGACTCCCCTCCAGGAACGCGGGGAGCGCCCCGCGGCGTTACGGCACTGTCGCATTTGACTTGCACGACATCCGTTGGCTCAACGGTGTCACAACTTTGTCCGACAAGCCAGAAGGCAGCCCGAAACCCAGCCTGGGCCTGGGCCGCGCGAGCGCGTCCCTATGCTGCGTCGCATCATGGAAAATGCCGCTAGTTCGCAGTTTTAGTGCCTTTGTTAGGGCTGCGTGACCGCGAGTTGACAACGTTGTCAAATGGTGGGCAATCTCGGCACCGCCAGCGGGGGCTGGCCGGGATCAATGGAGGGAAGCGATGCAGTGGGATTCCAAGCGGACGGCGGTTTCGCCCCGTGCAGCGCAGCCGATGCGCGCCGAAAGGGCGGGCGGTCAAAACGCCGTTGCCGCAACCACCGTCCCGGAGTGGACCGCATGAGCGCTGCCAGCAAGCTGGCTCCGGCCGCGTCCCCGTTCATCGCCGCCGACGTCGGCGGCACCCACACCCGGGTCGGCCTGGTGCGCGCGGGCGGTCCGGGCGAAAGCGCGGTCGCGGTGCTCGCGCATCGCAAGTACGTGTGCGCCGACTACCCCAGCCTGTCCGCGATCCTGGCCGACTTCCTGGCCGGCGCGGGCGCCGGCGCCGGCGCCGACCGGGTCGCGATCGCCTGTGCGGGCGTGGTCCTGGACGACGCGGTCATCAATTCCAATCTGCCCTGGCGGATTTCGCTGTCCGAGCTGCGTCGCGAGCTGGGCCTGCGCGAAGTGCTGTTCATCAACGATTTCCAGGCCGCCGCCCACGCCGCCCAATGCATGGCGCCCGCCGACTCCACCCTGCTCACGCCCGGCGTCAGCGATGCCGCACCGGGTCCGGTGCTGGTGATCGGCCCGGGCACCGGTCTGGGCGCGGCGGTGCGCATTCCGTTCCGCGACGCCACCGTGGTGCTGCCGACCGAATCCGGCCACACCGCGTTCGCGCCGGGCGGCGCGCGCGAGATCGAGATCCTGCGCTGGATGCAGCAGCGCGGCGCGCACGTATCCACCGAACACCTGGTCTCCGGCCCCGGCCTGGTCAACCTGTACGACGCGCTGTGCGCGATCGACGGCGTCGAACCCAGCCTGCGCGCGCCGGCCGCGATCACCCAGGCCGCGCGCCGCGGCGACGCGATCGCGCGCGAGGCGGTGCTGACCTTCTGCGCGCTGCTGGGCAGCGTGATCGGCGACCTGGCCGTGGTCAGCGGCGCCAAGGCGGTGTTCATCGCCGGCGGCATCCTGCCGCAGCTCAAGGATTTCCTCGACGCCAGCGCTTTCCGCGAGCGCCTGCTCAACAAGGGCGCGATGCGCCCGGTGTTGGAGCGCGTGCCGGTGCGCCTGATCGAGAACGAACAACTCGGCGTCATCGGCGCCGCCAGTTGGTACCTGGAGCACGCCAATGAGGCCTGAGCCCGGCAGCGCGCTTCGCGTTATCCGCTGAATTGCCGGCGCCGGCCACCAACGGCGCTGGAACAGACGTACCAGGCTTCGCCCAATCGACGCAGATCGAGCGGCGGAGAGGACCATAGCCCGAGGGAGAGAACCCAATGAAAGTTCGCAAGACCATTCTGTCCGTCAGTATCGTCGCGGCCCTCGGCTTTGCCGGCCAGGCCGTGGCGCAGGACGCAAGCAGCGCATCGCCGGACGCCAAGGACCTGGATACCATCGTGGTCAAGGGCATCCGCGGCGCGATCGAGCAGTCGCTGGACACCAAGCGCGACGACGTCACCCGCGTCGAGGTCATCACCTCCGAAGACATCGGCAAGATGCCCGACAAGAACGTCGCCGACTCGCTCGCGCGCGTGCCGGGCGTGAACATCTCGGCGGCCAGCGCCAACGAGGGCGCGTTCGACGAGAACGACCGCGTGTCCATGCGCGGCACCAGCCCCAGCCTCACCCAGACCCTGATCGACGGCCACAACATCGCCACCGGCGACTGGTTCGTGCTCAACCAGACCGGCACCGTCGGCCGCAGCGTGAGCTATTCGCTGCTGCCGTCCGAACTGGTCGACAAGGTGGTGGTGCGCAAGTCGTCCGAGGCCAAGCTGGTCGAAGGCGGCGCGGTCGGCAGCGTCGACATCGTCACCCGCAACCCGCTCAACTTCGAGAAGGGCTTCAGCATCTTCGGCTCGGTCGGCGGCGTGTACGCCGAGCAGCCCAGCAAGACCGATCCGCAGATCTCGGTGCTGGGCAACTGGAAGAACGAGGACGGCACGTTCGGCATCACCGTGCAGGCCTTCAGCGAAGAGCGCCATCTGCGTCGCGACGGCCAGGAGCTGCTGGGCTACGAAGCGATTGGCGCCAACACCGCTGCCGGCGTTGCCCATCCCGATCTGGTCGGCGTGTTCTTCCCGACCCTGCTGGGCTCGGCGCTGTTCGAACAGGAGCGCAAGCGCACCGGCGGCATGTTCACCGCGCAATGGAAGCCGGCCGACAACTTCGAGCTGGAAGCGAATTACTTCCGCTCGGACATGAAGGCCGACAACTACAACCGCAACTACATGATCTGGGGCAGCCGCATCATCAACGGCCTTGACGGCACCAACGGCCAGGTGCCGCTGCCAGGCTACGTGGTGCGCAACAACACCCTGGTCTCGGCCAACTTCGCGCCGACCCCGGGCGCCACGCCGTCCAACGCCTTCGGCATCTACGACCAGATCTCGCGCCCGGGCGCCAAGTCCAGCACCGAGTTCTTCAGCCTGGAAGGCAAGTGGGACGTCAGCGACAAGCTGCGCTTCTCGGCCCAGGCCGGCACCTCCGAAGGCCACGGCGAAACCCCGGTGCAGGACGTGGCCGAGTGGGACGTGGGCCTCAACAGCGGCGGCGGCTGGGGCCTCAACGGCGTCGGCGCGGCCAACTGGCACCTGGGCAACGCCAACACCGGCGCGCCTGGCATTCCCAACACCGACTACCGCCTGGACTGGATCTTCGGCTTCCAGGACATCGACGTCGAAGACAAGGAGGACTGGGGCCAGATCGACGGCACCTACTTCTTCGACGGCGGCCTGGTGACCTCGATCGATTTCGGCGTGCGCCAGGCGCGTCACGAGCGCAATCTCGACCAGGTTACCGCGCAGGGCCCGAACTTCGCTCTGCCGCAGGATCCGTTCAATCCGGCCAACTGGCCGCAGGGTTTCAGCAACTACCCGGGCGATTTCGCCAACGGCATCGGCGGCAACTTCCCGCGCAACATCTGGTACTTCTCGCCGGAAAGCCTGGCCGCGTTCAACCGCCTGGCCAACCGCGATCCGGTCTCGCGCTTCTACTACCTCGGCGCCTACGGTCTGGAGGAAAAGAGCACCGCGGCGTACGGCCAGCTCAACTTCCAGGGCGAGCGCTGGACGGCCAACGTCGGTCTGCGTTACGTGGAGACCCAGGAAGACGTCACCAACTACGTGAGCACTTCGGCCACCGATCCGGCCGCGATCACCACCTCGGCCTTCGGTCCCTACAAGACCGTGCTGACCAAGAACACGTACAAGGATTGGCTGCCGAGCGCGAACCTCAAGCTCGACATCACCGACGACGTGGTTCTGCGCCTGGCCGCTTCGCGCACCCTGACCCGCCCGGATTTCTCGGCCATCGCCGGCGCGGTCTCGCTGCTCCCGCCGGCCGCGGCAGGAGGCGTGGGCAACGGCACAGGTGGCAATCCCAACCTCGCCCCGATCCTGTCGACCAACCTCGACGCGACCGTGGAGTGGTACTACGGTGAGCGCGCGCTGTTTTCCTTCGGCGTGTTCAGCATGAACATCGACAACTACGTTTCGCTGGCCAACGTGCGCCGTCAGTACTTGACCATCGATGCGCAGCGTCCCAATGGCGCCATGGTCGACTACGACGTGACCATCCCGGTCAATTCGGGCGCCAAGGTCAACGGCTTCGAGCTGGCCTGGGAAGGCCCGATCGGCGACTACTTCGGCGCGTTCGCGAACTACACCTACGCCGAGGCCGACACCGACGACGGCACGCCGATGCTGGGCACGTCCGAGAACACCTACAACGTCGGCCTGTGGTTCGAGAACGATCGCTTCAACGCCCGCGTCAACTACACCTACCGCTCCGAGTTCTACAGCGGCCTGGATCGCAACTCGGCGTTCTATCAGGACGAAATCGACACCGTGTCGGCTTCGTTCGGTTACAAGATCAACGACCACATGGCGTTGAGCCTGGACGCGATGAACCTCAACAACCCCAAGACCACGTACTACGCCACCAAGGACCGTCCGCGTTCGGTCTACGAGAACGGCCGCCAGTACTACTTGAACTTCCGCTTCAACTACTAAGGTCCGGATGTAGGGTGCGGTGCCAACCGCACCGTCGCGGAGGTTCGGATTAGCGCGATGGTGCGGTTCGCCTATGGCTCACCACACCCTACGATCCGTTGGTTTCAGGTGCGGGTGTAGGGTGCGGTGCCGACCGCATCGTCGCGGAGTTTCGGATCGACGCGATGGTGCGGTTCGCCTACGGCTCACCGCACCCTACGATCCAGGCACTACCGCGCCTTCGGGCGCTCCGGTAGCTTTCAGCTGCGACAACGGGCCCGGTTATGCCGGGCCCGCTTGTTGTATGAGTGTCGGACGGACAACGAGGGGTCGGGGATGAGCGGTAAACGCATGCGCGCGGCGGTGGCCGCGACGGTAGTGCTGTCCATGGTGACGGCGATCACATTGTCGGCCTGCCAACGCGGCGGCCAGGACGCCACGGCGGAAGTCCCCGCCGCTCAGGCGTCGCAGATCACCCCGGTGATTCCGTTGCCGGCCAAGGTGCAGGCCCGCGAGGGCGCGTTCGTGCTGGACGTGAGCACGCGATTGCAGGCCGTCGGCGGCAACGCCGACGCGGCGCGGATCGCACGCGACTTCGCCGCGCGTCTGCAGCGCCTGCGCGGTTTCGCGCCCAACGTCGACGCCAGCGGCAGCGCCGCCGGCGAGGCCGCGCACACCGTCGTATTCGCGATCGATCCTCAGGCCGCGCTGCCCAACGACGAGGCCTACCACCTCGACATCGGCCCACAGGGCGCGCGCATCGAAGCGCGTGCGCCGGCCGGTCTGTTCTACGGTGCGGTCACGCTGTGGCAGCTGGCCACCGCCGACGGCGGCCGCGGCGCGGCGACCATCGCCGCCCAACGCATCGAGGACGCGCCGCGTTTCGGCTGGCGCGGGCTGATGCTGGATTCGGCGCGCCATTTCCAGAGCGTCGACCAGGTCAAGACCCTGATCGACCAGATGGCGCTGCACAAGCTCAACACCTTCCACTGGCATCTCACCGATGACCAGGGCTGGCGGATCGAGATCAAGAAGTATCCCAAGCTCACGCAAGTCGGCAGCTGCCGGATTCCGGCCGGCGCTTCCGGTCATGACCCGGTCACCGGCGCCGCGCTCCAGTACTGCGGCTACTACACCCAGGACCAGATCCGCGACGTGGTGCGTTACGCCGCCGAACGTTACGTCACCATCGTCCCCGAGATCGAAATGCCGGGCCATGCCCAGGCCGCGATCGCCGCCTATCCCGAGCTGGGCGTGAGCGACGTGCTCAAGGCGCCGCCGCCGGTGTCGCCGGACTGGGGCGTGCACACCTATCTGTTCAACACCCAGGACGCCACCTTCGGTTTCCTGCAGGACGTGCTGGCCGAAGTCACCACCCTGTTCCCCGGTCGCTACATCCACATCGGCGGCGACGAGGCGGCCAAGGATCAGTGGCAGGCCTCGCCCAGCATCCAGGCGCAGAAGACCGCACTGGGGTTGAAGGACGAGATGGCGATGCAGAGCTGGTTCGTGGCCCGCATCGAGAACTACCTGGGCAGCCACAATCGCCGCCTGATCGGCTGGGACGAGATCCTCGAAGGCGGCCTGCCGCCGCGCGCGACGGTGATGTCCTGGCGCGGCATCAAGGGCGCGGTCGAGGCCGCGCGCGCCGGACACGACGTGGTGCTGGCGCCGGCGCCGGACCTGTATTTCGATCACGTGCAAAGCGACAACGACGACGAAGCCACCGGGCGCCTGGCCGCGATGACCTTGAAATCGGTGTACGGCTTCGAGCCGGTGCCGGCCGAGCTCACGCCCGAACAGGCCAAGCACGTGCTCGGCGCGCAGGCCAATCTGTGGACCGAGCACAAGCGCAGCTTCGACGCGGTCGAACGCGCCTACTTCCCGCGCACGGCCGCGCTGGCCGAAGCGGTGTGGTCGCCCAAGGGCGCGCGCGATTGGGACGGCTTCCTGCGCCGGCTGGTGCCGCAGATGGGGCGCTATCAGGCGCAGAAGGTTCAGGCGTCGGATGCGACGTTCGCGGTGCGCTTCGAAGTCGAGCGCGACGGCCAGGGGCAGCCGCTGCTGAAGCTGTCCAATCAGGTCGGTTTCGGTCAGATTCGCTACCTCGAAGGCAAGGGCGAACTGAGCACGCAATCGCCGCTGTATGCCGCGCCGCTGGCGCTGCGCCCGCCGACCGTGTTCCAGGCCGCGACCTATGTCGACGGCCGCCCGCTGTCGGCGCCGCGGCGCTACGCCCCGACCGATCTGGCCGCACTGAGCCAGCGCACCGGCAACCGCCTGCGCCAGTGCAAGGGCGGTCTGAACCTGCGCATGGAGGACGACGCGCCGGCTGACGGCATCGGCGGGCGTTCGCCGCGAGCGACTCTGCTGGCCGACGTGTTCGACCCGTGCTGGATCTATGAAGGCGCGGCCCTGGACCAGGTCGGCGCGATCGAGGTCCGGGTCGGCCAGGTGCCCTTCAATTTCCAGCTCTGGCACGACACGCCCAAGGTCGTCACCCGCGCCGCCAACGGGCCGGAAGGCGCACTGGAAGTGCGCGCCGACACCTGCGAGGGCGCGCCGATCGCGGTGCTGCCGCTGGGCTCGGCGCGGCGCACCGCCGGTCTCACCACGCTGCGCGCCAAGATCGCGCCGACCGCGGGCACCCATGATTTGTGCCTGGTGTTCGCCAGCGGCAGTCACGACCCCTTGTGGGCGATCGAGCGGGTGACCCTGCAGCCGCGCTGAGGCCGGCCCCCGGTCTGCACGCCCCGGCCCGCGCCGGGGCGTCGCCCTGCCCGATTCAGCGCAGAAAGCGTGATGAACGGCGCGATCCGGACTCCGCTCGGGTTAGCATGGCGGGGTATTACGGGGGATTCATCGATCATGCGTATTCGTAGTGTGTTGTTGTTGACGGCCCTGCTGGCCGTGTCCGGAACCGCCGCGGCCCAGACCGCCGCCACTCAGCCGCTGCCCAAGCCCGCCGAGTTCTATTTCGACGCCGACGCCAACACCACCAAGCCGGTGGTGGTGGTGCGCGATACCGGCGAAGCGGCGATGCAGAAGCTCAGCCGCATCATCGAACGCAAGGCCGGCGCCGACGCCGAGGCTGCGCAGCTCGCCCACCTGGCCATGGAAGCCGGCCGCGTCGAGCTCGGCCGCCAGCTCTACGCGCGCGCGCTGTCCGGCCTGGACGCCACCGACGGCATCTGGCGCTCGGTGATGTGGAACTACGGCTGGGACCTGTATCGCGCCGGCGACGACAAGGGCGCCTTCGAACAATGGCGCACCCTGGCCACCACGCGCGGCGTGACCGCCAGCTGGATGCCGCCGACCTTCGCCCTGGTGCTGTGGTCGATGGGCCGCAAGGACGAGGCCGTGCAGTGGTACGCCGCCGCCGTGCGCACCGAGCCGCTGCAGTGGAACACCACCGCCCAGTACGCGCGCCTGCTGCCGGCCTGGACCGAGGCCGAGCGCAAGATGCTGACGGAAGTGCAGGCGGCCTGGGCCGCCAATCCGCCCAAGTATCCCTGAGCGCGGACCTACCTGGGACCTAAAAAAGCGGAGCCTCGGCTCCGCTTTTTTTATGCGCCGCAGGCGTCAGCGTCCGCCCGACGACCGGTATCCCCGCCCTGAGAGGCAGGCGGGGCGGGCCTGCGGGCCCTGCGCCCTCGTCCATGCCGGAGCCGCGACCGTTCGTCGGCGTCGTTCCCGTTGAACGCTATGCACGGATACAGTCGGGCCGTTGCGATCGCGCCGCCCCGCATCGTGGCCACGGCAGGGCTCTCACCAGGGAACGGCATGTCGATTACGACGCTTAGCGTGATGGTGGTGGAGGATCACGGGTTCCAGCGCCGCATGGCGCTGCGCCTGCTCGCCGAGCTGGGCGTGGTCAACGTGCTCGAAGCCGCCGACGGCGCCGGCGCGCTGCGCCTGCTGGAGGAAGTGCGCACGCCGCCGGACGTGATCCTGGTCGATCTGGACATGCCCGGCATGGACGGCATCGAGTTCATCGACCACGTCGCCCAGCGCAGCCTGGCGCGCTCGGTGGCAGTGGTCAGCGCGTTGGATCCGGCCCTGCTCAACACCGTGCAGACCATGGCGCGCGCCTACGGCCTGCGCGTGCTGGGCAATGTCGAAAAGCCGCTGACCCTGGCCAAGCTGCAGCAGGCGCTGGAAGGCTACGAGCACGCCCTGCACGCGGCCGAGGCCGACGAGCCGGTCGAGGTTACGCCGCTGGCGGTACGCGAAGCACTGGCGGCGGGCGAGATCGGGCCGTGGTTCCAGCCGCAGGTCGAGTTCGGCAACGGCAAGCCGGTCGGGGTGGAGGCGTTGGCGCGTTGGCGCCGTCCCGACGGCCGCATCGTGCGCCCGATGCATTTCGTGCCGATGATGGAGCGCGAAGGCCTGGTCGATCTGCTCACCGATCACATGCTGGTCGAGGGTTGCCGCTGGAAGCGCAGCTGGGATCAGCAGGGCATCCGCCTGAATCTGTCGGTCAACGTCTCGCCCGCGACCCTGGCCGACAGCGGCGCGGCCGACCGCTTCCAGCACCTGGTGCGCGAGGCCGGGGTGGAGCCGGAGGAAGTGGTGCTGGAGATCACCGAGAGCTCGCTGATGAGCGACGCCGCGCGCGGCCTGGGCGTGCTGGCGCGCCTGCGTCTGAAGGGCTTCGGCCTGTCGATCGACGATTTCGGCACCGGCTATTCCTCGCTCTCGCAGCTGTCGCAGATTCCGTTCACTGAACTCAAGATCGACCAGGGCTTCGTCTCCGGCGCCAAGGAGCAGCCGCGCAAGCGCGCGGTGATCGAGGCCAGCCTGGACCTGGCGCGCAAGCTCGGGCTGGACGTGGTCGCCGAGGGCGTGGAAACCGTCGACGACTGGCAGATGCTGGCCGAGCTGGGCTGCGGCATGGCCCAGGGCCATCTGATCGCCGAACCGGTGCCCGGCGAGGATCTGCCCAGCGTGCTCGGTCGCTGGCGGCGGCCGGAGTAGAGCGCGCCGCATGCGCGCCTGGCTGGGCACGCTCAGCATCCGGCGCCAGCTGTGGGCGCTGTTCGGCCTGCTGCTGCTGACCGGCGCGGCGGTGCTGGTGATCGACGAGGTCGCCCAGTACCGCGCCCGCGAATCGCTACTGACCCTGCGCGACGATTCCCTGCGCGGCCTGCGCCGGATCAAGATGGTCTCCGATGCCTACGGCCTGGACGTGGTCGACACCACCTTTCGCGTGCGCAACGACCTGGTGCCCTGGCGCGAGGGCGTGGCCACGATCGACGAGGCGCGCAAACGCATCGACGAAAGCTGGGCGGTGCTGGCGCAGCTGCCGCGCACGCCCGAGGAGCAGGTTCACTTCCGCGCCGCCGCCGACGCGCGCGTGGCCGCCGACGCGGCCGCGGCGGAGTTGCGCGCGATCCTGGTGCGCGAGGATATCGACGCCCTGGGCCGTTTCGCCGACACGCGTTTGTACCCGGCCATCGATCCGGTCACCCAGCGCCTGAAGCTGCTGTCGGACCTGGCCATGGTCGAGGCCGACGGCGTGGTTCGCAACGACATCGCGCGCAGCCGCCAAGCCAGCATGCTGCGTATCGGGCTGTCGGTGTTGGCGCTGCTGATCGCGGCGGTGGTCGGGCGCCGGGTGTTGCGCAACGCCTACCGCGGCGTCGAAAGCCTGACCTGGCTGGCGCGGCGCATGCGCGAGCACGATTACACCGCCACGCCCAAGCACGAGCCGCGCGGCGAGCTGGCCACGGTGATGCAGGCCTTCATGGAAATGCGCCGCGACGTGCTGGGCTTCGAGAACGAACTCACCGGCCAGCTGATTCGCAACGAACGCACGCGCGCCGAGCTGGAGCGTCGCGAACAGTTCCAGCGTTCGCTGCTGGACGCGGCCCAGACCGCGATCGTCGCGGTCGACGCGCGCGGCCAGTTCAGCCAGGTCAATCCCTTCGCCGAGCAGTTGCTGGGCTGGCACGCCAGCGATCTGCTCGCGCGCGAGCGCTTGCACGCGCTGTTCGAACCCAAGGCCTTGCAGACGCTGGCGTTCGAACTCGGCGACCGGCTGGGGCGGCCGGTGCAGGCCGATTGGACCGCGCTGCGCGAGCTGGCGCGGATGCGCGCCGCGCCGCGCGAGATGATGCTGCGCCATCGCAACGGCACCTGGGTGCCGGCGCTGGTGGCGGTGTCGGCGATGAACGAGCCCGACGGCGGCGACGGCGGCTTGTTGCTGGTCGCCGCCGACCTCAGCGCGATCCGGCGCCTGGAACGCGAGCTGCGCGCGAGCGAGGCGCGCGCGCAGGAGGCCAGCCGCGCCAAGTCCTCGTTCCTGGCCGCGATGAGCCACGAGATCCGCACCCCGATGATCGGCGTGACCGGCATGATCGAAGTGCTCGCGCACTCGCGCCTGGATCCCGATCAACGGCGCGCCTTGAACGTGATCCAGCAGTCGTCCGCCTCGCTGCTGCAGATCATCGGCGACATCCTGGATTTCTCGAAGATCGAGGCCGGCCGTCTGGAGTTGTCGCCCAGCGTGGTCGCGCTGCCGACGCTGTTGCGCAGCACGGTCGCCAACTACGCCGGCGCCGCCTCCAGCAAAGGCCTGAACCTGCTGTGCGAAATCGATCCGCGCGTCGGCCCGGCGCACCGCGCCGACGGACTGCGCCTGCGCCAGGTGGTCGGCAACTTCCTGTCCAACGCGCTCAAGTTCACCGCCGAAGGCCTGGTCCAGGCGGCGCTGGAATGGCAGTCCAGCGCCAAGGACGCCGACGGCACGGTGCGCGACACCTTGTGCTTCCGCGTCACCGACACCGGCATCGGCGTGGGCGAAGAGCAGCAGCGCCATCTGTTCCAGCCCTTCAGCCAGGCCGAGGGCGACACCACGCGCCGTTACGGCGGCACCGGCCTGGGCCTGGCGATCTGCCGTCGCCTGGCCGAGCTGATGGGCGGCGAGGTGAGCATGGAAAGCCGGCCCGGCCTGGGCACCAGCATGCGTCTGACGGTGAGCCTGGCACGCGCGCCGGAATCGGAACTGCCCGCCGAGCCCGACGGCGCCGAGGCGCCGGCCACGATCGCGCCGCGCCCCATGCCCAGCCTGGAGCAGGCCGAGCGCGAGCGCAGCCTGGTGCTGCTGGCCGACGACCATCCGACCAACCGCATGGTGATCGCGCGCCAACTCGCCCTGGCCGGTTACGCCAGCGAGGCGGCCGAGGACGGTCTGCAGGCGCTGGAGCGTTGGCGCAGCGGCCGCTATGCGCTGCTGTTGTCGGATGTGCACATGCCCGGCCTGGACGGCTATGCCCTGGCGCGCGCGATCCGCGCGGCGGAGGTCGAGGAAAGCTTGGAGCGCACGCCGATCGTGGCCCTGACCGCCTCTGCCTTGAAGGGCGAGGCCGAACGCTGCCTGGCCGCGGGCATGGACGATTACCTGAGCAAGCCGGTGTCGGTGCCGGTGCTGGCGACCTGCCTGCAGCGCTGGCTGCCGCATACGCTGCCCCACGGCATCGATACCGCGACTGCCGAGATGGGCGCGACGACGGCCTTGCCGCAAGTCGATCAGGCCCAAGCCTTGGACGCCGAGGTGCTGGGCGCGCTCACCGGCGGCGCGCCCGCGGAAGCGCGTGCCCTGCTCGAGGAATTCCTGGCCGCGACCGCGCAGGACGCGGCGGGGCTGCACGCGGCGCGCGAGGGCGGCGATACCGTCGCGCTCACGCGCCAGGCGCACAAGATCAAGGGCGCCGCGCGCATGGTCGGCGCGACCGAACTGGCGCAGGCGGCCGCGGCGCTGGAAACGGCCGGCCGCCACGGCGACTGGCCGGCGATCCTGCCGTTGGCGGCCGATCTGGACACGGCCTTGCAGCACCTGCGTCTGCTCGCGGCGCAACTGCCGTCGAGCTGATCTCGGCGCGGGCGACCGAGCCCGCGTCGCCGCGCTTTGGGGGTGGGAGCGGCGCGCGCCGCGACCACGTAAGCCCGAACGCTCGCGCCATACGCTCGCACTCCAGACCACAGGTTCTGCGCGTGCTCCCCCGCATACGCCGCCGTCGGGTCCCCCTCCGCGCGACCGTGCCGCTCCCTCCCGCGCCGGTCTGCGTTATCGTCGCGGTCCGATCCGCGGAGCCGCGCCATGACCTCACGCCTCGTGCCCCACCGCTTGCCGCTGCTCCTGCTCGGCGTGCTGCTCGCCGCCGGCCACGCCGCGCCGGCCGCCGCCGCCGACCGCGTCACCGGCAAACCCTTCGCGACCCGCAGCGAGGTCTACGCGCCGCACGCGATCGCCGCGACCTCGCATCCGCTGGCCACCCAGATCGCGCTGGACGTGATGAAGCAGGGCGGCAGCGCGGTCGACGCGGCGATCGCCGCCAACGCCGCGCTCGGTTTGATGGAGCCCACCGGTAGCGGCATCGGCGGCGACTTGTTCGCGATCGTCTGGGACCCCAAGACCAAGCAGCTTTACGGCTACAACGGCTCCGGGCGTTCGCCCAAGTCGCTCAGCCTGGCCGAGTTCCGCAAGCGCGGCCTCAGCGACGTGCCGTCCTACGGCCCGTTGCCGGTGACCGTGCCCGGCGCGGTCGATGCCTGGTTCGCCCTGCACGGCCGCTTCGGCCGCAAGTCCATGGCCGACGACCTGGCCCCGGCGATCCGCTACGCGCGCGAAGGCCATCCGGTGCACGAGGTGATCGCCTACTACTGGAACGCCTCGGTGCCGCGCCTGTCGAAGTGGCCCGGCTTCAAGGAGCAGTTCACCATCGACGGGCGCGCCCCGCGCACCGGCGAGACCTGGAAGAACCCCAACCTGGCCGCGACCCTGGAGAAGATCGCCAACGGCGGCCGCGACGCGTTCTACAAGGGCGATATCGCGCGCACCATCGACGCCTACTTCAAGGCCAACGACGGCTACCTCAGCTACGACGATCTGGCCTCGCACCAGGGCGAGTGGGTCGAGCCGGTCAGCAGCAACTACCGCGGCTACGACGTCTGGGAACTGCCGCCCAACGGCCAGGGCATCGCCGCGCTGCAGATCCTCAACATCCTGGAAGGCTACGACCTCAAGGGCTACGGCTTCGGCAGCCCGGAGCACGTGCATCTGTTCGCCGAAGCCAAGAAGCTGGCCTTCGCCGACCGCGCGCGCTGGTACGCCGATCCGGCCTTCGGCAAGCTGCCGGTCGAACAGCTGATCTCCAAGCGTTATGCCGAACAACGCCGCAAGCTGATCTCGATGGACAAGGCCGCGCGCGAAGTGCAGCCGGCCACGCCCAAGGAACTGGACGAGGGCGACACCATCTACATGACTGTGGCCGATGCCGACGGCATGATGGTCTCGTTGATCCAATCCAACTACCGCGGCATGGGCAGCGGCATGGCCGCGCCGGGCCTGGGCTTCATCTTCCAGGACCGCGGCGAGCAGTTCGTGCTCAAGGAAGGCCACCCGAATTCGTTCGCGCCGGGCAAGCGCCCGTTCCACACCATCATTCCCGCGTTCGTGACCAAGGACGGCAAGCCCTGGCTGTCGTTCGGCGTGATGGGCGGCGCGATGCAGCCGCAGGGCCATGCGCAGATCGTGATGAACCTGATCGACTTCGGCATGAACCTGCAGGAAGCCGGCGATGCGCCGCGCATCCAGCACGACGGTTCCACCGAGCCGGCCGGACAGGCCACGGTGATGAGCGACGGCGGCGAGCTGGATCTGGAAACCGGCTATCCCTACGAAACCGTGCGCGAGCTGATGCGCAAGGGCCATAGCGTGCGTTTCGCCAACGGCCCTTACGGCGGCTACCAGGCCATCATGGTCAATCCCCACGGCGGTTACGTCGGCGCCAGCGAATCGCGCAAGGACGGCCAGGCGGCGGGCTACTGATGAGCGATCGCAGGCCGCTCGCGCTACGGCGTTCGGGCGATCGTGCCGCGGTCGGCGGCGGCACGCCGGCATGAACGCCGTTGCAGGTCTGCTGCGCGAAGCCTACGCGGCCTTGCAACGCGGCGACGCGGCGCAGGCGCGCCTGCGTTGCGAAGCGGTGCTCGCCCAGGATCCGAACAACTTCGATGCCTGGCGCATGCTCGCGGTCGCCGCGCAGGCGCTGGGCGACGCGCCGCGCGGGCTGGCGGCGGCGACGCGCGCGCAGCAACTACGCCCGGACGACGGCCCGGCCGCCTTGGACCTGGGCACGCGCCTGCTGCACGCCGGCCAGGCCGCGGCCGCGGCGCCCTTGCTGCAACTGGCCATGCAGCGCCTGCCGCAGGACGCGCGCGCGGCGTTCCGCTACGCCAACGCGGCTTTCCAACTGGGCGACTACGCCGCCGCCGCCGCCGGCTTCGCTGCCGCGACCGAGCGCGATCCGAACTGGCCCGAGGCCTGGAACAACCTGTCCGCGGCGCACAGCCGGTTGCAGGAATATCCGCAGGCGATCGCGGCCGCGCGCAACGCCTTGCGGCTGGCGCCGCAGGACCCGGAAGCGCACCAGGCCTTGGCTGTGCTGCTGTCCAATCTGTTCGATCGGCCTTCCTTGCTGGAGGGCCTGCGGTCGGCCGAACGCGCCCTGCAACTGGACCCGAACCTGGCCGCGGCGCATCGCAACGCCGCGGTGCTGCTGCGCAAGCTCGGCGAGCCGGTACGCGCCGAAGCGCATGCGCGCCGGGCCTTGCAGTTGCAGCCGGACCATCCCGCCAGCGTCGAAATCCTCGGCGATCAGTTGATCTTGAACGGCCGCGGCAGCGATGCCGCCGCGATCTACGCCGACGCGATCGGTCGCGGCCTGGACACGCCGGTGCTGCAACGCCAGCACGGCATCGCACTGCTGCACGCCGGCCGGGCCCAGGCCGCGCACGAGCAGCTGAGCGCGGCGCTGCGGCAGCAAGGCGACGACCAGCGCAGCATCGCCCACCTCGGTGTGGCGCTGGCCGCCGATGGCCGCGTCGCCGACGCGGTCGACCTGCTGGGGCTGCAACGTCACATCCACGCGATCGATCTCGCGCCGCCGCCCGCGTATGCCGATGCCGCCGCCTTCCATGCCGAGTTGGCCCAGGACATCCGCCGCCACAGCCAGCAGCGTTGGGAGCCGGCCGGTCTGGCCGCGCGCCAGGCCTATCTCAGCGGCGATCTGCTCGCCGATCGCACCCCGGCCATCGTCGGCTTCGAGCAGCGCCTGCGCGCGGCGATCGACGCCTTCATCGCCGATGCGCGCCAGCGCCAGGCCGGCACGGACGCGCACGACGACGTCTTCCTGCGCAACGTGCCGCTGCGCTACCGCCTGCACGTGTGGGCGACCCAGGCCGCCGAGAGCGGCTACATCGACACCCACATCCACGAGGATTCCTGGCTGTCGGGCGCGTACTACGTCGAACTGCCCGAGGCGATCGTCGACGCCGCTCCCGATCAAGACGATCCCGATCAAGCCGATCCCGATCCCGATCACGCCGCTCCCGATCACGCCGGCTGGATCGAATTCGGCCGGCCCTACGCGGGCCTGCCGCAATGGCCGGCGGCCGCGTTGCGTCTGGTGCGCCCGCACGTGGGCCGCCTGCTGCTGTTCCCGTCCTATGTGTTCCACCGCACCTTGCCTTACCAGGGCAGCGGCGAACGCATCAGCATTTCCTTCGATCTCGCGGCCGCCTAGGACGGCGCCGCGCTCGTCCAGAACGCAAGATGAGCACCGACGACGCCCGCGACCGGGCCCTGTTCTCCTACGGCACCCTGCAGGACGCAGGCGTGCAGCGCGCCACCTTCGGCCGCCTGTTGCACGGCGAGGCCGATGCCCTGGTCGGTTATCGGCGCAGCGCGTTGAAGATCGAAGACGCGCAGGTCGTGGCCATCAGTGGCCAGGCCCACCACCCCATCGTCGAGCGCAGCGACGACCCGGCCGACCGCGTTAGCGGCACGGTGTTCGCGATCACCGCCGAAGAGCTGCGCCACGCCGACGCCTATGAAGTCGACGCCTACCAACGCGTCGAGGCGCCGCTGGCCTCGGGGCGACGCGCCTGGGTGTACGTGAAACGCAACGGCGGCTGATCCGGTCCCCAGCTTCGATCACCGCTCTGCCTCCCCCTTTGGAAAAGGGGGATCGAGGGGGATTTGCTTCTCAAGCCGCGACTCCAGCCGCGTAGGATGCGATGAGCCCTAGGCGAACCGCATCGTCGCGCCATTACGAGCGCCCGCGCTCCCCATCCGCCGACATCGTCGCGCAAGCTCGCAACTGCACGCC
Source organism: Lysobacter sp. Root983 (assembly GCF_001429345.1). Taxonomy (NCBI): domain Bacteria; kingdom Pseudomonadati; phylum Pseudomonadota; class Gammaproteobacteria; order Lysobacterales; family Lysobacteraceae; genus Lysobacter; species Lysobacter sp. Root983. The sequence continues at coordinate 35,263 of NZ_LMJO01000018.1, forward strand.
GCCACACGTCACCGGCCTCAGCCCGTCGCGGCGTCGGCGCTAACGCCCCGTGCGGCCACCCCGCGCGCGCCACGCAAGAGCGCGCGCAAAGCCGGAATGCACGGCAGATACAGCGCCGCACCCACGACCCAGGCCCAGCCGTTCCAATGCCCGGCGCCGGCGACGTAGACCGCGCCGAACACCAGCGGGCCGATCACCGCGGCCAAGCTGGCGAGGCTGGCCAGCACGCCTTGCAACGCGCCCTGGCGGGCTTCGTCGGTGTGCGTGCTGGACATCGCCAGCAAGGCCGGCCCGCCGATGCCGCCGCCGGCGGCCAGCAGCAGGCCCGGCGCCACGGTCCAGCCGCTGCGCGCGAACGCGAAGGTCAGGTAACCCAGCACATCGCTGACCACGCCGCCGACCAGGCTGCGCGCGGGGCCGAAGCGTTCGCTGATGCGGCCGGTCGCCAGCGCCTGGAACAGCGCGTGCATCACCCCGAACGCGGCCAGCGACAGGCCCACCGCGGTCGGATTCCAACCGAAGCGGTCGTGGCCGTAGATCGCCCACAGCGTGCCCGGCACCTGGCCGGCCAATTGCATGGCCAGGTACAGCCAGAGCAGCGGCGCCAGGTCCGGCAGCCGGCCCAGTTCGCGCAAGGAATGCCACGGCACCAGTTCGCGCAGCGCCGGCGCGCGGCCGCGTTCGCGCGCCGGCTCGGGCAGCGCCAGCCAGGCCAGGCAGAAGTTCAGCGCTGCCAGCACCGCCGCCGCCACGAACGGCGCCCGCAACCACATCGCACCGAGCAGGCCGCCGATCACCGGCCCCGCGATCAGGCCCAGGCCGAAGCTCGCGCCCATCCAGCCGTAGCGGCGCGCGCGCTGGGACGCGTCGGAAATGTCGGCGATGTAGGCCCCGGCGACCGAGCCGCTGGCGCCGCTGATGCCGGACATGGCGCGGCCCAGATACAGCAGCGACAGCCAGGGCGCACAGGCCATCAGCAGGTAGTCCAAGGCGCTGCCAAGCAGCGAGAACAGCAGCACCGGGCGGCGGCCATAACGGTCGCTGAGTGCACCCAGCGCCGGCGCGCACACGAATTGCATCAGCGCGTACAGCGCGGTCAGGGCACCGGCGTGCAGGGCCAGATTGCGCTGCAGGCCGAAGGAGTCGAGCAGCTGCGGCAGGACCGGCGCGATCAGGCCCAGGCCGATCGCGTCCAGCGCGACCGTGGCCAGGATCAGGGCCAGGGCGTAGCGGGCGGGGGACCGGGTCGGCGGCGCAGGCCGGCCGGAGGGTAGGGTGCTCATGGCATCTCCCTATCAGTGATAGATTGCGCGCATGCTAATCTATCGTCGATAGGGGGGGCAAGGCCCATGGCCGGAGCGCAATGAAACTGCAACGGGACAAGGTGGTGGCCGCCGCCCTGAAGCTGCTGGACGAGGTCGGCATGGACGGCCTGACCACGCGCCGCCTGGCCGAGGCGCTGGGCGTGCAGCAGCCCAGCCTGTACTGGCATTTCAAGAACAAGCGCGAGCTGCTCGACGCCCTGGCCGACGCGATGCTGGCCGAGCAGCGTCCGGTGGACCGCGCCGCTTACCCGGACTGGCGCGATTGGATGACCGCCCAGGCGCACGAGTTCCGCCGCTGCCTGCGCGCGCACCGCGACGGCGCGCGCGTGCACATCGGCACGCGCCCGCAGGCCGGCGAATTCGGCGACGGCGAGGCACAGCTGGCGTATCTGGTCGCGGCCGGCTTCGCTCCGGCGGACGCTTTGCGCGCGATGATCTCGCTCAGCTACTACACGATCGGCTGGCTGCTGGAGGAACAGGCCGCGACCGAGGCCGGACGCGGCCCCGGGCAGGCGCCGATGGCGCCGGATCCGCAGCGCTATCCGCTGCTGGCGCAAGCGCAGACGGTGTTGAGCCAGAACGACACCGAGGCCGATTACGACTACGGCCTGCGTGCGCTGATCGCGGGGTTCGAGGCGTTGATGGTGCGGCCGCAGGCGTAAGCGCTCACCGCGTCGCATCGCCAAGCGCCACGTAGGATGCGCTGAGCCAAAGGCGAACCGCATCGTCGCGCGAATTCGTAGCGATGCGACGGTGCGGCTACCACCGCACCCTACGACACACACGTTTCTCACGAACCACTCGAAGAGCGCCCGCCTCAAGCCCAGCTTCGTAGGATGCGGTGAGCCCTAAGCGAACCGCATCGCCGCGACACCACGATCGCCCGCGCCGCCGATCAATCCGCCGGCACCGTCCGCGAACGCGCCCACTCGCGCAAGCCCTCGACCTGCTCGGCCATCATCACCGACAAGGGCCGGGTCTGCTTGAGCTCGGCGCGCAGCTGGAAATCCGCCATCGGCGCGCCGGCCGCGTGCGCGGCGTACAGCGCGGCGACGATGGCCTGCTCGATCTCGGCGCCGGAAAAACCGTCGCTGGCCGCAGCCAGCGCAGGCAGGTCGAAAGCGTCCGGTTCCAGCGAACGCTTGCGCAGATGCAGGGCGAACAATTCGATGCGCGCCGAGGCGTCGGGCAGGTCGACGAAGAAGATCTCGTCGAAGCGGCCCTTGCGCAGCAGCTCCGGCGGCAGCGCGTCGATCTGGTTGGCGGTGGCCACCAGGAACACGCGCGACTTGCGTTCGGCCATCCAGGTCAGCAGATAGCCCAGCACGCGCCGCGACACCCCGCCGTCGCCGTCGCCGCCATCGCTGGCCAGGCCCTTCTCGATTTCGTCGATCCACAGCACGCAAGGCGCGAGCTGTTCGGCCGAAGCCAGGGCCGAGCGCAGGTTCTTCTCGGTCTCGCCGTGGAACTTGTCGTACAGGGTGCCGAAATCCAGCCGCACCAGCGGCACGCCGAAGCCGGCCGCGACCGCCTTGGCCAGCATGGATTTGCCGCAGCCCTGCACGCCCAGCAGTAGCACGCCCTTGGGCGGGTCCAGGCCCGGCGGCGGCTCGCCGCCGGTGAACACCGCACGGCGCTGCTCGACCCAGCGCTTGAGCCGGCGCGCGCCGGCGACGTCGCTCATGCGCGCGCTGTCGTATTCGTAATGCAGGTGCCCGGAGCGGTTGAGCAGTTCGAACTTGAGCTTGGCCAGCTCGGGCAGGTCGTCGGCGGCGATCGCGCCGTCGCGGAAGATCAGATGGCGCGCGATCCGGCGCGCGTCGACCGGGTCCAGGCCCTGCAGGTTGCGCACGATCTGCTGGACCACCTCGGCATCGGCCTCGACCCGGCGCCCGCCGTGCTCGCGCATGTAGTTCGCCGCTTCCTCGCGCACCAGCTTGAGCAGGGCGTTGGCGTCGGGCAGGCGCGGGGTGTAGCGCACCGCCAGCGAGTCCAGATCCGGCGGCAGCTCGACCTTATGCCCGATCAGCACCAGCACGTGCGGCTGGCAGCCGCGCCGCTGCACGATCTCGCGCAGCTGGCGCTGGGTGCTGGCATAGCCCAGGTAGGGGTGGGCGTCGAACAGCAGGTAGATGCCGCGCTGGTCGGCGTCGCGGATCGCCTGCAACGTCGCCGAGATGTCGGGCGCGACCCGGGTCTCCTCGTCGTCGCGGTCGAAATCGACCCGGCGCAGGCCTTCGGTGATCGACCAGCGGTACAGCGCGCGCCACACCTGCATCAGCGCCTGCCGGAACAGTTCGACCACGCGGGTTTCGTCGCGGGTCTCGATCACGATCAGGGAGGTATTGGCGCGAATCAGCGCGGTCAGGTCTTGCAGGTCGGTCATGGAGGGATCTTCGAGGTCGCCGCCATGATATCGGCGCGCGCCGCCGAACGCTTGAGCGCGCGGGCCGCAACCGCGACCATGGCCCATCGCGCCCTGCGGCGCGCCGACCGCGAACGCGATGGCCTTCGACGCCTTTGCCCTGGTGCTGGCGCTGCTGGCGCTGGGCTATCTGTTCCAGCGCCTGCGGGCGCTGCCCGACAACGCCGCCCAGACCCTGAACCTGGTGGTGCTGTACGTCTGTCTGCCGGCCGCGGTGCTGCGCTACGCGCCGCGCCTGCAGCTGGAGCCGGCGCTGCTGGGCGTGGCCGCGGTGCCCTGGCTGCTGCTGGGCGCGACGGTGGCCCTGGTCGGCGCGCTGTCGCGCTGGCTCAAGTTCCGCCGCGACGAACACGCGGTGCTGCTGCTGACCGCGGCCCTGGGCAACACCAGCTTCCTCGGCTATCCGCTCACCCGCGCCCTGATCGGCGAGCACGCCTTGCCCTATGCGGTGGTCTACGACCAGTTCGGCGCCTTCCTGATCCTGTCCACCTTCGGCCTGTGGGTGCTCGCGCGCTACGGCGGCGACACCCCACCGAACGCGCGCGACATGCTGCGCCGGGTGCTGCGCTTTCCGCCGCTGTGGGCCTTGCTGATCGGCTTCACGGTGATGCCGGCGCAGCCGCCGAGCTGGATCGCCGGCGGCCTGCAACGCCTGTCCGACGCGCTGCTGCCGCTGGCCATGCTCACCATCGGCCTGTCGGTGAAACTGACCTTGCCGCGCGACGAACTCAAGCCGTTGCTGTCGGGGCTGGCCTTGAAACTGGCGGTGATGCCGGCGCTGGCCTGCGTGCTGGTGCCGCTGCTGGGCCTGCACGGCGAGATGGCGCGCACGACCGTATTGGAATCGGCGATGCCGCCGATGGTCACCGCCGGCGCCCTGGCGATCGCGCAGCAGCTGGCGCCGCGCCTGGCCGCGGCCATGGTCGGCTACGGCCTGCTGCTGTCGCTGGCGACGCTGCCGCTGTGGGCGCGGGTGGCGGTGGGTTAGCGAAAAAAAAACGGCGCCGGATCGCTCCGGCGCCGTCGACCTGCCCGCGCACGGGCCGCGGACTAGGTCTGGCTCAGTTCACGGTCGAGCAGGTCGCGCTGTTGTTGGTGCGCAGCTGGTCGTAGCTCAGCTGGCCCGCGGGCAGCGGCGAGGCCTGTGCCGGCAGCAGGCTGCGATAGGCCGGCGCGTACAGCGCCGACAGGAAGCAGGCTTGCGACTGGGCGTGGAACTTCAGGCGCCCGTTGCCGAAACTGCTGTCGAACCCGACCGCGCCCAGATCGTTGCCCTGGGTGCCGGACACCTGCACCAGCGCGTCGTAGGTCGCATCGGCCAGCAGGCTGCGACGCTGGCTCAACAAGGCGGCACGGTCGGCCTTTTGCTGCGTGGTGGCGTTCGCGGGCAGCGCCGCCGGCTCGGTGGCGTTGCTGCGCTGGCGCTGATGCTGCAGCCCCAGCGCCGCCAGCGCGGCGATGTGCGGAGCGGCGGCGGAGGTGCCGTTGAACGCGTTGTCGCCATAGGACACCGTGTCGACATTGGCGAAGCTGCCCATGTCCGGCTTGGCGTTGCCCGCCGCCTGACCGGCCGGGCGCGCGCCGCCCGCGGCCAGTACCGGCCCGCGCGAGCTGTACGCTTCCAACGCCGAATCGGCCGCGTTCAACGCCGCCACCGTGATCACGCTGGCCGAGTCGGCCGGATGCAGGATCGAGCGCTCGTTCTGGGCGTACTGCAGCGGCAGCTTGCCGGTGGTGATGCGCAGGAAGTTGGCCGCGCCGGCGCTCTTGCGTACCACGCGCAACGCGAACATGCCGCCGCCGGAGATGGCCGCGCCGCCCAGGCTCAGGCCGCGGTAGGCGTCGACGCAGCGTGCGGTGGCCATGTTCGAGGACGGCACGAAGCTGAAGCCTTCCAGCGGCTCCTGTCCGGCACCGCCGTTTTGCGACTGATCGGACTGCGTGGCCGCGACCCAGCCGGCCGGCGTGACGATGTTGCCCCAGCGGCCGGTGACCGGATCGCGCCCAAAGGCCTGGGTCTGGTCGCGCCAGCGCACCAGTTCCAGACGGTAGTCGGTATCGACGAGGTTGCCGTTGGACGCCCAGTCGTTCCAGCTCAGGTAGGCGGTGATGGGCAACTGGTTGGCGACGGCCGCGCCGGCCGCGGTGAAGAGCGGGTAGCACTGAGCGAAGGCGGCGCCCTGGCCGACATTGATCGAGAGGATGTTGGTGTCCTGGACGCCCGCGGTGGCGGTGTCGAAGTCCTGCGCCACGTTGGCGATGGCGGCGCCGCCGCTGTCGCCGTCCCAATGCGCCTGGGCGTGGTTGCCGGCGGCGTTGATCACGATCACGCCGTTGCGGCTGGCCGCGTCGATCGCGTCGTACAGGCCCTTGTAGACGCCCGAGGTGGCGGTGCCGTCGCCCGGCGCGCCGGCGATGCCGCCCTGCGAGGCGGTGATGACCTGGGCGCGCGGTTCGCCTTGCGGCTGGTTCTGCGCGTTGAGATTGGCTGCATTCTGGATGCCCCGGACCCAGTCGGCATTGGCGCCGGCGTCGTAGACCCTGAACTTGGCCTTGGGGGCGATGTCGTAGACGATCTCGGTGACCGCGTTGCCGTGTTTCGCGCCGCCCGCGCCGAAGGCTTTGCCGGTCGGCGGGGTCATCACCAGGTTGTCCGGCTCGGCGGCGGTGTTGCTGGGCCACTCGTTCGCGGTCTGTAGCGCCGCGATTTCGCCGGCGGTATTGCCGAACTGGTCCATGATCGCGATGGTCAGGCCTTCGCCCTGCAGGCTCTTGCGCAGCGCTTGCGGCAGTTCGGCGGCATTGCCGAGCGCGCGCAGCTGGTCGATGCCGCTGGCGGTGGCGCCGTCGGAGAACGCGACCGTGTCGGCCATGTGCATCAGGCCCACGCCCGCGACGGCGTCCTGGCCGGCCACCCATTCCAGTTGCGCCAGCGGCACCAGCGCTTCCAGCACCGGCGAGCCCGGGATGTCCTGGGCCTGGATGCCGCCGGCGCGCAGCACAGCAAGCAGTGCGCCCGAGGCTTGGGCCAGCAGGTGCGGGTTCTGGATGGCGGCGTAGTCCAGCGCCAGGTCGACGTTGACCTTGACCTTCTCGCCTTCGCGCCAACGCTGCGGGATGCCGGCGCGGTCCAGCGCGGCGATCTGCGCGCGCACCGAAGCGGCGGTCGCGGCCTGCGCGGACGGGGTGCCCTGCGCGGCCGCGGCAAGCGCCTGCGCGCGCAGCTCCGGCGGCAGCGTCTGCACGGCTTCCAGCAACTGGCCGGCGCCCAGCTTGGCCTGCGCGGGCGTGCGCGGCGTCGGCGCGGTGTAGGCCACGCGCAGCGAGGCCGGCGGTGCGGCGATGCCGCTGGCGTAGGTGCTGCTATTGGCGTTGCCGTTCGGCTGCGATGCGGCGTCGGGGTTCGGAGTCGCATCGCGTTGCGTCCACAGCAGCACGGCGGCGCAGGCCGCCGCCAAACCGATCGCTGCGTTCTTCTTCAAAATCGCCTTCTTCATTCGAGGTGTTCCTGATGACGGGCCGTAGGGGATCGCTGCGCCGCACGTTCGTGCGCACATAAGGGAGACGGCGGATGGGCGTGGGCGATCGTTCGTGCCGAGCGCGACGCTCTTCGTCGCGATCGAAGGGCGGCGCTGTCGCTCGGCACACTTTGTTCAACGCGATGAGGTCGGCTACCCCTACCCGAAAATTTCTCTACTGGAAAATTTTTTGCTGGGATGTCGCGTCGCATGGGGTGCTACTGCGGCCAATGCACATAAAAACTGTGTAGAAAGTGCGCCACGAAAGGGCATCGACGAGCGCTTGCGCACGCCGCGATGTGCGCCACCGGTTCAACGCAGCGCATGCCGACGGGCGGGGCTGGCGCCTTGGCCGCGCGCGGCGGCTGTGCTTTGCTGCGGATCGCGGTGGACGCGATCAGCGGCATACAGGGACGAGGTCGATGAAGGAACGGGGACGAAGGTCGTGGATAGGGATCGCATTGCTGGCGGGCTGCGCGATCCTGGCCGTCGTCGGCCTGCGCCTGTTCTCATCGCCGCCTGCGCAAGCGCGCGGCGCGAGTGTCGCGGTCCAAGACTCGGCCGCGCCGGAATCGCCGCCCGCGACGGCGGTTCATGCCGCCACACCGGCGGCTGCCGCGTGCGATCCCGGGGTCTGGATCGACCAGTACCGGGAGGCCAGCGAGGCCTACGCGCGCGGCCTGCTGACCCAACCCGACGCGCGCGCCCGCCTGATCGCGGCTAGCCTGCTCGGTCACTACGCGGACGACACGGAGGCCCGCATCCAGGCCGCCGCCGCTTACGCCGATGCCGTGCGCTTCGGCGCCGACGACCCGCTGGTGCGTTGGGTCGAAGCGTTGCGTTGTCCGGCCGCGTCCGCCGACTGCGACCCCGGTCCGGCCTTGCGGCGCCTGCAACAACTCGAGCCCGACAACGCCGCGGTCTGGTTGCTGGCTTTGCAGGCGCGCAATCGCGACGACGCGGCGGCTGCGGACGCCGTGCTGCAGCGTGCGGCCAGCGCGCGCCAGTACCGGCTGTTCAATACCGAGTACGCGCAGGAGACGACCCAGCTCCTGCGGCGCGTGCCCGGCCCGGCGATCGGCGCCTGCACCGCCGCGCGCATGCGGCCCGAGACCGGCTTTGCCGGCACCCAGGCCGGTGCGATCGGTTTTTTGGCGCAGGACTTCGTAAGCGCCCTGCCGACGCCCGTATTCACCGAGTTGTCCGAACTGTGCGCGCAGCCTCCGCCGCGGCGTCGCCAAGCCTGCATCGATGTGCTGAGCCGGATGGCGACCGACGCCGACGACGTCGCCAGCCGCGGCCTGGCCACGGCGCTACTGGTGGGCTCGATCCCCGACGATTCCGATGCGCTCTGGCGTGAACGCCTGCGTCGCCATCGCTGGCTGGCCCTGCGCCTGTCCGAGTCCGCCGATCGTTTGCGCGCGGAGCAGCCCCTGCGTCTGCTGCGCGAGGGCGAGATCCCCGGATTCGAATCCTGGCTGGCCGAAACCGGCCAAGCCGGCGTTCCGCCGCCGGACTGGCTGCCGCCCGATCCCGGCAGTCGTGCCTTGATCCTCACCGGCCGAGCGGATTCCGGCGCCGCGGACGGGTACCGCTTGGCACCGCGGTAGGTTCGTGCAGCTCCGCTGAGCGGCGACGCGCAGGCGGCCGTCGCGCGCGATCCGACTGCCGAGGGCGCCGATGCCGGTAGGCTGGCCCTGCGGCCGGTCGCCGGTAAGGGAGTGGGGATGCGGAAGGTTTGGGCGACGGTCGTCGCGTTGATCGCATTGGCGCTGGTGTCGTTCGTCGGCGCGCGCCGGGCCGGGTGGTGGGAATCGGCGCAGCTCGCGACCGTGGCGCCGCCGCCGAGCGCGACGGCGCAGCGAGACGAGGCCTCCGCGGCGCGACTCGGCGACGCGGCCACGAAGACCGCGTCAGCGGCCGCGTCGGCCGACTGCGACCCGATGCAATGGAAACGCGCGTTCGCCGCCGCCACCAGCGAGCGGGCGCGACGCACCATGGTCGATCCGGATGCGCGCACGGCGCTGACCGCGGCGTTCTTGTTCACGTCGGGGAGCGCGGTACTGAACGACTCCCTCTACAAGGAAGCGCATGGCGAAGGCGCCGCCGCGATGACCACGGCCTTGCGCCTGGGGGCGGACGAGCCGTTGGTACAGTGGATTGCAGCCAGCGGCGGTTGCGCCGGCATAGGGGAGGATTGCGATCCGGACCGCGCCGTGGCTCGACTGCAACAGCTGGACCCCGACAACGCGGCCGTGTGGCTGGCCAGCCTCGCCCGCGCCATCGAGCGCGGCGACGACCTGCCCACTCAGGAAGCCTTGCTGCGGCGCGCCGCGCGCGCCGATCACTACCGCATCCATTTCCGTGAGCTCGGTAGCGTCATGTACGCGGCCCTGGACGAACTGCCGCCACTGGCGGTGTCCGCATGCGCACAGAAGGCGTACGCCGCGGCGTCCGATGTGCCGGCCACGCGCGAGAACCTTATCGGCGTTGCGGCAATGAATACCGCTATGGCCAACGGGTTTCCATCGATCTCGCCGATCGCGGAACTGTGCGAACAACCGCCGCCGTCCAGGCGCGAGTCCTGCATCGGCTTGCTCGCTCACATGGCCAGCGGCAGCGAAATGATCGATCAGGTGATCGGCCTGCACTTCGGCGTGCCGCTGGTCGCCAATACCTCCGAGGGTGTCGCCTGGCGCGAGCGCCTGCGCCGCCTGAGCTGGCTGCGCCACCACTTCCCGGGAGAGAACGGCCAGCCGACGCCGCCGGACTGGCCACTGCGGGTGTTCGCACAGGGCGAAATGCCGGCCGCAGAGGCTTGGCTGGTCGAGCGCGGCCAACGCGTCGACCCGCCACCGGGCTGGCTGCCGGACAATCCCATGCAGCGTGCGCTGATCCAGACCGGCCGCCGTCCGCCCCGGGCCACGCCGCCGCCGGCCCCCGACCCGCGATAGCTCCAACCCCACCCCCGGTGTACGCTGCGGCTTCCGCCTAGAGGGAGCTCGCATGAAGACCGTGCTGGTGGCCAGTTCCAAGGGGGGCGTGGGCAAGACGACCATCGCCACCCATCTCGCCGCGCAGTCGGCGCTAGAAGGCCTGCGCACCGCGCTGGTCGACGCCGATCCGCAAGGGTCCTCGACCCGATGGGCGCAGCGCCGCGCCACCCTGGACAGCGCGGTCCTGCCGTTGGACGGCACCCGCCGCAAAGCCTGGCGCAAGGGCCTGCCCGAGGACACCCAACGGGTGGTGATCGACGCCCCGGCCGGCGCGATGGCCGAGGACCTGGAGGCCTTCCTCGAGGTCGCCGATGCGGTGATCGTGCCGGTGCAGCCCTCGACCCTGGACATCGAAGCGACGGTCCCGTTTCTGGACACCCTGGCCAAGCACCCGCGCGTGCGCCGCGGCCAGCTGCGCGTGGGCCTGGTCGGCAACAAGCTCAAGCCCTGGACCAACGCCTCCCAGCAAGCGGTGGAGCTGCTCAGCGAATGGCCGTATCCGGTGGTCGGGCAACTGCGCGACAGCCAGGCCTATGTGGTGATGACCGCGCTGGGCAAAAGCCTGTTCGATTACCACTCCGCGCAGATCCGCGAACACCAGGCCGACTGGCAGTCGCTGCTGAAGTGGTTGAAGAAGTAGGCCCGAGCGGCGGCGCGCGCACCCCATGAAGGCAGTGGCGTATTGAGCGTGCCTCGCATCGCTGCGTTCACATGGCCGGCGCAAGCCGACGGCTACCTTTCTGCGTCGCCGACAGGCATCCTCCTTCCCAAGTGCTGCGCGTTTGCGCGCCGCGCGTCCCCTTCCACTCGTTAGCGGCCTAATCCATGCGCGAACTGATCCTGCTCCGCCACGCCCATGCCGAGCCGGCCGCCCAAGGCCAGGCCGATCTCGACCGCCCGTTGTCGGCCGAGGGCTTGGCCGAGGCCGAGGCCGCCGGCCGCTGGCTGGCCCAGAACAAGCTGGTGCCCGACTGCGTGCTGTGCTCGCCCTCGCGCCGCACCCGCGAAACCCTGGAGGCGGTGCTGGCCGCGATCGGCTACGTCGATCAGCGCATCGAACCCTCGATCTACGAAGCCACCCCGGGCACCCTGATCGCCCTGGCCGATCTGCATGTCGAAGCCGAGCGGCTGATGCTGGTCGGCCACAACCCCGGCCTGGAGCGTCTGGCCGCGCTGCTGCACAGCGGCCAGTCCGGCGACTACCGCGGCATGCCGCCGGGCGGCATCGCGGTGCTGAACGTGCCGGCCGAAACCAGCCTGGAGCCGGGCGTCGCCCAGCTCAGCGCCTTCTGGTGGCCGTGAGGCCGCAGCGACCTAAGGCCGCACGCACCTCCGCCGCGATCGGCTTCCTGCTTTGCGCCCTGGTCTGCGCCCCGCTCGCGGCGCAGACGCCGGCGCCGTCGTCGTCCGGCTTCGATCCGTTCTACACCCGCTTCGGCTTCGAGCTGCGCACGCGCTGGGGCCAGAAAGTGGAAGGCGCCTTCCCCAGCTACGAGGGCGAAGTCGCGGTGCTGCCCGACGGCCGCCACCAGGTCCGCATCGCCCTGGCCACCGGCGCGGTCCAGGTCGGCGATTCGACCCGCTACACCGAACTCGCGCGCGGCCGGCGCTTCTTCGACTCGGCGCGTTTCCCGCGCATCGAGTTCCTGTCCGAGCCGCACCCCGCCGATTTGGTGCGCGCAGGCGGTAAGCTGCGCGGCCGTCTCACCCTGCACGGCGTCAGCCGGATGGAAACCTTCGTGTTGGCGCCCTCGACCTGTTTGCGACCCGGCAAGGACTGCGACGTGCTCGCCCATGGCAGCGTCAGTCGCGACGATTACGGCCTGGACGGCTGGCAGCTGGCCTTGAGCGACCGCGTGCGCTTCACGTTGCGCGTGCGCCTGAAGCAGGACCTGGCCGGGAGCGCGACGCCGTGAAGCGCTGGCAACGGATCGCGATCGCCGCACTGGCGCTGAGCCTGTCGGCCTGCGCCGGCCTGTCGCGGGTGCAGCGCGATCGCGCCTCGCAGATCGCCCTGGCCGCGCGGCCTACCCAGATCGACTGCGCGGCGCCCCACGCCTGCGCCCAGGCTTCGCCGCTGCGCGACCTGGCCACGCGCGCGCTGGACGAGTCGAGCGCGGACGCGCCGCGCCATTACGCCCTGATCCTGGACCACGGCCAGGACGCCTTGCTGGCGCGCATCAACCTGATCCGCAGCGCGACCACCGCGATCGACCTGCAGACCTATATCTACGACGAAGACGACGCCGGCCGGCTGGTGCTGGACGAGCTGATCGCGGCCGCGCGCCGCGGTGTGCGCGTGCGTCTGCTGCTGGACCAGCTGGCCGCGCTCAAGCATCTCGATACCCTGGCCGCGCTGTCCGGCGCGCACGCCAACTTCGAAGTGCGCCTGTACAACCCGGTGCTCAAGCGCGCGCGCATCAGCTACCCGCAATACCTGTTGGCCGCGGCTTGCTGCTGGCGCCGCCTCAACCAGCGCATGCACACCAAGCTGCTGCTGGTGGACGGCGCGGTCGGTATCACCGGCGGGCGCAATTACCAGGACGACTATTACGACTGGGACGACGAATACAACTTCCGCGACCGCGACCTGCTGGTGGCCGGCCCGACCGCGCAGGTGATGGATCAGGACTTCGTGCGCTTCTGGGACGACCGCCGCAGCGTGCCGGTCGAGCGCCTCAAGGACGTGGGCACCTATCTGCTGCGCAGCGGCGTGCCGGCGCTGCCGCCGGCCAACTTCGAGCGCCCCGAGCGCGCCCAGGCCATGCGCCGCGACGCCAGCGACGTCGAACTGGTGCGCGCGCGCCTGGTCGCGCGCGCGCTGCCGGTGGGCGCGGTGAGCTACATCGCCGACTCGCCGGACAAGCACCGCGGCAACGGCATCGACGGGTCTCAGTCCTCCGCCTCGCTGCGCGGCCTGATCGAATCGTCGCAGCGCGAAGTGTTGCTGCAGACGCCCTATCTGGTGCTGTCGGACGCGGCCCAGGACCTGTTCCGCGACCTGCGCAAACGCCCGCAGCCGCCGCGCGTGATCGTGTCCACCAACAGCCTGGCCGCCACCGACGCCTTCATCGCCTACGCGCTGTCGTACAAGTACAAGCGCCGCTACCTGCGCGAGTTCGGCTTCGACATCTACGAGTACAAGCCGTTCCCGGCCGACGCGCCGATCGACATCGCCGCCACCGGCGCGCCGCTGCCGGACCTGGGGCTGGACCTGCCGCCGCAGCCCGAGCCCGCGGCGCTGCGGCGCGAGCGCCTGGACCGCTCCAGCGTGATCTCGCGCGCCCAGTACCGCACGCCGTTGTCGCGCGAGTACGCGGCCATGCGCTACGCGCGCCGGCGCGCCAACGAACCGGTGCCGCTCAAGCGCGCCGGCGTGCGCATCGGCATGCACGCCAAGTCGATGGTGATCGACGAACGCATCGGCGTGGTCGGCACCCACAACTTCGATCCGCGCGGCGACCGCTACAACACCGAGAGCGCGGTGGTGATCGACGACGCCGCGTTCGCCGCCGAACTGGCCGCCAGCATCCGTCGCGACATCGCGCCGGCGAACTCGTGGGTGATCGCGCGCCGCGACAAGCCGCCGGTGTTCTCCGGCTTGGAGTACTCGATCACCAAGGTGTCCGAGCATCTGCCCTTGTTCGACCTGTGGCCGATCCGCTACGCCACCAGCTACGAATTCGTGCCCGGGCCGAACTGCCCGCATCCGCTGTACCGCAATCAGCCGGGCTTCCGCGCCTGCTACCGCCCGGTCGGCGACTTCCCCGAGGTCAGCCTGGGGCCCAAGCGCCTGATCACGCGCATGTTCACCGCCTTCGGCGCGGGGCTGGCGCCGATTCTTTAGTCGGCTGGGGCGGCCTGCGGCCGCTAAAAGCAAATCCCCCCTAGCCCCCCTTTTTCAAAGGGGGGAAGCAAAGCCTGTGGCCGCTTAGCGCCGCCACGGGCTCCGAAACGCTGCGCCCCGACGCGCGCCCCCACCCGCCGCGAATCAGTTCCCCCCTTTGAAAAAGGGGGGCTAGGGGGGATTTGCTTTACCGCGACGACCGTGGAGCCCCATTCGGCCCCAGCCCCCGCCACAGCCCCTCCCGGCCCGTCACATCCGCCGGCATAGGTCGTCAGTCATGGGCGGATCGATGCAACCCCTGGCCCGCAAACCTCATCTCTATCAGCAAGTTCCAGTGTTGCAGCCCCGCCGCAGGTGCTAGGTCTTAGGTGGGGTGACTTCCGGCATATGGAACAAGAGCTCAGGTGTTGTACTCTACCAACACACCGAAGCACTGTCACTCCCCCACCGACCAAGGACACCGCCATGAACGTCTCCAAGCTCTTCGATCGCAACGTCGCTTCCACGAGTTCCCAGAACCGCACGGCGCCCGCCGCTCCGGTCCGCCACGTCCACCGCGAACGCGATTTCGGCGTCGGCTACGGCAACAGCTCCGGCTACGCCAGCAGCCGTCGTTACACCAACGACTGGGCGCAGCCCCGCTTCCGCTTCGCGTAATCCACGGTGTCCTCTTGGTCGTGTGTCGGTCCGCTCCATAACGCCGGGACCGGCGCGCTGCGCCCCTCTCCACGCAGTGCGCCGGTCAGAAGGCCGAGCCCGCCGACCGTAGTTCCCACCAGCAGCACCGCCCTACCCCCTAAACGCAGGACAGCCCCGATTCCCGGCTAAGGAATCCCCAGGCTGACCCTGCGTTCTTTTTTTCCCGGGCCGCGCCTGGGCTATCGTGGCGGCATGAAAGCCAGCGACCGCCCCGTCTTCCGCAAGCCCAGCACCCTGGAACAGCTCAACGCCAGCTCGCGCAACACCGCGATGGAGCCCTTGGGCATCGTCTTCACCGAGATCGGCCCCGACTACCTGCGCGCGACCATGCCGGTCGACGCCCGCACCCACCAGCCCTACGGCCTGCTTCACGGCGGCGCCTCGGTGCTGCTGGCCGAAACCCTGGGCAGCTCGGCCGGGATGATGGCGGTGGGCGAAGGGCAGGGCGTGGTCGGGATCGAGATCAACGCCAACCACCTGCGCGGCGTACGCGAAGGCACGGTCACCGGCACCGCGCGGCCGCTGCATCTGGGCGGGCGTACCCAGGTCTGGGAGATCCGGATCGAGGACGAGGCCGCGCGCCTGGTCTGCGTCTCGCGCCTAACGGTGGCGGTAATCGCGATCTGAACCGGCGTCTGCCGCGATCGGCGCGCCGCGCTCGCCACGCCCTCGGCGCTTCGGTATCGTGCACACAATGAATGCGCCGTCTCCCCACGCCGGCGCGGCCGCGCGCTCCGGCGCGTCGTCCGCGCGCGCGCTGCGTTACCTGATCCGTGTGCCGCTGTTGTCGTGGCACCTGCTGATCGACCTGCCGCTGGTATTGCTGCTGATCTCGCCCCTGACCGCCGGCATCCGGGTCGGCGACGAGCGCCTGGAACATCGCGCGATCCGGGCCTGGTCGGCCGGGCTGATGCGCATCTTCGGCTTCCGCCTGCGCCGGGTCGGCACGCCGTTGCCGGGGGCGGCGATGTTCGTGGCCAACCACGTCAGCTGGATCGACATCGAGGCCCTGCACAGCCAGCGCATGATGGGCTTCGTCGCCAAGCGCGAGATCTCCAGCTGGCCGGTGGTGGGTTGGCTGGCCGCGCGCGGCGAGACCATCTTCCATCACCGCGGCAGCACCGAGTCGCTGGGCGGCGTGCTGCACGAAATGCTGGCGCGCCTGCGCGCGGGCCGCTCGGTCGGCGTGTTCCCCGAAGGCGGTACCCGCGGCGGCGGCGAGATCGGTCCCTTCCATGCGCGCATCTTCCTGGCCGCGGTCGAAGCCGGCGTGCCGGTGCAGCCGGTGGCGCTGTGTTACGGCGAGGGCGGCGACGCCCAGGCCGTGGTCGCGTTCCAGAACCGCGAAAGCTTCTTCGCCAACTTCGTGCGCCTGCTGGGCGAACCCTCGCGCAGCGCCGAAATCCATTTCCTGCAGCCGATCCTGCCCGGCGAGACCGACGGCCGCCGGCGCATCGCCGACTTGGCGCGCCAGCGCATCGTCGAGGCGATGGGGCGTTGAACGCCGGGGCCGGCGATCCCTACGATGGCGCTGCGCGCAGCCACCGCGCACGCCCACTCGATGCCACCTCCCCGATGCTGACCGCCGCCGACTACCGTCCGCCACGCTGGCTGCGCAATGCGCACCTGCAGTCGGTGCTCGGCTCCAGTCCGCTGCGCCGGCGCCGCGCCGAACGCCGCCTGGCCGAACTCGGCGCGACCACCACCGAACACCTGATCGACGGCGGCGACGGCGTGCGCCTGCACGGCCTGCACAGCGTCGTGCCCGGGATCGAACCGCGCGGACTGGTGCTGCTGCTGCACGGCTGGGAAGGCAGCGCCGACTCCAACTACATGCGCATGACCGCGGCGCAGTTGCTCGGCCGCGGCTTCGAAGTGTTCCGGCTCAATTTCCGCGATCACGGCAACACCCACCATCTCAACGAAGGCCTGTTCCACTCCAACCGCATCGGCGAAGTGCTGCACGCGGCCTGCGATGTCGCGCGCCGCTTCCCGTGCCGGCCGATGTCGGTGGCCGGCTACTCGCTGGGCGGCAACTTCGCCCTGCGCCTGGCCCTGCAGGCGCCCGAGGCCGGACTGGCGCTGACCCACGCGGCCGCGGTGTGCCCGGTGCTGGATCCGGCCCGGACCATGGAATCGATGGAGCAGGGGCTACCGATCTATCTGTGGTACTTCGAGCGCAAATGGCGCGACTCGCTGGCGCGCAAGCGCGAGCTGTTTCCGCAGTTCCACGACTTCGACGATCGCACCCTGGGCCTGCGCATGCGTCCGCTGACCCAGTGGATGGTCGAGCGCCACACCGACTACGGCACCCTGGATCGTTACTTCGACGGCTACTCGGTGGCCGCCGACCGCCTGTCGCGGCTGCAGGTGCCGGTGAGCATCCTGATGGCCGAGGACGACCCGGTGATCCCGGTCGAAGGCTTCCGCGCGCTCAAGCTGCCGGCGAACGCGAGCCTGGAGATCGCGCCCTGGGGCGGACACTGCGGTTTCCTCGAAAGTGCGCGCCTGGACGGGTTCGCGGAGCGCTGGATCGCCGATCGGCTGGAATCCGTCGCTTCGGCCTAGGCACTCCGCGACGGTCCCTGCTCTCGCTTGCGGGAGAAGGCGCCTGACGGACGGGTGAGAGCGGCGCACGAGATTGAAGCCCGCTGCCTGCGTCGACCCTCACAAACCCACGCCCCGGCCCGCCCGCGCCGCGGTCGGGCGTTCCGTGCAGCGCGCGCCTGCCGCTCGCAAGCGCCACCCCTCGCCCCGCAAGCGGGAGAGAGGCCAACAGCGCCCATACGCCGCCGCCCGCCCGGCCCCGATCCTCCCGCTACAATGCGGGTTTGGCCTGAAGTCCCGAACCCATGTACGAGACCACCCTCGATGCCCTGCGCCGCGGCGCGGCGGCAGAGGCACTGTCCGCCGCCCAGGAACTGGTGGCGGCGCAGCCGCAAGACCCGCACGCTCACCGTTTGCACGCCGCCGCGCTGCGCGCCAGCGGCGATCGCGACGGCGCCATCGCCGCGATCGATCGCGCCCTGGCGATCGCGCCCGAGGACGCCAACCTGCATCTGGAGCGCGCCGGTCTGTTGCTGGACGGCCGTCAGCTCGATCAGGCCCAGGCCGCGCTCGCGCAGGCCATCGGCCTGGACCCGAATCAATTTCCCGCCTACATCGTGCAGTCGCAGCTGGCGATCTCGCGCGGCGACCTCGACGAAGCCGAACGCCTGATCCGCACCGCCGCGCGCATCGCGCCGGATCATCCGCAAGTCGCCGCCGTCGAAGGCACCCTGCTGTTGCGTCGCGGCGACGCCGACGCCGCCTTGGCCCTGCTCAGCGGCGCCGCCGAACGCGCGCCGGACGAACCCCAACTGCGCCACGCGCTGGGCTTCGCCTATCTCGCCAAGGGCCACTACGCCTTCGCCGAGCAAGCCTTCCGCGGCATGATGGAGCGCTCGCCCGCGTCCACCAGTTCGCTGCGCGTGCTGCTGGTCGAGCTGATGCGCCTGCAGGGCCGCGCGGTCGAAGCCGCCGACGAACTCGCGACGCTGGTCGAGGCCGATCCCAGCCCCGGCCTGCAGCGCTGGTTGGGCGAGATCGAACTCGAAGCCGGCCGCGCCGACAGCGCGCTGCCGCGCCTGCGTAACGCGCTCGCCGCCGAGCCGCGCGACCGCCGCACCCTGTCGGCGCTGATCGAAGTCTGGCGCCGTCTCGGCGACGCCGACGACGCGCGCGCGACCCTGGAAGCGGCCCTGGCCACGCATCCGCAAACCGACGATCTGTGGCGTGCGCGTCTGCTGTTCGAACCCTTCGCGGGCGACGAAGCGCGCGTCGTGGTCGAGCGCTGGATGGCGGCGATGCCCGACTACATCCCGGCCATGGAAGCGCGCGCCACCATCCACGATCACGCTGGCGAGCGCGAACAGGCCGACGCCATCGCCCATCGCATCGTCGAGCTCAATCCAGGCGACACGCGTTCGGAGCTGCGCATCATCGACAGCCTGATGCAGAGCGATCCCGACGCCGCGGTCACGCGCGTGGAAAGCCTGCTCGCGCGCGCGCCGGACGAACAGGTCAAGCTGACCCTGCGTCACTTGCTCGCGCGCACGCTCGACAACGCCGGCCAGCCCGGCGCCGCCGCCGCGACCTGGGCCGAACTGCAGGCCGAAGCCGCGTCGCAGCGCCTGCCGCTGCCGCCGGTGACCACGCCGCGCACCAACTGGCCGGACCTGACCCCGCTGCCGGAAAACGCGCCCGGCGTGTTGCTGCTGTGGGGCCCGCCGGGCTCGCTGGTCGAACGCATCGCCTTGACCTTCGACCTCGCCCAGGGCCCGCTGCGCGCCGACCGTTTCGGTTCCAACCCGCCCAACGATCCGCTGCAGCGCTACGGCACCGCCGAAAGCTTGCTCAACGGCACGATGGACCCGGCCTACCTGGTCAATCTGTGGCGCGCGGCGCTGCCGACCCGCGGCATCAACGACGGCGCGATCTTCGACTGGCTGCTGTGGTGGGACAACGCGCTGCTGCTGGCGCTGCGCCCGCACTTGCCCGAAGCGGTGCTGATGATCGTGCTGCGCGATCCGCGCGACATGCTGCTGGACTGGCTGGCCTACGGCTCGCCGGCGCCGTTCAAGCTGGAGTCGCCGGAAGCCGGCGCGCGCTGGCTGGCGATGGTGCTCAACCAGGTCGCCGCGCTGCACGAACAGGACCTGTTCCCGCACCGTTTGGTCAAGCTGGACGCCATCTCGCAGGACCCGCAGGCCATGGCCGACGCGATCGCCCAGGCGCTGGACATCACCATCGCGCCGATGCCGCCCGAAGCCGTGGGCCCGCAGCGTTTCGCTCCTGGCCATTGGCGCGCCTTCGCCGAGCCGCTGGCCGAAGCCTTCGCGGCGCTGACGCCGGTGGCCAAGCGTCTGGGGTATCCGGAAGCCTGATCGCCGACGCGTATCGGCGTCGCGTTCGCGCGGCGCCGGTGTCGTAAAACTCGCAGTCATCATCCTTCGCCAGGGAGGCGGTATGCGTATCCACAGCGACAGTTTCGAACGCGGTCAGCGTCTGGCCGCCGAATTCGCCGCCGGCCAGCCCACCGCCGACGGTTTCGGCTTCGCGCCCAATCGCAATCCGCACCTGGCCTGGACCGACGTGCCCGCACAGACGCGTTCGTTCGCGCTGCTGTGCATCGACCCCGACGTGCCCACCGTGGCCGAGATGGTCGGCCGCGACGACGTGCAGATTCCGGTCGCGCAGCCGCGTGCCGACTTCTGCCATTGGGCGATGGTCGACCTGTCGCCGGAGCTGCGCGAGATCGCCGCCGGCAGCTGCAGCGACGGCGTGGTCGCGCACGGCAAGGCCGATCCGAACGGCCCGTCGGGCGCGCGCCAGGGTTTGAACGACTACACCGGCTGGTTCGCCGGCAACGCCGACATGGCCGGCGACTGGCGCGGCTACGACGGCCCGTTCCCGCCGCCCAACGACCTGCGCCTGCACCGCTACTTCTTCCGCGTGTTCGCGCTGGACGTCGAGCGCCTGGACCTGCCGCAGCGCTTCGGCGCCGCCGACGTGCTGCGCGCGATGCACGGGCATGTGCTGGCCGAGGCGGCGACGTATGGCACCTACAGCCTGAATTCCGCGCTCGCGTAACCGACCTGCGTTCGCGCAGGCACGAGGGCGCGTTCCTCTAGCCGCCCCGTATCGGAACTGTTAGTTTCCCCTCATTCCTGGGGGGGAACGATGGACGAGCACAATCCTTACAGCGCCTCGACGGCGGCGATCTCCGACGCGCCGCAACTGCTGGACATCGAGTCCACCACCAAGGTGCGGCGCTTCCTCAACTGGCTGATCGACAAGATCGTGTTTTACGTGATCTGGATCGGCATCGGCGTGGTCGCGGTTCTGATCGGCGGCGAGTCGGCCATGAAGTGGTTCGACGAGCTGCATTGGAGCATGGACTACGCGCTGACCTACGCCACGCTCGTCGTCTACTACACTTTCATGGAAGGTGCGTTCGGCTTCACCATCGGCAAACTGATTACCCAGACCCGCGTCGTCGACCAGTATGGTCGGCAGCCCACGTTCTGGCGCGCTTTTCTGCGCAGCTTGGGTCGGCTGATTCCGTTCGATGCGTTCTCGTTGTTGATGAGCGAGGATCACATCCGCCGGGGCTGGCACGATTCCCTGGCCAAGACTTACGTGATCGACCGTCCGCGCGACGGCATGCCGGCGGGCAAGCCGCGCCATTCGATCAGCGATGAATTCGCCGATGGTGTTCTGCCGCAAGCGGCTCGCCCCAACGCCGTAACCACGACGGCCGAGATTTCGCCTTAGCCGATGGCGCGCACTCGCCCGCACAGGGGCGAGTGCGATCAAGGCGCGCGGACCTACTTCGAAACCAGCTCGCTCTCGACCACCATGTCCAGCACGTACGCCACCGACGAGGCGTCGGCCGGCGGGTTCTTGATGTCGTACTTCTTCACCCGCAGCACGTTGCGCACGCCCGGTTCGTGGGTGTAGCCCTCGATGTCCTGGTACAGCGGCTCCCAGGCGGCGTCGCTCTTGATCGCCACGCCGTTGGCTTCGTAGCGGCGCTCGCGCACCTGCAGGCACTGCATGTTCGGAATCAGCGGATGCGAGCACGGCGCGCGCTGCGGCGCGACCTCGAAGAACACCGTGGTGCCTTCGCCGCCGTAGCGGGTAGCCGGCGTCGGGCTGCCTTCGAAACGCAGCTGGTCGCCGTTGGCGGCGGTCAACTGCAGGCTGGGCGCGTCGTTGCCGCCCTCGATCCGCGCCGGCAGCGCGCCGCGCAAGCGTTCGCCGATCGCGCGATCCAGCTCCATCAGGCGAGTGTCGGGGCAGGCCATCAAGGTCTGCTCCATGTCGCCGAAGCTCAGCGTCTTGGCGTCGCGCGTGTAGCTGCCGCCGAGGCGGTTGCAACCGCCGCTGATGCTGGCCCGGCCGCTGTTGAAGTCCAGTTGCAGCGGACGCTTCGGGTCCGGCGCAAGCGCGGCGATCGCCTTGCCGCTGCTGTCGTTCGCGCTGGTCAGGCGCCAGTGGTAGGCGTCCAGGCTGAGCGCCGCGCTGGCGGTGCTGGTGCCCGCCTCGCTGCCGGTGGCGGCGGCGTTGCCGCCGGGCGCGGTATCGGACGCGCAGGCGGCCAGGGCCAGGCTGAGCAGGGCGGGGGCGAGCATCTTCATGTTTCGGTCTTCCATTGCGATTAACGAGCCGATACCAACGCATCGGCGCGTTGCGCGGGGTTGCGCCTATTCATGATCGTTCAGCTCACGAAAAGGGCGGGTGAAATCCGCCCCTCAGCTACCCGACGGCATCAACAGCAGCAGCGCCGCGCCCAGTGCGAAGCGGTAGTAGGCGAACACGGTGAAGCGGTGGCTCTGGATGTAGTGCAGCAGCCACTTCACCGCCACGAACGCGGTCACCGCCGAGGCCGCGAACGCGACCGCCAGCGCGGTCCAGTCCTCGTTGGCCGCCGCCGGCGTGCCGATCACGTCCAGCAGCTCGTAGGCGGTGGCCGCGAACATGGTCGGAATGCCGACCAGGAACGCGAATTCGGTCGCCGCCGCGCGGCTGGTGGTGCCCGCAAGCAAGGCCACGAAGATGGTCGCGCCCGAGCGCGAGGTGCCCGGGAACACGCCGGCGATCACCTGCGCCACGCCGACCAGGATCGCCACCGTCCAGGTGATGTTGGTGCGCTCGCCCAGCGTCTGCGCGCGCTTGGCCGCGTAGTGTTCGGCCAGCAGCATCCAGACGCCGCCCAGCACCAGCGCCCAGGCGATCGGCAGCACCTTGTCGGGCAACTCGAAGCCCAGTTTCTTGACCACGATGCCGAGCACCGCGGTCACGCCGAAGGCGACGATCAACTTGAGCAGGTAGTCGCGGTTCTCGCGCTGCATGAAACCGGTCGCCAGCTGCCACAGGCGCTGGCGATAGATCAGCACCACCGCCAGGATCGCGCCGGCCTGGATCGAGATGTTGAACAGGTCGGAGCGGTGCCCCAGCCAGTGCTGCGCGATCAGCAGGTGTCCGGTGCTGGAAATCGGCAGGAATTCGGTGATGCCTTCGATGATGCCGAGCAGCAGCGCGGCGAGCAGATCGGTCATTGGACGGCCGGGATTCGGGATTTGGGATAGGGGATTCGTGCAGCGGCGGGTGCAGCGGTAACGAGCAGCTCAAAGCGGTAGCACCAAATTGGTGCGAATACTTAGATTTACGCACCACAATAGGTCATTGCTGCGGTGCGTCAGGCTTTAATTCTATATAAATCAATTTCTTAAGAACAGTAGGAACTTGGCACGCTGCTTGCTTTAGCTAGTAAGCAGGCGGCTCCACGCCCTGAAGTTTTGCACGAATCCCCCTTCCCGAATCTCTAATCCCGGACCCTAATCCATGTCCCTCGAACACGTCGAAAAGCTCATCAAGGACCACAAGGTCGAATTCGTCGATCTGCGCTTCACCGACATGCGCGGCGTCCAGCATCACGTGACCTTCCCCAAGTCCATCGTCGAGCCGGCGCTGTTCGAGGACGGCAAGATGTTCGACGGCTCCTCGATCAGCGGCTGGAAGGGCATCAACGAGTCGGACATGATCCTGCTGCCCGATTCGACCACCGCCTTCCTGGATCCGTTCACCGCCGATCCGACCCTGGTGCTGACCTGCGACATCCTCGACCCGGCGACCATGCAGGCCTACTCGCGCGATCCGCGCGGCGTCGCCAAGCGCGCCGAGGCCTACCTCAAGTCCAGCGGCGTCGCCGATCAGGCCTTCTTCGGCCCGGAGCCCGAGTTCTTCATCTTCGACTCGGTGCGCTACGCCAATGAAATGGGCCACACCTTCTTCCACATCGATTCGGAAGAAGCGGCCTGGAACTCGGGCAAGGAATACGAAGGCGGCAACAGCGGCTACCGTCCGGGCGTGAAGGGCGGTTACTTCCCCGTCGCTCCGCTGGACTCGCTGCACGACATCCGCGCCGAGATGTGCAAGACCCTGGAGCAGGTCGGCATCGAAGTCGAGGTGCACCACCACGAAGTCGCCAACGCCGGCCAGTGCGAGATCGGCACCAAGTTCAACTCGCTGGTCGCCAAGGCCGACGAGCTGCTGACGATGAAGTACATCATCAAGAACGTCGCCCACCGCAACGGCAAGACCGCGACCTTCATGCCCAAGCCGATCGTCGGCGACAACGGCAGCGGCATGCACGTGCACCAGTCCTTCGCCAAGGGCGGCGTCAACCTGTTCAGCGGCGACGGCTACGGCGGCCTGTCGCAGCTGGCGCTGTGGTACATCGGCGGCGTGTTCAAGCATGCGCGCGCGATCAACGCCTTCACCAACTCCGGCACCAACAGCTACAAGCGCCTGGTGCCGGGCTTCGAAGCGCCGGTGATGCTGGCCTACTCGGCCCGCAACCGTTCGGCCAGCTGCCGCATTCCCTACGTGGCCAACCCGAAGGCGCGCCGCATCGAAATGCGCTTCCCCGATCCGATCCAGTCGGGCTACCTGACCTTCGCCGCGCTGATGATGGCCGGCCTGGACGGCATCAAGAACCAGATCGACCCGGGCGCGCCCAGCGACAAGGACCTGTACGACCTGCCGCCGGAAGAGGAGAAGGGCATTCCGACCGTCTGCCATTCGCTCGACCAGGCCCTGGAAGCGCTGGACAAGGACCGCGACTTCCTCAAGGCCGGCGGCGTGTTCACCGACGACTTCATCGACAGCTACATCGCGCTGAAGATGCAGGAAGTGACCAAGTTCCGCGCTGCGACCCATCCGTTGGAATACCAGATGTACTACGCCGTCTAACGCGCGCCAGGGACGGCGGCTCGCGCCGCCGTCCCGCGTTGCCGCACCGCAGTCAGGAGCACCGATGCAGATCCGCGCAGGCGAACTGGACCATCCCGAGGTGATCGCGCTGTTGCGCGAACACCTGCAGGGCATGGCCCAACTGTCGCCGCCGGAGAGCATCCACGCGCTGGACCTGGACGGACTGCGGCGGCCGGAGATCAGTTTCTGGAGCGCCTGGCGGGACGGGCAATTGCTCGGCTGCGGCGCGCTCAAGCAGCTCGATGCCGGGCACGGCGAGATCAAATCGATGCGCACGGTTTCGCGGCATTTGCGCAAGGGCGTGGCGGCCGCGATGCTGGATCATCTGATCGACGAGGCAGGGCGGCGCGCCTATCGGCGGCTGAGCCTGGAGACGGGTTCGATGGACGGCTTCGAGCCGGCGCGCAGGCTCTATGCGCGCTACGGCTTCGAACCCTGCGGACCCTTCGCGGACTACGTCGACGACCCCAACAGCGTCTTCATGAGCAAGCACCTGTAGACGCACCCGACGGCCCGTGGCGAAAGCTACGGGCCGTTCGCTTTTCAGTCCACCACCACAACCAGGAGGTCTCAACGACGGGCTCGCCCCGCCGCAAGGCGACTGCGTCCGAAAAAAAGCCCGGGCCGTGACGAAACGCCCGCGCCGCAACAGCACGAAGCACTGACCGGGGAGGGGCCACCGCTTATGAGGAGCCTGCGTCATGTCGTCTCGTACCAACGCCTGCACCACCGCGACCGCGCACGCCGCGCTCGCTCTGTCCGTGTTCGCCGCTTGCCTGGGCGCACCGGCACTCGCGCACGCCGGTACCTCGGGTTCGGTGAGCTTGACCAGCGATTACATTTTTAGGGGAGTGTCGCAGACCAACCAGGAGCCGGCCCTGCAGGGCGGCATCGAATACGCCGCCGACAGCGGCTTCTACGCCGGCGCCTGGGGCAGCAACGTCAGTTGGCTGTCCGACACCGTCGTCGTCGGCGACGACATCTCCAGCAGCCTGGAGCTGGACGCCTACGCCGGTTACCGCGGCAAGGCCGGCGACATCTTCGCCTACGACATCGGCGCCTTGTACTACTGGTATCCGGGCGACTACCCGGGCGGCTTCAACAGCCCGAACACCGCCGAGTTCTATGTGGGCGCCACCGTCACGCCGGTGGAGACCGTCGCCCTGGGATTGAAGTACTCCCACGCCCTCACCGATCTGTTCGGCTACGCCGATTCGGACGGCAGCGGCTATCTGGACGCCTCGGTCAACTGGACCTTCCAGCCCGGCTGGACCTTGAACCTGCACGGCGGCAAGCAGTGGATCAAGAACAACGACGCCTACGAATACACCGACTGGAAAGTCGGCGTGACCAAGGCCTTCGACCACGGGTTCTCGATCGCCGCCGCCTACACCGACACGGATGCGGAGCAGGCGCTCTACACCAACGCGCACGGCAACGACATCGCCGGCGACGCGTTCACCCTCACCCTCACCAAGGCGTTCTGATGCGCCAACGCACCTACGGAGCTGCGAGATGAAACTGATCACCGCCATCATCCGGCCGTTCAAGCTCGACGAAGTGCGCGAGGCGCTGACCGAGGTCGGCGTTTCCGGCATCACCGTCACCGAGGTCAAGGGCTTCGGACGGCAAAAGGGACACACCGAGCTGTACCGCGGCGCCGAGTACGTCGTCGATTTCCTGCCCAAGCTGAAGATCGAATGCGCGGTCCCCGAGGGCCTGCTCGAGGCCGCGCTGGAAGCGATCCAGAACGCCGCGCGCACCGGCAAGGTCGGCGACGGAAAGATCCTTGTGCTGCCGGTAGAGAGCGCGGTGCGCATCCGCACCGGCGAACTCGACGACGACGCCCTCTGACCCTGACGCGAGATCCGATATGAAGACGCATGCATTGAAGTCCCGCTCGCGCGAGCGGTCGTTGCCAACCCTGGCCCTGGGCGCGCTGCCCCTGGCCGCCCTGCTGGCTCCGCTGGCGGCGCGCGCGCAGGACGCCGCCGCCGCGGTCGAGCCGGTGGTCGACAAGGGCGACGTCGCCTGGATGCTGACCTCGACCCTGCTGGTGCTGTTGATGACCGTGCCCGGCCTGGCCTTGTTCTACGGCGGCCTGGTGCGCTCCAAGAACGTGCTGTCGGTGCTGATGCAGGTGCTGGCGGTGTTCTCGCTGATCGTGCTGTTGTGGGTGGCCTACGGCTATTCGCTGGCGTTCGGCGGCGGCGGCCCCTGGATCGGCACCTTCGACAAGCTGTTCCTGGCCGGCGTGAACAAGGAAACCCTGGCCGCGACCTTCACCGCCGGCGTGGCCTTGCCGGAGTACGTGTTCGTCGCCTTCCAGTCGACCTTCGCCGGCATCACCGGCGCGCTGATCGTCGGCGCCTTCGCCGAGCGCATCAAGTTCTCGGCGGTGCTGCTGTTCTCGGCGCTGTGGTTCACCTTCGCCTACCTGCCGATCGCGCACATGGTCTGGTACGGGCCCGACGGCTATCTGTTCGCCAAGGGCGCGATCGACTTCGCCGGCGGCACCGTGGTGCACATCAACGCCGGCGTCGCCGGCCTGGTCGGCGCCTATTTCGTCGGCAAGCGCGTGGGCTACGGACGCGAGGCGATCAAGCCGCACAACGTCGCCTACACCATGATCGGCGCCTCGTTGTTGTGGGTGGGCTGGTTCGGCTTCAACGCCGGTTCCAACCTCGAAGCCACCGCCGGCGCGGCCCTGGCCTTCCTCAACACCTTGCTCGCGACCGCGGCCGCGGCCCTGGCCTGGAGCCTGGTCGAGGCGGTGATCAAGGGCAAGCCGTCGATGCTGGGCGGCGCCTCGGGCGTGGTCGCCGGCCTGGTCGCGATCACCCCGGCCTGCGGCACGGTCGGGCCGATGGGCGCGATCGCGATCGGCGCGATCGCCGGCGTGGTCTGCGTGTGGGGCGTGCACGGGCTCAAGCGTCTGCTGCGCGCGGACGACGCGTTGGACGTGTTCGGCGTGCATGGCCTGGGTGGCATCGTCGGCGCGCTGCTCACCGCGGTGTTCAGTTCGCCCTCGCTGGGCGGCTACGGCCTGGGCGCGGGCAACGACACGATCGCCGCGCAGCTGGGCGTGCAGGCGCTGAGCGTGGGCATCACCGTGCTGTGGTCGGGCCTGGTGTCGGTGCTGGCGTTCGCCGCGGTCAAGCTGGTGTTCGGTCTGCGCGTGGCGGAGGAAGCCGAACGCGAAGGCCTGGACATCACCTCGCACGGCGAATCGGCCTACGAGCATTGACGATGACGGGCCGGAGGCACGCCTCCGGCCCGGCAGGCGGCGCGCGCCGCCGACCCTTCGCAGCAGCGGCGCGGACCGCGTCCGACTGCAAACGCCGTAGCGGCACGAACCGTAGCCCTGCGCGGCTCCGCGCCGCTGCTGCGAAGGATCGGCCTCCCCCTTTGAAAAAAGGGGGATTGAGGGGGATTTGCTCCCGCTGTGCACGCGCTGCGTCCATCAAGACCGCCGACCCTGCGCCACTACATTCACGGTGCTAGCATCCCCCCATGCACGTCACCACGCTGCTGCAAGGCCCGCTCACGGTGGTCGACTACCGCTGTCAGTCCGGCCCGCGGGATGCGCCTTTCGTCGAGGTGCACGGCCGCCATTCGCTGGCCTATGTGCGTCGCGGCAGTTTCGGCTACCAGACGCGCGGGCGCCGCTACGAACTGGTCGCCGGCTCGGTGCTGGTCGGCCGCCCCGGCGACGAATACCTGTGCAGCCACGATCACCACCTGTGCGGCGACGAATGCCTGTCCTTCCACTTCGCCGAGGAGCTGGTCGACGAGCTGGCCGGTGCGCGTCGTAGCGCGGCCAGCCACTGGCTCGCCGCGGGCCTGCCGCCGCTGCCGGAACTGATGGTGCTGGGCGAACTGGCGCAAGCCGCCGCCGACGGACGCAGCGATCTGGGCGTGGACGAGCTCGGCCTGCTGTTCGCTCAGCGCTACCTGAGCGCGATCGGCGCGGGCGACACCGGCGCCCCACGCACCCAGGCGCGCGATCGCCGGCGCGCGATCGAGGCCGCGCTGTGGCTGGACGCGCACGCGCACGAGGCGGTCGATCTGGAGCGCACCGCCGCCAGCGCCGGCCTCAGCGCCTTCCATTTCCTGCGCCTGTTCTCGGCCGTCCTCGGCGTCACCCCGCATCAGTACCTGCTGCGCGCGCGGCTGCGGCGTGCGGTGCCCCTGCTGGCCGACGAGGGCCGGCCGATCACGCAGGTCGCCTACGACAGCGGCTTCGCCGACCTGTCCAATTTCGTGCGTACCTTCCGCCGCGCCGCCGGGGTGTCGCCGCGCGGTTTCCGCCGCGCCGCGCGCGGCGACCGCAAGATTCTCCAAGAACGCATCGGCGCCTACGTCGCAGGCTGAGCCTCCATCCAAGGAGGTTCCGCCATGTACGACCATATCGGCCTGAAGGTTCGCGATCTCGACGTCAGCCTGCGTTTCTACGAAGCCGCCTTAGGCGCGCTCGGCCATCGCCTGGACTCGCGCTACGAGGGCGGTGCCGGCCTGGGCCCTCAGGGCGCGCCCGCGCTGTGGCTGTACGAGGACGCCAACGCCGTGGGCCAGAGTCACGTCGCCCTGCGCGCGCCCGACCGCGCCAGCGTCGACCGCTTCCATGCCGCCGGCGTGCAGGCCGGCGGGCGCGACAACGGCGCGCCGGGATTGCGCGCGGACTACAGCCCGACCTATTACGCCGCCTTCCTGATCGACCCCGACGGCCACAACGTCGAGGCCGTGTGCATGGACTGAGCGGGCGCGTTCAGCCCAGGCGCGCGCTGCGCACCTGGCCGATCTCCGAGCGCGGTGGCGCGCCGAACAGGCGCTTGTACTCGCGGCTGAACTGCGAGGCGCTCTCGTAGCCGACCTTGTGCGCGGCCGCGACCGCCTCGATACCGTCGATCAGCATCAACCGGCGCGCCTCGTGCAGGCGCAGTTGCTTCTGGAACTGCAGCGGCGACATCGTGGTCACGGCCTTGAACTGGTGATGCAGCGAGGAGGTGCTCATGTGCACCGACTGCGCCAGGTCGTCGATGCTCAGCGGCTGCAGGTACTGCTGGCGCAGCATCTCGACCGCGCGCGCGATCCGGTGCGAGCGGGTGTCGGCCACCGCCAGGTCGCACAGGCGATGGCCGAGGTCGCCGACCAGCACGCGGTAGAAGATCTCGCGCAGCGCGATCGGCGCCAGCACCGGCAGGTCGGCCGGCGTTTCCAGCAAGCGCATCAGGCGCAACACCGCGTCCAGCAGCGGCGCGTTCACGCGCGCGGCGTACAGGCCGCGGTCGATGCCGGTCGACGGCGCCTGCGGGCCGGCGTCCAGGATCAGCGCGGCGATCTCGTCCGGATCGATGTCCAGGCGCAGGCACAGGTAGGGCTTCTCCGGCGTGGCCTGGGTGATCTGCCCGATCATCGGCAGGGTCACCGACACCACCAGATAGTTCAGCGGATCGTAGTGATAGGTCTCGCCGGCCAGCATCGCGACCTTGCTGCCCTGGGCGACGATGCACAGGCGCGGCTCGTACAGGGTCGGCTTGCACGGCGTCGGGGTGCTGGAGCGGATCAGGTACAGCTGCGGCACGGCGGTGGGGTGCACGCCGTCCTCGGGGGTCAATCGGGCAATCCGGTCGGCCAGCTCCGCCTGCGGGGCGCAGACGCCGTTGCGGGCGACAGACTCGGCGGAAGTGTTGGCGTTCATGGCTTCCAGCATCCGGCAGGGACGCTGCGATTATGTTTGCGGATCCTGTCGTTCGGCAGGCCCGGTTGGCGAAATTGCAGGATTGGGCAACGATTCGACAGCATCGTACTAACTGCCGACGCCCCCCGGGGCCTAACGTACGCCTCACCCCCCGACCCGACCGGGCCCGCCCCGGCGCGGCGCGCGCGCGCCCCGCCCCGACGTCCCCGGCCGAGGTTCCCTCGCACCGGGAAACGCCGCGATGTGGATCGTTCAATACGCGCTGGACCGCCGCTACACCATCGGCGTGCTGGCTATTCTGATCCTGCTGTTCGGTACGTTGTCGGCGCGGCGCATGCCCACCGACATCCTGCCCGAGGTCGGCATCCCCTCGATCAACCTGATCTGGACCTACAACGGCCTGCCGGCCGCGGACATGGCCGCCAAGCTCACCTCGTTCTCCGAGGTCGCGATCATGAACACGGTCGACGACCTGCGCGAGGTGCGTTCGGAGTCGATCAACGGCGCCAGCATCGTGCGCATCGACTTCCAGCCCACGGTCAGCCTGGACCGCGCTCTGGGCCAGATCACCGCGGTCTCGCAGACCATCCTGCGGCGCATGCCGCCGGGCACCTCGCCGCCGCTGGTGATCCGCAACAACGTCTCCAGCACGCCGGTGCTGCAGTTGGTGCTGTCGTCGGACTCGCTGACCGAAGCGCAGTTGTACGACTACGCGCGCCTGCAACTGCGCTCGCAGATCCAGACCATCCCCGGCATCCGCCTGACCCTGCCCTATGGCGGCGCGGCGCGGCAGATCATGGTCGATCTGGATCCCTCGGCGCTGCAGACCTACGGCCTGACGCCCAGCGACGTGACCTCGGCGCTGGAACGCGGCAGCCCGACCCTGCCCTCGGGCGCGATCCGCGAGGGCGGGCGCGAGCTGCAGATCTCGCTCGACACCAGCCCGGCGACCGCGGCCGACTTTCTCGATCTGCCGGTGACCGCGCGCAATGGCAGCGTGATCTACGTGCGCGACGTCGCCTCGGTGCGCGACGGCGGCGCGCTGCAGACCAACGTGGCGCGCATGGACGGCTCCAGCGCGGTATCGGTGGCGCTGATCAAGCTCGGCGGCGCGTCCGCGGTCGAGATCGTGCGCGCGGTGCGCGAGCGCCTGCCCGAGATCGAAGCCTCGGCGCCGCCGGGCATGCGCATCCAGCCGATCTTCGACCAATCGGTGTTCGTCGATCACGCGATCGGTTCGATCCAGCATGAGGCGTTGCTGGTCGGCCTGCTGGTGGCGCTGGTGGTGCTGGTGTTCATCGGTTCCTGGCGCTCCAGCCTGATCGTGCTGTCGGCCATTCCGCTGGCGCTGCTGGCCTCGGTGTCGCTGCTGCACCTGCTGGGCTACACCTTCAACGTGATGACCCTGGGCGGCCTGGCGCTGGCGATCGGCATCCTGGTCGACAACGCGGTGGTGGACGTGGAGAACACCAACCGCAACATCGCCCTGGGCAAGGACGTGCGCACCGCGATCCTGGACAGCGCGCGCGAGGTGGTGTTCCCCGAGTTCGTCTCCACGGTGGCGATCTGCATCGTGCTCACCCCGATCCTGCTGATGACCGGCCTGTCGGCCTGGGTGTTCACGCCGCTGGCGCTGGCGGTGATCTTCGCCATGGCGGCCTCGTTCCTGCTCTCGCGCACCCTGATCCCGGTGCTGTGCTATCTGCTGCTGCCGGCCGACATCGAAAGCCGCGCGCGCCCGCGTTGGCGCGCCGAGCGCGCCCTGCTGGCGATCAACCACCGCGTCGAGCACACCCTGGAATCGCTGCGCGAGCGCCATCACGACCTGCTGGTGCGGCTGGGCCACCACGGCGGCGTGCTCGCCCTGGCCGCGCTGCTGACCGTCGGCGTGGGCGCGGCCTCGGCGCTGATGCTGGGCCGCGAGTACTTCCCCCAGGTCGATGCCGGCCAGCTGCGTCTGCAGGTGCGGATGCCCTCGGGCATGCGCCTGGAAGAGACCGCGGCGCGCCTCACCCAGATCCAGCGCGAGATTCGCGACATCATTCCCGCGCGGGAACTGGAAACCGTCTACGAACAGATCGGCGTGCCCGACGCGGTCAACCTGGCGATGGTCGACAGCGCCGTGGTCGGCTCCTTCGAGGCCGAGGTGATGCTGCAGCTGCGCTCGCCGCACGCGCCCAGCCGCTTGTACCTGCAGCGACTGCGCGAACGCATCGCGCAGAAATTCCCCGACGTCAAAGTGTTCGAGCGTCCGCCGGACGCGACCAGCCGCACCCTGTCCGGCTCGGCCGCGACCATGCTGGAGATACGCCTGGTCGGCCGCGACAGCGCCGGCAACCTCGCCCTAGCGCGCGAGATCGAACAGCGCCTGCGCCAGGTGCCGGGCGCGGTCGACGTGGCCCTGCGTCAGGTCCTGGATCTGCCCGAGTACCAGGTCAAGATCGACCGCACCCGCGCCGCCCAGCTCGGCCTGGACACCCAGCAGGCCAGCCGCGCCGTGCTGGCGGTGCTGGGCTCGGCCGGCACGGTGTCGCCGGTGTACTGGACCGACACCGTCAACGCGATCGCCTACACCGTGCAGGTGCAGGCGCCGCCCGCGCGCCTGGGCGACATCGACACCCTGTTGAACACGCCGCTGCGCATCGGCGCCAACGGCCAGGCGGTGCTGTTGCGCAATATCGCCACCGTCACCCCGCGCACGGTGCCGGCCAGCATCGGCCGCACCACCCTGGCGCCGACCATCAGCGTGCTGGCCAATGTGCAGGGCACCGACCTGGGTTCGGTCTACGATCGTCTGACCACGATCACCCATGAGCTCGAAGCCCGCCTCAAGCCTGGCAACCGCATCGAGATCGCGGGCCAGGCCGGCGAGATGCAAAGCGCCTACGGCGAACTCGCGGCCGGTCTGCTGATGTCGGCGGTGCTGGTGTTCCTGGTGCTGGTGGTGAACTTCCAGTCCTGGATCCAGCCGCTGGTGGCGATGTCGGGCCTGCCGATCGCGATCGCCGGCGCCGCCTTCGGCCTGTTCGCGACCGGCACGCCGCTGAGCGTGCCGGCGCTGATGGGCGTGATGATGGTGATCGGCGTGTCGACCGCGAACAGCGTGCTGGTCACCAGCTTCGCGCGCGGCCTGATCGCCGAAGGCCACGATCCCGAACTGGCCGCCTACGAATCCGCCGCGGTGCGCCTGCGCCCGGTGCTGATGACCGCCAGCGCGATGGTGCTGGGCATCGTGCCGATGGCGATCGGTCTGGGCGAGGGCGGCGAGCAGAACGCGCCGCTGGGCCGCGCGGTGATCGGCGGCCTGCTGTTCGGCACCCCCGCCACCCTGGTGCTGGTGCCTTCGATCCTGGCCGTGCTCGGCCGCCACATCAAACGACGCGCGGCGCGCCACGCGCACGCCGTACCCACCGCCGCCGGCGCCGCCGAGGCAGGAGCGACCCCATGAATCTGCTCATCCATTCCGACCGCACGCTCGCTCGCTCCGCCCGCGCCGCGGGCGCCTTGAGTCTGGCGATCGCCCTCGCGCTGGGCGCGGGCTGCAGCCGCAGCGAAGCCGAGACCACGCCGGCCAAGGGCCTGCCGGAAGTGCTGGCGGTGGCGGTGAAACCGGCCGACAGCGAACTCGAACTGCGCCTGCCGGCGCGCGCCTACGCCGGCGAGTCGGCGCAGATCTACGCGCGCGCCACCGGCTTCGTGCGCGAGCGCCAGGTCGATCTGGGCGATCGCGTCGCCGCCGGCCAGGTGCTGGCGACGATCTCCGCGCCGGAAGTCGATCAGGCCGTGCGCGAGGCCGCGGCCGATCTCAACCAGGCCAACGCCGATCGCGAGCTGGCCCAGGTCAACTTCGACCGCGCCCAGGTGCTGGTCGGCTCGGGCGCGATTTCCAAGGAGATGTACAGCGACCGCAAAGCCAACCGCGACGCCGCCGCCGCCGCGCGCGCGGCCGCCGAGGCGCGTCTGACCAGCGCGCGCGAGCGCAGCGCGTTCCAAAGCGTGCGCGCGCCGTTCGCCGGCGTAGTCTCGGCGCGCAATATCGAGCGCGGCGACCGCGTGGTCGCCGATTCGGCGGCCTCGGCGCTGCCGATGTTCGAGATCAATGCGCTGGACCCGCTGCGGATCGTGATCGACGTGCCGCAAAGCGCCGCGCTGCAGGTGCACGCCGGCCTGCAGGCGGAAGTGCGCTTTCCGGAATTGCCGGGCGAGACCTTCAAGGCCGAAGTCGCGCGCAGCGCGCAAAGCCTGTCGCGCGATCTCGGCGCGATGCGCGTGGAGCTGCGTCTGCCCAACGCCGATGGCCGCATTCCCGCCGGCATGGTCGGCGAAGTGCGCCTGAAGGTCGCGCGCGCCGCGCCGGCGGTGCTGGTGCCGGTCTCGGCGGTGATCCAGGGCGGTGCCGGCCCGCGCGTGGCGGCGCTGCGCAAGGACGCGACCCTGGAGTTCCGCAGCGTCGCCCTGGGCCGCAACCTCGGCGGCGAGATCGAGATCGTGTCCGGCCTGGCGCCGGGCGATACCGTGGTGCAGGCGCCGAACGCGCTGCTGGGCGAAGGCGACAAGGTGCGGATCAAGCCGCCGGCGGCACCGGGCAAATCCTGAGTATCGCCGCGCACGCGCGCGGCGCTTGGTCCCCACGGCTCTAAGGCTTCGCGCCGCCGGTCAGGGCGCGCACGCGTTCGCTGTCCAGCAGCGCGATGCGGCTGTACTCGACCCGGATCAGCCCCAGCGCTTCCCAGCGGTTGAGCTCCTTGCTCACGCTTTGGCGGGTCGCGCCGATCATGCGCGCCAGATCCTCCTGCGGCAGGTGCAGGTCGATCACGATGCCCGCGCCTTGGGTCGCGCTGCCGTACACGCCGGCCAGTTCCAGCAGACGCTTGGCCAGCCGCGCCGACAACGGCAGCGTCATCATGTCTTCGACGAAGTCCAGCGACATGCGCAGGCGCCGGCACAGCAGTTTGGCGAAGGCCCGGTAGAGCTGATGGTGCTGGTCCAGCAGCGCCATGAACTTGGCCCGCGGCAGCAGCATCACTTCGGTGTCGCCGACCGCATGCGCGTCCTGCGGGCGCGGGCTGGCATCGAACATCGACACTTCGCCGAACCAGCTGCCGGGTTCGAACCAGGTCAGCAGCACTTCGCGGCCGTCGGCGTGGGTCAGGCTGATCCGGATCCGCCCGCTCACCACGCCGTACAGGCCGTCGGCGTCGTCGCCGCGCGCGTACAGCAGCTCGCCGTGGCGCAGGCGCTTGCGCAGCGACATGCTCGCCAGCAGGGCCGTCACTTCGGGCGGCAGGTCGCGCAACCACGGGTCGGCGTTCGCGTTCGACAAGGGCATGGCCAGAGTGTCGGCAATCCGACGGACTCCGTCCAGCGCGGCTGCTAGCGTGCTGCGCTTCTGGTCCGAGGCGAAGCCATGAGCACAAATACGCATGCTACGAGTGCCGGATTTTCGGCGGAAGAATGGGCCCTGCGCGTGGATCTGGCCGCCGCTTACCGGCTGGTCGCCCTGTTCGGCTGGGACGATCTGGTGTTCACCCACCTCAGCGCGCGCATTCCGGGCCCGGAGCACCACTTCCTGATCAATCCCTACGGCTACATGTTCGACGAGATCACCGCCTCGTCCCTGGTCAAGATCGACCTGCAAGGCAACAAGCTCGACGACTCGCCGCATCCGGTCAATCCGGCCGGTTTCACCATCCACAGCTGCGTGCACGCCGCCCGCGAGGATGCGCAGTGCGTGATGCACGTCCATTCGATCAACGGCATCGCGGTCTCGGCGCAACAGCAGGGCCTGCTGCCCTTGTCGCAGCAGTCGACCCTGGTGCTGTCGTCGCTGGCCTACCACGACTACGAAGGCCTGGCGCTCAACGAGGACGAAAAGCCCAGGCTGGTGCGCGACCTCGGCGACAAGACCTTCCTCATGCTGCGCAATCACGGCCTGCTGACCGCCGCGCGCAGCATCGCCGATGCCTTCCTGGCGCTGTACATCTTCGAGGCGGCCTGCATGATCCAGGTGCGCGCGCTGGCCGGCGATCGCGCGCTCGTCCGCGTGCCGCAGCCCATCGTCGACGGCATGCAGGCCCAGGCCGCGCAGGTCACGCGCGGCCTGGGCGGCGCGTTGGTGTGGCCGGGGCTGCTGCGGCGTCTGCAGCGCTTCAACCCCGGTTACGACAGTTGACCTTCGGGGCCGGTTCGGGCGTCAATCCAGAATCAGCGGATTCCCACTCTCCGGCCCAAGGGTAAGCAGGCATGGAAGACAGCCGTTTGTTGCAGGTGCTGCTGCCGATCGCGATCGCGTTGATCATGACCGGCATCGGCATGTCGTTGACGCTCGCGGATTTCCTGCGCATAGGCGAACGGCCCAAGCCGGTGCTGGTCGGTGTGCTCGGCCATTATCTGTGGCTGCCGGCGCTGGGCTTCTTCATCGCCTGGGCGTTCGCGTTGCCGCCGGAATTCGCGGTCGGCCTGGTCCTGGTCGCAGCCTGTCCCAGCGGTTCTTCCTCCAATGCGCTGACCTACCTGGCGCGCGGCAACGTGGCCCTGGCGGTCAGCCTCACCGTGATCAGCGGCCTGGTCACCTTCCTGAGCGTGCCGTTGCTGGTCAATCTGGCCCTGCAGTGGTTCGCCGGCGAGCGCGCCGATCTGCAGGTGCCGTTCCGCAGCACCGCGCTGCATCTGGCCGCATTGGTGCTGGTACCGATCCTGGTCGGCATGGGCGTGCGCCGCCTGGCGCCGGCGTTCGCGCTGCGGATCGAGAAATGGACCGGCGCGTTCGCGTTGCTGGTGTTGTTCGCGATCATCGTCGCGCTGATCGTCCAGCAATGGGCGAATCTGCCGACCTTGCTGCGCGGCGTCGGCCTGCCCGCGTTCGCGCTGGCCTGCGGCGCCACCGCCGGCGGCGTCGCCCTGGGCCGCCTGCTGCGCCTGGACCTGCCCGATGCGCTGACCATCGGCATCGAGGTCGGCGTGCAGAACGCGACCCTGGCCGCCCTGCTGGCGCTGAGCCTGATGAAGTCCGAGCAGATCGCGGTGCCGGCGCTGATGTACGGAATGATGATGTACCTGCCGGCCGCGGTAGTGGTGATGTACGGACGGCGCGCATCGCGGCGCGCGGCCGTGCCGGCGACCTAGCGCAAAGTTCCGGCGTTGCGACGGGCCGGTGCGCGCCCACGCCTCGCGGCCCGTAGGCTAGCTCGTCGCGGCACGTATGGTGGCCGCCTGTCAGCTCGCAAGCAGGAAGCCGCCATGCCCGTCGAGTCCGCCTGTCGTCCATCGAACTCCGCGCGCGGCA
Source organism: Lysobacter sp. Root983 (assembly GCF_001429345.1). Lineage (NCBI taxonomy): Bacteria > Pseudomonadati > Pseudomonadota > Gammaproteobacteria > Lysobacterales > Lysobacteraceae > Lysobacter > Lysobacter sp. Root983. The sequence continues at coordinate 72,878 of NZ_LMJO01000018.1, forward strand.
CCGGCATCGGCCTGCGCCTGCGTTGCTTGGGTTTGGCCGCGTGCGTCGTCGCGGCGACGGCGCAGGCGCCGACCGAACCGGATCCCTTCGCCGCTCTGGATCACGGCCTGCGTCCCAGCGTGATCGCCGCCGGCCAGGCGCCGCCGCGTTGGTCGCTGGCCGAGCGCATGCGCCATTACCACGTGCCCGGCGTGGCGATCGCGCTGGTGAAGAACGGCGAAGTGGTGCGCGCAGCCGGCTACGGCGTGCGCGAGGCCGGCACCCAGGACAAGGTGGACGGCGACACGCTGTTCTCGGTGGGCTCGATCAGCAAGGTCGCCACCGCGACCACCACCCTGCGCCTGGTCGCGCAGAGGCGGCTGGATCTGGACCGCGATGTCGGCGACTACCTGCGGCGCTGGAAGCTGCCGGCCGCCGTCGCGGACGCACCGCCGCCGCGGGTGAGCCTGCGCATGCTGATGTCGCACACCTCGGGCCTGGGCGTGCACGGCTTCGCGGATTACCAGCCGAACGAAGCGTTGCCGACGCTGGTGCAGGTGCTGGACGGCCAGGCGCCGGCCAAGGGCGAAGCGGTGCGCTTCAAGCATGCGCCCGGCGCGGTCGTGGACTACTCCGGCGGCGGCGTCACCGTGGAGCAACTCGCGCTGGAAGACGTGTCCGGCCAGTCCTTGCAGGCGCTGGCGCAGGCGCAGGTGTTCGCGCCGCTGGGCATGCGCCGCAGCACCTTCGAAAGCCCGCTGTCGGCCGCGCGCGGCAACATCGCCAAGGCCCACGACCTCGATGGCGACCGGGTCGCGCTGCCGCGCGGCTGGGAGAGTTTCGGCGAGGGCGGCGCGTCCGGGCTATGGACCAGCGCGAACGATCTGGGCCGCTTGGTCGGCGCTTTGATCAAGAGCTATCAGGGGCGCGGCGATTTCCTGCCGCAGCCCTTGGCGACGGCGATGATGACCGAGGTCTCGCCCAGCGTATTCGGCCTGGGGCCGCGTCTGGGCGGCTCGGGCCAGAGCCGCTACTTCTTCCACATGGGCGCCAACGAAAGCTATTTGGCCCTGATGGAGGGTTATCCGGAAACCGGCGACGGCTACGTGGTGCTGACCAACGCCAGCAACGGCGGCGTACTGATCGACGAAATCCGCAATGCCCTGGCCGACGCGATCATGCCGGGCGCTCGCCCGCCGGTACGGGCGGTGGCCCAGCGTCTGCCGCCGTCGCCGGATTTTGTCGGCGCTTATCGGCTCGACCCGCAGACGCCGATGGATCTGCGCCGCGCCACCGCCGACAACTTCGATTACCCGGGCTTCCGCGTGAACGTCGCCGGCGACACCGTCGAGCTGCTGATGGCCGGACGCGAGCAGCCGGTGCGCTTGCAGTCGCTGGGGCCGGCGCGCTACGTGTATGCCGGGCTCTACACCATCGTCTTCGACTTCCGTCGCGACGCCTGGGGCAAGGTGCGCGGCCTGACGGTGGCGATCCCGGAAACGGATTCGGTGACCTACTACCTCAGGGAGTAGTGGAGGTCCGCGCTCGGCCGCGGCGCCGTGCAGCGCGCCCCGACCGCGAGGCGCTCGCAGCGCTCGTCGCCGCGCCGGCTATGGTGTGCCGGCGGCATCCGTCGGCGTCTGCGCCACGATCAGGTCGCCGGCGCGCGCGCCCGGTCGCACGGACCAGCCGGGCGCCAGATCGAGCCGCCAGCCCTCGCCCTTGATTCCGGACGGGTCCGCGCCTTTTACGGACACCGTCGCTTGTTTGGCGGTCAGCAACGCGCCGCCGCTGTCGACCTGCAGCGCGCCCCATTCGCCGGTCAAGCGCAGGGTCGGGTAGACCATGCCCAGCTCGCCCAGCGGGATCAGGGTTTGCGGATTGAACTGACGATTGCTCTTCTTGAGCGCGATGATCAGGACCGGGCCGTCGACCAGGCGCGCCGTCAGCTCCGCCGCCTGCGCGCGCTTTTGCCGGTCGCGCGCCTCCTCCGCCGATCGCAGTGCGCCGTCGTCGTAGTGCGTGGCGCGCGCGGCTAGCGTCTTCGGGTCCGGATCGGGCAGGCGCATCGCCGCACTCAACAACTGGTCCAGCCGCTGTCCGGAACCGAGCTTGTCGCGCCAGGCCGGATCGGCCTCGTCCAGCAGCAGGCCATAGGCCGGGCCGGTGGCGTACGCGAACGAACGCACGAAGCTGGGCGCCTGCACGAACGCGGACAGGTCGTACTCGGCGTGGGCGAGGCGCGCCTTGGGATCGTTGAGGCCGACCTTGACGCCGGTGTATTCGGGCACGCCCTCATTGATCTCGAGCTGGCCTTCTTCCAGCGCGGCCTGCGCGAACAGGCGATAGCGTTCGTGCCGGAACAGCAGCGCGTCGCTCAGGGCCGCCTGCCGCAGCGCGGGCGTCGTCGCTTTCAGGGCCTGCGCCAGGGCGCGCCATTCCAGCTGCAACAGATAGCGGCCTTCCAGCGTGTCCAGGTGCCGGTTGCCGACTTCGTTGCGAGTGAGGCCCAACGTCGGCTGGATGCGATGGAACAGCTCGTGCGCGATCAGCACCTGGCGTTTGTCCGCCTCCGTGGGCAAAGGCCACAGCAGCTGGGTCCAGCGCACGCCCGCCCATTCGGTGGGCGTGTTGGCGATGATCACGCTCTCGGGCAAGGTCCCGGCGAACAGCGCGCCGGACGCCACCAGCCGGCCTTCCTTGTCGGCGACGTTGGCCACGACCGAACGATCCGTGTAGTCGACCAGCAGGATCGGGCCGCACAAGGAGGTTCCCCACAGCGCGCCCTCGTCGCGCTCGCACAGGGCTTTCGCCTCGGCGAACACGCGGGCCGCGTCGGCGGGGTCGGGAGCGGCGGTGGCGCGCGACGGCAGCAACAAGGCGGCCAGGGCGACGGCCAGGGCGGAACGGGTCAGGCCGGAGAGCAGGTCCATGCGATCCCTCTACGATGGTTGTCGTACTTATCTACGACGCGCATCGTATATCAGGGCCGGGCGGGTGGCTAGCCGCGCGCATTCCAACGGATTCGCCCATTCGCGAACACCCGCAAGGACACCGCCGGGCGTCGGTTCGCGCCCAGCAGCAGGACCGTATCGCCCTGCTGGATGATGCGTTCGCTGGGCACGGCCTGGCGTTCGATCGAGGCCTGCACGACCCGGCCCTGGCGTATGCGCAAGGCGAAGCTGCCGGCCGGGTCGCGCGCGTTGACGACCACGGTGGGGCCGAACCCGCTGGCGATATAGCGGTCCTGCATGCGCGCGGCGTTGAGGCCGGGCGCGGCCAGGGCCAGCGCGGCGCCAAGCACCGCCAGCACGCCGAAGGCGCCGCCCGCGCGTGCGCGCAGCGACGGCGCGGCGCGCTCGGGCGACAGCAACCGATGCAGGCGCACGCTCAGCGCGGCGCCACCGGAAGACGCCATCGCGACCGGATGCGCATGGCGGTCTTCCGCCAGGCGCAGCAGCCCCTGCGCGAGCGTCTTCGCCGCGGCACCCCGACGCACCGCGGCCGCGTCGCAGGCGGCCTCGCGCTCGAAAGCGAGGCTGCGATACAGCGCCCAGGCTGCGGGGTGAAACCACACCAGCATCAGGCCCAGGCGCTGCAGCAGGTTGCAGGCGAAATCCTGCCGGCGCGCGTGCGCCAGCTCGTGCAGCAGGACGGCCTCGCGCTCCGCCGCCGGCAGGCGGGTCATGAAATCCGCGGGCACCATCAGGACCGCGCGCCGGAAGCCGATCACCTGCGGCCCGGCGACCGCGGCGATGCGCGTCTCCAGCCGACGGTGCCCGCCGTCGTTGACGCGCAAGCGATCCACGGTAGCGACCAACGCGGCCGGCGCCGCGTGCAGCGGCATGGCCGCCAGGCGCGCGAGTTCGCCGAACAACCCGATCGCCTGCCAGCCGGCGCCGCACAGCCAGCATGCCGCGACCGACGCCAGTAGGCCCAGGTAGGCCGCGCTCACCGTCGGCGGCGGCAGATCGATGGCCGGCTTCTCGCGCGAAATCTCGCCGCCCATGGTCGCGAACAACAGATGGAACGACACGATCGTGAGCACGGGCAGGGCCGCCAGCAGCGCGAAATGCGCACTGGCCACGCGATAGCGAAGGCCGGGGCGGGCAACGGGAATCAGCCGGCTGGACAGGCGCCACGACGACCACAGCAGGACGCCTTGCAGCAGCGTCCCGCCCAGAGCGAACGCCAGCAGCTCGAAGACGTACGCCAGCGTCGCCGGGGCCATGCTCAGTCGGAACCGGCTTCCAGCCGTTGGATCACCGCCTTGAGTTCGGCCAGCTCCTGCTGATCGATCGGGCGCGCGTCCAGGGCCTGCATGGCCAAGGCCAGCGACGAACCGGAGAACGCGCTGTCCATCCAGCCGCGCACCAGCCGGTTGAGGGTGGGGCGCTCGGACACCGCGGCTTTGTAGACATGCTGGCGCGCGTCGGTGGCGCGCGAGACCAAGCCCTTGGCCAGCATGTTCTGCAGGATCTTCAAGGCGCTGGTGTAGCCGGTGTCGGTGCCGGCGTACACCGCTTCATGCACCTGTTTCACCGTCGCCGGCCCGTCCCGCCACAGGATGCGCAGGATGGCGAGTTCGGCGGCGGTCGGTGGCGATTTCTTCACCGGATCAGGATGCGACGATCGCGCCCGCAAGACAAGGCGCATACTCGTGGCGGGACGGGTTGGCCGACGTGTCGGCTGCGGTGAAGACCGGCGGCGGGACGACTCCAGGTGGACGATATGGCGCTGCTGGTAGGCGAGGCATTCTCTCCATGGACCCTTAAGGCGCGCTGGGCGCTGGACCGTTGCGGCGTCGACTACGCCTATCGCGAATACACGCCTGGCATCAGCGAGCCCTGGCTGCGCTGGCGGCTGGGACTCTGGCGCCAGCCGGTGTCGGTGCCGGTGCTGTTGACGCGTGCGCAGGCGATCCGCGGTTCTTGGAACATCGCCGAGTACGCGGCGCAATGCGCGGGCGACGCACGTCTGGGCGCGCTCGCCGAGGCGCGGCCCTGGGATGAGATCAGCGAACGCGGCCTGGCCGCCGCACGAACGCGAGTGGTGCGCGCGGTGCTCGCCGACAACCGCGCCCTGGACGAGTCGGTGCCGCTGCTGCGCGGCGGCAGTCGCGCGTTGCTCAGGCCGGTGGCGCGCCGGGTGGCGCGACGTCTGGATCGCAAGTACGCGCATCTGGTGCAAGCCAACGCGCACCGCGAATCGCTGCTCGCACTGCGCGTGGGGCTCGCGCGCGCGGGCACGGGCTACTTGTTCGATCGTTTCGGCTACGCCGACATCAGCATGTCGGTGCTGCTGGAAGCGGTGGTGCCAAGCGCCGGACCCGAGGCGCTGGGTCCGGTCCAGCGCCAGTGCTGGCTCGATGCCGCGCTGGCCTCGGAATTCGCCGACCTGCTGGACTGGCGGGATGCCCTCCATCGCGTGTACGGGCGTCGCCCCCGATAGCCATGCTGCTGCCTGCGGCGCTGCCGGGACGGGTGCGCTGGCGCAGCGAATAACCGTTGCAACAAGGAGGGTCGCATGAAACGCACTTGGACCATCATCGGCGTCACCGACGTAGCCACCAGCTTCAAGTGGTATCAGTCGCTGCTGGGCCTGCCGGCCACCGAGCCGGCGCATCGCTACTTCGGACAGATCCTGGATACCGACGGCACGGTGCTGCTGTGCTTGCACGAGTGGGGCGCGCACGAGCATCCGACCCTGGCCAGCCGCGAGCGCGCCGAACCCGGCAACGGCTTGCTGCTGTTCTTCCGCGTCGACGATTTCGCCGCGGCGCTGCCGCGCGCGCGTGCGCTGGTCGCGGCGCTGGAAGAGGAGCCCGGCGTGAATCCGAACACCGGCACCGAGGAGTTCGCCTTGCGCGATCCCGACGGCTACTACGTGATGCTGAGTGCGCTCTGAGGCGCGCGACGCACGCTCAACGCCGCAGCGGCGCCGACTAGGCCAGCAAGCGCGCCGCCGCCGCAACGCGGGCGGCGACGTCATCGCCGCTCATTCCAAGGGCAGGGCCAGTGCATCGCGCAGGCGCTGCACCTGCTTGTTCAGCGCGCCCAACTCCTGCGCGCTCATGCCCGAACGTTCGCCCAGGGTCTCGGCCAGGCAGCGGGTGCGCGCGCGCAGCTCGCGCCCGGCGGTGGTCAGGCGCACATGCACCTGGCGTTCGTCCTGCGCGCTGCGTTGGCGCTCGACCAGGCCGGCCAGCTCCAGGCGCTTGACCAGCGGGGTGATGGTGCTGGGCTCCAGCGCCAAGCGCGTGCCGATCGCGCCGACGGTGAGCCCGTCGTGTTCCCACAGTGCGCTCAGCACGAGGTACTGCGGGTAGGTCAGCCCCAACGCGTCCAGCAGCGGCTTGTAGGCGCGATTGATCGCGATGCCGGCGCCGTACAGCGCGAAGCACAGCTGCTCGTCCAGCGTAAACGGGGTCTTGCCGGCCATGATCGGAGTCCTCGAAGCCTGTTCAGTCAATCACTTAGCTGAAATAAGCTTATCACGATAAAAAATATCTTGACAGTCTTTTGGGTTCATGTAGTCTGATCTTTATCGCGATAAATGATATCGCGATATTCATCCCTCAACCCTCCAGGAGTAGACCCATGAACACCTCGCGCCCCCGTGCTTCCGCCGTCCTGCTGCTCTCCCTGGCCCTGTCGGCGGCGATCTCCACCGCCTCGGCCGCCGAACCGGTCGCTCCGGCCCCCGCCAAGGACGCCACCACCGTGGTCCTGGTCCACGGCGCCTTCGCCGACGGTTCGTCCTGGAACAAGGTGATCCCGCTGCTGCAGGCCAAGGGCCTCAAGGCGGTCGCGGTGCAGAACCCGCTGACCTCGCTGGAAGACGACGTCGCCGCCACCAACCGCGTCATCAATGCCCAGACGGGCCCGGTCGTGCTGGTCGGCCACTCCTGGGCCGGCACCGTGATCACCCAGGCCGGCACTCACGACAAGGTCAAGTCGCTGGTCTACGTCGCCTCGTTCGCGCCTTCGCTGGGCGAAAGCTCGGGCGAGGGCACCAAGGCCTTCCCGGCCAGCCCCGGCCTGGCCCGCGTGATCGCCGATGCCGACGGCTACCTGACCCTGCCGGCCGATGCCGTCGCCCAGGACTTCGCCCAGGACGTCAGCGCGCAGGAAGCCAACCTGATCGCGGCCACCCAAGGCCCGGTGCGCGCCGCCAACTTCGAACAGAAGGTCACGGCCGCCGCGTGGATCGCCAAGCCTTCCTGGTACATCGTCGCCGCCCAGGACCGCATGATCGATCCGGGCGCGCAGCGTGCGCTGGCGAAGAAGCTCAAGGCCAAGACCACCGTGCTGCAGACCAGCCATGTGCCGATGTCGTCGGATCCGGAAGCGGTGGCCGAGGTGATCGCCGACGCGGCTCGCGCTGCTCGCTGATCCAAGCGCGACGCAGGCGCGGTCTTGCATGTCGCGTGTCGTCGGGAGTTCGCTCTTGTCGGTGCGCATCCCGACGCATGCGTCGCCAGACGGCGGCAAGGAGAACCCGCCTCCGGGTTCTCCTTGCGCCTTGCGGCGCAGTAGCTCGAGCGCGCGGCTTGCGGCCGTGTTGCTGGCGGTTGTCGGCGACGGTACCTTTGCCGAGGGCGGCGGGTAGGCGATACCCGGCCGACGCAGGGTAGGAAAGGGCTGCGGGCTCGCATGGATCCGACATTGCGGGCGCCGCCAGGCAGTGCTCATCACCGGTCGCTTAGCTGGCATGAATTCTCTCGCGCTGCTGCTGATCCTCGCGTGTGCGCTACTGCCGCTGGCGACCTGGCATGCGGCGCGACGCCACGGGCGCCGCGAAGAGTCGCGGCGCCTGATCGCGGTACTGGATGCGTTGTCGTCGCACACGCCGGTCGCATTCGTCGCTTGGGAACAGCGCGGCAGCATCGTGCTGTGGAGCGCCGGCGCGCAGCGCTTGTTCGGCTTCGATGCCGCGCGGATGTTGGGCCAGCCGCTGCCGGCGGGCATGGATGCGCTGCGGCAGGCGGCCGCTGGACTGAATGGCACCCAGCCCCTCGCGCGCTTGGAATTGCAGCGCGCCAATGGCGCCGCGGTGGACGCCATCGTCTCCCTGGCCGGCGGCGGCGACGGCCTGATCGTGGCCGCCATCGAGGATGCCGTGTCCAGCGCGGCCGATACGAACTCGGGGGAGGTCGCGCGCGCGCAGCGCGATGCCCTGGTTCGCGAAGTCCACCATCGCATCAAGAACAGCCTGCAAGGCGTGACCGGCCTGCTGCGTCAGCACCTGTCCGACAAGCCGCTGCTGAAGCCCCTGCTCGAAGCCGCCTCCGCGCAGGTGTCGGCGATCGCGGCGGTGCATGGCTTGCACGGCGAGGCCAAGGACGGTCAGATCAATCTGCGCATGCTGATGGTGAGGGTGGCCGCGTCCGTTTCCGGCATCATGCACGCACCGATCACGGTATCGGATCGGTGCGCGGCGCTGGAAAGATTCAGCGTCAACGAAGAGGAGTCCGTGCCGGTGGCGATGGTGCTGAACGAGCTGATCATGAACGCGGCGAAGCATCGATCGCGCTCTGGCGTGAATGGCATCGTCGCCATCGACGCGATCGCGCATGCGCAACGGGCGGAAATCCTGGTCAGCAATCCGGGCTTCCTGCCCGCGAACTTCGACTTCAGCGCCGGCGTCAGCCTCGGTAATGGGTTGGGTCTGATCCGCTCGCTGTTGCCGCGGCGCGGCGCCAGCATCGGCTTGGCCGAGGAAGGCCGTCGCGTCGTGGCCACCCTCGCGCTGCACGCGCCCGATGTGCTCAGCGAAAGCACGAAAGACCAAGAGGCGATCGCATGAACCGCATACACCGTCTGCTGGTGGTGGACGACGATCGATTGGTGCTCGCGACGGTCTGCCGCGGCTTGCAGGCCGCCGGCTATCAGGTCGAATCGGCGCAATCGGTGGACGAAGCGGTCGCGCTGCTGGACGGCTGGCGACCGGATCTGGCCTTGCTGGACATTCGGATGGGCGAGCGCGGCGGTTTCGAACTCGCGCGCGAGCTGCAGGCGCGCGATGGGATTCCTTTCATGTTCCTTTCCGCCTACGGCGACGAAGCCACGGTCGACGAGGCCACCGAGCTGGGCGCGGTGGGGTTTCTGGTCAAGCCGATCGATATCCCGCAAATCATGCCTGCGGTGGAAGCGGCCTTGAAGCGCGCCGCCGATCTGAGCCGCTTGCGCAGCACCGGGCGCCAGCTGGAGCAGGCGCTGGACCAGCAGCGAGGCATCAGTGTCGCGATCGGCATCCTGATGGAACGACACCGGCTGTCGCGCAGCGAAGCGGAGCTGCGCTTGCGCGACACGGCGCGTTCGCAGCGGCGGAAAATGACCGAGCTGGCCGAGGGCATCGTGTTCGCCGCCGACGCGCTGGCGGCCTCGGCACTGAATGGCGACCGATCGGATTAGTGATCGTCGTCGCATTTTCGAGAATTGACACGCCCTCGCGATCAGGACTAGCGTCTATCCCAGCCCTGGCGCCCCGCAAGCGCGCTGCGGCGTAACGACTGCCTCGAACCGGCAGACCATCCGTTCCACTCGGCCCCGCACCCGCCGATCGCATTAGCGATTCCAGGGGAGTGCGCGCCTATGAATACAGACCCTATTTTCGATCCGACGCCCGCTTGCGCGGCGTCCGAACGCGATACTGCGCCTCTCCGCCTGCTCGTCGACGGTCTCGACGCCGACGAACACGCGACGCTCGATGCGATCCTGAAGGTGGTCGCCTCCAAATCCCTGCGCGGCTGGATCTGGGCCGAGGGCACGGACACGGATCTGTATCTGCACACACGCACCCTGCGCCGGCCCGGCGTGCGCGCCGGCGTGTCGGGCTTGCTGGTGCGCGAACACGAACCGGCCGCGCCAGCCGAAGCGCTCGCTTTGGCGGTTCCGTTCCGCGTCATGGCGGTGCTCGAATTGCTGGATGGCGCGATAGATCGCCTGCAGCAGGAGCAGCTCGCCGTCCAGGGCGGCGTCGCCGCGGCGGCCGAGGCCGTCGAAGACGAAAAGACCCTGGCCTCATCGCTCGCGCGGCTGCTGGTGCGCCCGGTCGAACACACGCTGCGCGTACGCGTGCTGGGTCACGGCACGGTGTACTTGTGCACGCGCAGCCGCACGTACTGCATGGACTTCGAGCAGGCGCAATTGGGCAAGGCACTGGAGAGCAAGCGCTTCGTGCTCACCGCGATCGCGCCCGATTCGCCGGAACTGGCGGCCGAGCGCGATCGCGGATCGCCGCTGGACGAATTGCTGTGGCCCATCGGCCTGTTGGCCTCGCGCGAGCACGCGGCCCGCCACGAGCGCCACCGCTTGCGCCAGTGGCCGGATTTCGCGCGCCTGCCGCACGATCCGCGGCATTTGCAAGCCTGCGCGGCGCTGGCGGCGGGCGCGATGGACGCCTGCGAACTGGCCGCGGCCACCGGCATGAGCGAGACCGAAGCCGATCACTTCATGCATGCCTGCCAGTTGTGCGGCGTGCTGGAAGTGGCCGCGGTCGCGCCGGCGCCGATCCCGCCCCCGCAAGACAGAGCGACCGGCGGCCTGTTCGATCGTCTGTGGCGACGTTGGATGAAGTAGGAGATATCGATGGCTCGCGAATACATCGTGCTGGTGGCCGGCCCCATGGGCGCCGGCAAGACCACGGCCATATCCGCGCTGAGCGAGATACCGGTCGTGCGCACCGAAGCGGGCAACACGGATTTGCAGCGCAATGCCAAGGCCACCACCACGGTGGCGCTGGATTACGGCGAGATCTCGCTGGGCGATGGCGACAAGGTCCGACTCTACGGCGTGCCGGGCCAGGATCGCTTCGACTTCATGTGGCGCATTCTGGAGAAGCGCGCGCTGGGGATGATGCTGCTGTTGGACAACGACGGGCCTGACCCGCTGTCCGAGCTCGAGCGCTATCTGCATAGCTTCGAGGCCTTGGGCACGCGCGGCGCGCTGGTGATCGGCATCACCCGTCGCGACGTCGGCCGCGGCCCGGCCATGGACGCCTACCACGTGCGACTGACGCAGCTCGGGCGGGTCTTGCCGGTGTTTTCCGTCGATGCCCGCAACGCCGCGCAGGTGCGGACGATGTTGGGCGCCTTGATCGCGATGGTCGAGGCCAAAGCGGCCGCGGCGCTGCCCACCGGAGCCCCCGCGTGAGCGCGCACGATCTGCACCCGCCCTGCCGCGACGTACTGGAGGTCCTGGTCAGCCAGACCCTGGGCGTGGACTCGGCGGCGGTCGTCACCGGCGACGGCTTCGAAGTCGCCGCGGTCCTGCGCGACGGCATCGCGGTCGAAAAGCTCGCCGCCATGGTCAGCTCGCTGCTCGCGCTGAGCGAAGCGGTGGCGCAAGAGCTGCAGATGAGCGGCTGTCGAAACGTCATCGTCGAAACCGACGGCGGCGCGGTGGTGACCTTGCGCATACCCGTGCCGGGTCGCGAACTGTTGATGAGCGTTCTGTGCAGCGACGCCGCGAGTCTGGGGTCGGTGCTGTACGCCGCGCGCGACACGGCGCACGCGCTGGGGCGACGCCTGGCGACTTGATCCGCATACCGGCCGCGGACGTCGCATCGGGTCCGTGGCCGTTCCGTTTCCGGTGCGAAACCGAGGAGGTGGGCCATGGGCAATCTGACGCAATCCCTGGAAGAGCTGATGCTGATCGACGGTGCTTCCGCTGCCGCGGTGGTGGATTCCAACAGCGGCATGGTGCTGGGCAAGGCCGGCGGCGGCGTGGACCTGGATGTCGCCGGCGCCGGCAACACGGAGGTCGTGCGCGCCAAGCTCAAGACCATGAAGTCGCTGGGTCTGAAGGACAACATCGAGGACATCCTGATCACCTTGGGCAAGCAGTACCACGTGATCCGGCCCATGACCGAGCGCTCGGGCGTCTTCATCTACCTGGTGCTGGACAAGGCCAAATCGAGCCTGGCGCTGGCGCGCATCAAGACCGCGGAAATCGAGTCCGCGATGTCGCTCTGAGCCGGTCTCCCCCCGGCGACCGGCGCCGCGCCGGCGCCGGGTTTCGGCGTCGGCGGGGCCGCATACCGGGCAGTTGAGATTCGCCGGCAACGGCGTACATTCGCTGTCACACATGCCAGGCTCGGGGGGGCGGTCATGCAGTACAGGGATGTGGCTGCTGTGCGCAACGGAGCCTGGGGCGCGACGTCCGGCATCAAGCAGGCGCCCTGGCGTATCTGGATGGGTTTCGTCGCCCTGGTGTTCGCGGCGGGGCTGGCCACGGCCATCTCCGCGGCCGTCATCGAGATCCAGGCGGGCGCGACCGCCTACCTGGTCGGCGAGGGCCATTGGTCCCGGGCCCGCCTGGAAATCGTTTACCACCTCGACCGCTACTCCTTGCGGGGCGATCCGCACGAGCTGGCGCTGGCGCGCAAGGCGCTGGAAGTGCCCATGGGCGACCGCGCGGGCCGATTGGCGCTGGAGCGCCGCCCTGTGGATCTGCAGGCGGCCGAACGCGGCTTCCGCGCCGGCCGCAACGCCGAAGCGGATATCCCGCGCCTGATCTGGGTGTACCGGGCCTTTTCCCGGGCCCCGTTCTTCGCCGACGCGGTCGCGATCTGGCGCGAGGCCGAGCCTCGTATCTACCGGCTGCAAGCCATCGCCGATCAGTTGGAGGCGCATTGGCGTCGACCGGGCGCGACCGCCGCCGGACCGCAGGTGCGCGCGGAGCTGGATAGCATCGGCCGCACGCTGCAGCCCATGGAGCGCAAGTTCGCGAGCACCCTGCTCGAGGGCGTAGCGCAAGTGCGCGCGCTGTTGCTGCTGGTCAGTGGCGTCCTGTTCGTCGTCATCGCCGCCTTGGCGGTGCTCGCCTATCACTCCTCGTTACGCCGCATCCGCGCCACCGAAAGCCGGTTCCGCGCGGCGTTTCAGCAGGCCAGCGTGGGCATGGCCAAGCTCAACAGCGAAGGCCTGGTGCTGGCGGCGAACGAAGAGTTGGCGGCGATGCTGTCCTATTCGGCGGAATACCTGGTGGGTACACGTTTCAGCGACCATCTGGTCGACGCCAGCCCCGCGGGCGATGCCTGGATGGACGGTTCGGCCCCGGTCGAACGCAAGGTCCGGCGTTCGGACGGCAGCGAGTTCTGGGGGCGCGTCACGCCGTCGAACGTGCAGGTCGAGGCCGGAGCCGGCCGGATCTTCCTCATCATCGAGGACGTGTCGGAGGCGCGCGACCTGGCGCAGATCCTGACCTTCCAGGCCAGCCACGACGGATTGACCGGCCTGATCAACCGGCGCGAGATCGAGCATCGTCTGGACGAATTGCTGGCGCAGGCGCACGCCGACGGTCGCCGCCACACGCTGTGCTTCCTCGATCTCGACCAGTTCAAGCTGATCAACGACACCTGCAGCCACGCCGCCGGCGACGAAGTGCTGCGGCTCATCGCGACGACCCTGCCCGGCCACCTTCGCCCCGAGGACTGGATGGGACGCCTGGGCGGCGACGAATTCGCGGTGCTGCTGCGCGACACGCCCGTCGAGGCCGCGACCAGGCTCGCCGGCCGCATCAACCAGGTGCTGGCCGACACCTGCCTGCTGTGGGAGGGCCACCATTTCGCGTTGACCGCGAGCATCGGGCTGGTCGAGATCAACGCCGAAAGCCCCAGCGTGGCCTGGCTGCTTCGCGCCGCCGATACCGCCTGCTATCTCGCCAAGGACGGTGGCCGCAACAGCGTTCAGGTGTATGTCGAAAGCGACACCGAGGTCGCCGAGCACCGGCGCGAGATGCATTGGGTCGATCAGACGCGCTCGGCGATCGCCGAGGATCGCCTGCAGCTGTATGCGCAGCGCATCGCGTCGCTCACGGCGGGAACCGGTGGGCTGCAGTACGAAATCCTGGTCCGCTTGCGCGACGTCAGCGGCAACCTGTGCAATCCCGGCGCGTTCCTGCCGGCGGCCGAGCGCTATGGCCAGGCCAGCATGATCGATCTGCAAGTGTTGAACCTGACCTTGCAGGCGCTGTCGCGAAATCGCGCGCATCTGGAGCAGCTGGAGCTGTGCCACGTGAACGTGTCCGGTCAGTCGGCGGCCTCGCGCGATTTCTGCCGGCGCGCCGAAGCCTTGCTGGACGCGCACCCCGAGGTCGCTCGCAAGCTGTGCTTCGAACTGACCGAAACCGCGTCCATCGACCGGCTCTCCCAGGCCCATGCCTTCATCGACGCCGTGCATGCGCGCGGTTGCCTGGTGGCGCTGGACGACTTCGGCAGCGGACTGTCGTCGTTCGCGTATCTGAAAAGCCTGCCGGTCGACATCCTCAAGATCGACGGATTGTTCGTGCGCGACATCGATCGCAACGATCTGGACTACGCCGTGGTCCGCGCGATCACCGAAGTCGCCCGCTCGCAGGGCAAGCGCACCGTGGCGGAATGGGCCGAGACCGAGGCGGTGCTGCAGCGCTTGCGCGAGATCGGCGTGGATGCGGCGCAAGGTTATGCCATCCACAAGCCCTGCCCCTTGCAGGAGCTGATCCGGCAGGTCAGCCCGCTCGCCGCCAGGGCCAACGTGGCCTGATCGCGAGCGCGGCGCCGGCGCGCTGGGTTCGGTCCTTGGCGTGTCACCAGTGAACCCGCTCGCACTTGCACTAAGATGGTGCAATGCCCCCCGATTCCATCCCCGCGCCGGCCCTGGACAGCCTCACCACCCCGCTTGCCTGGAGCGATGCCGGCGGTGCGATCCTGGGTTGCAATGCGGCGTTCTCGCGCTGGCTCGGGGTCAGCGCGCGGCGCCTGCCGGGCTGGCCGCTGGCCGGGCTGGATGCGGGCGACGGGCGGCTGGCAGCGGCCTTGGCACGTACCACGATGGACGAGTCGCTGCGTTTGCGCCGCACCCGCCTGCGCTATGCCGACGGCGAGGAACGCTTCGCCGATCTGTGGCTGAGCCGGTTGGACGATGGCGGCTGGCTGCTGGAAGTGCACCCAGTCGATGAGTTCCCGGGCGACGATCCGGCCTTGTTGTTGCCCTCGGCTCTGTCGGCGTCGCTGAAGGGATTGGCGCACGAGCTGCGCAATCCGCTCGCGGGCGTAAAAGGCGCGGCGCAGCTGCTCGCGCGCCGGCTCGATCACGGCAACGCGGGCAACGGCGATTCGCGCGAGCTGGTCGGTCTGATCGGCAGCGAGGTCGATCGCCTGACCGCGCTGCTCGATCAGCTGCTGACGCCGGCGCCGCCGCGCGCGCATGCGGCGCTCAACATCCATGCTGTGCTCGAACGCGTGCTGCGGCTGGCCGAGAGCGAGGCCGGTTGGGCGGTACGGCTGGTGCGCGATTACGACCCCAGCCTGCCCGAGTTCGCCGGCGATGCCGACCGTCTGATGCAGGCGGTGTGGAACCTGGTGCGCAATGCGATCGAGGCCGGCGCGACCCAGGTGACCCTGCGCACGCGCGCCGAACACAGCGTGCGCATCGCTGACATCGCGCATGCGATCGCGCTGCGCCTGGAGATCGGCGACGACGGCCGCGGCGTGCCCGAGGAGCTGGCCGAGCAATTGTTCCTGCCGCTGGTATCCGGCCGCGCCGAAGGCAGCGGCCTGGGCCTGGCGTTGGCGCAGCAGGTCGCGCGCGAGCACCGCGGTTCGCTGGCCTACCGTTCGCGGCCCGGCCATACGGTGTTCACCCTGTTGCTGCCGATGTCGATCGAACCGGAGGCTGCGCCCGAATGAACGTCCCTTCCGCGCCGGCCCGGGTCTGGGTGGTCGACGACGACCGCAGCGTGCGCTTCGTGCTGGCCACCGCCTTGCGCGAGGCCGGCTATGCGGTCGACGGTTTCGAGAACGCCCAGGACGTGTTGGACGCGCTGGCCTCGCGCGGCGCGCCCGAGCTGTTGTTCACCGACGTGCGCATGCCCGGCGACGACGGCCTGGTACTGCTGGACAAGCTCAAGGCCGCCGCGCCGCATCTGCCGGTGATCGTGATGAGCGCCTACACCGACGTGGCCAGCACCGCCGGCGCGTTCCGCGGCGGCGCGCACGAGTTCCTGTCCAAGCCTTTCGATCTCGACGACGCGGTGGCGCTGGCCGCGCGCGCGCTAGGCGCCGAACGCGGCGCGCCGGCACCGGCCGAAGCCGGCGACGCGGCCGCGGCCGATGCCTTGATCGGCGACACGCCGGCGATGCGCACGCTGTTCCGCGCCATCGGCCGGCTCGCGCAGGCGCCGCTGTCGGTGCTGATCACCGGCGAGACCGGCACCGGCAAGGAGCTGGTCGCGCGCGCGCTGCACCGCGAATCGCCGCGCGCGCAGCGCCCGTTCGTGGCGCTCAACACCGCCGCGATTCCGGCCGAGCTGCTGGAAAGCGAATTGTTCGGCCACGAAGCCGGCGCCTTCACCGGTGCCCAGCGCCGCCACATCGGCCGCTTCGAACAGGCCGACGGCGGCAGCCTGTTCCTGGACGAGATCGGCGACATGCCGCTGCCGTTGCAGACGCGTTTGCTGCGCGTGCTGGCCGAGGGCGAGTTCTTCCGCGTCGGCGGCCGCGAACTGATCCGCGTCGACGTGCGCGTGATCGCCGCCACCCATCAGGACCTGGAGACGTTGGTCGGCGAGGGCCGCTTCCGCGCCGATCTGTTGCATCGCCTGGACGTCGTGCGCCTGCGCCTGCCGCCGCTGCGCGAGCGTCGCGCCGACATCGGCCAGCTCGCCGAGCGCTTCCTGGCCGCGGCCGCCGCCAAGTTCGCGGCTGCGCCCAAGCGCCTGTCGAAGGCGGCGCTGGAGCGATTGCAGGCGCACGACTGGCCCGGCAACGTGCGCGAGCTGGAGAACGTGTGCTGGCGCCTGGCCGCGCTGGCGCCCGGCGACAGCATCAGCCGCGCCGATCTGGACGAAGCGCTGGCCACCAGCGCGAGCGCGCGCGGCGACGACGACTGGGACGCGCGCCTGGCCGCGTGGGTGCGCGCGCAACTGGCCGAGGGTGCGCAGGACATCCATGCGCATGCGCGCGATCGGTTCGACCGCACGCTGCTGGAAGCCGCGCTGGAGCATACCGGCGGCCGCCGCAGCGAAGCCGCGGCGCGCCTGGGCCTGGGCCGCAACACCTTGACCCGCAAGCTCGGCTCCGGTCGTAAGCGCAGCTAGTTTCACCGGCGCTGAACTGAGCGCGCGCTAGCGTGCCGGGGCCGCTATCCCATTCCTTATCCAACGCACTCGATCGAACCCAGGAGTCGTCATGAACACCGCCGCCCGCACCGCCCTGATCGCCGTCACCGCCGTGGTTCTGACCGCCTGCGGGTCGGCGCCGAAGAAGACCGCGCCGCCGGCGCCCAAGCCGGTGTCCACCGCGCAGTCCGGGCAGGCGATCCTGGCCTCGGCCTCGGGCAGTCTGGTCAGCGGCAAGCTGCAGATCGTGCCGACCGCCGACGGCGTGCGCCTGACCGGCGTGATCGGCGGCTTCGCGCCGGGCAGCGTGCATGCGATCCATATCCACGAGAAGGGCGATTGCAGCGCGGTCGACGCCAGCAGCGCGGGCGGCCACTTCAATCCGGGCATGAGCGCGCACGGCAAGGTCGACAGCGGCAGCCATCACGGCGGCGATATGGACAACCTGGTCGCCGATGCCGACGGCGTGGCCAAGGTCGACGCGCACGCGCGCGCCGTGACCCTGGGCGGCGGCGCCGGCAACGACATCGCCGGCCGCGCGGTGGTGGTGCATGCGGCGCCCGACGACTACGTGAGCCAGCCGGCCGGCAACGCCGGCGCGCGCGTGGCTTGCGGCGTGATCTCGGTGTCGCACTGAGTTCGGCGATCGGCGGCGCCGCGCGTTGCCGTCGTGGCATAAGGGCGGCGACGAACCAGCGCCGCCCGCTTATCCTGACCGCCCACGCCTAGACACGCCGCCATGACCCGCCTGCGCATCCGCGACGCCGAAGCCGCCGACCGCGATCTGATCGCCGACTGGATGATCGCGATGGCCTGGGAAACCGAACACAAGCGACTCGATCCGGACACCGTGCGCGCCGGCGTCGAGGCCGGTCTGGCCGATGGCGCCAAGGCGCGTTACTTCATCGCCATGCGCGAAGTCGAAGTCGCCGGCCGCGAAACCATCGCCGCCGCCGCCGGCACCTTGATGTTCACCCACGAGTGGAGCGACTGGCGCAACGGCGACTGGTGGTGGATCCAGAGCGTCTACGTCGCCCCCGAGCATCGCCGCCAGGGCGTGTACCAGGCCATGCACGGCCACGTCGCCGCGCTGGCGCAGGCCACGCCGGGCGTGATCGGTCTGCGCTTGTACGTCGAACGCGCCAACACCGCCGCGCAAAGCACCTATCGCGCGCTGGCCATGGACGACGCGGGTTACGCGATCTTCGAAAGCGAGTTCGGCCAGCGCTGAGCGCGCCGGCTCGGGCGCGCTTCAAAGCTGATCGCGCGCCTGCTCACCGTCTTCGCAATGCACGAAGGTCACCGGCACGCCGTGCGCGCCCAGCACCGCGGCGATCTGGCGCAGGCGCGCCTCGAAATGCTGGTAGCGGCGATTGAGCTGGGCGCGGCAGTCGTCGCTGTCGCAGGGCGCCTCGGGCGCGTAGCGCGCATGCCAGGCCGGCGGCGAGAACATCGCGATCCGCGCTTCGCCGTCGGCGTAATGGATCAGCGGCTCCGGCGGCGTGTCCAGCCACTCCTCGCCGTCGGGCTGCAGCAGCGCGGTTTCCAGGATCGGCCACAGCGGCGCCAGGCCGGCGTGCTCGTACTGCATGGCCATCATCGCAGCTAGGTCGTGCACGGTCAGGTAGCGCGCGTGCTCGACCTGCAGGCCGAACGCTTCCTGCGCGGCCAGGGCGGTGTCGGCGCCGGCCATGCCGCGTTCGAGCAGGCTGGTTTCGAAGGCGTCGCCCACGCGCGCGGCGATGTCGGGGTCGCCGCCGAGCAGGAACGGCACCAGCCGCAGCGGGCCGCCGGCGAAGTCGGGCGAGGGCGGCAGGGTGCCGGGCAGGCGGTCCTCGTGGGCGCCGAAGGCCACGATCCGGCCCTCGGCCTCGCGTCGGCCGGGCGCGCGCGCGGCCAGCTGGTCGAGCTCGTGGTGCAGCGGCCAGCCCGGGCGCAGCACCTCGACCGGGTCGTAATGGGCGCCGACGACGACCAGCTCCAGCGCCGCGGCCTGGGGCGCGAAGCCGGCCAGATCGCGCGCGATCAGGTCGGCCAGCGGCCCGACCTGGGCCTGGGACAGGGCGTGGCGGGCGACGGCGGCGTCGCCCCGGAGCTCCAGCGCAAGCGCCCCGAGCACGTGCAGCGGGGCGGGAGGCGCTTGGCGGTGGCTGGCGTCTGAGGTCATCGTCGGGCTTGGATACGCTGGCGTTTGGTTGCGCGCGGAGGCGGCGCTACACTGCGCCATTATGCCCGCGATGATGTTGCGGGCCGGTCTCCAGCTTCACCCGCCTTCCCGCTGTCCCGCCAACCCGAGGTATCCCGATGCGTCCTGTCCGTCCCGTCGCCGTGCTCGGTGGCGTTCGCATTCCGTTCTGCCGCCAGAACACCGCCTACGCGGACGTCGGCAATCTCGGCATGTCGGTACGGACGCTCGGCGCCCTGGTCGAGAAGTTCGGCCTGCACGGCCAGCAGCTGGGCGAGGTCGCGATGGGCGCGGTGATCAAGCACAGCAGCGACTGGAACCTCGGCCGCGAGGCCGCGCTGTCCTCGGGGCTGTCGCCGCTGACGCCGGGCATCACCCTGCAGCGCGCCTGCGGCACCTCGCTGGATTCGATCATCACCGTCGGCAACAAGATCGCCACAGGCCAGATCGAGGTCGGCATCGGCGGCGGTTCCGACACCACTTCCGACGTGCCGATCGTGTACGGCAAGCGCCTGCGCCGCCGTCTGCTCGAGGCCGCGCGCGCCAAGACCACCAAGGACAAGCTGGCCGCGTTCAAAGGCTTCCATCTGCGCGAGCTCAAGCCCGAGTTCCCGGGCGTGGCCGAGCCGCGCACCGGCAAGAGCATGGGCGACCACTGCGAGGACATGGCCAAGGAGTGGAACATCGCGCGCGACTCGCAGGACGAGTGGGCGCTGTCCTCGCACCAGAAGCTGGCCGCGGCCTACGAGCGCGGCTTCTTCGAGGACCTGGTGGTCAGCTTCCGCGGCGTCTCGCGCGACAACAACCTGCGCGCCGACAGCAGCCTGGAAAAGCTGGCCACGCTGAAGCCGGCGTTCGACAAGGTCTCCGGGCGCGGCACCCTAACCGCGGCCAATTCCACCCCGCTCACCGACGGCGCCGCGGCCTGCCTGCTGGCCTCGGAAGAGTGGGCGCGCGCGCACAACCACGAGGTGCTGTGCTACCTGCGCGATTCGCAGGTGGCGGCGGTGGACTTCGTGCACGGCGAAGGCCTGCTGATGGCCCCGACCGTGGCGGTGCCGGAGATGCTCAAGCGCAACGGGCTGACGCTGCAGGACTTCGATTTCTACGAGATCCACGAGGCTTTCGCCGCGCAGGTGCTGTGCACGCTGCGCGCCTGGGAGAGCGAGGACTACTGCAAGAACCGCCTCGGCCTGGACGCGCCGCTGGGCCGCATCGACCCGGCCAAGATCAACCCCAACGGCTCCTCGCTGGCGGCCGGCCATCCGTTCGCGGCCACCGGCGCGCGCATCGTCGCCACCGCCGCCAAGGAGCTCAAGCAGCGCGGCGGCGGCCGTTGCCTGATCTCGATCTGCACCGCCGGCGGCATGGGCGTGGTGGCGATCCTCGAGCGCTGAGCCTCGCCCGCACGCGTCCTGCTACCTGTGGGAGCGGCGTGAGCCGCGATCGGCGCCCGGCGCCCTCGCGACTCGCCCCGCTCCCATCGCGTTAACGGGCATCGAGTTTTTCACCCAGGAGCGCCGGCATGTCCCTCGAAGCGATCCAGGCCAACATCGTCACCCTGGACGTCGACGCCATCGTCAATGCCGCCAACAGCTCGCTGATGGGCGGAGGCGGCGTCGACGGCGCGATCCATCGTGCCGCCGGCCCCGAGCTGGTCGCCGAATGCCGCCTGCTCGGCGGCTGCAAACCCGGACAGGCCAAGCTCACGCGCGGTTATCGGCTGCCCGCGCGCCATGTGATCCACACCGTCGGCCCGGTCTGGCGCGGCGGCGAGCACGGCGAGGCCGACACCCTGGCCGCGTGCTATCGCAATGCGCTGGAGCTGGCGCAGCGGTACGCGCTGCGCTCGATCGCGTTCCCCTCGATCAGCACCGGCATCTACGGCTATCCGATCGAAGCCGCCGCGCGCATCGCGATCGCGACGGTGACGTTGGCCACGCAGTCGTACCCGCTGCGCGCGATCTTCTGCTGCTACTCGGCCGAGGACCTCGCGGTGTATCGGGATTTGCTCGCGTCCGGCTAGGCAAGCCGCTGCGCGGCCTCTATCCTCGTCGCAGGCACGGCGCGCAGTCATGGGGATGGCGCGCGTCCACCGGCGCGGCCTTGCGAACACGGGCGCGCCGAGTCGCCGGCGACAGGGGATCCGATGACTGCGTTCAATCCGTATGAGGCGCCGAAAGCGCCGCTGTATGTCGCGCCGACGCGGGTCGAGCTGGACGGCGACTGCTGGCGGGAAGGCGCGGTGCTGGTGGTGCGCGCGGAGTGCAAACTGCCGCCGCGCTGCATCAAGTGCAATGCGCCGGCGGTGGAGCCGATCAAGCATCGCCGTTATTACTGGCACACGCCGGCCTGGTACGTGCTGATCCTGTTGAATCTGCTGATCTACGCGGTAATCGCGGCGATGGTGCGCAAGCACACGCGCGTCAGCGCCGGCCTGTGCGAACGCCACCTGCGCCGGCGCAGGATCGGCCTGGGCATCGCCTGGGCCAGCGTGCCGCTGGGCATGACGCTGATGTTCATGGGCGTGGATATGGAGCGCGGCTGGCTGATCCTGGCCGGCGCCCTGCTCATGTTGGGGCTGTTGATCGGCGGCGTGGCCATGGCGCGGATCCTGATGCCCAGCCACATCGGCCCGGTCTATGCGCGCTTCAAAGGCTGCGGCCAGGCGTTCCTGGCGACGCTGCCGACCTACGTCGGCGGCCGCTGAGTCCGCTGCGCGAACGCGCGGCGATCGCCGCGCATCGATGCCGGACGCCGCTCAGCCGCGCAGACGCGGCATGCCGTGTTCGTCGCGTTCCTCGACCACGGCCTCGTCGAAAATCTTCTGGCGCAGGTCGCGTCCCGGCAGCTCGCTCGCGGCCTCGCCACGCGCGGCGCGCAGGGCGTTGGCGTAACTCAGGCGCGCGCGCGCATCGTCGCCGGCGGCGGCGAAACCGTGGCCCAGCTCTTCCCAGGCTTCGCTGTTGGCGCCCTGGGCCAGCGCGCGGTGCAGATAGGCCTCGGCCTGCGGCCATTGGCCTTGCGCGCGGGCCAGGCGCGCCAGCGTGACCAGCAGCGCCGGGCTGGCCGGGTGCGCCGACAGCCAGCGCTCGGCGTTGCCGCGGCGCGCGTCGAGGCGGCCGATCGGCAGGCGCCCGTAGAGCGCGGCCAAGGATTCGTCCCAACGCGTGTCCAGCGCCTGTTCCAGGCTCTTGGCCGCGGCTTCTTCCCAGCGCAGCGCGGCGGCGCGTTCGGCGTAGGCGGCGACCGCGGCCGGTTCGCTCTTGAGCGGCTTGGGCAGCGCTTCCCAGCGATCGGCCAGCACGTTGGCGTCGGCGGCTTCGCGCAGCGAGGCCTCGGCCCACTGCGCTTCCAGCAGGCTCAGGCGCTCGGCCGGCACGGCCTGTTGCTGGCGCAGCGCACCGAGCAGCCCGTAAGCCTCGCCGGCGCGGCCCAGCGCGGCCAGCGCGCGCGCGCGCAGCAGCAGTCCGCGCGGCGGCAGCGGCTGCGCGGCGGGCGCGTCCAGCGCGAGCAGGGCCTCGTCGGCGCGATCCGCGGCCAGGGCCAGTTCGGCCGCGGCCAACGCGCGCGTGGTCGGGTAGCCGGCATTGCCCAGGCTGTCCAGATGCTGCGCGCTGGCGGCGGCGTCGCCGCGCGCGGTCGCGGCCTGGGCGGCGCCGACATGCGCGATCGAGGCGACGTCGTCGCTGCGCGCGGCCAGGGCCAGGGACTTTTCCGCGCGCGACCAATGGCCCTGATGCAGCGCATCCAGACCGTCGATCAAGCGCGCGCGCGCCTGCTTCTTGCGATGCCGGCGCACCGCCGCGAACGGCAGCGACAGCACCTTCCAGGCCAGCCACAAGCCGATCAAGGTGGCGCCCGCGATCAGGATGGCCTTCGGGACGTTGGTGGTGTAGTCGTTGCCGCCGTAGCGCACCAGCACGTAGCCGGGGTCCTGCACCAGCAGTTGCGCGACCAGGGCGCCGGCCAGCGCCAGCACGATCCAGAACAGCAGATTGCGGAACAGATTCATCCGGGCTCCTCAGCGCGTGGTGCGCAACTGGCGCAGTTGCTGCAGTGTGCTGCCCAGCGTGGGAACCGTCAGTGAAAGCGGCATGGCGGCCAGCGATTTCAGGCTGTCGCGCTGGCGCGTCTGCGCCGCCGAGGCCGGCGCCAGGCGTTGCAGCCAGCCGTCGGCGCGGCTGAGCGCGTTGCGGTAACCGGCATCGTCGCGGCGTTCGGCGGCGGCGCGAGCGAGCGAGATTTCCAGTTGCAGGCCGGCCAATGCGATCGCGCGATCGGCCGGGCGCAGCGCGACCGCGCCGTCGCTGGGCTGGATGTCGACGATGTTGCCGAACGCGCGCTGCCACCACGGCGCACGCGGCGCGGCGGGCTGCGCGTCGCGCACCGGCGCCAGGCTCAGCGTGCGCGCGAACGCGTCCAGCTCGGCCATCGCGCGCACGCGCGGGTCGATGCCCAGCGCGTCCAGCGCGGCGCGCTCCTGCATCAGGGTCTGGCGCAGGCTGAGGTAGGCCGGGTCGTCGATGCCGTCGAGCACGCCGCCGGCCAGCGCATAGGCGCGGCGCGCGCCGGCCAGGTCGCCGGCGATCTGCAGGCGTTGCTGGCCCAGGGTCAGCAGCAGTTCGGTTTCGTCCAGGCGCATGGCCTGGGCGCCGTGGCGATCGGGGTCGGCGAGTTTGGACACGCTGTCTTCGATCAGGCTGGCGCGCGTGCCGATGCCGTGCAATTCGTCGCGCAGCACGCGGTTGGTGGTGTCGGCCTGCTGCAGGCGGCGGTTCTGCGAGCGCTGGTCGTTGCGTAGCGCGTTGATGCGCTCGTCCAGCGCATCCAGGCGCAGGTCGGCGTCGGCGACCGCGGCGCGTTCGCGCGCGGCACTCGCTTGCATTTGTTTCCAGTAGTACCAGCCGCCGGCCGCGAGCAGCACGAGCAACAGCAACCAGAGCCAGGAGTAAGAGGAGCGTCGGGGGGCGGGCGAGGGCGAGGACACGTCGGAGGCGGGCCGGGAGGTGGGGGAGGCCGGGGCGGAAGAATCGGGGGAGGCGCTCATGACACCGCCATGCTACCGGAAGGCCCGTCCCCGCAAGTCATGCGGATCGACGCAACTCGTCCGGCACGGCCGCCAGCAGCTCGCGCGGACGCGGGCCGGCGGCGACCCGGACCCGGGCGAAACCCAGTTCGCGCGCGAGCAGGGCCAGGCGCTGGCTGGCGGCCAGCGCGGTGGCGCCGCGCAGGGCGCGGGCGGCGTCCTCGGGCAGGGTCTCCAGGGCGCGTTGCAGCGCTTCGCCGCTGGACAGGGCCAGCACCGCCGGCGCATCCAGCGCGCGCAGCCGCGCGATCGCGCGCGGCGCGGGCGCGATCGGCACGCGCGCATAGACGTCGGCGCGCAACACCCGCGCACCGCGCGCCTGCAGCTCCGGGGTCAGCAGGCCGCGGCCGCCGGGCGCGGTGATCAGGCCGACCGCGCGGCCGGCCAGCTCGCGGGTGTCGAGCGCGGCGAGCAGGCCTTCGCTGTCCATTCGGCGCGGCACGTGCACGCGCGCGATGCCGGCCCGGCGCAAGGCCGCCGCACTGCCGGCGCCGACCGCGAACCACTCGCGCCGGCCGTCGTCGCGCAGCGGCCGCAAGGCGTGCGCGGCGCGTACCGCTTCGGGACTGGTGAACACCGCATAGGGCGCGCTCAGCGCGACCTCGAGGGCGGCGCGCGCGGCCTCGTCGTCGCGCCGGCGCCAACGCCACGGCGACAGGGCGATGAAGTCGGCGCCCAGCCGCGCCGCGCCCCGCCGCAGGGCGGCGTGCGCGCCGCTGGGCCGCAGCGAGATCACGTACCATCGCGGCGGTTGTGGCGGTGTGTGCGGACGCATGCCGGCAGCTTGGCATAGCCGCGCAGGCCGCGGCATCCCGTCCGCCTCCCCCAACGCGTGCCCCATGAGCCTCGAACAAGCCCTGCAACGCCTGCGTCAGCACTACCAATCGATGCCGCCGGTGGCGGCGATGCAGCTCAACATCGCCGACTACGACGGCCAGCGCCTGCGCCTGCACGCGCCGCTGGCCCAACACGTGAACGACAAGGGCTGCGCCTTCGGCGGCAGCCTGGCCTCGATGATGACCCTGGCCTCCTGGGGGCTGGTCTCGCTGCGCCTGGAACAGGCCGGCCTCGACGCCGACGTTTATGTGGCCGACAGCCAGATCCGCTACCTCGCCCCCCTCTACGCCGACATTGACGTCGATGCCGAGCTCGCCGCCGACGCCGACTGGGACAGCTTCCTGAGCACGCTGCGCGAGCGCGGACGCGCCCGCACCGGCCTGGTGGCGCGCGTGCGCCTGCCCGAAGGCGGGGTCGCGACCGATTTCACCGCCCGCTACGTCGCCATCGCGCGCGGCTGAGGCGCGCGACACAACACCGCGCCCGGAACCGGCTAGCATGTCGGCCGACGCGGTCCCTTGCCGGAGACACCCGATGCGCCTGTTGAAAGTCCTGCTGCTGCTGTGCCTGTGCGCGGTCGCCGGCGGCGCCCTGGCCAGCAAGAAGACCAACGAACTCGAACGCAACCAGTACGCCTGGTCCGGCGCGGTGCGCTGGGGCGAATTCGAACAGGCGCAGAACCTGATCGATCCGATCTACCGCAAGGCCCACCCGGTCACCGCGCTGGAGCTGGAGCGCTACAAGCAGGTCCAGGTGTCGTCCTACCGCGACGTCGGCTCCAGCCTGGACAAGGAACTCGGCCTGGCCGTGCGCGACATCGAGATCGGCGTGATCAACCGCCACACCCAGGCCGAACGCACCGTGCGCTACCGCGAGGAATGGCGCTGGGACCCGATCGCCAAGACCTGGTGGCTGACCTCGGGCCTGCCGGACCTCTGGGACGGCATGTAACCCCGCCCAGGGCCCGTCGCGACGGGCCCGAGCCGGTTTTTTTGCGCCGCCCGCCGCCGTGGGCGACAATCGCGCCCCCATCCGTCGTCCCCGTGATCCTGTGACCTTAGAAGAACTGCTCGCCTTCGGCAGCCGCCACATGTTCCTGTCGATGGGTCTGGTCGGCCTCACCGTCGCCCTGGTCTACACGGAAGGCGCGCGCCTGTTCCGCGGCTACAAGGCCCTGCGTCCGGCCGAGCTGACCGGCCTGATCAACCGCGAGAACGCGCTGGTGGTCGACCTGTCGCCGACCAGCGATTTCGAGAAGGGCCACATCGCCGGCAGCCGTTCGGTCTCGCCCGGCCAGTTCGATCCCGAGAACAAACTGCTGGCCAGCGCCAAGTCGCTGCCGGTGGTCATGGTCTGCCGCAACGGCCAGGCCTCGGCCGATGCCGCCAAGCGCCTGAAGAAGGCCGGCTTCGAGCAGGTCTATTGGCTCGACGGCGGCGTGCAGGCTTGGCAGCAGGCCGATCTGCCGCTGGTCAAGGGCCGCGCCTGATCCTGCCCGGTGGCGGCCGCCGTGCGCGGCCGCCCCTTGCGTGCGGCGCGCGGCGCCCCCACGCCTGAACGCGGGGCGTGGTTCGCACGCATGCCATAATCGGCCTCTTTCCGCGGTTTCGACCGCATCGTCAAACACTTAACACCGCTGGAGTCATCCGATGTCCGAAGAAAACGTCAACGGCGCCGTCGCGCCGGTCGAAGCCGCCGGTCCGGCGTTCACGGTCGAAAAGATCTACGTGAAGGACGTCTCCTTCGAAGTCCCCGGCGCGCCGGCGGTGTTCAACGAGACCGCGCAGCCGCAGCTGCAGATGAACCTCAATCAGAGCGTGCAGCGCCTCAACGACGCCGCTTTCGAAGTCGTGCTGGGCATCACCCTGACCTGCAGCGCCGGCGACAAGCCGATGTACCTGGTCGAAGTGAAGCAGGCCGGCGTGTTCGGCCTGGCCGGTTTCGACGAGGCCACCCTGGACGGCATGCTGGGCACCCATTGCCCGAACGTGCTGTACCCGTACGCGCGCCAGCTGGTCAGCGACCTGATCCAGTCCGGCGGCTTCCCCCCGTTCTTCCTGCAGCCGATCAACTTCGACGCCCTGTACGCCGAAGGCCTGCGTCAGCGCGCCTCGCAGCAGGCCGGCGGTCTGGCCGATGCGGAGACCGCGGGCAACGCCTGAGGGCCGCCCGCGATCGGACCACGGCATGGACACGGACGCGACTTCCGGTGATGCCTCGCCGCGCGTGGCGGTGTTGGGCGCGGGCTCCTGGGGCACCGCGCTCGCCGCCCTGATCGCGCGGCACGGTCATCCGACCGTGCTGTGGGGCCGCGACGCCGACGGCGTCGCGGCGATCGAGTCGCAACACGAAAACCCGCGTTACCTGCCGGGCATCGCCCTGCCGGAATCGCTACGCGCGACCGCCGACATGGCGGTCGCGCTCGCCGGCGCCGATCTGGTGCTGGTGGTGGTGCCCTCGCACGCCTTCGCCGAAACCTTGCGCTCGCTCGCGCCGCATCGGCCCGCGCACGCGGGCGTGGCCTGGGCGACCAAGGGTTTCGAACCCGGCAGCGGCCGCTTCCTGCATGAAGTCGCGGCCGAAGTGCTGGGCGACGACGTGCCGCTGGCCGTGGTCACCGGCCCGTCCTTCGCCAAGGAAGTCGCGCAAGGCCTGCCGACCGCGCTGACCGTGCATTCCGACGACGCCGCGTTCGCGCGCGCGGTCGCCGGCGTGCTGCACGGCCCGAGCTTCCGCGCCTATACCGGCGACGACATGCTCGGCGCCGAACTCGGCGGTGCGATGAAGAACGTGCTCGCGGTCGCCACCGGCGTCGCCGACGGCATGCAGCTGGGCCTCAACGCGCGCGCCGGCCTGATCACCCGCGGCCTCAACGAGATGCTGCGCCTCAACCACGCCATCGGCGGCCAGCCGGAAACCCTGATGGGCCTGGCCGGTCTCGGCGATCTGGTCTTGACCTGCACCGGCGACCTCTCGCGCAATCGCCGTCTCGGCCTGGCGCTGGGCCGCGGTCAGAGCATCGAAGCGGCCGTGCGCGAGATCGGCCAGGTGGTCGAGTCGGTGCAGACCGCCGACGAAGTCATGCGCCAGGCCGAACGCCACGGCATCGAACTGCCGATCTCCAGCGCGGTCCAGGCCGTGTTGCACGGCAAGATCACGCCGGCCGACGGCCTGCGTCAGCTGCTCGCGCGCGAACAGAAGCCCGAGTACCCGCACGAACTGTTCGGCTGAGTCCGGTATCGCGCGGCGCGTGGCCGCGCCGTCGTCCGGCTTGGCCTGAGCCGCGGCCGAGGCCACACTAGCGCGCCTCCCCCGCCGAAACGGACTTCCGATGCGCGCGCTACTCGCGGCCCTGCCGCTGCTGCTGTGTTTCTCCGCGCCCGCCTGGGCCGCCGTACCGCCCTGCGGCGAGTACCAACCCGACGACGAATACGCCCCGCTGCTCAACTTCGCCGGCAACAGCGTGAGCGCGCGCGACCGCCAGGGCTTTCTCAGCACCAACGCCTGGCGCTATCGCATCGACGGCGACACCTTGTTGATGCGTCACGCCGACAGCCCGCTGCTCGACGTCTACCGCATCGAGGCCGGCGGCGAGCGGCTGGTACTGCAACCCGACCGCATGCGTAGCCAGGCGCTGACCTATCGCCGCAGCGCGCCCGCGGTCTGCGTCCCCACGCTGGGCGCGGGTGTCGCGAACGCGCCGCAGGGCACGCCCGAAGCCGATCAGGATCGTCTGGCCTGCGCCGCCGGCGACATTCAGGCCTGCGTCGGCGAACTCGCCTACGACCGCGAAATGCCGGCCGAACAGCGCGCCCAGCGCTTGCAGGAGTATTGCCGACAAGAGGCCAGCCCTTATGCCTGCGAAGAGTGGGTCAAGGCGCTCGCCCCTAAGGACCCGAACGCGCCGCTGTACCTGTTCCGCACCGCGGCGGTATCGGCGCCGGAACTGGCCGCCCTGCGCGCCGGCTGCCGCGAAGCGCGCTCGGCCAAGGCCTGCACCGCGTTGGCCGAACAGGACTGGATCGCCGGCCGCTACGCCAGCGCGCGCGACACCTTGGCCAGCGCCTGCGAATGGCGGCTGGACGCTCAGGCCTGCGAGCACGTCCAGGGCTTGAAGGTGATCGAGCTCAGCGACGCGCCCGCGCGCCGCAAGCCGCAACAGCCCTGCGGCACCTACGCCAGCGGCGCCGGCGGATTGTTCGATGTGTTCCGTTTCGGCGACGACCGCGCGGTGGCCGCCTCCAGCGATGGCGAAGCGACCATGCGCTATCGCCTGCGCGAGGACCAGGTGCTGGTGCGCCACGACAAGGGCGACGACTTCGTGCTGCGCTGGCTGGGCGACGATACCCTGGTCGGCATGGACGACTGGACCCGATTCACCGTCTATTTGCGCGGCATGCCCGAGACCTGCGCGGCGGTGCCGCTGCCGATCGCCAGCGACCAGATCATCGAACGGCCCTACCGCGTCGACCACTGCGCGCTCGCCGCCGGCGCCAGCGTCGAGGCCTGCTGCGCGAGCGGCTCGATGTCGGCCTGCATGGGCGCCGGCCATACCGCCGCGCTCGGCGGCGATTGGGCGCGCGCGGCCGGCTACTACGACCGGGTCTGCGCGATGCACGTGCGCGAAGGCTGCGGCAACGTGGTCGAGGCCTATCACAACAGCGGCGACGACAAGCTGCTGGCCGGTATCCGCAAGGTCTGCAAGGACGAGCCGCGTTCGGTCGCCTGCGAGGAATTGGAACTGGCCAGCGCCGCGGCGATGAATCGCAAGCAGATGGAGCGCGAACTCGAGCAATCGCTGCGCGAGGTGCTGGAACGGATCCCGGCGGAAGCGCCCGAGACGGAGCCCAGCGCCGAAGAGTGAGCTGGGCCGGCAATCGGGCGCGGGGCGCGCTCAAGCGCGGCATCGCGTGGCCGCGGCCCGCCGCGCTTGGGAGGGTTGCGCGGCGATGCTGTTCGCCTGCGGCTCACCGCATCCTACGGGGCTGCCGGAGCGTCTACGCATCGATCGAACGCGCAAAGAAAAAGCCCGGCAAGCCGGGCTTTCTCTTATCGTTCGACCGCTTCGATGGATCAGAAGCTGGCGCGAGCGCCGATCATGTACTGGGTGGTGTCTTCGACGAACTCGACCTCGGCCACGACGCCCCAGGTCTGGTTGAACTTGTACTGGCCGCCGAGGGTGCCGACGAAGTCGCCTTCGAAGTCGCCGCCGTCGATGTAGCCGGCCTTGACCCAG
This sequence comes from Lysobacter sp. Root983, assembly GCF_001429345.1. NCBI lineage: Bacteria > Pseudomonadati > Pseudomonadota > Gammaproteobacteria > Lysobacterales > Lysobacteraceae > Lysobacter > Lysobacter sp. Root983. Next base: position 103,306 of record NZ_LMJO01000018.1, read on the forward strand.
CCTTCCAGGTTGTCGGTCATCTCGCCGCGGATACCCAGGTTGAGCTTGCCGCCCTTGCCTTCGCCGCTGCTGTTCTCGACCGAGATTTCCTGACGCAGGTACGACAGCTCGGCGATGAAGTCGGCGCGGTCGCTGATGTCGGCGTGGTAGCCGAAACCGATTTCGGCGGTTTCGAAGTCGGTGTCGAAGGTGCCGGGGATGCCGTTGACGCGGACATCGTCCTGGGTCTTGCTGTAGTGACCGAAGACGGTGAAGTTTTCGCCCAGCTCGACCGAACCGCGGATGTAGCCGCCGTCCAGCTCGGGATCGAAGCCGGCGACGCCGGTGTCGACGTCAACGCGGGTGTAGCCGCCTTCGACGTAGGAATAGCTCAGGCCCTCGGCCGAGGCGACGAACGGGGCGGTGGCCAGCAGCGCTGCCAGCACGAGTTGCTTCTTCATGAATTCTCAATCCTGATGTTTGGTTTGCGTCCATGCCGCATTGCGGCGGGGCGCACGATAACGAAACATTCACATCGCCACAACTGCCAAAGGCGACACGGATTTCGTGTGACCGCCTCTAAAGTGGGGCTAAACCGGTTCGGCGCAAAAAAAGAGCCCGGCCGGGGCCGGGCTCGATCGCGACGTTCGGGGGAGAGAGAGAAATCGCGATTGGTACGGGGTGACGCGCCCGCGCTTAGAAGCTGACGCGCGGGCCAACGAAGAACTGGGTATCGCCGTCGACGAACTTGACGTCGCCGTTCACGCCCCAGGTGTCGTTGAACTTGACCAGAGCGCCGACGCGGCCGTAGAACTCGCCGTCCGACTTCTCGTAGTCCTCGTAACCGGCCAGCGCATAACCCTGGATGTTCGGGGTCAGCGTGCCGTTGACGCCGGCTTCGACGCTGTAGCCGTTGAAGTCCAGACCCTGGCCGGCGTCGAACTTCTCGTAGGCCACGCGGGTCAGCAGGTCCACGCGCGAGTTCAGCTCGTGGTTGTAGCCCAGGCCGACGCGCCACTGGTCGAAGTCGATATTGGTGTTGTCGATCTCCTGCTTGCTGTAGCCGCCGAAGATGTGGAAGTTGTCGGCGATCGCGCCCGAGCCGTTCAGGGCCCAGCCGTCGGCGTCGCCGCCATCGGTGTTGGTCTTGGCGTAGCCGCCTTCGACGTAGGTGTAGGACACGCCCTCGGCCGCGGAGGCGGCGAACGGCAGGGCGGCGAGCAGGGTCAGGGCAAGCAAAGTGCGCTTCATAAAGGTCTCAGCCTCTTATTGGTTTTGTGCGTCCGAATCGCGGCGCCTCGGGGTGGGGCGGCTCTTGTGATTCGGATGTGGCGCAGTATCCAAGCGGCGATTCAATCGAAGCTGAATTTTGTACTTGAAAGTTTAGGAACTCTGCGGTTCGTGCACGGTCACGCCGAAAGTCATGCCTGTTAAATACTTGTAAACAAAGGATTTACAGCGAATTTGCCGAACAAAACGGCGGATGAATGCGCGCTGGCAACGTTTACAGACGGCGTCGAAAGGCACCGGATATGCGCAGGTTTTCCGGGTCTGGATCGTGTCAGGCGGGGTCGACGGCGGCCTCGCGCAGCTGTTCCCAATCCAGCCCGTAGCGCGCCAGGTATTTGCGCAGGCGGTCGGCGTCGTTGGTGCTGGCGCGCTGGCTGCGCGAAACCGCGAACAGCTCGCGCCCGGCCTGCGACAGCGACTTCGCGCGCGCGCACACGCGCGCCACGTCTTCCAGTTGCACGCGGTCGAAACGGTCCAGCGCGTCCCAGCGTTCGCCCAGCAGGGCCTGCAGCGGCGACAGCGGCTGGCCCGAGCGCCACTGACGGCGCAGGCGCTCGATCTCCTCTTCGACCTGGGCGGTCTGGATGCGCCCGGCGTTGGCCAGGGTCGCCATGCGCATCACCGAGGCGCCCAGGTCGCGGAAGTTGCCGCTCCAGGCGGCCTCGGCGCTGGTGGCGTAGCGCAGGTAGCGCTCGCGCGCCTCGCGGTTGAAGGTCACGCGCTGGTGCTGCTCGCGCGACCAGCGTTCGAGTTCGAAGTCCAGATTGGGCTCGATGTCCTCGGCGCGCTCGGCCAGGCCGGGCAGGCGGTAGGTCCACAGGTTCAGGCGCGCCAGCAGGTCGTCGCGGAAGCGGCCCTGCTGCACCGCCTCGTGCAGATCGCGGTTGGTGCCGGCGATCAGCTGGAAGTCGCTTTCGACCTCCTTGTCGCTGCCCACCGGCAGGAAGCGCTTCTCTTCCAGCGCGCGCAGCAGCACCGCCTGTTCGTCCAGGCCCAGCTCGCCGATCTCGTCCAGGAACAGCAGGCCGCGATGGGCCGAGCGCAGCAGGCCGGCGCGGTCGCCGGCCGCGCCGGTGTAGGCGCCTTTGACATGGCCGAACAGCGAACTCATGGCGCCGTCGCCGCGCAGGGTCGCGCAGTTGACCTCGACGAACTGGCCGGGCAGCTGGTGCTTGAGCTTCTTCAGTTCGAACACGCGCTTGGCCAGCTGGCTCTTGCCGGCGCCAGTCGGGCCCATCAGCAGCATCGGCGCGCGCGAGCGCGTGGCCACCGTTTCGATCTGCTCGATCATGCGGTTGAAGGCGGCGTTGCGGGTGGCGATGCCGCTCTTGAGCAGGTCGCGATCGTGCAGCTGCTGTTGCTGAAAGCGTTGCGCGATCAGGTCGTAGCGCGACAGGTCCAGGTCGATCACCGCGTAGGTGCCCGGATCGGCGCCGCCCTGCTTGCGCGGCGGCGAGGTCTGCAGCAGGCGGCCCGGGAAGTGCCGGCTCTCGGTCAGCAGGAACCAGCAGATCGGGCTGACATGGGTGCCGGTGGTGATGTGGACGTAGTAGTCCTCTTCCTCCGGCTTGAACTCGTAACCGGCCAGGAAGTCGTGCAGCGCCGCGTACACGCCCTCGAAATCCCAGGGGTCGGCCAGGTAGGTGTCGTGGATGCGGACTTGCGTCTCGGGAGAAGCCTGGCCCAGGTCCTCGCGCACGGTCGCGGCCAGCTTGCCGTAGCGGCGCTGGTCCAGCAGCAGCTCCAGGCGGTCGAGCAGGAAGTCCTGGTGCATGCCCAGCGACACCGTCGGCCGCCACTTCTCCCAGCGCCCGGGCCCGGTGCCGCTGTCCAGCATGGTGCCGAGCATGCCGATCACGACCTGGCGCTTGCGCATATCCATTCCTATAAGAGACGCGCCGACAATATACGAAATTCAGATAGCCACCGAACTCCGTCCGCGCCGATATTGAAAATAACTCTTCAATATCAACGGGATACTACGTCGGCGTGAAGTTGGCACGGCGATTGCTCTAGTACCTGGGCACCCGGCGAGTTTCGGCGGGTGCGAGCAGGCAGCGGCGCCTGGCTGGCAATGGGGCCAGCCGGGCCGGCGGTAACGGCGCGCCAAGACGGCGGCCACCGGCCCGGCGCTACGGCGCGGGTCCGACGCAGTACCACCAACGAATAGAGTGAAGGCCATGAGCACCCAGAATTACGACGTCATCCAGGAGCCCGGCTCCGCCCCGATCAAGCTGTGGACCCGCGGCGTGCCGCTGGAGGACGAGGCGCGCCAGCAGTTGCAGAACATCGCCAAGCTGCCCTTCATCCACCGCTGGATCGCGGTGATGCCGGACGTGCACCTGGGCAAGGGCGCGACCGTGGGTTCGGTGGTGCCGACTATCGGTGCGATCGTGCCGGCCGCGGTCGGCGTCGACATCGGCTGCGGCATGATCGCCGCGCGCACCAGCTTGACCGCGAGCGACCTGCCGGACGACCTGGCCGGGCTGCGCAGCGCGATCGAGCGCGCGGTGCCGCACGGCCGCACCACCGGCCGCGGCATGCGCGACAAGGGCGCCTGGCAGAACCCGCCCGAGCGCGCGATCGAGGGCTGGACGCAGCTGGTCGCCGATTTCCAGCGCATCTGCGAGCGCCACCCGCGCCTGAAGAACACCAACAACCTCAACCATCTGGGAACCCTGGGCACCGGCAACCATTTCGTCGAGGTCTGCCTGGACGAGGAGCAGCGCGTGTGGTTCATGCTGCACTCCGGCTCGCGCGGCGTTGGCAACGCGATCGGCACCCACTTCATCGAGTTGGCCAAGCAGGACATGCGCCGCTGGATGATCAACCTGCCCGATCAGGACCTGGCGTATCTGCCCGAGGGCAGCGAGCATTACGCGGACTACGTGTTCGCGGTCGACTGGGCGCAGCGCTACGCGCGCATCAACCGCGAGATCATGATGCAGCACGTGGTCGCGGCCGCGCGTGGGGTGATCGCCAAGCCTTTCGAGGCCGCGGCCGAGGCGGTGAACTGCCATCACAACTACGTCAACCGCGAGCAGCACTTCGGCAAGGACGTGTTCGTGACCCGCAAGGGCGCGGTGAGCGCGCGCAAGGGCGAGTTGGGCATCATCCCCGGCAGCATGGGCGCGAAGAGCTTCATCGTGCGCGGCCTGGGCAATGCCGACAGCTTCCATAGCTGCAGCCATGGCGCGGGCCGGGTGATGAGCCGTACCCAGGCGCGCAAGCTGATCAGCGTGGCCGACCACGTCAAGGCCACCGCGCACGTGGAATGCCGCAAGGACGCGGAGGTGGTCGACGAGTCGCCGGCCGCGTACAAGCCGATCGAAGCCGTGATGGCCGCGCAGAGCGACCTGGTCGAGGTCGTGCATACGCTGCGTCAGGTGGTGTGCGTCAAGGGTTGAGCGCGTCGCCCGCGGGCGACGCGGTATTTATATGGAAACGGACGGGGCCGGGCCCCGTCCGCATCGTTATTCGGAATTCGCAATGGACATGATCGAACTGGACGGCTCGGCGGGCGGCGGGCAACTGCTGCGCACCGCACTGAGCCTGAGCCTGTGCACGGGCATCGGCTTCAGCATGCAGCACATCCGCGCCAAGCGTTCGCGCCCCGGCCTGATGCGCCAGCACCTCACCGCCGTCAACGCGGCCGCGACCGTCGGCCGCGCCTTCGTGCACGGCGTCGATTTGGGCGCGACCAGCCTGCGCTTCGAGCCGGGCCAGGTCGTGCCCGGCGACTATCGCTTCGCCACCGGCACCGCAGGCTCGACCACGCTGGTGCTGCAGACGGTGTTGCCCGCGCTATGGAGCTGCGACGCGGCGTCGCGGTTGGTGCTGGAGGGCGGCACCCACAATCCGCTCGCGCCCAGCGCCGACTTCATCGCCGACAGCTATCTGCCGGCGCTGCGCCGGATCGGCGCGGAGGCTTCGCTACGCCTGGAGCGCCACGGTTTCTATCCGGCCGGCGGCGGCATCGTGCACGCGGCGGTGGCCGGTGGCGCCCAATTGCAGCGCCGCGTGTTCGATACCCGCGGCGAGCGCGAGTCGATGCGCGCGACCGCGCTGCTGTCGGCGCTGTCGGCCAGCATCGGCCGCCGCGAGCTGGAAGTGTTGGGCGAGCGCCTGGGACTGGGCGAGAGCGAGCTGGAGTTGCTCAGCGTGCGTCCGGCGCTCGGCCCGGGCAATGCGCTGAGCGTGCAGGTGCGCCATGCCACGCACTGCGAGACCTTCACCGGCCACGGCGAGCGCGGCGTGATGGCCGAGGACATTGCGCGCAAGCTCGCCGACGAGGTGCGCGCGTATCTGGATTCGCCCGCCTGCGTCGGCGAGCACTTGGCCGATCAGCTGCTGCTGCCGATGGCCCTGGCCGGTGGCGGCGAGTTCACCACCACCACGATCAGCGAGCACCTGAGCAGCAACGCGCGCCTGATCGAGAAGTTCCTGCCGGTGGAGATCGATTGGCAGGCGCTGGGGTCGGATCACTGGCGGGTGGTGGTTGCCAGCTGATCGCGCCCTCACCCCATCGACAACGCCGGCGACGGCGTTGCCGATGCGCGCGTGGCGTCGACCTCGCCCGACGGCCGGCGCAGCACCACCCACAGGCACAGGCCGAGTGCGACGAACTGGCTGAAGGTGGACAGCGCCAGACGGCCCATCAGTTCGGGCAGCGGCATGCCGCCGAATGGCAGCACCGCGCTCAGCGCGAGGTAGGCGATGGCCAGCGCGACGATGCGCGGCGGCTGCAGGCGGCTGCCCGCAGCGACTAGCAGCCACAACCAGATCGGCGCGAACAGGCCGTTGTGGTCGGGCACGAACGGGCTGCGGTAGGCGGCCAGCGCCAGCAGCGCCAGCCAGGTCGAGACCAGTTCCAGCCGCGACATTCTCGACGCGCGGCGCGCGGTGAAGATCGCCAGCGCGAACACCGCCAGGGTCCAGACCCAGGACACCGCTTTCTCCACCGCCGGCGTCATGCCGCCCACGCCCAGCAGCTCCAGCTTCAGGGTCAGGCCCGGCACCGAATCGTTGATCGCCACCACCGGCTCCAGCCCGTCCAGCCACAGGAAGGCCCAGGATTCGTTGCTGAGAATGCGCGGCGCCTGGAACTGGAAGAAGGCTTCGAAGGGCGCGGTGCCCAGCCAGAGCAGCGCGATCACGCTGTACAACGCCGCGAACGCGATCGTCCACGCCGCCTCGCGCCAGCGCCGCGCGGCCAGCAGGTACAGGCCGAGCAGGCCGGGGAACAGCTTGAACACGGCGAAGCCGAGCAGGGCGCCGCCGGCGATCGGGCGGCCGCGCCAGAACAGCATCATCGCCAGCAGCGACATCGCGATCGCCGCGATCTGGAAATTGCCCAGCTGCAAGGTCAGCAGCACCGGCGTGCTCAGCCACAGCGCGGGCATCAGCAAGGCGATGCGCCGCCCGGCCGCGCCGCCGACCCAGCGGCCCAGCACGAACACGCTCGCCGCCAGCACCGCGCCTTCGATCGCGAACCACAATGCGCGCAGTTCGAGGAAACCGTCGCTCACCGCGAGGCCGGCGCGCGGCAGGATCAGGAATTGCGGCAAGTACAGGAAGTCGTCGAGCTTGAAGCGGCCTTCCATGCCGCCGTAGTGCTCGGGATCGTAGAGGTTGGGCACGCCCTGCGCGGCCAGGCCGGCGGCCTTCCACATGCCGGAGAAACAGTTGTGGCGCACGTAGAACTCGTCGAACCAGTACGCCGAGGCCTGGGCCTGGGCCGGATCGAGCATGAACAAGGCGACGCCGGCGGTGCGCGCGATCGCGGCCAGCGCGATCAGCAGCCACAGCGCGCTCCAGATCGGATGCGCGCGGCGCAGGCCGTCCCATTCGCCGGGCAGCCGGCGCGCGAGCCAGGGCGTGGCGAACACCGCCAAAGCCAGCGCGATCGCCAGCGCGACGCTGGGCGCGAACGCGGTGGGCACATACGCGCCCACCGCCACCGCGGGCAGGGTCGCCAGCAGCAGGCTCAACAGGGCGGCGACGACCCAGCGTTCGCTGGAAATCCGGTGCGCGGCGAGGTTCATGCGGTCTGGCTCCGAAGGACGGTGCGGCGCGAGCGAAGGCGTGCGGCGTTCATTGCGCGGCCCAGCCTTCGACCTTGCCCGAGAACACGTAGCGGCTGAGTTCCTCGAAATCGTCGAACACCAGGTCCGGCGCCGACTCGCGCGCATGGCCGTTGTGGGCGCGATCGACGCGCAGCAGGGTGGTGATGCCGAAGCGGCGCGCGCCGGCGATGTCGCTGGCCGGGTCGTCGCCGATCATCCAGATGCGCTCCGGATCGATGCCGAGCTTGTCGATCGCCAGCTGGAACGGCGCCTCCTGCGGCTTGTCGGCGCCGGCCTCCTCGGAGGTCACCACGTAGTCGAAGCAATCGTCCAGGCCGAAGTAGATGATCTTGCGGAATTGGATCTGCGAAGTGAGGTCGGTGATGATCGCCGTGCCGATGCCGCGGCTGCGCAGCGCCATCAGGAACTCGCGCACGCCCGGGAACAGCTCGCAGTGGGCGAGGAAGGTGCGCCAGTAGGTCTGTTCCAGATCCAGCGTGATCACCAACTGGGTCTTGCGCCCGAGCAGCTCGATGCCGCGCTGGAAATACAGCAGGCGGCTGTGCGAGCTGGCGGTGCGTCCCAGGCGCTGCTTCACTTCCAATCGCGCCTGCGAGAAAGCCTGACGCACGTCGGCGACGTCGCAACCGAGCAGGCGCACCGCCTTCTCCTCGGCGGCCACGGTCGCGCAGGCGTGCGGGTGACCGTAGGCGTAGAGGGTGTTGTCGGTGTCGAAGATGATCGCCTGCGGCGCGCGCAGGGCGGTATCCGCGTTGTGGATGTTCAGGCTCATTGGATTCGGTTCTTCAGGGCTTCTTCGGTGTGCACCAGGACCAGCAACTGCATGATCCCGCTCATGCCGTCCTCCCATTGGGGACGGATGTCCAACATCTCCTGCAGGCCGGGCACCAGACTGCGCGCGGCCAGGGCGATGTCCTCGGCGACCACGTCGCCTTCGATCTCCATCTCGACTTCGCCCGAGTCGTCGGCCAGCTGCACGTCCAGGTGCAGGCCGCATACGCCGATCAGGATCCGCGCCACGCGCTCGTGATACGTGCCGTTGCGGATCAGCGCGACCAGCTTCAGGCGCACCTGATCGGGCGGGATGCCGCGCTCGAGTTGCTGCGGGTTGACCGGTTGCAGGCGCAGCACCAGGCTGGCGACCGCCTTTTGCGGATGGATGTAGCGCTGCGAATCCGGCGCGCGCCGCTCCAGCGAACCGGTGACCGCGGCCAGGTCGTGGCCGCGCTGATGCACGTCGCGGTGGATTTTCCAGGCCCGGCGCAGCGATTCGTCCACGTCCAGGAACACGCTGACGTCGTAGCGTCGACGCAGGCGCGGGAAGTGCAATGCGTGCAGGCCCGAGGCGATGATCACGTCGTTCTTGGCCAGCAGGGTCGGCTTCTCGAAGCGCCCGGCGCTGTGATCGTAGCGGCGGCAGACGATGGCCTTGCCGTCCATCAGCGCCAGCACGTCGTTGCCGAAGCGTTGCAGGTCGTTGGCGCGCGGATTGAGATGTGTCAGGCCCTTCCACATCGGCGCGTAGCGGTCCCAGATGTGGTAATCGTCGCCCGATACGTGCACCACCGAGTGGTCGCCGAACACGCCGGCCAGGGCGCGGCTCAGGGTGTCCTTGCCGGAGCCCGAATCGCCGGCGATACCCAACGCCAGCGGCTTCTGGGCGATGCGGTAGTAGTCGTTGCGGCCGACGCGTTCGCGCAACATCTGCACGATCAGCACCAGGCCCGACGCCACCATCAGGGTCATCCACAGCGAGTGCACGTGCGGGGTGATGCGCGCGGCCACCGTCGCGATCGCCGGTGCCGGATCCCAGCCCAGCAGGGGCGCGCTGGCGCCGCTGGAAATGAACACGTGCATCGCGATCAGCAGCAGCGAGAAGCCGCCGGCCAGCACGCGCGCGCTGCGATCGCCCTGCAGCTGGTGCGCGACCAGGAACGGCACCAGCCACAGGTACCAGCCCGGCGGCGCCGGCGTGCCCAGCACGACCAGGAAAAACGAGAGGCCGGTGCTGGCGATCAGCAGTTCGAAACTGATGCGGCGGAAACGCCAGGCCGCATAGGCCGCCAGCAGGTACAGGGTAGGGGTCAGGTAGAGCTTGAGTTCCTCGCCCAGCGGCAGGGCCAGGTCGAACACGCGCCCGAACTCGCGCGAGCCGAAGACCATGCTCACGAAGCCGGACGACGCCAGCCAGGGCAGCGTCAGCAGCGTCGCCAGCACCGCGCAGGCCAGCGCGAACGGCGCCAGCATCGAACGCAGGCGCTTGTTGCGCCACAGGTAGATGCCGATGAAAGGCGCGGCCAGGCCCATGCTGAGCTTGGCCGCCAGCGCCAATCCGAGCGCGGCGCCCGAGGCCACCGGACGATAGCGTCGGATCAACAGCAGCGACAGCAGCAGCAAGGCGATCGGCACGATGTCGGTCTGGCCGTTCCAATAGGTCACGAACAGCACGATCGGCGACCACCAGTACAGCCACAGCAGCATGCGCGGGCGCTCGGTCGGCAGCAGCCGCCGCAACAGCAGCAGGCAGGCCAGGTCGGCGCCGAGCAGGCCCAGGCGGAAGCCGATACCGGTGTAGGCGGCGCTGCCGGTGGCGGCGTCGACCAGCCAGCCCAGCACGCTGCCCGGCGCGTGCGCGAGCAGCATCACCGGGCCGTAGGGATAGGCCAGCGGCGTGCCGCCGGCGGCGAGGAAGCTGGACCACGGATCCAGGCTGGGAAAGCGGATCGCGTGATCCAGGAACGGCAGGAACCACTGCTGCTGAATCTTCGGCACCAGCAGCACGATCAGCGCCGCGCGCAGCAACAGGCCGGCGCGGAACTCCCAGGTCCGCAGCATCGGGTCTCGCCACAGCCGCGCCAGACTCATCGCCAAAGTTCGGTCTCCTTGGTGCAGACCGCGTCCACGGCGATGCCGTCGCGCGCGAGCCGCTCGCGCAACTCGGCGATGCCCTGGGCGGCGTCGCGGCCCTGCAGTTCCGGCGAGACCAGGCACAGGCGGAAGCCGGCCGCGCGCAGGCGATCGGCCTGGGCGCGATCCAGCGGAAAGCGGGTGAAGCAATCGACCCAGACCCAGCCCACCCGACCGGCCAGCGACAGCGCGGTGTCGATCGATTCGTACTCCGACACCCGCACCGCGCAGCGCGATTCGCCGCGCGCGGCGGTGCGGACCAGGAACGGGAAGGACTGGTCCAGGAAGAACCAGTCCTGGATGCCGCGCTCGCGCATCAGCGCGATCAGGCGGTCCTCCAGGCCCTCCTCCTTGACGTTGAGGATCAGCAGGCGATGGCGGTAGTCGTCCAGCCAGTCCTCGAAATCCTCGCCGTCGGCGAAGGCGTCGTGGTGGATGATGATGGCGTCGCCGCGGCTGCGCAGATCGAGCTCGATCCCGAACTCCGGCGAGGTCGCGCGCAGTTCCGCGCGGGTGTTGCGGCGGTGGCGGACGATGATCATGCGGGGTGCGAGAGGTCTTTGCGCAGGCGCAGGCTGAAATCCACGGTGCGGCGGATGAAGCGCGCCTTGGCGCGCCAGTTCACGTTCCAGTGCGAGCTGCCGTAGGCGCGTTCGCCGAAGCGCACCCGGAAACGGCGCACTTGCAGGCCGCTGCGACGGGCCTGGTAGTAGGCGTACAGGTCCAGCGAGAAATCGTGCGGCGGCGCCTGCCAGCGTTCGAAGAAGGCGCGCGCGAACAGGGTCGGTTGGGCGTTGATGTCCCACAGCCGGCGCCGCAACAGCAGGGTCTCGAACAGCGACATGCCGACGGTGAAGACCACGTCCGCCACCGGCCGGCCGTAGCGGCGGCCTTTGACGAACAGCGTGCCCGGGTCGCGGTCGTCGAACAGGGCCAGGCCCTCCAGCGCGTCGGCCGGATCGGTCTGCATGTCGGCGTGGGTCCAGCCCACGATCAGGCCGCGCGCGGCGCGCAGGCCGGCGAGGATGCCGTAGCCGTAACCCTGGTTGCGTTCCACGCGGACGCTGCGGATGCGTTCGACGCCGTCCAGCAGTTCGGCCAGCACCGCCGGGGTGTCGTCGGTGGAGCCGTTATCGACCAGGATCGCTTCCACGTCCTCGCGCACGAAGGTCTGACGCAGGCGCGCCACCAGCAACGGCAGGTTGCGGGCTTCGTTGTAGCAGGGGATCACCAGGGACAGGCGCAGGGAGATGGTCACGGCGTTTCGATCTTCCTCAGCACCACCGAACGGCCCATCGCGAATACCGACGGCAGCAAGCGGACCAGGGCGCGGTCGGTGGCGTCGATCAGCTTGAGCAGGAAGCGCGGCAGCTCGACGGTCTTGGCCTGCACCACCACGCCGCCGGAGACCAGGAACACGAAGCACTCGTTGAGCTGGTTGCGTTCGATCGCGAAGCCGGGCAGGTGGCGGCGGAACGCGTCCTCGTCGCGGAACAACAGCAGCGGGATCGCGCAGTTGGCCGACCAGGGATCGCGCGGATCGTTGGCGACCACGTTCTCGTCGAACACGTCGATGTCGTAGGACCAGCCCTCGTGGCGCATCGCGCGCAGGGCCAGGCGCAGCAGGAAGCAGGTGTTGAGGTCCTGGATCAGGATCAGCCCGCCCGGCGCGAGCTTGCGCTGCATGACCTGGAAGAAGCGCACCGGATTGGGCAGGTGATGGATCATGTGGCTGAACACCGCCACGTCGATCGAGCCGTCCGGATACGGCGGGTCCATGGCGTCGGCGACGTCGTCGATCCACGGCCGCGCCTCCACGTCGGTGATGCGGAAATTGTCGTGGCGGATGAATTCCTTGCTGAAGCCGGAGCCGGCGCCGAACTCGACCACGCGCTGGCCGGGCTTGAGGTAGGCGTTCATCCAGTCGTAGCGCTTGTGCAGCAGGAACTCGAGATTGCGCGGGCGGTGCTTGAGGAAGAACTCGCGCGCCAGTCCGACTTCGCCTTCGTGCGCGAAGCGGTTCTCCTCGTGCGTGGGGAAGTAGGTGCTAGGCAGGACCATGGGACGACTCTCCAGCGGAACGGGCAGCGATGTTGCGAACGGCGGCGAAAGCAGGGATCAGCATCGGAAGCGCTCCGGCTCGCGCATGCGGTAGCGCTCGGCCAGGGCCGGGCGCGCGTGCGCGGGCACCCGCGGGTCGTGTTCGATGCGGTAGGGGTGGGCGTCCCACTTGTGGAAGCAGGACTGCCAGTACTCGAAGGTGCGCAGGTCGTCGGGCGTGCCCCAGCACAGATAGTGCGCGACTTCGAACACGCGGCAGTTGAGGCCGGCGGCGACCGCGTCGTTGATGCAGCTGTCGACATAGAACTCGCCGTTGACGCGCCCGTCGCGCGCGATCATCGCGTCCGCGGCGGCGGCGAAATCGGCGGCGCGGCGGAACGTGAAGGTACCCAGCACGATCGGATCGCGGGCGGTATCGGCCAGCGGCTGCTTGACCGACACCGACAGCACCCGGCCGTCGACCTCGTCGACCCAGCCGTAATGCGTGGGCCGGCGCGCCGCGCCCGGATAGCCGCGCGCGACCCAGACGATCACGTCCACGTCCTCGTCGTCCAGCAGCGCCGACAGCGCCTGCGCGTCGAACACCGCGCCGTTGTCGCAGGCGCCGATGGTCAGCGGTTGCTCGGGGTCGACATCGTCCAGGCCTAGCAGGCAGGTGCGGGCCTGGCCGTCGGTCACGCGCTCCAGATCGACCAGGGCGCAGCCAGGGAAACGCGCGCGCAGCGCATCGGCGATGCGCGCGGCGCCCTCCAGGTCGCGGCGCTGCACGAACACGCGCCGCGCCGGCTCCGGCAGGTCGCGCGCGGCCTGCACCACCATCGGTTCGCCGGAGACCGGAATCAGCGGCTTGGGCTCGCGATAGCCCTCGCTGGCGAAGCGCGCGCCCAGCCCGGCCATCGGCACCATCACCGCGCCGCGCTGGCGCGGCGGCGCCTGCGGACGGGCCGGATCGGCCAGGCGCCGGAACGCGTCGGACCAGTAGCGGTACTCCTCCAGGTCCTGCGGCGTGCCCCACTGCATGAAATGGTTGAGCTCGTACACCGCGACGCAGGCGCCGTCTTCCAGCATCGGCTTGTAGGCCAGGCTCACGTAGTGCTCGCCGCCCAGGCTGAGATCCTCGCGCGCGCTGCAGCGTTCGAAGGCGTCGCGCATCAGCGCGCCGGACCTGAAGTAATAGCTGCCGCTGGAGGCGTACTCGCGCGTGGGTTGGTCGGTGTAGGGCTGCTTTTCCTGGATGTCGAGCACGCGCGCGCCGTCGGTGCGCACGTAGGCGTAGTTGGTCGATCCCATCATGTGCGGATGGAAACCGGTGTAGCAGGGAATCGCGCCGTCGCAGCCGCTGTCGAGCACGAAGGACTTGAAATCGCGGTAGTCCCAGGCGCAGGCGAAATCGCAGTAGTTGACCAGGGTGGGCGCGTCCGGATCCAGCAGCTCCATCGCCTGCAGCACCGCGTGCACCGGGCCGCGCTTGTGCGGCGCGATCCCGAGCACCCGCCCGCTCGGACAGATCCGCGCCAGCTGCTCGGCCATGCGGTAGTCGTCGCGATCCAGATGATCCTGGTTGCACACGAACACGAAATCGGTCTCGCCCGGGAACAGGTCGACCACGTGCGCGATGATCGGCTTGCCGTCGATCTCGATCAGCGGCTTGGGCACGCGATAACCGGCGCGGCGGAAGCGCTCTCCGAAACCTGACATGGGGACGACGATCTGCATGGGCTCCTTCCGTGGGGTCGTGCGGTGCGTGGGGGTCAGTGCGCGGGCCGCGCCAAGGCGCGGCGATAGGCTTCGGCTTCCCAGTCCACCAGGGCGGCGACGTCGTCGTCGCCCAGGTAGACCAGCGGCTCGTCGCCGCGCAGGCGCAGCGCGACCAGGGCCAGGCACTGCAGCATCGCCTGCGCGCCGGCCGACAGGCCGGGCGCGACCAGCACGCCGGCGCCGGGCAACAGCGCGAACGCCGGCGCGACGCCGCTGGCGGCGGTGCAACGCGCGACCGCGTCCGAGAGCGCGTCGGCGCCGTCCAGCACGGCCGCGCGCGCGCCCAGGAACACCGCGTGGTCCGGATACAGCGCGCCGTCGCGGGCGATCGCCAGCGCGGCCGCATCGACCCCCAGCGCATGCACGCGCGGGTCCTGCGGTGCTTCCCAATTCAGGTCGTTGACCGCGCGCAAGCGCGCCGGGTCGGCGCTGCGCGTGGAGCGCTCGGGCAACGCCAATCGACGCTCCACTTCGTTCAGCAACGCATCGGCCGCGACGCAGTCGCCGGCGCCGACGACCAGGCCGTGATTGGCCAATACCAGCACGTCGGCCGCGCGTTCATTCAAGGCCTCGCGCACCGCCTGGGTGAGCGGATAACCGGGGCGCCGATACGGCACCCAGGCCCAATTCAGGTCCTTCAACAGGGCATCCAGTCGCGTGCGCGCATCCGCGCGTACCGCCCAGGCGATGGTGTTCACCGAATGCACGTGCGCGACCACCGGATGCGGCAGCAATGCGTGCAGCGAGGTTTCGATCGAGGGCCGCAGCGCGTGCGCGGCGCCCAGCCGCGCCAGTCGCGCTTCGCCGTCGGCGTGGCCGAGCGCGGCGCGCGCCTCGTCCAACGGCAGCGGCACGAAAATATCGCGCTCGCGCGCCTGCGCGAGCCAGGTGCCGGAGGCCTTGACCCACAAGGTGCCGTCTTGTTTGACCGACGTGTTACCGCCGCCGCCCTGTACCAGCAGCGGATCGGCGCCGATCCGCGCCGACCAGGCGATCAACGCGTCGAGAGCGGCTGCGATGTGACCCATCACGCCCCCGCCGGCGCGGCGTCGGTGCGTGGTCTGGGCGTCGTTCGGTGCTGCGAGAACGGTCGATCCATGTGTTCCCCCTCCCTGCTGGCTGTTGCTCCTGAAACCCCTAATACTCGGTTTGGACTTGCAACCGGCCGTCCCACGGCCGGATAACGCACTCCCCGCAACGGTTTCCCCAGCCGGGCATTGGACGTCCCGGCAACCGATGTGGTCCGCATTTGCCCCCTGACCACGTTATGTGGATAGGATATAGACGGGGGGCACCACGGATGGAACGCCAAGGATGATCGCGAACATGGTTCGCGTGCAAGAGCATCTCCGAAGCGACGCGTGCTGGATGCCAAAGGGAAACCGACCGGATCAGGTCGGCCGAGGATGCTCGTAAGTCAAGGAAGTTCAGGGATGAGTGATATCGACCCGCGTATCGCCGAGCTATCGCCTGCGAAACGCGAACTGCTGCGTCAGTTGAGCGCGCGTCAGCGCGTGGGCCAGAACCGGATTCAGCCGCGCGCGCGCCCCGAGCGCATCCCGCTGACCTTCGGCCAGCGCCGACTGTGGTGGCTGGACCGTTTTCTGCCCGGCATGACCGCCTACAACCTGCCGGTCGGCCTGTGGCTGGACGGCGAACTCGATCGCGTCGCCTTGCGCGCGGCCCTGCAAACCCTGCTCGATCGCCACGAAACCTTGCGTACGGTGTTCCGCGCGCAGGACGGCGATCCGTATCAGCACATCCTCGCGCGTATCGACCTGCCCTGGCAGGAGCTGAGCGCGAGCGGCGCCAATGCCGACGAGCGCGAGGCCGAGGCCCTGCGCCTGGCGCGCGAGGAAACCGCGCGCGCGTTCGATCTGGGGCGCGACGCGATGATGCGCGCGACCCTGATCGACGTCGCCGCGCAGCGCCATCTGCTGGTGCTGGGCTTCCACCACATCGCGATCGACGGCTGGTCCACCAACGCGCTGCTGGAGGAATTGCAGCGCGCCTACGACGCCCTGCGCGCCGGTGGCGCGGCCGATACCGCCGCGCCCGCGTTGCAGATCGCCGACATCGCGCTGTGGCAGCACGAGACCCTCGGCGGCGACGGCCTGCAACCGCAGCTGGATTACTGGAGCGAGCGCCTCGACGGCGCGCTCACCTCGCTGGATCTGCCCGCCGACCGGCCGCGTCCGTCCGCGCAGAGTTTCCGCGGCGCGCTGTACCTGAGCGAAGTGCCGGCGCCGGTTTACGAGCAGCTCGAGCGGCTCGCGCGCGAGCGCCAGGCCACGCTGTCGATGGTGTTCCTGGCCGCGTATCAGGCCCTGTTGTCGCGCTACACCGCCCAGGACGACATCACCGTCGGCATGGGCGTGGCCGGGCGCGCGCGGGTCGAGCTGGAGCCGGTGATCGGCTTCTTCGTCAACACCCTGCCGATGCGCACGCGCATCGAAGGCGATCCGAGTTTCGCCCAGCTGCTGGCGCAGGTGCGCGAGAGCGTGCTGAGCGCGATGGAGCATGCCGACGCGCCGCTGGACCGGATATTGGAGACCCGCCGCCTGCCGCGCTCGGCCAGCCACACGCCGTTCGCGCAAGCGCTGTTCTTCTTCCAGAACTACCCCGCGCTGGGCCTGGGCATGGGCGGCATGCAGGTGCGCCAGGCGCATCTGACCGATCTGGCCCCCGGCACCGCCCAGGGCGATCTGAGCCTGTTCGTGAACCAGCACGGTCAGCGCGAACTGATGCTGGAGTACAGCACCGATTTGTTCGACCGCGCGCGCATCGAGCGCTTATGCGGGCATCTGCTGCGCCTGCTGACTTCGGCCGCGGCCACACCCGACGCACCGCTGAGTACGTTGGAGTTGCTGACCGACGCAGAGCGCGAAGAACTCGCGCGCTGGAACGACACCGCGCGCGAGCTGCCGGACGATCCCACCATCGCCGCCCAGGTCCAGGCCCAGGTCGAGCGCACGCCCGACGCGATCGCGCTGCGCTGCGGCGCACGCGAGATGACGTACCGCGAGCTCGACCGCCGCGCCAACGCGCTCGCCCACGAATTGCGCGCGGCCGGCGTCGGCCCCGGCGAGCTGGTCGGCCTGTACGTGGAACGCACGCCGGAAATGCTGATCGGCCTGCTCGGTATCCTCAAGGCCGGCGGCGCCTACGTGCCGCTGGACCCCACCTATCCGGCTGATCGCCTGGCCTACATGCTCGAGGCCTCGGCCGCGCGCGTGCTGGTCAGCCAGCGCGCGCTCGCCGACAGCCTGCCAGGCGATGTCGCGACGGTGATCTACGCCGACGCCGATGCGGCGCTGGACGCGCGCGCCGAGCGCGCGCCCGACGGCGGCGCCGCGGCGCGCGATCCGGCCTATGTGATCTTCACCTCCGGTTCCACCGGCAAGCCCAAGGGCGTGGAAATCCAGCAGCGCTCGGCGGTCAACCTGCTGCGTTCGGTCGCGCGCGAGCCGGGCCTGGCGCGCGGTCAGGTGCTGTGCGCGATCAGCACGCTGTCGTTCGACATCGCCTTGTTCGAGCTGGTGCTGCCGCTGACCGTGGGCGCGACCATCCTGCTGGTCGACCGCGACACCGCGCGCGACGGCCTGCGCCTGCGCCGTCTGGTCGACGACACCGCGATCGACGTGATGCAGGCCACTCCCGCGACCTGGCGCATGCTGCTGGAACTGGGCTGGAGCGGCAAAGCCGGGATCAAGATCATCTCCACCGGCGAGGCCCTGCCGCGCGAACTGGCCGACCGCCTGCTGCCGTGCGCGCGAGAACTGTGGAACCTCTACGGCCCCACCGAAACCACGGTGTACTCGGCGCTGTGCCGGGTGCACCCGGGCAGCGGCCCGATCCTGGTCGGCAAGCCGGTCGACAACACCCAGATCCACATCGTCGATCGTCATATGAAGCTGCTGCCGGCGGGCGTGCCGGGCGAACTGCTGATCGGCGGCGACGGCCTGGCCACCGGCTATCGCGGGCGCCCCGATCTGACCGCGGAGAAGTTCATCTCCGACCCCTTCGGCGCGCCGGGCGGCCGCCTGTACCGCAGCGGCGACCTCGCGCTGTGGCGCCGCGACGGCACGATCGAGGTGATCGGCCGCATCGATCATCAGATCAAGCTGCGCGGCTTCCGCATCGAACTGGGCGAGATCGAATCGGTGCTCGCGCAGGTGCCGGAGGTGACCCAGGCGGTGGTGCACTGCCGTGAGGACAGGCCCGGCGACCAGCGTCTGGTCGCGTACGTGACCGCCAACGGCGTCGCGCCGGCGATATCCGCATTGCGCGATCACCTCAAGGCCGCGCTGCCCGATTACATGGTGCCCAGCGCCTTCGTCGTGCTTGAGCGCTTCCCGCTCACGCCCAACGGCAAGGTCGACCGGCGCGCGCTGCCGGCGCCGGAAGCCGTGGCCGGCGGCGACGACGACGCCAGCTACGAGGCGCCGGTCACGCCCGAGGAATTGACGCTGGCCGCGATCTGGCAGCAACTGCTGGGCGCGCCGCGGATCGGGCGCGGCGACAATTTCTTCGACCTCGGCGGCCATTCGCTGCTGGCCACGCGTTTGCTGGCGCGGATCGAGCAGCAGTACGGCGTCGAGCTGCCGCTGCGCGCGCTGTTCGAGGACGCCACCCTGGAACGCCTGGCCGCGCGCGTCGCCGCGGCCAGCACCGAGCTGGCGCCGGAGGACCTGGAAAGCCTGCTCGCGAGTCTGGAGCACCTCAGCGACGAGGAGGCCAGCGCGCGTCTGGCCGCGAGCCTGTCCGGAGGCGCGCATGGCTGAAATCCACGAGCGCCTGGCCGGCCTGTCGCCGGAAAAACGCGCGCTGCTGCTGCAGCAACTGGCCAAGCAATCGCCGTCGGCGCCGCGCAGCGAAATCGGCCGGCGCCCGCGTCCGGCGCGGATTCCGCTGTCGTTCGCGCAGCAGCGGCTGTGGATCCTCGACCAGATCGATCCCGGTTCGGCGGCCTACAACGTGCCGACCTCGCTGTGGATGCAGGGCCGTTTGGACCAGGCGGCGTTCGCGCGCGCGCTGGACGAGATCCAGCGTCGCCACGAAAGCCTGCGTACGCTGATCGCGGCCGACGAACAAGGCCCGCACCAGGTCGTGCAGCCGCCGTCGGCGGTGCCGATCGAACGCCATGACCTGCGCGCGCTGCCGGCGTCGGAGCGCGAGTCGGCGGCGTTCGCGCTGGCCCGCGCCGAAGCTCGGCGCGCATTCGACCTGGCGCGCGGGCCGCTGCTGCGCGCGCTGCTGGTGCAGGTCGACGACGAGCGTTATCTGTTCACCCTCAACGCCCATCACATCGCGGTCGACGGCTGGTCGCTGGGCGTGCTGCACGAGGAACTGCGCCAGTTGTACAGCGCCTACCAGGCCGGCGCGGCCTCGCCGCTGCCCGAGTTGCCGGTGCAGTACGTGGACTACACCCTGTGGCAGCGCGAGCTGCTGGAAGGCCCAACCCTGCAGACCCAGCTGGACTACTGGCGCCAGCGCCTGGCCGGCCCGCTGCCGGTGCTGGAGCTGCCCGGCGATCGCGCGCGTCCGCCGGTGCAAAGCTACCGCGGCGACGTGCTGCGCAGCATGCTGTCGATGCAGACCTGGGACGCGATCAAGCGCCTGAGCAGGCAGGAGGGCGCGACGCCCTTCATGATCGTACTGGCCGCCTATCAGACCCTGTTGATGCGCTACTCCGGCCAGCACGACCTGGTGGTCGGCGTCGGCGTCGCCAATCGCCGCCGCGAGGAACTCGAGCCGTTGGCGGGGTTCTTCGTCAATACCCTGGCGCTGCGCAACGACCTGTCCGGCAATCCCACGTTCCGCACCCTGCTGGCGCAGGTGAAGGACACCACCCTGGGCGCGTACTCGCACCAGGACCTGCCGGCCGAACGTCTGATCGAGGAACTGCAACCGGAGCGTTCGCTCAGCCACGCGCCGCTGTTCCAGACCATGCTGTTCTTCCAGAACTTCCCCTCCGAAGAGAGCGATCTGGCCGGGCTGAGTCTGGTGCCGGTGGATTTCGACACCATCAATCCCGGCACCGCGCGCTCGGACCTGGCCTTGTTCGCGAGCGAACACGAGGACGGCCTGGCCCTGTTCTTCGAATACGCCAGCGACCTGTTCGACGCCGCCACCATCGAAGCTTTCTCCGCTCACTTCCAGCAGCTGCTGCGTTCGATCGCCGACGACCCGGACCAGCGCATCGGCGAGCTCGAGATCCTGCCGCCCGAAGCGCGCCAGCGCCTGCTGTCGGAATGGAACGACACCGCATTGGATGCGCCGGTGGATACGCCGCTGCATCGTCTGTTCGAGCGCCAGGCCGAGCGCCGGCCCGATGCGATCGCGGTCGAATGCGGCGCGCAGCGCCTGAGCTACGCCGAACTCGATGCGCAGGCCGACGCCCTCGCGCGCGCGCTGGCCGCGCGCGGGGTGGGCCCCGGCGAGTTGGTGGGCCTGTTCGTCGAACGCTCGCCGCGCATGCTGGTCGGCCTGCTCGGCGTGCTCAAGGCCGGCGCGGCCTACGTGCCGATGGACCCCAGCTATCCGGCCGAGCGCCTGGGCTACATGGTCGAGGACGCGCGCATGCGTCTGATCGTGAGCGAACGCGCGTTGCAGGCGCAGCTGCCGGCTTGCGACTGCGAGCCGCTGTGGCTGGACGATCTGGACGCCGCGCCCGGCGCGCGCGTCGACAGCGGCGTCGGCCCGGAAGACCTGGCCTATGTGATCTTCACCTCCGGCTCCACCGGCCGGCCCAAGGGCGTGCAGATTCCGCACCGCGCCGCAGTCAACTTCCTCAGCGCGGTCGCGCGCGAGCCGGGCCTGGGCGAAGACGACGTGATGTGCGCGGTCACCACCTTGTCCTTCGACATCGCGGTGCTGGAACTGCTGCTGCCGCTGAGCGTGGGCGCGCGCATCGCCCTGGCCGATCGCGCCACCGCGGCCGACGGCGCGGCGCTGGCGCGCCTGATCGACAGCGCCGGCGCCAGCGCGATGCAGGCCACGCCCGCGACCTGGCGCATGCTGCTCGACGCCGGCTGGCGCGGGCGTGCGCAACTGCGCTTGCTGTGCGGCGGCGAAGCGCTGCCGCGCGAGCTCGCCGACCGTTTGCTCGCCCACGGCGCGCAACTGTGGAACCTGTACGGTCCCACCGAAACCACGGTCTGGTCGGCGGTCGAGCGCGTGCGCGCCGACGACGCGGCGGTCAGCATCGGCCGTCCGCTCGCCAACACCGAGATCCATATCGTCGACGCGCGCGGCCAGCTGGTGCCGGTGGGCGTGCCCGGCGAGTTGCTGATCGGCGGCCTCGGCGTCGCCCGCGGCTACCTGGCGCGGCCCGAACTCAGCGCCGAGAAATTCGTGCCCGATCGCTACGGCGCGCGCATCGGCGCTCGCCTGTACCGCACCGGCGATCTCGCGCGGCGCCTGCGCGACGGCCGCATCGAGGTGCTGGGGCGCATCGACCATCAGGTCAAGCTGCGCGGCTTCCGCATCGAGCTGGGCGAGATCGAGGCCGTGCTGGCCGAGCATCCGCAGGTGGGTCAGGCGGTCGTGGTCTGCCGCGAGGACCGGCCCGGCGACAAGCGCCTGGTCGCCTATGTGATCGGCCAGGCCGACGCCGCCGAGCTGCGTGCGCATGCGCGCCAGCGTCTGCCCGAATACATGCTGCCCTCGGCCTATGTGACGCTGGCGCAGTACCCGCTGACCCCGAACGGCAAGGTCGACCGCAAGGCGCTGCCGGCGCCGGACGCCGAGGCGCTGGAGACTCATGCCTATGTGGCGCCGCGCAACGGCGAGGAAGAGACCCTGGCGCGGCTGTGGGCCGAGGTGCTTGGGCTGGAACGGGTCGGCATCCACGACGATTTCTTCGAGCTCGGCGGCCATTCGCTGCTGGCCACGCAGCTCATCACGCGCGTGCAGAAGGCCTTCGGCGGCGAAATCGCCTTGCGCGCCCTGTTCGAGGCGCCTAGCGTGGCCGGCTTCGCCGAGCTGCTGCTGCGCCAGCGCATGGACAGCGTCGACGCCGACGCGCTGGCGAGCATGCTCGACCAGCTCGAAGGGCTGTCGGACGACGACATCCAACTGTTGTTGGCGGGCGAGGGCGCGGAACGATGAACGCGACGATCGCCTTAGCGGTGGACCGCGCATGAGCCGGCCCGACGACAACGCGCCCGGCGCGATGGCCGAGCGCCTGGCCCGGCTGACCCCGCAGCAGCGCGAGCTGTTGAGCCGACGCCTGTCCGCGCGCGACACCGACGCGGCGGAAGACAACGCGATCCAGCGCCGCAGCCGACCGGGCGAATCCCTGCCCTTGTCGGCCGCGCAGCAACGGATCTGGTTCTTCGAGCGCCTGCAGCCCGGCAGCGGCGCCTACCATGTGTACGGCCACCACATTCTGCGCGGCGCGCTCGATCCGGTCGCGCTGGAGCGCGCGCTGGCCGACGTGATTCAGCGCCACGATGCGCTGCGCATGTCGTTCGCCGAAGTCGCCGGCGAGCCGCGCCAGACCGTGGCGGCGCAGGTCGAGGTGACGGTGCCGCTGATCGACCTGCGCGGCCTGGACCTGATCGCACGCGAAGCGGCGGCGCGCCGCTACGCCGACGAGGAAACCGAACGTCCGTTCGATCTGGCACGCGCGCCCTTGCTGCGCGCGACCTTGCTGCGTCTGGACGACGAAGAACACCTGCTGTTGATGGTGATGCACCACATCGTCTCCGACGCCTGGTCCGGCGGCGTGCTGTTCGACGAACTCTCGCGTTGCTACGACGCGCGCCTGGACGGCCAGACCCCGGCCCTGCCGGAGTTGCGCCTGCAGTTCGGCGACGCCGTGCTGTGGCAGCGCGATGCGGCGCAGGAGCGCCAGGTCGCCGACCAACTGGCGTTCTGGCGCCAGGCCCTGGAAGGCAGCAGCGGCCTGCTCGACCTGCCCGGCGACCGTCCGCGCCAGCCGACGCCCACCGGGCGTGGCGCGCGCCATCACCTGCGCATTCCGCTCAGCGTCGCCGCCGGCCTGGCCGATCTCGCCCGGCGCGAGCACGCGACCTTGTTCATGGCCCTGTTGGCCGCGTTCCAGAGCCTGCTTGGCCGTCACGCGGGTCAGGACGATGTGGTGATTGGCTCGCCGGTCGCCAACCGCGGCGTCGACGGCGTCGCGCCGCTGATCGGTCTGTTCGTGAACACCCTGGCGCTGCGCGGCGACCTGTCCGGCGATCCCAGCTTCCGCGATCTGCTCGCGCGCACCCGCGCCCACTGCCTGGATGCGTTCGAGCATGCGCAGGCGCCGCTGGAGCGGGTGATCGACCAACTGCGCCTGGAGCGCGTGCCCGGCCGAACGCCGCTGTTCCAGACCATGTTCGTGCTGCAGAACGCCGGCACCGCGCCGCTCACGCTGCGCGGTTTGAACGTCGAATGGTTCGAGCCCGAGGTGCACACCTCGCGCTTCGAGCTCACCCTGTCGCTGGGCGCGTCCGAAGCCGGCCTGGACGGCGTGCTCGACTACGACAGCGACCTGTTCGACGCCTCCACCATCGCGCGCCTGGCCGATCAATACGGCGTGTTGCTGCACCGCGTGCTCGCCGATCCCGACCTGCCGTTGTCGCGGCTGTCGCTGCTGGACCAGGACGCGCGCCACGAAGTGCTGGCGCTGGGCGACGGCGGACCCGCGCCGCAGCCGCCCGCGCCGACCTTGTACGCCCTGTTCGAACGTCAGGCCCAGCGCAGCCCGGAGGCGATCGCGATCGTCGAGCCGGGACGCGAGTTGAGCTATCGCGACGTCTACCGGCGCGCCAACGGCATCGCCCAGCGCCTGCGCGCCTTGGGCACGGTCGCCGAGACCCGCGTCGCGGTGCTCGCCGACCGTTCCACCGAGGCGCTGATCGGCGTGCTCGGCGTGCTCGCCGCGGGCGGCGCCTATGTGCCGATCGATCCTGCCCACCCGGACGAACGCATCGCCTTCCTGCTCGCCGACGCCGGCGCGCTGGCCCTGGTCGCGCCTGCGGCGCTGGTCGCGCGCGCCGATGCGGTCGCCGGCGCCGTGCCCTGCGTGATCACCGACGGCGTGCCGCCGGCCGAGCAGCCGCCGGCGGAACTGGCCGGCGCCGACAGCGCCGCCTATGTGATCTACACCTCCGGTTCGACCGGCGCGCCCAAGGGCGTGGTGATCGAGCACCGCGGCGCGGTCAATCTCACCCTCGGCTTCATGGCGCGCCACGACTTCGTCGCCCAGCGCCTGTTGATGATTCCACCGCTGGTGTTCGACGCCTCGGTCGGCGACATCTTCCCGGCGCTGGCCAGCGGTTCGGCGCTGGTGCTGCATCCGGCCCCGGCCGAGCTGGGCCCGTACGAGCTGGAAAGTTTCTGCCGCGATTACGGCGTGACCGCGATCGACGCGCCGGCCGCGCTGTGGCGGCGCTGGAGCGAGGGCTGGTTCGCGGCCCAGCGCACCCGCCCGCTGTTGCCGGCCTTGCGCCTGATGATGATCGGCGGCGAGAGCGTGCCGCTGGAGCAGGTGCGTCGCTACGCCGGCGTCAGCGGCGGCCGGGTCGCCTTGTGCAACCACTACGGCCCGACCGAAGCCTCGGTCTGCGCGACCATGCTGTCCACCCGCGACGGCGGCGAATTCGCCGGCGCCGAGCTGCCGATCGGTACGCCGCTGCCGGGCGTGCGCGTGTACGTGCTCGACGCCGAGCTCGGTTTGGCGCCGCGCGGCGTGATCGGCGAGCTGTGCATCGGCGGCGCCGGCATCGCGCGCGGTTACCTCGGCCAGCCCGCGCTCACCGAAGCCGCGTTCCTGCCCGACCCTTACGCCGATACGCCCGGCGCGCGGCTGTACCGCACCGGCGATCTGGCGCGCTGGAACACCGACGGCAGCCTGCAGTTCCTCGGCCGCCGCGATCACCAGGTCAAGCTGCGCGGCGTGCGCATCGAATTGGGCGAGATCGAAACCGCGCTGGCCGCGCACCCGCAGGTGCAGGCCGCCGCCGCCGCGCTGCGCGAGGACCGGCCCGGCGACAAGCGCCTGGTCGCCTACGTGGTCGCCGAGGCGGGACTGGAGCCGGCGGCGCTGCGCGAGTTCCTCGCCCAGCGCCTGCCCGACGCCTTGGTGCCGTCGCTGTTCGTGGCGCTGCCGTCGCTGCCCTTGAATCGCAACGGCAAGGTCGATCGCCACGCCCTGCCGGCGCCGCCGGCCACGGCCGCCGCCGAGCGCCGCGTGCGCGCGCCGCAGGGCGAAATCGAAACCGGCGTGCTCGCGGTCTGGCGCGAAGTGCTGGGGCGCGAGGACATCGGCGCCGACGAGGATTTCTTCGCGCTCGGCGGCGATTCGCTGTCGACCCTGCCGCTGGTGTTCAAGCTGCACGCCGCGTTCGGCGTCGAGCTGCCGTTGGCGGCGGTGTTCGCCAGCCCCACGGTGGCCGGCCTGGCGCGCGCGATCGAAGCCCAGCGCGCCGGCGTGGCCGACGCGCGCACCGATCTGCGCGCGCGCGTGGTGTTGCCGCCGGACATCGATCCCAGCGGCGCGCGCGCGCCGGCCGCGCGCGCGCAACCGGCCTCGACCCTGGTCACCGGCGCCACCGGTTTCCTCGGCGCCTATCTGGTGCGCGAGCTGCTCGACACCACCGACGCCGAACTGTTGTGTCTGGTGCGCGCCGACAGCGAGGCCGAGGGCTTGCGCCGCATCCGCGCCAACCTCGATACCTACGAGCTATGGCGCGCGGGCGACGAACATCGTCTGCTGCCGGTGTGCGGCGATCTGTCGGCGCCGCGCCTGGGCCTGGACGCCGAGGCGTTCGACGCGCTCGCGCAGCGCGCCGAGGTGATCTTCCATAACGGCGGCCAGGTCAATTTCCTCGCGCCCTACGAACATCTGGAAGCGGCCAACGTCGGCGGCACCCTCGAGGTGCTGCGCCTGGCCACGCGTCACCGGGTCAAGCCGGTGCATCTGGTGTCGACCCTGGGCGTGTATCTCACCGAGCGCCATATGGATCGGGTGGTGCGCGAATCCGATCCGCCGCCGGACGCCGAAGGCCAGATGGGCGGCTACAACCAGAGCAAGTGGGTGGGCGAGCAACTGGCGCTGGCCGCGCGCGCGCGCGGGCTGCCGGTGGCGATCTACCGCCCGGCGCGCATCACCGGCGACAGCCGCCTGGGCACCAGCAACGTGGGCGACTACTTCAACGCCTGGATCAAGGGCTGCGTGCAGCTGGGCTATGCGCCGCACCTGCCCGACGAGTCCTTCGACATGGCGCCGGTGGATTACGTCGGCCGCGCGATCGTGCGCCTGGCCTTGGGCGCGGGCGATGCCGACGGCCAGTACCACTTCTTCAATCCGCATCGCCTGCCCATCGTCGAAGCGGTCGAGACCATGCGCGACGCCGGCTTGGCGGTGGAAGAGATCGACTACCCGTCCTGGCGCAAGGCGCTGCTGGCCGAAGCGGCGGTGTCGCGCGATAACGCGCTGGCGCCGTTCGCCGGCTTGTTCCCGCAGGATCCGGACCCGCGCGAACCGCGCTTCGATTGCAGCGCCACCCTCGACGCGGTCGCCGCGCTGGGTTTGGTCTGTCCGCCCGCCGACCGCGTGCTGTTCGCGACCTATCTGGATTTCCTGCGCAGCCGCGGCGCCCTGCCGCTGGCGGTCGAGGAGGAGGAAGCGTGAACCGCTACGCCGGCCTGCGCGATTTCCTGCTGATCTGGGTCGGCCAGCTGGTGTCGGGCGTGGGCTCGCGCCTGACATCGTTCGCGCTGGGCATCTGGGTGTACCAGAGCACCGGTTCCACCACCCAGTTCGCACTGATCTTCGTCGCCATGGCGGTGCCGGCGCTGCTGATCTCGCCGATCGCCGGCGCCCTGGTCGATCGCTGGGATCGCCGCCGCACCATGATCGTCTGCGACGCGGTCTCGGCCCTGACCATGGTCGCGCTGGCCGTGCTGTACGCCACCGACGGCCTGGCCTTGTGGCATGTCTATGTCGGCGTCGGCATCTCGGCGATCGCCAACGCCTTCCTGCAGCCGGCGTACGCGGCCAGCATTCCGCTGCTCGCCAGCCAGGAGCAGCTCACCCGCGTGAACGGCCTGGTCCAGACCGGTTTCGCGATCGCCCAGGTCGGCGGGCCGCTGCTGGCCGGCGTGCTGGTCAGCACGATCTCGATGCAGGGCGTGCTGATCGTCGATGCGCTGACCTTCGTGATCGGCGTGATCGCACTGTGCTTCGCGCGCGTGCCGCGCCCGCAACGCAGCGCCGAGGCCGAGGACAGCCTGTGGCGCGAAGCCGCCACCGGCTTCCGCTACGTGCACGATCGCCCGGGCCTGTACGGCTTGCTGCTGGTGTTCGGCGCCACCAACTTCCTGTTCGGCATCGCCAGCATCGCGATCACGCCCTTGGTGCTGTCGTTCGCCGACGCGGCCCTGCTGGGCGTGCAGATGGCGGTCGGCGGCTGCGGCTTGCTGTTGGGCGGCCTGGCCATGAGCACCTGGGGCGGACCGCGCCGGCGCATCCACGGCGTGCTCGGTTACTCGCTGGCCGCCGGCGTGCTGCTGGCCGTGCACGGCCTGGCGCCGTCGTTCGCGCTGGTGCTGGTGGCCGGTTTCGGCTTCTTCCTGACGTTACCTGTGCTCAACGCGTCGAATGCCGCGCTGTGGCAGAGCAAGGTGCCGGCCGATCTGCAGGGCCGCTGCTTCGCGATCCAGCGCGTGCTGTCGGAAGCGGCGATGCCCTTGGGCTATTGCCTGGCCGGTCCGCTGGCCGAACACGTGTTCGAACCGTTGATGGCGCCCGGCGGCGCCCTGGCCGGCACGGTCGGGGCGTGGATCGGCGTCGGTCCGGGCCGCGGCCTGGGCCTGATGTTCATTGTCCTTGGGGTCCTGATGACGGCGGTCGCGGCCAGCGCCTATGCGGTGCGCGCGATCCGTCGGGTCGAGGACGAATTGCCCGATGCGCCGATCCTGGCGACGGGTTCGGCGGCGGGAATCGGCGCCGCGGCTTGAGTTGGGATGGAGGTTGCATGCAAGGAGAAGAGATGGATCTCGGCGCGTATCGGGTGGTGGTCAATCACGAAGACCAGTACTCGATCCTGCCGGTGGCATACGCGATTCCGCAGGGCTGGCGCGACGCCGGCTTCGAGGGGTCGAAGGACGATTGCCTGGCTCGCATCCGCGAGTGGTGGACCGACATGCGCCCGCTCAGCGTGCGCGATGCGGCACGCGGCTGAGCCAGGAACCAGGAGCGAGGCGATGAGCCCAGATAACGATTCCTTCCAACTGCCCGACCCGGACGCGGCCATGATGGCCGGCCGCAGCCATGTCGAGAGCGCGGGCGCGGCCGCGCGCGGCCAGCTGCTGCGCGCCTCCGACGTGGAGCGCAACCAACCCGCCAGCGCGCCGCTGCCCACCATCGTCAGCTGGGTGCGCGAGTTCCTCGCCCAACCGCACCCGGAGCTGGGCCGGACCGGGCCGGTATGTCCGTTCACGCCGCTGGCGCTGGGCCTGGACACGATCTGGCTCACCGAGGTCGCCGATGCCGAGCCCGATCCGGAACGCATGGCCGAGCTGATCGCGCACTACCGCGGCCTGTTCCTGGAGATCGAACCGCGCTCGGGCGCGGCGGCGGTCAACAAGTCGATCCTGATCGTGTTCCCCAACCTGGGCGTCGACGGCGCCAGCGTGGTCGATCGCATCCAGGCCGAGAACAAGGGCGGCTTCGTCGAGCTGGGCCTGATGCTGGGCGAGTTTCACGCCCACAACAGCAGCCCCGGCCTGCGCAATCCCGATTTCTTCCCGCTGCGCAGCCCGGTGCCCATGCTCGCGATCCGGCACATGGTCGAGTCCGACCTGCCGTTCCTGCGCCGCGAGATCGACGCGCCGGAAACGCGCGCGGCCTATCTGCGTTCCTACCTGCGCCGACTCGGGCCCAATCTGCGCCGCAATAACTTCGAACAGGCGATCGAAGCCCTGGTCGAGGCCGAGCTGCAGCTGCGTCTGGCCGCGATCGCGGTCGAAGCGCCGCGCCTGAGTGCCCTGCCGCGCACCGTCGCGCGTGCGGGCGGCGCACGCACGGCGCGCGCCGCCGCGGGATCCGCGCTCGATGACTGACGCCTCCGCCACATCCACCGCCGCCGCACGCGTGGCGATCGTCGGCGGAGGCCTCGCCGGCTCGCTGCTGGCCCTGCGTCTGGCCGCGCTCGGTCACGGCGTCGACGTTTACGAACGCCGCCCCGATCCGCGCGTGAGCGGCGCCGAGGGCGGGCGCTCGATCAACCTGGGTCTGTCCAAGCGCGGCATCCAGGCGCTGACCGAGGCCGAGTTGATCGATGCGGTGATGCCGACCTCGGTGACCATGGCCGGTCGCGTGATCCACGCGCCCGACGGCAGCACCCGCTACCAGCCCTACGGCAAGGACCGCGGCGAAGTGCTGCACTCGATCGACCGCAACGAACTCAACCGCCTGCTGCTGGATCGCGCCGAGCGTCATCCGCAGGTGCGCCTGCATTTCGGCCATCGCCTGGTCGCGGCCGACAAGGTCGCGCGCGAACTCGAATTCGACGCCGGCGGCGCGACCTTGAAGGTGCGCCCGGATTGGGTGGTCGGCGCCGACGGCGCGTTCTCGCGCGCGCGCCAGGAAATGCAGCGCGGCGAACGCGCCGACTACCACCAGGAATACCTGGAGTGGGGCTACAAGGAGCTCACCCTCAAACCCTTGGCCGACGGCAGCTCGGCGATCGAACTGGAGGCGCTGCACGTGTGGCCGCGCAGCCACGGCCTGTTCGTCTCGCATCCCAATCGCGACGGCTCGCACACGCTCACCCTGTTCCTGCCGTTCGAGGGCCCGGACAGTTTCGCCACCACCCGCAGCGAAGACGACGTGCGCGCGCTGTTCACCAAGTACTTCCCCGATCTGCTGCCGCTGCTGCCGCAGCTGGTCGAGGAATGGATGGCGCATCCGGTCGGCTCGCTGGTGACCACGCGCACCGCGCCGTGGAGCCGCGAGGACTGGATGGTGCTGGTCGGCGACGCCTGCCACGCGGTCTATCCCTTCTACGGCCAGGGCATGAACTCGGCGTTCGAGGATTGCTCGGCGTTGATGGCCGCACTGGCGCGTCATCCGGGCCGGCGCGCGGACGCGTTCGCCGACTACGAGCGCTCGCGCCGCCCGCACACCGACACCCTGGCCGAATTGTCCAAGGCCAACTTCGTCGAACTGCGTCAGAAAGTGCAGTCGCCGTGGTTCCTCGCGCGCAAGCGCCTGGATGTGACCTTGAACCGACTGCTGCCGCGTTCCTGGCTGCCGCTGTACACCATGATCGCGCACACCACGATGCCTTACGGCGATGCGCTGGCCAAAGCGCAACGGCAGGAACGCATCCTGGTCGGCGCCGGTGCCGGCATGCTGGCGATCGTCGCGGTCGGGGCCTGGTGGGCGTTGCGCGGCTAGTAGTCACCGTTTCGGCGCACTTTGTGCACGTTTCGGCGCTGGATGACCCTGCACAAAGTATGCATTCTGCGTGCCATCAATCCCGACGCTTCGAACAGTTTCGAAACCTCGATGCGCGGCACTTGACGCTGCCCTCGGCCGTGGAGAAGCTGGCCCCACGCCGTACCGGGCTGTAACCCGCGTGCTGGGGCGAACAGGAACCGCTGCATCCCACCGGGGAGCCACGCAGTGACGCATAAGGAATGTGGGCCCGCCGACCGTTCGCCGTCGGCTCCTTCGCATCGATCCATTCGCCGATTCGCGCCTGTCGTGAGCTTGTCTTGGTGTTGGCCGAAGGTGGGCGCAAGCGCCGCGAGGAAGCCTGGGCGCGTCCGGTTTTGCGCCGTGTCATCGCTTTGTTGGACTTCTTATAGAGGCTGTCGCAGCGACCGCGACGGGTAGGCCTCATCGTGGGTCATGCCCGGCTCGCGCCGCGCACGCCTCAGCAGCAAACCACGCCGTCCGCAAGGTTGGCGCAGACAACAAGAAGGGGATGGTATGGGTTACGAAGGATTAAACCGCCGCCGCTCCATTGCCGTGCGCGCTCGCTCGCTCGCGGCCGCGCTGGGCTTGCTGGCGCTACTGAGCGGCGCCGCTTCCGCGCAGGAGATCGGCCAGGTCTGGACCAGCGATTTAGCCTTCAACGGACCGCACCTCACCGAGCGCGCCGTGCAGCAGGACATGGAAAGCATCCATGCCGCCTCGCTGCCCTACGGCCCCTTCAGTTTCGAAGTCACCAAGCAGACCGTGCTGAGCGACCGCACGATCTACCAGTACGAATTCGAGCGCGTGCCGCCGGTGGTGGGCGAGTGGAGCCACCACAGCCTGCTCGACCCGCAGCAGCCGAACGCGACCTTGCAGATGGTGGTGGACCAGATCAAGCAGCGTCTGGACGCGGACAGCATCGGGCAAGGCTGTCCTGCGTCCACCGTCGTGACCGTGTCGCCGAACTGGCAGGTGGACAGCAGTTGGGACAACGGTCAGAGCCTGAACGAGAACACCACCTACACGGCCAGCTATACGGTCGGCTCGCCCGGCAGTTGCACCAGCACGAACGAGAATGGGTCGATCCTGCGTAACCGCTCCATTCAATGCCCCAACATCACCGTGCATGCGTGGAGCGCCGCCAAGCAGGCCTGCGCGGGCGTGCCTGGCTCCGAGATGAGCTACGCCAGCGCACCGGTGCGAACCTGCCCGACAGAGGAGAACTGCCAGATCAGCAGCGGCACCCTGGCGGAGACCACCAGCGACTTCGATCTGGGCTGGGTTTCGTTGCAGCGCAGCTATCAATCGGGTGGTTCCGTCGCCGGCGGGGGATTCGGCGGGGGCTGGACCAACTCGCACAACATCCGCTTGGCGATGGGCACCGATCCGATTGGCGGCAGTCCGACCGTGCACTACGGGCTGGTCGATGCAGACGGGCGGCACACGGCGTTCAAGTCTGTGGGCGCGGCCTACGAGGCCAGCGATGGCAGCGGCGACCGGCTGGTTGCCTCCGGCACGAACTGGGTCGTGTACCGCGGTGATCGCACTTTGAGTTTTGATGCCGAAGGACGATTGTTACAGCAGGCCTACGAAGACGGCACCACGTTGGCCTACGGCTACGACAGTTTGCAGCGACTGAGCACGATTACCCACAGCGGCGGACGAGTACTTGAGTTCACTCGCACCACTGGTAAGGGCGGCGCTCCAATCGCATCGATCAGTTCCGCTGGCGTGGTGTTGGTTAGCTACACCTACACCTCATTGGGGCAGGTCGAGACCGCGACCTATCCGGACGGCGCGCAGCGCCGTTACCACTACGGTATTGATGGGATACCGATGCTGCTGGTCGGCGTTACGGCGGAGGATAATCGACGCCTCAGTACCAATGTATACGACGAAAAGGCGCGTGTGCAGTCACGCACGCTAGGAGATATCACCGACGGATTGTCGCTGTCGTATTCGGCGGCCGGCACCGCCACCGCCACGAATGCCTTAGGTCGTCAGAATGTCTACGCGCTCACCGCGACGCCGCCCAGCGGTGCGCCGCGCAAAATCGCATCGGTCGCCAACAGCGCCGGAACGACCAACTACACCTACTACCCTGAAACCACCGACTTCCGCCGCCGCATCGACACGGTCACTGATCCCAACGGGACCGTGACCAAACACCAGTATGCGGAACTCACCGATACCGTGTCGGGCCTTCTTGCTCGCGCCCATACCGTGGTCGAAGCGCAGGGCGCAGCGCAGGCGCGCACCGTCGAGCAGCGCCACGAGCTTGCGATCAACCGCGTGCTGACGACTCTGATCGGCAACCGTGAGACCCGCATCACTCGCAACGCACGAATGCAGCCGACCTCCGTCACCGTGCGTGACACCGCCACCAACGCCACCCGGACCACGGCCTACGTCTACTGCGAAGCCGCCGATGTCGCGGCCAGCAACAGCACCTGCCCGCTGCTCGGCCTGCTCAAGTCGGTCAATGGCCCACGCACGGACGTCAACGACGTCACCGCTTACGCCTACTACCCCAGCGACGACGCCAGCTGCGCATCCGCGCCCGCGACCTGCCCACACCGCAAGGGCGACCTGTGGAAGACCACCAACGCCCTGGGGCAGGTCACCGAGGTGTTGCAGTACGACGCCCAAGGCCGGGTGCTGTCGCTCAAGGACATTGCCGGCGTGGTCACCGACTACGAATACCACCCGCGCGGCTGGCTGACCGCCACCAAGGTGCGCGGGCCTAACGCCGCCAGCGAAGCCGACGACCGCATTACCAGCGCGATTTACGAACCTACCGGCCTGGTCCAGCGCCTGACCCAGCCTGACGGCAGCTACATCACTTTTGCCTACGACGCAGCGCAGCGCCTGACCGACGTCACCGACAACGCCGGCAACACCATTCACTACACCTTGGACAAGGCCGGCAACCGCATCAAGGAAGAGACCAAGGACAGTGGCGCAGTGCTGCGCCGGCAGCTGTCGCGTTTCTACAACAGCCTGGGCGAGCAAACCCAGCACAAGGACGCCGGCAACCACATCACCGGCACCACCTACGACGCCGACGGCAACCCCAACCTGGTCACCGACCCGCTCAGCCGCGTGGTCGACCACGACTACGACCCGCTCAACCGCGTCTCGCGCACCGTGCAGGACCCGGGCGGCATCGCCGCGGAAACCGGCTACCTCTACGACGCGCTCGACAACGTCACCCGCGTGACCGACCCCAAGGGGCTGCAGACGAACTACAGCTACAACGGCTTCGGTGACGTGACCCAGATGACCAGTCCGGACACCGGGCTGACCCAGTACGGCTACGACAGCGCGGGCAACCTGGACAGCCGCCTCGACGCCAACGATGCCCAGGCGCACACCTACGATTACGACGCGCTCAATCGCCTGACCTCGGTCTCGATGCTGGCCACCAGCGGCGGCAACGACATCGTCTATCACTACGACACCTTCAACACCGGCTGCGGCGGCGACCCAGCGTTCGCGCAGGGCCGCATGACCGGCACGAACAAGAACTTCGGCGCCGCGATGCGCTACTGCTACGACCGCTTCGGCCAGGTCGAAACCAAGATGCAGATCGTCGGTGGCCGGTTCTTTATGGTCGACTACACCTACACCGCTGCGGGCGATGTGAAGTCGATCAGCTACCCCGACGGCGCCGTCGTCGACTACGTACGTAACGCTCAGGGCCGCATCACCGAAGTTGGCGTGACCCCGAACGGCGGTAGCCGCACGGTGCTGCTCAATCAGGCCGGCTACGCTCCATTCGGCCCGGCGGTCGGCTGGGTCTACGGCAACGGCCGCACCCTGGCGCGTCAGCACGATCTCGACTATCGGCCCGTCACGATCCAGGACAACGCCAGCGGCGGCCTGTCGCTGCACTACGGCTACGACGCCGCCGGTCAGCTCATCGAGCTCAAGGACGGCCTGCAGAGCGCGTTCCTGGCCCGCTACGACTACGACAATCTTGGCCGCCTGACCATCCTGCGCGACGGCCTCAGCAGCATCCCGATCGAGACCTACACCTACGACGCCACCGGCAACCGCACCAGCCTGCTGCACGGCGGNCCTCGGCCAACAACTTCACATGGCCCGCTACGACTACGACAACCTGGGCCGCCTGACCATCCTGCGCGACGGCCTCAGCAGCATCCCGATCGAGACCTACACCTACGACGCCACCGGCAACCGCACCAGCCTGCTGCACGGCGGTATCACCACCAACTTCGCTTACCCCGGCAGCAACCATCGCCTGAGTTCGGTGGGCAGCGTCGCGCGCAGCTACGACGGCGTGGGCAACACCACGGCCATCGGCGGCGCGCTCAAGCAGTTCAACTACGGCGAAGACGACCGCATGAACAGCGTGTCGCAAAACGGCACCATGCTACGCAGCTACGCCTACAACGCCCTGGGCGAACGCGTGCTCTCGACCATCCCGGCCGTTACCGGCAACCCCGATGGCAGCGGCGGCACCCCGGCCGTGAACACCTACACCGTCTACGACGAGTCGGGCCGCTGGCTGGGCGACTACGACCACAACGGCGCGGTCCTGCAACAAGCGATCTGGCTGGACGACCTCCCGGTCGGCCTGCTGGCCGGCGCGGGTGCCAACCAGAAACTGCACTACATCGAGCCCGACCACCTGGGCACCCCGCGYGCCGTCATCGACCGCACTCGCAACGTTGCGATCTGGACTTGGGCGCTACAGGGCGAAGCCTTCGGTAACAGCCCTCCGAATCAGGACCCCGATCTGGACAGCACGAACTTCGT
>NZ_LMJO01000019.1:0-123558 GCF_001429345.1 Lysobacter sp. Root983
ACCCGCCCGGCCAGCAGGCATAGCCTGCCGGCGTTCACCCGTGCACGAACCTGCGGTTCGTAAGCCGCACGGCTTCACCCTTTTCCAAAGGAGGGAGCYAWAAGCAARAGAAAGTGACCCGCATGCGCAGCAGGCGGAAGCCGTTGACCTTCGTCCAGAAGAGGCGATAGCAAAGCAAAAGCAAATCCTCCCCAACCCGCCCGGCCAGCAGGCATAGCCTGCCGGCGTTCACCCGTGCACGAACCTGCGGTTCGTAANAAGCCGTTGACCTTCGTCCAGAAGAGGCGATAGCAAAGCAAAAGCAAATCCTCCCCAACCCGCCCGGCCAGCAGGCATAGCCTGCCGGCGTTCACCCGTGCACGAACCTGCGGTTCGTAAACGCATGGCTTCACCTTTGATAAAGGAGGGAGCTAAAGAGCAATAGAGCCAGGAGCAAGTGGTCGAGATTCGCGCACGAGGCTACGGTTCGTAAACCGCACAAAAAACAACGCCCGGCCGAAGCCGGGCGTTGCGGGTACTGCGGACGGGTCCCCTGTGCATACGCACTCCCGCCATTGGATCGCTTAACCGCCGGGATTGAACCCGATCGTGCGACGGGTCGTGACCGGTGCCCCCACCGGCTGGAACCGCCACTTGCGTACCGCATTGACCGCTTCGCGGTCGAAGATGCGCGCCGGGTTGGAACGGACCACCCGGGCGGCGGTGACCGAGCCGTCGGTGCCGACGGTGAACTCGACCTGCACTTCGCCCGACTGACCCGCGCGCAGCGCTTCCGGCGGATAACGCGGCGCCGGCGTCGACACCGCGCGCAGATCGTTGCCCGCCGACGGCGTGGCGGCGGCGGTCTGACGCGCTTCGGCGGCACGCGCTTCGGCCGCGCGTTGCTCGGCCGCGCGCTGATCGGCGGCACGCTGGTCGGCGGCGCGCTGATCGGCTTCGCGGGTGGCGGCGGCCTGACGCTCGGCGGCCTGCGAGGCGGCCAGCTGGGTCGCGGCCTGCTTCTGCTGAGCTTCCTGCTGGGCCAGACGCTGCTTCTCGAGGTCGGCCTGCTTCTTGGCTTGCTCCTCGGCGGTCAGCACCTGCTGTTCGGCGCGCTTGGCGACCTCGGCCTGCTTGGCGACGATGCTGGCCTTCAGGCGCGCGAGCGCCGGATGCTGGGCATCGGCTTTTTCCAACAGGGCCGACAGGCGCTGGGCTTCGGCGAAGTCCTCGCGGCCGACGCTCTGCTCGGTGGCGATGACGGTCATCGGCAGCAGGTCGGTGAGCGCGCTGGAGACGGCGGCATCGGCCGGCGCCTTGTCGCGCAGTGCGAGGTAGTACTCGACCGCATTGTCTTCGACCGGTGCGTACAAACGGTTTTCCGCATAGGCCTTGCGGGCGGCCTCGCGCAGCTGATCGACGGTCAAGGCCGAGACCTTGGCCGACACTGCGGTTTCCGGTGTTACCGCCGGGGCCGTGGTGGCCGCGGAGGTGGCCGCCGCATCCTGGGCGGGTTGATCCTTACCGCAAGCAGCCAGCGTGCAGGCCAGGGCCAGCGCGATGGTCGCATGCGTTACGACGGACAGCCGGCGTGAACGCCGGTCATTTTGGTTCACAGTCATTGGCAAAACTCCCCTGAAGTGCGCCGTAGCGAGCACACGCCGGATAGGACGCGCTAGCAGGCCGCGTTTGTCAAGCGGCCGGGGGCCAAAAAACGGCCTCGGCCAGGCATGAATCGGGGATTGTGACCGATCCGGGGCAAGAGGGTTCCGCGAGCGCCCGCTTGGGGGCGCGCGGCCAAACTCCGCAACGTGGCGGGACCGTCGCCGCGTCGCCCGGGGCGACGGCGCACGCACGGCGGCGCGTCCCGCGATGCGGGTGCCACACGGCGCCTGGGTGGTGTCCTATTTGCCGATGCAGAAGCTCGAGAAGATGTGCCCGAGCAGATCGTCGGCGCGGACCCGGCCGGTGATTTCGCCCAGGGCGTCGTGGGCTTGGCGCAGGGACTCGGCGGCCAGATCCAGGACCTCGCGCTCGAGCTGGCCCCCGGCATCGGCCAGTTCGGTCTGGGCCCGGCGCAAGGCCTCGACGTGGCGGGCGCGCGCGGTGAAGGCGCCTTCGCTGGCGTCGGCGCCCTCGCCCTGGGCAAGCCGGCGCAGGTGCGCATGCAGGGCGTCCAAGCCCTGGCCGGTGCGCGCGGACAGGGCGATGCGGTCGTCGCCGTCCAGCGCGGCGGCCGCGGCCGGGTCCAGCAGGTCGGCTTTGTTGTGCAGCCACAGCCGCGCCGGCACGCCGGCGATGGCGTCGGCGACCGCGGCACGGCCGGACTCGGGATCGCGCGCGTCCAGCACCACGATCGCCAGATCGGCGCGCGCGAGTTCGTCGCGGGCGCGGCGCATGCCCTCGCGCTCGATCGCGTCGCCGCCCTCGCGCAGGCCGGCGGTATCGACCAGGGTCAGTTCGACCCCGTCGCTGCGGATGGTCTCGTGCAGCAGGTCGCGGGTGGTGCCGGCGATGTCGGTGACGATGGCGCGCTCGCTGCCGGCCAGGGCGTTGAGCAGGGAACTCTTGCCGGCGTTGGGCGGGCCGACGATGACCGCGTGCAGGCCGTCGCGCAGGCGGCGGCCGCGTTCGGCGGCGGCGAGCAGGGCATCCAGGTCGGTCGACAGCGATGCGAGGCGGCGACGCAGCCCGGCGCCGCCCAGGGTGTCCAGGGGTTCGTCGGCGAAATCGATCGCGGCTTCGACGTGCACGCGCACCGCCAGCAGCTCGTCGGCCAGGGCATCGACGCGGCGCGAGAACTCGCCGTCCAATGCGCGCCGCGCCGCACGCGCGGCGCGTTCGTCGGCGGCCGCGATCAGGTCGGCGACGGCCTCGGCCTGGGCCAGGTCGAGGCGGCCTTCGAGGAAAGCGCGCTCGCTGAATTCGCCGGGGCGCGCGCGGCGGGCGCCGAGCGCACC
This sequence comes from Lysobacter sp. Root983, assembly GCF_001429345.1. Taxonomy (NCBI): domain Bacteria; kingdom Pseudomonadati; phylum Pseudomonadota; class Gammaproteobacteria; order Lysobacterales; family Lysobacteraceae; genus Lysobacter; species Lysobacter sp. Root983. The sequence goes on from NZ_LMJO01000019.1 coordinate 2,940, forward strand.
GCAGCGCGCGGCCAGGGCCTGCAGCACCGCGGGACTACCGTGCGCCTGCAGCTCGACCACGTCCTCGCCGGTGTAGCTGGCGGGCGCGGCGAAGTAGAGCGCGATGCCGTCGTCGATGGCCTCGCCGTCGGCATCGACGAAACGTACATGGTGGGCGTGGCGCGGCCGCAGGCGGCGCGCGGCCACGGCCTCGCCGATCGCGCGCGCGCGCGGTCCCGACAAACGCACGATGCCGACGCCGCCCGCGCCGGGCGCGGTGGCGATCGCGGCGATGGTGTCGCGGTCGGAAGGGGGCGTGGCGGTCATGCGGGTTCGAGGCGGTGGCGGGGCATCAGGGTAGCGCGTTGGATGTGGGGTAGATGGCGCACGGCCGGGAGAAAAGGCAATTGCGCTTACGGCGCTGCGCTGCCCTCACCCTAATCACACCCCGCAGGAGGAAGAGGGGACGCCCAAGTTGCGGTGGCGGTTGCGGCGACTATGGCCGTTGCCGTTGCCGTTGCCGTTGCCGTTGCCGTTGCCGTTGCCGTTGCCGTGGCATTCAAATCCAAAAGCAACGCACTCACACGACAAACCGTAGACCCGAAGGGCGGCGCGCAGGACGCGCGCCGTTTTTCGAATGGACAGGGATGTCCATTCGAAAAATCCCGGCGAAAGCCCCGAATTCGCAGGGGAGGGTTGGTCACGCTAGCCCTTCTCTTTGGTTACGTTCTCTTGGGCTAGCAAGAGAAAGTAACCCGCATGCGCAGCAGGCGGAAGCCTTNCCTCCCCAACCCGCCCGGCCAGCAGGCATAGCCTGCCGGCGTTCACCCGTGCACGAACCTGCGGTTCGTAAGCCGCACGGCTTCACCCTTTTCCAAAGGAGGGAGCTAGGAGCAAGAGCCTGCGTGCGTTCAGCCATGCACGAACCTGCAGTTCGTAAGCCGCACGGCTTCACCCTTTTCCAAAGGAGGGAGTCAAAGACCAAAGTCTCGGTCCGGCCCGATCCAGCCCAACCGATCGGCATAGCCAGCAGGCACCCCACAAACACAAAGCCCGCCAAGCGGCGGGCTTCGTGAGCGAACGATGCGGCGCGGATCAGGCCTTGGCCGGCGCCTCGGCGTAACGCTTGGTCATCCACCACTGCTGCAGCAGGCCCAGGCCGCTGTTGGTGATCCAGTACAGCACCAGACCGGCCGGGAAGAAGGCGAACATCACGCCGAACACCAGCGGCATCAGCTGCATCATCTTCTTCTGCATCGGGTCCATGCCCGGCGTCGGCGTCAGCTTCTGCGTAGCCCACATCACCGCGATGTTGATCAGCGGCAGCACGAAGAAGGGATCGCGCGCGGTCAGATCGTGGATCCACAGCATCCACGGCGCATGGCGCAGCTCCACCGACTCCAGCAGCACCCAGTACAGGGCCAGGAACACCGGCATCTGCACCAGGATCGGCAGACAGCCGCCGACCGGATTGATCTTCTCCTTCTTGTACAGCTCCATCATCGCCATCTGGAACTTCTGCTTGTCCTCGCCGTAGCGCTCCTTGAGCTGCTCGATGCGCGGCTGGAACTTGCGCATCTTCGCCATCGAGCGGTACTGCGCGGCGGACAGCGGGTACATGGCCAGCTTGATCAGCACCACCAGGCCGATGATCGACCAGCCCCAGTTGCCGAACAGGCCGTGCAGCTTGTCCAGCAGCCAGAAGATCGCGTTGGCCATCGTGGCCATGATGCTGTAGCTGCTGAAGTCGACCGCGCGTTCCAGGCCGGGGACCTGCTGGCCCTCGATCGCCTTGACCAGCTTGGGACCGATCCACAGGCGCGCCTCGGTCTGCGCCTTGGCGCCCGGCGCGACGTTGACGGCCGGGCCGAGGTCGCGGATCAGATACTGTGCGCCGCCGCCGGCGGTGCCGGCGGTCGCGAGCGAGAACATGCCCTCGTCGTTGGCGCCCGGGATCCAGGCGGCGAAGAAGTGGTGCTGCAGCATCGCCACCCAGCCGCCGGTGACCTTCTTGTCGAGCGGGCCGTCCTCGCCGAACTTGTCGAACTTGCGCTTCTCGTACTTGTCGGCGGCGCTGTACCAGGCCGCGCCCTGGAAGCTGTACTGCTCGGCGTTCATCGGGCCGCTGCGGGTCAACGCGCGCGGCACGCGCGCGAGCTGGCGGTAGATCACGCCCTGCCACGGCGCGACGCCGGCGTTGACGATTTCGTCGCGCACGGTGACCGCGTAACCGCTGTGCTGGAACACGTAGGTGCGGCGGATGGTCAGGCCGTTGGCGCCGGTCCAGACGAAGGGCACCGCGATTTCCTTGGCGCCGTTGGCCAGCACGTAGTCGCGCTGCGCGCTCTCGGGCACGAAGCCGCCCTCATGCGTCGGGGTGGCGCCGTTCTGGCTGACCCAACCGCTCTGGGCGACGAAGTAATTGTTGGCGTCCTCGGCCAGCAGACGCACCGGCGCGCTGTCGTCGGCCGCTTCGCTCGGATACTTGAGCAGGTCGGCGCGGTGCAGGGTGCCGCCGTCGAGCACGACCTTGAGCACGTCGGTGGTGACGGTGACCGTCTGCGCGGCGCTGGGCGCGGCGACCGTGGCGGTCGGCGTAGCGCCGGGCAGGGCCGGCGCGGCGGGTACCAGGCCCTTGCCGGCCGCGGCCGTGGGCACGGTCGCGCCAGGCACGGTGCTGGCCGTGGCGGCGGCGGAAGCGGCGGTGACCGCCGGCGCCGGAGGCGCGGACTTCTCCTTGCCCCATTCCATCCACAGCAGGGTCGCCACCATCAGCCAGGCGAAGATCAGGAATACACGGGTCTGGTTCATGGGCAGCAGGCGGGCTCAGCCGGGACCGGGGTCCGGCAGTGGGGAGGGAATGGGATCGGCCGGCATTGTGCCGGGCACCGCAGGTGCGGGCAACGCGCCGGCGCGCTTGAGCAGACCCAGGAAGGCCTGATCGAGTTCCTCACGCGTGCAGCGCGAGGCACCGGGGCGGGCGACCACGACGTAATCGCCGCGCGCCAGCTCGGCGCGCAGTTTGCGGAAGGTATCGCGCAGGGCGCGCTTGATGCGGTTGCGGCCGACCGCGTGCGGGTCGACCTTGCGCGATACCGCCAAGCCCAGACGCGGCTCGCAATCGACGACCTGCCAATGCAAAGCAAGCACGGGCAGCGCGATGCGCCGGCCGTGCTTGAAGATGCGGTCGAAATCCGAACGCGCGCGTACCCGCGCGGTGCGCGGGAAGCGGGTGGAATTCATCAGGTCGGTACCGGCGATTGCCGGACGGTTGCCTGGGATCGCCTTAGCGACGGGCAACCGGAACGACGTTTAGGCGCAGAGACGCTTGCGGCCCTTGGCGCGACGACGGGCCAGGATCTTGCGGCCGTCGGCGGTCGCCATGCGGGCACGGAAACCGTGGTCGCGCTTGCGCTTGAGGTTGCTGGGCTGATAGGTGCGCTTGGTGGCCATGGTCCGGCTCTATTAATACGGCGGAAAAGACCGGCGATCATAGCGGCGATCCCAGGGCGCGGTCAAGTTGAACTGAACAATGGGGCGCGAGGGGCGGTGTCCCTGGCCGCTGCGACGGCCGGGGTCCATGCTACGGCGATGCGGTGTCCGGCGCTTGGTCAAGAACGCGCCAATCCGCGTCCTGGCTGGCTCGCGCCGGGTCCGGGCCTGTGGACTAGCCTGTGTTCAGCCTTGTGGACAAGTCCTGTTCCGGACCTCGCCGCGGTGATAGTCTGGCCGACCCCCCTGCCCCGTTCGCCGCGAGTCGCATCGCGCGGCCGGCGGCGTTTCGACCGCCGCGCCCCCAGGCCGGCCGCACCGCACTAAGAAGACCTGCCGACCGATGGAAGCTTGGCCCCGCTGCCTCGAACGACTCGAAGCCGAATACCCGGTCGAGGATGTCCACACCTGGCTCAAGCCGCTGCAAGCGGCCCAGCGCGACGACGTCACGGTGCTGTATGCGCCCAACGCTTTCGTCGTCGAGCACGTGCGCGAACGCTACCTGGGACGCATCCGCGAGCTGCTGAATTATTTCGCCGGCAGCGCCGAGGTCAGCCTGGAAATCGGTTCGCTGCCGCGCGTGGCGCCGGTGCGCGAAGCCGAGCCGGTCAATGCCGCGCGCGCGGCCGCGGTGGCGCCGGTCGAACCCTTCCAGGGCAACCTGGACAATCACTACACCTTCGACAACTTCGTCGAAGGCCGCAGCAACCAGCTCGGCCGCGCCGCGGCGCTGCAGGCGGCGCAGAAACCCGGCGAACGCGCGCACAACCCGCTGCTGCTGTACGGGGGCACCGGCCTGGGCAAGACCCATCTGATGTTCGCCGCCGGCAACGCCATGCGCGAGGCCAATCCGGCCATGCGCGTGATGTACCTGCGTTCGGAACAGTTCTTCAGCGCGATGATGAAGTCGCTGCAGGACAAGACCATGGATCAGTTCAAGCGCCAGTTCCAGCGCGTGGACGCGTTGTTGATCGACGACATCCAGTTCTTCGCCGGCAAGGACCGCACCCAGGAGGAGTTCTTCCATACCTTCAACGCGCTGTTCGACGGCAAGCAGCAGATCATCCTGACCTGCGACCGCTACCCGCGCGAAGTCGAGGGCCTGGAGCCGCGCCTGAAGTCGCGCCTGGCCTGGGGCCTGTCGGTGGCGATCGAGCCGCCGGACTTCGAGACCCGCGCCCAGATCGTGATCTCCAAGGCCAAGGAGCGCGGCGCCGCGATTCCCGAGGAAGTCGCGTTCCTGCTGGCCAAGAAGATGCGCAGCAACGTGCGCGATCTGGAAGGCGCGCTCAACACCCTGACCGCGCGCGCCAACTTCACCGGCCGCGCGATCACCGTCGAGTTCGCCCAGGAAACCCTGCGCGACCTGTTGCGCGCGCAGCAGCAGGCGATCGGCATCCCCAACATCCAGAAGACCGTGGCCGATTACTACGGCCTGCAGATGAAGGACCTGCTGTCCAAGCGCCGCACCCGCTCGCTGGCGCGCCCGCGCCAGGTCGCGATGGCGCTGACCAAGGAACTGACCGAGCACAGCCTGCCCGAGATCGGCGATGCCTTCGCCGGCCGCGACCACACCACGGTGCTGCATGCCTGCCGGCAGATCCGCACCCTGATGGAGACCGACGGCAAGCTCCGTGAAGATTGGGACAAGCTGATCCGCAAGCTCAGCGAGTGAGCCTGCAGGCGACGAACGGCGCCGGTGCAGGTACTCTTCGAACAAAGCGGTGCATGGCTCGCGTACAAGCTGTGGATAGATCGGAGCCGGCGACCGGCCTCCAAATTTATCCACAGATTGTCCCGGAGCTCAGGGTCCGGTTCTACCGAACTTTGCATGAACGAAAAATCCAGTATAAACAATAGGTTGTCTTAGTTTTCCCGGATTTTCGGCGACACCATCACCACCATGCTTTTGATTTATCCATCTCTTTTGTATTGGGCGTTGCCGCCCGAACCGACTAGGGGCTAAGGGGTCCGCATGCGTTTCAGCCTGCAACGAGAAGTGTTTCTCAAGCCGTTGGCGCAAGTCGTCAACGTAGTCGAACGCCGGCAGACCCTGCCGGTCCTGGCCAACCTGCTGGTGCAGGTCAAGGACGGGCAGCTCTCGCTGACCGGTACCGACCTGGAAGTCGAAATGGTGTCGCGCATCCTTGTCGACGACGCCAAAGACGGCGAAACCACCATCCCGGCGCGCAAGCTGTTCGAAATCGTTCGGGCCCTGCCCGACGGCAGCAAGGTGACCGTCACCCAGACCGCCGAGAAGATCACGGTCCAGGCCGGGCGTTCGCGCTTCACGCTGGCCAGCCTGCCGGCCAACGACTTCCCGTCGATCGACGAAGTCGAAGCCACCGAGCGCGTGCGCGTGCCGGAAGCGGCGCTGAAGGAACTGATCGAACGCACCGCGTTCGCGATGGCCCAGCAGGACGTGCGCTACTACCTCAACGGCCTGCTGTTCGATCTGCGCGAAAACAGCCTGCGCTGCGTGGCCACCGACGGCCATCGTCTGGCGCTGTGCGAAACCGCCTACGAAGGCAGCGGCCAGACCAAGCGTCAGATCATCGTGCCGCGCAAGGGCGTGCAGGAGCTGCAGCGCCTGCTGGAAGGCGGCGACCGCGAGATCGAGATCGAGATGGGCCGCGGCCACATCCGGGTCAAGCGCGACGACGTGACCTTTACCAGCAAGCTGATCGACGGCCGTTTCCCGGATTACGAGGCGGTGATTCCGATCGGCGCGGACCGCGAGGTGCGGATCGAGCGCGAAACCCTGCGTGCGGCCCTGCAGCGTGCGGCGATCCTGTCTAACGAGAAGTACCGCGGCGTGCGCATCGAAGTCTCGCCCGGGCAGCTCAAGATCAGCGCGCACAACCCGGAGCAGGAAGAGGCGCAGGAAGAAGTGGAAGCCGACACCAAGGTCGACGATCTGGCGGTGGGCTTCAACGTGAACTACCTGCTCGATGCCCTGACCGCCTTGCGCGACGAGCACGTGGTGATCGCGCTGCGCGATGCCAATTCCTCGGCGCTGGTGCGCGAAGCGGCTAATGAGAAGTGCCGCCACGTGGTGATGCCGCTGCGTCTTTGATCGGCCGCCGGTCCGGAAGGGCCGGTTCCACGTGGAACATGAAACGCCCGGCGCTGCCGGGCGTTTCGTTTTGGCGCCGGCGTGGGCTGTGCGTTGCCTCGGTTTGGCTATGCATTGCTCGCTCGTCTGAAAGGCTGAGGCCGAACGGGTTGGGGAGGATGAGGCCCCGCTTGCGGCTGGCCTGAAAGCAAATCCCCCTCAATCCCCCTTTTTCAAAGGGGGAGGCCGCATCGATGGATTATCGATTTCTGCCCCCTGCTCCCTGGTCCGCCTGCCCCTCTGCCCCTCTGCCCGCTACCTCCCAGTCCTTCCAATCCCCCAGCGTCCTGCGCGTTCCTCCCGCGCCTCCCGAAACCGATCTGCGATCATCCGCACATGCACGTAACCCGCCTGGAAGCCCGTGGCCTGCGCCGCTTCGCCGATGTCCGGCTGGCGCCCGCGCCCGGGATCAATCTGATCACCGGCGATAACGGCGCCGGCAAGACCAGCCTGCTCGAGGCCCTCCACCTGATGGCCTACGGGCGCAGCTTCCGTGGTCGGGTCCGCGATGGCCTGGTCCGGGCCGGCGATCCGGCCTTGGAGGTGTTCGTCGAATGGCAGGAGGGTCTCGGCCCGAATGTGGCCGCGGTCGCCGACGGCGGCCCGACCGCGACCCGGCTGCGCAAGGCCGGGCTGCGCCACAGCGGGCAGGACTGGGTCGGTCGCCTGGACGGCAGCCCCGTGGCCCAGTTGGGCGAGTTGTGCGCGGCGCTGGCCGTGGTCAGCTTCGAACCCGGCAGCCACGCCCTGATCACCGGCGGCGCCGAAGCGCGTCGGCGCTACCTGGATTGGGGCCTGTTCCACGTGGAACACGACTTCATCGCCCTGTGGCGGCGCTACACCCGCGCGCTCAAGCAGCGCAACGCCCTGCTCAAGGCCCGGGCCCGCGACGGCCAGCTCGACGCTTGGGACCGGGAGCTGGCCGATGCCGGCGAACCCCTGAGCCGGCGCCGCCAGCACTATCTGGAGGATCTGCAACCGCGCTTCTCGGCCCTGGCCACCGAACTGGCCCCGGCCCTGGGCGACACCCGCCTGGACTACCTGCCGGGTTGGCGCCGCGACGAGCTGCCGCTGGCCGACGCCCTGCTGCTGGCACGCGAGCGCGACCAGATCGCCGGCTACACCTCGGTCGGCCCGCATCGCGCCGACTGGCGCATCCAGTTCGGCGGCCTGCCCGGCCGCGACGCGCTGTCGCGTGGCCAGGCCAAGCTCACGGCCCTGTCCGCCCTGCTGGCCCAGGCCGAGCACCATGCCCTGGCGCGCAAGGAATGGCCGGTGATCGCGCTGGACGATCTGGCCTCCGAGCTCGACCGCCAGCACCAGCGCCGGGTCCTGCAGCGCCTGATCGCCTGCGGAGCGCAGGTCTTCATCACCGGCACCGAGGCGCCCAGTGCCCTGGCCGAGCTGGGCGTCGAGACCAAGGTGTTCCACGTGGAACAAGGAGAAATTTGTCCTACTTAGATGTTCCACGTGGAACATCCAGGACCGATCCACTGCGCTTCGTCGTAAACCGGCGGCCGCAGGGACTAAGGCTAGCGAGGTCGCCGCCTCATCGATCGCCGCGCTGCCGGCACGCAGCGACGCTCGTCTGCGATCGCGATCGGAACCGCACGAACCGCTCCCGCTTCCCCACACCCACACCCACACCCACACCCACACCCACACCGGAAGCCGTGCACGCCCGACAGCGCACGCCCCTTGCCCGAATTCCTCCGCAATGCACCCTCGTGCGCTCAGCAGACGCAGGGGGCCGCCCCACCCCCTCCGCGCAGCCCGCACGGCCCGGCAACGCCCGCCCAGGGCCTCTCCCGCTGCCGTCTGACCGGGAGGATATCCCGGGCGGACCGGCGGGCCCCAGGCGCGGTATACTCGGCCTCAGTCCCTACAGCTAATGTGTCGCGTCTCCGACCTCCGTAGGCGGACCGCGGAATCCCACAGCGCATGTCTGAAAACAACGACCAGCTTCCCGAGCCGACCCCGAACCAGACCTACGACTCCAGCAAGATCACCGTCTTGCGCGGGCTCGAAGCCGTACGCAAACGGCCGGGCATGTACATCGGCGACGTCCACGACGGCACCGGTCTGCACCACATGGTGTTCGAGGTCGTCGACAACGCGATCGACGAAGCGCTCGCCGGCCACGCCGACGATGTGATCGTCACGCTGCACGACGACGGCTCGGTGTCGTGCTACGACAACGGCCGCGGCATTCCGGTCGACATCCACAAGGAAGAAGGCGTGTCGGCGGCCGAGGTCATCCTCACCGTGCTGCACGCGGGCGGCAAGTTCGACGACAACAGCTACAAAGTCTCCGGCGGTCTGCACGGCGTGGGCGTGTCGGTGGTCAACGCGCTGTCCGAGCAACTGTGGCTGGACATCTGGCGCGACGGCCACCACCACCAGCAGGAATACGCGCTGGGCGAGCCGGTGTATCCGCTCAAGCAACTCGAAGCCTCCGACAAGCGCGGCACCTTGCTGCGCTTCAAGCCGGCGGCGGAAATCTTCACCGACGTCGAATTCCACTACGACATCCTGGCCAAGCGCCTGCGCGAACTGTCGTTCCTGAATTCCGGCGTCAAGATCACCCTGGTCGACGAGCGCGGCGAAGGCCGGCGCGACGTGTTCCAGTACGAAGGCGGCATCCGCTCCTTCGTCGAGCATCTGGCCCAGGTCAAGACGCCGCTGCACCCGAACGTGATCTCGGTGTCGGGCGAACAGAACGGCATCACCGTGGACGTGGCGTTGCAGTGGACCGATTCCTACCAGGAAACGATGTTCTGCTTCACCAACAACATTCCGCAGAAGGACGGCGGCACCCACCTGATCGGTTTCCGCGCCGCGCTCACCCGCACGCTGACCAACTACATCGAAAACAGCGGCATCGCCAAGCAGGCCAAGGTCGCGCTGTCCGGCGACGACATGCGCGAAGGCATGATCGCGGTGCTGTCGGTGAAGGTGCCCGACCCCAGCTTCTCCTCGCAGACCAAGGAAAAACTGGTCAGCTCGGAAGTGCGCCCGGTGGTGGAAAGCACATTCGGCGCGCGCCTGGAGGAATTCCTGCAGGAGCACCCGAACGAAGCGCGCGCGATCACCGGCAAGATCATCGACGCCGCGCGTGCGCGCGAAGCCGCGCGCAAGGCGCGCGACCTCACCCGCCGCAAGGGCGCGCTGGATATCGCCGGCCTGCCCGGCAAGCTCGCCGACTGCCAGGAAAAAGACCCGGCGCTGTCGGAACTGTTCATCGTCGAGGGCGACTCCGCAGGCGGCTCGGCCAAGCAGGGCCGTAACCGCAAGACCCAGGCGATCCTGCCGCTCAAGGGCAAGATCCTCAACGTCGAGCGCGCGCGTTTCGACCGCATGCTCGGCAGCGCCGAAGTCGGCACCCTGATCACCGCCCTGGGCACCGGCATCGGCAAGGACGAGTACAACCCGGACAAGCTGCGCTACCACCGCATCATCCTGATGACCGACGCCGACGTCGACGGCTCGCACATCCGCACCTTGCTGCTGACCTTCTTCTACCGGCAGATGCCGGAACTGATCGAGCGCGGCCACATCTATATCGGCCTGCCGCCGCTGTACAAGATCAAGCAGGGCAAGAACGAGATCTACCTCAAGGACGACACCGCGCTGGACGTGTATCTGGCCAACAACGCCGTCGAAGGCGCGGGCCTGATTCCGGCCGAGGGCGAGCGGCCGATCGAGGGCGCGGCGCTGGAGAAGCTGCTGCTGGCCTACGCCGGCGCGCGCGAAGCGATCGCGCGCAACGCGCACCGCTACGATCCCAACGTGCTCGAGGCGCTGATCGACTTCACCCCGCTGGACAGCGCCCACCTGCTGGCCAACGTCGACGAACAACACGAACTCGAAGCGCTGGAAAAGCGTCTCAACCGCACCGGCCTGGGTAAGCCGCGCTACCGCCTGCGTCTGCATCCGGCCAGCGAAGCGCGCCAGGCCGCGCTGCTGGTCACGCGCAGCCACATGGGCCAGGAACTGACCCAGGTGCTGCCGCTGTCGGCCTTCGAGGGCGGCGAGCTGCGCGCCCTGCGCGAAGCGGCCTCGCTGCTGCACGGCTTGGTCCGCGAAGGCGCGCAGATCGTGCGCGGCAATCGCGCCCAGCCGGTCGACAGCTTCGCCCAAGCGCAGGCCTGGTTGCTCGAGGAAGCCAAGAAGGGCCGCCAGATCCAGCGCTTCAAGGGCCTGGGCGAAATGAACCCCGAGCAGCTGTGGGACACCACGGTCAATCCCGAAACGCGCCGTCTGCTGCAGGTGCGCATCGAGGATGCGGTGGCCGCCGACCAGATCTTCAGCACCCTCATGGGCGACGTGGTCGAACCGCGCCGCGCCTTCATCGAGGACAACGCGCTCAAGGTCGCCAATCTCGACGTCTGAGCCGACGCCGATGGCGCCAGATTCCGAGCGCGATCCCGGGCCCACGGCCGCCGCCCTGTCCGCGGCCGTGCCACCGCCGCTGCCGCCCGCGGCGGCCCTGCCCGCGCCGCGCACCCGCGCCGTGCTCGGCAACGCCGCGCTGGATTTCCTGATCGCGGTCGCGATCATGCTGGCCCTGAGCTTCGCCACCATGGTGGCTTGGGCGCTGGTGCGCGGCCTCCAGATCGGCCTGGCGCACCAAGGCGCGACCGCCACCGAAGCCTTGCGCGACGTCGGTCAGCCCGGCGGCCTGGCCCAGCTGGCGATGGCCCTGGTCGCGATGGGCGGCGCCTCGCTCGCGGTCTACCTGCTGCGCCGCCGCGCCGGGCGCGAGGAACGCGCCGCCTCCTGGCGCGCCGCGTGCCGGCCTTCCACCTGGGCCTGGGCCGCGGGCGTGGGCCTGGCCACCTTCGGCCTCAGCGCCGCGCTGAGCTGGATCGGCGAGCAGTTCGGCATCGAACCCTTGCCCAGCAACGTCGAGATGATCCAGGCCGCCCTGCGCAGCCAGTTCGTCCTCACCCTGGTGTTCGCGGTGCTGCTGGCGCCGGCCTACGAAGAGCTGCTGTTCCGGCGCGTGCTGTTCGGGCGCTTCTGGGCCGCCGGCCTGCCCGGCCTGGGCATCGTCCTGAGCAGCCTGGCCTTCGCCCTGCTGCACGAACTGCCCGGCCTGAGCGGCAACGGCCCCGGCGCGATCAGCCTGTTGTGGCTGACCTACGCCAGCATCGGCGCCGCCTTCGCCTGGGTTTACCGCCGCACCGGCACGCTGTGGGCGGCCGTCGCCGCGCACGCGATCAACAATCTGCTCGCCTGCGCCCTGCTGGTTTTGCAGGGCTGATGTCCCCGCCCTGGCGCGTTTGACGAAAAGTTAATACCGATCGGTCTACAACGCGGTCATACGCAAGGGGAATTCTGCTCAGTGAAGCGTTTACTGCTCGGTGTCTCGATCGCGCTGGTCGTCGCCGCCTGCGCCACCACCACCTCGCCCACCGGGCGTCGCCAGAGCGTGGGCGCGGTATCGCAGGAACAGCTCAATCAGATGGGCGCGCAGGCGTTCATCGACGCCAAGTCCAAGGGCAAGCTCAGCACCGACGCGCGCCAGACCGCCTATGTGCGCTGCGTGGTCGATGCGGTGACCCGCCAGCTGCCCGCCGGCTGGCAGGCGCAATGGGACGTCGCGGTGTTCGTCGATACCTCGCCCAACGCCTTCGCCCTGCCCGGCGGCAAGGTCGGCGTGAACACCGGCATCTTCAGCGTCGCCAAGAACCAGGACCAGCTGGCGGCGGTGATCGCCCACGAGGTCGGCCACGTGGTCTCGCGCCACCACGATGAGCGCATCACCCGCCAGGTCACCGCCCAGACCGGCCTGAGCATCGCCGGCGCCCTGCTCGGCTCGCGTTACGGCGAGGGCGCGGCCAGCGCCACCAACCAGCTCGGCGGCGCCGCGGTGCAGGGCCTGTTCCTGCTGCCCGGTTCGCGCACCCAGGAATCCGAGGCCGACGTGGTCGGCCAGCAGCTGATGGCCCAGGCCGGCTTCGACCCGCAGCAGGCGGTGAACCTGTGGCAGAACATGATCGCCGCCAGCCAGAGCCGGCCACCGCAGTGGTTGTCCACCCATCCGGACCCGCAATCGCGCATCCAGGAACTGCGCGCGCGGGCCGGCGGGCTGATGCCGGTGTACCAACAGGCGCGTTCGGCCGGCCGTACGCCCAAGTGTGGATGAACGAGAAGCATTAACCGCTGTAAAACCCCGTATCGCCCGGCCCCGCGTTTCTGTTAGCGTGACGGCCCCCCGGCCCTGCGGCCATCGACCCCGCCACGGCGGCAGCTGATTGAGGTGACCATGAACAAGCTCTCCACCCGCCATCGCACCGTGCTGACGGCCGCCATCGGCGCCGTGCTCGCGCTGGGCTCGATCGCCCAGGTTCACGCGCAGTCGGCGATGGAACGGGCCGAAGAGCGCCGTCAGCGTCACGCGGACAAGAAGGAAGACAAGAAGACCTCTTCCTCGGCGTCCAAGGTCGAATACCCCAATGCCACCCGCGAGCAGCCCGACGCCAAGGCCTCGGCCAAGGTCACGCCGAAGCTGAAGAAGATGATGGACTTCTACGACGACGATAAGCCGGCCGAAGGCCGCGCCATCGCCGACGAGATCATCGCCAACCCGGCCGCCAACGCCTACGACCGCTCCTTCGCCGCCCAGATCGGCGCGCAACTGGCCTACGGCGCCGACGACAGCGCCGCCGCCATCGCCTATCTGACCAAGGCCCTGGAGTTCAACGGCCTGGACAACAACGGCCACTACGGCGCCATGTTCATGATGGCCCAGCTGCAGCTGCAGGAAGACAAGTACGCCGAGGCGCTGGCGACCATGGATCGCTTCCTCGGCGAGACCAAGAGCACCAAGCCCGAGCACCTGATCGTCAAGGGCAACGCCCTGTACCGCCTGGAGCGCTACAAGGATGCCGCGCCGATCATCAAGCAGGCCATCGACGCCTCGCCCGAGCCCAAGTCCGACTGGCAGCAGCTGCTGATGGCCGCCTACGCCGAGTCCGGCCAGACCGGCGAAGCGACCAAGATGGCCGAAGCCGTCGCCAGCAAGAACCCGGGCGACAAGCGCGCCCAGCTCAACCTGGTCGCCACCTACCTGCAGGCCGACCAGTTCGACAAGGCCGCCGCGGTGCTGGAGAAGCTGCGCGCCGCCGGTCAGCTCAACGAAGACAAGGACTACCGTCAGCTCTACTCGACCTACCTGCAGATCGACGGTAACGAGAAGAAGGCCGCCGAGGTCATCAACGACGGTCTGAGCAAAGGCGTGCTGAAGCCGGATTTCCAGGCCTACCTGGCGCTGGCGCAGTCGTACTACTTCTCCGACCAGGTGAACCCGTCGATCGAGGCGTACAAGAAGGCCGCCCCGCTCGCGCCCGATGGCGAGACCTACCTCAATCTCGCTCGTGTCTTGTGGCAGGAAGACCGCATTCCAGAGGCCAAGGAAGCCGCCAAGCAGGCGATCGCCAAGGGCGTGAAGAAGCCCGACGACGCCAAGAAGATCATCGCGCTGCCGGGTAAATAATCGGCGCACGATAGGCAAATCCGCCCTTGGAACCTAGGGCGCGGTTTGGTATATGCTAGGAGGTTCACGCGACTGGAAACGGTTGCGAGAACCGAACGACGGCCCGTGGCGCCCTTGCGTCCGGAAACACTTCCCGAGCTGACGGCATGACGCAAGACCTCGAAATCCACGCTAAGAAAGATGACGACCGCGAAGGGCTGAACTGGGCACGTATCGCCGGTATCACCTCCGCGATCGCCGTGCATGTCGCGGCGCTGCTCTTGCTGCTCGCGCCGATGGCGCCGCCGGCGACCGAAAAGGCGGAAGAACAGGTGACCGTCGTCAACCTGATCAAGCCGCCGGAACCGCCGCCGCCGCCCCCGCCGCCGCCGCCGGAACCGCCGCCGCCGCAGCAGATCAAGCAGCTGGCCGCGCCGCAGCCGACTCCGCTGCCGCCGCCGCCGGAAGACCCGCCGATCGTCGTCGACGAGCCGAGCCCGGTGGACGTCCAGCAGGAACCGCCGACCCCGCCGTCGACGCCCGCTCCGGCCACCACCATCAGCTCCGGCGTCGATCCGTCGTCGAAGCGACTCAATCCGCCTAAGTACCCGCCGACCGAAGCGCGTCAAGGCGTGGGCGGCACCGTGGTCCTGGTCATCACCATCGATGCCTCGGGCAACGTGCTCGACGTCGCCGTCGAGAAGTCCAGCCGCAACCGCAACCTCGACCGCAGCGCCATGGATGCCGCACGGAAGTGGAAGTTCAACCCCGAGATGCGCAACGGCGTTGGTGTGACCAGCAAGGTTCGCGTCCCGGTAGATTTCGTCCCTCCGAACTGATCGGGTTCGCGGGACGGTTGTAACGCACCACGTAACTCTTCTTTCCTTATCCACGACATTCAAAGGTAAGCGTCATGCTGCAGGAAACCACCACCGCTGCTACTGCCGGGGGCTCCAACGCCGAAGCCCTCCAGCAGATGAGCTTCGCCCATCTGTTGACTAACTTCGACATCGTCGGCTGGGTCGTGTTCCTCACGCTCGCGATCATGTCGGTCCTGTCGGTCTACTGGATCGTCGTGAACTTCGTGAAGAACCTGCGTCTTCGCGGCAGTTCGGATCGCGTCGTCAGCACGTTCTGGGAAACCCCGAACGCGCAGGACGCCATCCGCTTCATGGAAGAACAGTCGCGTAGCGAACCGTTCTCCAAGATCGCGCTCGACGCCGCCCAGGCCGCCGCTCACCACCAGCGCCACGAAGGTTCGCGCCTGGTCGAGTCGCTGAACCGTTCCGAGTTCGTCGATCGCGCCCTGCGTCAGGGTGTGACCCGCGAATCCTCGCGTCTGGAAAGCGGCCTGACCGTGCTCGCCACCGTCGGTTCGACCGCGCCGTTCGTCGGCCTGCTCGGCACCGTGTGGGGCATCTACCACGCCCTGATCAAGATCGGTGCGACCGGCCAGGCGTCCATCGACGCCGTCGCCGGCCCCGTGGGTGAAGCGCTGATCATGACCGCCATCGGTCTGTTCGTCGCCATCCCGGCGGTGCTCGCGTACAACTTCTTCGTCCGCCTGAACCGCGTCACGAACAACAAGTTCGACACGTTCGCGCACGACCTGCACGACTTCTTCGCTACCGGTTCGCGCGTCGGCGAACTGGCCGCTAAGCGCTAAGTCGCCTAACCGCGACGTCTTCACCTTACTTGTAGTAGTTGGAGTTCGGACATGGCCTTCAGTACAGACAGCGATAGCGGCGGCCCGATGGCACAGATCAACGTCACGCCCCTCGTGGACGTGATGCTGGTGCTGCTGATCATCTTCATGATCACGGCGCCTCTGATGTCGCATAAGGTCAAGGTCGATTTGCCCGAAGCCACTCTCAATAACAGGCCGGACAAGCCGCTGCCGACACCGCCGATCACTCTGGCTGTAAGGGAAGACGGCTCGCTGTTCTGGAACGACGAACCGATCACCAAGGGCCTGCTGGAAAGCCGGCTCTCGATCGAAGCGCAGAAGACGCCGCAGCCACAGATCAACGTCCGCGGCGACAAGACGACCAAGTACCGCATCGTGCAAGACGTGGTGAAGATTGCGCAGGGCCAAGGCATGCGCAAGGTCGGCTTCGTAGCGATCAAAGAACGTTAAGGCACCCGGAGACTATTTATGGCATTCAGTTCTGGCTCCGGCGCAGGCGCACCGATGGCCGACATCAACGTCACGCCCCTGGTGGACGTGATGCTGGTGTTGCTGATCATCTTCATGGTGACGGCGCCCGTGATGTCTTACCCGATCGAAGTCAATCTGCCGCAGCGCACGACCACGCCGCCGCCGCCGACGCCGCCGAAGGAGCCGATCCGTCTGCGCATCGACGCCTCGGGTCAGGTCTTCTGGAACGATACGCCGCAACCGATCACGGCGCTCCAGAGCATGATGGGCGCCGAAGTGCAGCGTGATCCGACCAACCAGCCGATGCTGGAGATCGACGTCAGCACCGATGCCGATTACGGCATCCTCGCCAAGGTGCTGGCGAAGGCAAAGAACGCCAATATGGAAAAGATCGGCTTCGTCCAAAACGACTGACCGATCGACAAGTTTGACGCTTACCGTCGTGAAAACGCCGCCCTCGGGCGGCGTTTTTTTTGGGCCTTGCCAGCTGGGCCGGATCGGGTTTAGCGTGAGATCGGGCATCCCGCCCTAGTGGGGGTAGAGCAATGGCCGTCTCCGCGTATTTCGAGTCCCCGTCCCGCCGCGACGCGCGCGCCGTCGCCGAGATCAACATCACCCCCCTGGTCGACGTCATGCTGGTGCTGTTGGTGATCTTCATGGTCGCCGCGCCGGTCATGAGCGGCACCTTGGACCTGAAGCTGCCACTGCCGACGCCGCCCAACAAGGCCGAGCCGCCGCCGCGTGCGCAGCTGTCGGTCCAGGCCGACGGCAGCTACCTGTTGGACGGCCAGGCCGTGGCCAAAGCCATGCTGAGCGACGAACTGGCCAACCTGGCCAAGGCCGCGCCGCGCACGGTGCTGCAGATCAGCGCCAACGCCGACGCCGACTACCAGGGCTTCGCCACCGCGGTCTCGGCGGCCAAGGAAAGCGGCCTGCAGAATCTCGCGCTCGAATAGGCGCGGCATTCGCGCCCGGCTCGGGCCTACAGCAGACGCAGGTAGGCCCGCACCGTCGCATCCAGTCCCGCGTACAAGGCCTCGCCGATCAGGGCGTGGCCGATCGACACTTCCAGCACCTGCGGCACCGCGCTCAGGAACTCGCCCAGATTCGCCTGACTGAGGTCGTGGCCGGCGTTTACCCCCAGCCCGGCCGCCTGCGCGCGCCGGGCGGCATCGGCGAACAGGGCCAGCGCCGTAGCCGGGTCGCCGGCTGCGTGGGCCTCGGCATAGGGGCCGGTGTAAAGCTCGACCCGGTCGGCGCCGATCGCCGCGGCGGTATCGAAATCCTGCGAAGCGGCGTCGGCGAACACGCTGACCCGGCAGCCCAGCGCCTTGAGCTCGGCGATCAGCGGCCGTAGCGATTCGCCGTCGCGGCGGAAATCGAAACCGTGGTCGGAGGTGAGTTGGCCGTCGCCGTCCGGCACCAGGGTCGCCTGTGCCGGCCGCGCCTGCGCGCACAAGGCCAGGAACCCCGGATAGCCCGCCCGCGCCGGCGCGAAGGGATTGCCTTCCAGATTGAACTCGACCCCGCGCTCGCGGGTGAGCTCGGCCAGCGTGGCGACGTCGTAGTCGCGGATATGGCGCGCATCCGGACGCGGATGCACGGTGATGCCGTGCGCCCCGGCATCGAGGCAGGCGCGTGCGGCCGCCACCACGTCCGGCTCGTTACCGCCGCGCGAATTGCGCAGCACCGCGATCTTGTTGACGTTGACGCTGAGTACGGTCATCCGCGCAGTCTAGGCCGCAGCGCCGCGTTTCCCAAGCCCGCGCCCGCATCGAAACCGACGAGCCCCAAAGTCGATGTCCAACCCCAAGCAGGAGACATCACCCCTGTGGGAGCGGCGTAAGCCGCGATAAACCCCACCCACGACCAAACCCACCAGGGCCCCCTGTAGGAGCGGCGCAAGCCGCGACGAACACCAAATGCGCGGATCGCGCGCAACCGCGATGCAATGCGCGCCCCGCTTGTTCCCATGGGAACGTCAGGCGCGACCAAGCAAGCACCAAAGCATCGCGGCTTGCACCGCTTCCACAAGGGAAGGAATCGTCGCGCTATCGAACCGGCACCGACCTTGTCGGCGCGGGCGGCCAGGGCAGGGCAGCGCGCAAGCGCCGCGCGTGCGCGGCGTAGCTCAACGCTGCTGCTGCGGCTCCGACGAAGAGGTCTGCGGCTGTTGCGCGGCCGCCAGCTTGCGCGCCTCGGCCTGCTCGCGCAGACGGCGCAGCTCGTTCGGATCCAGCATCAAGCCCTCATCGCGGCTGCTGCTGCCGATGCGCGCGGCCAGCAGGCCCAGGATCCAGGCGATGAAGAACCCCAACGAGGCCAGCAGGGACACCACGAGCAACAGGCCCGAGGAGGCTTTGAAGGCGATTACGAGCGCGGCCAGGGCCAGCAGCAAAAACAGCCAATACATCGCGGCGGTGCTCCCGTCGTTAGGGTGGTTGCCAGTCGCCGCGAGTGTAGCGCGCCGCCCGCCCGCCTACAGCCCGACAAGCCCGTTGCGGCGACCGCTCGTCGCGCGCGACGTGACCCAGTGCGCGTTCACAGCAAGGGCGAGACCAGGCGCGCCAGCGCCTCGGGCAGGCGCCGCCGCCACAGCCCCTGTTCGCGGTCGGCGCGCACGCGCGGGGCATAGCTGCATTCGGTCTGGATCAGTTGGGCCAGCTCGGCGGCCAGGCCGCGGTCGTGGAACAGGACCGAGATCTCGAAGTTCAGGCGGAAGCTGCGGTGGTCGAAGTTGGCGCTGCCGATGATGGCCAGGTCCTCGTCGCACAGCAGCGCCTTGGTGTGCAGCATGCGCGGGCCGTACTCGTGGATCTTGACCCCGGCCTCCAGCAGTTCGTCGAAGTAGGAACGCGCCGCATAGGTGACCAGGCGGCTGTCGCTGAGCCGAGGTACCAGCAGGCGCACATCCAGCCCGCCCAGCGCGGCCGAGGTCAGGGCCATGCGCGCGGCTTCGCCGGGCACGAAATAGGGCGTCACCAGCCACACCCGCTCGCGCGCGGCATGGATCGCGCCCACGTGCAGGCGATGGATCGCCTCCCAGGACGAATCCGGCCCCGACACCAGCACCTGCGCGGCCACCGCGCCCGGCTGCGGCGCCGGATGCTGCAGGCGCGGCGGCGCCTGCCCGGTCGCGTAGGCCCAGTCCTCGCAGAACACCAGCTGCAGTTCGCGCACCACGTCGCCTTCCAGGCGCAGGTGCAGATCGCGGTAGGCGTCCTTGCGGATGCGCTCGTCTTCCTCGTCGGTGATGTTGATGCCGCCGGTGAAGCCGACCAGGCCGTCGATCACCACGATCTTGCGATGGGTGCGCAGGTTCAACCACGGCCGCTTCCAGAACCAGCGCAGCTTCATCGGATGGAACCAGGCGACCTCGCCGCCGGCGTCGACCAGCGGCTGCAGGAAGCGGTTGGAGGTGGAACCCGAGCCCACCGCGTCCAGCAGCAAACGCACCTGCACGCCGTTGCGCGCTCGCTCGACCAGGGCATCGCGCAAGGCCAGGCCGCAGGCGTCGGGCTGGTAGATGTAGTACTCCAGGTGGATGTGTTCGCGGGCCTGGCCGACCGCCTCCAGCAGGGCCTCGTATTTGGCCCCGCCGTCGATCAACAAGCGCGCCTGGGTCGCGGTGGTCGGCGGCAGCCCCGTCGTGGCCTGAGCCAGCTTGGCCAGCTCGACCGCCTCCGGCGACTCGCTCAGCCCCGACATGGTCGCCGGCAGCGCGGCGCGCGCGCGCACCCGGCGCAGGCGTTGGCGATGGATGCGCTGCGGACCGAACACGTAATAGATGAAGAAGCCCAGATAGGGCAGGGCGGCCAGACTTATCAGCCAGCTGATGGTCGCCACCGGCTCGCGCTTTTGCAGCACGATCCACAGCCCCAGCCCGATCAGGTAGGCGGCCCAGCCCAGGGTCAGGTAGAGACTGAGGTGGGGGATGCCGCTGATCGCGTTCCAAAGCGAGGACAACAGGTCGGACACGGGGCTCTCCAGGCGGCGATCGGCGCGGACGCGTCGATCGCAGGCCTAGGCTAGCCCGCGACGACAGTCGCGCAAAGTGTGCGCCAATTCGCGGGCGCTACGATGCACTGGCACAGCGACCGCCTAGGATGAGGCAAGCATCCGCCCGCCACGGCATGCCGCCGCGCGGTCGGCAAGCTGTCTCCAGCCCGGATGCGCAGCTCCCTCGACCGGCCGCCGACGCACACCCACGACCCAGGACTCCAACCCATGAAAATCGCATCGCTGTTGCTGCCGATCCTCCTGGCCAGCCCGCTGCTGCCCACCGCCGCGCAGGCCGCCAGCGTCGCCCCCGCGCGCACGGTCAGCGTGTCCGGCAGCGCCGAGATCAAGGTCGCCCCGGACGAAATCCTGCTCAACGTCGGCGTCGAGACCCGCAACGTCGAGCTCGCCCCGGCCAAGCGTCTCAACGACGAACGCGTGGCCGCGGCGCTGGCCTTCCTCGCGCGCAACGGCGTGCCCAGCAAGGATGTGCAGACCGACTTCATCAGCATCGAACCGCAGTACGAGTACGACGACAGCCGCGACCGCGCCGCCCAGGAGCGTTCGCGCGTGGTGCCGGTGGTATACATCGTGCGCAAGAGCATCGGCATCCGCCTGACCCGTACCGACCACTTCGAAACCATCCTCGCCGGCCTGCTCGACAACGGCGTGCAGCACATCCACGGCATCGAGTTCCGCACCTCGCAGCTGCGCAAGCACCGCGACGCCGCGCGCGCGCTGGCGGTGCAGGCGGCCAAGGAAAAAGCCGACGCCCTGACCACCGGGCTCGGCGCGCGCCGCGGCCCGGTGCAGAGCGTGTCCGAATCCTATTCCGGCGGTTGGTGGCGCAGCGGCGCGAGCTGGGGCGGTGGGCAAGGGCAGATGATGCAGAACGTGTCGCAGAGCAACGGCGGCGGCGAAAGCGCGGACGGCGCCACCCTGTCGGTCGGCCAGATCAGCGTGACCGCCTCGGTGGATGTGAGCTTCGCGATCGAATAGCACCGCCTCAGGCCATCCACCCCCTTCGCTCCGCCTCCCCCTTTGAAAAAGGGGGATTGAGGGGGATTTGCTTCTACAGCCCAAGCCATCGTCATCCACAGTCCGACGAACTCATCACGAACGGTCCGTCGCCCCCTCATAGCCAACAACAGCCTAGCGCCCCGGCTCCAACCCGTCGCAACAACTGCGACACCCCCGGCCTAGCCTGCCCCCATGCACGACACCCGCCGCTCCCAGCTCTCGATCCAAGCCGCCGCGATCAAAGGCCGCGGCGCGGCGTCCTACGTGCCCGGGCGTTACGCGGTCACCACCGCCCAAGGCGAGGACGACGGCTGGGGCTCGCTGCACGACCCGGCCGACGAGGGCTCGCGCCCGGACACCCAGGTCACCGAGGAACGCGCGCGCAGCGTCGTCAACCGCAACGAATCGCCCGACATCGCCTTCGGCCAATCGATCAACCCGTATCGAGGCTGCGAGCACGGCTGCGTGTACTGCTTCGCGCGGCCCTCGCACGCCTACCTCGACCTGTCGCCCGGGCTGGACTTCGAAACCAAGCTCTACGCCAAGACCAACGCCGCCGAGCGCCTGCGCGCCGAGCTCGCGCGGCCCTCGTACCGCTGCGCGCCGATCGCGCTGGGCATCAACACCGATTCCTACCAGCCGATCGAGCGCCGCTACAAGATCACCCGCTCGCTGATCGAGGTGCTCAGCGAATGCGCGCATCCCTTCAGCCTGATCACCAAGAACGCCGGCGTGGTCCGCGACCTCGACCTGATCGCGCCGATGGCGCGGCGCGGGCTGGTCACCGTGTACTTCTCGGTCACCACCCTGGACAACCACCTGTCGGCGAAGATGGAGCCGCGCGCCTCGGCCCCGCATGCGCGCCTGCGCGCGATGCGCGAGCTGGCCGACGCCGGCGTGCCGGTCGGGGTGATGGCCGCGCCGATGATCCCGATGATCAACGACGCCGAGCTCGAGCACATCCTGGCCGCCGCCTTCGAGGCCGGCGCGCGCGCGGCCGGCTACGTGATCCTGCGCCTGCCGCACGAGCTCAAGACGATCTGGCGCGAGTGGCTGGGCCTGCACTATCCCGACCGCGCCGAGCACGTGATGAGCCTGGTCCAGCAGATGAGCGGCGGCAAGGACTACGACAGCGCCTACGGCACCCGCATGCGCGGCACCGGCCCCTTCGCCCAGCTGATCGAGCAGCGCTTCGCCAAGGCTTGGCGTCGTATCGGTTACGGCCGTTTGCCCGGCCTGGACACCGGTCAATTCGTGCCGCCGCGCCCGGATTCGCCCCAGGGCGAGCTGTTCTGAGCCGCCGGCGGCAGCGTCCGCGTCGGTCGGCGTCGGCGGCGCCGCTGCGGTTCCGGCGCGCGCTCCGGCAGTCGCTCGCGGTTCAGCCCCACGGCCCCCCTGCACCGCACCGTCACGGCGGCAGCCGGTACACTTCACCGCCAGAGGAGCCCCGAGTCCGTAACGAATGACCGAAGCCGCCGCTCACGAAACGGGCGAGGACCGTTTCCGCATGGCGATGCAGGCCTCCGGCATCGGCATGGCCATCGTCGATCTGCACGGGCGCTGGGTCGAGGTCAATCCGGTGTTCGAGCGCCTGCTGGGTTACGCCGCCGCCGATATGGTCGGCCGCAGCGCCGCCGAGTTCACCCACCCCGACGATGTCGCCCTGTCGCGCGGCTTCCTTGAGGGGCTCAACGACGGCGGCATTCCGGCACTGGATGTGCGCAAGCGTTATCTGCGCCGCGACGGCACGGCGGTCTGGACGCACGCCAACGTGGCCCTGGTGCGCGGCGCCGACGGCGCACCGCGTTGTTTGCTAGTGCAAATCCGCGACATCGGCGACCAGCTCGCGGCCGAAGCCCAGGCCCGCACCGATGCCGACGAATTCGCCAACGCATTGGATGCGTCCCACCGCCATCTGCAGCTGTTCGCCGACGCGGTCGCCCACGACCTGCGCGCGCCGCTGCGTTCGATCGAAAGCTTTTCCGGCCTGCTCGCCGATCGCGCCGCCGAGCGCCTGGACGAGACCGACCGCGATTACCTGGACCGCATCCGCGCCGCCTCCGCACGCATGACCGCGCTGCTGGCCGCGCTCAACGACCTCTCGCACGTCACCCGCACCTCGATGCGGCAGGCGCGCGTGGACCTGAGCCTGCTCGCCGACTGGGTCGGCGCCGAGCTGCTGGACGCCGATCCGCACCGCCGCGCCGACATCCGGGTACAACCCGGCCTGTTCGTCGAAGGCGACGAGCGCCTGCTCAAACTGATGCTGACCCAGCTGATGGGCAACGCCTGGAAGTTCTCGCGCGAGCGCGATCCGATCCGCATCGAAATATCCGGCGAGCGCGATAACGGCCGCCTACGCATCGCGATCCGCGACTACGGCGCCGGTTTCGACATGCGTTACGCCCACAAACTGTTCGAACCCTTCCAGCGCCTGCACGGCCCGGATCAGGGCGGCGGCCACGGTCTCGGACTGGCGATCGCCAAGCGCATCGCCGACCGTCACCGCGGCCAGCTGCGCGCCCAATCCGAGCCCGATGTGGGCAGCACTTTCACCGTCGAATTGCCCGCCGCCGCGGGCGAGGTAGCCGCGCATGCATAAGGTCATCCTGTTGGTCGAAGACAACCCCGACGACGTCGAGCTGACCCGGCTCGCGTTCGAGGAGGCCAAGGTCGCCAACAAACTGGTGGTGGTCGGCGACGGCGCCGAGGCCCTGGACTACCTGTTCGCGCGCGGCCGCTACGCCGACCGCGACCCGGCCGACCTGCCCTCGATCGTGCTGCTGGACCTCAACCTGCCCAAGGTCGACGGTCGCGAAGTGCTGCAGGCGATCCGCGCCAACGAAGCCACCCGCACCCTGCCGGTGGTGGTGCTGACCACCAGCACCGAACCCTTCGACGTCGAAGCCAGCTACGCCCTGGGCGTGAACAGTTACATCCAGAAGCCGGTGGATTTCGAGCAGTTCGTGTGGGCGGTGAAGCAGGTGGGCTTGTACTGGCTGGTGTTGAATCATCCGCGTACGCCTTGACCTGGCACCCGCATCACGGCCGGTTCCAGACCGGCGCATCGCGAACATAAGCGGTCCAAACATCGGCTCCCATCTCCTGCGTCAAGCGCGCCACGATGGCCGTGGCGTCCTGCATGGCCTCGGTCATCTTCCGTAGGAACATGCCGCGTGGGACGGACACCAGGAGACCCGTGTCATCGCTGTCGGGGTCGCGCTGGTGTATCAACAGCCGATCGTCGGTGCCTTTGACGTCCAGCCTCCAGCCCTGATCCTCGTCCCAGTACAGATCTCCCACGGCATCCGTCGCGATGGCGTCGGAAAAGCGGCGCATCTCCGACAGGGAGTCGTACCACGGGAAAGAAATGCTCAGCTTCTCCGCGGCGTTCGACAACCAAAGCCGCATCCAGAAATAGTGCCGAACATGATTGAAGTCCTTCGCATGACGTCGGGCGGCAGAGACGATTTGCCAGTAGTAGTCGGCCAGCTCCTTCTCGTGGCCCCGCGCCTCGGTCGTACGAACAATCGAGGCAAACTCCTGACGTAGCATCGGCGGTATCAGCTTCTCCACGAGCTTTCGTTCGGAAAGGTCCGCGTGTCGATCGGGGCCGTAGTAGAAGTCATCGCGGATCAAGAAGCAGATCTCAGGTTCAAGCGAGTCGAGAACCATTGCGTTCAAATTACGAGATTCCATCCGGTTGTACCCAAGGCTTAAATGAAGCAGTTCTGCGAACGAGACCGCTGCGGTCTGGCAAGACGTCAGCCTTCGACGGGGCGCGACGAGTTTTAACCACGAAAGTCTCGCTGCCGGATTCGGCCTGGACTCGCTCCTAAAGCGTGAGACAGACCAGCGCCGTTGTCTGCCGATACGGGGGCAAGGCTTAGTTGCACATCGCGGAACCTAACGAACCACCCTCGGTCCGCCATGCATTTGAGCAGAGCTGCTCTGGCCACAGGAACGGCAGGACGACTTGGGGCGGTACCGGCCAGTTGCGCTACGCAGGCCTTGATATCGTTGCGTGCCGCGATCGCCCCGTTCCTGCATTCGTCTTGAGTAGGAAATGATTCGGCCTTGCCCCAGCACATGACTGCGATCTCATCACGAGGATTCACCAATAGCTGATGTGCGACGGCCCTGTAACGAGCGGCCGTTGTGCAGCCAGGAGCAATAAGCAGGACAACAAGAAGTAAGCTTAGGCGCATGCGATCTGGCCCTCCAACAAAATGGCTACGCGATTCCGCGCCACGTGGATTGAGCGCTCAGCCGCCATGTACGTACTCCATAGGCACGTACACCAAGCCATTCTTCGATTGCGGACCGTCCTTGGCGACGAAACCAAAACGCTGATAGACGGGAATGGCAGGCAGAGACGAGTTGACCATGAACTTGTCGCTGCCGGATTCGGACTTGGCGCGCTCCCAAAGCGAGCGGGCGATGCCTCGCCCATGAGCGTCCTCACGAACGAACAGATGGTAGAGATGGAAACCCTCGCGCAGGGCGATCACGCCCAGAATTCCGTCGGCGCCTTCCGCGATGTAGTAGCGGTAACTGGCCGCCGCGATGCGCTCGGCGGTGGCGGCCGGCGTAAGCGTCGCCAGAAAAACGGCGGCTTCCGGCGGCGGCGGATCTTCCAGGTAATGGTGGGCCCAGCCCGTGATCAACCCGCTGATCTCGTCGGAATCGCCTACGTTGGCTGGGCGGATTTGGAAGCTCATGGCAGACATTGAACGGTTGGGCTGAGCGGATCCGCGGAGGATTCCGCGTGAATGGGGCGCAGGGTCGGATTTCAATACTCGGCGACCGAGGATTCCTGGCGCGGATCGCCGAGCAGGAAGACATCGCCATTCGTCGCGGCGATGCTACCGGTGCCCAGGCTGCGTATCTCCCATTGCCAGGTGTCGTAGCGGGTTTTGAACGTGCCGCGCGCGGAGCAGGGGCCGTACAGAAAGAAGTCGTGCTGCTGGCGTCCTGAAATAACCACGGCCTTGTTGAAGAAGGCACGAGCGCGCGCCCGGGTCATCACGAACGTCTCGCAACCTTCGCCCTTCGGACCGATGCGGTTCTCCTCCACGACGATCTCGGTGATGGGCCCGACGGGCGTCGACGAGGCGCCGAGCGGAAGCACCAGCAGAGGCAGCAAGCATGCGGCAGCCATGCGGGTGAAACGCAGCTGTCTGCTCATCGGGCGTGTCCTGCGACGTTGATTATGGTGGCCTGCATCACCGCGACGGTCTCGCTGCGCGAACCCAGCTCGCCGACCACTTCGCCCTGACACACCGTCAGGGTCTTGCCCGCCTTCGTCACCTTGCCGATCGCCAGGAACCGGTCGGCCAGGGCGGGACGCACGAAGTTGATCTTGAACTCGACGGTAAGCACATCGAGCCCGGCGGGCGCGACGGTCAGCGCCGCGTAGCCGCAAGCGCTGTCGAGCACGCTGGTCAATGCGCCGGCATGGATATAGCCGTGTTGCTGGGACAGTTCCGGGCGTGGCAGCAGCGCGATCTGCACCTCGCCCGCGTTCACTACGACCAACCGCGCACCCAAGGTAGCCATCAATCCCTGGGCGGAGAAGCTGGCGGCTATGTGTTCACGAAGCTCGGACACAAACAGGGTCTCCTTACCAGGCGACACTCGAAGCCAGGTCGCCTTTGGGTGCGGCGATGTACACGCTATATGCGGCATAGGTGAACATGGCAGCGATGATCGAGGAAAGCAGAAGCATGACCCGGAATCTAGCGGGATGCTCCTCGCGATTGAATCTCGCCCGCCAGGACCGATCCAACGCGTATCCGGTAACGGCCTGAGTCAACATGGGGATGAAGCCAGCTGCAGCGACAAGCGCCGCGGACCATTCCCGGCTCAGTCCCAGGAAGCCGCCAAGGATGGCGCCGGTGAAGAAAAGCGCTACAAACAGGAAAAAGGCCCACAGGAATGACTTGCCTTGCAAATTGGGATTTGGACCAGACATGGCGGCCTAACGAATTGAATATGTCGCCCCGCACAGGGCGGTCGAGATCGCGCGTTCGATACCGAATGGAGACGAGTCAGGACGGAGCTTTCTTCTGCGTCTCGATGCGGACTTAACTCCCTTACATTTCGATGTTCGGTAACCGTGCGAGCCAGGCAGCGACCTTGGGGCGCATCTCATGCTCCGAATACAGCATATCGCCCCCTCCGGGTCGGTACTGAGCCAGCTCATTCGCGAGCTCCTGAATCGCATGATCCGCAGAGAACTCGGTTGCGATAAGTCCCTCTATCTCCTGGGCCAATCCTAGTGACGGGAATGTTTGGCGGAGGAACTCTTCCAACAGCGATCTGAGCCTTTCTCGCCGTTGGTCCGACGACGGGTCCACGGAAGTCGAATTCTTCGCTGGAGACTCAGGCCGCGTCGTAGTCCGTGCGCCCATGGCGTTCTTTCGAACATCGCCAGACGCGCCCACCCTCTTGAGCCGCGCGCGAACGATACGCAGATGCAGGATCGGATAGACATTGAACGCGATCTGCACCGCCGCGAACAAGGCCGCTTCCGCCAGGTGGCCGCGCGCCCCGACGTAGACGATGTACGGAGTGAACAGCAACGCCGCCCAGAAGTGGGTGGCCTCTGCGGACTCGGCTTTCGCCTGCACCGCCGCCAGGCTGCGCTTACCGCCCAGCCGGTACACGGAGGCGTTCAAGTACCGAAGCGGTGTATTTCGCAGCAGGCTGCCGAAGCGGTGCACGCCCAGTCGCCGATACAGCGGCGCCGTGGCCGACGCCGGATCGACATCGCGCAGGGCCGCGGGCATGCGCAGCGCGAACAAGGGTTCGGCGACTTTCGCCAAGCCCATGAAATAGAACATCAGCAACAGGCCCAGCCAGGGCGAGTCGAAACCGATGACGTCGGCCAACAGAAAGAAGGAGACCGCGAAGAAGACCACAACGAGTACCAACTTAGCCATGTCGCGCCGAAGCATTCAAGCCGACTCCTTGCCGATGGATCTATGCCGGACGCGTGCCGTAGCGGCGCGGGCTCATGCCGAGACGCCGAACAGCGCACCCACGCCAGCGGTCAAACCCATGGCCAGCATGCCCCAGAAGGAAACGCGCAGTACAGAGGCGAGCACCGGTGCGCCGCCGGTACGCGCGGCGAGCAGGCCAAGAAAGGCGAGGAAGAACAGCGAGCTGCCGGCAAGGCCCCACATCAGCCAGGCCGTGGGAAGGATCAGCACGGTCAACAAGGGCAGGGCCGCGCCCGCGGCGAAGGTGCCGGCGGAAGCGAAGGCCGCCTGGACCGGTTTGGCCGCCAAGGTATCGGATATGCCCAGCTCGTCTCGACCATGCGCGCCCAATGCATCGTGGGCCATCAGTTGGGTGGCGACGCGGGAGGCCAAAGAGCGGTCCAGTCCGCGTTTGACGTAGATCGACACCAGCTCCTCGAGCTCCTGCTCGGGATTGTCGTCCAGCTCCTTGCGCTCGCGCGCCAGATCCGCGCGCTCGGTGTCGGCTTGCGAGCTCACCGACACGTACTCGCCGGCGGCCATGGACATGGCGCCGGCGACCAGGCCGGCGACGCCCGCGACCAAGATGGCGCGGGTATCGGCGCCGGCGGCCGCGACGCCCAGCACCAGGCTGGCCGTGGACACGATGCCGTCGTTGGCGCCGAGCACGGCGGCGCGTAGCCAGCCGGTTCGCTGCGTTCGATGTCGTTCGCTATGTCTCATGCGGCCTCACCGGGCGATGGAAGGTGGGTTGCGACGCGTATGCGAGCGGGCGCGAGCCGATAAATTCGTACGGTTCTGGCGAACCTCGGCCCGCGCCTGCAGCAAGCGCCATGCGGCCAGCCGACTCTACGCGCGCCCGGAGCTTCTTGCTCGCGATCCGCGATGGCCAGACGCGATCGGTATCCACGCAGACCCGGCCGCAAGGCTTGGCAAGACCCAACCGCCGAACTGTTGCGGCCTGCCCGCGAGACCCGACGTTGCCCCATCGTCGTTGGCTGCGGCCATGCCCAGTCGAACCGAACGACCCGGCCGCTTCCATCAGAACGCGCGCGCTACGGCTCCGGCGGCGCCACCAAGGCATGCAGTATCAGCTTGACCACCAAGGCCGCGCGCGACAGCAGCAACAGGGCCCCGGTTACCAGCGTCGATGTGGCCGCGGAATCTCCCGAGGTCATATGGCTGTCCCAATACGACCCGGCCAAACCGAACAGCAGAAAGACAGCGCCCAGGCCCAGGAACGCGCAGCTGCTCAGGATCGAAAGCCAAACGGGCAGACGAAAGAACAGCGATCCCCAGGCGGCGATAACGAGCAGGACATAGACCACGCCGGCGCTCCTGTCACGGTTCCAGGATCTGGACGAGATCGCCGTGCCGCAGCGCCTCATCGACCAGTCGCCGGAACGCCACCGCGGCGATCGCGGGATCGACCAGGTGATCTATGAAGTAGTAGCCATCCGCTTCAAGCTCGTAGCCGTAGATCGCCCCCGCGGCGTCGGCCGCCGCTGGCAATCTGCCTGCCACCGCGGAGCGGTCGTAGCGCGGGGGTACCTCGAACCGGATCTTGTATTCGATGCCCATGCAATCCCTCGCTGGTCGCACTTGCTTGTCCACGGACCCTCCTGGCGTGCGGCTAGGGCGCTGGCCGCATCGGCGTACCTGCCCATCGGCCCGCGCGTGCACGCTTACCTTCTGAAATCCGTGCGCTGCTCGAGCTGATAGATCGCGTCCTGCACATCCTCGAGCTTGGCGTTCAACACCGCCTGCGCGTCGTACAGGCCACGGTTGTAGTAGTACGCGCCCAACTCCTTGGAAAAGAAGTCGAGCAGGAACTCGGCGTCGAACTGGCCAATCTGCTGATTGAGTTCCTCGGAGAAGTAGCCCTGGATCTTGCGGACGACGATCGCCTTCTCTTCCTTACTGAACGTGATATCGGACATGGGGTTTGTACGCCCTGGAACTCGATCTATGCGAAAACTTGCAGCGACGATGCTTCGCACTCCTGGCCGGCGGAAACGTCACGGCTGGCATGCCACTGCGATGGATTTTATCTTCTCGCCTTCGGCGGCGATTTCTAGCCAACAGTCGAAATCGGTAGCGTAGTACTCGTAGAACTGTCCCGTCTCCCGGTTCGCCACGATGGGCGCCCCGTACAGGGATCGCATCTTGTCCAGCCTATCGCCGGGGCACAGGCGCATCGGTGTGCAGCCCTTGCGGTGGTCGCTATACAAGCCAGCGACCACGCCATCGCTAAAGGACACCTGCAGGTTCGGGTAGTGGTAGTCGAGATCGATGAAGTCCGTCTGCGGTTGTTGACGCAACGGCTTGCCGAGCGTCTTCGTTACCTCGCTGGTGGTCGCGCCCACCGCAATGCCGCCCAGCGAGATTTCGCTGCCGGCGACTTCGCCCTCGAACGCGAACGCGGAAGCAGGCGCCAGGAGCAGGCAGAGCCAAAGCATCCGAATCCCGCGCACCTCAGGCACCTCCATACAAGCGTTCCGCCCGCTGAAACAGAATCCAGCTCGTCGCGATGTACTTGTCTCCACCCTTGGGCCGATTGCCGCGATGGGTGTGGGTAAAGGCGGCCGGCGCGATCAGCAGGTCGCCGGTGCGTGGGGCGATCTTGCGTTGCTGGTACAGGAACTCGGTCTCGCCCTGCTCGAAGCCGTCGTTGAGGTAGATCGTCCACAGCAGGTGGCGATGCAGGGTCTCGGCATTGGCGTCGCGCGGGAACAACTCGCAATGCCAATACGGATAGCCGCCGCGATCGGCGGTGTAGCGCTGCAGGTTGATCGCGCCCGGGCGCAGCACCGCCTGCACCACCGGGGCCAAGGTGGCGTCGTCCATCGCGGTCAGGCGTTCGCTGGTGAGACGGTGGCGGCCCTGGCCGTCGGCGCCCGGCACTTCCAGCATCAGCGGCGCGATCAGGGTGTGGGGGTAGCGGCGCAGGTAATGCAGCAGGCCGGCGAACACGGCGTTGTTCAATGCGGCTTCGGCGTCGCGCCATTCCTCGCGGCCGGAGATGGTCAGGTCGCGACTGTCCTTGAGCTCGGGCATCACGCCGCCGCCGACCCGGCCCGGCGCGACGGCGCCGCTGGCGTTGAAACGCTGCAGCAGGGCGGCGCAGGCGGCGCGGTCCAGCACCTGCGGGTAGACCTCGATGAAGTCGTGGATGGCGTCCTGCAGCGGGGCCTCGGTCATGCGGCGTCTCTACGCAATGCGGCGGGAAAGCGGCCATCCTCGCACGCTCAATCGGCGTTGCAAAAACGCAACCTCGCCTGCTCAGGCAGGTGTGCGCGGCGTGAGGACGCCAGGCCTCGCTGTTCCCTGGTGAAAACCCCCAGACGGCGCCGGCGCAACGCCATTTCAAGTTGCAGCGACGAAACATTTATGCGGTCCGATGCCGGCACCCGCCGCCCGCCGCGCGGAAAAATATCGTCGAATCAATCGCTTGAGCGATTGGCACGAAGCTCGCTTGGGTAGATATCGTCCCCCCTGCGCCGTCCGCGCGTCGGGACCGTCCCCCGACGGAGTCCGCCATGCCCGCTACCCCCTCCCCCCGCAGCCTCATCCGGCGCCGTCCGCAGCGGACCGCGACTGCGATGTTGGCATCCGCGCTGGCCTGGTAAGACGTTCCCCCGAGGGCGCAGCAGACGCCCGCGCCGGAGAAGAGTGGCGCGGGCGTCGAAGACCCGAACACGATCGTCGCGCGCATCGCGGCCGCGCGTCGCCGCTCGCGGCATCTAAGCCGCACTAAACGTGTCCGGCGCCCCCGTATCGTCGCCCGTGCGCAAGCCGTGCCGCTGCATCAAGCGATACAGCGTGACCCGCGACACCGCGAGCTCGCGCGCGGCATCGATCAGGCGGCCGCGGTTGCGCTGCAGCGCGCGTTCGATCGCGTCCTTGGTGGCGGCGTCGCGGATCTCGTCCAAGGTCGGCGGCGGCGTGAAGCCGGCGCTGTCGATATGCAGATCCGCGGCGGTGATCAGCCGCCCCTCGGCCATCACCACGGCCTGGCGCACGCGGTTGATCAGCTCGCGCACGTTGCCCGGCCAAGGGTGGCTGTGCAGGGCGTGGCGCGCGCAGGGCGAGAAACCCTTGAGCGTGCGCTGGCTTTCCTGCGAATAGCGTTGCAGCGCTTGCTCGGCCAGGCGGTCGATATCGACACCGCGGTCGCGCAGCGGCGGCTGCTGTAGGCGCAGCACGCACAGGCGGTGGAACAGATCGGCGCGGAAGCGGCCGTCGACGACCGCCGCTTCCAGGTCGTGGTGGGTGGCCGAGATGATGCGCACATCGATCGGGATCTGCTCGTGGCCGCCCAGGCGTTCGATGCAGCCCTGCTGCAGAAAGCGCAGCAGCGAGGCTTGGCTTTCCAGCGGCAGGTCGCCGATCTCGTCCAGGAACAAGGTGCCGCCGTTGGCCATTTCGATCCGGCCCAGCTTGCGCTGCTGCGCGCCCGTGAATGCGCCGCGCTCGTAGCCGAACAACTCCGACTGCACCAGGCTGTGCGGGATCGCGCCGCAGTTGATCGCCACGAACGGATGCGCGTGCCGGCGCGAATGCCGGTGCACCGCGTTGGCGGCCAGTTCCTTGCCGGTGCCGGTCTCGCCGGCGATGAACACCGGCGCCTCGGTCAGCGCGGCCTTGCGCAATGTGCGGCAGAGCACGCGCATCGCCGCGCTCTCGCCGATCATGCCGTCGAAGCCGGCCTCGCTGGTGGTCTCGCCGTGTTCGCAGGCCAGGGTGGCCATGCCGTGAGCATGACCGATGATGGTGTTCAGCACGGCCTCGGGGCAGGGCAGGGTGACGTAGTCGTAGCAGTAGTCGCGGATAAGCCGGCGCACCGGCTCCTGGTCCAACTGCGAGGCCTCGATGCCGGCGACCCAGCCGACGTTGTTGGCCGACAGGGCGGCGCCGAACTCGGCCAGGTCGTGATGGCTGAAGCCCTCGCGCAGGTCCAGCAGGGCCGCGTGCGGCTGGCGGGCATCGCGTTGCAGGATGCGCAGCACGCTGCGTGAATCCGGGGCGCGGCGCAGGTTCCAGCCCAACTGCTGCAGCCGCCCCAGCGAAAGCACCCGGCCGGCGCTGCCGCGGGTGACGTAGATCAGTTCGCGTGCCTGTGGAATTCGAGGCAATGGCTCGCGCGGGGCCGCTTCCGTGTCTGCCGAATCGTGCTTACCCGCGCCTCGAGCCTGGGGCCCGCGCGGCACACCGTTGGCCATCGTGCTCTCCCCGCCCATAACGCGTTCCGCGCCGCTGTCCGTGGGCAAGAGTATTCAACGCCGTGGGTGGCCAAGAGCGGTCACCGCGATGACGGGCATCGCGGTGAAGGGGACCACGCAGGGGAATGCACGAATCGCGCCATTGCCGATTCATCTGCGGCTGGCGCGCGCCGACGCGCGGCCGGTCAGGCCTGGGCGTCGTGCTCGGCGTGGTAGCGCACGGCGGCTTCGACCTCGTGCTTGCTGCCCAGGAACACCGGCACGCGCATGTGCAGGCCGGTGGGCTGCACTTCCAGCATGCGCTGGCGGCCGGTGCTGGCCGCGCCGCCGGCCTGCTCGACCAGGAAGCTCATCGGGTTGGCCTCGTACATCAGGCGCAGCTTGCCGCCCTGGGCGGCGCACTTGGCGTCCAGCGGATAGCTGAAGATGCCGCCGCGGGTCAGGATGCGGTGCACGTCGGCGACCATGGACGCGACCCAGCGCATGTTGAAGTCCTTGCCGCGCGGGCCTTCCTTGCCGGCCAGCAGATCGCCCACGTAGGCCTGCATCGGCGCCTGCCAGTAGCGCTGATTGGACATGTTGACCGCGAATTCCTTGGTCTCTTCCGGAATCTTCATGTCGCGCGTGGTCAACACGAAGCTGCCGACCTCGCGGTCCAGGGTGAAGGCGTGGGTGCCGTTGCCGATGGTCAGCACCAGCATCGTGCTGGGGCCGTAGGTGGTGTAGCCGGCGCAGACCTGCTCGGTGCCCGGCTGCAGGAAGTGCTGGTCCTGGGCCTGGGTTACGCCGTCCGGGCAGCGCAGCACCGAGAAGATCGTGCCCACCGAGATGTTGACGTCGATGTTGCTGGAGCCGTCCAGGGGATCGAACAGCAACAGGTAGTTGCCGCGCGGGTAGACGTCCGGGATCGGATGCGAGGTGTCCATCTCCTCCGAGGCCAGGCCGGCCAGGTGGCCGCCCCAGGCATTGGCTTCCAGCAGGATCTCGTTGCTGAGCACGTCCAGCTTCTTCTGCGCCTCGCCCTGGATGTTGCCGGTGCCGGCATCGCCCAGCACGCCGCCCAGCGCGCCCTTGCCGACCGCGATCGAGATCGTCTTGCAGGCACGCGCCACCACCTCGATCAACAGGCGCAGATCCGGGCTGATCCGGCCGGCGCGCTGCTCCTCGATCAGGTAGCGGGTAAGGGAGACGGCGGTGCTGGCGCTGGGGGCCTGGGTCATGGCGGGGCTGGGAGGCGGTGGCGAGGCCGCTATTGTCGCCGATGGGCCCGGCCAGGACACCCGTGAGCCGGAATTACGTCTGGACCCTGAGCCGATGCGGTGGCTGTGGCCCGCGGCGCGGATCACCTACACCGCAAATGCCGCTCGCTCACCCCGAACGACTGCGCGACCGAGCGCAGGTCGCCGCCGGCCGCCATCGCGGCGCGGATCGCGATGCGGCGCAGGGCGATGAACACGCCCCAGGCCGAAGGCACTTCGACGGTGCCGGCTTCGCTGGTGTGCGCGAGCAGGCGCGCGTGGGTGGTGGCGCTGAGCTCGACGCCGAGACGGTCGGCGAAGCCGCTGCGGTCGCGCGGCACGTAGACGCGACGGCCGCCCAGCGCGCGCACGAAGCGCAGCATGGCGTCGAAGCCGTCGTGGCCGGCGATCTCGGCCGCGACCCAGGGCAGCGAGGCCAGCACGGCGACGCGGTGTTCGTCGCAGAAATCGCATAAGGCGTCGAAGGCCGGGGTGCCGGGGCAGGGCAGGCCCAGGAACAGCGCCGCCGGCGCGCGCACGGTGGCCGAAACGGCGGCGGAAGCAGCGGCGGGCGGCCGCGACGCGGGCTCGTTGGGGTGCGACGACGCGAGTATGTCCATACCGATCACAACGCGGCGCCGCCGCGGCCGTGAAACGGCAACGCATGTGGCCGAAAGCCTGTGAAGCGTCCGGGCTGCGCGCGGCTTCCGCATGTCGCCGCGTCGGCGAGGGGCCTACAAGGTGCACTCCCTTCCTCGTACTGGAGTCCGTCATGCCCTACACGATCAACGCCGGCGCCGCGCCCTTGGCCATCGCCGAATGCGAATGGGCGGCCGCCGCCAACGTCGCGCCCACCGCCGGCGGCGACACCCAGCCGACCATCCAGTTCACCGCCTTCACCTCCTGCATCGGCATCGCCGCGCGCAACGCCGCCGGCACCCAGGTGATCGGCATCCATCTGTCGATCTACGACGGCGCCAACAACCAGTTCTCGGCCGCCGACGTGCCCACCGTGGTCGGCATCCTGCAGGGTCAGAACTACAACCCGAACGAACTGTTCATCATCGGCGAGACCGCGGTGTGGCAGGCCTCGGTGCTGGCCGCCTACAACGCCCTGATCGCCGCGCTGCCCAACGCGCAGATCTATTCGCTGGCCGACGGCACCTACGGCGCCGGCATCAGCGCCGGTGGCGCGCTGGAACCGACCTACTGACCTCCACGCAACGCCACCGGAGTATCGACATGCGCATGCGCAACAAAGCCGCGGCCCTGGCCGCGCTGCTGTCCGCCACCGTTCTGACCGCTCACGCCGTGGAGCCCTGCGCCAACCTGGTCACCGTGCAGATGAGCGCGATTCCGGAGATGAACGCCGACAGCGGCGGTCACCTGGCCGCGCACGTTCCCGGGGTGCGACCGCCGCCTGGTTTCAGCCAGTACGGCCGCACCTTGTTCTGGGATGCGCAGGCCTGGCGCGAGGCGTTCGACCGCCTGTCGCGCCAGCCCAATCCGCTGTACTGCCCCGAGCCCGCGGCCAACGGCAGCGAGGCCGCGCGCACCCTGCAGTGGCAGTACTTCGCGCGCCAGTGCACCGCCGCCGACGGCAACGGCATGTGCACGGCCGGCCACGACATCCAGGTCAACGCGGTGCAGATCGTGATGCGGCGGATCAACAACCGCTGGGTGGTGTACACGGCCTACCCGACGCCGAACTGAGCGTCAGTGGGGGACGGCGCGGCGGTGCGTGGGGCGCCGCCGCGCCGGGCTTGTGGCGTGGCCGAGTGGCGTCGTCGCCGTTGCGCTGCTTCCTTCGGGGGCGCGTGTTCGGCGCTGCGTTTCGGCGTGGCGCAGACGCCGACGATGGGAGCGAGGTGCCACGGGGGCTTCCTGCAACCGTAGGCCGCGACGGTAGTTGCGAAACGCATCGCGGCTGCGTCGATCGACGATCGCGGCTTATGCCGCTCCCACAGAGCGCGGTCGTGGCAGGAATGCGATGACGCAAGACAGGGGCCGCGTCAGCTCGGGCGCGCTACCATGCCGCCTTCGCATCGTCCCCGCTTACCGTGTCCGCCCCCAACCGTAAAGTCCTGCACGTCGACATGGACGCGTTCTACGCGTCGGTCGAACAGCGCGACGATCCCTCGCTGCGTGGGGTGCCGGTGGTGGTGGCCTGGCGCGGCGCGCGCTCGGTGGTGTGCGCGGCCAGCTATGAGGCGCGCAAGTTCGGCGTGCGCTCGGCGATGCCGGCGGTGCGTGCCGAGCGCCTGTGCCCGCACGCGATCTTCGTGCCGCCGGATTTCGTGCGCTACAAGGCGGTCTCGCGCCAGGTGCGCGAGATCTTCGCCCGCCACACCGACCTGATCGAGCCGCTGTCGCTGGACGAGGCCTATCTGGACGTCACCGCGACCAAGACCGGGCTGCCTTCGGCCACCGCCACCGCCGAGGCGATCCGCGCCGCGATCCGCGAAGAGACCCAGCTGACCGCGTCGGCGGGCGTGGCGCCGAACAAATTCCTGGCCAAGATCGCGTCCGACTGGCGCAAGCCCGACGGCCTGTTCGTGATCCGACCGCACCAGGTCGAGGCCTTTCTGGAGCCGCTGCCGGTGGGCCGGCTGCCCGGCGTGGGCAAGGTGATGGAGGCCAAGCTGGCCGAGCTGGGCGTAAGCGTGGTCGCCGACCTGCGCGCGCTGGGCGCGCTGGCGCTGGAGCAGCGCTTCGGGCGTTGGGGTCGGCGTCTGCACGAGCTGTCGCTGGGTATCGATGAGCGCGCGGTGGAGCCGGAGCGGCCGACCCTGCAGATCTCGGCCGAGGACACCTTCGCCGAGGATCTACGCCTGGACGCGCTGGAACCGCATATTCGCCGCCTGGCCAGCAAGACCTGGGCCGGCTACCAGCGCGAGCCCGGACGGCTCGCGCGCACGGTGGTGCTGAAGCTCAAGACCGCCGACTTCCGCACCCTCACCCGCAGCCTCACCCAACCGACGCCGCCGGCCAGCGAACAGGAGCTGGCCGACATCGCCTGCGCCTTGCGCGCGCGCGTCGAGCATCCGGCCGACACCTTGTATCGCCTGGTCGGCGTGGGCTTGTCGGGTTTCGTCGACGAGGACGGTTACGTCGCCCAGTCGGATTTGTTCGCGATCGGCGAGTAAGCCGGCGCGCGTTTGAGTAGGCGGCAGCCGGCCAGGAAATTGCGCTGCGATTCCGAGCCTGCGCGCACGATGCGGTGCGCCTTCGGCTTACCGCATCCTACGACCAGCGACGTAACCGTAGGATGCGGTGACAACCGCATCATCGCGACATCGGGTTGCGGCGCAATCGGGCCGGCGCGCGCGATGCGGTGCGCCTGCGGCTTACCGCATCCTATGACCGTCGATGTAACCGTGGGATACGGTGACAACCGCATCATCGCGACATCGGGTTGTGGCGCGATCGGGCCGGCGCGCGTGATGCGGTGCGCCTGCGGTTTACCGCATCCTACGGCTTCGCTTTGGATCAACGCCCCGTACGCCACCACGCCGAGGTCGCCGGCGGCGCGTGCAGGTTCACCGGCGTGCCCATCACCGGGGTCAGGGTTTCCACGCCGGCGTCGCGCGCCAGCGCGGTGATGCGCTCCATCGGATCGGTCCAGGCGTGCATGGCCAGATCGAAGGTGCCGTTGTGGATGGGCAGCAGGCGCCGACCGCGCAGGTCCAGATGCGCCTGCAAGGTTTGCTCGGGCAGCATGTGCACGCCCGCCCACTGCGCGTTGTAGGCGCCGCATTCCAACAGGGTCAGGTCGAAGGGGCCGTACTTCTCGCCGATCGCCTTGAAGCCGTCGAAATAGCCGGTGTCGCCGCTGAAGTACAGGTTCAGACGCGAGCTGCGAATCACCCACGAGGTCCACAGGGTGGGGTTGTCGGCGAACATCGCGCGCCCGGAGAAATGCTGCGAGGGCGTGGCGACGAAGCGCACGCCGTCGATGGTGGCGGACTGCCACCAATCCAGCTGCTGCACCTTGGCCGCGTCCACGCCCCATTCGATCAGCAGATCGCCCACGCCCAGCGGCGCCAGGAAGTGCTCGGTCTTGGCCGCCAGCTCCAGCACCGCCGCCTTGTCGAGGTGGTCGTAGTGATCGTGCGACAGGATCACGCCCTTGATCTGCGGCAGTTGCGCGATCGTCATCGGCGGCGCATGGAAGCGCTTGGGGCCGGCCCACTGCACCGGCGAGGCGCGCTCGGAGAACACCGGGTCGGTCAGCCAGAACGCGCCGTCCAGCTTCAGCAGCACAGTGGAGTGGCCGAAGCGCACCAGGCTGCCGTCGGGCGCGGCCAACAACTGTTCGCGCGTGAGCGCGGCCACCGGCGGCGCGGTCTTGGGCACGGTGTCGGCGGGCTTGTCGAAGGCGAAGCGCCAGAGCATGGCCGGCATTTCGCGCCAGCCCACGGTCTTGGGCGCGATCGGGTTGCGGAAGCCACCGTCGCGGAACTGCGGTGAGTCCGGGTAGGCGGTGGTGCGGCAAGCGCTGAGGGAGAGCGTGGTCATGACAGTGGCGACTACCAAAAGGAAGAGGAGCGCGCGACGCGCGCGGCGCCTGCGCGGGGGACGCGCTGGGGCGAGGGGGACTGGCAGGGCGGCGCGCGGCGCGGACATGGGCTTAGCCGGCGTCGCCGGCGGGGCTTACCGGCAGCACGTAACGCAGCGCTTCCATGTGGGTGGCGCGGCGCGGCAGGTCCAACGCGCGCGCGGCCTCGCTCCAGGCCGGCGCCTGCCATTGCAGGTTGAGGCAGCCGAAGCGCGCGGCGGCGTCCAGCGCCTGCTCGAACAGCAGGGCTTCGATCTCGCGTTCGCGCCAGGCCGCACGCACGTACAGGCCTTCCAGGCACAGGTGATAGGCGCGTTCCAGCAACGAGAAGCCGACCGTGGCGCTGGCGTAGGCGACCGCTTCGCCGTCGACGTAGGCGATCCAGGCCCAAGCCCGCAGCGGCGGTTCGAACAGCGCCTCGCGCAGCTCCAGCAGGCTGTCGCGGGCGTGGCCGTAGGGCAGGCGCTCGAACACCGTCAGCTCGGCGTGTTCGGTGCACAGGCGCAATAGCGCGGGCAGGTCGTCGGGGCGCACGGCGCGTGCGTGCGGGCCCGCCGGCGCGACGGCGGCCGGCCGTTGCGCGATGCGCACCACGCTCATCAGGGGCGAGACCAGGCTCATACCTCGGCCCCCAGGTTGACGGACTGGGCGGGCGCGTCCGCGCAACGGTGGGCGTCGCGGCTGGCGCGGATCGCCTGCAGGCGCTGCTCGGCCTCCGACTGCGCCGAACGCGCCGAGGCGTAGCGCACGCCGACCGCGATCGGCAGCACCGCCTTCCAGGCGTTGCTGCGCGCGTGCTGGGCGGCGTCGCGGCTGCGTTCGCTCAGGGCCTGCTCCTGGGTCAGGGCCTCGCAGTCCAGGCCGGCGATCGCGGCCAGCGGGGTCTGGCTGCGCGGGATGGAGGCGCAGCCTGCGAGCAGCGCCGGGGTTACGATCAGGGACAAAACGGGACGTGACGATGCGGGCATGGCGATCTCCGTTCGATACGACCCGTGGGGTGGGTCGGCGAGGAGGATGCTGCGCGCGCGCTTTTAAGAAGTTTTTAAGTGGCGTAAAGATCGGCTGAACGCGCGGCGCCGCGCTTTAAGAACTTCTTAATCGCCGTCGCGCACGATACGTCCGTTAGCTGTAGCCCATTCACCGCCACCGGTTGCCGTCATGAATATCCTGCTGGTCGAAGACGACGTCATGCTCGGCGAGGCCGTGCGCGACGGGTTGCGCCAGAACGGCTTCAGCGTCGATTGGGTCGGCGATGCGGCCCTGGCCAAGACCGCGCTGATCGATCATTCCTACGCCGCGGTGCTGCTGGATCTGGGCCTGCCCGGCAGTTCCGGCCTGAGCGTGCTGTCGGTGCTGCGCGGCCGCTACGACGCCACCCCAGTGCTGATCCTGACCGCGCGCGACAAGCTCAGCGACCGCATCGTCGGCCTGGACGCGGGCGCCGACGACTACATCGTCAAACCGTTCCAGCCCGACGAGTTGTACGCGCGCCTGCGCGCGGTGATGCGACGCAGCCAGGGCCGGGTGTCGCCGGTGCTCAGCTACGCCAACCTGGTGCTGGACCCGGCGCGGCGCGAAGTCACCCGCGACGGCGAGCCGGTGCCCTTGAGCGCGCACGAGTTCCGTACCCTGATGCTGCTGATGGAGCGTCAGGGCCGCGTGGTCACGCGCGAGCAGTTGGAGGAAGCCGTGTACGGCAGCTCCGGCACCATCGAGAGCAACACCATCGCGGTCTACGTGCACCAACTGCGGCGCAAGCTCGGCGAGCAGGTGATCGCGACCGTGCACGGCTACGGCTACCGCATCGGCGGTGCGCCGGCATGAGGACGCGTTCGCTGCGCTGGCGCCTGACCTGGGTGCTGCTGAAGGCGGTGATGGTGGCCTGGCTGGTCTGGATGGGCTGCCAGGTCTGGCAGCAGCGCATGGAGCGCACCGGCCTGTGGGACGCCTCGCTGCGCGACATCGCCGCGCAGGTTCTGGGCTCGATGCCCGATGGCCTGAAGGCCCTGCCGGCGCGCGCGCGTCCGCCCAAGCCCAACGGCGCGCGCGATTGGAAGATGAGCTTCCAGGTCTGGGTCGACGGCCGCAACGTGGTCTATTCGCCGGCCGCACCTTTGGAACCGCTGAAGCCGGACTTCCGCGACGGCTTCGCCACCCGGATGATCGATGGCGAGCGCTGGCGCGTGTACAGCCTCACCGAGCCGCAGCGCGGCATCACCGTCCAGGTCGGCCGCTCCAAGTACCAGATCGTCAACGAGATGCGCGGCTGGATCGCCTGGAGCGTGCTGGCGGCGGCACTGATCTTCGTGCTGTTCGGCATCGCCGTGTGGGGTGTGATCGGGCGCTCGCTGCGCCCGCTGACGGCGCTGCGGCGTACTTTGCTGGAACGCAAGCCGCTGGACCTCACGCCGCTGCACGCGCCGGGCTTGCCCAGCGAATTCCGCCCGCTGGTGGACGCCTTCAACGGCCAGCTCGAACGCGTCGACAACGCGGTCCAGCACGAGCGCCGCTTCATCGCCGACGCCGCCCACGAACTGCGCACGCCGCTGGCGGTGCTGACCGCGCACGCCGACCTGGCCCTGCGCGCGGACACCATCGAGGAGAAGAACGCCGCCCTGCAGCGCCTGAGCGCGGGCGTGCGGCGCAGCGCGCGCTTGTCCGAGCAGCTGTTGGATCTGGCCCGCCTGGACGCCGGCGCCGGCCCGCCGCCGCTGCTGCCGGTGTCGCTGTCGGAACTGGTGGTGCTGGTGGTGCGCGATTTCGAGACCCTGGCGCGCGACCGCCGCCAGCGCGTCAGCCTGCAGTCCGAGCCCTGCACCATCCTGGGCGACGTCGACCAGCTCGGCATCCTGCTGCGCAACCTGATCGATAACGCGGTGCGTTACGCCGGCATGGACGGCCAGGTCGCGGTGTCGTGCCTGCACGCGGTGCGCGACGGCGTGCGCGGCGTGGAGCTGCGCGTGTCCGACAACGGCCCCGGTGTGCCGCAGGCCGATCGCGGCCGCATCTTCGACCGCTTCTTCCGCGTACCCGGCCAGTCCGAGCCCGGGCGCGCCGACGGCGGCAGCGGTATCGGCCTGTCGCTGGTGGCGCGCATCGCCCAGATCCATGACGCGCGCATCGAGCCCTGCGACGGCATCGAGGGTCGCGGCTTCTGCATCGCGGTGTTCTTCCCGCGCGCGCCCGACCCGGCCGGATGAGCCGGCTCGCGCGAAATCGCAAGCCAGGCTACTGACAGCAGGCTGGCAGTAGCCCGGGCGCAGTCTGTGCCGGTGCGATCGGCACGGGCGGGGCGCGAGCATGGACCGGCAACGACGACGAATCCTGCGATGGGGCGTGGCCGCCCCGGCGGCGGCGATGGCCGCCACGCTGCCCGCGACGGTGTTCGCGCACGCCGCCTCCACTCCAGCGACAGGAAGCTCCGCCATGCCCGAACGCGACGGCCGCCACGATTTCGACTTCTATCACGGCCGCTGGCAGGTCAAGAACCGCCGCCTCAAGGAGCGCCTGGCCGGCAGCGACGAGTGGATCGAGTTCGATGCCATCGACGAATGCAAACCGGTGCTCGGCGGCCTGGGCAGCATGGACCGCTACACCACCGATTGGGGCGGCGGCATCGTCGGCATGGCGCTGCGCCTGTACCGGCCGCAAACGCGGCAGTGGTTCGTGTACTGGGCCAGCGACCGCGACGGCGTGCTCGAACCGCCGCTGATCGGCGGCTTCCGCGACGGCGTGGGCGTGTTCGAAGGCCAGGAGGCGCACCAGGGCCGAATGCTGCCCACGCGCGCGGTCTGGTCGCAGATCACCGAACGCAGCTTGCGCTGGGAACAGGCGCTGTCGCCCGACGGCGGCAAGACCTGGGAAACCAACTGGGTCATGCACATGACCCGGCTGGCTTGAGCGACGACGCAGTCCCTACGCACGATTCCGTGAACCCCAGGCGCGCACCGCGCGCAGCGAGACAGTCATGAACGACAGCACGCCAGCCAACGACGGCCGCCACGATTTCGACTTCTTCCACGGCCGCTGGACCATCCGCAACGAACGCCTGCGCGCACGCCTGGTCGGCTCCACCGACTGGGAAGTGTTCGAGGCCACCCAGGGCTGCGAGCCCATCCTGGGCGGGCTGGGCAACGTCGACGACTTCGTCACCGATTGGGGCCGCCCCGGTCGCGGCGAGAAGTTTCTCGGCATGACCTTGCGCCTGTTCAATCCGGAAACCCGGCAGTGGAGCCTGTACTGGGCCGGCAACCACGACGGTGTGCTCGAGCCGCCGGTGGTGGGCGCGTTCAAGGACGGCGTGGGTACGTTCGTCGGCGCGGCCGAGCACGAAGGCCGGCCGGTGCTGGCGAAATTCACCTGGGACCAGATCAGCGCCAACGCGGCGCACTGGCACCAGGCCTTTTCCACCGACGGCGGCGAGACCTGGGAAACCAACTGGCATATGTGGATGCGCCGCATCGACGAGCACGGCCGCCTGGTCCACGACGACGCGGTGATCGAACTGCGCCAGTACCAGATGCAGCCGGGCCGCCGCGACGAGTTGGTCGAGCTGTTCGAACGCGAATTCGTCGAGACCCAGGAAGCCGTCGGCATCCACGTGATCGGCCAGTTCCGCGACCTCGACGAACCCGACCGCTACGTCTGGGTGCGCGGGTTTCCCGGCATGCGCGAGCGCGCCGCCGCATTGAACTCGTTCTATTTCGGCCCGGTCTGGCAGCGCCATCGCGATGCCGCCAACGCGACCTTGCTGGACAACGACAACGTGCTGCTGCTCAAGCCCGCACGCGCGGGTTCGGGCTTCAAGCCGGCCGCGTCGGCGCGCGCGCCGGTGGGCGCCGATACGCTGCCGCCATCGGTCTATGTGGCCGGCATCTGCAGCTTGAACGCGCCGGCCGAGGACGGTTTCGACGACCTGTTCGAGTCCGCGTTCGCGCCGCTGTTGCGCGGCTCCGGCGCCGAACTGGTCGCGACCTACGTCACCGATGCCTCCGAGAACACCTTCCCGCGCCTGCCGGTGCGCGAGGGCGAGCGGGTGTTCGTGTGGTTCGCACGCTATGCCGACGAGGACCATTGGGCGCAGGCCACGCGCAGCCTGAATCTGGATCCGCGCTGGCGCGAGGTGTTGGTGGACGCGATGTTGGGCGATCTGGCCGCGGCGCCGGTGCTGCTGCGGCTGGGCCCGTCGGCGCGTTCGGAACTGGCCGATGCCGATGGCCCGCAACAGGCCGCGGCGGCCGCGGTGGCCCGCGCGATGGCCATGGCCGGCGCGGTGGGCGGGCCCAAGCACGACCGCGATTCGGACGCGGAGCTGGCGGTCGCGTCCTAGGACCGTGGCGATGCGCGCACCCGGCCCGACCAAGGCCCTGCCCCTCATGACCCGCCGCCGCGCGCGTGTTGAGCCCGAACGCGTGGCGCGGGATCATGCGGCATGCGCCGTGCCGACCGACTGTTCCTGCTGATCCATGCCCTGCGCGGACGCCGCCAAGCGATCACCGCCCAGCAATTGGCCAAGACGCTGGCGGTATCGCTGCGCACGGTCTACCGCGACGTCGCCGACCTGCAGCGTTCGGGCGTGCCGATCGAGGGCGAGGCCGGCGTCGGTTACGTGCTGCGCAAGGGCTCGGACATCCCGC
Organism: Lysobacter sp. Root983; assembly: GCF_001429345.1. Classification (NCBI taxonomy): domain Bacteria; kingdom Pseudomonadati; phylum Pseudomonadota; class Gammaproteobacteria; order Lysobacterales; family Lysobacteraceae; genus Lysobacter; species Lysobacter sp. Root983. The sequence continues at coordinate 47,820 of NZ_LMJO01000019.1, forward strand.
CGCTGATGTTCAGTCCCGACGAGCTCGAAGCCCTGGTGGTCGGCACGCGCTTCGTGCGCGCGTTCGCGGGCGAGCGCCTGGGCGAAAGCGCGACCGCGGCCTTGCTGAAGATCGAGGCGGTGCTGCCGCCCGAGCTCAAGGACCGCAGCCGGCGCACCCGCATCTTCGCGCCCCAGCTCGACAATCGGATCGAGGCCAGCGGCCTGATCGATGCCCTCCACGGGGCCATCTCCGATCTGCGCGTGCTGCGCCTGCTGTACCGCGACAACGAGGCGCGCGCCAGCCAGCGCGAGGTCGAGCCGCTGTGCCTGTCGTTCTGGGGCGGCAGCTGGACGCTGGGCGCGTGGTGCCGCCTGCGCGGCGACTTCCGCAATTTCCGCCCCGATCGCATCGTCGAGTACGCGCCCACCGGCGAAACCTTTGGCGACAGCCGCGAACGCGGCCTCGACGCCTACCTGCGCTCGGTCGGCGCCAATCCCGCCGACGCCCGCTGACGCCGCCGCGGCTAGCGATGAACGCGCGCGAGCGGTCGGAAACGGGCGCATTCGGGCCGTATCGGCGGTGCCCGGCACGCCGGCGCGCGCGCCGGCTGCGGGGCGATTCCCGGCCCTTTCGCGCCCGTATCGGCGACCGCTCGGGCGCGATGACGAAAAAAAAGCGCTTTTTCCGCCATTCGGCGCTTGGCGTGGCCGCGATGTTGCCCTACATTCCGCCTTGCCGAAGGGGTTTCCTGGCAAACCATCCATTCATCGAGTACCACCGGGACAAATAAATGGCGACGAAGAAGAAAGTTGTTGCGAAGAAGAAGGCCGCTCCGAAGGCTGCTGCCGCCAAGCCGGCCGCGCCGAAGCCGATCAAGGAAGCCCTGAGCAAGTCGGGCCTGGTCGCGCATCTGGCCGAAGCCACCGGCGTGGTCGCCAAGGACGTGCGTGCGGTGCTGAGCGCGCTGGAAGGCGCCGTGCACGCTTCGATCAACAAGAAGGGCGCGGGCGCGTTCACCCTGCCGGGCATTCTGAAGATCACCGCCGTCAACGTGGCGGCCAAGCCGAAGCGCAAGGGCATCAACCCCTTCACCAAGGAAGAGCAGTGGTTCGCTGCCAAGCCGGCTTCGGTCAAGGTCAAGGTGCGTCCGCTCAAGAAGCTCAAGGACGCCGCGGCCTAATCGCCCGTCCAGCGGAGCGCGGCCTGGCGCCGCCTCCGCACGCCGCACCCTCTTCCGTCCGCGGGAGAGGGTGTGCGCTTCCACCCGGTCCGCGACCGCGGTCTTAAGCCTCCCTACGATTTGAGTTCGGCGCACGGCCTCCGTGCGCGTAGCCGTGCTTGTCTTCTCCCTTTGAAAAAGGGGGGTTGAGGGGGATTTGCTCTTGGCGCCGCGACGCCGCTGCGTCCTCCACGCGCACGCACCGCCCCTCAAATCACCCGCAGCGTAATCGCCTTCAACACCGCCCGCGTGCGATCGCGCGTGTCCAGCTTCTCCAGGATCACCGACACATAGTTCTTGACCGTGCCTTCGGCCAGGAACATCGCGCGCGCGATCTCCTTGTTCGAATAGCCGCCGGCCATCAGCCGCAGCACCGAGACCTCGCGCTCGGTGAACAGCGCGCGCGGGGCGTCGTCGGCGTGGTAGCGGTAGCGCGCGCGCACCGGCTCGGTGCTGACCGGCTGCAGCAGGGTGTCGCCGGCGGCCACGCGCACGATCGCGTCGTACAGGTCTTCGGGGGCGGCATCCTTGAGCAGGAAGCCCTGCGCGCCGGCCTCGGTCGCGCGCAGCAGCAGGTCGCCGTCGTCGAAGGTGGTCAGCAGCAGCACCGGGGTGCGGTCGCCGCGTTCGCGCAGGCGCACTAGCGCTTCGATGCCATCCAATCCTGGCATGCGTATGTCGCTGAGGACCACGTCCACCGGGGTGTGCTGCAGGCGGTCCAGCAGGACCTGACCGTCGTCGGCCTCGAAGGCGATGCTCACGCCCTGCAGTTCCAGCAAGGCGCGCAGGCCGGCGCGCACCAGCGCCTGATCGTCGGCCAGGGCGATCTTCGGGCCGCTCATGCCGGCAGCTCCGCTTCGATGCGCAGCGCGCCGCGCGCGGTGGTCTGCAAGGCGAGTGTGCCGCCGGCCGCGGCCACGCGTTCGCGCATGCCGGCCAGGCCGTTGCCCTCGCGCAGCGCACCGCGTACCTGGCCGTCGTCCTCCACGCTGATGCGCAGTCGGGCGCCGTCGCGGGCGATCGCGACCCGCACGCGCTCGGCGTCGGCGTGGCGGGCGCTGTTGGTCAGCGCTTCCTGGACCAGGCGCAGGATGGTTTCGGCGATCGCCGGATCGGTGAGATGGACGTCGTCGGCGATGCTCAGTTCCAGGCGCGGGCGCGGCATCGGCGCGGCCAGCGCGCGCAGGGCCACGCCCAGGTCCAGACCGCGCGTATCGCGCAGGGCCTGGACCACGTTGCGGATATCGCCCAGCAACTCGCTCGACAGGCGCTGCGCGATCGCGATTTCGGGGCGCTTGGCGTACTCCGGGTCGGCCGCGAGCGCGCGCAGGTTCAGGGTCATGGCGGTGAGTTTATGCCCGGCCACGTCGTGCAGCTCGCGCGCCACCCGCAAACGCTCGGCGTCGCGCGCGCTGTCGGCCAGCAGCGCGCGCGTGGCCAGCAGATCGGCATTGACGCGCGACAGCTGGTCGCGCGCCTCCTCGGCGCGGCGCGCGTAGTGCGCGATCAGCGACGAGAAGGCCTGGAAGCCGGCGAAGATCAGCACCACGATCAGGGCCGCGTCGTGGCCCGATGCGCGCAGCACCAGGAACAGGCCCAAGTCGATCAGCAGCATCGCCACCAGGGTGGTCCGCGCCGGATAGATCATCGCCAGCTGCGCCGACAGGATCACCAGCAGTGCAGGGGTGGTGCCGCCGCGCGGTGCCAGCCAGGTCAGCGCCAGCGCGCAGATCGCTTCGCTGGTCAGCAGCAGCGCGGTCAGCGCGCGCTGGTTGCGCGGCACGAAGTCGCCGATCAGGAAGGCCAGGCCGAAACCGGCCATCGCCAGCCATTGCCAGACATCGTCGGCGCGGTTGTCGAAGCGCAGCGACAGACCCACCGCCAGCCAGGTCAGGAACGCCGGCAGGTTCAGCGGCTGGAACACCACGCGCAGGAACGCGTTGTCGAGGATCGCTCGCAGCAAGGATGACTTCATGCCCGCATGCTGCGGGCGGGCGCCGCGACTGGCAATGCCCGTTCGGCGAAAGGTGACTTCCGGCAGGTCGCGTTGGTGACCGCGGGCACTGCGTCGGCGCGGCACGCGGCGCGAGGCTGTGCGCAACCGCCAACGAACCGACGTCATGACCGCTTACTCGATCCTGGTTGCCACGCACGGCAGCATCGGCGTGCTCGCTCTGGCCACGTTCTGGGCCGCCGCCGCGCTGCGCAAGGGCAGCGCGCTGCACCGTCGCTTCGGCCAGGCCTATCTGCTGGCGATGCTGGGCATCCTGATCACTGCGGTGCCGATGGCGGTGGTGCGTTATCTGCAGGGCCAGCTCTACATCGCGGTGTTCCTGGGCTACCTGGTCGCGATCACCGCCAACGGCGTGTGGGCGGCCTGGCGCGCGATCCGCGACAAGCACGATGTCGCGCGCTACACCGGACCGGTCTACGTCGCCTCCGGCCTGCTCGCGCTGCTGGCCGGCGTGGGCGTGCTCGCGCTGGGCGTGCACGACGGCTCGCCGCTGTTCATCGGCTTCTCCGCGATCGGCTTGTACGTCGGCTACGACACCTTGAACAAGCGCCTGCATCGTGCGCGCCTGGCCGCGCGCCCGCGCTGGTGGCTGAGCGAGCACTACAGCGCGATGCTGGGCAACGCCATCGCCACCCACGTCGCCTTCCTGGCGATCGGCCTGCCGCGCCTGCTGCCGGCGGTGGACGGCGTGGCCCTGCATTACTTCGCCTGGTTCGGCCCGCTGCTGGCGGCGGTGATCGCCAAGCGGGTGCTGGACCGCAAGTACGCGGCTGCGCGGCCCGCGTCGGCCGTGCCTACCGCGCGGGGCGCGGCAAGTTCGCGCGCGCTGTGATCGCGGACGCATCGGCGAGATTCCGTTCGGCTATGTGCCTGTGCCATTTCGTTGGGTGAGCGACCCGCCCAAATAACCCGCGCTTTACCCACCCGCCGGCGCGATCCACTAGAACGTAGCCTCCCCCCACGTGAGGCGATGCGCATGCGGATCACGATCATCGGCGCCGGCTTCAGCGGCAGCGCCCTGGCGAGCGAACTGGCGGCGCAGGCCGGTCCCGGCGTCGACATCACCCTGGTCGGCGTGGCCGACAGCTACGGCCGCGGTGTGGCCTACGGCGAGGCGCGACCGGAGCATCTGCTCAACGTGCGCGCGCGCGACCTGGGTGCGACGCCGGACTATCCGGGCGAGTTCGCCGATTGGCTCAATCTCACCGAGCGCGCACGCCAGAGCTTCCTGCCGCGGCTGCTGTACGGCGAATACCTGCATGCGCGCCTGCGCTCGGCCGCCGACACCAGCGCCGCCACGTTGCATCTGGTCGAACAGGAGGCGATCGCGGTCGAACGCAGCCCCGGCGGTTTCCGCGTGCATCTGGCCGACGGCAGCGATTTCTTCAGCGAGCGCGTGGTGCTGACCTTGGGCGCGCTGCCGCCGCAGCCGCTGGCGGGCGTGGGCCCGCGCCTGGCGGTGCATCCCAGCTATCTGGGCTGGCCCTGGCAGGACGGCGCGATCGACCGCATCGCCCCGGACGCGCGCCTGCTGGTGGTCGGCACCGGCCTGACCATGGCCGACGTGGTCGCGACCCTGCGCCGGCGCGGTCACACCGGCCCGATCGCCGCGCTGTCGCGCCATGGCCTGCTGCCGCGCCGGCATCTGGACGAGGCCAGCGCGCCGATCGCCTTGCCGCCCACCGTGCTGCAAGCCTTGAACGCGCACGACCTGGGCCAGCTGCTGCGCTCGCTGCGCATGCTGCTGCCGATCGTGTCCGACTGGCGCAGCCTGATCGACGCGCTGCGTCCGTATTTGCAGGGATTCTGGCGCGGCCTGCCGGAGCCGCAGCGCGCGCGCTTCCTGCGCCACCTGCGTTCGTACTGGGAGAGCGTGCGCCACCGCCTGGCGCCGCCGGTCGCGGCCGAACTGGACGCGCTGCAGGTCAGCGGCCAGCTCACCGTGCGCGCGGGGCGGCTGCTGCGCGCGCGCCGCGGCACCGACGCGGTCGAGGCGCTGATCCGCGAGCGCGGCCAGACCCAGGTGCGCAGCGAGACCTACGACGTGCTGATCCGCGCCACCGGTTTCGACACCGACATCGAGCGCACCACCCATCCGCTGATCGCGCACCTGCGCGAATCGGGCCTGATCAGCGCCGATCCGCTGGGCCTGGGCCTCAACGCCTCCGAGCGCTACGAAGCCCTGGACGCGAACGGCGCGCCAGTGCGCGGCCTGTACTGCCTGGGGCCGCTGCTGCGCGGGCGCTTGTGGGAGATCACCGCGGTGCCGGAGCTGCGTGTGGCGGCGCGTGCGCTCGCGCGTCAGCTGTCGGCGGCGGCCGAAGGCGCGCAACGGCCGCCGCCGTTGGCGCTCGCGGCGCGGGGCTGAGCGCCGCTCGACTGGGGCAGGGCGCGCCGTGAGCGCGCCCGCTCAGACGTCGCCGTCGTTGAGCCAGCCTTCGCCGGTGCCGCGGTGGTAGACGGTGTCGCCGGCCAGCACGTCGCCGGCCGGCACCGAACCCTGCGCGGCGAGCTGCGTGTACAGCGGGGTGAAGTCCGGTGCGGTCGCGTCCATCAGCTGCTCGAAGCTGTCGATCACGAAGTAGGTCTTCTGGTAGGTGTCGATGCGGTAGCGCGTACGCATGATTCGCTCCAGATCGAAGCCGATGCGGTTGGGCGCGTCCGAGTCCAGGCAGTAGATCGACTCGCCCTTGGACGAGACGATGCCGCTGCCGTAGATGCGCAGGCCGTCGGCCTGCTTGATCAGGCCGAATTCCACCGTGTACCAGTACAGGCGGGTCAGGTTGACCAGGGCGTCGGGTCCGATCGCGTGCGCTTTCACGCCGCCGCGGCCGTAGGCCTGCATGTAGTCGGCGAACACCGGGTTCATCAGCAGCGGCACGTGACCGAACAGGTCGTGGAACAGGTCGGGCTCGCTGAGGTAGTCGATCTGCTCGGGCTTGCGGATCCACCAGGTCACCGGGAAGCGGCGGTTGGCGAGGTGATCGAAGAAGGTCAGTTCCGGCAGCAGGCCTTCCACGCCGACCAGCTCCCAACCGGTGGCGGCGCGCAGCACCGCGTTGAGGTCTTCGAACTTGGGGATGCGGTCGGGCGTCATGTGCATGGCGCGCTGCGCGGTCAGGAACTCGTCGCTGGCGCGGCCGACCAGGATCCGCTGCTGGCGCTCGAACAGCTGCGCCCACACCGCATGGTCGCTGGCGGTATAGCTCGACCACGGCTGCTCCACCACGGCGGTCGTATAGACCGGCACGTAGCCCTTGTCGGTGAGCTGGTGTTCGACGCGCTGCGGCGTGGTGTCGTTCATGGCGGGATTCCGGGTGGATCCGCGATTCGTTGGATCGCGGCTCGACTTAGGACTGTAGCCCCGGATTCGCGCAATAAGCTTGCGTTGTTGCGCTAGAACTCGGTTACGGCGCATGATTATTGCGTGTTTAACGATTTGGTTGCACGAATATGCCCGCCATCGAGCTGGATCGCACCGACCTGTTGCTGCTGGCCGAACTCCAGCGCCAGGGCCGCCAGACCAACGCCGAGCTGGCCGAGCGCGTGCATCTGTCCGCCTCGGCCTGCCTGCGCCGGGTCCAGCGCCTGGAGCGCGAGGGCGTGATCGCCGGCTACCGCGCCGAAGTCGACCCCGAGCGCATCGGCCTGGGCCTGCAGGCCTTCGTGCGCGTGCAGCTCAACCACCACGACACCGACGCGCTGGAGCTGTTCCGCCGTTTCGTCAACGAATGGGACGAGGTGGTCACCTGCCACGCGCTGACCGGCGACATGGACTATCTGCTGCTGGTCGCGGTGCGCGACCTGGAGCACTTCTCGCACTTCCTGCTCGACCGCCTGCTCAACCAGGCCGGCGTGGCCGACGTGAACTCCAGCTTCGTGCTGCGCACGGTCAAGGCGTTCCGCGGGTTGCCGTTGCCGGCGCGTTGATGGTGTCGATGGTGGCGATGCGGTTCGCTGCGCTCACCACATCCTACGGTCGACCTCGTAGGCATGCGCATTCGTAGGATGCGGTGAGCGCAGCGAACCGCATCATCGCGCCAAGCCGAACGCCCGCGCCGCTCCCTTACTCGATCGCCGCCAACGCCGCCGCGCGCGCATGCAGGGCCGCGGTGTCGAACACCGGCACCGCGACATCGTCGGGCCCGATCAGCAGGCCGATCTCGGTGCACCCCAGGATCACGCCCTGCGCGCCGCGCGCGACCAGCCCGGCGATGATCTCGCGGTAGGTCTGGCGCGAGGCCTCGCGGATCGTGCCCAGGCACAACTCGTCGTAGATCACCCGATGCACGCGTTCGCGTTCGTCCGCATCCGGCACCAGCACCTCCAGGCCGTGGCGTTCGCTCAGGCGCTGGCGGTAGAAGTCCTGCTCCATGGTGAAGCGCGTGCCCAGCAGGGCGACGCGCTGCAGACCGGCGGCGCGGATCGCCGCGCCGGTGGGGTCGGCGATGTGCAGCAGCGGCAGGCCCGAGATCGCTTCGACCTGCGCGGCCACCTTGTGCATGGTGTTGGTGCAGATCACCAGCAGCTCCGCGCCGCCCAGGCGCAGACCGTGCGCGGCCTCGCCCAGCACGCGCCCGGCCTGCTCCCAGTCGCCGGCATGCTGCAGGCGTTCGATTTGCGCGAAGTCGACGCTGTGCAACAGCAACCGCGCCGAGTGCAGACCGCCCAGGCGTTCCTTCACGGTCTCGTTGATCTGGCGGTAATAGGGAACCGTCGATTCCCAACTCATCCCGCCCAGCAGGCCCAGCGTTTTCATGGCTTGAGTATAGGGATGGCGCGCTGTCGTTGCGTCAGCGCCGCGTAGGGTGTGGTGAGCGCAGCGAACCGCACCGCAACGCCAATGCGAGCATGCGCGCCGATGCGGTTCGCTGCGCTCACCGCATCCTACGGTTTCGCTGCTTCGACTTCCTCATCAGCCTCGCAACATCTCGGCGGACCGCCGTATCGGGCTTCGAGCTCTGTGTGATTGGGCATGGCGTAGGGTTGCAGTAGCCGCGCGCCCAGGCGCGAGCGCAGTTCCGGTTGCATCGCCCGGAACAGTTCGGCGGGCTTGGCATCGCGTATGTCGCAGCTGCGGCTGGTGAACTTACGCAGGGTCATCTGTGTCATGGCGTCGGCGCTGTGCAGTTCGAACTCGGCCGTGACCGCGCAGTCCGACCAGTCGAACCCTACCGGATAAAGCTCCGGATCGTGTCGCTCATCGTAGAGATAGTCGCGTGAGCGCTGCAGCATCTGCTCCGGTGACAGCGGCACCAGGTACACGACGCCGCCCTTGATCGTCATCGTCGTCAACGGGCGGCTGGTCGCCGTAAACGCCACCAGCGCGATGGCCGCGACCGCCAACTGGGGCCAGGCCGGCGTAACGCCGTCGCGAGGGTTCGGATGCGCACCTCGTGCCAGGCACCACCACGACAACGGCAGTACAGCCAGGGCCAACAGATCGCCGTAGTCGACCACGCGTGCCACATCGAACAGCGGCAAGCCATTCCAGGCGTCTATCGCCGAGGTCGACCACGACGACTTCCACCACACGAACGCCAGCCCCACCGCGACATGCACCGCCATGCGCCCACGCCCGATCGCCACCGCCCAGAAGTAGGCGAACGCGAACACGCCGGCGAAGTCCGAGAGCTTGCCGGTGAAGGCGTTATGCCAGGCGCTCTTGAGCACCGCATCGTTGAGGATCAGCAACCCCAGCGCCAGCAGGAACGGCCAGCGCAGCAGCGGTGCGAGTCGGTGAGCAGGCTCAATGCGCATTCGTCTTCCCTGGTTGTGCGCCGGCACCGAAGCGCCGGCCGAAGAAGTCGCCATCATTCCAGACCGGGCGCTGCGGCGCGTCGCCGATCAGCTGGCCCAGGCGCGCGTTGAGCCGGGCCAGGCGCGCGGCGTCGGCGTAGTGGATGGGCTGACGGGTGTCGTCGCTGGGCTGGTGATAGCGCAGGCGCAGGTACTCGCGTTGGGCCGCGCGCGGATCGTCGCCCAGCCCTGCGCCCTCGATGCCGCCGTTGAGATAGACCGCGGGCACGCCAGCGCGGATGAAGGCGTATTGGTCGCTGCGCACGAACATGCTCAGCTCCGGCGCCGGGTCCGCCGACAGTTTCACGCCGGTGTCCTGAGCGGCCTGGCGCAGCAGCGGCGCCAGGCTGGAGTGCTCGATTCCGATCGGCACCACGTCGCGGGTCGGCGTCAGCAGCAGCGGCATGTCCAGATTGAGGTTGGCCACCAGCGCGCCGGGCACGGTCGGGTGCCGGACAAACCATTGCGCGCCCAGCAGGCCCTGCTCCTCGCCGGTGACCGCGACGAACAGCATCGAGCGGCGCAGCGCCTTCGGCGCGGTAGCCAGTTTGCGCGCGGCCTCCAGCATCACCGCCACGCCCAGGGCATTGTCGATCGCGCCGTTGTAGATCGCATCGCCGTCCACCGGCGGGCCCAGGCCGACGTGGTCGAGGTGGGCGCTGAACACCACGTGCTCGTCGGTCAGGGCGCGGTCGCGGCCGGGCAGGCGCGCGACCACATTGCGCGATTCCAACGGCGCGATGCGGTTGCGCGCGGCCAGCACGATGCGGCCGGGCAGCGCGTAGCCGCGCAGGCGGCCGGCGTCGGTGGCCTGGTAGAGCTCGGCCGCGGTATGGCCGCTGCCGGCCAGCAGCACGTCGGCCACCGCCGCGCTGACCCGCGCCACCACCTGCAGCTGCGGCGTGCTGTCGATCGCGCGGCCGTCGGCGCCGCGCAGGCGCATGCCCGGTCGCTGCCAATCCTCGGCCGAGCGCGCCCAGGGGTAGGTCTGTTCGTCGCCGGTGGTGGCCACGAACACCGCGCCGACCGCGCCGCGTTCGGCCAGCGCGCGCAGCTTCTCGTCGGTACTGGAATAGAACGCGCGCTGGTCGGGCGCGAAGCGCGCCGGCGCACCGCCGAACAGCACCGCGATCTTGCCGCGCACCTCCAGGCCGGCGAAATCGTCGTGCCCCAACTCGGGCGCGTGCACCGCCTGAGCCACGAACACCGCCGGCGCCTCCACCCGCGCCTGCGGCAGGTCGAAATTGAGCAGCGGCAGGAACTGATCGCGAAAGCGCAGCGCGGTGGTGGCGCCGTTGCGTTCGATCACCAGTTCGTTGCCCTCGGGCAGGCGCTGCGCGCGCAGCAGCGGCACGCGCTGGGTGTAGCCGCCGTTCTCGCCGGCCGGGCGCAGGCCCATCGCGCGCAGGCGCTGGGCCACGTACAACGCGGCCAGGTCGTGGCCGCGGCTGCCGGTCTCGCGGCCTTCGAGCAGGTCGTCGGCGAGATAGCGCACGTCGGCCTCGATCCGGCGCGCATCGGCCGCGGCCGACTCGTCGTAGCCCTCACCGGCGCTCTCGGGCGCGCGCTGGCAGGCGGTCAGTGCGAACACGAGCAGGGCAGCGGCGGCGGCGATGCGCATCAGGGGTTCCGGTCGCGTGATCGGTCGCGACGCTAGCATCGCGGGCGGCGTCCCGCGGCTGGCCGCTGGATCGCCAATGTGACGAAAACGTGAAAATAGTTGGCGCGATCATAAGCCGAAGCCGTCGGCCGCTCGCCGGAGATTCGCGAAGTTCATCTGGGTCAGAGGCTTAGCTGCGCTCGCAGGCATGCGCCGCATCGGCAGCGGCTGAATCCTCGTTAAGGCTCGGCGCCTACGGCGCACACATCACTGCAAGCGACAGCGCACTTCATGTGCCCTTTCTATGTGGGCCAGCAATTCCTTAACGCGTAGGTGAAATCACCTACTTACCTTCCAACGCCACTTGGGTTTGGAGAGTGGCGACATGAAGATCGGCGCGACCGCGATAGCGCCCGCTCCTGGACCGGGCTGGCGGGTCCGGCTCGGGCCTTGGGCGATTCTGATCGCGGTCGCCGGCTTGAGCGCGGCGCTGATGCTCAGCGACGACTTCCTGCAGCAGCTCACCAGCCCGCATAACCTGGCGCGCCTGCAGCTGCCGTGGGTGCTGGGCCTGTTCTTCATGCACCTGTGCCTGTGGCTGGGCGGCCGCCGTTGGGCCGCCAACGCGCTGCTGAGCGTGTTCGCGCTGATGCAGTTATTGCAGCTGTGCCACATTGCCGCGATGGGCCGGCCGCTGACGCCGGTGGACCTGGCGATGATTCCGCGCGAGACCCCGGACATCGCCGAGGCCACGTTGGCGGGCGCGCGCGCGCACTGGCCGACCCTGCTGACCGGCGCCCTGCCCTATGCGCTGCTGTTCGCGCTCTACAACCTGGGCCTGCCGCGCCTGCCGCTGCCGCGCGCGCCGATCGCGCTGCTGGTGCTGGCCCTGGTGCTGGCGACCAAGCCCTACAAGGCCAGCCAGCGCGCGATGCCGCAGTACATGCCGGCGCCCGCGCGCAGCTCGCTGCACAACTCGATCAATACCTTCAGCTTCTACGCGGTGAATCTGGTCGGTAAATCGGTGCAGTCCTACGACCTGCAGTACCAGCCCTATCGGGTTGCGCGCGTGCCGGTCGCCGAGCAGGACCTGCCGCAGAACGTGTGGCTGGTGATCTTCGATTCCACCCGCAGCGATCACTGGGGCCTGACCGGCTACGCGCGCGACACCACCCCGACGATGTCGCAATGGGTGCGCGACGGCCAGGCGCGCTGGCACCACGGCATCGCCGGCGCCACCGCGACCTCGGCCTCGCTGGCGCTGCTGATCAACGGCGTGCGCGAGCCCGGCAACCTGGGACAGCAGCGTTCCTACCAGACCAATCTGATGCGCCTGGCCAAGCGCGCCGGCTACCGCACCTACTGGCTGTCCACGCAGAGCGGCAACCTGCTCAACGAGCTCGACGTGGCCAGCATCGACGTGGTGCGCACGCGCGATACCGACACCAAGCGGGTGATCGAGGCGCGCGACGACGCGGTGCTGGACATGGCCAAGCGGATCACCCCGGGCACGCGCAACTTCGTGGTGATGATGTTGCGCTCGGCGCATCTGCCCTACGAGAAGAACTACGCCCAGCACGGCCAGCGTTACGCGCGCTGGCCGACCGCCGCGACCCTGCCGTTCGCGACCCGCCAACGCAACGCCTACGACAACTCGCTGCTGTATCAGGACGCATTGGCCGCGCAGCTGTACCGGCGCTTCGAACGTCTGCCCGGCAAGGGCGTGTTCGTGGTCACCTCCGACCACGGCCAGATGCTGGGCGAGGGCGGCGTGTGGGGCCACAACGTGCTCACCCCGCAGGTCGCGCGGGTGCCGGTGCTGGTGCGCAGCCGCGGCCTGGTCGATCGGTTGCCGCCCGGCAACGGCGGCTGGATCAGCCACTACGGCCTCGGCCGCGCCCTGATGGGGCAGTTGGGCTATCGCATCGACAACCCCAACGCCGAGCCCGGCATCGACTATCTGCAAGGCTCCAATCTGTACACCGACAACCCGTTCCGCGGGGTCAGCGTGCGCGACGGCCGCTTGGTGCTCGGCGGCCTGTCCAGCCTGGGCGAGCTCGATCGCGACCGCAGCGTCTACGCGCAGCTGCGTTCGAACGGATTGCCGGCGGTGCGCGCCAGCGAGTAGCCGGCAACCCTCAGCGCAGCGCGGTGTTGCGGTCGCCGGGGTGCCTGCGTTCGAACTGGATCTGCGCGCTGTCGAGCGCGCGGATCTCGACGCCGAAGCTGACGATGTCCGACAGGGTGACGTTGTGATGCTCGCGGATGCGCGCGGCGGTGAGGTGCGGCTTGTCGTGGGTGGTGTGGGCGTCGGCGGCCAGGGTCACCGGATAGCCCAGCGCGGCGGCGCGGCGGGTGGTGGTGTCGACGCAGAAATCGCTGGCGTAGCCGCCGATCACCAGGTGGTCGACGTCCAGCGACTGCAGCAGGCTTTCCAGCGAGGTGCGCAGGAAGGCGTCGGGCGAGGTCTTGCCGACGATCAGGTCGTCGTCGTGGACGTCGAGCTGGGCCTGGAACGCCCAACCGGGCGCGCCCGGTTCCAGCAGAGTGCCGATGCGTTCGTGACGTATGAAGATCACCGGCGTGCCGGCGTCGCGCGCCCGCGCGATCAGCGCGTTCAGGCGCGCGATCACGGCGTCGGCGTCGTCCGGGCGCGGTTCGCCGTCGAACAGGCCGCTTTGCACGTCGATCACCAGCAGGGCGCAGGTCATGGCCGATTCGCTCGCCGCGCTCAGGGCGAGCGCCAGGTGCCGCCCGCGCTTTCGCAGCTGCGCTGGGTGACCACCAGCGTCTGCGCGTTGCGGCCGTAGTAGTAGGTGCGCACCTTGCGCCCCATCGGGTTCTCGCAGATGCCCTGCGGGTCGGCCGGGCAGGCGCCGCTGACGGTGGCGGTGGCGTTGCCGCCGACCGACTTGATCGAGGCGGCGTTGGATTCGCACTGCATCTTGTAGGCGCCGTCCGGGCTGGCCGCGTCGACTTCGCTGCAGTCGGTGAAGGACATGCCGGAGAGCTGGCCCTGGATCAGGCAGGCGCCCTTGGCGGCGACGAGCGGGCTGGCGAGCAGCAGGGCGCTCAGCACCAGGGCACGGGAAACGAAGCGCATCGGGCGGATCCTTGTGGCCGCAAGGGCTGCGGTCGATGCGCCACTCTAGCCTGCCGCCGCGACCGGGTTAAGCCGGGGTCTTCACGGTTCGCGCCGCGGCGGAAATCGCAGGACCACGCCCTGCTCCGGATCGGGGCGGTTCCACAGCACCGGCACCTCGCGCGGGCTGGGCGGTTCCAGTTCGTCGTTGGCCGGCACCATGCTGTCTTCCTCGTCCTCCCAGCTGTAGCGCTTGCGCGGCGGCAAGGGGTCGCTGCGGCGGAACAGGAAGGCCGCGATCACGCCCGCGACCGCGCCGCCCAGGTGGGCCTGCCAGGAAATGCCGGGTTCGCGCGGCAGGATGGTCAGCAGCATGCCGCCGTAGAACATGAAGGCGATCATGGCCGCGGCGATTGAAGGCCGGTCGCGACGCAGCAGGCCCAGCACGAACACCAGGAACATCAGGCCGTGGGTGAGGCCGCTGGCGCCCAGGTGATGGCTGCCCGCGCTGCCCAGCAGCCAGGCGCCCAGGCCGGAACCCAGCCAGATCAGCGGCAGGGCGCGCAGGGTCGCGCGCGGGTAGACCCCGCCGGCCAGCAGGCCCAGCATCAGCAGCGAGATCGCGTTGGTGGCCAGGTGCTCGATCGAACCGTGCAGCAGCGGCGCGGTCAGCAGGCCCAGCAGGCCCTCCAGCGACCAGGGCTGGACCGACCAGGCGCCGACATCGAACTGGCCCTGCGCGCTGTAGACGGCCGCCAGCACCAGCACGAAGGCCAGGCTGGCGTTGAGGGCGCGTACGAAACGGCCGCGGTCGGCCGCGCGCTGGGCCGGGGTGTCGGGCGGGGCATCGGGAGTGGGCAGGTGCATGTTTGCGAGATTGGCACCGCCGGGCGCGAATACAAGCCGGGCAAGGCGGGCCAGTTTGTCCCGCCGATGGGACGCGCGGGCCGGCGCACGCCGCAGCCAAACCCCCGGAGCCGCGTCCAACCCGCGTAAAATGCGGCGATGAACAACGATCTGCCTACCGTACGCCTCAAGAACGCCTGGAAATCCACCCATCCCTGGATCTTCCAGCGCCTGGTCGACAAGCCCGCCCAGCGCCCCAAACCCGGCTCCATCGTCGACGTCGTCGGCGTCGACGGCGTGTGGATCGGCCGCGGTTTCTACAACGGCCATTCGCGCATCGCTCTGCGCATGCTCGACAACGACCCCGACGCGACCATCGACGCCGACTGGTTCGCGCGCAAGATCGCCGCCGCGGTCTCGCTGCGCCGCGACGTGCTGCGCCTGGACGAGGTCAGCGACGCCTGGCGCGTGGTCCACAGCGAAGGCGACGGCCTCAGCGGCCTGGTCGTCGATCGTTACGGCGATCTGCTGGTGGTCGAGTACTTCAGCGCCGGCGCCTTCCGTTACCGCGAATGGATCTACGACGCCCTGCGCGCGCAGTTCCCGGGCTGCCGCTTCTACGCCTTCGCCGACGAGCACGTGCAAAAGCAGGAAAGCTTCGACTTCCGCGGCACCGAGGCGGTGCCGCCGGCCACGATCACCGAATACGGCATCCGTTTCCGCGCCGACCCGGCCGGCGCGCACAAGACCGGTTTCTTCGCCGACCAGCGCGAGAACCGCGAGTGGCTGTCGCGTCAGGTCGCCGGCAAGCGCGTGCTCGACCTGTGCTGCAACACCGGCGGTTTCGGCGTTTACGCCAAGGCGCGCGGCGCCGAGGAAGTGATCGGCGTGGACATCGACGCCGACGTGATCAACATCGCCAAGGCCAACGCCAAGCTCAACAACGCCCACGTCAAGTTCGTCCAGGCCGACATCTTCCCCTACCTGCGCGACA
The DNA here is from genome assembly GCF_001429345.1 of Lysobacter sp. Root983. NCBI lineage: Bacteria > Pseudomonadati > Pseudomonadota > Gammaproteobacteria > Lysobacterales > Lysobacteraceae > Lysobacter > Lysobacter sp. Root983. The sequence continues at coordinate 63,356 of NZ_LMJO01000019.1, forward strand.
TGGGTAACGCGGGCGAGCGCTTCGACGTGGTGATCCTGGACCCGGCCAAGATGACCCGCGACCGCGAGCAGGTGATCCCGGCGCTGAAGAAGTACCTCGACATGAACAAGCTGGCCCTGGGCGTGGTCAAGCCCGGCGGCCTGTTCGCGACCTTCTCCTGCACCGGCCTGGTCAGCGAGGAGCAGTTCCTCGACATGGTCCGCCGCGCCGCGTTCTACGCCGGCCGCACCGTGCAGGTGCTGAAAGTCTCCGGCGCCGGCGCCGACCACCCCTGGCTGGCCCAGGTGCCCGAGTCGCGCTACCTCAAGGCGGTGTTCTGCCGCGTCCTGGACTGACCGACCGCGCCGCGCCTGCTGCTACCGGCAGGCGTGGCGCAGCCCCCGCGCCCTGCAGGAGCGGCGCAAGCCGCGACCGCGAAGAGCCCACGACGACGATCTCTCGCGTCCGCTTTCGTAAGAGCGACCGCGGCCCTCGCTTCCTGTGGGAGCGGCGTAAGCCGCGATCGCCCGCCGGCGTCGCTGCGATCCGCACGAATCCGCACGCGGTGCACGCGCGAAGGTGAGGTCCGCGGCCGCGCGCCTTGTCGCGATCGCGGCTTACGCCGCTCCCACAGAAAGCATCACGGGCATCGCGGCTCACGCCGCTCCCACAGAAAGCATCACGGGCATCGCGGCTTACGCCGCTCCCACAGAAAGCATCACGGGCATCGCGGCTTACGCCGCTCCCACAGAAGGCACCACGGGCATCGCGGCTTACGCCGCTCCCACAGAAAGCATCACGGGCATCGCGGCTCGCGCCGCTCCCACAGAAAGCATCACAGGCATCGCGGCTCACGCCGCTCCCACAGAAGGCACCACGGGCATCGCGGCTTACGCCGCTCCCACAGAAGGCACCACGGGCATCGCGGCTTACGCCGCTCCCACAGAAGGCATCACGGGCATCGCGGCTCACGCCGCTCCCACAGCAAGCGCCGCAGGCGCGGCCACGCGCGCCGCTAGGTCGCCAGCGCGTAACTCGCCACCGCCACCGCCAGCGATACGCCCGCCACCGCCAACGACACCCAACTCAAACGCCGCGCTCGGCGCAGGCGCTGCTCCAGCGTCATCGACGCTTCCTGCAGCGTGGCCAGGGTCTTCTGCATCTCCGCGGCCAGCACCTTGATCGACTCGGCGTTCTGCGCAGCCACGTCCTGCAGCTCGGTGATCTGCACCGCGACCACATCGGAAACAGCGGCGTTGGTCTGCTGCGGCGCGCGCGTGAAGTAGGGCCGCGCCAGGCGCAGGATTTCGGGGATCAAGGGGGCGGCGACGGTGAACCAGGCGGCCATGACAACTCCGGGCGGCGAGCGTGGACTGCGCCGCGATTGCTAAGGAAGCCGTCACTGTAACGCCGACGGCCGCAACGCCGTGTGGCGATGCGGCCGTCGAGCGCGCGCGGGCGCTTACTTGCGCGGCGCGACCATGGACTGGTGGTAGTCGATGCCCTGGCCCCAGCCGCCGCCATGTTCCTGGGCGATCTTCTGGACCTGCGCGCCGGTGTTGCCGCGCGCCCAATCGCCCTGCCATTCCAGCATCACCGCCATCCACGTCACCGGCACCGCGCCGGCCTGGATCATGCGCTGCACCGCCATCTCGTGCGATTCGCGATTGACGTCGCCGCTGGCGTCGACCACCACGTACACCTCGTAACCGTCCTTGAGCGCCGACAGCACCGGCAGGGTCACGCAGCTGTCGGTCCACAGGCCGCTGACCAGCAGCTTCTTGCGCCCCGTGGCCGCGATCGCCGCACGCAGGCGCGGTTCCTGCCAGGCGTCGATCGAGGTGCGATCGAACGGCGTCAGTTCCGGACGCGCGTCGGTGAGCTGGCGGAAGAACAGGCCACCGAAACGCTGCGCGCTGATGGTGGCGTAGAAGGTCGGCACCTCGAAGGCCTTGGCGGCCTTGCTCAACCCGACCGCGTTGTTGATCAGCTCCAGCACCGGGATCGACTGCACCGAGAACACGAACTGCGGTTGGTAGTCGACCATCAGCACCGCGCTGTTGTCGCGCGTGAGCGGGTCGCGCAGATCGGCGTGGGCGGGCGCGGCGGCGAACAGGGCGAACATCGAGACCAGGGCGTAACGGACTGGCGAGAGACGCATGACGGGATTCCGAATGGAGGGTGGGGAGATTCAGCGCGCGCCGCTCAGAGCGGGCAGCGCGGCATTGGCGGGGACCGCCGCAGGGGCGGCGACGACGCGACGGTTGGCCAGCACGACGCCGGCGAACACCAGCGCCAGCGCCGGCACGAAGCTCCAGCCCAGGCGCTCGCCGAACAGCACGGCGCCCCAGACCACGCCGGTCAGCGCGATCACGTAGCCGATCTGGCTGTAGGCGACGGAGTCGGCGATGCGTTGCAGGGCGGCGGCGGCGACGTTGGCCGACAGGGTCACCAGCACCATCGCCAGCAGCAGCGGCCAGGACGCGGCCAGCTGCTCGACGCTCGCGCGCTGGCCGCTCACCGCGATCAGCGGCAGCACCGCCAGCGCCTGCACCAGCATCGTGCCGGCGCTGGACATCGGCGCGCTCAGGCCGCTGGGCCAGTAGCGGCTGCGGTAGACGTTGCCGATCGCCAGCAGCACCGGCACGCCCAGGGCCACGGTCAGCGCCAGCGCCTGCTCGGCCTCGACCGATTTGGCGCGCGGCACCAGCACCAGCAGCACGCCGAGCAGGCCCAGGCCGGTGCCCAGCATCGCGGTCGGGGACGGCCAGCGGCGTTCGACCAGGGCGTTGAACAGCGAGGTGAACATCGGCGATAGCGTGACCACCACGGTGAAGATGCCGGCCGGGATGCGCGCCAGCACCCAGTTGCCGAGCAGGGCCGAGCCGGCCACCGCGATCAGGGCGGCGATCAGGTAGAAACGGCGCGAGGCCGGGTCCAGCGGCAGGCGTTCGCCGCGCGCGCGCTGCACCGTCAGCAGCACCGCGGCGGCACCCGCGGTCTGGATCAGGGAAACAATCAACGGGCTGAGGCCGCGCCCCAGCAGCAGCTTGCCGATCACGAAGATGGCGCCGACCAGGCTGCCGGCCAGCAGAGTGAGGACTAAGCGCTTCGTGGTGAGGTTCATGGCGTCGTACCGGTGGGGACGAGGCCAAGTTACGGATTCCGGGCCTGCGGATAATCGGCCCGGACGTGGTTAAACTGTTTCCCAATGTCAACAATCCCACAAGGGCGCCTGCCCGTCCCCGACCTCGCCGGCCTGCTCGCCTTCCTGCGCGTGGCCGAGCTGGGCAGCTTCGTGCGCGCGGCCGACGCCCTGGGCCTGTCCAAGGCCGCGGTCAGCAAGCAGGTCTCGGCGCTGGAAGGGCGGCTGGGCACGCGCCTGCTGCACCGAACCACGCGCCGGCTCAGCCTGACCGAGGCCGGCCAGGCCTATCTGCGCCACGCCCAGTCGGCCTTCGCCGAGGCGCGCGCGGCCGAGGATGCCGTCGCCGGCACCGGCGAAGTGGTGCAGGGACGGTTGCGCGTGTCGGTGCCGATGAGCTTCGGCGTGCTGCACGTCGCCCCGCACGTGGGCGACTTCCTCACCCAGTACCCGCAGATCGACATGGACCTGCAGCTGGACGACCGCCCCACCGACCTGGTGATGGAAAGCCAGGACCTGGCGATCCGTCTGGGCCGGCTGGAAGCGTCCAGCCTGGTGGCGCGCACGATCTCCTACAGTCGCGTCTGGCTATGCGCCTCGCCCGAATACCTGCGGCGGCGCGGCCACCCGCAGCGCCCCGACGAACTGCCCGCGCACGACTGCCTGCATTTCAGCCTGGCCGCGACCGGCCGCACCTGGGAGCTGCGCCATGGCGACGAGGTCGTGCGCGTGGCCCTGGGCGCGCGCCTGGACGCGAATTCCAGCCTGGCCCTGAAAGCCGCGGTGCTGTCCGGCGCCGGCATCGCGCGCATCCCCGAATTCGCCATCGCCGACGAGATCCGCGACGGCCGCATGCAGCGCGTGCTGCCGCACTGGAAGATCGCCGGCCTGGACGTGCACGCGGTGATGCCGGAGCGGCGCTACGTGCCGGCCAAGGTGCGCGCGTTCGTGGAGTTTTTGGAGGCGCGGTGGAAGCAGAATCCGGGCTGGCTAGGCGCGACGCGCTAGCGAACGGCGGTGGTCTTGGCTTCGTCCAGCGACCGCCCGCAGTGCGCGCAGTAGCGGATGTGCGCATTGAGGACGAAGAACGCCCAGCTCGGGCCGTGCGCGCGTGCGAGGCGGAACTTGCAATGCGGGCAGCGGATGAACAGCACGACCACCAGCTCGATGACGACCAGGGCAAACACGCCTGACAGCAGCGCCGCCCACCAGTAGTCGAAGCACCAGGCCACGAATGCCGATTCGCCGCCGGGTTTGCCAAAGAAGACCACCAGGCAGGCCGTCAAGGCCGGCATCATCACGGCCACTTTGATCGCAAGGCCGATGCGCGCGGTCTGGGTCAGGCGTTGGCGCGTAGTCGAGGTCATGGCGTAACGGCGGGGGGATGGGCTTGGGTGCCGCGGCGACGATCGGACGTCCGGTTTGACGGTCGGTTCTTCGCACATTTCTCGTCGAGGATCGGCGTCATGTACTGCTTGAGCGTGCCAGCCTTCTCTTGTTCCAGCAGCGTGTCCAAATAGGCGATGCGCGACCGCGGCTCCTTGGTCAGTACGGCGCTATAGGCGCGCAGCATGCTTTCGACGCCGGCCAGCAGTGGCGCGGACGCATCCTTATCGTCCGGGTGTTCGATCTGATAGGCGCCGTTGCCGAACATCTGCTGCAGCACGTAAATGCCGACATTCGGTTTACGGTCGTCCTTGACCGGGAGACTCACTGCGTCGCAGACCACGACGGTGTGATCGGGCATCTGCATCAGCCAATCCAGCAACCAGGCGCGCATGGAATTGTCCGTATCGCCCAGCGGGTCGTGCTCCAGCGCCCGGGTCAGGCGGATCATTTTGGCGCTGTCGGACTCCGCGGCCGGCTCGGCGGCCTGCGCCGCGGTCCCCAGGCATGCGATCGACAACAGCAGCGCGAGCGACTTGATACGCATGCGGGTTTCCGGCCTTGGACGACGCGGAGTGCGACGACGATGCGCGGCACTATCTCAACCCGATCGCCCTCCCGGCAAGCCGCTTCTTAGCCCCTGAGACCCAGCGGGCTACACTGTCGCCATGGCCGAAACCCCGCTGCTGCTGACCCTGTTGTTGATCGCCGTGCTGGTGGCGATCGTGTTGCTGATCGTGCTGTTGCTGCGCAAGCCCGACGGGCGCCTGGAGCAGTCGCTGCGCGAGGAACAGCGCGAGGGGCGCGGAGAATTGCGCCAGCAGCTCGACAGCCTGTCGTCGGCGCAGGAGCAGCGCATCGAGGGCTTCGGCGGCCGCCTCACCGAACTCACCCAGCGTACCGACCAACGCCTGGATCAGCTGGTGGTCACCCTGACCGACGATGCGCGCAAGGGCCGCGGCGAGGCGGCGGAGCTGCAGCAGCGTTTTGCCGAAGGCCTGGGCCAGCGCCTCAACGAGCTCACCCAGCGCAACGAACTGCGCCTGGGCGAGCTGCGCACCACCTTGGAACAGCGTCTGCGCGAGCTGCAGGCCGACAACACCGCCAAGCTCGAGCAGATGCGCGCGACCGTGGACGAGAAGCTGCAGACCACGCTGGAAACGCGCCTGGGCGAATCCTTCCGTCTGGTATCCGAGCGCCTGGAACAGGTCCAGCGCGGCCTGGGCGAGATGCAGCAGCTGGCCAACGGCGTCGGCGACCTCAAGCGCGTGCTGACCAACGTCAAGACCCGCGGCACCTTCGGCGAAGTGCAGCTGGGCGCGCTGCTGGAGCAGGTGCTCACGATCGAGCAATACGACAGCAACGTCGCCACCGTTCCCGGCAGTGGCGAGCGCGTCGAATACGCCGTGCGCCTGCCCGGCACCACGCCGGAACAACCGGTGCGCCTGCCGATCGACGCCAAGTTCCCGCGCGAAGACTACGAGCGCATGCTCGATGCCCAGGACCGCGCCGATCCCGAGGCGCTGGCGATCGCCGCCGCCGGCCTGGAGCGTCAGGTCAAGGTCGAAGCCAAGCGCATCCGCGACAAATACCTGGCGCCGCCGCACACCACCGACTTCGCGCTGCTGTTCCTGCCCACCGAAGGCTTGTACGCCGAGGTGTTGCGCCGGCCGGGGCTGTTCGAAACGCTGCAGCGCGATTTCCGCGTCACATTGGTCGGGCCGACCACGTTGCTGGCCTTGCTCAACAGCCTGCAGATGGGCTTCCGCACGCTGGCGATCGAACAGCGTTCCAGCGAAGTCTGGCAGCTGCTGGGCGCGGTCAAGAACGAGTTCGGCAAGTTCGCCGGCGTGCTGGAGAAGACCCGCACGCAGCTGGATACGGTGCGCAACAGCATCGACGCCGCGGGCGTACGCACGCGCGCGATCGAGCGGCAATTGAAGGGCGTGGAGACACTGCCGGCAGACGAGGCGCGGCGGTTGCTGGGGGCGGATGATCTCGCTGAGGGCGACGATGAGACTTGAGGGTGGGCGACGCTCTCAGAAACAAAGCCTCTGATTTCCCTTCTCCCGCTGGCGGGAGCAGGTGCCCGCAGGGCGGATGAGGGCAGCGACTGAGGTTGGAGTTAAGCGCCTGCGGCGGCCCTCACCCCAACCCACACCCCGGCCCGACCGCACAGCGCTCGGGCGTTCGGCCCAGCGCGAGCCAGTGGCTCGCGCCGCGCCTCACCCCGCAAGCGGGAGAGGGGCTCAGTACGCAGAGCCTTTGATTTCCCTTCTCCCACTGGCGGGAGAAGGGGCCCGCAGGGCGGATGAGGGCAGCGACTGCGGTTGGAGTTAAGCGCCTGCGGCGGCCCTCACCCCAACCCCTCTCCCGCAAGCGGGAGAGGGGCTCAGTACGCAGAGCCTTTGATTTCCCTTCTCCCGCTGGCGGGAGCAGGTGCCCGCAGGGCGGATGAGGGCAGCGACTGCGGTTGGAGCTAAGCGCCTGCGGCGGCGGCCCTCACCCCAACCCCTCTCCCGCAAGCGGGAGAGGGGCTCAGTACGCAGAGCCTTTGATTTGCCTTCTCCCGCTGGCGGGAGAAGGTGCCCGTAGGGCGGATGAGGGCAGCGGTCGAGGTTAAGGCTGCGCGCTTGCGGCGGCCCTCACCCCAACCCCTCTCCCGCAGGCGGGAGAGGGGCTAGATGGCGTCGGGTCTTTGTTTTCCCTACTCCCAGCGGGAGAGGAGCACATCGCGTGGAATGCTCGACCCGCGCTACTGAGCTTCAACGGTTGTAATTCGCGTCCGTCGGCATCAGCGGCATGGCATCGGCCGGCACGCTGGGGTTGCTATCGTCGCGCAGGTAGTCCGGCAGGCCCTGGTCTTCGGCGTCCATGCGGTCGCCGAAGATCTGGTAGTCGCGGCGCTGCATCCAGGAATCGCGGACCAGGGTGTAGTCGTCCTCGGCGCCTTCGCGCAGGGCGTCGGTGGGCATCAGCTGGGCGCGCACGTCGACCAGCTGCAGGCCCTGGATCGGGATGCGGATGCGGTCGCGTTCGACCTGGCGCAACGGGCTCAGCGGCGCGTCGCCGACCGCGCCGAAGGCGTCGCGCACGGTGCGCGGGCCAAACAGCGGCAGTTCCAGGTAGCGCGAGCGCTTCCAGCCCCAGATGCCCAGGGTTTGGCCGAAGTCCTCGCTGCGGTTGGGCAGCTTGGCGTCGCTGGCCGGGTCGAAGATGCCGCCGATGCCGACCGTGCTGTTGAGCGCGAAACGGCCCAGCGACTGCGCAGCCTGCTTGGGCTTGCCCTGCAGCAGGGCGTTGACCGCCGACACCGGCTGGCCGAGGTTGTTGAAGAAGTTGCTCACGCCCAGGCGCACCGGCCGCGGCACCACGCGCACGTAGGCGCGCGCGAGCGGCTTGGCGATGACGCGATCCACCGCGTTGTTGAAGCGGTGCATCTTGCGGTTGTAGCGCTCCCACGGGTCGTAGATGGTCGGCAGCGAGGCCGGCGCGGGCAGCGTCGGGTCGGCGACCGGATCGTATTCCTGCGACTGCGCGCCGTAGAGCGCGTCGAAATCGCGCTCGGCTTGCGTGCGCTGATCGGCCGGACTGGCTACGCCGGCGTCCGCTGCGGCGGTGGCGTCGACGGCCGGGGCCGCGGCCGCGTCCTGGGCCGCCTGCTGCGCGGCTTCCGCCGCTGCCGCCGCGCCGGCCGCGGTCGCGGTGTCGGCCACCGCCTCGATGTCGGCCGGCGTGGAAGCGTCCAGCGCGGAGACGGACGCGTCGTTGGACGCCTGCGCTGCCGCGGTGGCGGAGGCCCTCGCGTCGGCGGCGGCCGCGGCGGCGCGCTGGGCGGCGTCGGCGGCTTCCGCTTCGGCCATGGCGGCCGACCGTGCCTGCGCGGCCGCGTCCGCTTCGGCGGGCGTAGCGACGGTCGGCTGGGTCGCGCCGTCCTCGATCTTTCGGCGGCAGGCCAGGGCCGCGTCCGCGCTGCCGTCGCCGGCGGCCAGACAGGATTCGAAGGTCTCGCGCTGCTGCGCCGACATCTGTTGTGCGTTGGCCGCCAACGGCAACAGGACGAGGGCGAGAGCGATTACGGGGGTGGGGGAGCGCATGGTCGCAGTCTATTCGCTAAGGGCGGCCCGGCCATGTCCCTGAGGCGATGGCGACCGCAACGGTGTGTTCGGGATCAGCTGGAAAAGCCCAATCCCTCGTCGAGTCGGTACGCGGCACGCAGCTCGGTCAGGCCGGGCGGGGTGCCGATCACGCTAACGCCGGGCGCGCGCGCGGCGAGTTCGGCCAACAGCGCCAGACCGGCGCTGTCGACCTCGCTGACCGCGCTCAGGTCCAGCCGGCGCAGGTCCTTCAACAGCGGCTGCGCCTGCCGCCACAACGCCGCCACCGCCGCGCGCTCGAGCGCGCCGGCGAACACCAGCGCCTCGCCTTCGCGTCGGACCGTGGCCGCGCTCATGCTCAGTTGCCCTGGGCCTGGGCCTGCAGACGGCCGGCCTGGATGTCGGCGGCCACCTGGGGGATGGTCTTTTGCTTGAGCGGGGTGTCGAACTGGTTGCGGAAGGTCTGCACGAAGCTCACGCCTTCCACCATCACGTCGAACACCTTCCAGTTCGCGCCGACCTTGCGCATCAGGTAATCCACCGGCACCGGCTCGCCGCCCTGGCGCAGGTATTCGCTGGACACCTTGACGATAGCGCCGCCGCGCAGCGGAGTCTCGGACTTGATCCGCACCTGCAGCTTGGCGTTGAAGTCCAGCAGCGAGGAACCGTAGCGCTGCATCAGGCTGGTGCTGAGCGCGTCGGCGAACAGCTTGACGTCGGCGTCGGAGGCGCCGCGGCCGTGCGCGCCCAGGACCAGGCGCGCCGCGTAGTCGCGGTCGAACATCTGGTTGAACTCGGTGGCGATGAACTTGCTCAGCGCGCCGCGGTTCTTGGTGAACTCGGCGCGGCGCGCCTCCAGCGTGCTCAGGATGCGGGTGCTGTTGCTCAGCACCATCTGGCTGGGCGATCCGGCCGGCGCGGTCGCGGCCGGTTGCGCGGACTGCGCGAACACGATCGCCGGCGCGGCGGCGAGCAGCGCCGAGGCGATTACGAGGGAAATGAGGTTGCGCTTCATGGCTTGCTCTCGTCGTGGGTGGGGGCGGCGTCGCCCTTGGGGGCATCGCCTTGTAAATACGCCGGCACGTCTTCGGCGGCGGGGGTCGCGGCTTCCTTCTTGTCGCCGCCCTGGGCGCCGCCACCGCTGAACATGTATTTGCCGACCAGCTGGATCAAGTCCACCGCCGGCTGGGTCAGGAAGATCTCGTCGCCGGGCTTGAGCGGCTCCGGATCGCCGCCCGGGGTCAGGCCGATATAGCTCTCGCCCAGTAGGCCGCTGGTGAAGATGCCGGCCGAGGTGTCGGCGGGCAGGTCCTTGTACTGGCTGTTGATCGCCAGGGTGACCTTGGATTCGAAGGTCTTGGGGTCGAGTTCGATGTTGGCGACCTGGCCCACCGCAACGCCGCCGATCTTGACCGGCGCGTTCGGGCGCAGCGCGCCGATGGTGGTGAAGCGGGCCTTGAGCGCGTAGCTGTCGCCGCCGAAGCCCCACTTGCCGTTGGTGGAGGCGATCGCCAGCACCAGCAGCGAGGCCAGGGCGAGCAACAGGAACGCGCCGACGGCGAATTCGATGCGGGGACTGCGGACGGACATGAGGTGGGTCTCCGAAACTCTATGCGCGGGCGATGCTTTACTTAAACAACAACGCGGACATGACGAAGTTGAACATCAGCACCAGCAAGGACGCGTTGACCACCGCCTTGGTGGTCGCGACCGAGGTGCCTTCGATGGTCGGCTCGGCGTGGTAGCCGACGTAGGCCGCGACCAGCGCCGCGATCGCGCCGAACACGCCCGACTTCAACAGGGCCACGCAGAAGTCGTCGACGAAATCGACGTTGTCCTTCAGCGCGGGCCAGAAATAGCCCGGGTCCAGGCCGATCACATGCACCGCTTCCAGATAGCTGGCGGCGATCGCGAAGCTGCAGAAGAAACCGGTCAGCAGCGGCACGCTCAGCACCGCGGCCCAGAAGCGCGGCGCGACCGCCTTGCCGACCGGGTCGATCGCCATCAGGCCCAGCGCGGTGATCTGGTCGGTGGCGCGCATCAGGCCCAACTCGGCCGCGATCGAACTGCCGGCGCGGCCGATGAACAGCAGCGCGGTCAGCACCGGGCCCAGTTCGCGGTACAGCGACAGGCCCAACAGGGTGCTCAGCGAGTTGCTGGCGCCGAAGGTGGCGAGCGTGCGGTAGCCCTGCAGGGTCAGCACCAGGCCCACGAACGCGCCGCCAACGGCGATGATCGGCAGCGAACGTGCGCCGATCTTGTAGATTTCGCGAATCAGCTCGCGGAAAAAGTCCGGAGTCGGCTTGGAGGCCCGGAACACCGACAGGGTGAACAGGCCGGCGCGGCCGAGCTGGCGGGTGGCGTCGACGAAGGCCATCACGCGGCCTCCGCCGTGCGCGGCGCGGCGTCGAACGCGATCGGCCCATCGGGCTGGCCGCGCAGGAACTGCTGCACCAGCGGGTCGCTGCTGGCTTCCAGGTCCGCCGGGGTGCCGGAGAAGACGATGCCGCCGTTGGCGATCACGATGGCGTGGTCGGCCACCGGCAGGGTTTCGTGCACGTGGTGGGTCACGATGATGCTGGTCAGGCCCAGGGTGTCGTTGAGGCGGCGCACCAGGCTCATGACCACGCCCGAGGCGATCGGGTCCAGGCCGGTCAGCGGTTCGTCGTAGATCATCAGCGGCGGGTCCAGGGCCAGCGCGCGCGCCAGCGCGACCCGGCGCGCCATGCCGCCGGAGAGTTCGCGCGGATAGGCGTCGGCGGCCGCGCGCAGGCCGACCGCGTTGAGCTTCATCAGCACCAGACGGCGGATCAGCGCGTCAGGCAGATCGGTATGCGTGCGCAGCGGCAGGGCCACGTTCTCGGCCGCGGTCAGGTCGGTGAGCAGGCCGTTGCCCTGCAGCAGCACGCCCAGGCCCTTGCGCAGTTCGAGCAGCGCGCGCGAGGGCCGCGGCACTTCGCGGCCCAGCACTTCGACCCGGCCCGCGGCCGGCGCGAGTTCGCCGGTCAATGCCGACAGCAGGGTCGACTTGCCGCTGCCCGAGGGGCCCAGCACCGCGACGATGCTGCCGCGCGGCACCGACAGGTTGATGTCGCGCAGCACGGCGCGGCCGCCGCGATCCAGTCGCAGGTCGGTCAGGCGGACGATGGGCGTTTCGGTCGTCATGCTGGGGGGCGTCATCCGGAGAGGTGCGGCCGCACGCGGCCCGCGCGGGGTCGCAAGTTTCGGCAGCTTGGCGGGCTGAGGCTGAACGGGGGATGCAGTGCGGTCATTGTCGCAGGTTCGGCGGCGACGCTACGCAAGGCGGTGTCGTCATCGTGTCGGCCGATCCTGGACGGCCCGGATTAAGAAGGTTTTAAGCGCCGTGTTCCAGCCGGTCGCGTCGTCACTGTCGATCCGCCATCCCCGCGAAGGCGGGGATCCAGTGACTTCAGCGCGTGTGCCGGCGTCGTGCGCGAATGGCCGAGACAGATGATTTCCACGGCGCTATGGCGGTCGCGTCGCCAGCGGCAGGTCGACCAAGTCACTGGATTCCCGCCTTCGCGGGAATGACGAATCGGGGTGACGCGGGTCGTCGTAGCCAGTCCCGATTCTCCATTCCCCAATCCCGATTCCGGCAAGATGTCGCGATGCCCGGCCGTCCCGACTTCCGCCTCTACCACTCCAATGCGCTGGACGTGCTGGCTGGACTGCTGGCACAGGAACTGCGCACGTCCGTGCCCGGGCGGTCGGTGCTGGCACCGGAGGTGGTGCTGATCCCGCAGGTGGCGATGCGGCGCTGGTTGCAGGCGACCCTGGCCCAGACCTACGGGATCGCCGCCAACCTGGAATTCCTGACCCCCGGCGAGTTCGTGCAGCGCGCGTTGGACGCCAACGTGGCCGGCATCGAGGACGACATCGGCGCCGAGGCGCTGCGCTGGCGGCTCTATAAGGAACTCTCGCATCCGGCCGCGCTGCGTGAACCGGCGCTGGCCGAGCTGCGCGCTTATCTGTCCGGCGCCGACCCGCTCAAGCCCTGGTCGCTGGCCGGTGAGCTGGCGGGCCTGTTCGAGAAATACCAGGCCTGGCGCCGCGACTGGCTGCGCGCCTGGGACCAAGGCCAGGACCGCGACGATGCTCAGGCCGCGCTGTGGCGCCGCGTCGCCGGCGGCAGCCGCTACCGCGCGCGTCGCATCGGCGACTATCTGGCGCGCTACGGCGGCGACGGCGCGGAGGTGCCCGAGGGCTTGCCGCCGCGTTTGTTCGCCTTCGCCACCCTCAACGTCTCGCCCGACGTGCTGCGCGTGATCGCCACCCAGGCCCGCGCCGGCGTGCTGCATTTCTATCTGCCCACGCCCAGCCGCAAGTACTGGGGCGATCTGGCCAGTTACGGCGAACGCCTGCGCCTGCTCGATGCCGACGCGTCGGCGCAGGACGCGGACGAGAACCCGCTGCTGCAGGCCTGGGGCGCGGCCGGTCGCGACTTCATGGCGGTGCTGGGCGGTTACGAGGTGGTGCACCCCTCGGGCGAGATCGCGGCCTACGCCGACCCCGAAACCGACCCCGCCGACGATCCCGCGCGCGACAGCCTGCTGCGGCGCCTGCAGCGCGACCTGCTGCATCGGCGCGCGCCGGCGGTGCCGGGCTGGCGCGCGGCGGTCGATAGCGCCGACCCCAGCCTGCAGGTGCATGCCTGCCACACCCGCCTGCGCGAGGTGCAGGTGCTGCACGATCAACTGCGCGGCCTGCTCGAGGACCCGCGCTTCGATCCGCCGCTGCAGCCGCGCGAGATCGCGGTGCTCGCGCCCGACATCGATCCCTACGCGCCGCACATCGCGGCGGTGTTCGGCGGCCTGGCCGGGCGCCCGGGCTTCATTCCGTATGCGCTGGCCGACGTGAGCCCGCTCGCGGCCGAGCCGCTGGCCGACGTGTTTCTGCGCCTGCTGGCGCTGCCGGTGTCGCGCTTCGGCCTCAGCGAGATCCTCGACCTGCTGGCCGCGCCGGCGATCGCCGCCGCCGCCGGCCTGGATGCGCCGGCGCTGGAGCGCCTGCACACCTGGTTGCACGAGGCCGGTGCGCGCTGGGGCATCGACGACGCCCACCGCGCACGCCACGACGCTCCGGCCGACGACGCTTACACCTGGCGTTTCGCTCTGGATCGTCTGCTGATCGGGCACGCCAGCGGCGCCGACGAGGCCATCGCGGGCGTCGCGCCCTATACCGAGCTCGAAGGCAGCGCCCTGGACGCCCTGGACGCGCTGATCCGCTTGCTGCGCGTGCTGGCGCGCAACGAACGCGCGCTGAGCGCGGCGATGCCGCCGGCGCAGTGGCGCGACCGCCTGCTCGGCTTGCTGCAGGCGCTGCTGCCGCGGCGCCCGCACGACGCCGGCGATCAACGCACCCTGGAGCGCCTGCGTCTGCTGGTGGAGACCTTCGCGCGCGATGCCGCCCGCGCCGGCTTCGATGCGCCAGTGCCGGCCGAGGTGGTGCGCGCGCATTTCCGCGCCGCCCTCAGCGAGGCCGACACGCGCGCGCCGCTGCTCACCGGCGGCGTGAGCTTCGGCCGCATGGTGCCGATGCGCCTGATCCCGTTCCGCGCGATCTGCCTGCTCGGCATGAACGACGGCGACTACCCGCGCCGCGATCCGGTCGGCGGCCTCAACCGCCTGGCCGCCGAGCTGGGCACCGCCGCGCGCCGCCACGGCGACCGTTCGCTGCGCGAGGACGACCGTTTCCTGTTCCTGCAGTTGTTCGTGGCCGCCTCCGAGGTGCTGTACCTGAGCTACCTGGGTGCCGACCCGCGCGACGGCAGCCTGCGCGAGCCCTCGCCGCTGGTGTCGGAACTGCTGGACGTGGCCGCGCGCTACCACCAGGCACCGGACGTCGCGCGCGCCGCGCTGACCGTGCGCGAGCCCTTGCAGCCGTTCTCGCCGGCCGCGTTCGGCGCCGGCGACCACGGCGAGGCCGCGCCGGAACCGCGCCGCTACAGCTATCGCGGCGAGTGGCAGCCGGCCGCGCAAGCGGGCGGCGAGGCCCGCATCGAGCTCGGGCCCTGGATCGACGGGCCGCTGGCGCCGATGGATGCGACCGCGCCGGCCATCGCCCTGGCCGATCTGCGCGCCTTCCTGCGCGATCCGCCCGGCGCCTTCCTGCGCCAGCGCCTCAACCTGCGCCTGCCCGACGCCGGCGCCGCCGTCGACGATGTCGAGCCGCTGCTGCTGCCCGGTCGCGGCCTGCAGCGCCAGCAACTGCAGTACGCGGTGTACGAGGCCCTGCTGGCCGGACGCGGTGAGGATCTGCAGGCGCAACTGCGCGCGCGCGCCTTGCTGCCGTCCGGTCCGCTGGGCCGGCGCCAGCTCGACAGCCTGCTCGCGGAAGTGCGCCCCTATGCCGAGGCCTTCGCGCAGTGGTGCGAACAGCAGGCGCCGCAGTCGCAGCACTTCGAACTCGAGCTCGGTGCCGGCCGCCTGCACGGCCGCGTCGACGATCTCTACGCCGCCGGGCTGGCGCGCCTGCGCTTCGGCAAACTGCACGGGCCCGCGCAGATCGCCCACGGGCTGGACTGGCTGGTGCTGTCGGCGCTGGGCGATGCGCGTCCCTTGGCGCAGTTCGCGGAGGCCGCCGGTGGCGTCGGTCCGCAGCTGCGCGCCGCCGCATCGCCCGCGCGGGCGCGCGCCGCGCTGGACGCGCTGCTGCGTCTGCGCGCGCACGGTCTGCGTGAGCCGCTGCCGTTCCTGCCGCGCGCCGGCTGGCTGTGGTACGCGGCCGATGCGGAGGGCCGCGACGCCTGGAACCAGGCGGCGCTGCAATGGCACGGCGGCACTCACAGCTGGAGCGAAGCCGAGGCCAGCGGCGCGCGCCTGGCGTTGCGCGGCCGCGACCCGTTCGCCGCGGCGAACGCGGACGGCGCCGACCTGGCCGAAGAATTCCGCGCGATCGCGCGGCTGGTATTCGACGCCGTGGTGCATGCGCGCAGCGAAGAGGACGCGCGATGAGCGGGCATACGCGCGATCTGTTCGACGAGCTGCCGCCGGCGCCCGAGCCCGGCGCGGACGACGCCTACCTGCGCCTGCCGCTGCACGGCCTGCAGCTGATCGAGGCCAGCGCCGGCACCGGCAAGACCTACACCCTGGCCACTTTGGTCACGCGCCTGGTGATCGAGCGCGGCCTGCGCGTGGGCCAGATCCTCGCGGTCACCTTCACCGACGCGGCCACCCAGGAACTGCGCGAGCGCCTGCGCAAGCGCCTGCTGCTGGCCGCGCGCATCGCCGCCGACGATCCGGCCCTGGCCATCGGCGAGGACGACGGCGAACGCGCGGTCACGCGCGCGCTGATCGCCGCGCGTTTGCGCGAGGAAGCCCCGTCGGCCTTGCGCGCGCGCCTGGCCCGCGCCGCGCGCGAGATCGACCTGGCCGCGGTGGTGACCATCCACGGCTTCTGCGCGCGCGTGCTCAGCGAACACGCGCTGGAGACCGGCCAAGCCTTCCTGGCCCCGGAGATGATCGGCAGCGATCGCGACCTGCGCGACGAGGTCGCGGTGGATCTGTGGCGCTCGCTGGGCACCGACGCGGTCGCGGCCGAACTGCTGCAGGCGCGCTGGCCCGCCGGTCCCGCCGCCCTGGCCGCCGACCTGGGGCCGCTGCTGCGCGCCGCACGCCTCAAGCCCGCGCTGCCCGCGCCCACGCCCGATCCCTTGCCGCTGCTGCAGGCGCGCGCGGCCGCCCTGCGCGAGCGCTATCGCCAGCACGGCGCACAGGCCTTCAACGATATCGAAGCCGCGATGGCCGCCAAGGTGCTCAACGGCCAGACCTGGCGCGCCGAATTGCCGGGCGCGCTGCGCGAGGCGCTGACGCGCTGGTGCGCGAACGAAGACGCCGCCGCGCGCATCGAGCCGCGCATCGACCGCATGACCCCGGCCGCGCTCGCCGAGCGCACCAACAAGGGCAAGCAGGCGCAGACCCCGAGCTCGCCGCTGTTCGTCGCCATCGCCGACTATCTCGAGGCCGCGGCCGCGCGCGCGCAATGGCTGGACGCGCAGGGCCTGGCCCTGGTCCACCGCGTGCGCGAGGAAGCCGCCGCGCGCCTGGCCGAGCTCAAGCGCGTGCGCCGCGTGCAGACCTACGACGATCTCATCGACGGTGTCGCCCAGGCCTTGAGCGGCCCGCATGCCGGCGCCCTGGTCGCGCGGCTGCGCGCGCAGTACGCCGTCGCCCTGGTCGACGAATTCCAGGACACCGACGCGCGCCAGTGGGCGATCTTCGAACGTGTGTTCGGGCCCGACGGGCGCGAAGGCGGCAGCCTGTTCGTGATCGGCGATCCCAAGCAGGCGATCTACGGCTTCCGCGGCGGCGACGTGCACACCTATCTGGCGGCCGCGGCCCAGGCCGAGCTGGCGCCGCCGCTGCTGCGCAATTTCCGTTCGCGGCCGTCGCTGCTGCGCGCGGTGCAGGCCCTGTACCAACGCGCGGGTGCGGACGCCTTCGTCGACGCGCGCATCCGCTTCCTCGCAGTCGAGCCCGGCGGCAGCGTCGCCGACGCGGCCCTGTCGCGTCACGGCCGGCGCGCGCCCGCGCTGACCCTGCGCCGCCTGCCCGCGCCCGACGACGGCGTCGCCGCGAAAAGCCGCGCGCAATGGAGCGCACCGGAGTCGCGCGAGCTGGCCACGCGCGCCTGCGTGGCCGCGATCCACGCCTGGCTCGCCGACGCGCGCGCCGGGCAGGCCACGCTGGACGGGCGCGCGCTGCAACCGGCCGACATCGCCGTGCTGGTGCGCAGCCACGACGAGGCCGCGCGCATGCAGCGCGCCCTGGTCGCCGCCGGCATCCCCGCGGTCGCGGCCGGACGCCAGAGCGTGTTCGCGACCGAGCAGGCCCTGGAGTTGCTGGCGCTGTTCGAGGCCCTGCTCCAACCCGGCGATCACGGCCGCCTGCGCGGCGCCCTGGCCAGCGTGTTCCTGGGCCTGGACGCGCGTGCGATCGCGCGCATGGACGCCGAGGACGCCTGGCAACGCGACTGGCAGCTGCGCGCGCTGGAATGGCGCGAACGCTGGCAGCGTCACGGCCCGCTGGCCCTGGTCGCCGACCTGTGCGCGCAGCAGGCGCCGCGCCTGCTCGCCTTGGGCGACGGCGAACGCCGCCTGACCAATCTGCTGCAATTGGGCGAAGTGCTGCAGGAGGCCGACGCCCAGGCGCTGGGCCTGCACGGCCTGGTCGATTGGCTGCGCCTGCGCATCGCCGAGGCCGACGACAACGACGAACAACAGCAGCTGCGACTGGAATCGGACGCGCGTCGCGTGCAGATCCTGACCCTGCACAAGAGCAAGGGCCTGGAGTTCGGCCTGGTGTTCCTGCCGTTCGCCGCGATCGGTCGCGAGCCGCGCGGCGGGCGCCATTGCGAGTACCCCGACGACGACGGCCGCGTGCTGCAACTGGAAGGCGAGCACGACGACGCCGGCACGCCGGCCTGGAGCGAAGCGCGAATCCGCAGCGCCCGCGAGTCCGCCGCCGAGGATGCGCGCCTGCTCTATGTCGGCCTGACCCGCGCCCGCCACGCGCTGTGGCTGGCGACCGGGCCGCTGTACCTGAGCGCATCGACGCCGCTGGCGCCGATGCTGGATGCGCCCGAGGCGCTGGACAGCGGCGACGCCGGCGATATCGAGATCGACGATCGCGCGCTGGAGCCGCGCCCCGCGCCGCTGCCTGCGATCGCGCCCGCGGCGGTGCCGCCCGCGCGCAGCCTGCGCCGCGGGCTGCCGCGCGATTGGTGGGTGCACAGCTTCACCCAGCTCACCCGCGAGGACGCCGGCAGCAGGGTCCAGGACGAACACGGCGCGCAGGACGAACCCGAGCCGCTGGCGTTGCCCGCGCCCAGCGAGCTGCCGATCGACGCGATGGAGCTGCGCTTCTCCGGCAGCCGCTTCGGCAACGCCGTGCACACCGCGCTGGAGCGCTGCGACTTCGCCGCCTGGGGCGATTGGCGCCGCCTGGGCGCGATACCCGACGGACAGGAGGCGCTGCTGCGCACGGCCCTGCACGAACAGGGCTATACCGAGGCCGACGTCGACGACGGCGGCCTGGACACGCTGGCGCGCCTGGTCGGCGCGACCCTGACCGCGACCCTGCCCGAAGGCGCGCGCCTGGCCGACCTGCCGCCGGCCGCCTTGCGCGCCGAGATGGAATTCCATTTCGCGCTCAACGATGCCTCCACCACGGCCCTGCTGGAACTGCTGCACGCCCACGGCTGGCTGCGCGCGCGCCAGGCCTTCGGCCATCGGCGCCGGCTCGATGGCCTGATGACCGGCAAGATCGACTTGGTCTACGCGCATGCGGGGCGCTATTACCTGCTCGATTACAAGACCAACCGTCTGCCGTCCTACGACGCGGCCGCGATCGAACGCGCGATGGACGACAGCGAGTACACCCTGCAATCGTTGATCTACACCTTGGCCCTGCACCGCTGGCTGCGCTTCCGGCTCGGCGCCGACTACGACTACGCGCGCGATTTCGGCGGCACTCGTTATCTGTTCTGCCGCGGTCTGGATCCGATGCGATCCGATGAAGAAGGCGCGGGCATCCACGCCGAGGTGCCGCCGCGCGCGCTGGTCGAGGCCTTGGACGCGCTGTTCGGCGGCGCGGGTGGCGCGCCATGAACCTGCTCGACGCCCTGCTGCGGCGCGGCTTGGTGCGCAGCGTCGATCACGCGCTGGCGCAATCGCTGCGCCGGTTGGATCCGACCACGCCCGAGCTGGTGCAGGCCGGCGCCGCGCTGGCCGCGCGCGCGATCGCCGATGGCCATGCGGCGTTCGATGTCGCCCGACCCGGCGAGGACATCGGCGCGGCGGTGCTGGTCGAACCCGCGCAATGGCTGGCGGCGTTGCGCGCCTCGCCCTGGATCGCCCAGCCCGGCGACGACGGTATCGCCGATCCGGGCGCACCGCTGGTGCTGGAGCGCGGTCTGCTCTATTTGCGCCGTTACCGCGAATACGAACGCCGCCTGGCCGCGCGCCTGCGCGCGCTGGCCGCGCAAGCGCCGCCGCCGGCCGACACCGCCGCGCTCGCGCCCCTGTTCGCGAGCTTGTTCCCGCACGCACGCGACGGCGACCGCCAGGCGCGCGCGGCCGCGCTGGCCTTGGCGCGTTCGCTGCTGCTGGTCACCGGCGGGCCCGGCACCGGCAAGACCACCACGGTCGCGCGTCTGTTGCTGCTGTTGATCGCGCAGGCGCAGCGCGCGGGCGCGCCGCCGCCGCGGATCGCGCTGGCGGCGCCGACCGGCCGCGCCGCCGAACGCATGGCCGAAAGCCTGCGCGCCGCCGCCGCCACCCTGCGCCTGCTGCCCGGCGTCGACCCGGCCTGGTGCGATGCGCTGCCGGTGGAGGCGCGCACCCTGCATCGTCTGCTCGGCAGCCTGCCCGACAGCCCGCGCTTCCGCCACGACGCGCGCGATCCGCTGGCCTACGACGCGGTGGTGATCGACGAAGCCTCGATGGTCGATCTGCCGCTGATGTGCAAGCTGGTCGAGGCCGTGCCCGACGGCGCGCGCCTGATCCTGCTCGGCGACCGCGACCAACTGCCGTCGGTGGAAGCCGGCGACGTGCTGGCCGCGATCGTCGACGCGGCCGGCGAAGACGAGGCGCTGCCGGCGCCGATCGAACGCCTGCTGCAACCGCTGCTCGGCGAGGGGCCGATCGCGGAAACCGCCGCCGCGCCGCTGGCCGGCCACCGCGTGCACCTGCAACGCGGTTACCGCCAGGCCGACAGCCTGGACCTGGCGCCGCTGGCCGAAGCCACCCGCGCCGGCGATGCCGACGCCGCGCTGGCCCTGCTGCGCGACGGCGCGCTGCGCGGCGTGAGTTTCCACGAGGACGCGATCGACCCGCTGGCCGGTGCCGGCCGCGAGCGCCTGCTCGGCGAATGGCGCGCGTTGGCCGCGGTCGACGATCCCCTGCAGGCCTTGGCCCTGGCCGGCCGCGTGCGCCTGCTGACCGCGCTGCGCGACGGTGCGCAGGGCGCCGCGCCCTTGAACGCGCGCATCGAAGAGGCGCTGGCCGGCAGTCATCGCGCGGCCTACTTCCATGGCCGTCTGCTGCTGATCACCGAGAACAGCTACCGCCACGGTCTGTTCAACGGCGACATCGGCGTTTGTCTGCGCCCCGCCGACGGCGAGGGCAGCGTGGTCTGGTTCGCCGGCGGCAGCGAAGGCGTGCGCGGCTATTACCCGGCCGCCTTGCCCGCCCACACGGGCGCGTTCGCGATGACCGTGCACAAGGCCCAGGGCTCGGAGTTCGACCGGGTGTGGCTGCAACTGCCGCGCGCGGATGCGCGCAGCCTGTCGCGCGAATTGCTCTACACCGGCATGACCCGCGCGCGCCGCGAGCTGCATCTGTGCGCGAGCGAGGCGGTGCTGCGCGCGGCCTTGTCGCGGCACGCGATGCGGGTGTCGGGCTTGGCGGCGCGCTTGCGCTAGCCCCGCTCCCGCCACTAGCCGTCCCTTCTCCCGCTTGCGGGAGAAGGTGCCCGAAGGGCGGATGAGGGCAGCGCATGAGCTTGAAGCCACGCGCCTGCACCGACCCTCACCCCGCCAGCGGGAGAGGGGCTAAAGAAAGAAGGAGCACATCGGACTGGTAGGGCGCGGCGACAACCGCACCGGCGCGGCCGGCCGGGTATGGCGATGGTGCGGTTCGCTACGCTCACCGCACCCTACGACCGTAGTCGCATTCGAAGCCGGCTCAGGCCAGCTCCGCATCCTCGCTGTCGTGCACCGCGCCTGCCACGATCGCATCGACCTCGACTTCCGGCGAGGCCTTGCTGGGGCGCTGCTTGGCGACCTTGGCCAGCTCGGCCGCGATCGCCGCCGAGGCGTCCTCCGAGGCCTTGCGGAAGCGCTGGCGGTCCGGGCACAGCACCTGCATGTAGTCGGCGTCGAAGTTCAGCCGCTCGACCAGGAAGTCGACGAAGGCGCGCACCTTGGGCGACTGCACCTGGCCGCGCGGGAACACCGCGTTGAAGTCCATCTCCGGCCCGGTCCAGCCGGCCAGCACGCGCTGCACGTAGCCTTGTTCGGCATAGGCCTTGACGGTGACGTCGCTGGCCAGCATCAGGCCCTCGCCGCACAGCAGCGCGCCCTTGAGCGCGCCCGGGTCGTTGGCCACCAGCACCGGATCGACGCGGTAGTCGATGCTGCGGTCGCCGTCGCTTAGCGTCCACACGTAGGCGCCGTTGCGCCGCGACTTCTGCATCGCCAGTGTACGGTGATGCTGCAGATCGTCCGGGTGCAGCGGTTCGCCGTGGCGGGCCAGGTAGTTCGGGCTGGCGTAGACCTGGGTGCGGAACACCGCCAGGCGGCGCGCGATCAGGTTGGAGTCGGGCAGCTCGCCCACGCGCAGGGCGACGTCGATTTCCTTGTCGATGATGTCCAGCGGTTCGTTGGTCAGCAGCATCTCCAGGCGCACCTCGGGGTGGCGGGCGTGGAACTCGCCCAGCAGCGGCGCGATCCAGGTGATGCCGACCGAGTAGGGCGCGGTGAAGCGCAACCAGCCGCGCGGGCCGCCCTGGAGCTGGCCGACCGCGCTTTCGGCCTCGTCCAGCTCGCGCGCGATGCGCTGGCAGTGCTCGTAATAGATGTTGCCGGCCTCGGTCAGGCCGAGCTTGCGGGTCGTGCGATGCAGCAGCTGCGCGCCCAGGCGCGCCTCCAGGTCCTGCACCTTGCGGCTGACCGTGGTCTTGGGGAGCCGCAGCGCACGCGCCGCGGAGATGAAGCTGCCGTGCTCGACCACCTTGACGAAGATCAGGGTGTCGTTGAGATCGCGGGCCATGGGGGACTCCGGATGTGGGATGACGGGAGGGGCCGTCTCGGGACTGGCTAGGGGGCCGAGCCGGGCATTAGCCCGATGTCGGGACAATTATTCCCTGAATCAACGGCTAATCAAGTGCCGTTCGTGCGCCTAGTCTTTGTCGCACACCCGGAACCCCCTGCCGCCCCATGTTGACCGCCCGCCAAGCCCGCCTCGCCTTCCTGCCGCTGATGATGATAGCGATGTCAGCCTTGATCGTGCTGGCCGCCATCGTGTTCCGCCAAGGCCTGTCCGAAGGCACGGAAGAGGCCTGGATGCTGGCCTGGGTGCTGGCTTTCACGGTCGCCCTGCCGACCGCGATGCTGGTGCTGCCGGCGATCGGCGCCCTGCTGTCCCACCACACCCGCCGCGAAACCATCCCGCTGATGGGAGAAAAAATCCCGGGAGCGGGACAATGAAATCCCCCCTGGTGATCCTGGGCGCCACCGGCGGCGTCGGCCGCGGCGTGGTCCAGGCCGCGATCAAGGCCGGCTGGCCGGTGATCGCGGTGGCCCGCGGCGGCCGCGAGCTCAAGCTGTTGCGGGCGGCCTATCCCGAGGCCGACCTGACCGTGCTCAGCGGCTCGGTCGCCAGCGACGCCGACGGCGCCAAGCTCGCGCGCGCCCTGCGCAAGCTCGGGCGCCCGCTGGCCGGCGTGGTCGCCGCGGTCTGCGGCAGCAACGAGCGCGGCCGCCTGCTCGATCACCCGGCCGCGTTCCTGCGCCGCAAGCTCGACGAAGACCTGCTGCCGCACCTGGCCGCCGCCCGCCACCTGCTGCCGCTGCTGGCCGAGGGCGACCGCGGCGGCAGCTACGTGCTGATCGGCGGCCCCGGTAGCGAACACCCCTGGGCCGGCTACGGCCATCGCTCGATAGGCGCGGCCGCGCTGCGCATGCTGGCGCGCGTGCTGCACGACGAAGCCCGGCAGATGTCGGTGCGCGTGCAACTGCTCGCGGTCGACATGCCGGTGCGCACCGAGCTCAACGGCTGCCATGCCTGCCCGGAATGGCCCAGCGCCCTGTCGATCGGCCAGCGCGCGCTGGCGCTGATCGAACAGGCCGAACAACGCAGCGAACCGGCGCGCGCCATCGTCACCTACGCGCGCGCGCTCGGCCCCGGCACGCTGCCTTCTTATGCGGTCGATCTGTCCGACGACATCGACCGCGAACCCGCACCGCCCGCGGCCCAGACCGCGCGCTTGCAGCCAGCCGCCGCCGAATCGACGACGCCAGCGACCGCTACGCAAGATCCGGATAGCCCCGTCGACTCCAAAACGCAACGCTGTCTGCAAGACGCACGCGCGCTGCTGAAAGCGATCACCACTTCGAAAACCAACCAGGAACCCTCCCCACAATGAGCCCTCGCAAAGTCCTCGCCCGCTCCGGCCGCGCCGGCCCCGGGCTCCCCGTACTCGCGCTGGCCGCGAGCGTCGTCATTGCGCTGGCCATGGCCGGCTGCGGCAGCCAGGCCGCCGAATCCGGTGGTGGCGGCATGCCGCCGCCGGCGGAAGTCAGCGTGGCCCAGGTGCTGAGCAAGCAGGTCCGCCAGTGGGACGAATTCACCGGCCGCGTCGCGGCGGTGGAATCGGTCGAACTGCGCCCGCGCGTCAGCGGTTACGTCGAGCGCGTCGCCTATAAGGAAGGCCAGGAGGTCAAGAAGGGCGATCTGCTGTTCGTGATCGACCAGCGCCGCTACCGCGCCGAGCTCAACCGCGCCCAGGCCCAACTGGAACGCGCGCGCGCCGAAGCGCGCCTGGCCCAGACCCAGGACCAGCGCGCCCAGACCCTGGTCGAAGCCAAGGCGATCTCGCGCGAAGAGTTCGAGACCCGCCGCGCCGCGACCACTCAGGGCAACGCCGGCGTGCGCGCCGCCGAAGCCGCGGTGGCCTCGGCCCAGCTGGACCTGACCTTCACCGAAGTGCGCGCGCCGATCAGCGGCCGCGCGGGCCGTGCGCTGACCACCGTCGGCAACCTGGCCCAGGCCGATCAGACCCTGCTGACCACCCTGGTCTCGCAGGATCCGATGTACATCTACTTCGAAAGCGACGAGCAGACCTACTCGCGTTACAACGACCTGGCCCGCAAGGGCGAGCGCGCCGAGAATAAGAACCCGGTCCGCGTCGGTCTGGCCAGCGAAGCCGGCTATCCGCACGAAGGCGCGGTCGACTTCACCGACAACCAGGTCGATCCGACCACCGGCACCATCCGCGCCCGCGCGGTGGTGGCCAATCCGGACCGGATGTTCACGCCCGGCATGTTCGCGCGCGTGCAGCTGGAAGGCAGCGGCGACTTCAAGGCCATGCTGATCGACGACAAGGCCGTGCTCACCGACCAGGACCGCAAGTACGTCTACGTGCTCGGCGCCAAGAGCGAAGCGGTCCGCAAGGACGTGGTGCTCGGTCGCATGATCGACGGTCTGCGCGTGGTCCAGTCGGGCCTGGCGCCGACCGACAAGGTGATCGTGCACGGCGTGCAGAAGATCTTCTTCCCCGGCGCGCCGGTGGCCCCGAAGACCATCGTCATGGGCGCATCCGCGCCGGTGCCGGGTCAGCCGGTCGCCAGCACCGCCGGCGCGAAGTGACGCACGACCGTATGACTGCGGACCGCTAGCCGAACACCAAGCACAGGCAGGCCGCCGACGCCCCGCACGCGCGGGCGTCGGCCGCCTTCCGGCCAGGTTTCCGCAATCAAGGCCGACGCCGCGGCGTCGGCCGGGGACTCATGCGGCTACATGCCGCACCAAGGAATCCGTTATGGACTTTTCCAAATTTTTCATCGATCGGCCGATCTTCGCTGCCGTGCTGTCGATCGTGATCTTCGCCGCCGGCCTGATCGCGATACCGATCCTGCCGATCAGCGAATATCCCGAAGTGGTACCGCCCTCGGTGATGGTGCGCACGGTGTACCCGGGCGCCAACCCGAAGGTCATCGCCGAAACCGTCGCCACGCCGTTGGAGGAAGCGATCAACGGCGTCGAGGACATGATGTACATCAAGTCGGTCGCCGGTTCCGACGGCGTGCTGGCCATCACCGTCACCTTCCGCCCGGGCACCGATCCGGACGATGCGGCGGTGCGCGTGCAGAACCGGGTCAGCCAGGCGCTAGCGCGACTGCCCGAGGACGTGCGCCGGCAAGGCGTGACGACCCAGAAGCAGGCGCCGGTGTTCCTGATGGTGGTGCACCTGACCTCGCCCAACGGCAAGTACGACACCCTGTACCTGCGCAACTACGCCCGTCTGCACGTCAAGGATTCCCTGGCGCGCCTGTCCGGCGTGGGCGATGCGCAGATCTTCGGTGGCGGCGACTACGCCATGCGCGTGTGGCTGGACCCGGACAAGATCGCCTCGCGCGGTCTGACCGCCAGCGACGTGCTGCGCGCCATGCGCGAGCAGAACGTGCAGGTCTCGGCCGGCCAGCTCGGCGCCGAGCCCATGCCCAACAGCGACTTCCTGACCCTGATCAACGCCAAGGGCCGTCTGCAGAGCGAGGAAGAGTTCGGCAACATCGTGGTCAAGAGCGGCAACGACGGCGAGATCGTGCGCCTGTCCGACGTCGCCCGTCTGGAACTGGGCGCCGGCGATTACAGCCTGCGTTCGCAGCTGGACGGCAAGAACGCGGTCGGCATCGGTATCTTCCAGTCGCCGGGCGCCAACGCCCTGGAGATCCAGGAGCAGGTGATCGCCAACATGGATCGCCTGTCCAAGAGCTTCCCGGAAGGCATCAAGTACGAAGCCGTCTACGACACCACCATCTTCGTGCGCGATTCGATCAAGGCCGTGGTGACCACGCTGCTGGAGGCGATCGCGCTGGTGGTGCTGGTGGTGATCCTGTTCCTGCAGACCTGGCGCGCCTCGATCATTCCGCTGCTGGCCGTGCCGGTCTCGGTGGTCGGCACCTTCGCCGCCCTGTACCTGCTCGGCTTCTCGATCAACACCCTGACCCTGTTCGGCCTGGTGCTGGCGATCGGCATCGTGGTCGACGACGCGATCGTGGTGGTGGAGAACGTCGAACGCAACATCGAGGAAGGCCTGACCCCGCTGGCCGCGGCGCATCAGGCGATGAAGGAAGTGTCCGGCCCGATCGTCGCGATCGCGCTGGTGTTGTGCGCGGTGTTCGTGCCGATGGCGTTCCTGTCGGGCGTGACCGGTCAGTTCTACAAGCAGTTCGCGGTGACCATCGCCATCTCGACGGTGATCTCGGCGATCAACTCGCTGACCCTGTCGCCGGCCCTGGCCGCGCGTCTGCTCAAGCCGCACGGCGCCGCCAAGGATGCACCCTCGCGTCTGATCGATCGTCTGTTCGGCTGGATTTTCCGTCCGTTCAACCGCTTCTTCGCCTCCAGCTCGCAGAAGTACCAGGGTGCCGTCTCGCGCGCGCTAGGCAAGCGCGGCGCGGTGTTCGTGGTGTACGCGGTGCTGCTGGTCGCGACCGGCTTCATGTTCAAGCTGGTGCCGGCCGGCTTCATCCCGCTGCAGGACAAGCTGTACCTGATCGCGGCGGTGAAGTTGCCGGAAGGTTCCTCGATCGCGCGCACCGACGCCTTGCTGAAGAAGGTCACCGACATCGCCGGCAAGATCGACGGCGTGCAGAACACCATGGCCTTCCCGGGCTTGAACGCGGTGCAGTTCACCAACACGCCCAACACCGGCGTGGCGTTCCTGCCGCTCAAGCCCTTCAGCGAGCGCAGCCGTAGCGCGGTGGAGATCACCGCCGAGCTCAACCAGAAGATCGGCGGCTTCCAGGAAGGCTTCACCTTCGCCCTGATGCCGCCGCCGATCCTCGGCCTGGGCAACGGCGCGGGCTACCAGATGTTCATCGAGGACCGCAGCAACCTGGGTTACGGCGCGCTCCAGAACGCGGTCAGCGCGTTCCAGGGCACAGTCATGCAGACCCCGGGCATGGGCTACGCCAACAGCACCTACCAGGCCAACGTGCCGCAGCTCGACGCCGAAGTCGACCGCGTCAAGGCCAAGGCGCAAGGCGTGCCGCTGACCGAGTTGTTCGACACCCTGCAGACCTACCTGGGCTCGGCCTACGTCAACGACTTCAACCAGTTCGGCCGCACCTGGCAGGTCATCGCCCAGGCCGACGGTTCGTTCCGCGACAGCGTCGAGGACATCGCCAACCTGCGTACCCGCAACGACCGCGGCGAGATGGTGCCGATCGGTTCCATGGTCAGCGTCAAGCAGACCTACGGCCCCGACCCGGTGCTGCGCTACAACGGCTACCCGGCCGCCGACATCGCCGGCGACGTCGATCCGCGCGTGATGTCCTCGGCCCAGGCCATGGACGTGGTCAAGGACGTGGCCGCCAAGGTGCTGCCGCACGGCATGGAAATCGAATGGACCGACCTGAGCTACCAGCAGGCCAGCCAGGGCAATGCCGCGCTGATCGTGTTCCCGCTGGCCATCCTGCTCGCGTTCCTGGTGCTGGCGGCGCTGTACGAAAGCTGGACCCTGCCGCTGGCGGTGATCCTGATCGTGCCGATGTGCATGCTGTCCGCGCTGCTCGGCGTGTGGCTGACCGGCGGCGACAACAACGTGTTCGTGCAGGTCGGTCTGGTCGTGCTGATGGGCCTGGCGTGTAAGAACGCCATCCTGATCGTCGAGTTCGCCCGCGAACTGGAACTGCAGGGCAAGGGCATCATCGAAGCCGCGCTGGAAGCCTGCCGCCTGCGTCTGCGTCCGATCGTGATGACCTCGATCGCCTTCATCGCCGGCACCGTGCCGCTGGTGCTGTCGCATGGCGCCGGCGCGGAAATCCGCTCGGTCACCGGCATCACCGTGTTCGCCGGCATGCTGGGCGTGACCCTGTTCGGTCTGTTCCTGACCCCGGTGTTCTACGTCGCCCTGCGCAAGCTGGCCGGCAGCAAGCCGCTGGTCAACCACTCGGCCGATCACGCCGCCTCCGCGCATGCCTGATCGGCGCACGCCCACGATGCAAGGCCTGGCGGTGGGCTCCTCCACCGCCGGGCCCTCGGACCGGATCCGGTCCGTCCCCCACGAATCAAGGAACTCTCCCATGGCTAACCCACACGCTTCCAAGATCGCGCTGGTCACCGGCGCCACCCGCGGCATCGGCCTGGAGACCGTGCGCCAGCTCGCCGGCGAAGGCGTGCACGTGCTGCTGGCCGGCCGCGATCGCGGCAAGGCGGTCGAGGCCGCGCTGCAGCTGCAGGCCGAGGGCCTGCCGGTCGAAGCGATCGCGCTGGACGTCACCAGCGACAGCAGCATCGCCGCCGCCGCCGCCGAGGTCGCCGCCAAGCACGGCCGCCTCGACATTCTGGTCAACAACGCCGGCGTGTTCCGCGACGACGGCCAGCTCAAGCCCTCGCAGCAGAGCCTGGACATCTGGCTGGAAACCTTCAACACCAATCTGTTCGGCCTGATCGCGACCACCCAGGCCTTCCTGCCGCTTCTGCACAAGGCGCCTGCCGCGCGCATCGTCAACGTGTCCAGCATCCTGGGCTCGATCGCGCTGCACCAGGATCCGGCCTCGCCGATCTATCACTACAAGGTGCCGGCCTACAACGTGTCCAAGACCGCGGTGAACGCCTGGACCGCGCACCTGGCCTACGAGCTGCGCGACACCCCGCACAAGGTCAACACCCTGCACCCCGGCTCGGTGAAGACCGACATGAACGCCAACGGCGACATGAGCATTCCCGACGGCGCGCGCACCAGCGTGCGTCTGGCGCTGATCGACGAAGCCGGCCCCAACGGCGGCTACTACCACCTCGAGGAATCCCTGCCATGGTGATCCGTACCCTGGCGCTCGGCGTCGCCGCGGCGCTGCTGAGCGCGTGCGCGGTCGGCCCCGACTACGTGCGCCCGACCCTGGCCACGCCGGACCACTTCGCCCACGCCGGCGAAACCGCCGTGGTCGCCGCCACCGCGGCGTCCACCACCGCCAGCCCGGAAACCGACGTCGAGTTCTGGCGCGGCTTCAACGACCCGATGCTGACCCAACTGGTCGAAGAGGCGCTGTCGGCCAACCACGACCTGCGCATCGCCCTGTCGCGCTACGACCGCGCCAACGCGCTGCTGCGTGGCGCCAAGTTCGATCGCTTCCCGACCCTGACCGCCAGCGCCAACGCCCAGGACGCGCGTTCCAGCAGCGACCAGCTGCCGGGCGTGCCCGCGGCCGGCCGCGACAACGAAAGCTACAGCGCCGGCGTCAACGCCAGCTGGGAGCTCGATCTGTGGGGCCGCGTGCGCCGCAACGTCGAGGCCCAGCGCGCCGATACCTGGGCCACCGCGGCGGATCTGCAGGCCCTGCAGGTCACCATCGTGGGCGAGGTCGCCAGCGGCTACGTCGAACTGCGCGGCCTGCAGGAACGCCTGCGGGTGGCGCGCGAGAACGCCGACAACCAGCGCGAGACCCTGCGCCTGGTCGACGCGCGCTTCAGCGCCGGCCGCGGCACCGAGTTCGATACCTCGCGCGCCCGCGCGCAGCTCGAAGCCACGCTGTCGCGCGTGCCGGCGCTGGAAGCCCAGGTCGCCGTCGCCATGCACCGCCTGGCGGTGCTGACCGGCCGAACCCCCGACGCCTTGATCGCCCAGTTGGAACCACAGCAGCCGCTACCGGCCTTGCCGGCGCTGCTGGACGCGGGCACGCCCGGCGATCTGCTGCGCCGCCGTCCCGACGTCGCCGCCGCCGAGCACCGCCTGCACGCATCCACCGCGCGCATCGGCGTGGCCACCGCCGACCTGTTCCCGCGCTTCACCCTGGGCGGGCTGATCGGCAGTCAGGCGATCGACAGCAGCGCGCTGTTCGAACGCGCCAGCGAAACCCGCCTGGTCGCACTCGGCATCGACTGGTCGTTCCTGGACATCGGCCGCGTGCGCGCGCGCATCGCCGCCAGCGATGCCGACGCCGCCGGCGAACTCGCGCGCTATCAGCAGGCCGTGCTGCTGGCGCTGGAGGACACCGAGAACGCGCTGGTCCGCTACGGCCGCGCGCGCGTCGAGGACGGCCACCTGGAACGCGCCGCGATCGACAGCGCCAAGGCCGCGCAGCTCGCACGCGTGCGTTACGAGGCCGGTGCGGCCGACCTGTTCGAAGTGCTGGACGCCGAGCGCACCCAACTGCAGGCGCAGGACGCCTTCGCCGACGGCCGTACCCGCAGCGTCACCGGCGCGGTCGCGCTGTACAAGGCCCTGGCCGGCGGTTGGTCCTCGCGCACGCCCCTGCGCGAAGACGTGGCCTCGCGTTGAGTTGACGGTTTTGCGGCGGTCGGCCCGGCCGTCGCACGGCCCGCCTCCTGGTGGCGGGCCGGTTTTACGCACGGCCGCGGCGCTCCGCTCGACCGGAACGCCGCGCGATGTCGCGGTAATGCGCTGCCGGCCCGGCGCGCATTCGCCGCGATGGTTGGACCCATGGAGCGACCGACGCGCCGTCGTTCCGTCTGTTTACCGATGAGCCGGTGGATGGCGTCAGTCCCTCCCCCTCGAATGCGTCGCCGCCGGCTCATCGGCTTTCTTTACCCGATCGCCCCGCTGTGCGACGCGGTGCGCGTGGCGATGTCCGGCTTGCGCGCCGGGTTCACTGTATTCCCGATGCCCAAGGGCTAGACTTCCCGCCGACATCGCTGTCGGGACCCTGTATGCGCGCAAGCTGGATATCGGCCTGGATCGCGCTGTCGATCGCATTGGCCGCCTTGTTCGCGACGCCCGCCGCCGCACAGTCGCTCACGGTGGAAGTGCTGCGCGTGGACCAGTTGCAGCGCGAGCGGCCGCTGAGCGCGCCGACGCTCGCACGCTGGACGGCGGCGACGCCGAAGGACACGATCCGCCTCGAGCTGCCGCGCCAGCCCATCGGCCACTGGTTGCGCCTGACCGTCGATCGCGACATCGGCGCCGGCGAACGACGCACGGTCTCCATCGCGGGCGCACGCACCTACGGGTCTCTGAGCTACTACCCGCCGGGGTCCGCCCGCAGAACCGTGATCAGTCCCGTGCAGCACGACCAGTCGACTCTATTGCAGTTGGGCTGGGATCTGCCTCTGAGCGAGGGCTGGAAGCACGGCGACGCGATCTATCTGCGCATGCAGGGACATATTTCCAGCGCCCTCAGCCTGAGCCTGTCGACCCGCGCCGAGATGGCGCGCAAGCACGAGAGCGACCGCCGCTTCGCGATCCTGGCGTACTCGGCCTTGCTGCTGATGACCCTGCTCGTCGCCGGCTTGTGGGCGACGACGCGCGAGGCGGTATATCTGTACTACTGCGGCTATACGGTGTGCATCTCGTGCTACCTGTTGCTGCTGTCCAAGCTGATCGAAATTCCGATCAGTTGGGGCAGTTCGGCCGCGCGCCATGACGGCGCGGCCTGGGCGGCCGCGACCCTGGCGACGGTGTTCCAGATCGCCTTCAGCCTGCGTTTTCTCGAACTGTCGCGCTGGTTGCCGCGCATCGCGGCGATCCTGCGCGCCATCGTATGGCTCAATCTGGCCTGGCTACTGGTGTTGCTGACGGCATTTCAGACGGTCTATATGTACTGGTACCTGGGCGGCAACGGCCTGCTGCTGGCGACGATCGTGCTGTTGGTGTATTCGGCGGTCGTGGCCTGGCGCCGCGGCGCCGAGTACGCGGGCTATTACCTGCTGGGTTGGACGCCGCTGATGGCCTTCGCCGCCCTGATCGCGATCAAGACCTTCGGCTTGGGCGACATCGAGTGGGCCGAACGCGGCCTGGTGGTGGCGGTGGTGTTGGAATCGGGCGTGCTGGTGTTGGCGCTGACTCAGCGCGCGGCGGCACGCCATCGGCACACGCTGAAAACGAGGCCGGCGCCGCCCTGAATCGTTAGACTGCCGATACGAACAGACGGCAAGAGACCGGCATGCATAGGGACATGAGGACTGCATGGATCGCGATGCTGGCCGTGCTGGTCGGTTTGTTCGCGGCGGCGGCCGGCGCCCAGACGCTGACGGTCGAACGTCTGCAGGCCGACGGCAGCAGGTGGTCGCGTCCCGATGCCAGTCGGGCGGTGCAGCGCTGGACCGCCGCGGGCCCCGATGTCCCTATGCGTATCGAGCTGCCACGCAGCCCGGATGGGCACTGGCTGCGTTTGTCGATCGACCGCGATATCCCCGCCGCCAGCCAGCGCGTGGTGGTGCTGCGCAGTCCGCAGGCCTACGGCATGGTCGCTTACTATCCGCCTGGATCGGAGCGGCTGTCGCTGATCGGCTATGTGCGCGACGACGGCCCCCGACTGCTGCGGCGCGGCTGGGCGCTGCCGCTGAAGGCGGGCTGGAGCGCCCACAGCGTCGCCTACGCCCAGGTTTCCGCACGCAACGACACCATGCTCGATATCGCTCTGGCCGATCGCGCCGTTCTGATGCGCGAACTGGAGAGCGATCGTCGGTTCGCGATCGTCGTGTACGCCTTGATGCTGACGATGACCCTGGTGGTCGCCGGCTTCTGGGTGGCGTCGCGCGATTCGGTGTACCTGTACTACTGCGGCTACATGATCTGCCTGTCGATCTACCTGCTGTTGATGACGGCCTGGATCAAGATACCGGTCGAATGGTTCGGTTCGGCGGTGCAGCGCGACGGTGCGGGCTGGTTCGTCGCTACCTTGACCACGATGTTCCAACTTTGCTTCACCGTGCGCTTCCTCGAACTTCCCCGCTTGCTGCCGCGCGCGGCGACCGCGCTGCACGCGATCGTGTGGGCTAACGCGCTCGCGCTGGCGGCGCTGGTGTTGATGTTCGACTTCGTCTACCAACACTGGTACGTGGTCGGCAACGTCCTGCTGCTGCTGTCGATCCCGATCATCGTCTATGCGGCGATCGTGGCCTGGCGGCGCGGCTCTCCGTACGCGGGCTATTACCTGATCGGCTGGACGCCGCTGATGCTGTTCGCCGGGCTGGTCGCGGCCAAGACCTTCGGCCTCGGCAACTCCTACCTGATCGAACGCGGACTGCTGCTGGCGGTGGTGATGGAAACCGGCGTGCTGATGATCGCGCTGACCCAGCGCGCGGCCGAACGGCACCGCCGCGAGCAGCGTCAGGCCAGCGGGCGCGGTCGCCGCTAAGGCCGCCGCTGCTCGCGGCGGTCGCGGCGAGCCTCGATCGCGCAATGTCACCCGCCGATGCGGCCGAGCGCGTCTGCAGACGCTAGACTCCGTCCATGCCGCTGGGGAATCGACGGATGCGCAGGATCTGGGGCAGCGCCATGCTCGCGCTGACGTTGGCGTTCGCCTGCATGCCGGCCATGGCGCAATCGTTGAAGGCCGAGCTGCTGCTGACCGAGGGCGAACTCGACGGGCCACCGGCCTCGGCGCCGGTGACCGAGCGCTCGGTCGCCGAGGCGCCCGGCGACCTGGTCTACCTGACCATGCCGCGCCGCGAGGCCGGCTATTGGATCCGCCTGACCACCGACCGCGACATCGCCGCCAGCGAAAGCCAACTGCTGGTGTTGCGCGGCGCGCGTGTGCGCGGGCCGGTCACCTATTACCCGCCGGGCGCGCCGCCGCGCATCGTCAACGACGCCGAGAACGGCGGCCCGGTGCTGCTGCGGCGCGGCTGGGTGCTGCCGCTGCCCAACGGCTGGACCCGCGGCGACGTCGCCTATCTGCGCGTGGGCGGCAATACCGCCGAGGCGCTGAGCCTGCGTCTGGCGACCGTGCCGGAGCTGGCGCGCCAGGAGCGCGGCGATTCGCGCTTCATGGTCGCCGCGTTCACCGCGATGATGTTGATGGCGGTGGCGATGATCGCGATCTGGTACGCCTTCCGCGACCTGGTCTACATGGCCTACGGCGCCTACCTGGCCTGCGCGGCGATCTACCTGCTGCTGGTGTCCGGCGATGCGGCCGAGATGTGGGGCCTGGCCGGGCTGGCCAGCGGCCGCCTGACCGTGACCTGGACCCTGGCCACGCTGGCCACGATCTTCCAGCTCGGTTTCAGCCTGCGCTTCCTGGAGTTGCCGCGCCTGCTGCCGCGCCTGGCGGTGCTGGTGCGCACGGTGCAGTGGGCCAACATCCTGTGGCTGGCCGTGCTGCTGGCGCTGCGCGAGCGCGTGCACGACTTCTGGTACATCGGCGGCAACGCCCTGCTGCTGGTCGGCATTCCGCTGATGTTCGCCGCCGCGATCATGGCCTGGCGCCGCGGTGCGCCGTATGCGGGCTATTACCTGCTGGGCTGGACGCCGCTGCTGCTGTTCGTCGGTGTGCTCGCGGCCTATCCCTTCGGCGTCGGTCGCGCCGAGTGGGCCGACCGCGGCCTGGCCCTGGCGGCGGTGCTGGAATCGGGCGTGCTCGCGCTGGCGCTGAGCCAGCACGCGGCCAACCGCCACCGCCTGTCCCTGCTGGCGCGCCAGTCCGGCGACCGCGATCCGCTGACCGGCACCCTCAACGCCTCGGCGCTGCGCCTGCTGCTGGAGACCTGGTCGGCGCCCGGCAGCCTGGGGCTCAAGCACCACGGCCTGCTGCTGCTGGATCTGGACGGCTTCGGCGAGATCAACGCCCGCTACGGCCGCGCGATCGGCGACGCCCTGCTGCAGCAGGCGCTGGCGCGCATCCGCGGGGTGCTGCGCCCGGACGACACCATCGCGCGCATGGGCGGCGACAGCTTCGCGGTGGTGGCCGAATGCGAGCGTGTGGATTGCGAGCTGCTGGGCCGGCGCCTGGCCGACGCCTTCGGCCAGCGCCCGTTCCGCATCGACGGCCACGAGATCGCGGTCAGCGCCAGCGTCGGCCTGGCCATGGCCCAGCGCGGCGAGCCCGTGCAGAGCCTGCTCGACCGCGCCGAGCACGCCCTGCTCAGCGCCCGCAACACCGGCCGCAACACGGTCGGCATCGCGCCCGCGGCGGCGCTGCCGGCGCTGGAAGCGGGCTGAGCCGGCGCGGGCACGGAACACAGTGTGTTTCCGATGCCCGAGCGCAGTGGAGTAGGATGCCCATCCCCCATTGCTGAGGCTGCGTCATGGCCGACGACAAGAACAAGCCGTCCCGCGAACAGGCCGAATCGGCCGTGCGCACGCTGTTGGCCTGGGCCGGCGAAGACCCCGCCCGCGAGGGCCTGCTCGACACGCCCAAGCGTGTGGTCGAGGCCTACGGCGACTGGTTCAGCGGCTACGACGACGACCCGCGCGACTACCTGGCGCGCACCTTCGAGGAAGTCGCCGGCTACGACGAGCTGATCGTGCTGCGCGACATCGAGTTCGAAAGCCATTGCGAGCACCATATGGCGCCGATCATCGGCAAGGCCCACGTCGGCTATCTGCCCAACGGCAAGGTGGTGGGCATCAGCAAGCTGGCGCGCGTGGTCGAGACCTATGCGCGCCGCTTCCAGGTCCAGGAGAAGATGACCGCGCAGATCGCGCAGTCGATCCAGGACGTGCTGCAGCCGCTGGGCGTGGGCGTGGTGATCGAAGGCGCGCACGAATGCATGACCACGCGTGGCGTGCACAAGCGCGGCGTGAGCATGATCACCTCGAAGATGCTCGGCACCTTCCGCGAGGACGCGCGCACGCGTGCGGAGTTCCTGCGGTTTATCGATGTGGGTCCAGGGCGGTAAAGGCTGCCCTCATCCGCCCTCCGGGCACCTTCTCCCGCAGGCGGGAGAAGGGACGGCAAGGCTTCGTGCTTCAGTCTTTTCCGCTCTGAAGCCCCTCTCCCGCTAGCGGGAGAGGGGTTGGGGTGAGGGCGCGCGGGGCAGCAAACTCACCTTGAGACTCTCAACCCATTTCCGTAGCCAAGATCTCCAGCGGCGCCACCACCGCCGCCTCCCGCAACAACGCCACGATCCCCGCCGCCGCCTCACGCCCCTCATAGGCCGCCGTCACCACCAGGTCCGCGCCACGCACGCCATCGCCACCGGCGAACACCCGCGGATGCGTGGTCTGGTACGGCCGCGTCTGCGCCGCCACCTCGCGGCGCGACTTGCAGCCGCCGGTGTTCGGCACGCGGATGCGGCCGTCGCTTTCCAGCTCGATGCCGTGCGCGGCCAACCAGGCCGGCGGATCGGGCTGGAAGCCGAACGCGATCACCACCACGTCCGCGTCCAGCACCGATTCGCTGCCCGCCACGATTTCGGCGCGCTGGCGGCCGCGCGCGTCGGGCGCGCCCAGCACGGTCTCGGCCACGCGCACGCCGCTGACCCGGTCCTCGCCCAACAAGGCCAAGGGCTGACGGTTGAACAGGAAGCGCACGCCTTCCTCGCGCGCGTTGGCGACCTCGCGCGCCGAGCCCGGCATGTTGGCCTCGTCGCGGCGGTATATGCAGCTGACCTCGGCCGCGCCCAGGCGCACCGCGCTGCGCACGCAGTCCATGCCGGTGTCGCCGCCGCCGAGCACGACCACGCGCTTACCGTGCAGGTCGGGCAGTTCGATGTGATCCTCCCAGCCCGCGATCGCGCGGCCGGCGGTCATCGCCTCGCCCTGCACCAGGCGCCCGTTCTGGACCAGGAACGGCAGCGCCGGCAGCACGTTGGCCAGGTCCTGACCGGGCAGGCCGCCGTCGGTATAGCGGTAGCTGCCCAGGCCCAGGAACACCGCGTCGAAGTCGGCCAACAGAGTGTCGAAGGCGATATCGCGGCCGATCTCGACGCCGAGGCGGAACTCCACGCCCATGCCTTCCAGCACCTCGCGGCGGGTGGCGATCACCGACTTCTCCAGCTTGAAGCTGGGAATGCCGAAATGCAGCAGCCCGCCGATGGCCTCGTAGCGGTCGAACACCACCGCGTCGATGCCCGCGCGCGCCAGGCGGTCGGCGCATGCCAGACCTGCCGGTCCGGCGCCGACCACGGCCACGCGCTTGCCCAGGCGCTGCACCGTCGACAGGTCCGGACGCCAGCCGCCGTCCAGGGCCTTGTCGACGATGTACTTCTCGACCGCGCCGATGGTGACCGCGCCGAAGCCGTCGTTGAGCGTGCAGCTGCCCTCGCACAAACGGTCCTGCGGACACACGCGGCCGCAGATCTCGGGCAGCGGATTGGTTTCGTGGCACAGCGCGGCGGCTTCGTCGATGCGGCCCTCGCGCGCCAGTTCCAGCCAGTTCGGAATGTAGTTGTGCAGCGGGCAGGCCCAGCCGCAGTAGGGGTTGCCGCAGTCCAGACAGCGGCCGGCCTGCTTCTTGGCCTCGGCCTCGCCGAAGCGCCCGTACAACTCGCCCCAGTCGCCGCCCTGACGCAGCGCCAGCGGAATCCGCACCGGCATCTCGCGCGGCGCTTCGCGGAATTGGAACACCTGCTTCTTACTCATCCTGCCTGACCCCGTGGGCTGCGTTGTCGCGTGCGGTCTGGGGTATTCGCGGTGAAAGCAAATCCCCCCCGGCCAGCAGGCATAGCCTGCTGGCGTTCGCTGGCGTACGAACCTGCGGTTCGTAAGCACGCCACTTCACTCTTTTTCAAAGGGGGGAGACGTACCGGTTTGTGGCGTGAGGCGCAGACTTCAGGCGGCGACGAAAACGCAATTGCCCTCCCCCCCTTTGAAAAAGGGGGGGAGGGGGGATTTGCTCTTGCTGCGAAGACGATCGAATTCATGCTGCGCTCCTTAGCGTTTCCGCCAGCGACTCCAAACTCGCCGCCTTCGGCTTCACCAGCCAGAACTTGCCCATGTAGTCGCGCATCTCGTCCAGGATCCGGCGCGCCCACACGCTGCCGGTGAGTTCGGCGTGGGTCTCCAGCAGATCGCGCAGATGCGAGCGGTGGTGCTCGAAGCCGTCGGCGGAGATGCGCAGGATGTCGATCAGCTCGTGGTTGTAGCGGTCGACGAAATCGCGCTCGGTGTCCAGCACATAGGCCATGCCGCCGGTGAAGCCGGCGCCGAAGTTCAGGCCGGTGCGGCCCAACACCGCGACCACGCCGCCGGTCATGTACTCGCAGCAATGATCGCCGGCGCCTTCCACCACCGCGGTCGCGCCGGAGTTGCGCACGCCGAAGCGTTCGCCGGCGCGGCCGGCCGCGTACAGCTCGCCGCCGGTGGCGCCGTACAGACAGGTGTTGCCCAGGATCGGCGTCTCGTGGGCGACGTAGCGCGCGCCGCTGGGCGGGCGCAGCACGATGCGGCCGCCGGCCATGCCCTTGCCGACGTAGTCGTTGGCCTCGCCTTCGAGTTCGAAACGCAGGCCGCCGGCCTGGAACGCGCCGAAGCTCTGGCCGGCGGTGCCGGTGAAGCGCAGGTCCAGCGGCGCGTCGGCCATGCCGCGGTCGCCGTGCAGGCGCGCGATGCGCCCGGACAGACGCGCGCCGATGCTGCGGTCGGTGTTGCGGATCGGGTAGGCGTACGCGCCGCCGCGCTTGTGCGCGATCGCATCGGCCAGTTCCAGCTCCAGTTGCGCGGACAGACCCTCGGGCTCGATCGGCGGCGCCGGCATGCCGCAATGGCCGCCGTGGCTGAGGCCGGAGCCAGCCAATAGCGGGGCCAGGTCCAGACGCTGCTGGCGCGCGCTGTCGCCATCGCTTTGCAGCAGCAGATCGGTGCGGCCGACGATCTCGCCCAGCGTGCGCACGCCCAGCGCGGCCAGCCACTGGCGCACTTCCTCGGCCAGCAGGCGGAAGAAGTTCTCCACCCGCTCGGGCAGGCCGGTGAAATGGTCGCGGCGCAGTTTGTCGTCCTGGGTGGCCACGCCGGTGGCGCAGTTGTTGAGGTGGCAGATACGCAGGTACTTGCAGCCCAGCGCGATCATCGGCGCGGTGCCGAAGCCGAAGCTTTCCGCGCCCAGCAGCGCGGCCTTGACCACGTCCAGCCCGCTCTTCAGGCCGCCATCGGTTTGCAGGATCACCCGCTCGCGCAGGTCGTTGGCGATCAAGGCCTGGCGCGCCTCGGCCAGGCCCAGCTCCCACGGCGTGCCGGCGTAGCGAATCGACGACAGCGGGCTGGCGCCGGTGCCGCCGTCGTGGCCGGACACCGTGATCAGATCCGCGCCGGCCTTGGCCACGCCGGTGGCGATAGTGCCCACGCCCGCGTGCGAGACCAGCTTGACCGAGATCAGCGCCTGCGGATTGACCTGACGCAGGTCGTGGATCAGCTGGGCCAGGTCCTCGATCGAGTAGATGTCGTGATGCGGCGGCGGCGAGATCAGGCCGATGCCGGGCATGGCGAAGCGCAGGCGCGCGATCAGCTCGTTGACCTTGTGGCCGGGCAGCTGACCGCCTTCGCCGGGCTTGGCGCCCTGGGCGATCTTGATCTGCAGCACTTCGGCGTTGACCAGGTACTCCGGGGTCACGCCGAAGCGGCCGGAGGCGATCTGCTTGATCTTGGAGACCTTGTCGCTGCGATAGCGCGCGGGGTCTTCGCCGCCTTCGCCGGAGTTCGAACGCCCGCCCAGGCGATTCATCGCGATCGCCAGCGCCTCGTGCGCCTCCGGCGACAGCGCGCCCAGGCTCATCGCAGCCGAGTCGAAGCGCTTGACGATCGCCGACACCGGTTCCACTTCGCTGACATCGATCGGCGTCACGCCTTCGCTGCGCAGCTGCAGCAGGTCGCGCAGCGCCGCGGTCGGGCGTTCGTTCACCGCTTCGGCATAGGACTGCCAATCCGCCCAATCGCCGCTGCCGACCGCGCGTTGCAGGCGCGTGACCACGTCGGGGTTGAACAGGTGGTATTCGCCGCCGGGCACGTAGCGCAGCAGGCCGCCGATCTCGGGCAGTCGGTTGGCGTCCCAGCCCTGCGCGGCCAAGTGCGCGGCGTCGGCCTGCAGCTCGGCGAAGCCGGCGCCGCCGATGCGCGAGGGCGCGCCGTCGAAGCACAACTCCACCACCTCGCGGTCCAGGCCGATGATCTCGAACAGCTGCGCGCCGCGATAACTGCCGATGGTCGCGATGCCCATCTTGGAGATGATCTTGAGCAGGCCCTTCTTGATCCCGCGCCGGTAGCTGCGGCCGATCTGCGCGACTTCGCCGTGTTTGGTCTTGAGGATGCCGCGCACGCCCAGGTCGTGCAGGGTCTGATAGGCCAGGTACGGATACACCGCGGTCGCGCCGAAGCCGAGCAGGCAGGCGAAGTGGTGCGGATCGCGCGCGGTGCCGGTCTCGACGATCAGGTTGGATTCGCAGCGCAGGCCGGTGCGCACCAGGTGCTGGTGGACCGCGCCGGTGGCGAGCAGGGCATGCAGCATCAGCGCGTCGCGACGCGGGCGGCGGTCGGTCAGGATCAGCAGCACCACGCCTTCGCGCGCGGCCGCTTCGGCCTCGGCGCAGATCCGGTGCAGCGCGGCCTTCAGGCCCTCGGCCGGATCGAAGTTGAGGTCGATGAAGCGATGCGAGCGGTCGAACGGCGCCAGCGCCAGTAGCTGACGCAGCTTGCGTTGCGCCAGCACCGGCGAGTTGAGGTGGATGTGGCCGACGTTGCCGGGCCCATCGACGAAGACATTGCCCTCGCGGCCCAGCTGCACCGCCAGCGACATGACGCAGTCCTCGCGCAGCGGGTCGATGGGCGGGTTGGTGACCTGAGCGAAGGCCTGGCGGAAATGGTCGTAGAGCGGACGCACCTGCTGCGACAGCACCGCCATCGGCACGTCGTCGCCCATCGAGCCGGTGGCTTCCTGCTCGGTCTCGGCGAGCGGGCGCAGCACCTGCTCGCGCTCCTCGCGGCTGAGCTGGAACAGCTTCTGGAAACCGGCCAGGGTGTCGGGATCGAAGGGTTCGGCGGCCAGGTTGGGATCGATCAGCTCGCTGTGCAGGTAGGTCATGCCCTGCTTGAGCCAGCGCTTGTACGGCGCGCGCGCGCGGTTGATGCGGTCGATCGCCTCGGAGTCCAGCAGCTCGCCCTGATACAGATCGGCGGCGATCATCTCGCCCGGACCGAGCTTGCCCTTGGCCTCGATCTC
This sequence comes from Lysobacter sp. Root983, assembly GCF_001429345.1. Classification (NCBI taxonomy): domain Bacteria; kingdom Pseudomonadati; phylum Pseudomonadota; class Gammaproteobacteria; order Lysobacterales; family Lysobacteraceae; genus Lysobacter; species Lysobacter sp. Root983. The sequence continues at coordinate 104,537 of NZ_LMJO01000019.1, forward strand.
GCTGGCCGGCAGTTCCCACACGCCGGCTTCGGACGCGATCAGGAAATGGCGGTCGCGCGAGCGCAGCCAACGCGCCGGGCGCAGGCCGTTGCGGTCCAGGGTGCAGGCGGCGTAGCGGCCATCGCAGGTGACGATGCCGGCCGGGCCGTCCCAGGGCTCGGTGTTGAGCGCGTAGTACTCGTAGAACGCGGCGAGGTCGGCGTCCTTGTATTCCAGCGACTGCGTCGCCGGCGGAATCAGGATGCGCATCGCCTTCAGCAGGTCCATGCCGCCGGCCTGCAGCACCTCCAGCATGTTGTCCAGGCTCTGCGAATCCGAACCGTCGGTGCTGACCACCTGGTCGAACTCGCGCAGGTCCAGGGTCGGCGTGCGCCAGGCGTGCGCGCGCGCCTGCGCCCAGGCGCGGTTGCCGGCGATGGTGTTGATCTCGCCGTTGTGGGCGAGCAGGCGGAACGGCTGCGCCAGCGGCCAGCGCGGCGTGGTGTTGGTGGAGAAGCGCTGGTGGAACACCACCGCGCTGGCGACCAGGTCTTCGCGCTGCAGATCCGGATACAACTGGGTCAGACGGTCGGGCAGGACCATGCCCTTGTAGCCGATGCTGGCCGAGGACAGGCTGACGACGTAGAAGTCCTTGATCGCGCGCAGGCGCTGCTCGGCGCGGCGCCGGGCCAGGAACAGCGAACGCTGGAAGCCGGCCGGATCGAAGGGCGAGGCCGCCTCCACGAACACCTGCTCGATCCGCGGCATGGTCTTGCGCGCCAGTTCGCCGCAGGCGCTCAGATCCACCGGCACGATACGCCAGCCGGCCAGGCGCAGATTCTCGTGCTCCAGGGTTTCGGTAAGGATTGCGCGCGCCTGCGCGGCCTGCGCCTCGTCGTGCGGCAGGAACACCAGGCCGGCGCAGTAATGCGCGCCCAGGGCGATGCCGCTTTCGCGCGCGAGCGTGCGCAGGAAGCTGTCGGGATGGCGGATCAACAGGCCGCAGCCGTCGCCGCTGAGGCCGTCGGCGGCGATGCCGCCGCGATGGGTCATGCGCGCCAGCGCTTCCAGTGCGCGGTCGACCAATGCGCGGCTGGGGCGGTCGTCTAGCTGCGCGATCAGGCCGAAGCCGCAGCTGTCCCGCTCGTCGCGAGGGTCGTACAGCATCGCTTGCTGGTTGGCTTGCATCGCTGCTCCGGAAGGCTCTCGGTGAACATGCCCGCGCCGGTCGGCGCAGGCCCGTAAGAACACGAATGGATCGCTGGCTAGCTGCACGCGCGGGCAGACCTGCCAAGGGCGCGGGACATGTCCCGTACCAGCGTGTCGTGACCGAGCGTGATTCGAATAAATCACAATTTGTGCGATGCGGCAATTCGTTCGGGTATGCGTTCGGGCGCCATGCCCGCAAGGGGCTGCGCAGCGCCTGCGCAGCGCTCCGCACCGGTTGCGCAAGTGACTGATCGCAATCGTGAAATCCGTCGCGACGCGGGCAATTAGTAACGTCGGAAACCATCCCCGTGGGCGCTCCGGCACGGGTCGCCTGGGGTCGCGCGCGCTAGACTGCGCCATCGCTTCCGCTTCGACGCCCCCCTCGTGACCGCATCCGTTCCCGGCGCGCGCCGCGCCGCGCTCGTTTTCATTTTCATTACCGTGCTGATCGACGTGTTGTCGTTCGGCCTGATCATTCCGGTGCTGCCGCGACTGATCAAACAATTCGCCGGTGGCGACACCGAACACGCGGCCTATTGGATCGCGGTGTTCGGCACCTTGTTCGCGGCGATCCAGTTCGTGTGCGCGCCGATCCAGGGTTCGCTATCCGACCGCTACGGGCGCCGTCCGGTGATCCTGCTGTCGTGCCTGGGGCTGGGTCTGGACTTCATCTTCATGGCCCTGGCCAACACCTTGCCGTGGCTGTTGGTGGGCCGGGTGATCTCGGGCATCACCTCGGCCAGCTTCAGCACCGCCAACGCCTACATCGCCGACGTCACCGCGCCGGAAGAGCGCGCCAAGAGCTACGGCATGATCGGCGCCGCGTTCGGCCTGGGCTTCATCGTCGGTCCGGTGATCGGCGGACAGCTCGGCCACTACGACGTGCGGTTGCCGTTCTGGTTCGCGGCCGCGCTGGCGCTGCTGAACTTCTGCTATGGCCTGTTCGTGCTGCCCGAATCGCTGCCGCCGGACAAGCGCAGCGCCAGGTTCGACTGGTCGCACGCCAACCCGATCGGCTCGCTGGTCCTGCTCAAGCGCTATCCGCAGGTGTTCGGCCTGGCCGCGGTGGTGTTCATCGCCAACCTTGCCCATTACGTCTATCCCAGCGTGTTCGTGCTGTTCGCCGATTACCGCTACGGTTGGGAGGAGCAGGAAGTGGGCTACGTGCTGGGCGTGGTCGGCGTGCTCAGCGTGATCGTCAACGTGGTTCTGATCGGACGCGCGGTGAAGGCGTTCGGCGAACGCCGCACGCTGCTGCTGGGACTGGGCTGCGGCGCGATCGGCTTCATGGTCTACGGTTTCGCCGATGTCGGCTGGCTGTTCCTGATCGGTCTGCCGATCAGCGCGTTGTGGGCGATGGCCGCGCCGGCGACCCAGGCCCTGATCACGCGCCAGGTCGGCGCGGACGTGCAGGGCCGCATCCAGGGCGCGCTGATGAGCCTGATCAGCCTGGCCGGTATCGTCGGCCCGACCCTGTTCGCGGGCAGCTTCGGTTACTTCGTCGGCAAGTCCACGCCGGTGCACCTGCCGGGCGTGCCCTGGTTCATCGCTTCGGGCCTGCTGGTGCTGGGCGTGCTGATCGCCTGGCGCTACGCGCGCACCCAACCCGTCCCGGCCCACGTGGTCGCCGAGACCGCCTGACCGACGGCCCTTGCCGCGGCGCCTGGTGCTGCGGCAAGGTCGGGTTCCCCCTCGTCACGGAGCCTTCCATGTCCCTGCTGCCCGCCCGTCTGTCCCTGCTCGCGCCGCTGCTGTTGCTGGGCGCCTGCGCCAGCTCGCCCGATTACCTGGACACCAACGCCGCGGTCGATGCGCGTCCGGAATGCACCAGCCAGCCCGACCGCCCCGGCGAACCGGTGCCGAGCTGGTGCGAGCGCAAGCAGGAAGTGCGCTGGAGCGACAAGGAAGACAAGATCGATCTGAAGGGCAAGGACGATAAGGGCGACGATCGCCGTTGAGGTCTCCGCGCGCTCGATGCGCGCGGCGTGGTTCGGTGGAGGGCGTCGGTGCGGTGCGCCTGCGGCTTACCGCAGCCTGCGGCATCCACTGGCCGACTCCTCTGCGTAGGGTGCGGTGATGACCGCACCATCGCGTAACCCGCCATCGCGGCGAATGCTGCGCGGCGCGCGGCGTCCGCACGCTCTGCGGCCCATCACCCCATCGCATCCAAGCGTTCGCTGGGCAGCGGAAACAGCGCCCAGAACGGCTTGCGCGCCTCGGCCCATTGCGCCGAGGCCTCGTTGAGGATGTCCAGCAACACCGCGGCATCCTCGCCGGCCTGCGCCTGCCAATCCTGGGCGCGCTCCAGCAGCAGCAGATAGCCGCCGGCCGGCAACCAGGACAGATCTTCCAGGCTGTCGGCGAGCGCGTCCCAGTTGTGCCCGAACCAGTCCGGAAAATTCAGCGCCGCCGCCACGCGCCGCAGCAGTTCGCCCTTGTCGCCGCAACCGTCCAGGTCGATGCGCGCGACCGCGAATTCCAGGAAGGCACCGGCCTCGGCCAGGGCCTGCGTATCGGCCGCGTCGACGAAATAGGCGCCGGCCTGGGCCGGATCGGCGAGCAGCTCGCGCAGTTCCTGGGTCTTCATGGCTGCGCCTGGCCGGGATCGAAGCGGCGGAAGCTGCGGTAGTGATCGTCGCTGTAGTAGTACTCGCTGGGCGGATCGCCGCCGGTGACGATGCGGCGCGCGCCGCGGTCGTTCTCGCCCGGGGTTTCGACCGTGTACTCGCGGTAATAGCCGCGCGGTTGCGGGGGCAGGCGACGTTCGCGGTTCTGGAACGTGCCGCCGTCCTGGCGATGCTGGTAGGGCCCGCCGCGCGCGATGCGAGCGAGCACCTCGTGGGCTTCGGCCGGCAGGAAGTCGGTGGCGGCGTTACCCGCCGCGACCGGCACCGGCGCCGAACGCGAAGCGGCGGGTGACGCGGTCGGCGCAGGCAGGGGCGCCTGGCGCTGCGACCACAGCCACAGGCCGAGCAGGACGACGGCGGCGATCAGCCAAGGCGCGCGACGCATGCGGAACTCCAAGCGGGGTCGTCGCCGAGTCTAGCGCGCGCTGGCGTCCGCGCGCCGGCCTCAGCCGCAGCGCAGATGGGTGATGACGTTGTTTTCGTCGACGTCGATGTTGAGCCGGCCTTCCTGGTACTCCATGGTCACCATCTGGCCCGGCTTGAGCACACGCGCATTGCGCGCGCCGGCATCGGTGCGCGCGCGCTCGATCACGTCGGCGCTCGCGGTTTTGCCCAGCGCGGCGGCCTTGGCGGCGTCGGCGTTGCAGGTCAGTTCTTCCGGCGGCAGCGGGCGCGACATTTGCGGCGGATTGGCCTGGCTGGCGCAAGCGCCGAGGGCGACCACGGCGAGGGCGCCGACGGCGAGTGCGATACGGATAGAGGGCATGGCGGGGCTCCGGTTCGTGGGGCGCGCTCAGGGTGCGCGCCCGTGGCTGTGCCGAAGATTAACCCGCCGCCGCGCGTTCTCGTTTCGAACTACCGCTCAGCCGCAGCGCAGGCCGGTGATCGCGCCGCGGTCGTTGAGGTCGATGTTGATGCGGTCGGGGCGGTAATCCATGGTCGCGCCCATGCCGGGTTTGAGCACGCGCGCGTCGCGGCTGCCGGTGTCGCGCAGGATGCGGTTGGTGGTGTCGTCGTCGATGCCGCGGCCGATCGCCCAGCGCGCGCCTTCGGCATTGCACTGCCCGCTGGGCGGGACCGCGGCGCCGGGCGGCGGCGGGGCGCTGACGCAGGCGGTCATCGACAACAGCAGCACGGTGGGCAGGACGAGGCGCGACATGGCACGGCTCCGCGAGGATGAGGTGGACGCAGCCTGCGGCGGTCTGCGTGTGCGCGGCATGAAGGCGCCGCCTCAGTGCGGGCTCGCGGCTTCGGCCTCGACCAGGCGTCGCATCAGCTGCGCCAAGGTCACCACGTCCTGGTGGTTGTGGGCGACCACGCGCCGCAGCAGGCCGGCGCCGCCGCCGCGCAGGTACTGCAGCCAGGCCGCCGGTGCCTGCGAGCCGGGCAGATCGTCCTCGCGCACGATGCGCAGCAGCTCGCGTTCGACCGTGGCCAGGCGGCAGTTCTCCCAAGTGCCGCGGTAGCGGCGCCGGGTCGGGAACAGCAGGTCGACGTGGTCCAGCGCTTGCAGCGGATCCTCGATGCGGGCCAGGCGGTAGCGCGTTTTCAGCAGCGGCGCGTCGTAGCAGCGGCCGTTGTAACTGGACAGCACCGTGTCCGGCCGCAGCCACTGGGCGAAAGCCCGCAGCATCGCCGGCTCGGCCGCGAGCGAGGCGATCAGCAACTGACGCACGCGCAGACCGTCGCCGTGCAGCGGATCGCGGTGCCAGTCGGCGGCGCCGATCATGAAGGCGCGGGTGCCGGTGCCGCCGGCCAGGCCGGTGGTCTCGGTGTCGAAGAACAGCAGCCGGCGCGGATCGACGCTGTCCTCGGCGCGCTTGGCGAAGGCCAGCGACAGCGCCTGCGTGGGCGATTCGCAAGCCAGATGCTGCTGGATCAGGCGCAGGCCTGGCGCGATTTCTTCGCCGGGCAGGTCGCGGTCCAGCGGTGCGCGCGGCATGGCCCACGCGTTCGGCGCGCGTTCGCGCACGCCGAGCAGGCGGCGCAGTTGTTCCAGGCTGTGCTGCGCGTCCGGCGGCGCGGCCGGCGCGGGCGCCGATACGGACGATGGCGCCGCCACGCCGCGCGCCTGTCGCTGCAGCAGGCGCAGCTTCTCGGCGCTGACGCTCATGCCGCCGCGTCCGCGCGCAGCAGGCTCAGCACTTGCCGCGCCAGCGCCTTGGGCGTGGCCGTGCCGTCGCGTTCGTCGGCGGCCAGGGCCGGGCCGACGCAAGCCGGGCAGCCGGCGCGGCAGTCGCAGCGCTCGACCAGCTCGGACGCGCGCGTCAGCAATTCGGCCTGGCGCGTCCACAGCGGTTCGCTCAGGCCGACGCCGCCGGGGAAGTTGTCGTACAGATACACCGTGGGCACGAACTGCTGCACTTCCAGCAAGGCGACCTCGCCGCCTTCGACGCCGCGCAGTTGGCCGCGGCCGTTGCGATCGGCGGCGGCGAACCAGGCGCCGTCGCCGTTGCCCACCGCCTTCTGCAGATCGCGCGCGTCGGCCATCACCGCCACCGTTGCCACCACGTGCAGGGCGTGGCCGGCGCCGAGGAAACCGTCCAGCGCATCCTGGCGCGAGGCGAAGGCCGAGCGCAGCACCGCCGCCGGCAGCTGCCACCACACCGCGGTGGTGTGCAGTTCCTGGTCGGGCAGGTTGACCGGGCCGTAACCGATGTTCTCGTGGGTGTAGTAGCGGATCTTCTTGTAGCCGGCCACGCGCCGGACCACGTGGACCTCGCCGTGGTGGCTGTCGCCCAGGCCGGCCTCGCCGCCGTCGAAGCGCTCCAGCACCTTGAGCTTGGTGTAATCGATCGAGTCGGTGTAGTAGTCGACGTGGGTGCGGGTGACGTAGGCCTTGCGCCCCTCCCAATCCAGCTTCTCCACCTGATACGGCGTGGACTGGATCATGTGGATCGCGCCTTCGTACAAGGTCAGCGCCGCGGCCGAGTAATCGACCTCGGCGATGATGGTCTGGCGGCCGTCGCTGCGGTCGACCACCACGAAGTTGCCGTCGGCGACCGAGCGCAGGCTGACCGCATTGGCCGGGTAGCTGTCGGCGATCCATTCCCAGCGCTCGCCCTCGCGGTGCAGCACCTCGGTTTCCGCCAGCGCCTCCAGATACACCTGCGGATCGATCGGGCCGTAGGCCTCGCCGACCTGGAACGGCAGCTCGAAGGACGCGCAGCGGATGTGATCGAACAGGATCAGCGGCTGGTCGGGCGCGATGCGCGCGTGCTCGGGCGGGCTATCGGCGAAGAATTCCGGATGCCGCACCACGTACTGGTCCAGCGGCTGCGAACTGGCCACCAGTACGCCCAGAGCGGGGCGCTGGCGGCGGCCAGCGCGGCCGAAACGTTGCCAGGTCGCGGCGACCGAGCCCGGATAGCCGTTGAGCACCACCGCATCCAGGCTGCCGATGTCCACGCCCAGCTCCAGCGCCGAGGTCGAAACGATGCCGTCGACGCGGCCGTCGCGCATCGCCCGCTCGGCCTCGCGGCGCTCGCCGGGCAGGTAGCCGCCGCGGTAGGCGCGGATCCGCGCCGGCTTGCGCGGGTCGTGATCGAACACGTCCTTGAGGTACTTGGTCAGCACTTCCACCATCAGCCGGCTCTGCGCGAACACCAGGGTCTTAAGCCCGGACTTGATCGCGATGCGCGCGATGCGGTTGCTCTGCGAGCGCGCCGACGCGCGCAGGCCGAGGTCGGCGTTGACCACCGGCGGATTCCACAGCAGCACGTGCTTGTCGCCGCTGGGCGCGCCGGAGTCGACGATCGCGCGCACCGGCGCCTCGATCAGGGCCTGCGCATGCGCCTGCGGATTGCCGATGGTGGCCGAGCACAGGATGAACTGCGGATTCGCGCCGTAGAACGCGCACACCCGCTTCAGCCGCCGCAGCACGTTGGCGACGTGGCTGCCGAACACGCCGCGGTAGGTGTGGATCTCGTCGATCACCACGTAGCGCAGGTTCTCGAAGAACTGCGCCCACTTGGTGTGATGCGGCAGGATCGCCTGGTGCAGCATGTCCGGGTTGGATACCACGATGTCGCCGTGCAGGCGGATCGCCTGACGCGCATCGCCCGGGGTGTCGCCGTCGAAGGTGAAGGCTTTCACCCCGAGCTCGCCGGCGCGATTGAGCTCCAGCAGTTCGGCGACCTGGTCCTGGGCCAGGGCCTTGGTCGGGAACAGATACAAAGCCTTGGCGCCGCCGGCCATCGCCGCCGACAGCACCGGCAGGGTGTAGCACAGCGATTTGCCCGAGGCGGTCGGGGTGACCACGGCGACGTGCTCGCCGGCCTGGGTCGCGGCCCAGGCCTCGGCCTGATGGCTGTACAGGCGCTCGATGCCGCGCGCGCGCAGGGCTGCCCGCAGGGCCGCGGGCACGTCCTCGGGCAGGGGCGCGTAGCGGCCCTCGCGCCCCGGCAGCACGTAGTGGCCGGTGATGCGGTCGGCGTAGCGGCGGCCCAGGGCCTGCACCAGCGCGGCGCCGTCGCCGCGCTGGCCCTGCGCCGGCACCAGGCCGCGTTCGTCGTCGTCGTGACGCGCCAATGCCTGTGCCATGTCCGCTCCTGCCTGGGGTAGGCGGCGAGTTAAGCCCGCGGCCGTCTCAGCCTGTGAGACGTTCAGCCAGCCCGCGCGCGCCGTGCGAGTCGCGGATTCGACGGCAGCGACGACGCCCGCGCCCGCGGCGTCCGCGATGCGGCGCCGCGACCCGCTAAAATGCGCCACCGTCCAGGCCCTGGCCCATGCTCCGACTCACCGACATCAAGCTGCCGCTGGACCACGCCGAGCCGGCGCTGACCGACGCGATCCTGGCCCGGCTGGGCATCGGCGCCGACGATCTCAACGGCTACACCGTGGTCAAGCGCAGCTACGACGCGCGCAAGCGCGGTGCGATCGTGCTGATCTACACGGTGGACGTGGACAGCCCGCGCGCGCCCGAACTGCTGCAGCGCGCCCAGGCCGAGGCCGCGTCGGCGCGCGGCGCGGGTTCGCCGATCAAGCTGGGCCCCGCACCGGACACCACCTACAAGTTCGTCGGCCGCGCGCCGGCCCAGCTGCCGCTGCGCCCGCTGGTGATCGGCATGGGCCCCTGCGGCCTGTTCGCCGCCCTGGTGCTGGCGCAGATGGGCTTCCGCCCGATCGTGCTCGAACGCGGCAAGGCCGTGCGCGAGCGCACCGTCGACACCTTCGGCCTGTGGCGTAAGAAAGTGCTCAACCCGGAGTCGAACGTGCAGTTCGGCGAAGGCGGCGCCGGCACCTTCTCCGACGGCAAGCTGTACAGCCAGATCAGCGACAAGCAGCACCACGGCCGCAAAGTGCTGACCGAGTTCGTCGCCGCCGGCGCGCCCGAGGAAATCCTCTACGTCAGCAAGCCGCACATCGGCACCTTCCGCCTGGTGTCGATGGTCGAGCACATGCGCGCGACCATCGAGGCGCTGGGCGGCGAGATCCGTTTCTCGCACCGGGTCGACGACTTGCTGGTCGAGACCGACGCGGCCGGCGTGCGTCATGTGCGCGGCGTGACCCTGGCCAACGGCGAGCAACTGCGCGCCGACCACGTGGTCATGGCCCTGGGCCACAGCGCGCGCGACACCTTCGCCATGCTGCACGCGCGCGGCGTATACGTGGAGGCCAAGCCGTTCTCGATCGGCTTCCGGGTCGAGCACCCGCAGTCGTTGATCGACCGCGCCCGCTTCGGCCCGCAAGCCGGGCATCCGATCCTGGGCGCGGCCGACTACAAGCTGGTCCATCACTGCCGCAACGGCCGCTCGGTCTACAGCTTCTGCATGTGCCCCGGCGGTACCGTGGTCGCGGCCGCCAGCGAGCCCGGGCGCGTGGTCACCAACGGCATGAGCCAGTACTCGCGCAACGAACGCAACGCCAACGCCGCGATCGTGTGCGGGATCACGCCCGAGGACTGCGCGCCCTACGGCGAGGGCCCGCTCGCCGGCATCGCCCTGCAGCGGCATTGGGAAGCGCTGGCGTTCGAGCTGGGCGGCGGCGAGTACGAAGCGCCGGCGCAGCTGGTCGGCGATTTCATCGCCCGCCGCGCGTCCAGCGAATTCGGCGAGGTGAAGCCCTCCTACACCCCCGGCGTGCGCCTGGGCAGCCTGGACGCCTCGCTGCCCGGCTATGCGATCGAAGCGATCCGCGAAGCGCTGCCGGCTTTCGACAAACAGCTGCGCGGCTTCGCCATGCACGACGCGATCCTGACCGGGGTGGAGACGCGCACTTCCTCGCCGGTGCGCATCGCGCGCGGCGCCGACGGCCACAGCCTCAATACGCGCGGCCTGTTCCCGGCCGGCGAAGGCGCGGGCTATGCCGGCGGCATCCTTTCGGCCGGCGTGGACGGCATCAAGACCGCCGAGGCGGTGGCGCTGAGCCTGCTGGCCGATCTGGCGCGCGCCGGCGCGAACGCCTGAGCGCATGAGCGGCAAACCGCATTCGCCGTCCTGCGAGCGCAACCGCGAGCCGATTCTGGCGGTGCTGCGGCGCCACCTGCCGGCGCGCGCGAACGTGCTCGAGATCGGCAGCGGCACCGGCCAACACGCGGTGCATTTCGCCGCGGCGATGCCGGGCTGGGTCTGGCAATGCTCCGATCGCGCCCAACACCTGCCCGGCATCCGCGCCTGGCTGGACGAGGCCGCGCTGGCCAATACGCCGCCGCCGTTCGAGCTGGCGGCGGTGACCGCGCCGGTACCCGGATTCGCGCCGCCGCCGCGCATCCCCACCGATCCGGTGGCGCTGCGCTCGGGCTACGACGCGGTGTTCAGCGCCAACACCCTGCACATCATGGGCTGGCCGCAGGTCGAGGCGGTGTTCGCCGGCCTGGCGACGGTGCTGGCCGATGCCGCGACCGTGGCGATCTACGGCCCCTTCAATTACGCCGGCGCCTACACCAGCGACAGCAACCGCGATTTCGATGGCTGGCTCAAGCAGCGCGACCCGGTCTCGGGCATCCGCGATTTCGAAGCGGTCGACGCGCTCGCGCGAGGAATCGGCTTGAGTCTGGTCGCGGATGTTGAGATGCCCGCGAATAACCGCAGTCTGATTTGGCGGCGTTGACGAAGCCGGCGAGCGATCCACGCGCCTGGTCCTAGGCCGATTCGCGGGCGCGCGCAGGTTCTTGTCGCGCCTCAATCCGACGCTGTCGGCGGGCTCGGTTGCTGCGTGGCGGCTTGCGCATTCGCGGCCAGGTCCAGTAACGCCAGGGCGCGTTGGCAGGCGTCGGCGATGTCGTCGATCAATCGCGGTATCAGCGCATGCTCGATGCCGGCCTCCCGCAATTGCCGGGCCTCGGCTACCGCCTCGTCGGGCAGCACCCTTGCCATGACTCTCATCGTCTCCCAGGCGAAGTCGGCTTCCAGATTCAGCTCTTTGGCCAGGGAGAGCCAGTCGCGCGGATTGATCTCCTTCCAGCGGTAATGCCTTCCGACCTTCATCGCCATTTTGATCTTGTGCCGATCCAGATCGTCGTAAGGCAGGGCGCTGGAAATGTCGTAAAGCGGCGCCAGCCGCGCGCTGCCACCCTCGCCCAGCAGCAACGAATAGTTCTTGCCGTGGGCATCGGTGCCGGCGATCAACCAATTGAACATCAGCGCCAGGAACAGCGTCTCCACGTCCGTGCGCGGCATCAGCGAATGCTGGCGCAGCAGCGAGGCCATCGCCGCGGGCGAGGGGCCGCCTTCGTTCTGATACTTGCGCTGCGGATGGATGCCCAGCGCCTGGCAGAAGTCTTCCTGATGGACGCGCAACCAGGTTCCGTCCGCGCCCTGCTGGCGATCGTAGCGCTCCACGCAGATGGCGATTTCATCGCCGAAGCGCAGGATGCTGGAATGCGCGGTGGGCAAGCCCATTCGCGCCGACAGGCGCAGGCAGAAATGCTCGTTCTCCACATAGCCGTCGTGGTCGTTGCTGGGCGGCTTGAGGATGTGCGTAGTGGGGATGCGCCCGCTGGGAACCGCCCAACGCCCGCCTTCATTGAGCAGTGCGATTTTCGGCTGCGCACCGGCCAGGCTGAACTGTCCGACATCGTCGGGGCGACGGCCGGCGCCGCTATCGGCCCGTAGCCTGCGCAGCCGTTCGCCGACTTGCACCTCGTCCAACCATTCCTTGTGGTCGTCGTTGCCGTTCAACAGGGCTTCTAGACGATCCGGACGAACGAGTTGGATCGCGCCTGCGCAGTCCTCGCCCACCTGCGACAACAGCGCCAGCGGATTGCGGGCCGATACCTGGAACCTCGTGGCCCAGCGCTGTAGGGTGTGTTCGTTGTCCGGGAGCAAACCCCACAGCAGCGCCGAGACCGTGTCCGAGTCGTTGTGGCGTTCCTCGGCCAGGGGCAGGCTGAGCGAAATCGGTAGAGCGACGGTGGAGCCACGCCAGCCGGGGGCGTACTCGAAGCGCAGGCGGCCGTGCGGGTTTTCGAGAAAACGTCCGACGAAAGCCTCATTGAGCAGTGCCCACAGTTCCATCAGCGTTCTTCGTCGTCTTGGGGGGGCTGGTGTTTGCTCTTGCGGGTCTTCTTGGGCTTCGCGGCCGGCTTAGAACCCGGGGTGCTGTCAGCTGGTGCGACGATCGCCGGCTTGGTGCCTACTTCAACGGACGTGGGCGTGGCGAGTTGGCTGAGCCGATACAAAGAGCTGGTCGGATCGACCGCCCCGGCTGTGGCGCCGGCCGGCTGGGATCGGGCCAGTCGCGCCAACTGGGACGACGAGGTGGTCGCATTGATCTTCTTCAACCAGTCGGAGGCACTGTCCGGCAGGGGATTGGCCAGTCGTGCCAACTGGGACGACGAAGTGGTCGCGTTGATCTTCTTCAACCAGTCGGGGGTGCTGTCCGGCAGGGGATTGGCCAGTCGTGCCAACTGGGACGACGAAGTGGTCGCGTTGATCTTCTTCAACCAGTCGGAGGCGCTGTCCTGCAGGGGGACGGTCAATGGCGTCGAGCGATTCGGCCCGTGCCGATTGAGCACGTCGTTGATGTCGATGCCCGGCGATGGCGTGTTGACAGGAGCAGACCCGGGGGCTTTGTGCGCAGGCGATTCGGTGTGCAGCGACAGACCCAAGGCGTGCAGTGCGCGCAGGGCCAGATCCAACTCGGCGCGTGGCTTGCCTTTTTCGATGTCGATGACCCATTGCCTGCTGGCACCCACTTCCGCTGCCAGCTTGGCCTGATCCCAAGCCAGTTCCTTGCGTCGATTGCGGATGACAGCGCCCAGGTCTTTTGGAGTCTTGATGATCGCCATGCCTGGTGTCTCCCAGGTAATCGAATGGTGACATTAGTCTAATGTATGCGATCGTTTACATCAACTGAGTGTCGCCGAAAGAACACATCAAATGTAATCGATCGCAGACATTAGATTGATGTAATCGATCGCTTACATCAACTCAATGGTGCCGTAGACAGAGGATGTGGCGCCGAACGCGCAGGATCGCCATTTAAAGGCGCCAGGCGCCGAGGACGCATCGATGCGATGGCGCTTCCCCGGTTCCTGCCCGTATCGTCGCCCCGACGGCAGGGACGCTCGATCGACGGGCGTAGTCCCCGGCGCCGTCGCTCACGGAGCTCCCCCGCATGCGTCTTTGGATTCTGTCCCTCGCGCTGACCGCCGCGTCGCTGCCGGCGCTCGCCGCCGCGCCGCCGAATGCGGCCGAGGTCGCGCGTTTCGCCGAACGGCAACTGCAGGACAACTACCCGGCCGACGGCCCCGGCGCCGCGCTCTTGGTCGCGCGCGGCGATCAGGTGCTGTTCCGCGGCGCGCGCGGCGAAGCCAGCGTCGAGCTGGGCGTGCCGCTCACGCCCGACAGCGTGTTCCGGATCGGCTCGGTGACCAAGCAGTTCGCCGCCGCCGGCCTGCTCAAGCTGGTCGAGGCCGGCAAGGTCTCGCTGGACGATCCGCTGTCCAAGTACCTGCCCGACTACCCCAACGGCGCCCACATCAGCGTCCATCAGCTGCTCAATCACACCTCCGGGGTGAAGAGCTACACCGGCATTCCCGGCGTGATGGCCGGGCCGATCCGCATGGATCTGAGCACGGCGCAGCTGATCGATACCTTCAAGAACCAGCCGGTGGACTTCGCGACCGGCGCGCAGTGGGCTTACAACAACTCCGGCTACGTGCTGGTCGGTGCGGTCATCGAGGCCGCCAGCGGCCAGCCCTGGCATGCGTATCTGCAGCAGGCGCTGTTCGAGCCGCTGGGCCTGAAGCACACCCGCTGGGGCGACGACCACGCCCTGATCCCGGGCCAGGTCCAGGGCTACACGCTCAGCCAGGGCCGTCCGGCGCCGGCCAACTACGCCAGCATGAGCCAGCCGCACGCGGCCGGCGCGCTGGTGTCCACGGTCAACGATCTGCTGCGCTGGAACCGCGCGCTGCACGAAGGCAAGGTCGTGCGCGCCGATCTCTACGCCAAGATGATCCAGCCCGAAGGCGCGGCGCTGAAGGAGCACTACGGCTACGGCATCGAGCACACCCGCCTGCGCGACGGCGACCTGCTCGCGCACGGCGGCGGCATCTTCGGCGCGATGTCGTTCCTGCTCTACCTGCCGGGCAGCGACGTGACCGTGGCGATCGTGCAGAACAGCGACAGCGTGGCGCCGGGTAAGCGCGCGCCCGAGGTGCTGGCGCGCAAGCTGGCCGCCTATGCGATCGGTCGGCCCTATCCGGAAGCCCAGGCGATCGCGCCGGCGCCGGCGCAACTGAAATCGCTAGAAGGCGTGTACCGCTCCGACCCCAAGACCGCGCGAGCGATCCAGGTGGTCGATGGCCGTCTGGTCTCGCAGCGTTTCGGCGGCCAGCGCGTGGCGATGACCGCGATCGGCCCGGACGAGTTCGTATTCGAGGACGGTCTGAGCCGGCTGCGCTTCGAGCGCGACGCCCAGGGCGCGGTGACCGGCACCCGCTTCTACGCCGACGGCGAAGGCGAGGGCTCGTTCTCGCCGCGCACCGACGAGCCGCTGCCCGCGGCGACCGTCGCGATCGCGCTGCCCGCGGCGGCGCGCGAACGCGTGGCCGGGCGCTACACGCGCGAGGGCATGGTGCTCAATGTGTTCCAGCAGGGCGAGCAGTTGCTCGCGCAGATGGCCGGGCAGCCTTCGTTCGTACTGGCAGCGACCTCGCCCACGCGCTTCGCGATCGATTCGGTCGGCGCGGTGCTGGAGTTCGCGCCCGAGTCCGGACCGGCCAAGATCCTGACCCTGCGCCAGGGCGGCGCGGTACTGGAGTTCCAGCGCGCGCCCTGAGCCCGCGCGGCCGCCTGCGCCGTGTGCCGGAGGCGGCATTCGGCGCGACGGGCCGCGAAACGTGACCTATGGGAGAGGAGCGCGCGGCCGGCGCACGTAGGATGCGGGATCGTCCCCGTTACGCCGGAGCCGCTCCATGCCCCATCGTCCGTCGCCCGCCGTGTTGCCGCTGCTGATCGCGGCGCTGCTGCCCCTGTCGTCCGCAGCCCAGACCGCGCCGCTGGCGGACACACCGTACCCGGGCACGCTGACGCTGGAGGTCGACGCCACCGACGTCGCCCACCGCGTGTTCCGCAGCAAGCAGCGCATCCCCGTGCAGCCCGGCCCCTTGACCCTGCTGTATCCGCAGTGGCTGCCCGGCAATCACTCGCCGACCGGTCCGATCAACAAGCTCGCCGGCCTGGTCGTCACTGGCAACGGCCAGCGCATCGCCTGGACGCGCGATCCGCTCGATGTCTACGCCTTCAAGCTGGTGGTGCCCGAGGGCGTGAGCACGATCGAGCTCGCGTTCGACTATCTCTCGCCCACCGGCGGCGAGCAGGGCCGGGTGGTGATGAGCCAGGACCTGCTGAGCCTGCAATGGAACGCGGTCGCGCTGTATCCGGCCGGTCACGCCGCCGGCCGCATCCAGATCGCGCCGTCCTTGAAGCTGCCCGCGGGCTGGCAATCGGGCACCGCGCTGGAGGTCGAATCGCGCGAGGGCGACACCCTGCGCTACAAGCCGGTGTCGTTCGAGACCCTGGTCGATTCGCCGTTGTTCGCGGGCCGCTACTACCGCCAGATCGACCTCGCGCCCGGCGCCAAGGTGCCGGTGCGATTGAACATGGTCGCCGACCATCCCAAATACCTCGAAGCCAAGCCCGAGCAGCTCGCCGCGCACCGGCGCATGGTCGAGCAAGCGATGCGCCTGTTCCGCTCCCAACACTACGATCGCTACGATTTCCTGTTCTCGCTGTCCGACCAGATCGGCGGCATCGGCCTGGAGCACCACCGCTCCAGCGAGAACGGCGTGGATCCGGAGTACTTCACCGACTGGGACAAGAGCGCGGTCGGCCGCGACCTGCTCGCGCACGAGTACACCCACTCCTGGAACGGCAAATTCCGCCGTCCGGCCGATCTGGCCACGCCCAACTTCAACGTGCCCATGCAGGACAGCCTGCTCTGGGTCTACGAAGGCCAGACCCAGTACTGGGGTTATGTGCTGACCGCGCGCGCCGGCATGTGGAAACCGCAGACCGCGCTGGACGCGCTGGCGATGACGGTCGCGGCCTACACCACCGATCGCCCCGGCTTCGCCTGGCGCAACGTCCAGGACACCACCAACGATCCCATCATCGGCCTGCGCCGGCCGCAAGCCTACCGTAGCCAGCAGCTCAGCGAGGAGTACTACTCCGCCGGCCAGCTGATCTGGCTTACCGTCGACGCCAAGCTGCGCGAACTCAGTCGCGACAAGCGCTCGCTCGACGATTTCGCCGCCGCCTTCTTCGGCGTCGACGACGGCAGCTACGCGGTCAAGCCCTATACCTTCGACGACGTGGTCGCGACCTTGAACGCGGTAGCCCCCCACGACTGGGCCGCGTTCCTGCGTCAGCGCCTGGACGCCAACGCCGCGCCGCTGGACGGCCTGGCCGCGAGCGGTTGGAAGCTGGTCTACACCGACAAGCCCAACGACTACGTCAAACAGAGCGAGGGCGCACGCAAAGTCACCGATCTGAACTGGTCGCTGGGCCTGATCGTGTCGAACAAGGACGCGACCCTGTCCTCGGTGCGCTGGGACGGCCCAGCCTTCAACGCCGGCCTGGCGCCGGGCTCGACCCTGCTTGCGGTCAACGGCTATACCTTCGAGGGCGAGCGCCTCAAGGACGCGATCACCGCGGCCAAGGACAAGGGCGAGCCGATCGAGCTGGTGGTCAAGCAGGGCGAAGCGGTCAAGACCGTGCGCATCGATTACCGCGAGGGGCTCAAGTATCCGAGCCTGGAGCGCATCCCCGGCACGCCGGATCGGTTGTCGAAGATCCTGGCGCCGAAGTAGATGGCCTCGCAGGCGGCGCCGCCTTCGCCTTCGTCGCCGCAGCCAACGCGACCCGACGTGGCGACGCTCGTCGTCGCCGCCGTCGCGCGCTAGGCTGCGCGCATCCGTCGCGCCCGAGGCCGCCCGCATGCTCGAAATGAAACCCCAGTGCGAACGCTGCAGCGCCGCCCTGCCGCACGACAGCGCCATGGCGCTGATCTGCAGCTACGAATGCACGTTCTGCGTCGACTGCGTGCAAGGGCCCTTGGACGGCGTATGTCCCAACTGCGGCGGCCAGCTGCAGCCGCGTCCGACGCGCGTCGCCAAACCCATCGCCTGAGCCCGTCCGCTTTTCGCGCGTGCCGCCACGTCGGGATTGCGTTGGGTAATGCGTCGCGTTCGAACCCCAAGCCGCGCCGCACGCGATGAGCTCGCCGGTCCGGTGCGCTCAGCCGGGGAAGCGCTCCAGCAGCTGCTCGATCCGTTGCGCGTTGCCTTGCGCGATTGCGCGGAACGCCGGCCCGATGCGCTCGTCGGCCATGGCGCGCCGCCATAAGGCCAGCCCGGCCTCGCCCGCCCAGCGCCAGCTCGCCAGGGCGCCGACCGGCAACGGCAGCGGGTAGGGGCGCTCGTGCACCGCGCCGCCGGCTCCGGGCCGATAGTGCATGGGCAGCATGTCGTAGACCGGCGCCAGCGCGACCCGCAACCGATCCGGCTGGCAAAGGAAGCTGAGGTTGCCGAAGTGCATGTCGATGTTGCCGATGAAGCGGCCGAACAGGTGCAGGCGGCGGATGCGTTCGGCATCGTCGCCACCGATCAGGCCTTCGCGCTGCAACGCGGCCGCCGACACCGGCCAGTTGCCCGGATCGCTGCCGGCGTAGGCCGCATCCAGCGCAAGCAGCGACACCATGCCGCGCCGCCCGCGCCGCGCCGTGCGATCGAAGCGCGTGGATTGCAGAAAGCGCCAGCCGTCGCTGTCGATCAATTCGGTGGCGGCCGCGTCGATGCCGCGCTCGGACAGCACCTCGCCCGCCAAGTGCTCGCAGGCCAACAGATTGACCCAGCGGCGCGCGGTGGCATTGTCGGGGTCGTGGCGCGCGAACTTCACGATCACGCTCTGGCGTTCGCCTGTAGGCAAATCCAGCTCGGCGGTGAACTTGGGCTGCTCGCCGCCAGCCGAGGAGCCGGGCGCTTCCCCGGCTTCGGCCTGGAGCGCGCGTTGCGGATAGATCAGCGCGCGCTCGTCGGGCGCGATGATCGTGTCCAGGTTATCCAGCACGGTGTCCAGCAGCGCCTGTTCCAGCGCCTGTTCGCCCAGCACCAGGTCGCCGGGCAGATCGCTGCCGCGACGTAGCAACGCGGTCACCACGTCTTCGGGCTGCCACAGCAGCACGTCCGCGGGCGCCTCCAGTTCGGTCGCATGGCGATGCGCGAACGCGCGGCCCAGGAATCCCTGCGGCCGTAGATCGTCCAGAAACCAGGGCAGATCCGGATACAGGCCGTCGGCGAATTCGCCGTGCCGGTACAGCGGCAGCGGGCGCTCGGATTGCAGGAACCAACCGCCATAGACCACATGCAATCGGCCGAGTTGATCGGGCTGGCCATCGGGGGTGATCCGGTGCAGCGGCCAGTCGCTGCCGGCCCGCCCCAGTGGGCGCGAAAGCGCGTAACGGGCGGAGCGGGCACGGCCGATCCGGACCAGGCGCGTGCCCAGCCCGGCCAGCGCGCGCGACACCGTGGGCTGGCTGAGCTCCATCGCCGCGGCCAGCTCGGCGGCGGTGCGCGGCCCGCGACGCAGCAGGGCCTCGGCGGCTTCGGTATGACGGCTCATGCCTTAATTTGAATCTATTTGTGAATAGATAGTCAAGTGCAAAACTGGTCTTGACCCCTAAAATTCGGACTTAAGACCCTGCGGCCGGTAATTCGGTGAATAGATACTTTTGTTTTTGCTCTGGTTAGCCTCGGCGGCG
>NZ_LMJO01000020.1:0-92928 GCF_001429345.1 Lysobacter sp. Root983
AAAGCCGTCCCGTCTGGTGGGCCGCGCATCTTACAGCAGCCTTCGAATCCGTCAACCGTTTTCGATGCCGCTTTCGATCCGCCCCGCCGCGCTCAATCGATGCAGCTCGGCGGGGCGCGCATTGTGCACACGCACAACGAATTTTGGAAGCCCGAAATCGCGATTTCGCGAAACTTTTTTCGTCGGCCTCAGCCGGCGATCAGGCGTACGCGTGCAAAGGTGCGCTTGCCGACCGCGAGTACGCCTTCGAAACCCGGCGTATAGACGTGTTGCGCGTCCTCGACGATCTCGCCGTCGATGCGCACCGCGCGCTCCTTGAGTTTGCGGTTGGCTTCGGAATTGCTGGGCGTGAGCCCGGCCGCGGTCAACAGGGCGGCGATGCGCAGGCCTTCGACCGGCACGACCACGTCGGTGAGCGGCAGCGAGGCGGTGTCGCCCTCGCCGCGCACGGCCGCGTTCCAGCCCGCGACCGCGGTTTCGGCCGCGTCCGCGCCGTGGAAACGCGCCGCCAGCTCGCGCGCCAGGCGCAGCTTGAGATCGCGCGGATTCAGCGTTCCGGCCTCGATTTCGGCCTTGAAACGCGCGGCGTCGGCGATCGAGATGTCGAAGCTGAGCAGGTCGATCCAGCGCCACATCAGCACGTCGTCGATCTTCATGGTCTTGGTGACGATATCGATCGCCGGCTCGTTGATGCCGATGTAGTTGCCCAGCGACTTGGACATCTTGTTGACGCCGTCCAGGCCTTCCAGCAGCGGCATGGTCAGCACGATCTGAGCAGGCTGGCCGTGGTGCTCCTGCAGGCCGCGGCCCATCAGCAGGTTGAACTTCTGATCGGTGCCGCCGAGCTCGACGTCGCACTCCAGCGCAACCGAGTCGTAGCCCTGCACGAGGGGGTAGAGGAACTCGTGGATCGCGATCGATTGCTGGGCCGCGTAGCGCTTGGCGAAATCGTCGCGTTCGAGCATGCGCGCCACCGTGTGCTGGCCGGCCAGGCGGATCATGTCGGCCGCGCTCATCTTGCCGAACCATTCGGAGTTGAAACGCACCTCGGTCTTGTCGCGATCCAGCACCTTGAACACTTGGTCGGCGTAGGTCTGGGCGTTGGCCAGCACGTCCTCGCGGGTGAGCGGTTTGCGGGTGACGTTCTTGCCGGTCGGGTCGCCGATCATTCCGGTGAAATCGCCGATCAAAAAGATCACCTGATGCCCCAGGTCCTGGAACTGGCGCATCTTGTTGAGCAGGACCGTATGGCCGATGTGCAAATCGGGCGCGGTCGGGTCGAAGCCGGCCTTGATCCGCAGGGGGCGGCCGAGCTTGAGACGGGCCTCGAGCTCGTCGAGCTTGAGGATCTCATCGGTGCCGCGGCGGATCAGGTCGAGGGCGTCTTGGACGGAGGCGGGGCTGGGAGCGGACAAAGGAGGGGACTCGCGTGGCGGGACGCGGCCGCCGGAATGCGACCGCGGTCAATGAATGGAGTTAACAAGGAGTTAAACGTTACCGCATTGTCTGCCGGACAAAAACCCTATTCAGGTCAAGGGTTTGACGCACGTTGCTCGCATGTCTATGGTAACGCCGCTACGCAGCCTTCACACCTTTCGCAGGGGATTCCATCTATGACCGCACCCGAACCCGGTACGGACCGGCGCGAACGCCTGAAGGCACTGCGTGAAGCCGCTCTGCACCGCCCGGTGCTGGCACGTCATATTTCCGATGGATTCAACGGTCGTTGGTCGCGCCGCCAGTGGGTGCAGGCCAGCCTGTTCGCGACCATGGGCATGCTGGTGCTGGCGATCGTGCCGGGCTTCAGCCCGAGCAACGCCAAGCCGCTGCACGCCGCGCGCCAGTCGCTGGCGCTGGCCCTGCCGCCGCTGCCGATGGCGCGCGCGAAGGGCCAGATCGGCGACAGCTGGCAGCTGATCCGCGTCGACCGCGGCCAGACCCTGGGCGCGGTGTTCAAGCAGTTGAACATCCCGTCCTCGACCATGCAGCAGATTCTCGACCAGCCCGGCGCCAAGCAGGCGCTGACCCGGATGAAGCCGGGCACCGAGCTGGCCTTCGACATGCCGGTCAACGGCTCGCTGCGCAGCTTCCGCTACGACCGCGACGACAGCCATCAGGTCGAACTGAAGCTGGACGGCGGCAAGATCTACCAGAAGGTGATCGCGCGCCCGAGCGAAACCCGCACCGTGGTGCTCAGCGGCAAGGTCGGCTCTTCGTTGTTCCGTTCGGCGCGCAAGGTCGGCCTGACCCCGAACAACATCCGTACCCTCACCGACGACATCTTCAAATACGACATCGACTTCAACGAAGACGTCGGCGCCAACGACCGTTTCAGCGTGGTGGTCGAACAGACCTGGCGCGAAGGCGAGCTGGTCAACACCGGCCCGGTGCTGGCGGCCACCTTCACCAGCGACGGCAAACTTCACACCGGTTTCCGCTTCGAGCGCGACGGCAAGGCCGAGTACTTCACCGGCGACGGCCGCCCGCTGAAGAAGAGCTTCATCCGCATGCCGATTCCGTACGCGCGGCTGAGCTCGGGCTTCGGCGCGCGCCGCCACCCGGTGCTGGGCCGCATGCGCATGCACAAGGGCGTGGACTACGCCGCCGGCAGCGGCACCCCGATCATGGCCGCCGGCGACGCGCGGGTGAAATCGGCCGGCTGGATGGGCGGCTACGGCAACGCGGTGGTGCTGGACCACGGCCGCGGCTACACCACGCTGTACGGGCACATGTCGCGCATCGGCAAGATCCGGCCGGGCCAGCGCATCGCCCAGGGCACGGTGATCGGCTATGTCGGCAGCACCGGCATGTCGACCGGCCCGCACCTGCATTACGAATTCCGCGTCAACGGCGTGCACCGCAACCCGCTGTCGATCACGATGCCGCCGCCGGAGCCGCTGAGCGGCGCCCCGCTGGCGCAGTTCCGCTCGCAGACCGGTGTGGCGCTGGCGCGCATCCGCCAAGTCGAGAACATCATCTACGCCGACGCCACTCCGACGGTCTCGCCGATGTCGCGCGCGCTGGCGCCCAAGAAGAAGACCAAGGCCTGAGGCCTGCAGTGCCCGAACCCGCCCACGCCCCCGCCGCGGGGCTGTTCGTCGGTTTGATCTCCGGTACCAGCGCCGACGGCATCGACGCCGCGCTGGTCCGCTTCGACGCTGACCGATCGCCGCATTGCGAGCTCGTGCTCGGGCGCACCTATGCCTGGGCCGAAGCGCTGCGCGCGCGCCTGGTGGTGCTGGGCCAGGGCGGCGACGCGCAGTCGCTGGAAGAGCTGGGCACCCTGGACGTGCAGATCGCCGAGGCCTTCGCCGAGGCGACGCTGGCGCTGTTGGCCGAGGCCGGGGTCGGCGCGGCCGATATCAACGCGATCGGCTCGCACGGCCAGACCGTGCGCCATCGTCCCGAGGGCGCCTACTACGACGGCCGCCATCCCTTCACCTGGCAGCTCGGCGACGGCCACGGCATCGCCGAGCGCTGCGGCATCGCCACGGTCGCGGACTTCCGCCGCCGCGACGTCGCCGCCGGCGGCCACGGCGCGCCGCTGGTGCCGGCCTTCCACGCGGCCCTGCTGCATTCGTCCGACGAGGATCGCGCGGTCCTGAATCTGGGCGGCATCGCCAACTACACCCTGCTGCCGGCGCACGGCCCGGTGCGCGGGTTCGACACCGGCCCGGCCAACTGCCTGATGGACGCCTGGCACCTGCTGCACCGCGGCGGCGCCTACGACGCCGACGGCGAGTACGCGGCCCAGGGCGAGCTGGACCCGGAGCTGCTGACGCGCCTGCTGGACGAGCCCTGGTTCGTGCTGGCGCCGCCCAAGAGCACCGGTCGCGAGCATTTCCACCTCGACTGGGTGCGCTCGCGTCTGAGCGGCGGCGAGCGCCCCGAGGACGTGCAGGCGACCCTGCTGGAACTGAGCGCGATCACCATCGCCGATGCCCTGCGCGCGCAGCAGCCCAACACCCGGCGGGTGCTGGTCTGCGGCGGCGGGGTACGCAATGCGCAGCTGCTGCGCGCGATCGGCGCGCAACTGCCCAATACGGTGATCGAATCGACCGCGGGCTACGGGCTGGATCCGGACTTCGTCGAAGCCATGGCCTTCGCCTGGCTGGCGCGGCAGACCCTGGCCGGGCTGCCCGGCAATGTGCCCAGCGTGACCGGCGCGCGCGGCCCGCGCGTGCTCGGGGTGGTTTACCCGCCCTGATTCTTGCCGGCCGGGACCTGGTCGATCAGCTGCTGCAGGTCGGCGTCGATCTGGCTGACGCCCCGATGGCCCCACTCGCCCTCGTCGACCGGGCGCGGCGCACGCCCGATCAGCGAATACCCCGGATCGCTGGGCACGCTTTCCAAGGCCGCGATCGCGGCTTGCAGGGCATTGGCGTCGGTATCGCTGAAGCGCGCGGCCAGTTCGGTCTCGCAGGCGAACAGACCGTGCTCGAGCAGGTGCATCAGGGTCTGGTCCGGGGCCCAGTTGCGGGCCTCGGCGACCCGGCGGATGCGTTCGGCCAGCACCGGATCGATGTTGTGCAGGACGATATCGGTCATTTCCGCACTCTACCTCAGCAAACCCCCGCTTTTGTGCATGAACGTCGGCGAATCGTGAGCGCCGTCGCTCATGTTCAGGCCGCCGCCGGCGCCGCGACCGGACGCCGCATGACCAGGATCAGGCACAGCAGCAAGGCCGGGATGCCGATCAGAGCGGTGCCGATGAAGAACAGCGAATAGGCTTCCAGCAGGGTGCGCCCGGTTTCCAGGTGCTCCACCGCGACGCCGGACAGTCCCTTGAGGAATTTGCCGGGCATGGCATAGAAGGAACTGAGCAGCGCGTACTGGGTGGCGGTGTAGCCGACGCTGGTCAGGCTGGACATGTAGCCCACCAGGGCCACGCCGGCGTAGCCGTTGCTGAAGTTGTCGATCGCCATGACGATCGCGAACACGGTCGGATCGCTGCCGTGCATGGCCAGGTAGGCGTAGGCCAGATTGGAGCCGGGGCCCAACACCGCGCCCACCAGCAGGGTCGGCACGAAACCGAAGCGGATCGCGCTCAGGCCGGCGGCGGCGATGCCGACGATGGTGGCGACGGTGCCGACCGAACCGCGCACCGCGCCGACGGTTTCCTTGGCCAGGCCCAGGTCGGCGTAGAACGGGTTGGCCATCGGCCCGAACACGAAGTCGGGCAGCCGGTACAGGCTGATCGCCAGCAGCATCAGCAGCGCCCACTGCCCGTGGGTGCGCAGGAACATCAGCAAGGGCCCGACCACCGCGTCGAAGAAGCGCAGCAGCGGCCCCACCAACGGCCGGGTCCAGGTCGCCTCGGGCACCGGCCTGCCGTCCTCGGGGCGGCGCATCAACAGCCATAGCGCCAGCGTCACGCCGACGGCGAACGCGGCGTCCTGATAGCCCCACGCGGCGTCCCAGAAATTGTGTTTGGCGACTTCGTACGCCACCGCGAGCACGCCGATCGCCAGCGCCGCGACCCAGCGCAGCACCATCGCATCCGACACACCGAGCTTGGCCTGCTCGGGATCGACGATCTCCAGCACGGGCTGGGCGACCGAGCGGGTCGATTCGCGCGCCAGGAACACCGCGGCCATGCCCACGCCCAACAGCAGGGCCATGATCTCGTAGGACACCGCCCAGCCCACGCGCGCGGCCAGGATCAGGATCAGCGAATCGGTGACCAACAGCGCGGTGCGGTAGCCCAGCGCGCCGCTGGCGGTCAGCAGGCCCTGCTCCTCGTTGTTGTCGGCGCTCTCGATGCGCCAGGCGTCGATCACGATGTCCTGGGTCGCCGAGGCGAACGCCACCACCAGCGCCAGCACCCCGAATACCAGCAGGTGGTTCAGGGCCACCCCGCCCAGCATCAGCTGCCCTTTGTGCGGCTCGACCAGGGCCATGCCCAGCAGCGCGGCACTGGCGACGATCTGGGTCAGCAGCATCCAGCCGCGGCGACGGCCGAGCCAGCGCCCGAACAGCGGCGCGTCGGTCTTGTCGATCAGCGGCGCCCACAGGAATTTCAGCGAATAGGCCAGGCCGACCCAGGACAGGAAGCCGATCGTCGACAGCTCGATCGCGTTCTCGCGCATCCAGAACCCGAGCGTGTTGCCGACCAGGTAGATCGGAATGCCCGAGCTGAAGCCCAGCAACAGCATCGCCAGCACCTTGGGCTCGCGCAGGCTTTTCAGCACCTGCCGCCAGCCGGGGCGCGGCTTCGCCGCTGCGGCCTCAGAGCTCATAGTCGACGATGAACGGCGCGTGGTCGGAGAAACGCGGTTCCTTCTGGATCGCGCAGGCGCGCAGGCGCTCGCGCAAGCCCGGCGTGGCCAGCTGGTAATCGATGCGCCAACCCACGTCGTTGCCGCGCGCGCCGCCGCGGTTGCTCCACCAGGTGTAGTCCTGGCCCTCCGGGCGCAGCGCGCGGTAGGTGTCGACCCAGCCGTCGTCGTCGGCGCACACGCCGTTCAGCCAT
Organism: Lysobacter sp. Root983; assembly: GCF_001429345.1. NCBI lineage: Bacteria > Pseudomonadati > Pseudomonadota > Gammaproteobacteria > Lysobacterales > Lysobacteraceae > Lysobacter > Lysobacter sp. Root983. The sequence continues at coordinate 6,473 of NZ_LMJO01000020.1, forward strand.
TCGCGCTCGGGCGGCAGGCAGCCGGAATTCTTCTGGTTGCTGGTCCAGTTCTTGATGTCCAGGCGGCTGCGCACGATGTTCCAGTCGCCGCACAGCACGTACTCGCGGCCGCTGCGCAGCCATTCGTCGAGCTTGGGCTTGAGCCAGTCCATCACCTCGAACTTGAAGCCCTGGCGCAGCTCGCCCGAGGAACCGGACGGGATGTAGAACGAGACCACGCTGAGGTTGCCGTAACGGGCCTCGATGTAGCGGCCTTCGTCGTCGAACGGCGCCCAACCCATCGCGGTGCGGACCTCGTCGGGCTCGCGCTTGGAATAGATGGCGACGCCGCTGTAGCCCTTCTTGGTGATCGCGTCGCGGAAATAGGCGCGGTAACCCTCGGGCAGAAAAGCCGGGCCGGTGAGCTGGTGCTCCTGGGCCTTGGTTTCCTGGATGCACAGCACGTCCGCGTTCTGGGTGCGGAACCAGTCGAAGAAACCCTTGGTGACCGCCGATCGCAGGCCGTTGGCGTTGAAGCTGATGATGCGCATGCGCACTCCCGAGCGTGATGCGGGCGATCATAGCAATGGCCCGGGCGCCGGTGGCCTATCATGCCGGCATGCCTCAAGCCCCTGCCGCGCCCGCGATCGTCCGCGTCGTCCCCGTCGACGACCGCCTGGCCGATGCGGTGCGCGCGCTGCAGGTGGCGCCCGAGCAACTGCAGTTCGTCGGCGACACCGCCTTCAACCTCGACGACACCCGCCGCGACCCCGACAGCGAGGCCATGGCGGTGCTGGCCGACGACGAGGTGGTCGGCTTCTACCGCCTGGATTTCCGTCCTGGCTCGGTCGGCGGGCGCGCCTTCGACGAGCCCAGCGTGGGCTTGCGCGCGGTGGTGATCGACCGCGAGCGCCAGGGTCGCGGCTACGGCGCGCGCGCCATGGACGCCTGCTGCGAGGACCTGCGCCAGCGCCACCCGCAACGCCGGCTGCTGGCGCTGACGGTCAACTGCCGCAACCTGGCCGCGATCGCCGCCTACCGGCGCTCGGGCTTCGTCGACACCGGCGAACTGTTCCTGGGCGGCGCCGCCGGCCCGCAGCACCTGATGCTGCGCCGGCTGCAGCCGCCCGTCACCGACTGAATCCAACGCCCCCACAAGCACGCCCCATGACCGACCACCGCACCCGCTTCCTCCAGCTCGCCCTGCGCGCCGACGCCCTGCGTTTCGGCGAGTTCACCCTCAAATCGGGGCGCAGCAGCCCGTATTTCTTCAACGCCGGCCGCTTCGACTCCGGCGCCGCGCTGGCCGAACTGGCCGGGTGCTACGCCGACGCCATCGACGCGCACGGCCTGGGCTTCGACCTGCTGTTCGGGCCGGCCTACAAGGGCATCCCGCTGGCGACCGCGCTGGCCTGCGAGTACGCCCGCCGCGGCCGCGACCTGCCGCTGGCGTTCAACCGCAAGGAAGCCAAGACCCATGGCGAGGGCGGCAGCCTGATCGGCTCGCCGCTGGCCGGGCGCCGGGTGCTGATCGTCGACGACGTGATCACCGCCGGCACCGCGATCCGCGAAGCGCTGGCGATCATCGCCGAAGCCGGCGGCAGCGCGGCCGGCATCGTGATCGCGCTGGACCGCCAGGAAGCCGTCGACCCGGCCACATCGCGACGCTCGGCGGCAGAAACTGTCGCAATCGAACAAGGCCTGCCGGTGATCGCGGTGGCCAGCCTGGCCGATCTGCTCGCCTTCACCGGCGAAAGCGCCGAATTCGGCGCCCAGCGCGCGCGTTTGCTCGACTACCGCGAGCGCTATGGCAGCCACGCCGGCGCCTGAATCCCGCCGATGCGCGTCTGGCCGGGTCCGCCCGGCCGGATGCGTTGATGAAATCGTGACGCCGGTTGCACGCGCGAGGTGCTGATATGGCCCAACTCTTGCGTCAGTTCTGTCCCATGACCCATGCATCGCGATGGCAGGGAGCCGACATGAACAAGATCCACTCGCTGCTGACCGGCGCCGTGCTGCTGGCGCTGACCGCCACCGTCGCGGTCGCCCAGGACGCGCCGAAGAAGAAGCTCTACTGCTGGAACGAAAACGGCCGCAAGGTCTGCGGCGACGCCCTGCCCGCCAGCGCGGTCGACAGCGCGCGCACCGAGTTCAGCGCCAAGAGCGGCCTGGCCACCGCCCAGGTCGGTCGCGCCCTGACCGCCGAGGAGCGTGCCGCCGCCGCCGCCCAGGCCGAGGCCGCGCGCATCGCCGCGATGGCCGACGAGGCCAAGGCCCGCCGCGACATCGCCATGGCCCAGTCCTACGCCACCGAGGCCGACCTGCGGCGCGCGTTCCAGGAACGCATCGCGGTGATGGACGAAACCGTGAAAGCCTCGCAACTGGGCGTCGAAGGCCGCCGCCAGAGTCTGCTCAGCCTGCTGCGCAAAGCCGGCGAGCACGAACTCAGCGGCAAGCCCGTCGGCAGCGGCCTGTCCGAGAACATCCGCAACCAGCACGCCGAACTGCTGCGCCAGCAGAGCATCCTGGCCCAGCAGAAAGCCGAGCGCGCGACGATCGACGAGGACCTCAACGCGGCGCTGCAGCGCTACAACAGCATGAAGGCCGCCGAGGCGGCGCGCGCGCGCGGCTGACGTCTTCGATCCACATCGCATACACATACGGCCGGCGCAATGCCGGCCGTTTGGTTTTTGGCGCGGCAATTGAGACTCGTCAGGCCTAGGATTTGGCGACCACCGGAGCGTCAGGAGTCGCCCATGTCGCACAGCATCGATTCGACCACGAGCCCCCGGCGCCGCTCGCATCGCCATGCCCTGGCAGCCGCGCTATTGCTGGCCTGCATCAGTCCGATGGCGATGGCCACCGGCAACGACACGCCTGGGTTCGGCTTCAACTATTGGCCGCAGGACTACCGGGGCTGCCAAGAACTCACCGATGCCACTTGGCCGGCGGCACAAAAAGCGATCGCGGCCGATCTGGACTTGATGAAAAGCCTGGGCGTGGACGTGCTGCGCCTGAGTCTCTACATGGAAACAAGCGGCTACAGCCCCGGCAACAGTCCTGTACCCGACATGTGCAAATACCTGCCGAACTTTCTCGACCTGATCGAGGGTGCGGGCTTAAAGGTCATCGTGGCGTTCTCGAACACCTATCTGGGATTCGACCACGCCAACAACCGTTATTACTGGCAGGCTCCGATCTACGGATTCGTCACAACGCCGCCGACGACGGGGTACTGGCAATTCCTGGAGCACTCCAAGGAATGGATAGGCACGATGGTGGAGCTGACCCGCGATAGCGGTTCGATTCTCTACTACGACATCCAGAACGAATACGACTCCACCATCCCGGATATCGACTACTACTTCCGCACGATGTACGGCGAGATTCCCGCTGGCAAGCGCGGCATCTCCATTCTCAACACGCCTCACGACATCAAACCGGTCGGAGGCGACAACTGGAAGAGCATTCCTTCGCAGCTGCATGTGCTCGAGGACACTCTGTCGTACGTCGACTTTCACAGCTATCCGCAAGTGCCCAAGCACACCTGCCCGCTGCATTGGGACATCGAGAACGTCTCCGACAACATGCGCAGCGCCTTCGGCGCCAACACCACGATAGTGATGGGCGAATTCGGCCGGCGCGCGATCGGGCAAAACGACCCCAACCCGGATATCGGCGCCTACCTCAACAATTGCACCCCGCCCAATACGCCCAATGAGCGCCATTGGGACGAGCCCAGTCAGCGGATCGCCGAACTGGACCTGATCGCACGTGCGGCGAACAAAGGGATTCCCTATTACCTGCACTGGATGCTGTGGGACCACACGCCGAAGCCGGAAACCCCGCCAGGCCCGTCGACGGACCCGGCAAAGCTGCAGGTCTATGGCTATGGCTACTCGCCCCACGCCCCCAAGGACGTGCTCGGCGCACTCGCCGAGCAGCGCGGCCTGATTCCGAACGCCGATTTCGAGAACGCGCCGCAGGTCGGCCAACTGCCGCAACTGTGGGACAAGGGCAGCTGGGGGCCGTCCAACAACGCGCCGCCCGTATTGCTGTTCGTGTCCGGCGGCGCGAACACCGGCGAGGCGGCGACGCGCGATCACTATGCGCGCCTGCAAGCGCAGCAGGCCTGCGCGACCTGCGTGATCTGGATGCAGGCCGACGCCTTCGACATCGGCCCCGGCAAGCGCCTGCATTTCAACGCCTACCTGCGCTCCAATCTGGATCAGGTGCAGATGAAGCTGGTGCAGTACGACGCCAACTGGAATGTATTGGCCACCTATGCCGCGCCCGCGGTGACGCTGACGGGCTGGTCGTGGAACAACTACATGGTGCGCGCGCACGCGCTGGATCCTCCCAACGCGTCGGCCAGCCTCAGCACGACCACGGTGGCGGGAACGGCGCGGGTGATCCTGACCATCGGCGGCACGCCGGCCGCGGCGCCGGCCATTCTCGACGTCGATACGGTGTCGGTGGCCGCCGACTGAGGGGCCGGCCGGCGCAAGCGGCCTGACGGTATCGTCGCGCCCAAACAAAACGACCGGCCTGGGCCGGTCGTTTTGCGTTTCAGGTTCGGCTGACGCCGCCCCCCATCAGAACGGCAGGTTGAGCGTGGGATCCACCGCCAGCAGCTGCGAACGGAACGCCGCCTGGATGCGGCCCAGCGATTCGCGCGAGTCGGCGTCGAAGCGCAGCACCAGCACCGGTGTGGTGTTGGAGGCGCGCACCAGGCCCCAGCCGTCGGCGTAGTCCACGCGCAGGCCGTCGATGGTCGACAGGCGCGCGCCCTCGAACTGGGCCTGCTGCAGGAAACGGTCGACGAAGGTGTGCGGGTCGCCGTCGGGCGCGTCGACCTTGATCTCCGGCGTGGACACGCCGTCGGGCAGCGCGGACAGGGTTTCGCTGGCGCTTTGCGGACGCGCGGCCAGGATTTCGAGCAGGCGCGCGGCGGCGTAGATGCCGTCGTCGAAGCCGAACCAGCGCTCCTTGAAGAAGAAGTGGCCGCTCATCTCGCCGGCCAGTTCCGCATCGGTCTCGCGCATCTTGGCCTTGATCAGCGAATGCCCGGTCTTCCACATCAGCGGGCTGCCGCCGTGGCGCAGGATCTGGCCGGGCAGGCGGCCGGTGCATTTGACGTCGTAGATGATCATCGCGCCGGGGTTGCGTTCCAGCACGTCGGCGGCGAACAGCATCAGCAGGCGGTCGGGGAAGATGTTCTGGCCGTCGCGGGTGACCACGCCCAGGCGGTCGCCGTCGCCGTCGAAGGCCACGCCCAGGTCGGCGTCCAGGCGCTGCACCATCTTGATCAGGTCGGCCAGGTTGTGCGGCTCGCTCGGGTCCGGATGGTGGTTGGGGAAGGTGCCGTCGATGTCGCAGTACAGCGGCGTGACCTCGGCGCCGATCGCGGTGAGCACGCGCGGGCCGATGTCGCCGGCCACGCCGTTGCCGGCGTCGACCACGACCTTGAGCGGGCGGTCGATCTGCACGTCGGAGGCGATGCGCTGGACGTAGTCCTCGCCGATGTCGCGCTCGGACAGCGAGCCCAGGTCGCCCAGGTGCAGGCGGTCGTCGGCGATGCGCGCGTACAGATCGGTGATGGCGTCGCCGGACAGGGTTTCGCCGCCGACCACGATCTTGAAGCCGTTGTAGTCGGGCGGATTGTGGCTGCCGGTGACCGAGATGCAGGAACCGGCGCGCAGGTGATAAGCGCCGAAGTAGATCACCGGCGTCGGCGCCATGCCGATGTCGATCACGTTGCGGCCGGCCTTGCGCAGGCCGGCGATCAGGCCTTCGACCATGGCCGGGCCGGACAGGCGGCCGTCGCGGCCGACCACGATGTCGGTCAGGCCCTGCTCGTGCATCAGCGAACCGACCGAGTGACCGATCAGCTCGGCGACGCCGGCGTCCAGGGTTTTGCCGACGATGCCGCGCACGTCGTAGGCGCGGAAGATGCTGCGGTCGATCGCGACCGCCTTGGTCGGCAGCGGCGATTTGACGTCGACCGGCAGTTCGATCGGCGGCGGCACCGGCTGGTGCTCCATCGCTTCGGACAGGGTCTGCGACGGACCTTCCTCTTCGGCGACGACCGCGGCGCCGCGACGCAGCTTGGGCGCGCGCCAGGCCAGCAGCGCCAACAGCGCCAGGATGGCGGCGGCGCCGAAGCAGCCGATCGCGCCCAGACCCAGCGGGCCGCCGGCGATGTCGGGAATGGCGGCGGCGACGCGCAGGTCGCTGTCGGGAATCTTGGCCGCGAGCGCCTCGGCGCCGTCGGCGAGCGAGGCGTCGCCGCGCTCGATCACGCTATAGCCGCCCTGGCGCAGGGCGAGGTAGCTGTCGCTGGAGACCGAGGCGCCTTCGATGCCCTGGCTCACGCGCTGCAGCGGCAGGCGCAGGAAGGCCACGCCGACCGCCTGCTGCCCGGCACGCGCGGGCGCGGCCAAGGCCAGGCTGGGCTGGGCGCCGTCGCGCGCGATCCAGGCCACCGGCTTATCGTTGGCGATCGCCGCTTCCATCGCGGCCAGACGGCCGTAGCCGCCCTTGGGCAGCGCGGCGTACTCGGCCGCCAGATCGCTGCGCAGGACCACCGCATCGCTGGCGCCGGGCCAGTCTTTTGCGAGTTCGCGCGCGGCCGCGGCCAGATCGCCCGCGCTCAGCGCGGTCTGCACCGGCGCCGAGGCCAGGCGTTCGTCCAGGCGCTTGAGCTCGCCAGCCAGGCCGGTCTTGGCCGCTTCGATCGCGGCGTCGCGCGCGCGCTCGATCCCGCTGCGGCGCGCGTTGTCGCGGTGCTGCTGCCAGCCGCTCCAGGCGAACCAGGCAGCCAACAGCGCGCACAGCACGATCGCGACCGAGCGCAGCGGTTTGAGTTGCTCGGCCGACAGCTTGGGCCGTTCCATCTTCAGATCCACCATCGTCCCGTTCCTTTGATCAGCGCACGCCGGTGTGGCCGAAGCCGCCGGCCCCGCGCGCACTGGATTCGAATTCGTCGACCACCTGCAGCGTCGCCCGTACGATCGGAAGCACGACCAACTGCGCGATGCGATCCCCCGGCTGCATCGTAAAAGCCTCGCGCCCGCGATTCCACACGCTGATCAGCAAAGGCCCCTGATAGTCCGCGTCGATCAGGCCGGTGCCGTTGCCCAGCACGATCCCGTTTTTGTGACCCAGGCCCGATCGCGGCAGGATCACCGCGCACAAGGTCGGGTCGCCGAGGTGGATGGCCAGGCCCGAGGGCACCAGCGCGGTATCGCCCGGATGCAGCACCAGCGACTGATCCAGCGCCGCGCGCAGGTCCAGGCCGGCGCTGGCGGCGGTGGCGTATTGCGGCAACGGCCATTCGTCGCCGAAGCGCGGGTCGAGGATCTTGAGTTCGAGAGTGTGGTTCATGCGGTCCGCAGGCGTTGCGCGATCAGGTCCAGCAGCTCGTCGGCCAGCCGGGTCTTGGGGGCGGGACCGAGCGCGCGTTCGCCGCCGGTCCAGTACACGGTCAGGGCGTTGTCGTCGCTCTCGAAGCCGCTGCCGGGCACGCCGACGCGATTGGCGGCGATCAGGTCCAGCTTTTTCTTTTCCAGCTTGCCGCGCGCGTAGCGTTCGACGTCGTCGGTCTCGGCGGCGAAGCCCACCACCAGGCGCGGGCGCGCGGCATGCACGGCGACCTCGGCCAGGATGTCGGGCGTGCGCACCAGCTCCAACGCGAAGCGCGCTTCGTTCTTCTTGATCTTGCCCGGCGCGACCTGCGCCGGGGTGTAGTCGGCGACCGCGGCGGCGCCGATGTAGGCGTCGACCGGCAGGCCCGCCAGCACCGCCTCGCGCATCTGCGCGGCCGAGCGCACGTCGGTGCGCGCGACCCCGGCGGGGGTGGGCAACGACACCGGGCCGGCGATCAGACTGACCTGCGCGCCGCGCCGCGCCGCGGCCTCGGCGATCGCGAAGCCCATCTTGCCGCTGCTGCGGTTGCCGATGAAACGCACCGGATCGATGTCCTCGTAGGTCGGACCGGCGCTGATCAGCAGGCGCAGGCCCTGCAGGCTGGCCGCGCTCATGCCGTCACCTGCGCTAGCGCGGCGACGATGTCGTCGGGCTCCATCAGGCGGCCGGGGCCGGATTCGGGCTCGGCCATCGGGCCGTCCATCGGCCCGAGCAGACGCACCCCGCGTTCGCGCAGGGTGGCGACGTTGGCCTGGGTGGCCGGATGCGCCCACATGCGGTGGTTCATCGCCGGCGCCACCGTCAGCGGCGCATCGGTGGCCAGGCACAGGGTGGTGATCAGGTCGTCGGCGAAGCCGTGCGCGAGCTTGGCGATCATGTCGGCGGTGGCCGGCGCGATCAGCACCCGCTGCGCCCAGCGCGCCAGTTCGATATGGCCCATCGAGGCTTCCGCCTGCGCGTCCCACAAGGAGGTACGCACCGGCTGGCCGGACAGGGCCTGGAAGGTCGCGGTACCGACGAAGCGGGTCGCGTTCTCGGTCATGGCCACGCGCACGTCGGCGCCGGCATCGCGCAGGCGGCGCACCAGCTCGGCGGCCTTGTAGGCGGCGATGCCGCCGCAGACGCAAAGCAGCACGTGCTGGCCTTGCAGGGTGGGTGGCGCGTCTAGTGCCATGTTCGGCTGAATGTCCTGGTGCGGCGGTGCGGCCCCGGCGTGGGCGGCGGCCCGTAAGGGAATTCCCACGCCGGAACGGGGCCCTAGCTTACCCGATGCATCCGTAACGCCCGATCGGCAGGCATCACGCTACGGAGCAAGCTGCGGCCATGCGTATCCAAGACTGGCCCAGCGCGGAACGGCCCCGCGAAAAACTCCTGGCACGCGGCGCCCGCTCGCTTTCGGACGCCGAACTGCTGGCGATCTTCCTCGGCTCGGGCCTGCGCGGCCACGACGCGGTCGCCACCGCGCGCGGCTTGCTGAACGCGCACGGCCCGCTGCGCGCCCTGCTCGAATGCAGCCCCGCCCAGTTGCTACAGCTGCCCGGCCTGGGCCCGGCACGCGCCTGCACCCTGGCCGCCGTGCTGGAGCTGGCCAACCGGCATCTGTCGGCCCAGCTGGAGCGCGGCGAGGCCCTGGCCGATCCCGGTGCGGCCGGCCGCTACTTCGCCCAGCGCCTGCGCGGGCTGTCGCACGAGGTGTTCGCGGCCCTGTTCCTGGACGCCAGCCACCGCGCGATCGCGTTCGAGGAGCTGTTCCGCGGCACCATCGACGGCGCCGAGGTGCACCCGCGCGAGGTGGTCCGGCGCGCGCTGGCGCACAACGCCGCGGCGGTGATCGTCGGCCACAACCACCCCAGCGGCAATCCCGAACCCAGCGGCGCCGACCGCGCCGTGACCGCGCGCCTGCGCCACGCCCTGGACTTGGTCGATATCCGCCTGCTCGACCACTTCGTGATCGCCGACGGGCCGCCGGTGTCGATGGCGGCGCGCGGCATGCTCTGAGGCCGCGCCGCGGCCGGCGCCGGCGGGCCGCGGCCGCGAACCTCGCGCCGGCGCGACGAGCTGCGTCGCGGCGGCGTTCGCGGCCCGCCCGCGGGGTCGCCCTCGCGTACAATGGCCGATCCGCAGCACCCCGCAGAATCCCCGTGAAAACCCATCTCCGCGCGCTGGTCGCGCAGGCCATCGATGCGTTGCGCGCCGCCGGCACCCTGCCGGCCGAGCTGGCGACGCCCGATTTCGTGATCGAACGTCCCAAGACCCGCGCCCAAGGCGACTTCTCGACCAACGCCGCGATGCTGTTGTCCAAGCCCGCGCGCGCCAATCCGCGCGAGATCGCGCAGAAGCTGGTCGATGCCCTGCCGGCCAACGGCGACATCGCCCGCGTCGAGATCGCCGGCCCCGGCTTCATCAACTTCCATGTCGCCGAGTCGGCCTGGCGCCGTCTGCTGGGCGACGCGCTGGCCGCCGGCGCGAACTACGGGCGCAACGACAGCGGCGCCGGCCATCGCGCCGGCGTCGAGTACGTCTCGGCCAACCCGACCGGTCCGCTGCACGTCGGCCACGGTCGCGCCGCGGTGATCGGCGACTGCATCGCGCGCGTACTCGCCGCCAACGGCTGGAACGTGGCGCGCGAGTTCTACTACAACGACGCCGGCGTGCAGATCAACAACCTGGCGATCTCGACCCAGGCGCGCGCGCGCGGCATCGCCCCGGGCGAGCCAGGCTGGCCGGAAGACGGCTACCGCGGCGACTACATCGCCGACGTGGCCCGCGCCTATCTCGACGGCGCCACGGTAGAAGTCGACGGCCAGTCCGTGATCGGCGTCGGCGACATCGACAACCTCGACGCGATCCGCCGTTTCGCGGTGGCCTACCTGCGCCGCGAGCAGAACGGCGATCTCGCCGCCTATGGCGTCGGCTTCGACGTGTACTTCCTGGAAAGCTCGCTGTACGCCGACGACAAGGTCGAGGAGACCGTGCGCGAACTGATCGCGCACGGTCACACCTACGAAGAGGGCGGCGCGCTGTGGCTGCGCAGCACCGACTTCGGCGACGACAAGGACCGCGTGATGCGCAAGTCCGACGGCACCTACACCTACTTCGTGCCCGACGTCGCCTATCACCTCAGCAAGTGGCAACGCGGCTACGAGCGCGCGATCACCGAACTGGGCGCCGATCACCACGGCTCGCTCGCGCGCGTGCGCGCCGGCCTGCAGGCGCTGGACGCCGGCATTCCGCAAGGCTGGCCCGAATACGTGCTGCACCAGATGGTCACGGTGATGCGCGGCGGCGAGGAAGTGAAGTTGTCCAAGCGCGCCGGCAGCTACCTGACCTTGCGCGATCTCATCGACGAGGCCGGCTGCGACGCGGTGCGCTGGTTCCTGATCGCGCGCAAGCCCGATTCGCAGCTGACCTTCGACATCGATCTGGCGCGCTCGCAGTCGATGGACAACCCGGTCTACTACGTGCAGGTCTCGCATGCGCGCATGTGCGGCCTGATGCGCCAGCTCAAGGAGCGCGGCCTGTCCTTCGACCTGGCGCAGGGCCTGGCTCAGCCGCTGGATCTGGACGACGAGGCCGCGCACGAACTGGTGACGACCCTGTTGCGCTACCCCGATGTGGTGGCCGCGGCCGGCCGCGACCTCGAGCCGCACCAGATCGCGGTCTACCTGCTGGAATTGGCGCAGACCTTCCAGACGTATTACAACGACCACCAGTTCCTGGTCGACGACGACGCCGTGCGCAACGCGCGCCTGGCGTTGGCGACGGCGACGCGCCAGGTGCTGGCGAACGGTCTGGATCTGTTGGGCGTCAGCGCCCCCGAGGTGATGTAAGTGGCAGCACGACGTGGCAAATCGCAAGCGAAGCGCAACCAGGGCAACGGCGGCGGCCTGCCCGGCTGGGCCTGGGGCGTCATGGGCGTCCTGTTGGGCGTGGTGCTGATCCTGTCGGCGCCGAAATTCCTGAAGTCCGACGGCGACGGTTTCTTCCGACCCAAGCCCAATCCCGACGCCCAGCCCGCACCGGTCGCGGTGGCCGAGGACGAGACCGTCGCGCCCGACAACGACGCCGGTCCGGCCCAGGCCAAGCCCGCCGCCGACGCGCCCAAGCAAGGCCCCGAATACGACTTCTACACCCTGCTGCCGGGTAAGGAAGTGCCGCTGACCGACGCCGAGCTGGCCGCGACCGAGCGCGCCGAAGCCGCGCGCCTGGCCCAGCAGCAGAAGCAGGCCGCGCAGGCCGCCGCTGCCGCGCAGAACGGCACGGCGCCGGCCACGGCCGTCACGCCGGCCAACGCCACTGCCGCCAACAACGCCAGCGCCGCGCTGCCCAAACCGGTCGATGCCGGCACCAGCGCGCCGGCCGCCAACAACGCCGCGGCCGCCACGACGCCGGCCGCGGCCACCGCCACCGCCAGCACGGCCCCGGCGGTCGACGACGGCACGCGCTATCTGCTTCAGGCCGGCGCCTTCCAGGCCTCCGGCCAGGCCGAGGAAATGAAGGCCAAGATCGCCCTGCTGGGCCTGGGCGCACGCGTGGAATCGGCGCAGATCGGCGGCAAGACCGTGTACCGCGTGCGCATGGGGCCTTACGGCACCGCCAGCGATCTGGCCGAAGCCAAGCGCAAGCTCGCCGGCGGCGGCCTGCCGGGCATGGCCATCAAGGTCAAGTAAGCCGAATCGGCCGGCCGCCCAAGCGCGGCCGCCTCGACCTCTCGTCCCGCCCACGCGGGAACGACACCTCGCCCACGCGGGGACGACACCTCTGCCTCTTAGGATGCGGTGAGCCAAAGGCGAACCGCATCGTCGCGTAGCTGCGACCGACGACCGCGCCGCCCGCCCCGGCTTGTCTTCCCCTGCTTGTCCTCCCCCTTTGAAAAAGGGGGACCGAGGGGGATTTGCTCTTGACCGCCGCAGCCTCTCACACGCACTCCGACCCGCCCACCGCGACGACTCGGAAGAACGCACGCGCAGTAGCTGCGACCGACGACCGCGCCGCCCTTCCCGCTTGTCTTCCCCCGCTTGTCCTCCCCCTTTGAAAAAGGGGGATCGAGGGGGATTTGCTCTTGACCGCCGCAGCCTCCCCACACGCACTCCGGCCCGCCCACCGCGACGACTCGGAAGAACGCACGCGCAGTAGCTGCGACCGACACCCGCTCCGCCGCCCCTGCTTGTCTTCCCCCTTTGAAAAAGGGGGACCGAGGGGGATTTGCTCTTGACCGCCGCAGCCTCCCCACACGCACTCCGACCCACCCACCACGACGACTCGTAAAAACGCACGCGCAGGCCACCGACCCGTCGGCAAGCGCGAGCGCGGTCACAGCCCGAACAGCGCGCGCTTTGCCTTGCATGCAGCCGAGGTAGACTCGCCCGGTTCCTGGCAGGGTGAAGCATGGACAAACGCGTACTTTTGGGCTGCATCGCCGCACTGTCGGTGCTGCTGCTGGGCGGTCTGGCCGCGCAATTGGCCGGTGCCAACAGCGAAGGCGGACAGATCCTGCACACGCCTCTGGGCCGGGTGCCGGTCGGCGACGTCTTGATGGTGCTGCTGGCGATGACGGTGGGCGGCGCGATCGCGCGGCGCAAATTCCGTGCGGTCGCGGTGCTGATGGTGTTGATCGTGTGGCTGTCGATCCTGACCGTGCTGGTGGCGATGATCGCCCCCGACAGCCCGCCGCCGATGGCCTCGCTGCCGGCGATGCTGAAGTACAACGGCGCGGCGATCGTGCTGAGTCTGTTGGCGGCCTGGCTGGGCGCCACGATCGGCGAGACCCTGGCCAATCGGCGCACCAAGGCCGCCGCGTCCTGAGCGTAGCGCCGCTGCCTTCTGTGGGAGCGGCGTGAGCCGCGATCGTGCGGCCCCATCGCAACGCAGCTCGCAGCTCACGCAGCGAATGCAACAGCATCGCGGCTTACGCCGCCCTCACAGGGAGCCGGCGCAACGCGCGCGACCGGTTTAGCTGTGCGATCCGCCGCGCTTAATCGCGATCAGCGCCGAGGTGTCGGACTCGCCCATTCCGCGTTCGATCAGCTCGGCGTAGTCGGCCAGGGCCTGGTCGATGACGGTGGTGCGGATGCCGCTGTCGCGCGCGATGCCTTGCACGATGCGCAGGTCCTTGAGCATGTGCGCGCACTTGAAGCCGGGCGCGAACTCGTCGCGCAGCATGGTCGCGCCGCGCTTGTCGAGGAACCAGTTGTTGGCCGCGCCGGCCAGCAGGGTCGGCAGCAGGCGCTCCGGATCCAGGCCCAGCTTCTCGCCCAGCGCCAGGCCTTCGCAGACCGCCTCGTTGATGCCCGCGACCAATACCTGGTTGACCGCCTTGGTGGCCTGGCCGGCGCCGGTGCCGCCCATGTGGCTGATGCGCGCGGCATAGGCCTCGATCGCCGGGCGCGCGCGCTCCAACACCTCGGCGTCGCCGCCGGCCATTACCGACAGCTTGCCGTTGCGCGCGCCTTCGACGCCGCCGGACACCGGCGCATCGATGAAACCGATGTTGTGCGTGGCCAGCATCGCCGCGCAGCGACGCGCGGTTTCAACCGCCACCGTCGAATGGTCGACCACGATCGCACCGGCCTTGAGCACTTCGGCCAACGCGGCCACGTTCTCCAGCACGTCCGCGTCCAGCGATACGCACAGGGTGACCACGTCGCAGTCGGCGAAGTTGGCCGCCGAGCGCGCCGCGCGCACGTCCAACTCCGCCGCCAATGCGTCGGCCTTGGCCTGGGTACGATTGCCGACCGCGGTCAGCAGCCCACGGTTGTGCACGTAACGCGCCATCGGCGCGCCCATCGCGCCCAGGCCTATGAATCCGACTTTCATTTCAACCTTCCGTCCCGTGAGGGTGTTCAGACCTGCCATTCGTAAATCGTGAGCCGCGACGCACCGGTCAGGTGCAGCGGATCGGTATGCGCCAGCGCGGTCGCCGCGTCCAGGTCCGGCGCCAGCAGCACGTAGGCGCCGCCGCTCTTGTCCGAGAACGCGCCCGAGCGCTCCAGCCGGCCTTGCGCGCGCAGCGCGGCGATGAACTCGCGGTGCGGCTCGATCGCGCCCGCATCGAAGCTAGGCCCACGCATCGCCAACACCAGATACTGCTTCATGTCCGCGCTCCCGCCGTCGTCACGCCAGCGGCGCGTCGCTGAGATAGGTGTAACCGGTCAAGCCGGTTTCCAGCGCCTCGTTCAGACGCTCGGACTCCTCGTCCGACAACCCGGCCGCGGCGACCTTGTCGCGGTAGGCCTGGCGCAGATCGGACAGCTGGTAGCCGACGTAGTCCAACATCACGTCGGTGGTGTCGCCGCGGCGCTGCTGGGCGATCCGGTAGCCGTCGCCGTCGACGCGCACTTCCATCGCGTCGGTATCGCCGAACAAGTTATGGATGTCGCCCAGGATCTCCTGATAGGCGCCGACCAGGAAGAAACCCAGCCGGTAGCTTTCGCCATGCTTGAGGCGATGCAGCGGCAGCGAGGTGTCCAGGCCTTCGTTCTCGACGTAGGTCTTGACCGTACCGTCGGAGTCGCAGGTCATGTCGGCGAGGATGCCGCGGCGCTCCGGCGTTTCGTCCAGGCGCTCGATCGGCACGATCGGGAACACCTGATCGATCGCCCACACGTCCGGAATCGACTCGAACACGGAGAAGTTGACGAAGTACTTGTCGACCAGGCGGTCGTTAAGCTCGTCCAACAGCTCGCGATGGCTTTTCTCGTCGTAGTTCAGGCGCTGGCGCACCGCATGCGCGATCGCGTAGAACAGATCGTCGATGCGCGCGCGCTGGGTCAGATCGATCTGGCCTAGGGCGTACAGCGACAAGCCTTCGCTATGGTGGTGCTGAGCCTCGTGGAACAACTCCACGGCCGGGCGCCGATCGAGTTCGTCGTGGATCTCGCGCAGATGGCGCACCACCGCCGGCTCGTCGTCGTGCGAATCGGGGATGCGGCCTTCCGGCGCCTCCTCGACTTCCGACACGTTGGCCACCAGCACCGCATGGTGCGCGGTCATCGCGCGTCCGCATTCGGTGACCACCCGCGGCGGGGTCAGGCCGTGCTCGACGCAGGCCTCGGCCAGCGGCTGCACGATGCTGTTTGCGTACTGGCCGATGCCGTAGTTGATCGAGCAGTAGCCGCGCGAACGCGTGCCTTCGTAGTCGATGCCCAGGCCGCCGCCGACGTCCATGTAGCGCACCTTGGCGCCCAGCTTGGACAGCTCGACGAAGTAGCGCGTGGCCTCGCGCATGCCGTTGGCGATGTCGCGCACGTTGGAGATCTGCGAGCCCATGTGGAAATGCAGCAGCTGCAGGCAGTCGCTCATGCCGGCGTCGCGCAGCTTCTTCCACAGGTCCAGCACCTGCCGCGGCGACAGCCCGAACTTGGCCTTGTCGCCGCCGCTGTTCTGCCACTTGCCCGCGCCCAGCGAGGCCAGGCGCATGCGCACGCCCAGGCCGGGCTGCACGCCCAGGGCCTTGGCTTCCTCGATCACCAGCGCCAGCTCGGACGGCTTCTCGACCACGATGTAGGTTTCCAGCCCGAGCTTGCGGCCGATCAGGGCCAGGCGGATGTACTCGCGGTCCTTGTAGCCGTTGCACACGATCAGGCCGCCGGGTCGGCTCAGCGCCAGCACCGCCATCAGCTCGGGCTTGCTGCCCGCTTCCAGGCCGAAGCCTTCGCCGTGGTGCGAGGCCAGGGTGCCGGCCACGCCGCGGTGCTGGTTGACCTTGATCGGATAGACCGCGGTGTAGCCGCCGGCATAGTCCCACTCGGCCTGGGCCTGGGCGAACGCGGCCTGCAGCTTGCCCAGGCGGTCGCCCAGGATGTCGGGGAAGCGCACCAGCACCGGCAACTTGGCGCCGTTGGCGCGCGCGGCGTCGACCACGTCGGGCAGCGGAATCGACGGCCCGCGCTCGCCGTGCGGCCGCACCACGATCCGCCCGGCCGTATCGACGTCGAAGTAGCCTTCGGACCAATGCGGGATCGAGTAGGTCTTGCGGGCCTGATCGAGCGACCAGTCGGACATCGGCGTGGCACCAGTGGGACGGAGAGGACGCGCATTCTACCGTCCCCATGCCTCGATCCCGGCCATCGCTGCCTGAACGGCCGCGAGGCGCCGCCAGCGGCTCAGGCGCAGGCCTCAAGCCCGCGTGTACACCAGCGTGCCCGGCATGGCCTTGATCCGCTTGGCCAGCGCGCGATGGCTGGATTCGTGCAGGGCGACGATGCTGCCGGGCAGCTCCAGGCCGTCGAGCACCTTCTGCAGCATCCCGCCCTCGGTCCAGGCCACGCCGCGCAGCGCCAGCAACACCAGGTAGTGCGGGATGCCGCTGTCGTCGCCCGCGATCTCCTTGCGCACGATCCAGGCCTGCTTGACCTTGCCCGAAGCCTGCAAGCCCACAATGGCGATCCGCAGGGCCTCGGCATCCAGGCCGTGCTCGAGCAGGCGGTCCTTCTTGGGATCGACCTCCTCGCGCGCGAGCAAGGCGCCGTCGCGGCGCTGGTATAGCGCGCGCAGCCGCTTCGCCGCGGCCTCGAACGCGGCCTCGTCGCCGGCGCGGTGGTGGTGCTGCATCAGCACCTGCAGGCCCTGCTCGGTCAGGTCCGGGTCCAGCTCGATCGCGCGCTCCAGCAGGCCCACGCCTTCCGCGTCCTGGCGGTCGACCAACTGCGCGCCCAGGCGCGCTAGCACCAGGGCGTCGTCCGGGCGCGCGGCCAGGGCCGCGCGATACAGCGGCACGGCGTCGGCGTCGGGGCGCAGGCGGTCGACCAGGACGGCGTACTCGCCCAGCTCGGCGCCGGCCAGCGCGTCGGCGCGCGCCTCCAGCTCGGCCAGGCGCGCATGGTCCTGGCCCAGCGCCTGGTGGCGCTGCTGCCAGGTCTCGGCGACGTGCTCGTGCCATTCGCGGCTGAAGCGCTCCTCCAGGGTCTGACGCAGCGGCCCCAGCAGGGCCTCGGCGGCCGACTGCGCCGGCGCCGGCACCGCGGCCGGCGACTGGCCCAGGGCCTGCAAGCGCTGGGCCAGGGTCGGGTGGGTGTCCTCCAGACCGGGTTGTTCGTCCAGCAGCTCCTGCAGGATCGGCGCGTCGTCGGCGCCGACCGCGGCGAAGCTGCCGGCCATGTCGCGGTACAGCGCCTGCGGCGGCCGCGGCTGGGTCTCGACGCTGCGCTCCACGTCCGCCCAGAAATCGCGTTGCAGGCGCACGCTGCCCAGCCCCACGCGCTGCAGGGCCTGGGCCATGGTCGGCGCGCCGGTCACGCGCGCGGCGGTGGCGTCGGCGTCGTACTCCTGCGCGCGCGCCAGCACGAAGCTGTAGGCGTCGAAATAGGGCGCATACCAATTGAAGAAGCGCAGGAACAGCGCGCCCATGCGCGAACGGCGTTGCGACAACTCGCCCAGGAACCGGTTCCAACTGGCGCGCACCCGGTAGATCCAGCCGGCGAAACGGCCGTGGCCGCCGCCGAAATGGCCGAACTCGTGGGCGACCACCGCGGCGAACTGCTCGCGACTGAGCAACTGCATCAGCGGCAGGCCCAGCACCAGATAATGGGTATGCCCGAACAGGCCCAGCACGCGCGGCACGCTGGCCGCGCCGGCGTTGAGATTGGGATCGATCAGGATCTGCTTGAGCGGCGGCGCCCCAGTCTGCGCGCGCAGGCGCTCGATCTCGGCGCGCAGCTCCGGCGCCTCGTTCGGGCCCAGGACGTAGCCGCTGGGCGGCTCGAACTTCACCCACAGCGCCTTCAGCACGAACCAGCCGAACGCGATCGGTATCCAGATCACCTTCAACAGCTTGAGCAGCAGGATCGGGCTGATCGCCAGCAAGGCCAGCACCAGGCCGAGCGACATGCCCAGCGCCAGCAGCACCGTGCCGCCCAGCACCGCGAACCCCAGGCCCGCCAACAGGGCCAACTTGAACTTGTAGCGTCCCGGCGCCTGCTGCGCCTCCCGCTCCAGGCGCTCGACCAGCCCCTGGTACCGCGCGACCGATGCCATCCTTGCAGCCCCCTGCTCCGCCCCCGTGTCTGCGGCCATTTTAGGCCAGGCCGGGCGCCTCACGCCCGGTCCGTTACAATGCCGCCCCCCGCCCTGGCGCAGCGCCCGCACGTCGTGGCGCAGCGCAGCCGTCATCCGCGACGGCTACCTTGGCAGGCGCGCCCCACTTCTTTTGGAATCACCCGCATGAGCAGCTCCGACACCTGGCATTACGAGAACTTCGAGCGCGCCGGCTCGGCCATCGGCTATCGCATCACCCGCAAGCTCGACGAGGTCCAATCACAGTTCCAGAAGATCGAGATCTTCGAGAGCACCGACTGGGGCAACCTCATGCTGATCGACGGCGCGATGATGCTGACCACGCGCGACAACTTCCTCTATCACGAGATGATGTCGCACCCGGCGCTGTTCACCCACGCCGCGCCCAAGAACGTGGTCATCATCGGCGGCGGCGACTGCGGCACCCTGCGCGAAGTGCTCAAGCACCCCGGCGTGGAAGAAGCCGTGCAGTGCGATATCGACGAGCAGGTCACGCGCATGGCCGAGAAGTGGTTCCCGGAACTGTGCGAGCGCAACGGCGACGCGCGCGCGCAGCTGTTGTTCGACGACGGCATCGCCTACATGGCCAACCGCGCGCCGGCCAGCGTCGACATCATCATCGTCGACTCCACCGACCCGGTCGGCCCGGCCGAGGGCCTGTTCAACAAGGCTTTCTACGAAAGCTGCTTCCGCGCGCTCAAGGACGACGGCATCCTGGTCCAGCAGTCGGAATCGCCGCTGGTCCTGCTGGACCTGATCAAGGAAATGCGCGCCGAGATGGGCAAGGCCGGCTTCTCCAGCTTCCAGACCCTGCCGTTCCCGCAGCCGTGCTACCCCACCGGCTGGTGGAGCTGCACCCTGGCGCGCAAACACGCCGATCAAGAGCGGGGCGGCTTCGCTTTCCGCGATGCCGACGCGCGCGGCAAGGGCTTCGACACCCTGTACTACAGCGCGGATATCCACCGCGGCGCGCAGAGCCTGCCGCCGTTCGTGGCCGCGGCCCTGGGCGAGGGCTGATCCGGCATCGGACGCGGCCCAGGCGAATGCCCGGCGCCGCGCCCGACACGCGACTGCACGGCGGCCTTCACGGCCGCCGCTTCGTTTCCGCTGGCCTCAGCGGAAGGCCGCCATCGTCGCCGCACGCGTGCGCATGACCCGCTCGTTGTCGCGGGTGCTGGTGCCCAGCGCCCGCGCCACGCCACCCACCGTGTAGGTCTGGTCGATCGTGGAGAAGTAGCCGATGCGCGGCTGCGGATTCGAGTTCACCGCCATGATGGTGCGGAAGTTGCCGCTGCTATTGACGTAGCCATGGCCGTAGGAGAACGGCGTGGTGTTCGGATCGTTGTCGTGACGCGCGCCGAACAAGTGCGCCGCCTCGTGCACGAAGGTGTAGGTGCTGCAGGATTGGTTCTGCACGAAGAAGGCGGTGCTCGCGGTTGCGCCGATCGCGTCGGCCTGGCCGCACAGGCCGCCGCCGGAGCCGTTGTTCAGACCGTCGCGGGTGACCAGCGCCACGATGTCCGCGGCCGTGTTGTTGCGCTCGGTGGTCGCATAGGTGTCGAACCAGCCATCGCTGGTGTTTCGGATGCGCGCCACCAGCGTACCGGCCACGTCGCTGGACTGCGCCTGCGAGGTGAACCGGACGCCGGCGCTTTCGAAGCGCAGCGCCAAGGCGTTGTTGGCGAATGCCGTGTTCGACTGAGCGATGAAGAAGGCCGCGCGATCGTTGGCCGAGTTCTGGCCGCCCAACTCGGTGACGGCTTCCGGCGTGTAGACCTGCAGGATGCGGACGATGGTATCGGCCAGCAGCGCGTTGGCCGTCGGACGAACGCCTGGGCCGCGATCCTGCTGCGGCGCCAGATCGACCCGGGCCGGGGTATCGTCCGCGCCCTCCAGGCTGGCCGGGTCGCGCTTGACCATGAACTGTTGCTTGCCGTCCTCCGAGGTCAGCACCTCGTACACCTCGCCGCTGGCGGAGACGATCTGCCCGGTCACGCGCTCGCCGCGTACCACGAACAAAGCGGTGGACGGCGGCGTGGCGCCGAGCTGCAACTGGCCGCCGGGCAGCAAGCGGTCGGCGCCCGACCAGACCACGTCGCCTTCGGCGGTGCGATACGACTTCGCCAGACGCATGCGCAGGCGTGCGCCTTCCGGCATGCTCAAGCTCAACTCGCGCTGCGCACCGAGCAGCGCCTTGCGGTCGACGGACACCGAGGCCGCCCACAGCGCGGTCTTGTCGCGCAGCATGTTGTTGACGCTCGCCGGCGCCGCGGCCGCGGCCTTGGCGGAATGGGCCTGGAACAGTTCCGGTACCGCCGCCGACTGCGCATCGGCGACATTGACCGTGGCGGCGACCAAGCCGGCGATGGACATTACCAAAATAGCCTTCTGCATGTGGATCTCTCCTTGAACACAGCATTGAGTGTGGGCATCGAGGGCGACCGCGGCCGCCCGCCTCGTTCATAGCCGTATCGACGACCGCCGCCCGCGATAGCGCGGCCGTGTGAGGGCACGATCGAACCGCCTTGAACGGATTCGAGTTAGGCACGGCGCCCGCATCCGCAACAGATCGGAAACCCCCCATTTGCGTTTCGAACATGCAACGCGAATCACACATTCCGGCATCGAAAAATCGATGGCACACAAGATGTGTAGCAAGTGAGTGATTAGCGCGATTGCCCGCCCGGCATGAGCGCACTAGAACGAAGCCCGCGGCGATGCGGGGCTTTCCTTCAAAGCGCTAAGCTCACTTCATACGTGGCTTGATGGGTTTCGCTGCCTTTCTCGGTAGCGGTAGCGGTGGCGGCGGCGGCCATCCACTGGCGACGAAATCGCGGCCTGCGATTAGCGAGGTGTGCTCAAGCGCAATACGCCCATCCAAGACCTTGCGTACTTCAGCCATGTCAGCGTCGCCCTCCAGGGGCGGCGAAGCCCCCAGATGGATCACCGAGCCTTGGCTGGCCCACCGACCCGGCCGGGCGTCGGGCACGAACGCGACGTAGTAGTGACCGGTGTCCAGGCGGGTGCCGGCGCATACGCCGGTGTAGAAACGCATCTTCGGAGAGATGGCCGCGTTTCCACGCAAGACCTTCAGCACACGGATCTCGCCGTACACCGTTCCCTCCACCTCTTCGGGAGGCGCAGCCAGCCGCGATGCCGTCAGCTGGAACACGAACACTTGCTTGGCCTCGCGAGCCGCCACGCCGCTCAGCGGCGGCGCCGGCGTACAGGCCAATGCCGGCAGGGCGGCGCTCAGCATCGCGAGTGCAAGCCACCGCGCAGCGGTCATCGCATAGGCCACCGGTGGCTTCGACATCGCGTATCCCTGGGAATGTCCGGACGAGCGGTGCGCAAACGGCCTGACGCACGGCCGACGCATGAGCCGACTCTATCACCACGCGGATTTTGTCATCACCATCGCGCAGCGCAGATACAAAATGAACTCCTCGCGCGCAGGAATGTGGCCGGTGGCGAACTGCTCGATTACCGCCGGGCGCAACTGCGCCGGATCCTCCGGCGAATCAGCGCTGCAGTACTACGCGCGGACTTATCCGCCGCCACCGATCAAGCGCATCGCCGCAAGGTTGAGCGCATACCCGCCCACCGTCAGCAGCGCGAACAATACCGCCGCCAACACCAGCGGCTTGGCCCCCGCCTGGCGGATCGCGCCGATCTGCGTGCGCAGACCCAGCGCGGCCATCGCCATCGCCAACAACGCGGTATCCAGCTGCACGATCGCCGCCACCCAGGCCGGCGGCAGCGGCAGCAGCGAGTGCAGGCCGCTGACTGCGATGAAGGCGAGCGCGAACCAGGGCAGGGCGAGCTTGGCGCGCGCGCCGTCGCCGCCGCGGCCGGCCATGCGCGCCGACAGCAGCAACAGGAACGGCGCCAGCAGCATCACCCGCAGCATTTTCTCGATCACCGCCGTGGCCGCGGCGGTCTCACCGATCGCGCGGCCGGCCACCACCACTTGCGCCACTTCGTGCACGGTCGAGCCCACGTAAACGCCGTAGGCGTGCTCGCTCAAGCCCAGGTACGGGTACAGCCATGGGTAGACGAACATGCCAAGGGTGCCGAACACCACCACCGTGGCTACCGCCACCGACACCTGATGCGCGCGGGCGCGCAGCACCGGCTCGGTCGCCATCACCGCCGCCGCGCCGCAGATCGCACTGCCCGCGCCGATCAACATCGCCGTCTCGCGGTCCAGCTTCAGCCAGCGCGTGCCCAGCCACACCGCTGCGGCGAACACCGACGCCACCACCACCGCATCCACCGCCAGGCCGGCGACGCCGACCGCGGCCAGATCGTGGAAGCCGACCCGGAACCCGTACAACACGATCCCCAGCCGCAGCAGCCGGCTGCGGCACAGGTCCACGCCGGGACCGGCGACCGCGGCGATACGCGCGAAACCGGTGTTGCCTACCGCGATGCCGAGCACGATCGCCAGGGTCAGCGGGCTCAAGCCGAGCTCGCGCATGGGCGCCCATTCGGCCAGGCCCCAGGCCAAGGCCGCCAGCGCCGCGGCCAGCGCCAGGCCCGGAACCCAGCGCATCGCCGGTCGCGGCGCCGATGCCTCCACGACGGGGGACGGGGCAGCGGTTTCGTAGGCGGACGACACGGAACAGAACACTCCGGCGCCGGGCGCCTGGCTAAATCGACGCCACCTTAGGCCCGCACGATGCTAGCGTCCAATGCATATAATTCGATAATCGATGAGCTGAACTCATACTATGAACCTGCACCTGCTGCGCAGTTTCCTGACCGTGGTCGAGACCCAGAACTACTCGCGCGCGGCCGAGCTGCTGTTCGTGAGCCAGTCGGCGGTGTCCAAGGCGGTGCGCGAACTGGAGCATCAACTCGGCCTGCCGCTGCTGGAACGCGGCGGCGGCGACGGCAAGGCCCAGCGCGGCGTGGTGCTGACCGAACACGGCCGCGCCGTGTTCGAGCATGCGCGCGCGATCTTCGCCCTGGAACGCGCCGCCAGCGAGGACGTGCGCGATCGCCTCGAACTGCGTCAGGGCCGGCTGCGCATCGGTGCCAGCACCACGGTGGCCGCGTACTGGCTGCCGCGCAGCCTCGCCGCCTTCGTGCGCCGGCACCCGGCATTGGAGTTGGAACTGGTGGTCGGCAACACCGACGAGATCAGTCGCGCGCTGATCGACTGCCGCATCGATGTGGGCTATGTCGAGGGCGAAGTCGAGGATGCGCGTGTGGCGGCCACGCTATGGCGCACCGAACCTCTGCGCGTGGTCGCGTCCGCGGACGCCGAAGCCACGCCCGGACTGGGCCAGCGCGCAGGCGCGGCGGCGCTGGCCGCCCAGACCTGGCTGCTGCGCGAGCCCGGTTCGGGCACGCGCCAGGCCGCGCAGGCCTGGTTCGAGGCGCAGGGCTTCGCGCCCGCGCGCAGCATCGAAGTCGGCAGCAACGAGGCCATCGCGCGCGCGGTCGCGGCCGGCGCGGGCATCGCCTTGCTGCCGGAGCCCGTGGTCGCCGACCTGCTGGCGATGGGCCGCCTGCGCGCGATCGCGCCGATCGGCCGCGCCGACGCCACCCGTCCGCTGTATCGGCTGGAGCTGGTCAATCGCCCGCAGGCGCCGGCTTTGCGCGCGTTTCTGGCGCTGGATGCGCAAGCGATCGCGGCACGATCGGGTCGGCGCAAGCCGGGCGCACGATAGATGCACGGCGGCCGATGGCGCCTGCGTCATTCGACGCGCGGCATCCGCAAACGCGAGCCGCCTTACAAGGCGTCGCCGTCCATTTCGCCGGTGCGGATGCGCACCGCGCGCTCCAGATCCCAGACGAAGATCTTGCCATCGCCGATCTTGCCGGTGCCGGCCGCCTTCATGATCGCCTCGACCACGCCGTCGACCTGCTCGTCGGTCACCGCGACCTCGAGCTTGATCTTGGGCAGGAAGTCGACCACATATTCGGCGCCGCGGTAGAGCTCGGTGTGACCCTTCTGGCGGCCGAAGCCCTTGACCTCGGTGGCGGTGATGCCGGCCACGCCCGCTTCGGCCAGGGCCTCGCGCACGTCGTCCAGTTTGAACGGCTTGATCACCGCCATGACCATCTTCATCGTCGCTCTCCGGTTCCTATCCGCGCACTTGGCGCGCCTCGTCTGGGCGGCAGCATAGCCGAGCCGCAGGCTGCGGCCCTATCCCGGCGGCGTTCACGCGGCCTTCGCCTGGGCGCACCCGAGGATGGGCTACCTCGCGCCCGCGTCTGCCGCCGTGGTGTAATGCCTCACCGCAATGTCGGATTTTTCTGACAGCGCGGCGCGGCCCGCACCGACGGCGCCGTCCCGGCCACGAGGCCATGCTGGCCACGTCCCCCGGATTGAGTCCCGACCCCGATGATCGACCTGAACCATATCGACGACCTCGCCCGCCGCCTCGGCTCGCTGCTGCCGCCGGGCGTGCGCGACGGCCGCGAGGAAATCCAGCAGAACTTCAAGGCCGTGCTGCAGAGCGGGCTGGCCAAGCTCGATCTGGTCACGCGCGAGGAGTTCGAAGTGCAGCGCGCGGTCCTGCTGCGCACGCGCGAGAAGCTGGACGAACTGCAGCGCACCGTGGCCGAGCTGGAAGCCCAGCTGGGTCAATCCGCACCGCCCCAGCACTGAGTCCTCCCCCATGAATCTGGCGATCGCGCACAGCCGTGCGCGTACGGGCGTGCGTGCGCCCGCGGTACGGGTCGAGGTCCACCTCGCCGGCGGCCTGCCCGCGATGTCCATCGTCGGCCTGCCCGAGGCGGCGGTGCGCGAGGCCAAGGACCGCGTGCGCGCGGCGATCCAGTGCGCGCAGTTCGAATTCCCGGCGCGCCGCATCACCGTCAATCTGGCTCCGGCCGACCTGCCCAAGGACGGCGGTCGCTACGACCTGGCGATCGCCTTGGGCATCCTCGCCGCCAGCGGGCAGATTCCCCTGGAGGGGCTGGGCGAGTACGAATTCCTGGGCGAGCTGGGCCTGACCGGCGAGTTGCGCGCGGTCGACGGCGTGCTGCCGGCCGCGCTGGCCGCCGCCGACGCCGGACGCAAGCTGGTGGTGCCCGCCGACAACGGCGCCGAGGCCGCGCTGGCCAGCCGGGTCGAGGCCATGACCGCGCGCACCCTGCTGGAGGTCTGCGCCATGCTGTCGGCGCGCAAGGCGCTACCGGCCGCGGTCGCGGTGGCCGCCACGCGCACACCCGGACCGGACCTGGCCGACGTGCGCGGCCAGAGCCAGGCGCGCCGCGCGCTGGAGATCGCCGCCGCCGGCGGCCACCACCTGCTGCTGATCGGTCCGCCCGGCAGCGGCAAGACCCTGCTGGCCTCGCGCCTGTCCGGCCTGCTGCCGGACGCCGACGAAGACGAGGCGCTGGAAGCGGCGGCCATCGCCTCGGTCAGCGGACGCGGCCTGGACCCGGCGCGCTGGCGCGAACGCCCGTTCCGCTCGCCTCACCACACCGCCAGCGCGGTCGCCCTGGTCGGCGGCGGCGCCGAACCGCGTCCGGGCGAGATCTCGCTCGCGCATCAAGGCGTGCTGTTCCTGGACGAACTGCCCGAATGGGACCGGCGCGCGCTGGAAGTGCTGCGCGAGCCGCTGGAGTCGGGCGTGGTCACGATCTCGCGCGCCGCGCGCAGCAGCGAATTCCCCGCGCGCTTCCAACTGGTCGCCGCCATGAACCCCTGCCCCTGCGGTTGGGCCGGCGATCGCAGCGGCCGCTGCCATTGCGGCATCGACGCGATCCGTCGCTATCGCGCACGCGTGTCAGGGCCGATGCTGGACCGGATCGACCTGCACATCGAAGTGCCGCGCCTGATGCCCACCGAGCTGCGCGCCGACGCCCCGCCCAGCGAATCCAGCGCCGAGGTGCGCGCCCGCGTCGCCCACGCGCGCGAACTGCAGCGCAGTCGCGCCGGCAAGGTCAACGCGCAACTGACCCAGGCCGAAACCTCGGCCACCTGCCGCCTGGAGGATCGCGACTACAACCTGCTCGAGCGCGCGGTGGAAAGCCTGCAACTGTCGGCACGCTCGGCCCACCGCATCCTGCGCGTGGCGCGCACCATCGCCGACCTGGCCGGCAGCCCGCGCATCCACAGCGCGCACCTCACCGAGGCGATCGGCTACCGTCGCGCGGAGCGTGGGTCGGCGATGCAAGCTGCCTAGCGCACCTCGATCGTCGGATCATCGACCCGGAGCGCAGTGTGCAGCCAGATTAGGAAAGTGCCGATGACGCATATGCAGCCATGAAATGTCGTCCGCGGTACAAATTTTGCGACGTTGCCGTCTCTTGCGATGACTGCGCCGGATCGCGGTCGCTGGGCTACAAAATCTGGGACCCTACCGCGCCACCACCCGGGCGCCACCCTACATGGCTCGTGTCTTCCGATCGCAGATCAGTCGCACCAGGAATCACCGCGCACGAATATCGAGGAACACGATTTATCTGCTTCGACTCCTCAGTGACTGAGCCTCCATACTCCGAACGCCCGCATGATGCAGCTCTTCAAGTAGATTCAAATCAGGATCGGTGCCTGTATCGTCTTCCCACATCGGGATACCCAAGCTTCTAGCTAGGTAGACCATCAGAACCGCCGCCTGAATCTCCGGGAAAAGCTCATCGCCATTCTCACCCTTTGGCTTGAACTCTATGAAGTGGTCTGGATGATGAGGATCCCTAAGCGTTGACATGAAGTTGAACGCCACAGGGATGCCATACCGTTCGTATCCATCCATCACATGAGCGATGTCGAGAAATGGACATGACCGCTCAGCGTTCAAAATCTTGAACGTAGCCGACAATCCGTACTTCCAATCGGCAACCACCGCCAGACGCTCTAGCGTTTCGAATATTCCGGTGAAGATTGGGTACAACTGATTGAGATCGAGCACGGTAAGGGAGTGATACTTCCCATTTTTTAAGGCATTAACGAAACGCCCTTCCTGCTCGTATCCCGCGAGATCTATCTCCAATTCCTCTCCGCTATCTGCGCGAACCCACGGGATCGGAACCAAGACCTCACTTGTCAAATCGCGTCTCAACGCCCATGTCAGGGTTAGGGAGTCCAGACCATTGCCCGCCGTCTGTCGAGCAAGGAACCCTCCTCTCATCGAGTGGACTGTGTCAAACGGCAAAGTCACACGTTTACTGTCCGGATTGAATATCTTGCGTACTTCCGGGGCTGCTAGCTGTAACCAAGGCCTTCTTTCGCGCCACGGATCGAAAGTGATCAGCAAACGTAGATAGGGGCTAGCTCTCTCGACCTCGTAATGAAAATGTGGATCAGCCTCATACCATTTCTTGTAAGTCTCTAGCAGCTTGTCCGAGCGTTTGAACAGCTCACCCAGTGCATAGCGATCATTTTCTGATGTTGGCTCGGAGGAGTCCGCAACCCGACGATAGATCACTCCGCTCTTGTGTACATGTGGAGCTCTGCTGCTTCTTGGAACATGAATGCATATGATTGAGCGATCATCTGCTAACCCTAGAGCCTCACTGGGTCCCGACCATGTCTTTACATCGAAGTGAGGCTCTGGTGCAGAGTGCGCGCATATTGCCTGACGAATCCGATCGCGCATCGGCTCGAGGTCGGTGGTTGCAATTCCGATGAACTCACCAGCGACGGTGTCGTCCCTTGATTTCTCTTTGATTCCGTAAAAGAGAAATCCGCCGTATGTATTTGCGAATGCCGACACGGACTTTGCGATAGAAGGAGGGTTCGGAACAGCCTCCTTGTACTCGACGTACCATCCCTCATGGACAGACCGCAGTACTGCAAGATCATCAGCTGCCACTTCCTCTAATGGCTTAGAGAACGGACTAAAGTTTGATTCCATATGGCTTCTCCATTTGGACGCCCTCCGATCCTGACACTCACGATTCTCATTGGAGGAGACACAGGGCGGATTTTCAAGCAGACGCGACTCGTTAGGGCTGCCGCGACGCTCGTTGCACGGCATCCGCCGCCAAAGCCTGCGCCAGGGCGGCCACCGCTTGTGTGCCGCGTCCGCCCGCGGCGAGCTCGATCAGGAACGCAGCGCCGGTCAGCGCCCACAGCACGTCGACCAGATCGTCGGCCGCGCCGGCGCGCACGTCCATGCGCTCGACCAGCACGCGCAACACGCGGCGGCGGCGTTGGTTGCGCTCGCTCAATCCTTGCTTGAGCTCGGGATCGCTCGCGGCCGCGGCCAGCAAGGGGGCCATCACCGTGCGTCCGTCGACGAAGAACTCGCAGAACACCAGCACCACCTGGGCCAGCGCGGCCTGCGGGTCCGGCATTGCCATGGCCGCGGCGATGCGCTGCAGACCGCCGCTCACGGCGAGGTCGTCGAACACCGCTTCGAGCAGGGCGCGACGCGAGCCGAACTGGTGATAGACGGTCAGGCGGGTCACGCCGGCGCGCTTGGCCACCGCCTCCAGCGAGAAGCCGCCCAGACCCTCGTCGCCGGCCAGCAAGTCGCGCGCGGCGGCGACCACGCGTTCGCGTTTCTGCGCGGCGGCGGCGGCTCGCTGGGGGCTGTGGTACGGGCGCGGCGGTTCGGGGCTGTCCGGTTTCATGGGCGAAGCAGGGACGGTCAGCCCGCATCCTGCCCCAGAAGGTGCGGGCACGGCAGCTTGTTTATTAACTATACAATATGTACAGTTAATATTCGAACCGTCGCAGGAATCCCCCATGAGCCTCGCATTCGTCGTCGTCGCCGTCGCCTTGCATGTGCTGTCCAGCCTCTTCTGGGCCGGCACCACGTTCGCCTTGAGTCGCAGTGGTGGATTGGGCCTGGACGCCCTGCGCAGGCCGCAGATGGCGGCCGCGACGGCGGCCATCCTCAGCGGGATCGCGCTATGGGCCTTGCTGCATCGCGGCGGCGACGGCAGGGCCGAGCACGTGCTGGCGACCGGCGCGGCGGCGGCGCTGATCGCCGCACTGATCCAGTTCGGTTTGCTGCGCGGCGGGCGTGCGCTACGTGGCCAGCGCGTGGCCGCGGGCCTGCTGGCTGTCGCGGCGCTGTGCATGGCGGTGGCCCGCTATGTCTGAGACCGCAGCCAACGACAGCTCAGCACCGCTGCTCGATCATTTGATCCTGCGCGTCGCCGATACCCAGACATCGCTGCGCTTCTATCGCGAAGTGCTCGGCTTCGAGCGCGACCGCAACGCGTCCTGCGCAATCCGGATCAACGCCCACTGCATCGTCGACCTGCTGCAGCAGTCCGCGCCGGAGCGCCAGCACCTGGCCTTCGCCTTCGATCGGCGCGGTTTCGACCAAGTGCTGGCGCGTCTGCGCGAGCGCGGCCTGGCCTACGGCGGCGCGCCCTTCGCGCGCGACGGCAACGCCGACGCGCTGGCCCATGGCGCGCGCGGATGGGCGCGCTCCTTGTATTTCTACGATCCGGACGGACACAACCTGGAGCTGCGTTGCTACACCGAAGCGGCGTCCGCTGCGGGAGCGCAGGCATGACCGCGCACGAGAACGAGGCCCGCTATCCGGACCTGCACGGCAAGCTCGCCGTGGTCACCGGCGGTTCGCGCGGCATCGGCGCGGCCACCTGCCACGCGCTCGCGCGCCAAGGCGTGCGGGTCTATATCAACGGCCGCGACGTTGCCGCGATCGAGGCGGTGGTGGCATCGATACGCGCGGCCGGCGGCACGGCGATCGGCGCGCCCGCCGACTGCTCGCAGTTGGCGGAGCTAGAACGCTTGCGCGACCGCATCGTCGCCGAAGCCGGCGCACCGGACTATCTGCTCGCGTTCGCCGGCGGCGGCAGCGGGCGGCCGATGCCGGTACAGGACATCAGCGAACAGGACTGGCGCTCCAGCCTGGACCACAACCTCAGCTCGACCTTCTTCACCGTCAAGAGCTTCCTGCCCGGCATGCTAGAACGCGGCAGCGGCGCGGTCCTGACCATGGCCTCGGCCGGCGGCCGCATCGCTTCCGGCGCGCCGGCGGGTTACGGCGCGGCCAAAGCCGGCGTCGTCATGCTCAGCCGCCATCTCGCGCACGAGCTCGGCCCGCAAGGGATCCGGGTGAATTGCATTTCGCCCTCGGCGGTGTTGACCGAGCGCACCCGCAACACCATCCCGGCCGAGCGCCAGCGGGACATGCGCGCCGGCTTTCCGCTGGGCCGCTTGGGCGAGCCGGAGGACATCGCCTCGGCTGCGTTGTTCCTGCTGTCGGACGCCTCGTCCTGGATCACCGGCGTGGTGTTGGACGTGGCCGGCGGGCGCGTGATGTTGTGAACCGACAATACCGCGCGCGATCTCGAGCCGAATCGCGCGGTCGCGCATCCCATCGTCGCGACGCGCATCGGCGATCGATGGCGCGCTCGATCGGAGCGCCGGGATTCAACGCCTCGGCGCGAAATACAGCGCCATTCCCACGCCCGCCTGCCAATCGACGCTATCCGCATCCAGTCCGCGCAGGAACGACACGTCGAACTGCAAGCGTGGCGTCGCCGCCCAGGTCAGGCCACCGCCCGCCACGCGCTGGCGCTGGGCGCCGCTACCGATGCCGGCTTCGACATAGCCGGCGACCCGTCCGGACACCTTGAACCCATAACTCGGCGAGAACAGCCAGCCACCGCCGTCGCCCCAACTGCGGTCCAGGTACAAAGCGACGCTGCGATCGTTCCGCAGGTCCCACGCCGCGGTGATGCCCAAATCGTAAACATGGCCGCCATCGCCCACAGGGGCTTGGCCGACAGGCAGCGACGCGGTCGCCAGCACGCCTACGGAAAAGGCATCGCCGCCTGTGCTGGGCACCCATTTCAGGCCGAGCCGGCCATCGCCACCGCCGTGTTGGCTGGTGCGCGCACCGAGGCCGCGCCGACGCACGCCGCCGTAGCTGTCCGCACCCAATTGCAGTTCGATGGTTTCGGCCAGCCCGAAACGCAGCAACGTGTCGGCGACCCAGGTACGCGTGCGCACCCCCTCGCTGTTGTCCCAGCTGGCGTCGGGCAATCCCTGTTCCCAGGCGATGCCGCCGCGCGGCAGGGTATCGGTTCCGAAGGCGATGCCCGGGCGGTCGAAGCCGGGCGCATCGTCGGCCCGGACCGGCGCAGCGACGGCGAGGCCCAGGAGGCACCAAGCGCTGGCCAGCATGAGGTCGAAGCGCTTCATCGCGGCTCGATGACCAAGTCGTAGCGGATGTTGCCCTTATAGCACCCGCGGCACCGACCGCCACCGGGCCTATCCTGAAGATCGCAACGAAACAGGCGTGTATCAGGCCGCCTATCGGAGCATCGAGCGCCACACCGTTAGCGCCTACGCAGCGCGAGCGGATGCGCTAGCCATCGGCGCAAGCGCCGCCCTGTCGATCGCAGGCGGGACTGCGCCCTCATCCGTCCGCCGTAATGCGGACAGGGCCGGGCTCCCCGTCCCCACCTTCGCCAGAGCCACGCCACATCGGCGCCCACCGCGGTCGAGCGCGACCATCATCGCCCTGCGCACAGGCCGGCGGATCCGCAAAGAAAACGGGCGGCCAGCGGCCGCCCGTTCAAGCTGCGTGCGCGCCTGAGTTCAGTTGCTCTTGCAGTCCGCGCAGGCGCCGCGGGCATCCATGCGATTGCGCGCGGCATCGCGCTCCTCGCGCATCTGCGCGACGGTCTTGCAGACGCGCTCCTTGCGCGTGCTGCCCAGGATCGGGCGGCGCTCGCAGACCATGCGCTCGTCGTCGGTCTGGTTGATCGCCGCTTCGATCCACTCCAGCGCATTGAAGACTTCGGTCTTCTGCGCTTCGTTGAGATCGTTGGTGGATTGCTTGCCGTCGAGCAGGCGCAGCACTTCGCCCTGCTTGTTCAGCAGTTGCGAACGGGTGTCGGCGGAGAGGTCCTTGTAGCGGCCGGTGCGCGCTTCGACGCCGCTGCGGATCTCGGCCTGCTGGCTGCGAATGGACTCGACCTGCAGCACGTTGCGGTCGACCGAAGCGAACGCCAGCGGCGCCGCCAGCAAGCCGCCTAGGATGAGGGCCATCATTGCTTTCTTCATCGACATGGGTTCGGTCCGTGGGCTTTCGGGGCCACCGAACATACTTTGCCGAATCTGCCGTGTCGACTGCCTACAGGCACATTTTTTCAGTTATGCGCCGAGTCGAATATGCGCGTAGCCGCACCGGTTGGGGCCGCTCTATTCGGCCCCGGGAGAGACGTGCAGGAGGCGCCAGGCCCGCCTGCACGCAGTCGGCATCAACGCCGATTCTGAACGTCGGCCCGGTCCAGCTCGTCGCGAGCGGCCTCGCGGGCCTCGCGCTCTTGCGCCACGGTCCGGCAGACCCGGGTAATGCGGGTGCTGCCGATGGTTTTCTCGCGCTTGCAGACCATGCGCT
This sequence comes from Lysobacter sp. Root983, assembly GCF_001429345.1. NCBI lineage: Bacteria > Pseudomonadati > Pseudomonadota > Gammaproteobacteria > Lysobacterales > Lysobacteraceae > Lysobacter > Lysobacter sp. Root983. The sequence goes on from NZ_LMJO01000020.1 coordinate 39,190, forward strand.
CGTCCTCGGCGTTGTTGATCGCGGCTTCGATCCACTCCAGGCGGTTGAACACCTGAACCTGCTGTTCCTGGCTCAGGTCGCCGGAGCTGTTCTTGCCTTCGATCATGGCCAGGACTTCGGCCTGCTTGGACAACAGCTCGCTGCGGGTGCTCGCCGGCATGTCCTTGTAGCGCCCGCGCTGGGCGATCACGTCGTCGTGGATCTGCTTTTGCTGAGCGGTGATGGCCGAGATCGCCAACGGAGGACGGGGCGCCACGTCACTCGCGGCCGCAGCCGTGGACGCCAGTAATACCGCCGCAAAAATCAAACCACGCATGAACTTCGCTCCCCGCGCACCCGGTTATTCGGAACGAATCACGCTAGCGGGCTTACCAGCCGCTGTCGATTGGCAATATTTACGTAAAAACAGTGGAGTGAACGCACAAGAATCGGGCAGACACGGGACGCCGGAGCGCTCGCCCGTCGCCCCAGGTCCGCTTCAGATTTCCTGGCCGCCGACCTGACGCGGGCGCCGATCCAGGTTGCGGTTCGCGCTTTCCTTTGCCTTGCGCTCGTCGGCCACCGTGCGGCAGGTGCGCACCATGCGATTGCTGCCCAGGGTTCGCTCGAGCCGGCAGATCATGCGCTCTTCTTCGGTGTCGTTGACGGCGGCTTCGATCCATTCCAGGCGATTGAACACTTCCACCTGCTCGCGCCGGCTGAGATCGGCCGTGCTGGCCTTGTCTTCCACCAGGCTCAGGATCTCGACCTGCTTGGACAATAGTTCGGCGCGGGTCGCCAAGGGCAGCTGGCCGTAGCGGCCGCGGCGGGCGACGTCGTCGGCGCGGATCTGCTTTTGCTGCTCCACGATCGCCAGGATCGGCAGCGGCGGAGGCGACTGCGCCTGCTCGCCGGCGACGGCGGTGGACGCCGCCCACAGTAAGGTCCAACTGGCCAATGCACGCATCGCCGTCCCCGAAGTCGGTGCCCACAGCCGGGCTGCGCCCACTTTAGCGATGCCGACGGCGGCGGTCGATGGTCTGGCGCCGTTCGCGCGCAGCCCCGGCCCGCCAGGCCCCGATCGGGCAGACCTGTCCCGGCGCTAGCGCTGCGCCACTACGGACCGGGTACCAGTCGCGAGTAACGAGTTGTCAGTAACGAGCAACCAGTGGCTGGCCACTCGTTACTCGTTACAGGCTCTACTGCCGCACTTCGCGATTATCCAAGCGATCGCGGGTGGCTTCGCGCTCGGCGCGCATCTGGCCGGCGGTCTTGCACACGCGCTCCTTGCGGGTGCTGCCCAGCACCGGGCGGCGCTCGCAGATCATGCGCTCGTCGTCGGCCTTGTTGATGGCCGCCTCGATCCATTCCAGGGTGTTGAAGACGTCCGTCTTCTGGTCTTCGTTGAGGTCCTGGGTCGACTGCTTGCCCTGCATCAGCTGGAACAGGTGATCCTGCTTGGCCAGCAATTCGCCGCGGGTGCCCACCGACATGTCCTTGTAACGGCCGTTGCCGGCCTGGACCGCGGTGCGGATTTCGGTCTGCTGGGAACGGATCGATTCGAACTGCAGCACGCCGCGATCGACCGACGCGAACGCGACCGGGGCCATCAGCAACAGCGACAAGGCCCAAACACGGAACTTCATGGCTCGACTCCTGGGGTACGGATAGCTGGATTGCGAGCGACCGACGTTACGCGCGCAAAATGTGAGCTTCAACCTTAATCGAACGCCGGCGCATCGTCGGATCGGGCATGCCGATTCCGACTAAAACCTAATATCGTCATGGGCTTAGCGCTAAGGACATCGGCGCCCGAGGCGCAGGACCGGCGCCCCCTGGGCGCCACGCCGATGCGATCAACCGTGCCCGACCTGCGCCGAACCGTGGCCGGCAGGCAGGCGCCGCTGCGTGGGCCGGGCCAGGAAACGACCGGCCCGACCTGGCCCGCATTCAGGATCCACCGGCGTCGGCCACGCCCCTGAGGAGCCCTCGGGCAGCGCCAGCCATCCCCGCTAGGACGGCCAGACCGCCCCGCCCGGGTCGAACTCGGCGGTGCGCCGTTCGGCCGCGCGCCAGCCGAAGCCGCAGACCGCCAGCGGACCTTCCTGCAGCGGGTCCAGGCCGAACGCGCGCTCGATGTCGACCTCGTTGATCGCGCAGGTCACGAACGCGCCCAGGCCCAGCTCGGTCGCGCTCAGGTACAGGGTCTGCGAGAGGTGGCCGCTGTCCAGCACCAGCGCGCGGTAGGCCTTGGCGTGGTGGCGGTACTTCCAGAAGCAGCGCGCGTACCGCGGCGTCAGCACCGCCAGCGCGTGCGCATCGGCGAACCAGTGCTGGCCGGCGAGCGCGCGCAAGGCGAATGCCGACAGCGCTTCGTCCGGCGCCGGCAAGGGCTCCAGCGCGTGCGCGACCGGGTGGTAGTGATACAGCCCGGGCGTCACGTCCTCGACGTTTTGCACGACCAGATAGGCCTCGGTGGGGTGCAGGCCGCCGGCCGAGGGCGTGTGCTTTTTCAGGAACACCGCGTCGTCGTGGGTGCGCAGCTGGGCCTGGGCGGCGAACGTGCGTTGCAACATGTGCGCGAACAGGACCTGCGGCAACGGCCGTTCACGATCGAAATTTCGGCAGGTGGCGCGACGCGCGAGCAAGGCGTCGAACGCGTCGGGCGCGATTTCCGGCAAGGCGATGCGCGACTGCGGCGCGACCCGTTCGTGCACCGGCGGCGGCGGCGCGCCGAGTTTGTCGAGCAGGCCGGACACGGTGGTCATGTCCTTGGCCTCCATGTCGGCGACGCCGTCCACGCCGTCCCAGCGCGCCTGCCGATGCAGCAGCGCCGACGCCGGCCACCAATGGCCATCGCGCACGGCCTGATCGCGCGCGCGGTGCGCGCCATCGGCCGCGTCCTCGTCGATCAGCAGGCCGACCTCGAGCAAACGCGCCAGCGCGTCGGCCGGCGCCGCGGCCAGCGTCTCGGCCGAACTCCACTCGCCCGGACTGACGCCGCCCAGCAATTCGCGCTCGTCGGCGTCGATCTCGACTTCGCCCTCCAGATGCGCCGCCAGGGCCAGCCAACGTCGGCGGCGCCGCACTCCGGCGCCGCCGCTGAGCAGGGATCGCAGATCGAAGCCGATCTCCTCGCGCGGTTCCAGAAACACCACCGCGCATCGCCGCACCCGCATATTCAGCTCCCGCGCCGCATTTTTTACGGAGTTTGAGGTTGTCCCGTACGTGGGACAAGGATAGATTCGTCGCCTATCGGGGCCGCAACAGGCTCTGCTAGGGGGAGTACCGATGGGCAACGACAACACCAAGGGGCATCCGCCTCTGGATCCGAAGGTCGCCGACAAGCTGCTCGACAAGCTCGGCAACGACGATCATTTCCGCGAACTGTTCGTTCAGGATCCAGCCGCCGCGCTGGGCCGGGTTGGGCTGGCGCCCGCACAGACCAAGGCCGCGCTATCGGACACGAGCTGCATGATGGTGGCGAATATCGCCCCCAAGGAAGAAATCCAGGCCTCGCGGGACGAGCTGCGCAGCTACCTGACGTCGCAGGACACCCACACGGTGGTTCACTGCTTCGAAGCGGGCAGCGTCGCGTCCAGCCTGCGCATCAAGTAAGGCGGCAAGGTCTCGCTCGCCCAGGCGCGGCGGAAGGCTTCGGCTTCCCGTCGCGCTTCGTCCGGGCGACCGAGACCGACCAGGCGTTCGGCCGCGTCCAGCGGCGCCAGGCTGGCGTCGGCCACGCTCATCGCCTGCAGGGCCTGACCGCCCAACGGTTCGATATAGGCCAGGCCGCGGTGCGCGGCCAGCCAGCGGTCCTGCTTCAGCGCTTCCTCGGCCTTGCCGGCGTCGCGCAGCGCGTCGCGCAAGGCGACGCGCAACTGGAACGGCTCGCTGCCGTCGACTTCGCGCGACAGCAGCGCGACCGCCTCGGCGGGCTTGCCGGACAGCCGCAGCTGTTCGGCCTTGGCCACGCTCAGCAACTTGATCGCGCCGGCATGGCCGGACTCCTCGGCCATTGCGCTCAACTTCGGCAGCAGGCGCTCGCCGATCGCGCGGTCGCCGCTGCGCTGGCCCAGCCGCACCGCGGCCAGGGCCATCACCAATAGATCGTCGCGGTCGGCCTGGCCGGCCGGGTTGGCGGCGTCGGCGACGATCGCATCGGCGAGCGCGGCGATCTTGGCCGGCGGCACCGATTGGGGATCGCGCAGCAGATCGGTCCAGTAGTCGGCGATCGCGAACGGATAGCGCAACAGCGGGTTGGCGTCGCGCGCGGCCGCGGCGGCGCGGTCGGCGCTGCGCTGGGCGTCGCCGAGGCGGCCTTGGTCCAGCGGAATCGAGATGCGTTCGAACTCGTTGACCAGCGCGCCCAGGCTGCGGTCGTTGGCGGGCAGCGCGGCCAGGACCTTCTCGGCCTCGGGATAGCGGCGCAGGGTCGCCAGCGCGGCGGCGTGGCGGCGGGTAGGCGGATATTGGCCGGCGGTTTCGGCCTGCTTGAAGCTTTCCAGCGCCTGCGCCGGCCGCTCCTGGGCCAGGTAGACGCGGCCCTTGAGCTCCATGGCGATGTCGCGCAGGGCGTTCTGCGGCGCGGCGAACGCCTGCGCGCCGCGCAGTGCGGCGTCGTAGCGGCCGGACGTGAAATCGAACCAGGCCAAGCGGCTCTGGCCGGCGTAGTAGTCCGGATACAGGCCGGCCAGCAGCTTCCACTTGGGCGCGGCGCGGCGCGAGGGCTGCGGGCCGAATTCGGCCGCCCAGGCGTCCAGGTACAAGGCGTCGCGCGCGGGCAGGTGCTCGCGCAGGGCCAGCGCGCGCTTGAGCGAGGGCTGGGCGGCCGCGTTGTCGGCGTTGCTCACATACACGCGCATCACGCCCATGTGGGCGAGGGCGAAGTTCGGGTCCAGCTCCAACGCGCGCTGGAAGTACTGCAGCGCTTCCGGGAACTGGCGCTTGGCGTAGGCCTTGGTGCCCAGCGCGTAGGCGCGCAGGGCGTCGAGATTCTTGGTGGTCACCTGCGGCAACGGCGCGGAGTCGTTGTCGATCGACTTCAGCGCCTCGCCCAACTTGTTGCGCAAGCTGGCGGTGACCTGATCGATCGAGGACAGCGCCGAGCCGGCGCCGACGCCGTCGACGGACTCGGCGTAGACCGTGGTCTGGGTGTGCGGATCGACCACCTCGGCGCTCACCCGCACGCGGCCGCCGACTTCGGCCACCGTCGGCAGGATCACCGCGCGCGCGCCGTCGCGCAGCGCGATCTCGGAGGCGACCGAACGATCGAGGAAGGTGTCGGACTTGCGCTGCATGCGCGCCAGGGTGTCGCGCGCCTTGAGGTCGGACAGCACGTTGACGTAGCGCGACTGCTCCAGACTGATCCGGAATGCCTGCTCCAGCGAATCGTCGAGCACGCTCTGGCCGGTGAGGTTGCGCAGGTCGCCCACCACCACCCAGTCGCGCTCGTTGAAGGCGATCGCCGGCTGCGGCTTGGTCACGAACCACACGCCCACGCCGATCGCGGCCAATACCGCGACCTCGGCCGCGAGCGCGGCCGGGCGCCGCCACAGCGGCACGTCGCGCCAGGCCTTGGGCGAGTTCGGCGGCGCGCGCAGCGGCGCGATGCCGGGCTCGCCGACTTCGTAGATCTCCTGCGAATCGGGCACGCCCTTGAAGCGCCAGCGACCGTAGGACTTCCACAACAGCTGCTGGCCGCGTTCGCCCAGCTCGCGCGCGGCGCGGTGCGCCAGCGGTTCGGCCACCGCCGACAGCAGGATCTGGCCGGGGCGCGCCATCGCCATCAGGCGCCCGGCCATGGGCTTGGCCAGGCCTTCGACTTCCAGCGGCTTGGCGCCGACCTTGACCGCCTCGTCGCTGTTGCGCCAGGTCAGCACCTCGCCCACGTGCAGGCCGGCGCGCGCGAGCAGGGTCTGCTTGCGCTCGCGTCCGATCTCGCGCAGGCCGCGCTCGTAATCCAATGCGAAACCCAGGCCGTCGATCGGGCGTTCGAACAACAGCAACAGGCCGTCGGAACGGTCGATCAGGCGACCGCGCCATTGCTGCTGCAGCTGCAGCACCAGGCGGTCGTGTTCGCGGAACAGTTCCGCCGCGGGGCCGTCGCCGAGGCGTTCGACCAGGGTGGTCGAATCGCACAGGTCGGTCAGCAGCAGGGTGCGCAGCTGCGGCGCTTCCGGGTGAGGGCGGTGGGCATCATTCATCGCGACGGCATCCTTGTTCGTTCGCGTGCGCCGGTCAGACCGGTTCCAGGGCCGCGTCTTGCCAATGCACGCGGTTGCCGCCCTTGCGTTTGGCTTGATACAGCGCTTCGTCGGCGCGCGCGTACCAGTCGTTCCAATCCGCGCGCGGGTCGACCATGCAGGCGCCGACGCTGACCGGACAGATGGTCGGCGGCGACTGCGGCATCAACATCAGGTTCTGGGTGGTGGCCACGATGAACTCGGCGAAACGCATCACGTCGTGGGCGTGCCCGGCCGAGACCAGCAGGCAGAATTCGTCGCCGCCCAGGCGGCAGGCGATGTCGTCGGGGCCGGCCACCGAACGCATGATGTTGGCCACGCTCTGCAGTACGCGATCGCCGGCCAGGTGGCCGTGGTCGTCGTTGACCTGCTTGAAGCGGTCGCAGTCCACCAGCACCAGGCCCAGGGTCTGCGGCATGCCCAGCGCGCGCGCTTCCTGCAGGTGCAGGGTGAGGCCGCGGCGGTTGTACAGGCCGGTGAGCTCGTCGGTGCGGACCAGCTCTTCGGTCTGGTTGAGTTGGTGAGTGGTCGCGTACAGGCTGTCGAGGGCGGCCTCGAGATCCTGGTTGCGACGGCGCAGGCGCCGGATCAGGCCCTGCTCGTTGAGCACCACGCGCATGATCGCGCGGCGCAGGAAATGGCAGACCAGACCGGCGTTGCGGTCGACCAGGCGCTGGAATTCCTCGTGACGCAGTTCGATCAACAGGCCGGGGCCGGCGACGATGGCGTCGGCGCTGCGCGCGTGATCGCCGATCAGCAGGCCGAGTTCGCCGAAGAATTCGCGCGGGCCGAGGCGCTTGGTGACCAGGTCGTCGCCGAAGTCGAGATCGATCGCGCCGCGCGCGACCACGAACATGGTGGTGCCCAGTTCGCCGCGACGGAACAGCACCTGGCCGGCCTCGACGTGACGCGGGCGGCCCAGTTCGGCGAACAGTTCGAATTCCGCTTGGCTAAGCGCTGCCGTCGCCGCTTCGTTAGGCGCCGGCATCGGATCCGAATTGAACTGACCGCCCGTCATGGTCGGCGCAGCACCATCGCGATTCATCCCACGACCCCCGGATCCCCGGCTCCTTCAGAGGCTGGAGAGGCAGGATAGCACCTCACCTGAACAGCAAACGTCCTGGCCAGGGGAAGTCGGTCATCGCGCGCGCCGCCGGTCGGGCGGGGCGCGGGCCACCGTGCCCATCGAGTAGACCCCGATCGCCGGACTAAGCCGGTTCCGCCGCCGCGACGCGCCCGGCCCCCTCGCCGGTCGCGCCGCGCGGCCGCATTCAGGCAGCGACCTTGTCCTGCTGGAACTGCTCTTCCTCGGTCGAGCCCTTGAGCGCGACGGTCGAGGACTGCCCGCCCTGGATGGTCTGGGTGACCGCGTCGAAATAGCCGGTACCGACCTCGCGCTGGTGCTTGACCGCGGTGAAGCCCTTTTCGACGGCGGCGAACTCGGCCTCCTGCAACTCCACGAAGGCGCTCATCTGACGACGCGCGTAGCCGTGGGCGAGGTTGAACATGCCGTAGTTCAGGCTGTGGAAGCCGGCCAGGGTGATGAACTGGAACTTGTAGCCGTAGCCGGCGATCTCCTTCTGGAACTTGGCGATCGTGGCGTCGTCCAGGTTCTTCTTCCAGTTGAAGCTGGGCGAGCAGTTGTAGGCCAGCAGCTTGCCCGGGAACTTGGCGTGGATGGCTTCGGCGAACTTGCGCGCGAACTCCAGATCCGGCTTGCCGGTCTCGCACCAGACCAGGTCGGCATAGGGCGCGTAAGCCAGGCCGCGGCTGATCGCCTGGTCCAGGCCGTTACGGGTCTTGTAGAAACCTTCGTTGGTGCGCTCGCCGGTGGTGAAGGGCTGATCGTTGGGATCGATGTCGGCGGTGAGCAGGTCGGCCGCTTCGGCGTCGGTGCGCGCCACGATCAGGGTCGGCACGCCCATCACGTCGGCGGCCAGGCGCGCGGCGACCAGCTTCTCGACCGCCTCACGGGTCGGCACCAGGACCTTGCCGCCCATATGGCCGCACTTCTTGACCGAAGCCAGCTGGTCCTCGAAATGCACGCCCGAGGCGCCGGCCTCGATCATGCCCTTCATCAGTTCGAAGGCGTTGAGCACGCCGCCGAAGCCGGCTTCGGCATCGGCCACGATCGGCTGCAGGAAGTCGATGTCGCCGGTGCCCTCCGCGCACTGGATCTGATCGGCGCGCAGCAGGGTGTTGTTGATGCGGCGCACGACCTGCGGCACCGAGTTGGCCGGGTACAGCGACTGGTCGGGATACATCTCGCCGGCGATGTTGGCGTCGGCGGCGACCTGCCAGCCCGACAGGTAGATCGCCTTGAGCCCGGCCTTGACCTGCTGCATGGCCTGGTTGCCGGTCAGCGCGCCCAGCGCGTTGACGAAGTCCTCGGTGTGGAGCGAGTTCCACAGCTTGGCGGCGCCGAGCTTGGCGATGCTGTGCTCGACCGGGACCGTGCCGCGCAGCCGCACCACGTCCTCGGCCGAATACGGCCGGGTGATGCCGGCCCAGCGCGGATTGCTGGCCCAGTCGTTGCGGAGTTGCTCGGCGGTCGGCAGGTGGCTCATGACTTCGTTCCTTGCGTATGGGTCGTGGGGTGAGGCGCGAGTAAGGGTGGGACGCGGTAGGTGGAGCTAGGCGAGGCAAGTTGCTTTCTGTGGGAGCGACGTAAGCCGCGATCGCCCTCCGGTGCAGTTGCGTCGGCGGGCGGAACTCAATCGCGGCTTACGCCGCACCCACAGACGCCGCCAAGTCGGGCAAGCGGGTCAGTCGATGCGTTGATAAGCCGGCAGGGTCAAGAACTCCTCCAGCGTGTCGGCGTGGGTGAGCTGGTCGAGCATCGCGATCGCCTCGCCCAGGCGCTGCGCGCCGGGCAGGTTCATGCGCTCGGCGAGCTTGCTGGGCAGACCGATCAGGGCGCGTTCGAGCAGGGCGAAATCGACCGGCGTGCCGTCGTCCAGATGCAGGCCGGAGGCGTGCAGCCACTGCCACAACTGGGTGCGCGCGATCTCGGCGGTGGCCGCGTCCTCCATCAGCCAATGGATCGGCACGCAGCCGTTGCCGTCCAGCCAGGCGGCCAGATAGCGCACGCAGACTTCGACGTTGCCCTCGAAGCCGGCGCGCGTGATCGTGCCCAGCGAGGGCTTGATCAGATCGTCGCGGATCACCAGCACGTCGTCGCGCAGCACGTGCTGCTGATGCGGGCCGGGCATGCGCTCGTCGAAGATGCGCATCGCCAGCGGAATCAACGCCGGATGCGCGACCCAGGTGCCGTCGTGGCCGGCGGTGACCTCGCGCAGCTTGTCGGCGCGCACCTTGGCCAGCGCGGCCTCGTTGGCGGCTTCGTCGCCACTGATCGGAATCTGCGCGGCCATGCCGCCCATCGCGTGCGCGCCGCGCTTGTGGCAGGTCTGGATCAGCAGTTCCGAATACGCGCGCAGGAACGGCTGCAGCATCGTCACCTGGCCGCGCTCGGGCAGGACCTTGTCGCGATGCGCGCGGAAGGTCTTGAGGTAGGAGAACACGTAGTCCCAGCGGCCGCAGTTGAGGCCGGCGACGCGCGTGCGCAGCGCATGCAGGATCTCGTCCATCTCGAACACCGCCGGCAGGGTCTCGATCAGCACCGTGACCTTGATCTGGCCGGCGCTCAGGCCCAGCGCCTGCTCGACGCGGTCCAGCGCCTCGTTCCACAGCTGCGCCTCTTCCATCGACTGCAGCTTGGGCAGGTAGAAATAGGGCCCGCGATCCTTCGCGGCCAGCGCCTGCGCATTGTGGAAAGCGAACAGGCCCAGGTCGAACAGGCTGGCGGAGATCGGCGCGCCGTCGACCAGCAGGTGCTTCTCGTCCAGGTGCCAGCCGCGCGGCCGCACCATCAGCACCGCCTGCTGCTCGAAGGGCTTGAGGGTGTAGTGCTTGCTGCCGTCCGGCGCCATCCAGTCCAGGGTGCCGGCCACAGCCTTCCTCAGCGCACGCTGGCCGGTCAGCAGGTTGGACCAGGTCGGCGCGGTGCTGTCCTCGAAGTCGGCCATGAAGACCTTGGCGCCCGAGTTGAGGGCGTTGATGACCATCTTCGGATCGACCGGGCCGGTGATCTCGACGCGGCGGTCCAGCAGCGCCGCCGGCAGCGGCGCGACCCGCCACTGGCCGCTGCGGATCGCGGCGGTGTCGGCACGGAAATCCGGCAGGCCGCCGGCGTCGAAGAACGCCTGGCGCTCGCGGCGCGCGGCCAGGCGGGCCTGGCGAGCCGGTTCGAAGCGGCGGTGCAGGTCGGCCAGGAAGGCTAGAGCCGCGGGCGTGAGCAGCTGCTCCTGCCCGGCCAGGCTGGCCGTCAACTCGATCCCGTGCGTCTCCTGGCGTTGCGCCATCACTGCCGACATGCCCTGCTCCTACGCCTCTAGCGTGTTTCGTTAGGGCTCCGACCATGCGCTGGCGTCTTGTATTTGACAATCAAGTTTTTTCAATGCATATCATTTGAAAAACTTATATATGTCTTCCCAGTGACCACGAAGCGTGCCGCCAGCCCCCGTTTTGCGTACAAGGGCGACCGCCTGAAGCCGCTGCGGGCGTTCTGCCAGACCGCCCGCCTGGGCTCGGTCTCACGCGCGGCTGAGGCGCTCTACCTCAGCCAGCCGGCGGTGACCCTGCAACTGCAGGCCTTGGAGCGCGATCTGGGGGTGCGCCTGCTCGAGCGCAGCGGCCGCCGGCTCAGCCTGACCCGCGAGGGCCAGGAGCTGTACGAACTCGCGCGCCCGCTGGTCGAGGGCCTGGACGGCCTGGACGGGGCGTTTCGCGAGCGCGTGCGCGGGCTGGACGGCGGCGAGCTCAACGTCGCCGCCGGCAGCTCGACCATCCTGTACCTGCTGCCCAGGATCGTCGAAGCCTTCCGCGCCGCCCATCCGGACGTGCGCCTGAGCCTGCACAACGTCACCGGCGCCGGCGGTCTGGACCTGCTGCGCTCGGACGCGGTCGATCTGGCGGTGGGCTCGATGCTGGACGTGCCCGGCGACCTCAGCTACGCCCCGGTCTACCGCTTCGAGCCCATGCTGATCACCCCGCGCGACCACCCGCTCGCGCTCAAGCCCGACCTCAGCCTGCAGGACCTCTCGCCCTACGGCCTGATCCTGCCGCCGCAGCGCCTGACCACCTACCGCATGGTCGACCTGGTGTTCCAGCAGAACCGGGTGCCGTACACGGTCGCGCTGGAAGTCGGCGGTTGGGAGGTGATCAAGCAGTACGTGGCGATGGGCCTGGGCATCAGCATCGTCACCGCGATCTGCCTGACCGACGCTGACCGCTCGCGCCTGAGCGCGCGCTCGCTGGCCGACTACTTCCCCTCGCGCAGCTACGGCGTGGTGGTGCGCAAGGGCAAATACCTATCGCCGCAGGCGCGCGCGTTCACCGAATTGATCCAGCCGGATCTGTTTTTCCGCGGCGATTACTACGCGACGGGGCAGTCGGATCGTTGAGGGCCCCGGGCCGCGCACGCGGTTGCGGCATCGCGACGATGCGGTTCGCCTGCGGCTCACCGCATCCTACGGTCGAGGCGAATAGCGCTGGCGTTCGAGCCGCGCTCTAAAGTCAGCGGGCCCCGCCTTCGCGGGGATGACGGGCAACAGTGAGCGCAAGAACGACAGCGACAGCACGATGCGGGGGAACAAGAGGCAAAGGCGCTAGCGCGGCCGCCGCGACCTGCGAAACCGCTTCGGCAAAAACGCCACCGCCGCCGCCAGTTCCACGAACGCCATCGCGTAGCGCACCGGCGCCACCAGTAAGGCCTTGCCCAAGGCCGCCGCCTGGCCTTCGCGCGACACCACGGCCAACACCAGCGCCGTGGCCAGAATTTCCGCCGCCACCACCCCGCCCAACCACCACCAGCGCCCGCTGAAAGCCAGCCACAGCAGCAGCAGCGGATACGCCAGGCGCTCGGCCGCCATCAGAAACAGCGCCCAGCCGATCGGCCGCCCGTACTCGTGGGTAAGGCGCTCGCCGAACGGCTGCCGATACGCCTCGCGCACCCGCCGCTGCTCGGTCGCCACGCGTGGGCGCGGGCGCAGCCAGCGCCGCCAGGCCTTGAACGGCGTCAGCAACAGCCCGTTGAACTCGCGACAGCCGCGCAGGAACGCGGCGGCCTGGCGGAAGCTCTGCCGCGGCAGACGATCCAGCGGCGGCTGCTCGGTATGCGCCAGCGCGCCGAACAACTGCACGTTGCGATAGCCCTCCTGCGCCAGCGCCAGGGCGATGAACACATCCTCCGCGCCGTCGAGCTGATCGCCATGGACCGGCTCGTAGCGATCGAACAGATCCTTGATGTAGCGCCGGCGATAGGCGATCGCATTGCCGCGCGGCACCACCACGCCGCCGAACAGCGCCATCTGGCCGCGGTTGATGAAACACTGCTGCAGCAGACAACTGGTTTCGCGATGGACGTCGCCCAGCCATTGCAGACCGCGCCGCAACCGGCCGCGACGCGTGCGCGGATCGCGATAAGCCTCGCCGTGCAGCCAACGCTGGAACGCCGGCGAACGCTCCAGCGCGCGCCGGTGCTCGCCGCGCATCGGCTGCACCACGCCGCAGACGCTGGCGATACCGACGCCTTCGTAGAGCTCGCGCACGCAGCGCTCGATGTAGTCCGCCGAATGCAGCAGAGTGTCGCCGTCGAGCACGAACTCGACATCGGCGTCGGATTCGCGCGCCTGGCGCTTGATCGTGGGCCCGCGTCCGATCGACCACATGCGTTCGATCACGCGCAGGGACAAACCGTTGGCGGCGGCGAACTCGCGGGCGATCGCGGCGGTGCCGTCGCGCTCGATGCCGCCGTCGTCGACCAGTACCACGCTGCGCGGTTGCAGGGTCTGGGCCAGCAGGGCCGCCAGGCAATGGGCGATGTCGTGCTGCTGCAGGCGCGCGGGAATCACCACGTCGACCACCGCCTGACGCCAGTCTTCCACCGGCGTGGGTACGGTCTCTTCGGCGCCGCGCCACAGCCCGACCGCACTAAGCAGACCGTTGGGGCTAAGCGCGAACCAAGGCAAGGCGGGCACCGGCCACCTCCCGCACGCGGACGCGGACCGCGCCCGACAACTCCGCATGCGCGGCGATCGTGGCCTCCGCCACTCCCCCTAGCGACATCCTGCCCGGCACGACCGACCTCCTGCCTGATCGGGAACCCGCGCCACCCCCCGCGACGCGCAGCCCCGTAACGAAGCTACACGTAAAACGCGGGCGAAACTGGCCGCCGATCGGGCCTGGGTGTCGCGCCGGATCGCCGGCTCGACCAGTCGTGTGCAGTTTTAGCGCAGCGAGTGCGCTTACGGCGTGCCGTGGTGCTTGCCCTGCCAGGGCCGGTACCAGGCCCGGATCCGCGCCAGATCGGCGTTCATGTCCTCGCCCAGCCAGAACGGCTCGCCGATGCCGATGACCTTGTCGGGGTAATGAAAATACGCCGGCAGCACCGGCACATCGGCGGCCTTGGCGATCTTCCAGAAGCCCGCCTTCCAGCGGTCCACCGGCTTGCGCGTGCCCTCCGGCGCCAGCCCGAACCAGAACCGCTCGGCGTTGCGGATCATCGCCGCAGCCTGTTCGACCACGCCGTGGGCGGCGCTGCGGTCGACCGGGATCACGCCCAGGTAGCGCAGCAGCGCACCCAGCAGCGGCACCTTGAACAGCGAATCCTTGCCCAGGATCTTGATGTCCAGCCCCATCGCGGCCTTGGCCGCGAAGCCCCAGACGCCGTCCCAGTTGGAAGAATGCGGCGCGCCGATCAACACCAGCTTGGGAATGTCGGGGAAAGCCCCGACCATGCGCCAGCCGCCCAGCCGCAGCACGCTGCGGCCGATCCAGCGGGTCAGGCGGTTGGAGCGCACCCGCGGTGCGTTCGGCGGCAGCGGCAGCACTACGTCGTCGGCGGTCGTCGGCATGCGGTCTCCGTCAGTCCCAATCGCGCGTGGCGCGGCCGCGCTTGACCGTGCTGCGCTCGCGCTTGGCCCCCAGCCGGCGTTCTTTCGAGGCGCGGCTGGGGCGGGTGGCGATGCGCGGCTTGGGCGCGTGCAGGCCGCTTTCGATGAAGGCGGCCAGGCGCTCGCGGGCATCGTCGCGGTTGCGCTCCTGGGTGCGGAAACGCTGCGCGCTGATCACCAGCACGCCGTCGCCGGTCACGCGGCGGTCGCGCTTGGCGAGCAGGCGTTCGCGCACCGGCTCGGGCAGCGACGGCGACTGCGCCACGTCGAAGCGCAGCTCCACCGCGGTCGCGACCTTGTTGACGTTTTGCCCGCCGGGCCCGGTCGAACGCACGAAGCGCTCGACCAGTTCCTGCTCGGGTATGGTGATTTCAGGATCGGCCATTGCGTCCCTCCGGCCCCGATTGTAGACGGGAGCGATGATAGTGCGGGCCTGTGGCCGGACGTTGACGCCGCCTGCACCCGCCGCCGACCATGCGGTTCCCATCAAGGAGGATCGTCCCCGATGAAGTCCTATGCCCTCGCCCTGGCCCTGATGCTGGCCTCGCCGCTGGCCGCCCTGGCCGCGCCGCCCAGCGACGCCCAAGTGTCGCGCCTGCTCGAGGTCATGCGCGCGCGCCAGACCGTGGAGACCATGCTGCCGCAGATCGAAGCCTCGCAGCAGCAGATGGCCGAACAGATGATGGCCGGCCGCGAGATCACGCCCGCCGAACGCGAGCGCTTGAACAGCGTGATCGCCCGTTCCAGCGCGCAGCTGCGCAAGGGCCTGTCCTGGGACAAGCTGGAACCGATTTACCGCGACATCTACCGCGACACCTTCGACGGCCAGGACACCGACGCCCTGATCGCGTTCTACGCCAGCCCGACCGGCCAGCGCCTGCTCGACAAGATGCCGGTGCTGATGCAGAACACCATGAACGCGATGCAGAAACTGGTGGTGCCGATGATGCAGGAACTGCAGCAGGACATCGAAGCCGAAGCGCGCAACGACGCGGTCAAGCGCAAGAGCGCCGGCGCCGAAACCAAGTAAGCCCGGCCCGCGTCGCGCCCGCCCTCATCCGGCCGGCGCGGCCTGCTCGAACAGCGCCAGCGCCTTGGCCAGCTCGCGGTCCGGCGGCGCGGTGGCGACGATGCGCGCGCCGCTGACCGGATGCAGGAAAGCCAGGCGCTGCGCATGCAGCAGCATGCGATGGATGCCCATCATGCGGAAGGCGCGGTTGTGGCGGCCGTCGCCGTGGCTGGTGTCGCCGATCAGGTGATGCGAGACGTGCTTGAGATGACGCCGGATCTGGCGAAAGCGCCCGGTCTCCGGCTGCGCCAGCAGCAGCGCGTAGCGCGAGGTCTCGAAACCGCCGGACGGATGCGCGAGCTCGCAGCTGCCCAGGCGCCGGAAGCGCGTGATCGCGGGCTTCTTCTGCGGCTTGCCCGGCCCGCCGTCCAGCGCGTAGTCGATGGTGAACGCGTCCTCCGGCCAGCCGCGGCAGACCGCCAGGTAGTCCTTCTCGAACTCGCGCGACATCAGCACCTTGCCCAGCGCCGAGGCCACCTCGCGCTCGAACGCCAGCAGCAGGCAGCCGCTGGTGGCGCGGTCCAGGCGGTGGACCAGGAACACCGGCCGCCCGAACTGCTGGCGCAGGCGGTCGGCGACGAAATCGGTCTCGCCGCGCGCCAGCGCGCTGTCGTGCACCATCAGCCCCGCCGGCTTGTCGATGATCGCCAGGCTGTCGTCGGCGTACAGCACCGGCAGTTCGGCGGGCGCCTCCAGGGAACTGTAGGTTTCGGACATGCTCTATGGCACAGGCGGTAGGGAGCTCGGCGGGTATTTTCGTCTATAGCAGCTCCAGCCACACGCTTTCCCCCGGCATCACTCCAGGACACCCCATGCGATCGTTCCCGCAGCCTTACCGACCGGCCTGGTCTCACCTGGCCTCGGCCCTGACCCTGGCCTGGGCGCTGGCCCTGCCCGCGCGGGCGGCCGAGCCCTCGCTCGCGCCACCCAAGGGCGTCGCCGCCGGCCCCTGCGTGGAAGGCATCTGCGAGTACACCCTGGGCAACGGCCTGCGCGTGCTGCTGTTCCCGGACGCCAGCAAACCCACGGTGACGGTCAACCTGACCTACCAGGTCGGCTCCATGCACGAGAACTACGGCGAGACCGGCATGGCCCACCTGCTGGAGCACCTGCTGTTCAAGGGCACGCCGACCCACAGCGACATCCCGGCCGAGATGAAGAAGCGCGGCATCGGCTTCAACGGCACCACCAACGTCGACCGCACCAACTATTACGCCTCGTTCCCGGCCAACGACGACACCCTGCGCTGGCTGCTGGGCATGGAAGCCGACCGCATGGTCAATTCCAACGTCGCCAAGAAGGATCTCGACAGCGAGATGACCGTGGTCCGCAACGAGATGGAGAAGAACGAGAACAGCCCCAACGGCGTGCTCGCCCAGCGCGTGCGATCCACCGCGTATCTCTGGCACAACTACGGCCACAGCACGATCGGCGCGCGCAGCGATGTCGAAGGCGTGCCGATCGAACGCCTGCAGGCCTTCTACAAAAGCTGGTACCGCCCCGATAACGCGACCCTGATCGTGGCCGGCCGCATCGACCCGGCCAAGACCTTGAACGAGATCGCGCAGGCCTTCGCGCCGGTCGCGCGGCCCAAGACCGGCTTGCGCGCGTTCTACACCGCCGACCCCACCCAGGACGGCGAGCGCAGCGTGACGGTGCGCCGCAGCGGCGATATCCAGTTGGTGATGGCGGCCTACCACGTGCCCGCCGAAACCCACCCCGACAGCGCCGCGCTGGGCCTGCTCGCCAATATTCTGGATTACGTGCCGGGCGGTCGCCTGCACAAGCAACTGGTCGAAACCAAGCTGGCCGCGGGCGCCAGCGCGGGCGCCGACAGCCTGCGCGATCCGGGCCTGATGACGGCGATGATCGGGCTGCCGCGCGACGGCGATGCGGCCAAGGCCGAGGCCGCGCTGCTGACGCAGCTGGAAAACATCGCCGCCACGCCGATCACCCAAGCCGAGCTCGACGCCGCCAAGCAACGCATCCGCAACGGTTACGAACTGGGCTACACCAACGTCAACGCGGTCGCGCTGGGCCTGTCGGAGGCGATCGCGGCCGGCGACTGGCGCCTGTACTTCCTGCGTCGCGACGCGTTCGAGAAAGTCGGCCTGGACGACGTCAACCGCGTCGCGCGCGACTACCTCAAACCCAGCAACCGCACCCTGGGCCGCTTCGTGCCCACCGACCGCGCCGATCGCGCCGAGATCGCCGCCGCGCCCGCGGCCGCGACCGTGCTGCAGGGCTACACCGGCAAGGCCGCGGTGGCCGCGGGCGAACAGTTCGATCCCACGCCGGCCAACATCCAGGCGCGCACCGAAACCTTCACCCTCGGCGACGGCCTGCGCGTGGCCCTGCTGCCGAAGAAGACCCGCGGCGAAACCGTGGTGTTGAGCGCGCGCTTCCGCTTCGGCGACGCGGACTCGCTCAAGGGCCGCGCGGCCGCCGGCAACGTCGCCGGCTCGCTGATCATGCGCGGCGCCGCCGGGCTCAGCCGCGAGCAGATCGACCAGCGCTTCGAAGCCCTGAAGACCGAGGCCGGCATCGGCGGCGGCCTGCAGAGCGCGAGCATCGGCATGACCACGCGCCGCGCCCAGCTCGCCGAGGCGCTGGCGCTGGCGGTGCAGATCCTGCGCAAGCCCGAGTACCCGCAAAGCGAGTTCGAGCAGTTCCGACTGCAGGCGATCACCGGGTTGGAGGCCGCGCGCAAGGAGCCCAGCACCATCGCCGGCATGGCCATGTCGCAGTACTTCGATCCCTGGCCGGAAGGCCACCCGCTGCGCTGGCGCAGCCTGGATCAGTCGATCGCCGACCTGAAGGCGCTCAAGGTCGAGGACCTGCGCGCCTTCCATCGCGATTTCTACGGCAGCGCCGAAGGCGAGATCAGCGTGGTCGGCGATTTCGATCCGGTCGCGCTCAAAGCGCAGTTGCAGAGTCTGTTCCTGGATTGGCGCACGCCGCACGCGTACGCGCCCATCCCCACCCACTACAACGCGCTCGCCGCGCGACGCGAGCGCTTCGAGACCCCCGACAAGGCCAACGGCGTGCTGCTCGCGCGCGGCAACCTCTCGCTCAACGACCGCGATCCCGACTATCCGGCCCTGATGGTCGCCAATTACATCTTCGGCGGCGGCGGCAAGTCGCGTCTGTACGATCGCATCCGCCAGAAGGACGGACTCAGCTACGGTGTGGGCAGCAACCTCGACGCCGACGCCAGCCGGGTCGGCCGCGACGACGCCGGCAGCCTGCTGATCCAGGCCATCGCCGCGCCGCAGAACCTGGACAAGACCGAGGCGGCGATGCGCGAGGAGTACGCGCGCTGGATCCGCGACGGCGTCGGCGCCGACGAGCTGCGCGACGCGGTCGCCGGCCTGTTGACCCAGCGCGCGCAGGGACGCGAATCCGACGGCGCGATCGCCGGCATCCTGGCCAGTAATCTGTCCCTGGATCGCGACATGGGATTTCAGGCGGGCATCGACGCGCGCTTGAAGGCGCTGACGCCGGACGAGGTGAATGCGGCGATCCGCAAGCATTTCAAGCCGGAGATGCTCAGCGTGTATATGGCGGGGGATTTCGATGCGGCGGCGAAGCCGGCGGCGGCGGCGGCGGTAGCGAAGCCTTGACCGGCGCTCGCAAGTAAGCGCAAAAGCAAATCCCCCCTAGCCCCCCTTTTGCAAAGGGGGGAACGGCAAGAGCCGTGCGCTTCGCTCGTCTTCCCCCTTTGTAAAAGGGGGATTGAGGGGGATTTGCTTTCCGCCCGGACCGCGTAGCGCCTAAGCGCTACGCCGCGGCCACGCCGCCAGCAGCGCCCACAAACCGCCGATGCCGGCGATCCACGACGAGGCCGGGATCGACCAGAAGCGCGGGCCGCCGGCCTCCAGGCCGTACAGCACCGCCGCCACGATCAACAGGCCGGTGCCCAGGATCGCCGCGACCGTGCGCCGCTGCGCGTCCTTCACCGTGCGCGTGAGTTCGGCCAGGTCCTGCGAACGCATGCGCAGCTCGTGGCCGCCGCTGACCTGCTGGGTCAGCCAGGCGTGCAGCAGGCGCGGCATCTCCGGCGCGTGCGTGACCAGCTCGGGCAGGCGCTTGCGGAATTCCGCGGCCAGGCGCTGCGGGCTGTAGCGTTCGACCAGGATGCGTTGCAGCACCGGCCGCGCCACCGCCCAGATATCGAGCTTGGGATCGAGCAGGCGGCCCACGCCTTCGATGTTGAGCAGGGTCTTCTGCAGCAGGATCAGCTGCGGCTGCAGGGTCAGCTCGTAGCGCTGCGCGGTGCGGAACAGTTTGACCAGCACCTCGGCCAGCGAGATTTCGCTGAGCGGGCGGGTGAAATAGGGCTCGCAGACCGCGCGCGTGGCCGCTTCGAGTTCGTCGATGCGGATATGCGCGGGCATCCAGCCGGCCTGCACGTGCAGCTCGGCGATGCGGCGGTAGTCGCGGTTGAAGATCGCCATGAAGTTCTCGGCGAGGTAGTACTGATCCTCGTCGGACAGCTGGCCCATGATGCCGAAGTCCAGGGCGATGAAGCGCGGGTTGCTCTTGCGCTTGGGATCGCTGTCGACCCAGATGTTGCCGGCGTGGGCGTCGGCATGGAAGAAGTTGTCGCGGAACACCTGGGTGTAGAACACCCGCACGCCCTTGGCCGCCAGCGCGCTGCGGTCGATGCCGGCGGCGTCCAGCGCGGCGATGTCGTCGGACGGAATGCCGTACACGCGTTCCAGGGTCAGGGCGCGCTCGGCGGTATGCGACCAGATCACCTCGGGCACGTAGAGGTCTTCGCTGTCCTTCCAGAACCGGCGCAGCACGCTGGCGTTGGCGCCCTCGCGTTGCAGGTCCAGCTCGGCGGCCAGGGTGCTCTCGATCTCGGCCACGATCTCGCGCGGACGGATCTTGTCGGCGCTGGGATGGGCGCGGTCGACCACGCTGGCGATGGTCTTGAGCAGGGCGATGTCGCCGGCGATCTGCTTCTCGATGTTGGGGCGCAGCACCTTGACCACGACCTCGCGGCCGCCGGGCAGGATCGCCGCGTGCACCTGGGCGATCGAGGCCGAGGCCAGCGGGGTGGTGTCGAAGGCATCGAAGGCCTCGGCGATGCCGCGCTCCAGGGCGGTCTCGACGATCGCGCGCGCGGCCTCGCCATCGAAGGGTTTGACCCGGTCCTGCAGCAGCGCCAGTTCGATCGCCACGTCCGGCGGCACCAGGTCGCGACGGGTGGACAGGATCTGGCCGAATTTGACGAAGATCGGGCCCAACTCCTGCAGCACCAGACGCAGACGCGCGCCGCGCGACATCGCCGCGATCTCGGCCGAGGCGCGCGGCACGAACGGACGCGCGAGCTTGAGCCAGCGCTCGGCCGGGGTGCCGTCGAGCAGGTCGTCGAGCCGGTAACGCAGCAAGACCCGGCCGATGCGCCAGGCGCGCAGCGCCGACTTCATGCGTCGCTCCGTGCGGCGATGCGCTCGCGCAGGCGCGCGACGCGTACGCTCGCGCGCTCGACGCCGTCGCGCACCGCGTCGACGTCGTCGTGGAAGGCGTTGAGTTCGTCGCGCGCGACCACGTCGCGGGATTCCTCGGTGACGAATTCGGCTGCGTTCTGGGCGAAGGCACCGGCCGCGCCACGTGCGTGGCGCAGCCCGCCGGCGATCGCGTTGGCGATCTGCACGCCCATCACGTCGCCGAACGCGCCGGTCAGCGAGCCCTGCCAATCCGGATCGAAGCGCTCGGCCAGGCGCTGCAGGCGGCGGGCGAGATCGGCATCGCCCTCGATGCGCAGCTTGCCGACCGGCGGAGCGTCGTCGTTGCGCAGGAACGGCAGTTGCGAGACCAGGCCCGCTAGGGTGCTGCGCACCGACAGATCGGGTTCGACCGCGGCCTCGACCGGGCCTACCCGCAGGCGGTCGCCTTCGACGCGTACCTGCACCGCCAGCGGCGGCGCGGCCACATGCAGGGCGACGCGACGGCCGTCCAGCGCGCGCAGCGCGTCGCGCGTATCGGGGTCCAGCGCCAGCGCGCGATTGAGCGCGGCTTCCAGCGCGCCGCCTGCGTAGGTCTTCAGTATGGACGGGAACAAGCTATCGGCGGAGGTGTTCATGCCGTCATTGTAGCCCCCGGCCCGGCGGGCCCGAGACGGCGGCGTCCCGGCCCGTGGGCGGGCCGGGACGGGCATGTTCAGCGCCGGCCGATCGGCGGGCTCAGACCTTGCGACCGCGCAGCAGCGAGATGATGGCCAGGATCACGAAGACGACGAACAGGATCCAGGCGATGTTGGTGGCGGCGCCGGCGATGCCGCTGAAGCCCAGGACCGCGGCGACGATGGCGATGATGAAGAAGATGACGGCGTAACTGAGCATGGAGATCTCCTAAGGAGGCCCTGCATCAGGCAGGACCGAGGGTGTGCCCCGATCCTGCTGAGTCGCCGGTGCTCAGGCGGTGACGACGCCGGTTTACGTGCAGGCGGCCTTCAGCCGGGTGAGGCCCTCGTGAAAGCTGACCCGCGGTACGTAGCCGAAATCGCGGGTCGCCGGCGCCATGTCGTACCAGTGCGAGGTCGCCAGCTGTTCGGCCAGGAAGCGCGTCATCGGTGGCTCGCCCTTCAGCGGCAGCGCATGCCACAGGCCTTCGCAGACCGCGCCGATCGCATAGGCGGCGCCGAACGGCAGGGTCTTGTCGACCTGCGGCGCGCCGACCGCGGCGAGCAGCCCGTTGAGGGTCTCGCGCATGGTCTTGGGCTCGCCGTTGCTGATGAAGTAGGCACGGCCCGCGCAGGCCGCGCCCGGCGCCAGATGATCGAAGGCGTCGAAATGCGCCTGCGCGGCGTTGTCGATGTAGGTGGTGTCGACCTTGTTGTAGCCGTCGCCGACGAAGCGCAGACGGCCGGCCTTGGCGCGCGCGACCAGACGCGGCAACAACTGGTTGTCGCCCACGCCCCAGATCAGACGCGGCCTCAGGGCGACGGTCGCCAGCGTGGGCGCGTTGGCCGCCAGCACCGCTTTCTCGGCGATGGTCTTGGTGGTCGCGTACGGGGCCTTGAAGCCTTCGCCGTAGGGCACGTCGTCGGCGGTGCCGCCCTCGACCGGATGGGTCGCGCGGTGGGTGACGCTGGGCGTGGAGGTATAGACCAGGCGCCCGATCGCATGCGTGCGGCAAGCGGCGAGCACGTGCTCGGTACCGACCACGTTGGCCTGGTGATAGCTGTCGTAGCTGCCCCAGGCGCCGGCCTTGGCGGCGTTGTGGAACACCGCATCGCAACCGCGCGCGGCCGCGATCACCGCCTCGCGATCGGCCAGATCGCCCTGGATCTGGATCACGCCCAGCGCGTCCAGGGCCGGATAGTGGCCGCGGTTGTAACTGACGACCTCATAGCCGCGCTCGACCAGGCCGCGGCACAGGGCCTGGCCGAGAAAACCGCCGCCGCCGGTGACCAGTACCCTCATCTCCACGCTCCCTCTTTGGCGGCCCAGATCGCGAGCTTCTCGCGACCGATCTTGGCGTTGTGGCGGATGTCGACCGGGAAGCGCGGATGGCGCAGGAAATCGGCGATATCCGCGGTATGCGAATGCGCCGCGCCGATCGCGCGCAGCGCGCGCTCGATCGCGGGCCAGTCGCGCGCGAGCACGCCCTCGGCCAGCTCCACGCACAGCACCGGCCGTTGCGCGCCGGCGGCGCCTACGCCGACCAGGGCGGTGCGCCGTACCTGCGGGTGGGCGTTGAACACCGGCTCGATCTGTTCGGTGTACAGCGGGCCCCGTGCGGTTTCGACGCGATGGGTCTTGCGGCCGCAGAACCACAAGCGGCCCTGGTCGTCGAAGTAGCCCAGATCGCCCATGCGATGGACCACGCGCTCGCGGCCGTCGTCCAGGGTTTCGCGGATCTTGGCGATGCGGGTCGCGGCTTCGCGATTGAAATAGCTGTCGGTGGCGGTCGGGCCGGCCACGGTGATCTCGCCCACTTCGCCGGCCGCGAGCATGCGCGCGTCCGACCACTGCGCGATCGGCGCGTCGTCGATGGCGATGATGCGGATCTCGTTGGGCGCCACCGCATGGCCGACGCAGGTGCCGGCGCCGGCTTCGGTGGCCGCGCGCGTGGACTGCAGTTCGCGGCCTTCGATCACCGCCACCGGCAGGCACTCGGTGGCGCCGTAGGGCGTCCACAGCTGGGCGTCCTCGGGCAGCAGCGCGCGCAACGCCGCGACCGTATCGGGCGGCACCGGCGCGCCAGCCGAGGTCACGCGCTTGAGGCCGGTCAGCGGCGCGCCGTGCTTGACCAGCACCGCCATCAGCGCGGGCGAACCGAACAGCTGGTCGACGCCGTAGCGCGCGATCGCATCGTGCAGCTTGCGCGGATCGGCCTGCGCGGGCCGGGTCGGGTCCATGTCGGGAATGATCGAGGTCAGGCCCAGCGCCGGATCGAACAACGCGAACGGCGGGAAGGTCGGCAGGTCGACGCCGCCGGGCACGATGCCGAAGGCCTGGCCCATCATCTCGATCTGGGCGACGAAATGGCGATGGCGGTAGACCACGCCCTTGGGCACGCCGGTGGAGCCGCTGGTGAACAGGATCGCGGCGACGTCGTCGGGGCGCGTGTCGGCGAGCTGGCAGCCCGCGCCGGCGCCATCGCGCTCGACCTCGGCCAGGGTCGCATCGGCGAGCCAGGCGCGGCGACCGGTGGTGATGCGGATGCGCGCGGTCCTGGCCCAACGCAGGACCACCCGCGCGACATGCGCGAGCGGAATGCCGATGAAGGCCTCCGGCAGCGCTTCGTCCAGGCACTGGCGCAGCGCGCGCTTGTCGATGCCCGGGTCCACCAGCACCGGCACCGCGCCGGCCTTGAACAGGGCGAACATCAGCAGGAAAAACTCCGGCGAGGGCCGCACCATGATCACGGTGCGGGTGCCGCGCACGATGCCGCGCTTGGCCAGCCCGGCCGCGATCGCGTCGCTGCGCGCATCGAGTTCGGCGTAAGTCAGGACCTGGTCGTAACGCGGCAGGCCGTTGGCGTCGCGCGTGCCGGGGCAGCGCATCGCCACGCGCTCGGGCGCCTCGGCGGCGCGGCGCGGCAGGGAGGCGGCGATGTTGCAGGGCGCGACGGGCGCGCGCGCGGCGGTGTCCGCCGCGGAGGGTTCGTTGCTCATGCGTGGATTGTAGGGGGTCCGGGCGGATCCGAGCCGCCGTATCGCCCCTACAGAAGGCGAGCGCAGCGCACGCCGCCGACGCAATCAGCCGATCGGATGGCCGTCGAGGAAGGCGCGGATCTCCGGCACCAGCAGCGCGGCCTTGTCTTCGAGCACGTAGTGGCCGGCATCCTCGAAAGCGTGCACCTGCGCCTGCGGCAGCGCGTCGGTGAAGCCCTTGAGGAAATGGTGATCGAACACGAAATCGCGCAGGCCCCAGCCGATGAAGGCCGGGCGGTCGGCGTACTCGGGCAGCTTGCGGCCCATGGCCTGCACCAGCGGCCAGGCGGCGTCTCCCTCGGCCAGCGGAATGTCCTGCACGAAGCGCGAGGTCGCGATGCGATTGGCCCAGGAGTCGTACGGCGCCAGATAGGCGCGGCGCACCGCGCGCGGCATCGGCGAAACCACGCCCACGCGCGCGGCGCTGCCGGCGAAGGCGTTGAGGCCGCGGATCAGGCCGGTGCCGATCGCCGAGTCGCGGCCCAGGCGCAGGCGCTTGGGCAAGGGCTTTGCCGACGGCAACGGAAAGGCGCCGGTGTTGGTGATCACCAGGCGCTTGATCTGATCGGAATGCTTCAGGCCCCAGCCGAAACCGATGCCGCCACCCCAGTCGTGCACCGCCAGGGTGATCGGGCCGTCGATGCGCAGGTACTGCAGCAGGCGTTCGACGTCGTCGATGCGCGACTGCAGGGTGTAGGTGTAGCGGTCATCGCGCGGCTTATCGGACAAACCCATGCCGACATGGTCGGGCACGATGCAGCGGTAGCGATCGCGCAGGCCCAGCACCAGCTTGCGCCAGTAATAGCTCCACGAGGGGTTGCCGTGCAGCATCACCACGACCTCGCCGTCCTTGGGCCCCTGGTCGAGGTAGCTCATCGCGATGCCCGGACGGACCTCGAAACGTTGCGGCTGGAACGGGTAGTCGGGGAGATCGCGGATCGACGTCATCGGTGGCTCGTGCGGCGCCCACGCGGGAGCGCGGGCCGGGCGGACAGGGGCGCCATTATCGGTCGCATTGCGGCGGCGCGGGGGATTTCGGGCGCGAAAAGACCCGATTCGCCTTGCCTGGGGACAGGAGCGGCGTAAGCCGCGACCTGGTGCCAGCAGCCAAGGCGGTCGCGGCTTACGCCGCTCCTACCCCGACGCGGAGCTCAGTAGCCCTGCGCGAACTTGCCCCACAGGGCCTCGAAGCGGCCGGCGAAGCTGCGCACCAGCGCGGGGTCGTCGGTCACCACCAGGTTCTCTTCGTTGCCGGTGCTGGCGCTGCGGGTCCAGTTGAAGCTGCCGTTGGCGAGCGTGCGGCCGTCGAACACGGCGAACTTGTGGTGCATGTGGAAGGGGCTGTCGTCGATGCGCACGTTCACGCCCTGCTCGCGCAGGCGGGCGATGTCGCTGCCGTCGTCGTAGCGCTTGTCGTTGTCGGTGAGCAAGCGCACCGTCACGCCGCGCCGGTGGCAATCCAGGATCGCCTCGGTGATGCGGTCGTCGGAGATGGTGTAGACGCAGATGTCCAGGCTGCGGCGCGCGCCGATGCACATCGCGCGCAGCTTGCGCAGGCAGTCGTCGCCGGGGGTGAAATGGGCGCTGGACTCGATGCTGGGCGCGGCCCCGACCACGTCCAGGGTGCGCACCACCTGTTCCAGCCAGCGCAGCGCGTCCAGCGATTCGGCCGGACGCTCCACGATCAGTTCGCGCGCCATGTCGAAGGCGCGGTTGCGCAGGTAACGCACGCGTTCGGGGTCCAGGCGCGCGCCCAGTTCGCGCAGCTCGAATTTCTCGTCGTTGTCGAGACGGCGGTCGGCTGCGCTTTCGCGCAACGCGCGGTCCAGCTCGCTGTAGTCGACGGTCCCCATCAGCGCGGCGTGCGCTCGTTGAGGCGGTCGGCGAAGTCGGCCAGCGCGCGCTGCAGCTGCAACTGCTGCTCGGTCGCATGCTGGACGTGCGCGGTCGCGACCGCGCCGCGCTCGCCCATGTGCTGGATCGCCTCGACCAGACGCGCCTGCCACTGCGCCTGCTGCTCGGCGCCATCGCCGAGGCGGCCGATCAGCGGCCCCAGCGCGGCCTCGAGCGCGGCGCGCAAGCCGTCCAGCAGCGCCTGCGGATCGGGCTCGGCGGCCGGTGCCGGCGCGGGCGGACGATTCGCGGCGCGCTCCAGCAGGGCCACGATCTGCGGCCAAGGTGCCTCCACCGGCTCGGGTTTCGGCGCCTCGGCCGCCGGCGCCGGCGTGTCCAGCGCGCGCACCCCCTCGACCAGATCGGCCAGCTGCGCGACCACGCGCCCGCCGACGTCGGCGTCGGAGGCGCCCATGGCCTTGTTGCGCAGGAAGTCGCGCTTGATCTGCGCCCAGCGCTCGGCCTGGGCCGCGTCCAGGGTGCCGCGCAACTCGCCTAGCTTGAGCAGGTTCTCCTCGGCGCCCGCGGTCAGCAGCTGCGCCTCGCCCAGGTAGTGATCGGCGATCAGCTGCTGCAGCTCGGCCTCGTTCATCACCGGCGAGATCTTCTCGGCCAGCTTGTTCATGTTGCGGTAGCTGCCCTGCAGCTTGAACGGCGGCTCGACCCGGTACTGCGCGGCCTGCGCGGCGCTGGCGATGTACTGCTGATTGACCCGGTAGACCACGTCGCGCACCTGCATCAAACGCTGCAGGGTGGCGACGATCTCGTTGATCTCGGCGCCGCCGTAGGCGTGGCTGAGTTCGTTGGCCGAGAACGCGCGGCCGGCGGCCTTGTCGACGAAACGGTACAGGTCGGCCAGCTCGCGCGTGGCCAGCGGCGCCAGCACCGGGTTCGAGGTCAGGCTGTTCTCGAGGTAGCTGAGCTTGAATGCGTCCTCCATGCCGCCGAGCACGTCGCCCAGATTGTAGATGTCGGCGCGGTTGGCCAGCATGTCCGGAATCTTGAACACTTCGCCGGACTCGGTGTACGGGTTGCCGGCCATGACCACGCAGAACTTCTTGCCGCGCAGGTCGTAAGTGCGGGTGCGGCCCTTCCACACGCCTTCGATGCGGCGCGTGCCGTCGCACAGCGAGATGAATTTCTGCAGGAACTCGGGATGGGTGTGCTGGATGTCGTCGACATACAGCATCACGTTGTTGCCCATCTCCAAGGCCAGGTTGAGTTTCTCCAGCTCCTGGCGCGAGGTCGCATCCGGCGCGCGCGCCGGATCCAGCGAACGCACCTCGTGGCCCAGCGCGGGGCCGTTGATCTTCATGAAGATCAGGCCCAGGCGGTGCGCCACGTATTCCATCAGCGTGGTTTTGCCGTAGCCGGGCGGCGAGATCATCATCAGCAGACCCATCAGGTCGCTGCGCTTGCCCTCGCCGACCGTGCCCATCTGCTTGGCCAGGTTGTCGCCGATCACGCCCAGGTAGACGTCGTTGATGAGCTTGTTGCGCACGAACGAACTCAGCGGGCGCGCCTTGAACTCCGATAGCCGCAGCGCCTCGCGCTCGCGCGCGACGGTTTCCTGGCGCAGGGCCTGGTAGCGGCGCACGCCCGGCAGGAAGCGCTCGCGATGCGCGCGCAAGCGGGCGTGGAAGTCGTCCACGCCCAGGTCCAGGCGCTGCGCCTGGACGCGCGGGTGTTCGCCGAGCAGGCCTTCGATCGACGCGCGCAGCTCGACTTCGCTGACCCGGTGCGGCACGCGCTCGTCCAGCAGCAACAAGGCCACCGCTTCGCGCGCGTAGCCGGCCAGGGCCGCGTGCGCGGGCTCGCGGCATAGCGCGTCGAACCAGTTCGCCGCCAGCGTCCAGCGCGCGGGCAGGCGATCGCCGAGGCGGCGCAGGGTCTGCACGAAGCCGTCCCACATGCGCGCGGCGGTCAGGCGCTCCTGCAAGGTCTTGAGCAGGGCCTGGGCGTATTTGCTGAAGGCGAACTGGACGTGCTCGGCCGACAGCTCGGTCACCAGATAGTCGGCGGCGTGCGCGCACGAGGCCGGATCCAGATCCAGCGGTTGCGTCTGCAGGAAGGCGCGCATCGCCGCCTCGACTTCGGCGCGCAGGGCCAGTAGACCGGCGTCGCTGCCGAACAGGCGCTGGATGTCGCGGGCGGTGCGCGCGCGCTCCGGCCATTGCGCGGCGTCCTCGCCGGTCATGACCTGGCTCCAGAACACGCTGGCGAACGCGCGCGCATCGGCGCTGTACGCCAAGGTGCCGGCGCTGTCGGCCAACGGGATCAGCGCCTGCAGGATCAAGCTGGCGTCGTGATCGTGGATGCCCTTCTCGTAGCCCTCGCGATACCGCGGCGCGGCGAAGTCGCGCACGCTGCGGGCCAGGGCGTCCGGCTGCGCCAGCTGCTGGCGCAACGCGTCCATGCTCAAGCCTTCGCCGTTGGCGGCGGCGGCTTCCAGCACCAAGCCAGCCAGATACTCGGCGCGGTACAGCGTGGGCGATTCGGAATCCAGCACGACCTGCCAGTACTCGCGCAGGGCGTCGAAGGCCTCGTCGCGCAGCGGCTCCAGGAAGTCGGTGCCGGTCAGGTGCAGGGCCAGCCCGTCCTCGCGCGGCAGCAGGGTCAGGTCCAGCTCCTGGGTGTTGACGCTGAAGCGGTGGCGCGGGCCGAGTTTGATGACTTCGCCGCCGGCCTCGAACAGGTCGCTGCGGTCGCGCAGCGCGCGCACCGCCTGGTCGCGCGCGCCCTTGAGGCGGGCTTCGACGTCGTCGGCCTTGACGCTGTCCTTGAGCGTGCGCAGGCGCTCGGCCAGTTCGCGCAGCTTGAGGATCAGCGGATCGCCGGCGAAGAAGGCATTGAGCTCGTCGGCGTTTTCGAAGCGCGCGGTGCGCCGGGCCAGGCCTTCAAGGATGCGGGTGGCCGCATCCAGCACCGACTGCGCCTTGCGCTGGCGGTCGTCCAGCAGCGCCTGCTTGTGGGTCTCGAAGGTCTCGAGCAGCTCCTCGCGCTTGCTGAGGATGTCGTTGAGGAAGTTCTCGTGCTCGCCGAACTGGCTCTCCAGTTCCTCCAGCTGCACCATCAGGCGCGACAGCTGCTCGTCGCACTTTTCCGGATCGCGCGCCAGCGCGAGCGCGCTGGCCACGCCCTGGCCGAACAGGGTGAACTGGGCGCCGAACTGGGCCACGGTCTCGGCCGAACCCAGGCCCTTGCGGCGCAGATCGGCGCGCGCCTTGGCCTGGTTGAGGCGGGCGTAGATGCCGGAGATGGCCTCGACGATGCGGGTGCGCTGGGTCGCGTCGTCCACGCGCAGCGTCGCCATCAGCTGCGACAGCATGTCCAGGTCGCCGGACATGGCCTGCATCTGCTTCAGCGGCACCTCCAGCTGGGCCACGCTGGTCGCCTGCTGGGCCTGCGCGTCCAGCGTCTGCAGGCGCTCGGCGTAGGGCAGCAGGGCCTTGTCGCCGGACAGGAAGGCGCCGGTGGCCGCGGCCACGCGCTCCTGCGCGGCCAGCAATTCGGTCTCCATCGCGTCGATCGCGGCGACGTCGATATAGCGGTATTCGCGGATGGTCAGCAGGTGCCCGCGCTGGGCGGCGATGCCGTTGAGCGCGTCGACGTGCTGCTGCACGGTGTCCCAGCCGTCGGGCAGCAGCGAATCCAGCAATGCCTTGTGGCGGCTCTGGCCCTCGCGCATCGCACGCTCGGACTGGCTGCGGATGCCCTCGACCTTTTCGTACTCGTCGATCACCGACTCGCTGGTCGCGGCGATCTCGCGCAGCACCGAGGCGGCGTCGCCGCCCTTGGGGTCGCCCAGCCAGTGGTGGATGTCGAACAGGCGGTGGGTGGCCTGGCTGAGCTGGCTGTAGCGCTGCACCGAGACTTCGGTGGCGTCGATCTCGCGGCACAGGCTGAGCAGGTCGGAGATGCCGCGCACCAGCTCGGCGTTGCCGATCCGGCCCATGAAGCTGTTGCCCGCGGGCTGGCGCGCGGCGTGTTCGTCGCTGGAGAACGGGGTCCGCCAGACCTGCATCGGGTGGACCCGGGTCGGCTCCTCGCTCTCTGCGGTGAACACCACCATGCGCCCGTCTTCGTAGCGGGCGTGGCCGTGCGCGTACACCGGCGTCTGCAGCCGGCGTTCGATCATGTTGTAGGTGAACAAGGCCGAGCGGCCGGCCTGCGGCTCGTAAAAGACGTACAGCACGTCCTCGCCGTTGGGCGAACGGATCGCGCGCTGGAAGCGCATGCCGTCCATGGCCGAGTCGAAGGTCTTGTACTCGCCGTTTTGCAGGTAGTAGCCGCCCGGGAACACGATGCCGTGGTCCTCGGGCAGCTGCACGCAGGCCAGCCCGATCGCATCGATGCGCTGGACCTTGCGGGTCAGGGTGTTGAACACCAGATGCCGCCACTGCTCCTCGCGGTACGGCAGCACGCGCAGCAGGATCAGGCTGCCGACGCGCGCGAACTCGACCTGGGCGTCGTCCAGCGACTGGGTGCGGTCGGCGACCGGCTCGCGGTAGATGCCCAGGCCGTCCTGGGTGTTGTTCTCGATCTTGACCGTGAGGTCGCCGCCGACGGTTTCGACGAACACGCTGTCGAGGATGTTCAGATGCGGGTGGCGGCCCTCGACCGCCATCTCGCGGGTGGCGCGGGTCCATTCGAAGTCGAACGGCGCCGGCAGCGCGATGTCGCGCTCGCCGCGGTTGTCGATGTAGCGCACTTGGCCGTCGGCCTCGACCGACCAGCGGAACACGCGCACGTCGTCCAGGCGCTCGCCGATCTGGAACGCGGCCAGCAGCTTGCCGTCGCGCGCCTCCAGCTGCAGCAGACGGGTGTTCTTGTAGTAGGCGTAGAGCTCGCGGAAATCCTGCGGGAAGCTGCCGGCGGCCAGGAAGCTGCCGGCCAGGTCCACCGCCTCGACGTCGTAGCCCTCGGCGGTCTCGACCAGCCGATGCAGCGAGAACACGTCCTCGACCCGGGTTTCCTTCTTCAGACCGATGAAGACGTTGTAGCCGAACAGCAGGCAGTCGCCGACCTGGACGATGTCGCGCGCGACGCAATTGTTCTCGGTGCGGATGCGCATCCGCCCGGCCACGTCCATGCGGCTGCTGCCGAACTCGGTCAGGCGCTGGGCGTTGAGCGCATCGGCGATCGCGCGCAGACGCGCGCCCTGTTCGCCCAGGCGCTTGCGCAGCACCTCGTAGGCGCCGCCCTGGGCGACCGCCTGGTCGAGAATGGCTTCGGCGGCCGATGCGTCCGGCGCCTGCGGCTTGGTTTCCGACATCTTCGCTTCCTTTTGGCGGGAGTCGGGAATGGGAAATCGGGAATCGCTCGAGCCGTCGCGATCCAGCGCCGGCTCAGCTCCGATACCCATTCCTATTCCCTATTACCGATTCCCAATTCCCGGCTTGCCGCGTCAGGACGCCAGCGAAGCGCCGTCGCCGGACTTGCCAGGCTTGTCGCCCTGCAGCGACAGCAGCTTCTGCAGCACGTCCTGCACGATCGGGCTCTTGCCGGCCACGCCTTCGATCGCCTTGCCCACCGACAGCGCCTTGGCGAAGGAATTGAAGAACTCGCCTTCGCCGCCGACGATGTCGATGTTGGCCTTGCTGAGCGCGGCGGCCAGCACGTCGGCCTGCTCCTTGGCGACTTCCTTGTTGGCCTCGATCGACGCGATCGCCTGCTCGAAGCTCTTCTCCAGCTGCATGCGGAATTCTTCGTGAGCGCGCGCGGTGTCGCTGAGCGCATCCAGGGCGCCGAACTTCTGCGCCAGGCCCTCGGCCTCGGACTTGAACTTCTGCAGCAGCACTTCGGCTTCCGACAGGCCCAGGTCCTTGGTCGCCTTGGCCTTGGCCGCGCCCAGCTGTTCGTCGCCACGGGCCTGCGCGAACAGGTTCTCTTCCAGCACCTTGGCGTCGGCCAGGCCCTGCTTCTGCTTGGCGTCGGCATGCGCTTCGATCACGCGCGCCTCGGCCAGGCCTTCCTTCTCGATCGCACTGGCGGTGACTTCGCGCACGCGCGCGTCGGCCAGGCCGGGTGCGGCGCGCTCGGCCTCGATGCCCTCGGCCATGCGCTTCTTGGCCTCGGACTGCTTGCCGGCCGCGTCCAACTCGGCCTGCGCCAGCGTGGTGATCTCCACCGCCTTGTGCTTGGACGCGGCCTCGTCGGCCTCGGCCTGCTTGACCAGCCGCACCAGCTCTTCTTCGGCCACGGCCTGGGCATTCAGCACGGTGACCTGCTTGGCGCGGTCGGCTTCGGACACGGCGCGCACTTCCTTGATGCGCTCCTCTTCCTGGGCCACGGTCTTCTCGACCGCGATACGCTCGCGGATCACGTTGGCGATGTCCTTGCGCTGCTCTTCCAGCGCCTTTTCCTTGTCGATCTTCTGCAGCTCGACTTCGCGCTCGCGCGAGACGATTTCCAGATCCTTGGCGCGGGTGACCTTTTCGACCTCGATCACGACCGCGCGCTGGCGGTTCTGCTGCGCGACTTCGACTTCGCGCATGCGGTTCTCTTCGCGGATGTCCAGCTGCTCCTGCACGCCGATGCGCGCCTGCTCGGCCTTGAGCCGCTCTTCCTCGCGCACCTTGGCGGTCTCGGCTTCCTCGCGCGCCTTGATGGTCTCGATCTCGCGCTTCTGGCGCGCCTCGGCGTCGGCCTGCTGGCGTTCCAGCGCCAGCATCGCCTCGCGGGTCTCGACGTTCTTCTTGGTGATCGCCAGTTGCTCGTTGCGCTCGAGCTCGTTGGTGATCACGTTCTGGGTGGCGGTCAGCTCGGTGATCTTGCGGATGCCTTCGGCGTCGAGGATGTTGTTCGGGTCCAGCGAGTCCTTGGGCGTCTGCTCCAGATAGTCGATCGCCACGTCCTCCAGCAGGTAGCCGTTGAGGTCGTTGCCGATGGTCTCCAGCACGCGGTCGCGGAAGTCCTGGCGGTTCTCGAACAGGTCGGTGAACTCGAACTTCTTGCCCACCGTCTTCAGCGCCTCGGAGAACTTGGCGTTGAACAGCTCGTTGACCGCGCCGCGGTCGGAGGCGCGCTCGGTGCCCACGGCCTTGGCGACCTTGAGTACGTCCTGCTGGGTCTCGTTGACGCGCAGGTAGAAGGCCACGGTGATGTCCGCGCGCATGTTGTCCTTGCAGATCAGGCCGTCCTTGCCGCGGCGGTCGACCTCCAGAGTGATCAAGGAGATCTGCATCAGCTCCTTCTTGTAGATCACCGGGTAGACCAGTGCGCCGGTGAAATGCACCTTCGGGGTCGCCGACAGGTCGTTCACGATCAAGGCCGTGCCCTGCGGCACCTTGATGTAGAAGGCTTTGAACAGGCCAAAGAAGCCGAAGATCGCGACCATGACCGCGCCCGCGATCATCAGCCCCGGCAGGATGATTTCAAGACTCATTTCAGATTCCCCTTTGACCCAATCAATTCGATAACGGATGACGACCGAGCGCGCGGCGGAGGGCCGACGCGGCTGCTACGGCCCGTTGAACTCGTCTTCGCCGATCACGCGGTAGGCGTTCTGCTCGGCGAAGTATTCGATCAGCACCACGCGGTCGCCGCGCTTGAAGCGATCGGCAACGTCGTCGCGCACTTGCAGGATCAGGCCGGCACCGCCGTCCTCGACGCTGGCGCTGCCCATGCTCGCGGTCACCGTGGGGCTGCGCACGATCGCCAGCTGCCCCAGCAACGGACGCGCCGGCAACGGCTTGAGCTGGGCGAAGAAGCGCCGCAACGGGCGCAACGCAATGCCGCTCAGAAACACCGAGGCGATCAGAGCGCCGGCCATGGTCGCCACGCCCAGCACGGTATGCGTCCAGTTCCCGGGCAGGTGGCGCAGCACCAGGTACTCGGCGAAATAGGTCAGGAACCAGCTGAAGAACACCAGCGCGGTGAACACCACGGTCAGCGGAATGCCGCCCAGGCCCAGACGCATCAGGGGACCGGTGGCGCCGCTGAGCCCGCCGCCATCGCCGCCCGCGCCCTCGGCCCCTTCGGCGCCGATGCCGAACACGCCATCGAGGATGTCCAGGTCGATCAGGCCGGTGGCGGCGATCAGCCAGTACAGCACCACCATCATCATCAGCAGGCTGAAGATGACGGTCGGGAACGACCATACGATCTGCAGGAACACGAACACGCCCTTCTCCCCGTTTGTCCCACCACCCCACGCGCGCCGCCCCGGCGCGCACTGGGCCTACCTTACCCGGCCGGCGCCAGCGCGCGCGGGCGGGATCAACCCGCGCTTTTCTGCTTCAACCGCTCCAGCACCGAATCCGCGCTGGAAGCATCGGCGATGATGCCGGCCTCGCGCAGCTTGGTGTCCAGCGCGTCCTGGCCCTCATCCTTGGCCAATTCGGCCGCCGCGTCCATGCGCGCGCCGCGCTCGGCCTGCTTGAGCTTGATCCGCTCCAGCGATTCCACCGCGGTCTGCATGCGGCTCTGCGAGCCGGCGTAGCGATGGGCGACGGTGGCCTGGGCGCGCTGCACGCTTTCCGTGGCCTTGACCGTGTCCAGCTGCTGCTTGAGGCGGCGGATGTTGCCCTCGGCTTGCAGGATCGCCTTGCGCAGGTCGACGATGCTGGCCGCGAACTGCCGCACCTGATGCTCGTCGGCGTCGCGGCTGCCTTCGAGCAGGGCGATCTTGGCCGCGACCTCGCGCGCCAGCGATTCGTCGCCGGCTTCCAATGCCTTCATCGCGTAGGCCTCGTATTCGGCGACCTTGTCGCGCGAGCTGGCCAGACGGTCCTCGGCCAGCTTGTGCTTGGCCATGATCTCGGCCAGCGCTTCCTTGGAACGACGCAGCTCCAGGTCGGAGTCGCGGATTTCCTGGTCGAGGATGCGCAGCGCCTGCCCGTCGACCAGCGACTCGCCGACTTCGTTGGCGCCGCCGCGCAGGGCGGTCAACAGCTTGCTCCAGATGTTCATCGTCTCGTCTCCTGGCCCGGCCGCGTCACGCGGCCTGACGCAGCTGGGGTTCGTAGGCTTCGGTGGCCTTGATCACGTTGTCGGCCAGGGTCTCGATCTCGAACAGCACGTTCGACAGCGAGGAACCGGCGCTGAGCGCACCGAACATGATGTAGACCCGCTCGCCGTCGGCCAGGGTCTCGATACCGACCGTGGACAGCGGGAACATCTTGTGGGTGCGCAGGACTTCGTCGTTGAAGGCCGCCGAGTCGCGCACCTGCGCCACCGGCCACAGCAAGGCCTCGACCACGATCTGTTCGCCGACCACGGCCATGAACAGCGGCAGGTCGCCGTATTCGGACATCGTCACGTGCAAGCCCGGCTCGGCGCCGTCGATCAGTTCGATCTGGGACTCGCCATTGCGGAACTCTTCGGTCGCCGACAGGGCCTCGTACAGGGCCGTCGCCGTCCAGGTCTTCGATTCGCTCATTCCACTCTCCTTATCGGGTCGTGCCGGCGACGGGCCCATCGTCCCGCGCGGCTGACGCATGCGCTTTTCGACCGCCATCAGTTCGTCGCCGAACTCCGGCAGGATCCACACCTCCTTCTTGACCAGCCCCTTCTGCCGCAGGCGTTCGCGGTGCAGGCGCTGGTAGTAGGCGGAGGATTTGCGTTCCATGGAGCGCACGTTATCGCATCACATGTAACGACTTCAAGTGCTCACATGTGATGTTCCGACGAACGGCAGCGCCACGCCGAAGCCGGCGCTAAATTCGATTAAAAACAGTGGGTTGCCGATACGAAGGCGAAGACACGGCTACACCGGACCGCCCTCGGACGGTCGCGGTGTGCCTGCTGGTCGAGCGCCCTGATGGCCCCGGCACGCAGGGCGTGCCGGGAGCGCCTCAGCCCAGACGGCGCGCGCCCAGGGTCTGCTGCTCCTGAGCCAGGGCCAGCGCGCGGTCCTGGCTGAGTTGCTCCTGGCCGACCCGCTCGAGCTGGCGCTGCGACTCGGCCACCGGGGTGCGCGCGGCCTCCTGCAGCGCGGTTGCGCTGACCCGGTGGCCAGGGTCGTCGAGGCGCCCCTGCACCGCGATCAGATTGCCGTTGAGATCCGGGCCGCCATGCTGGGCGTCGCGGCTGAAGACCAAGTGGTCGATGCCGGTCATGCGCGCGCGGCACGCGTCCACCGCCACGCCCATCGCGGTGCGCTGCAGTTCGTCGTTGCCGACCTGCTTGCCGTGACGCTCGTACAGCGATTCCACCTGGCCCAGCGCCTCGCGGTACATCGGATGCTCGGGCGCGGCCTCGCTGCGCTGGCCGGTGCTGCGCTCGCCCGGCGCGGTCACCGGCGCGTCGTTGGCGGGCACGCCGCCGCCCGGCACCTCACGCGTACCGCCACCGGGATTCGCGCCCAGGGTGATGCCGAGGTTGCCGCTTTCGAATTCCTTGACCGTGACCGTGGCGCCGGCCTGATCGGTGATGCGCAGGTCGGTGCCTTGCAGCTGGTAGGTGTAGAGACCGTCGGCGCTGCGGTAGGTGTTTTCGGGATCGCCCTCGTTGCGCACGCCGCCGCTGAGCACGCGCCCGCCCCAACGCACTTCGCCGACCTTGTCGCTGTCGAGCACGGTGTCGCCGTCGCCGACCACGTAGGTGTCGCGGCCCTGCCCGCCTTCGAGACGGTCGCGGCCGGCGCCGCCGATCAGGATGTCGTCGCCGCGCGCGCCGCGCAGGGTATCGTCGCCGCCCTCGCCGATCAGCAGGTCGTTGCTGGACACCTCGGCGCCGTTGCGTGTGCGGCGCGCGTCCAGGGTGGCGGCGTGCTCGGCGTCGACCGCAACGGTGGCGGTGTTGCGGCCGGGATCGAGGTAGATCGCGCCGGCCTCGAAGGATTCGTTAGTGAGGCGATCGGCCAGATCCGGATGCTCGCGACGCAGATCGGTGAGCAGGGCGTCGCGCGCCGGCGCCAACGCCTCGCGGATGGTCTGGACCTCGCCGTAGTCGGCGGTGATGTTGCTGAAGTCGCGGTTGGCCTGGTCGATCATGTTGCGGCCTTCATTGCGGCCGTCGATGGATTCGCCCCAGTTGCGCTCGTCGCGCACGATGCGGTCGCGGTGCAGCTGGAAGCTGCGGTAGACGTCGCGCGCTTCAGCGGCGTCGACGTTGGCCGGATCGTCGTACAGGCCGAACAGCTGGCCCTCCATGTAGCGGCGCTTGCGCAGGCCGGCCTCGGACGGCGCGTGCGAGCCCCAGGAGTTGTAGCGCAGCTCGAACCAGGCCTCGGCGCGATCGCCGGCTTCGACGGCGTCGCGGAACGGTTCCATGTTGCGGTTGTAGGAGCCGACGCCGCGGTTGTAGACCACCGACACCGCGGCCGCCTTCTCGCGCGACATCGGCATGTCCAAGGCGTTGACCGGCGCCTCGTATTCGGGAATCGAGGCCTCCAGCAGGCGATCGGCCTGCGCCGCATCGAGCGTGCGCGGGAAGGTCAGGCCCAGGCGGGTGCGGTCGGCGGCCGGGGCCTCGTCGATGCGCTGCAGCAGCTCGCGCTCGCCGCGGGTCAGCTCGATGCCCGAGCGCTCCCAGATCTCGACGTTGTTGGACCGGTTGAAGGTGTAGCCGTAGCCGATGGTGGCGCGGTCGTCGCCGACGTCCTGCGAACGCGCGTGCAGCGACTCGGTGATCTTGACCAGCCGTTTGATCAGTTCGTTGTATTGCTCTTGGGTCAGCTCGTTGTAATCCATGACGCTCTCGCTCCTGGTGATCCGCCCTTCCTAGGGCGTGGGTAATTCCGATGTGAACCGCGTTGGTTCACATCAGATCGGCGTAATCCCCGATCTGGTCGCACACGGTCTTGGGCGGGTCGGCCAGCTCGACCACGCGCTGGGCCTTCGGGTCCTTGCCCTTGCTGGCGCCGACGATGCCGTAGACCAGGTAATAGCGGCCGTCGCGCTCGATCAGGCCGAAGCGCGACAACTCGCTGAAGGCGTAGCGGCCGCCGTCGGCGCGCTCGACCGAGAATTCGCATTCGGAGTAGCTGCCGGCACCGCATTCGGCGGACAGCGATTTGAGGCCGTGGCGGCCGTCGAAATCGAAGCGGGAGTTGAGGCCGCCCTCGTCGGAGCCGCCGCTGGCGGCGATGCGCACGCGTTCGTACTCGCCCGAGGCCTTCCAGGCGCGCACCTGCGCGCACAGATCGGCGGACGCGCCGGCCTTGCCGACGCCCTCTTTATCCACAGCCGGCGCGGTCGACGCGCAGGCGGCCAACAGCGGCAACAACACCCAAGCAGCAGCCTGACGCATGCCTCTTCCTTGTGCGGAACGCAGGCGGTCAGAGTGCGGCAGGCGTGCGTGAAAGTTCAACCTCGGCCGGGCGGGTTCGCGGCAGGGCGTGCGCCGCGATCCGCCGGGCCGGTTGCGGGGCTCAGGCGATCCCGTGCAGACGGCGCGCCTCGGCGATCCGGGTCTTCACGGTCGCATCCAGCTCGCCCAGTTCGGCTTGCTTGAAGATGTTGCCGAGCACACGCTTCTCGTCGTCGTCGATGCTCTGGTCGCGTAGGGCCAGCGCCAGCAGCTTGTCGAATTCCTGGGCATCGAGTTCGCCGTCGTTGGTGAATACCGGGATCGAGGCCAGGGCGATTTCGAGGTGACTCTTGGGGGTCGTCATGGGCAGTCCTGTGCTGGGTGCGATAAGAAACCCGATGCTAGCGCGGCGCACATGAAGATTTCGATCAGGCCGGCGCGCGCGGCGCCGCCAAAGAAAAAGCCCGCGCTGGCTAGCGCGGGCTTTCGTGGCACAACGCGCGTGTCGCCGCGCGTATTTGTCGTGCTTACCAGACCACTTCGGCCATCGAGCAGTTCAGGCCCGAACCGATGCCGAGCAGAGCGACGCGGTCGCCCTTCTTCAGGCGGCCCATCTCGCGCAGCTTGCTCAGCACGATCGGCACCGAGGCCGGGCCGATGTTGCCGTGCTCGTTGAAGATGGTCAGGACCTTCTTCGGGTCGATGCCGAAGGCCTTGATGAAGGCCTGGGTGTGGACCTGGCTGACCTGATGGATCACGAACTCGTCGAGTTCGTCGGCGACCCAGCCCAATGCGCCGATCGCGGCGATCCAGGTGCGCTGGGCGAGCTTGAGGCCCTCGGTCAGCAGCATCTTGGTGTCGGTGACCATGCGGTCGAGGTTGCCGCGGCACAGGCTGTTCCACTGCGTGGCCGCGCGGGTGACGCCGCCGCGGTAACGCGGCGCGCCCGGCGCGAGTTCGGAACGCGCCATCACCATGGCCGCGGCGCCGCAGCCCAGGGTCAGGGTAGCCAGCTCGTTGCGGAACTGCTCGGCGGTGGCGTCGGGCGAGGTCAGGCGCTCGAGGGTCTTCTCGTAGGCCAGGCCGGCGGTCTCGCCGTCCACGACCAGGGCGTAGTCGATTTCGCCGCGCTCGATCATGCGCGCGGCGATGTCCATGCCGTTGATGAAGGCCAGGCAGGCGTTGGCGACGTCGAAGTTCTGGCAGTGCTCGGACAGGCCGAGGTTGCCGCTGACGATGCTGGCGGTGGACGGCTCGAGGTAGTCGCGGCTGACCGAGGTGTTGACCAGCAGGCCGACGCGGTCGGGTTCGATGCCGGCATCGGCCAGCGCCTTCACGCCGGCCAGGGTGGCGGCATCGGAGGCGAGCATGTCGCCGTCCCACAGTCGGCGCGCGTGGATGCCGGCGATGTCCTTGAGCACATCGGCCTTGATACCGAGCCGGTCGAGCGTCGGCTTGAGGCGTTCGTTGATCTCGTCCGAACTCAGACGACGCGGGGCGTCGATGTGGGCGAGACCGGCGATGGCGACATGTTGGAACAGCATGGGCGGCGAACCGTGAGCGGAAACACGAAAGATTAACGGGTTCCAGGCCGCCCTGCATTAAATGGTGTCGCCCCGGCCGGCGAACGGGTGCCGGCGGCTGAAGCGTTCAGGACGTGCCTAGGGGCACTTAAAGCACGCTAAAGCCGCTGGAACGGGCCTTAGCGGCCCTTAATCCGGCCCCCAGGGGGTCGAGGCCCGGGCCTCAGCCGCCGACCGGGTAGGTCTTGGCGGACTCGGCCGGGGCCGCGGCCGGCCGACCGGCGGTAGGCGCCTGGCCGCCGCAGCGGTAGGCCGCGTAGCGCTGCTCGCCGTTGGCGGGCGGGGCCAGCGGCTGGATGGTGTCGGCCTGCAGGCCCGGCGCCTCGTTGCGGGCCAGGGTTTCCAGCTCCTCGCTCACGCGCAGGGCGTTGCGTTCGTAGAAGGCCACCGAGTCCTTCACCGAGACCGCGACTTCGCCGCGCTTCTCGCAGGCCGGCGCGGCGCCGCCGCTGAGCACGCGCACCGCAGACGCACCCGGAGCCATCTGCACCCAGGTGCAACCGCCGAGGACCAGGGCGGCGAACAGGCTAACGGCGAGCGGACGATTCATGCGGAGCTCCAGTGAGGCGGCGTGGATGACGCGCATTCTGGCTGGGTATGCGTGAATTTGGGAGGACTGGTGATGCGGGGGGCGCTGCGACCGCTCTTCACGCTTGTTTGCTGTCCCTTCTCCCGCTGACGGGAGAAGGTGCCCGGAGGGCGGATGAGGGCGCGCGAATCGCAAGCGGCGGCGCTAGCTTGATGCTGCGCGTGCCCTCACCCCAACCCCTCTCCCGCACGCGGGAGAGGGGCTAAAGCAAAAATGCGGCGG
The DNA here is from genome assembly GCF_001429345.1 of Lysobacter sp. Root983. Taxonomy (NCBI): domain Bacteria; kingdom Pseudomonadati; phylum Pseudomonadota; class Gammaproteobacteria; order Lysobacterales; family Lysobacteraceae; genus Lysobacter; species Lysobacter sp. Root983. The sequence goes on from NZ_LMJO01000020.1 coordinate 80,092, forward strand.
ATGAGGGCAGCGGCACGCCCTTACTTCTGCTTAGGCTTCCCGTCCGCATCCACCACCTGCACTTCGCCCAGCTTCAGATCGCGGATCGGCTGTTCGATCTTCGACAGGTCGCCGACCACCACCCAGGTGACCGCGGCCGGGTCGATGGTCTTGGCCGCGGCCTGCGCCAGCGCCGGGGTCATCGCATCGTTGCGGGCCTTGTACTGGACGATGTAGTCGTCCGGACGGCCGTAGCGCAGATTGCCGGCGACCTGACCCAGCACCGCGTTCGCGGTCTCGTAGGCGCCGGGCAGGCTAAGGGTGTTGCTGGCGCGGATCTTGGCCACCTCGGCCTCGGTGATCGGGGTCTGGCCGCTGGTGAAGGCGTCGATCTCGCGCTTGAGCTCCTTGATCGAATCCACGGTCTTATCGCTCTGCACCGCCGCCGAGGCGATCCACGGACGCTGGCCCTTGGTGTTGCTGGCGCCGCTGTAGGAACCGTAGGCCCAGTGCTTGTCCTCGCGCAGGTTCATGTTGAGGCGCGAGCTGAACTCGCCGCCGAGCACGCCGTTGGCGAAGTCGAAATCGATCGAGCCGGCGTCCGAGGTCGGCGGCACCACTTCGCCGACGTAAAGGTTGGACTGGATCGCGCCGGGCTGGTCGACCAGGAACACACGCGGCGCCTTCGGGCGCGGCACCGTCGCCACTTCAGGCAGCGCGGGCGCGTTCGGCGCCGGCTTCCAATCGCCGAAACGCTTTTCCAGCTGCGGCACGATGTCCTTGAGGCTGGTGTCGCCGACCACGACGATGCGCACCTTGTCCGGCTGCAGCCAGTCGCGATGGAAGGCGACCAGATCGTCGCGGGTCAGCGAGGCGATCGAGGCCTCGGTGCCGCTGCCGGTGAAGGGAATCGCGTAGGCGTGGCCGGCGCCGTACAGCAGCGGCGGCAGCACGCGCAGGGCCGCGGTCTGCGGACGCGCCTTCTCCTGCTTGATGCCGGCCAGCCAGGTCGCGCGCACGCGCTCGATCTCGGCAGCGTCGAAGCGCGGACGGCGGACCACATCGGCGAACAGATCCAGCGACGGATCCAGCTTGTCCTTCAGCGCCGACAGGCTGATCGAGGCGCTGTCCAGGCTCGCGCCGGCGCCGAGCTCGGCGCCCAGGGCCTCCTTGCGCGCGGCCAGCTGCAGCGCACCGTAGTCGCCGGCGCCCTCGTCCAGCATCGACATGGCGAAGCTGGCCGTGCCCAGCTTGCGGCCCTGGTCGGCGGTGTAGCCGCCCGGGAATTCCATCAACAGCTGCACCACCGGAATTTCGTGGCGCTCCACCAGCACCACTTCCATGCCGTTGGACAGCTTGCCGCGCTGCGGGGTCGGGAAGCTCAGCGCCGGGAAGGTCTGGGTGACCGGCACGCCGGTGCTGCGGTCGACGTCGGACTTGACGGTCTTGAACTTGGGATCCGGCGCGGGCACCGCGGCCGGCGCGCTGGCGGGAGCGGCGGCGGCGCTTTCCGGCAGCGACGAAGCCGGCTTGTCGCTGGGCTGCACGACCAGGGTGTGCGAGCCCACGCCCAGCCACTTCTGGCCGGCCGCGCGCACGCTCTCCGGGGTCGCGGCCAACAGGGTTTCCAGCTCTTCGCGGTAGCAGTCGGGCTTGCCGCTGTAGACCGCGCATTCGGCCAGCACGTCGGACTTGCCGCCGAAACCGCCGATGCGCTCGATGCCGCGCACGAAGTCGGCGCGGATCGCGGTCTTGGCCTGATCCAGTTCCTCGGCGGTCGGGCCCTGGGTCAGCAGACGCTGCAGTTCCTCGTCGACGATCTTCTCGACCTTGGCCGAGTCCACGCCTTCCTTGACCGTAGTGGTGATGAAGAAGGTGCCGCTGATCTCGCTGTTCCAGACCGAGGTGCCGACGTTATCGGCCAGCTTGTCCTGGTGGACCAGGCGCGTGTCCAGGCGCGACGACGCGCTGCCGCCCAGCACCTGGCTCAGCAGGGTCAGCAGGGTCGAATCCTTGCTGCCGTTCTCGGCCACCGGCCAGGCGCGGTACACGCGCACCTGCGGTACGCGGTCGGGCACCGTCTCGCGGGTGTCCTGGGCGCGCTTGGGAATGTTGGTCGGCATGTCCTTGAGGGTGGCGCTGGCGGGGATGTCGCCGAAGTAGCGCAGGGCCTTTTCCTTGGCCGTCTTCAGATCGATATCGCCGGCCAGCACCAGCACCGCGTTGTTGGGGCCGTACCAGCTGCGGAACCAGGTCTTGACGTCGTCCAGCGAGGCCGCGTCGAGGTCGGCCATCGAGCCGATGGTCTGCCAGTGGTAGGGGTGCCCGACCGGGTACAGGGCCTCGAACATCTTGGCGTTGATGCGGCGGCCGTAGGGCTGGTTCTCGCCCTGGCGCTTCTCGTTCTGGACCACGCCGCGCTGCTCGTCCAGGGTCTTCTGGTCGATCGCGCCGAGCAGGTGGCCCATGCGGTCGGATTCCATCCACAGCGCCATGTCCAGCGCGGTGGTGGGCACGTTCTGGAAGTAGTTGGTGCGGTCCTGGTTGGTGGTGCCGTTCTGATCGGTCACGCCGACCAGCTCGAACGGCGCGAAGAACTCGCCCTTGTGGTTCTCCGAGCCCTGGAACATCAGGTGCTCGAACAGATGCGCGAAGCCGGTGCGGCCGGGCTGCTCGTTCTTGCTGCCCACGTGGTACCACAGGTTGACCGCGACGATCGGCGCCTTGCGGTCGGTGTGCACGATCACGCGCAGGCCGTTGGGCAGGGTGAACTCCTCGTACGGGATCGCGACCGAGGCCTTGGGCGCGGCGGCGTACGCGGGCACCGACGCAGCGACGCCACCGCCCAGCACGGCGGTCAGGGCGAGAGCGAGGGCGGCGGCGCGCGGGCGGGCGCGGGACGTCGGCGAGATCGGGGACATGTGCAGCTCCTGGGTACGGTCGGATGGTTGCGAATGAAGGGATTACGCGCGGACGAGGCCGGCGCAGGACCCTGCATCCTAGTCGCGGCGGGCGGCCGTGAGCACTAGGCCACAAGTTAGGTAGGGGGTCGGGACGGACCTGCGTTACCCGTTTTTTGTGCCTGTACGTGCCCAGGCCCGGCCCAGCCGGGAGCCAGCCCCGCATAATGCGCGCATGTTCGACGTCATCCTGTACCAGCCCGAGATCCCGCCCAACACCGGCAACGTGATCCGCCTGTGCGCCAACACCGGCGCGCGCCTGCATCTGATCGCGCCGCTGGGCTTCGGCCTGGAAGACAAACAGCTCAAGCGCGCCGGCCTGGACTACCACGAGTACGCCACGCTGCGCGTCCACGACAGCCTGGACGCGGCGCTGGCTGCGATCGCCCAGGACCAGGGCGTGCCGCCGCGCTTGTTCGCACTGAGCACGCGCGGGCGCACCCGCCACGATCGCCCGGCCTATCGCGCCGGCGATGCCTTCCTGTTCGGCCCGGAAACCCGCGGCCTGCCCGGCGAAGTATTGGAGGGCGTGCCCGAAGCGCAGCGCCTGCGTCTGCCGATGCGCCCGGAGAACCGCAGCCTGAACCTGTCCAACGCGGTCGCGGTGGTGGTGTTCGAGGCCTGGCGTCAGCTCGCTTACGCCGGCGGCGAATAAGCCCGGCCACCGCGGCGGCAGTGCACCGCCCCGGTGCCGCGACGCCACTTAGACTTTGGTCGTAGACGCAGGCGTTGCGCAACGCGGTTCCACTACGCGCTGCCGTGCGCGCGTCCGCTTGCGCGGCGGCGCGGCGATGTTGTGGATAGAGCGCAGAAAAACCCGAGCCGTCGGGCGATCTGCGCCGAATCGATCCATCGCGATCGCAGCATAGTGAGAGCCGCCGCATGAACGAACAGGTTTCGAACCCCCACGCGCCGCCCGGCATGCAGATCATGCGCAGCGCATACACCGTCACCACCACCATCGACCGCCTGGTGGCGATGGTCGAACAGCGCGGGCTGCGCGTGTACGCGCGCATCGACCACGCCCGCATCGCCGACGGCTGCGGCCTGCGCATGCCACCGACCCAGCTGCTGCTGTTCGGCAATCCGCTGGCCTCGTCGGTGGCGATGCTGGAACAGCCGACCCTGGCGATCGATCTGCCGATGAAGGTACTGGCCTGGCGTCACGACGACGGCCACACCCGCGTGGGCTATCTCGACTTGGATTGGATGGCCGACCGGCATGCCTTGCCGGAAGCGCAGCGCGACATCACCCAGGCGGTGAACCAAAGCCTGCGCGCGCTTGTACGCGCGGCCGCCTCGCGCGAAGTGTCCTTGCGCGTCTGCCCGGTGCCGGAGCCGCGGCCTCGCCGTCTGGCGGCGGTGGGCTAAATCGGCGTCGATTCTCTCAGGCCGCTCGCGCAGACAACACGGTCTGATCCGAGTGTCGGGCTAACGTGGAACTGTGGGTGTCCTTAGCTAAGGCCGCGGTGTCCTTGTCGCAATGAAACGTGCCGGCCTGGTCGGGCGGGAAAAGCGAAGAGCGGGCCTGTGTCATGGGGCCAGCATCTCCGGTCCGTCGTGTCTGCGCAGCCGGAAAAGTCTGAATCGGACGTCAGGCCAGTGTGGAGCTGTGGGTGTCCTTGTTCGCGGCCTATTGTCTATGGCTTGCCGTTTCCGGCCGCGAGGCCCGCAGACGCCATCGATACGTGGCAAGCCACTACGTTGTTGGCAACGCGTATGGCTGCAGACTGGGCTTCAGGGTCCTTTTCGTCATAGCTGATAGTCACTGAGTTATTGCCGGCCGCTTCGAACTCGGAGACCAGCACGAAGGTACCGAAGCGATCACGTCCAAGTTGGATGCGTCTAGGTAGAGCCGTGGCAGAAACTTCTTTCAGTGTGGTGCCAGGATACATGCCGATTTTTCCGACGCCGAACTTCAACAGTCCGCCATCCCCAACGATCTCTGCAGACGTCGTGTAGTGAGGGCTGAGCATTCCGTTACTAAAAGTTGCCCTAAGGACAGCTGCGCGCCGCAGGCACACGCCGAAGTAGGTACTTAGCGGGAACAGCTCGCCATCGGCTGACAGTAGGTCCGTATTGGCGGGGCGAGCTATATGTTGATCGTCGTTCCTATTGGGTTGGAGCCCTCCTGACGATGGGCTGCAACCCACAAATTGAGGCATGACTAACAGGCAGCCGATCAGGATTACTATTCGCATCGGCAAGCCCCCCCAATCGCCAGGAGTAACATAACGAGAATTCTTTAGTCGAAGCAACCAAGGACACCCATAGACCTCTGGCCCGCGACTAGCGGTCGGCACTGCCGCGAAGGACGCGAGAAGTAAGTTCCATCAGGCCAAGCGCACTGCCAAAACACCAGAAGAGGATATCTTGTACGGCCTGGATGCCTCTAGCAGCGGGCACGAGGGGCGGAGCAGCCACGAAATACCCTAGACGAGCTTGACCGCGATGCCGACGCCTTTAAGCCGGCGTTGATTCAGACGCCGCGCCATCTCCAGCATGCCCTGAACGTCACCGACCACACGCCAGTAACCCGAGCCAATAGACTTCTGTGGAACTGTGGGTGTCCTTGCCCCGCTATCCTTGCCCCGCTACGCGAAGCTCAGCTCCCCGTCTGCTGCCCAATCCATAGCCGATTGCCGTCGGGATCTTCGACACGGAACTCGCTCATGCCGTAGAAGGGATGACTGATCGAAGGCACATCCAAGCCGCGCCTTCGCACGTCGCGGTGGTAGGCGAAGATGTCGTCTGGATACAGGTAGATCACCGAGGTGCGTGGCGCGTCCGGCGGCTGGTTGATCGATTCGTCCACCATCAGCCGGCATCCGTCCAACACCAGCATCGCCCAACGCCATTCGTCGTTGCGCTTTTCCACCGCGAAGCCGAGCTTGGCGTAGAACTCCACGCTGGTCGGCATATGGCGGACCGGCAGCATCGGAATTACCCGCATCATCTTCACCTCTTCTATTTGCCTAGTCGTCGGCGGGAACGCCGGCCTGTAGTGCGCGCGTGGCAGCCGCTGTTGATAGCTGCAGGGCAACGGCGAGTTCCTGCGCACTGCACTTGGCGTCACCCAGCAACCACGCCACTACCGGCGAAAACAGACCATCGGCGAGCCCATGTGCGGCGAGGCGCACGGGAATGCGCAGACGACTGCGCTGTGCCGGGGACAGCGTGCTCTCCACGTGCATGACCAGCGTGTGCCGGACAATACGTAGCGCTGCGCCCTGGAATAGGCTGCGTGCGAGTGCACGGTTCTGCCAGAAGTGTTCCAGGATCGCGCACACCTTGTTGACGTCCGCCTGCCTACCGACCAGATTGGCCAGCGTCTGGAACGGCCCTTCCAGGCTGGCGGCAAGCAGCTCGTCCTTGTTGCGGAAGTGTTCGTAGAACGTCGAGCGGCTGACGCCCGATCGTGTCAGCACATCGCCGACGCGGATCTCGTGGTAGCGCTGGTTGAGCACCAGCGAGAAGAACGCCGCCATCAGGTCCTGGCGTGTGCGCCGCCTACGGGGATCTTCGTTTGGCTCAAGCAGTGTCATGGGCGGGATCATCCCACGAACCCTGCCGGACATTGGGCCGCGATTGTCCGGAAACCCGCCACGATCGCATCGCTAGCCTATACGCTCTTCTTTGCAGGGGCACCGCATGACCACGACCTCATCCCGCACGCAAGGCACCCTGCTCTCCGGCGTGACACTGATCGCTAGCGGGGTGCTGGCGCCGCTCATCATGGCCTTCCATCCCACGGCACAAGGCGCCGACGTGGCGGCGCGGCTCACCAGCCTCACGGAGATCTCCTCGCTCAGCCGGCACGTGCATCTGGCGATGATCGTATGCATCGTCGCCCTCTGGCTGTCGCTGGCTCACCTCGCTCGGCGTTGGCCAGGCAACGGCTGGGTGTGGGCTGCGGTCCGCCTCTACGCGCTGGGCGCCGTCGCCATGCTGGGCGCGGCGTTGATCAGCGGCTTCCTCATCAGTGACTATCTGCAGCGCGTTCTGCCGCTGATCCCGCGCGCCGAGGACGCGCTGCCTTCGGTGCTGCTCGCCTTCTCCGCCAATCAGGTGCTGGCGGGATTCGGCACGCTCGGCATGTTGGGCGGCATCGTGCTGTGGTCTGCTGCGATGCTGCGCCAATCCGGTCGGCTGGCGATCGCGTGCAGCGCCTACGGCATGATCGCGGGTCTGATGTGCCTGATCGGCTACATCACAGGATTGATTTCACTCCACGCCCCCGGCATGACCTTTGTGGTCGTCGCACAAAGTCTCTGGTACTGCCTGCTGGGCCTGTGGGTCGTGCGGGCTTCGCAGAATGTCACGACGACGACATCCCACGATGGCGGCCGCCGCGCCTGATGCCTGGCCCACCTTCGACCGATCCGCGGAGCCCCATCATGCTCGTTCCCTACTCTCCCACATGGCCGCTCGTCTTCCAGGATCTCCGGCAGGAACTGCTGCCGGCTTTCGCCGGCGTGCCCATCGAGATCATGCATGTCGGCAGCACCTCGGTGCCCGGCCTGGCAGCCAAGCCGGTCATCGACCTCCTGCTGGGCGCGCCGACACTCGCCAAGATCGAGGCCCGCATCGCGGACATCGTGAGCCTGGGCTACACCTACCGGCCGCACTACGAGGCAGCGATCCCTCGGCGCCGCTACTTCGTCAAAGACATCACGGGCGACCCGCGCATCCACCTGCATTGCGTCGAACAAGGTGGCCGACTCTGGCGGGAACATCTCCACTTCCGCGACCTACTGCGCGCCGACGACGCCCATCGATCCGAGTACGAAGCCCTGAAACGACGGCTAGCTATCGTGCACGCCGATGACAAGGCTGCTTATACGTTGGAGAAGGGTGTCTACATTCGATCTCTGTTGTCTTCCCTGGAGGACTAGCGCTTCCAACAGCCCGGGAAAAAAACTAAGAAGCAAAACAACTAGAACAACTAAGGACACCCATCAGACCTCTCGCCCGCGACTAGCGGTCAGCGCTGCCGCGAAGGCTGCGAGAAGTAAGTACAGTCAGACCAAGCGCACAAGCCCAAACATTAGAAGAGGATATCTTGCACGGCCTGGGCCCCTCTAACAGCAAGCGTGAGCGGTCGGAGCGGCCACGAAATGCCCGAGATGAGCATGGCCGCGATGCCGATGCCTTTAAGCCAGCGTTGATCCAGACGCTGCGCTATCTCCAGGATGCCCTGAATTTCACCGACTACACGCCAGCAACACGAGCCAATAGTTTTTTTTGGAACTGCGGGTGTCCTTGTTCGCTGCTTGTTCGCTGCCAGCGCGTCGCCACCTCGGCATCCGTCCATTGCTCCGCAAGGGCCGGCTCCAACTGCACGACCAAATGCAGGTGGTTGCTCATTACGGCATAAGCATGAATGGCGATGGCAGAGCTCTCAGCCAGCAATGCCAATCGCTATTCGACCCAAACCTTCCGATGCTCGAAGGATCGACCGGTGTAGCGATCAACTCCACACCGGAACGCTCAACGCACACGACGCTGTACGCAATGAAGCGTGCCAGCCTGGCCGGGCGGAATTAGCGAAGAGCGGGCCTGTGTCATGAGGCCAGCGTCTCGGGTCTATCGTGCTCGCGCAGCTAGAAAAGTCTGAATCGGATGTCAGGCTAGTGTGGAACTGTGGGTGTCCTTGTTCGCTGTCCGACTGAGCATGCTTTTGATGCACCAAACCCGCAATTTCCTTCAAGCAAATAAGTTGAGTAAGTCCGGTCATCCAAGCGTACGAATCCTATTCCAACGAGCCCGCGCTCTTGAGAATAGAGGTAGATGGTGCCGCCGGATGCCCCCCACTCACGAATACGCATCAACTCCTCTGTCGCCCCTTGAAATGGATATTGCTCCACAGCTTCAATTTGATACTTTCTTCCATCTACCATCCAGTTTCTCTGCCCGCTCTTAATAGCCCTAGGCACATCGAATTTGAAAGTTGCAGAGCGCGCACAAAGAAACGCAGACTCCTCGCCGCATACATACAAATCTTCTGCCATATCTGCCACAGTGAACTGCTTGTCGGAAACTCTGAGCGCAAGCCCTTTAGCTGGAAAAATTGGATCGCTGTACCTATACACATCCGCAGCATGGGCTTCGAGAAACGGAAGCACTACCAAAATAGAGAGTGCCAATAATTTAGCGGCCTTGACCATAGGATTGCTCCCTTCTAGTGAGTCTATCTGTCCGCGCATCCGCAATTGGAATCGAAAAAAGCAACTAAAGACACCCATAGACCTCTCGCCCGCAACTAGCGGTCGACGCTGCCGCGAAGGCTGCGAGAAGTAGGTTCTATCAGACCACGCGCACTGGTCCAAACATTAGAAGAGAATACCTTGCACCTCTAACGGCAGGCGCGAGGGAAGGAGTAGCACGAAACGCCCTAAGCGAGCTTAGCTGCGACACCGACGCCCTTAAGCCAACTTTGCCCCAGACGCCGTGCTATCTCCAGCAGGTCCTGAACTTCACCGACAGGGCGCCAGTAGCCCGAGCCAATCGACTTCACCCGCGCCACCCAGCGATCGGACAGCGCATCGAACTTCGCCAGCACGCTCGGTGCACTCAAGGCAATGGAACCTCGTTTGCTTGGGCGAACCTGTTTTCCAGTCCACTCCAGTAGCGCCAGATACTCACGCAATCGGATCGGCAGATAGGCCACCGAAGAGCCTGCAACGGGCTGCAGCATTGCCTTGGCCGCATCGTGGCTCAAGCCCCTCAGTCGAACGTGCGCGCTGGTGTGATGCGACTGGGCTAGATCGCTCGCCATCCCTGCGCGGATTGGATTCAGATCACATAGGCCACGGCTGCTAGCATCGCGCGATCGTCGCAGAGCACTTGCGCTTTGTATCGCCCCTCCCAGAACCGCCCCTTGCAATCGTCATCGGCATTGGCCGCGCGCGCGATCGGCTCCGCCAGGCAGCGCATTAGCCAGGATAGGTCCCCGAGGCGAGCACGCGCAGCCAACATACGAGATGAGTCAGCCATCAGCGCATCGCGCTTACGCTCATGGGCCTCAGGAGTGCCCTCGCGGGGCGGAAACAGTCGTATCCAGCGCGTCGCCACCTCGGCATCCGTCCATTGCTGCGAAAGGGTCGGCTCCAACTGCACGACCAAATGCAGATGGTTGCTAATCACGGCATAAGCATGAATGGCGACGGCAAAGCACTCAGCCAGCAATGCCAATCGCTGTTCGACCCAAACCTTCCGATGCTCGAAAGATCGACCGGTGTAGCGATCAACTCCACACAGGAACGCTCGACGCACGCAGCGCTGTATGCAATGAAAGGTGCCGGCCTGGCCGGGCGAGATTAGCGAAGAGCGGGCCTGTGTCATGGGGCCAGCATCTCGGGTCTGCCGTGCTCGCGCAGCCAGAAAAGTCTGAATCGAATGTCAGGCTAGTGTGGAACTGTGGGTGTCCTTGTTCATCGTCTGAACTATGGGTGTCCTTGTTTGGAGCATCATGAGGCCAGCATCTCGGGTCTGTCGTGCTCGCGCAGCCAGAAAAGTCTGAATCGGATGTCAGGCTAGTGTGGAACTGTGGGTGTCCTTGTTTGTTTCTTTTGTTCGCCGTTTAATTCTTATTTCTTAGGTGTGAGCAGTACCGACAATGCCATCTGCTCTGACAAGCCGACATCGGGCGCGCTTGCGATTGCAGCACGATCGCCAGACGCATATTTTTGTTGAAATGCAATCTGCTCTGTGAAGTAGTTTCGCGGACCGCATGCCATACCATGGCGCAGAACCATGGCGCATGTCAGGCGCACCAACTTTGATCGTCGGACAGATTCTCGCAATGCCCGTGTGGCTGCCGGATCCTTATGCTCCAAAGGTCCGCGCCCCTCTTTTGCAGCACTTCTTACTGACGCAGTAATATCAGCCCATGTATCGTTGACAGCATTCAAATCGAGTTGAATTTCGTCAACTTTCCCTCCCCGCTTCTGTATTTGCACAATCAGCTTCTCGAGGGCTATCACAAACTGCGACGATGACAGAACGGCGCTCGAACTCCGAGCAGCGAGGATTTTAAATCCGCCTCGTTTCGAAAATCTAAGCACGTGGCGACCATCCAAGCGCAACTCTTTGTAAACGACGCCTTGAAGGCTCATTCCATCAACTACGACCTCTAAGCATTCATATCCGTCGATCGACTGCCGCGTGCGAGGGCAATCAGCCGCGAAACAATTGACAGTGCACGACATGAGCAGCGCAGCAACTAGCCACTTTAGTGCCTTCGACATATCGACCTCCGTTTCAAACCATCGACTACCGTAGCGTCCAGGCATCGGAAGCAACTAAGGACACCCATAGACCTTTCGCCTGTGGCCAGTCTTCGGCACTGCCGAGAAGGTCATGAGAAATTAGGTTCATCGGGCCAAGCGCACTGTCTCAAACAAATGCAGGTGATTGCTCATCACGGCATAAGCATGAATGGCGATGGCAAAGCACTCAGCCAGCAATGCCAATCGCTGTTCGACCCAAACCTTCCGATGCTCGAAGGATCGACCGGTGTAGCGATCAACTCCACACAGGAACGCTCGACGCACGCAGCGCTGTACGCAATGAAACGTGCCGGCCTGGCCGGGCGGAATTAGCGAAGAGCGGGCCTGTGTCATGAGGCCAGCATCTCGGGTCTGTCGTGCTTGCGCAGCCAGAAAAGTCTGAATCGGATGTCAGGCTAGTGTGGAACTGTGGGTGTCCCTGTTTGCCTTGACTTTGCTATTTATTTCCGGCTATGCAAATGACGGCGCCCAACATACCCAGCCAGCCCGACAACAAGTAGCCCGAACGCATAAATGACCACTTCTATTCGGGCCGATCTCATTTGCCAGCTCCTCGCAGCCATTCCAGTCACGTACTCTTCGGACTTTCCTTCAGCTCGAGCCTGTTCGATGCTGCTACGCAGCCCCCCCATGCCAAAAGTGGCAGTGAAAATAACAGCGAAAAAAAACACGACTACCAGAAAAATCCTAAGCCACATTTTTTTATCACTGCTGCCAAAATCAACAAAATAAAAACAAATGCGCAAGCAATTGCAATATTCATGAAATCACCGCCCGCAGCCACATGTAACTAAGCCATTTTCTATCTCGTTTATAGCACGCCTAGCCCCAGCAAGAATATCTTCACGACTATCCAAGTCGAAATCAAAAGTGGGCTTATATGCTTTCGATCCTCTAGTGCGCAGGTCCTCGTCAAAGTCATAACCTACCCCTCCCCACATGACGAGAGCCAATCCACGTGATTGCCCATAGTACCAACCTGCATATCCTGCAACATAGTTTCCGAACTGTGCGGCATCCATTTTTCGCCCACCATACACAAAGGTCGATGCTCGTTCATTCATTCTGTAATCTAGCCGCCCGATCTCGAAAGCGCCCCAACCTGTATGGTTATTTATGGCCTCCATCGTCGCCTTTCCGAGTGCCCCCGTCATCTGGGCTTTTACGCTATCAAGTATCTCCTTCACTTCACAAGCAACATAATCCTTAAGTCCGTTCGGATCAATCCTTATCAGCGGGCTACTCGTCGCATACGAATACTGAGAAACACCTCCTCTCAGCCCAATCGGATCGCTCTGCACATACCGCCCACTCCCCGCATCGTAATCGCGAAAGTAGTTGTAATTCAGCCCAGTAGCGGCGTCATACCGCTGCCCCGGGAACCGCATGTCGAACACGAAGTTCGTGCTGTCCAGATCGGGGTCCTGATTCGGAGGGCTGTTACCGAAGGCTTCGCCCTGTAGCGCCCAAGTCCAGATCGCAACGTTGCGAGTGCGGTCGATGACGGCRCGCGGGGTGCCCAGGTGGTCGGGCTCGATGTAGTGCAGTTTCTGGTTGGCACCCGCGCCGGCCAGCAGGCCGACCGGGAGGTCGTCCAGCCAGATCGC
>NZ_LMJO01000021.1:0-83911 GCF_001429345.1 Lysobacter sp. Root983
CGTGCCGATGGTGAAGTCGTAGGCCTGACGGAAACCGTCGCCCTTGTCGAAGGCGCCCAGGTAGGCGTTGGCTTCGGCGCCTTCGAAGTTCTGGCGCAGGATCACGTTGACCACGCCGGCGATGGCGTCGGAGCCGTAGATGGTCGAGGCGCCGTCCTTCAGGACTTCGATGCGCTCGACAGCGGCGGTCGGGATGGTGTTGAGGTCGACTGCGCCACCGAGACCGGTGCCGCCGACCCAACGACGGCCGTTGACCAGCACCAGGGTGCGGTTGGAGCCGAGGTTGCGCAGGCTGACGCGGGTTTCGCCGCCGACCCAACGACGGCCGTTGACCAGCACCAGGGTGCGGTTGGAGCCGAGGTTGCGCAGGCTGACGCGGGTTTCGCCGTTGCCGCCGTTGTTGAAGGAGCTGTTGAGGGTCGAGCCGTTGGCCGTGATGTTCTGGATCACGTCGCCGACCGAGGTCAGGCCCTGCGCGGTGATGTCTTCGCGGCTGAGCGAGAAGATCGGCTGCGAGGTCTCGATATCGGCACGCTTGATGCGCGAACCGGTGACCTCGATGCGGTCAAGGGTGGTGGCTTCTTTCTCGGTTTCCTGTGCAAAGGCGACGCCGGTGCCTGTGGCAGCGGTGGCGCCCACTGCGAGGGCGAAGGTAATCGCCTCGCGGAGCTGGGTGGTCTTCAAGGTCATCTCTCTCTCCAAGTCAGTCTTGGTGTCCCATGGGAGCCTGCCGGGTGGCGCAAAACGAGTGGCCTAAGTCGGCAAGGCTGGGCCGATACTAGCCGCCCCCCGTGAGTAATTAAAGTGTCGTTAACTGACTAGGGGCAGTCTCGAGAGTTGATGAGATGGCACACAAAAAGATACGGCCCCGTATGGGGCCGTATCGGGGTACTACCGGATTTGGAGCCGATCAGAACTTCTGCGCGTAGCGGAAGTAGACGAAACGGCCTGGGACTTCGTACTGCGGATCGAACGAGTTGGCGAAGGTGGTGGCCGACACCGGCGGGTTCTTGTCGAAGATGTTGTTCACGCCGATGGTGACCTTCGCGTTCCACGGAGCGTTCCAGAAGAAGCTCGCGTCGTGGTACGTGGTGGCACCGATATGGCGCTCGGCCGCGTTGCGCTGGGTGAAGCTGTCGCCGCCGGCCACGCCGTCCCAGACGCCGTTGGCGTTGGCGTCGGTGGGGATGGCGACGATGCGGTCCGGGTCGCTGCACAGGAAGGCGTAGCCGTAGTCTTCCAGGGCCTGGCAGTTTTCGGTCTGCGACGAGTAGTAGCGGATGTTCCAGGTCGCGCCGATGTCGCCCTTCTCCCAGCGCGTGGCCAGGTTGGAGCGGATACGCCAGGCGTTGGACTGGTTCGGGCCGTCGTATTCGCCGACCTGGTTGCCGCCTTCGTTGAAGCGCAGNTGCGACGAGTAGTATCGGATGTTCCAGGTCGCGCCGATGTCGCCCTTCTCCCAGCGCGTGGCCAGGTTGGAGCGGATACGCCAGGCGTTGGACTGGTTCGGGCCGTCGTATTCGCCGACCTGGTTGCCGCCTTCGTTGAAGCGCAGCTTCTGGCCGATCACCGGCACGTCCTGCTCGTTTTCGCCGTAGATGCCGTTGCCGTTGAGATCGTCCTTCTGGCTGGCCAGGTAGGTGGTATCCCAGACGAAGCTGAACTTGCCCCAGGCGGTTTCCGGCAGACGGTAGTTGACGGTCAGGTCGTAACCCTCGACCTCGGTGCCGCCGATGTTGGTGGTGGCGTTGAGCAGGGTCTGGATGTTGCCGTCGGAACGGCGGGTATACAGGCCGCAGGTCAGGCCGGTGCCGGCGCTGTCCAAGCACTGCTGGATGATGTTGGCGCCGCCGCGGGTGGTGAGGGCGTCCTCGATCTTGATGTTCCACCAGTCCAGATTGATGTCCAGGCCTTCGATCCAGCTGGGGCTGTAGACCAGACCCAGGGTGGTGGTCTCGGCGCGCTCGGCCTTCAGGTTCGGATCGCCACCGACCGAGATGCGGATCTGCCGGTTGTCCTGCTGGTAACCGCCGTTCGGCACGCCCTCGGCGACGCAGCGCGCCCGAGCGGACGGGGTCTGATTGCCGAAGTTGGCATTGTTGCAGGGGTCGCTGAGGAGCGGGAACGAGTCGGCGATGCCGGAGAACAGCTCGGAGATCGACGGCGCGCGGAAGCCCTGCGACCAGTTGCCGCGGATCATCAGGTCGTCGATCGGCTTCCAGCGGAAACCGAACTTGCTGTTCAGCGTGTCGCCGAAGTTGCTGTAGTCGGAGTAGCGGGTCGCATCAGGTCGTCGATCGGCTTCCAGCGGAAACCGAACTTGCTGTTCAGCGTGTCGCCGAAGTTGCTGTAGTCGGAGTAGCGGGTCGCGACCGAGAAGTCGAGCAGCTTGGCGAACGGCACATCCGACAGCACCGGGATCGCGAGTTCGAGGTAGGCCTCGTCCAACGAGTAGGAGCCGCTGGTGGAGGCGCGGCTGTTACCGGTGGTGTTGCCCGAGTTGATCAGCGCGTCCGGCGAGTCGTAGCCGGACTCGGAACGGTGCTCGATGCCGAACGAGAAGCCCAGCGGGCCGCCCGGCAGGTTGAACAGGTCGCCGCCGATGTTGGCGTAGTAGCTGTTCTGGAGATAGTTGTACTCGTCGTGCGCGGTGAACGAGACGAAGTTCAACATGTCCGGGGTGATGCTGCCGACGCCGCCGAGCAGGTTCAGCGGCACGCAGCCATTGATGGTGGCGGTGGGGGTGCCGCAGCGCGCCGCGCCGCGTGCGTCGCGGAACGACGGGCCCAGTGCCTGCTGCAGGGCGATCATGTTGAACAGGCCGTAGGTGGTGTTATTGGCCTTGTTCTCGCCGCGGAAGTAACCGGCTTCCCAGTCGAAGTACTTCTCGCCGACGGTCAGCGTGCCTTCCAGGCCGGCGTTCATCGCGAACGTGCGCACGTCCTGGTTGAACGAACGACCGCCCGACTCGGTGATGCGGCGGTTGATGCGCGAGATGTCCTGGCCGAACGGGTTGTAGATGCTGTTGCGGCTGATGAAGATCTGCTGNAACGAACGACCGCCCGACTCGGTGATGCGGCGGTTGATGCGCGAGATGTCCTGGCCGAACGGGTTGTAGATGCTGTTGCGGCTGATGAAGATCTGCTGGCCCGGCACCGTGGCGCCCGGGGCGGTGCCCAGCACGATCGGCATCGAGGCGAGCAGTTGCTCGGACTCGCGCTGGTTGTAGGTGATGGTGGTCTTGAAGCGCAGGCTATCGGTGATGTCCAGGGTGCCGGACGCGAACACCGAACGGCGTTCCTGCGGAGTCAGCAGGTAGTTCTCGGGCGCGAAGTTGTAGATGTCGCCGGGCGCCACGAACGGACGCGGGGCGCTGTTGCCGCCCGCATTGTAGGTGAAGGTGCCGGGGCCGCCGTTGAAGTTGGTCTGACCACCGGTGCACGCGCCATTGCTGTAGCCACCGGGGCACAGGGCGAAGCGGCCGCCCGGGCTGGTGCCCGAGCCGAAGCCGGTGCCGGTGCCGATCTTCGGCTCCTTGGAAATGTAACGGTCGCCGGCCATGACCGGCTCTTCCTTGACGTAACCGAAGCCGAGCATCGCGCTGAAGCGGTCGGAGGTCGCGCCGATGGTGAAGTCGTAGGCCTGACGGAAACCGTCGCCCTTGTCGAAGGCGCCCAGGTAGGCGTTGGCTTCGGCGCCTTCGAAGTTCTGGCGCAGGATCACGTTGACCACGCCGGCGATGGCGTCNCGTGCCGATGGTGAAGTCGTAGGCCTGACGGAAACCGTCGCCCTTGTCGAAGGCGCCCAGGTAGGCGTTGGCTTCGGCGCCTTCGAAGTTCTGGCGCAGGATCACGTTGACCACGCCGGCGATGGCGTCCGAACCGTAGATSGTCGAGGCGCCGTCCTTYAGGACTTCGATGCGCTCGACCGCGGCGGTCGGGATGGTGTTGAGGTCGACCGCGCCACCGAGACCGGTGCCGCCGACCCAACGACGGCCGTTGACCAGCACCAGGGTGCGGTTSGAGCCGACGTTACGCAGGTTGACGCGGGTTTCGCCGTTACCGCCGTTGTTGAAGGTGCTGTTCAGCGTCGAACCGTTGGACGTGATGTTCTGGATCACGTCGCCGACCGAGGTCAGGCCCTGCGCGCTGATGTCTTCGCGGCTGAGCGAGAAGATCGGCTGCGAGGTTTCGATATCGGCACGCTTAATGAGATCGGAAGAGCANTAGGACTTCGATGCGCTCGACCGCGGCGGTCGGGATGGTGTTGAGGTCGACCGCGCCA
Organism: Lysobacter sp. Root983; assembly: GCF_001429345.1. Classification (NCBI taxonomy): domain Bacteria; kingdom Pseudomonadati; phylum Pseudomonadota; class Gammaproteobacteria; order Lysobacterales; family Lysobacteraceae; genus Lysobacter; species Lysobacter sp. Root983. The sequence goes on from NZ_LMJO01000021.1 coordinate 4,285, forward strand.
CCGAGACCGGTGCCGCCGACCCAACGACGGCCGTTGACCAGCACCAGGGTGCGGTTGGAGCCGAGGTTGCGCAGGCTGACGCGGGTTTCGCCGTTGCCGCCGTTGTTGAAGGAACTGTTGAGCGTCGAGCCGTTGGCCGTGATGTTCTGGATCACGTCGCCGACCGAGGTCAGGCCCTGCGCGGTGATGTCGTCGCGGCTGAGCGAGAAGATCGGCTGCGAAGTTTCGATGTCGGCACGCTTGATGCGCGAACCGGTGACTTCGATGCGATCGAGGGTGGTCGGGTCCTTGCTCTCTTCCTGAGCGAAGGCCACGCCCGTGCCGGCGGCGGCAGTAGCGCTCACGGCGAGCGCGAACGTAATCGCCTCGCGGAGCTGGGTGGTCTTGAAGGTCATCTCTCTCTCCAGAAATCGGAATTGGTGTTGCCCATGGGACCCAGCCGGAGGAGTCAAGCAAGACGCCAATTTCAGCAAGGTGCGCCGGATCGTAGCCGCTCGTTATGCGAATTCCAACACGGTTTTAACGATATTTTTCGCGCACTACATGCATTGGCACGCAATGCGCTGAGTGCGCGCACACAATGCGTTTCTTCGTAACTTCGTATCGGTGACTAATGCTCAGAATCCAGGCACATGTCTGATGTGAAGTTGATTGTCATAGGCACGCGAAGAGCATGCTTTTACGAATAGCGCGTGCGCGTTTGGCGCTACTAAGTACAGGCTGTAGCGAGAGTATTCAGTGCGCAGACGTGCGCGCGCTGTGCGGTGCGAATGCAGGCGATGACGGTGCATGCCCGATCGCTACGCCGGGTCGAGCGGTGTCGCCGATAGCGGGACGGCGCCGCGCGCCGCCAAAAAAACTACGGCCCCGTGAGGGGCCGTAGCGGTTACTGCGGATGTCGCGGAGTCGATCAGAACTTCTGCGCGTAGCGGAAGTACACGAAGCGGCCCGGGACTTCGTACTGCGGGTCGAACGAGTTGGCGAACGAGTTCAGAACCACCGGCGGGTTCTTGTCGAAGATGTTGTTGACGCCAATGGTGACGCGAGCGTTCCACGGTGCATTGAAGAAGACGCTGGCGTCGTGGTACGTGGTGCCGCCGATGCGGTGCTGCGATTCCTTCAGCACGTTGATGCGATCGCCGCCGGCCGTGCCGTCCCAAACACCGTTGCGGTTGGTGTCGGACGGGACACCGATGAAGCGGGTCGTATCCGAGCACTTGCCCAAAGCCTCGAACTGCGCCGAGCAAGCTTCCGTCTGCGACGAGAAGTAGCGCATGTTCCAGGACGCACCGAAGTCGCCCTTCTCCCAGCGCACGGCCAGGTTGGAGCGGATCCGCCAGCGGTTGTTGTTCTGGGCGAATTCGCCGACCAGGTCGCCGCCTTCATTGAAGTTCAGGCGCTCGCCGATCTTGGGCTCGCGCTGGCGGTCCTCGCCATACTTGCCGTCGCCGTCGAGGTCCTGGAGGCTCTTGGCCAGGTAGGTGGTGTCCCAGATGAAGCCGAACTTGCCCCACGCGGTTTCCGGCAGACGGTAGTTGACCGTCAGGTCGTAACCCTCGACTTCCCGGCCACCGATATTGATGGTGGAGTTGAGCAGGGTGTTGATGGCGCCGCCGGGGCTGCGCGTGTACAGGCCGCAGGTCGAATCGGTACCGCCGGAGTCGACGCACTGCTGAATGATCGTGCTGCCGCCGAGCGTGGTGATGGCATCCTCGAGCTTGATGTTCCACCAGTCCAGGGAGATGTCCAGGCCTTCGATCCAGCTCGGGCTATAGACCAGGCCCAGGGTCTTGGATTCGGAGGTTTCCGGCTTCAGCTGGGGGTTGCCGCCGACGGTGATGCGGATCTGCGTGTTCGGCTGGACGTAGCCGCCGACCGGCACGCCTTCGGTGACGCAGCGTGCCTGGGCGACCGAACTCTGCTGACCGAACTGCGCGGTGTTGCAGGCGTCGGTGACGGTCGGGAACGAGTCGGCCCGACCGGCGAACAATTCGGAGATCGACGGTGCACGGAAGCCCTCGGACCAGTTGCCGCGGATCATCAGGTCGTCGATCGGCTTCCAGCGGAAACCGAACTTGCTGTTCAGCGTGTCGCCGAAGTTGCTGTAGTCGGGGACCAGTTGCCGCGGATCATCAGGTCGTCGATCGGCTTCCAGCGGAAACCGAACTTGCTGTTCAGCGTGTCGCCGAAGTTGCTGTAGTCGGAGTAGCGGGTCGCCACCGAGAAGTCGAGCAGCTTGGCGAACGCCACATCGGCCAGCACCGGGATCGCGAACTCGACGTAGGCTTCGTCGACCTTGTAGCTGCCGGCGGTCGCGGTGCGGGCGTTGCCGGTGGTGTTGCCGGAGTTGATCAGCGCGTCCGGCGAGTCGTAGCCGGACTCGGTGCGGTGCTCGAGGCCGAACGAGAAGCCCACCGGGCCGCCCGGCAGATCGAACAGGTCGCCGCCGATGTTGGCGTAGTAGGTGTTCTGTTCGTACTTGAACTCGTCGTGCGCGGTGAACGTCACGTAGTTCAGCATATCGGGCGTGATCGAGCCCGGCGCGCCGAGCAGGTTCAGCGGCACGCAGCCGGTGATGGTGGCGGTCGGGGTACCGCAGCGGGCGATGCCACGGCCGTCACGGAACGACGGGCCCAGCGCCTGCTGCAGGGCGATCAGGTTGAACAGGCCGGTGGTGGTGTTGTTGGCCTTGTTCTCGCCGCGGAAGTAGCCGGCCTGCCAGTCGTAGAAGTTATCGCCGAAGGTCAGCGTGCCTTCCAGCATCGCGTCCATCGCGAAGGTGCGCACGTCCTGGTTGAACGAGCGGCCGCCGGTTTCCCTGGCGCGGCGCTCGACCGCGGTCACGGTCTGGCCGAACGGGTTGTAGATGTTTTGCGCGCTGATGTTGATCGCGCGCTGCGCCGGCGTGGTGTTCGGCGCCGTGCCCAGGCTGATCGGCATCGAGGCGAGCAGCTGCTCGGACTCGCGCTGGTTGTAGGTGATGGTGGTCTTGAAGCGCAGGTTGTCGGTGATGTCCAACGTGCCGTTGGCGAACACCGAACGGCGCTCCTGCGGGGTCAGCAGGTAGTTCTCGGGCGCGAAGTTGTACAGGTCGGCCGGCGCGACGAACGGACGCCAGTTGGTGCCGCTCTGGCCCGGGTTGTAAGTGAAGGTGCCGGTGGTGCCGTCGGGACGGCGGCCGTTGAGCGAGAAGTTGCCGAAGATCGTATTGGTGCTACCGCGGGCGTTGCCCGTGCCGACCGTCGGTTCCTTGGAGATGTATCGGTCGCCGGCCATGATCGGCTCTTCTTTGACGTAGCCGAAGCCCAGCATGGCGCTGAAGCGGTCCGAGGTCGTGCCGATGGTGAAGTCGTAGGACTGGCGCCCGCCGTCGCCCTTGTCGTAGATGCCGATGTAGGCGTTGGCTTCGGCGCCTTCGAAGTTCTGACGCAGGATCACGTTGACCACGCCGGCGATGGCGTCGGAGCCGTAAATCGTCGAAGCGCCGTCCTTCAGGATTTCGATGCGCTCGACCGCGGCGGTCGGGATGGTGTTGAGGTCGACCGCGCCACCGAGGCCGGTGCCGCCGACCCAGCGCTTGCCGTTCACCAGCACCAGGGTGCGGGCCGCGCCCAGGTTACGCAGGCTGACGCGGGTCTCGCCGTTGCCGCCGTTATTGAAAGAGCTGTTGAGGGTCGAACCGTTGGCGGTGATGTTCTGGATCACGTCGCCAACCGAAGTCAGGCCTTGCGAGGTGATGTCTTCGCGGCTGAGCGAGAAGATCGGCTGCGAGGTCTCGATGTCGGCGCGCTTGATGCGCGAACCGGTGACCTCGATGCGGTCGAGGGTGGTGGCTTCCTTGCTCTCTTCCTGAGCGAAGGCAACACCGGTGCCGGCCGCGGCGGTGGCGCCCACCGCGAGCGCGAAGGTGATCGCGTCGCGAAGCTGGGTGGTTTTGAAGGTCATCTCTCTCTCCAGAAAATCAAAATAGGTGGAACCCATGGGACCCGGCCGGGGGAGTCAAGAAAGACGCCAATATCAGCAAGGTGCGGCGGATCGTAGCCGCTAGTTCCAGCGAATCCAACACGGTTTTAACAGTGTTTTTTTGGCGCTACATGTATTGGCACTCAATGTGATGAGTGCGTGCGCGTAATGCGTTTCTTAGTGAGTTCTTATTGGTGCCTAACGCAAAAAATATCTGTGCGCTTATGGTGTGATGAGTATCAATTTAGACACTCGAAAGGCATGTTTTTCGCGCTGTTATTGCTCGCATGGCGCTCGGCATGCAGACGATCCGCTAGGTCTGCCTTGCTGCGTCGCGCACGTCTCGATGACGCGTTGCTGCGCTTGTTGGAAACATGCGCAGCTATGCCGTCGTTCTGCCGCGGTGGCATCAAAGGATGAGGATTTGGTTTTGGCTGGCGAGATGCCTGCCAAAAAACACGGCCCGCACCGGGGCGCAATGTCAGCGGGCGATGACGCGATGCGCGCGCTGCGGCGCGTTATGTCGCGACGAAGTTAGAGGTGGGCGAGATTCGCCGCGTCGTCTCGCGGTGGCGTCGTTGACCGATTAATCGCGTGCGACGCGAGCACACCGCGACACATGATGTTGCGACGAAGTCGGAGGCGGGCCAATCGCTACCTCGTCACTCGGCAGCGTCGCTGCCGATTCATGCATGTGACATGCGCGCGTCGCGATACATGATGTCGCGACGAAGTTGGCGGCGAGCGAGTCGCTGCATCGTCCCGCGCTGGCGTCGTCGGCCGATCGCTGTCGGGCGAGACGGGTGCCGTACAAAAAACTACGGCCCCGTGAGGGGCCGTAGCGGTTACTGCGGATGTTACGGGGTCGATCAGAACTTCTGCGCGTAGCGGAAGTAGATGAAGCGGCCCGGGACTTCGTACTGCGGGTCGAAGCTGTTGGCGAAGGTCGACGCGGAACGCGGCGGATCCTTGTCGAACAGGTTGTTCACGCCAACGGTGATGCGAGCGTTCCACGGCGCGTTGAAGAAGACGCTGGCGTCGTGGTACGTGGCGCCGCCGATGCGGTTCTGCGGACGCAGCTGCGGGCCGTCCGGAGCGGTGCCCGGGTCGTTGCCGTCGAGGTTGGTGATGCGGGTCGGATCCGAGCACAGATTGACGCGCTGTGCGGCGGCGATGGTGGCGCAGGACTCTTCCTGGTGCGAGAAGTAACGCACGAACCAGGTCGCGCCGAAGTCGCCCTTCTCCCAGTTCAGGGCCAGGTTGGAGCGGATGCGCCAGTTGTTGGTGCGTGCCGAACCGCCCTGATACTCGCCTGCCGTGTTGCCGCCTTCGCCGGTCACCGGATCTTCGGAGACGATGCCGTCGCCGTTGACGTCGGTGGTCGACTTGGCCAGGTAGGTCGTGTCCCACACCACGCGGAACTTGCCGTACGAGGTTTCCGGCAGCTTGTAGCCGACGGTCAGGTCGTAGCCTTCGTTGAAGATCGTACCGACGTTGGACGGGGTCGACTGCAGGCCGGAGATCTGGCCGTCAGGCGCGCGCTGCACCAGGGCGCAGGCACTGGCGGTGCCGTTGCGGTAGCAGTTGTCCAGGATGGCCTGCGCGGTCTGGGTGAAGATCGCGTTTTCGATCTTGATCTCCCACCAGTCCAGCGAGATGTCGAGACCTTCGGCCCAGCTCGGGCTGTACACGAAGCCCAGGGTCTTGGAGGTGGAGTTCTCCGCGCCCAGGTTCGGGTTGCCGCCGGTGGTGGTACGGATCTGGGTGTTGATCTGGTTGTACGCCGGCACCGAGCCGCACGCCGCCGGGCGGTTGGTGTTCGGAGCGCCCTGCAGCGAGCCGTTGCAGGGATCGGTGATGGTCTGGAACGTGTCCGAGACGCCGGTGAACAGCTCGGCGATCGACGGAGCGCGGAAGCCTTCCGACCAGTTGCCGCGGACCATCAGGTCGTCGATCGGCTTCCAGCGGAAACCGAACTTGCTGTTGAGCGTGTCGCCGAAGTTGCTGTAGTCCGAGTAGCGGGTCGCCACCGAGAAGTCGAGCAGCTTGGCGAACGGCACGTCGGCCAGGACCGGCACCGACAGTTCGAGGTAAGCCTCGTCCAGCGAGTAACCGCCGGCGGTCGCCTTACGGGCGTTGCCGGTGGTGTCGCCGGTGTTGACGATCGCGTCGGGCTGGTCGAAGCCGGACTCGGTGCGGTGTTCCATGCCGAACGAGAAGGCCAGCGGGCCGCCCGGCAGGTCGAACAGGTCGCCGCCGACGTTGGCGTAGTAGGTCTTCTGCTTGTAGCCACGGGTGTCGTGGGCGACGAAGCCGGAGTACGCAGCCATTTCCGGGGTGAAGCCGCCACCGCCGCTGAGCAGGTTCAGCGGCACGCAACCGGCGATGATCGCGGTCGGGGTGCCGCAACGGGCCACGCCCTGGCCGTCGCGGAACGACGGGCCCAGCGCATTGCGCAGCGCGCTGATGTTGTACAGGCCGAAGGTGGTGTCGTAGCGCTTGTTCTCGCCGAAGAAGTAACCGGCTTCCCAGTCGAACGCACGCTCGCCGACTTCGAAGCTGCCTTCGAGGCTGCCGTCGAACGCGAAGGTGTTCACTTCCTGGTTGAAGCTACGGCCGCCGAGCTCGGTCGGACGGTACTGGATGCCGGTGACGGCCTGGCCGTAGGGGTTGTAGATGTTCTGCGCCGAGATCGAGATGTTGGCGCCGTTGGTGCCCGGAGCCGCGGTGCCCAGGGTGATCGGGCTAGCCGCCAGCAGCTGCTCGGAGATGCGCTCGTTATAGGTGATCGTCGTCTTGAAGCGGACGTTGTCGGTGATGTCGAACGAACCCGACGCGAACACCGAACGACGCTCCTGCGGGGTCAGCAGGTAGTTGTCCGGAGCGAAGTTGTAGGCATCCGGCGCGGTGAAGGGACGGAACGCCGTCGAACCGGCGCCGGTCGGGGTCGGGATGAAGGTGCCGACAGTGCCGTCCGGGCGGCGGCCGCCGGCCAGCGAGAACTGACCCTGCGGAGTGGTGCCCGAGCTGCCGAAGCCAGCGGTCGAGCCGAAATTCGGCACGGCCGAGATCTTGCGATCGCCAGCCTTGACCGGCTCTTCCTTCACGTAGCCGAAGCCCAGCATCGCGCTGTAGCGGTCGCCGGACGTGCCGATGGTGAAGTCGTAGGCCTGACGCTCGCCGTCGCCCTTGTCGAACGCGCCGATGTAAGCGTTGGCTTCAGCGCCTTCGAAGTTGCGACGCAGGATCACGTTGACCACGCCAGCGATGGCGTCCGAACCGTAGATCGTCGAGGCGCCGTCCTTTAGGACTTCGATGCGCTCGACCGCGGCGGTCGGGATGGTGTTGAGGTCGACCGCGCCACCGAGACCGGTGCCGCCGACCCAACGACGGCCGTTGACCAGYACCGCCGTTGTTGAAGGTGCTGTTCAGCGTCGAACCGTTGGACGTGATGTTCTGGATCACGTCGCCGACCGAGGTCAGGCCCTGCGCGCTGATGTCTTCGCGGCTGAGCGAGAAGATCGGCTGCGAGGTTTCGATATCGGCACGCTTAATGCGCGAACCGGTCACTTCGATGCGGTCGAGGGTGGTCGGGTCCTTGCTCTCTTCCTGAGCAAAGGCCACACCCGTGCCGGCAGCGGCAGTGGCGCCCACGGCGAGCGCGAAAGTAATCGCGTCGCGGAGCTGGGTGGTCTTGAAGGTCATCTCTCTCTCCAGAAAATCGGAATTGGTGGTACCCATGGGACCAAGCTGGCGGAGTCAAATAAGACGCCAATTCCTGCAAGGTGGCGCCGATACTAGCCGTCAGAAGTGAGTAATTAAAGTGTCGTTAAACGTCGTCTTTTGACAAATTCTTCACACTATTCAGCTGGCGTTCCAATTGAGCGGGTTTACGTTCAATTTCAGGCCTAAATACGCATGCGTACAGTGTTTTTGTGCGTGATTAGCGCGACGGACGGTGCGAATTCACGACACGATTGGTGCGGTGGATCACCGCTTTGGCGCAAACGAGGCACTACTCAGCGACGCGCGCTCACGCGGGGGCGTTGCGCGTCGTTACAGGGGCGCAACGAGGCCATCGGCATCGTCTTGGGCGCCGATTCGGGGCGGTTCGGGAGTGGCGCATCGAGGGCCAAGCGCCGAAGGCCATGCTTCTCGTCCGAGGCGCGCTAGTCAGAGGGGCTTGCGAGCCGGCGCAAAGGCAGGCTGAAGCCACCGGCTTTGGCTGCCGGTTCGGTCTGGGCGATTCGATAGCGCGCGTCGAAAGCCCGACGCGGCGAAGGCGTTGCCTTAGAGGTCTTGCTCGTAACGGACGTAGGGCACGGTGCCTTCGTCCTTGTCGGTGTTGCCCGGCGCGAACGGGTTCTTGCCGCGCGTAATCACGTTTTCGGCGCCCACCGTGAGCTGGCCGCTCCAGGGCGTGCGCCAAGTCAGGCCGACGCCCAGACCTTCCCACTGACCCGGCTGGCCGGGGGTGTCGACCACGCGGCCGACGATATTGGCGCCGAAGTTGCCGTAGCCGGCGCCGATGGTGAGGCTCTTGCTGTTCCAGCGGTCGGCGATGGTCGGCATTTCGCCGGCCGGGATCAGGCGCGCGCGCGCCCAGGTGCCGCCGATCGACACGGTGGCCTCGCGGCCGATGTTCTTCTGGCCGTAGACGGTCAGGGTGTTCTGGTCGAGCTTGCTGTTGCGGCCGTTCGGGCTCAGCCAGGCCGGCAGGGTGTCCTTGCCGTTGCCGATCGAGAGTCCGATCTTGCCGCCGGGGCGGCTCAGCGCGGCGCCCGCGGACACCTGACGCGAACCGCCGCGATCGTCTTCGTCGAGCGCGGCGAGCATGCAGTGATTGGCGAGGTTGCCGATCGCGCCGGCCAGGCCGGTCTTGCGGTCGCAGACCAGGCCCAGGGTATCGCCCGCATCCAGACCGAATGCGGCGTCCAGCGAATTGCTGCCCACGCGCCAACGCGCGCCGGCCACCGGTGCATTGGTGGGCTCGAGCTGCAACAGGTATTCGACCTTGCCGTTGGACTGGTTCCAGACCGGCAGATACGTCGTATCGCTGCGCTTCGCGGTTTGCGCATGCGCAGCCGATGCCGCGCCGAAGGCGAGCATCAAGGCGAACGACAGACGTAGCGAGCGTGCGTGCATGGTGACGATACGACCGGGCTGGGCCGGTCAAGTTCCCCTAGAACCTGGAATGGGACTATAGACGGTTTATGTTTATTTAACAAACCGAGACGGCCGTGTGAAGGGCCTATTGCAACCGGTCCGGTGCCGCGACCTCGGTGGCCGCAACCGCGAACAAGTGACTGATTTGGTTACTGTTGAAACGATAGGTCTGGCCACAGAACTCGCACCGCACCTGGGCCTCGCCGTCGGCCGCGGCGGCGGCCGCTTCGGCCTCCTCCTGACCCAGCGAGACCAGCATGGCCTCGACCCGCTCGCGCGAGCAAGAGCAGGCGAAGCTCAGCGGCTTGCCGCCCAGCAACTGGACACCGTCCTCATGGAACAGGCGGGTCAGCACGGTGACGGTGTCCCAGCCCAGCAGCTCGCCGGGTTGGAGGGTGTCGAACAGGGCCCCGGCCCGGGTCCAGCCGTCCTCGTCGCCGCCGTCGCCGGGCAGCTTCTGCAGCATCAGGCCGGCCGCGCGCTCGCCGTCGGCGGCCAGCAGCAGGCGGGTCGGCAGTTGTTCGGACTGGCGGAAGTAGTCCTCGAAGGCGCCGCTGAGGGAGTCCGAATCCAGCGCCACCAGGCCCTGGTAGCGGGCCGGATCGCGGTCGTCGCCGGCGCGCCCGCCGATCGGCGGGTTCTCGATGGTGATCGCCAGCACCGCATCCGGGCCGAGCTGGCGCAGGTCGCGCGAGACCTCGCCGCCGTCCTCGGCCAGCTGGGCGATGCCGCGCAGGGTGCCGGCGGCGGTGCACTCGGCGAACAAGGTGCGCAAGGCGCCGTCGCCGCGCAGCTGCACGGACAAGCGGCCCTCGACCTTGGCGTGTCCGGTGAACAGGGCGGCCGCGGCGGCGGCCTCGCCCAGCAGTTCGGCCGCCGCAGGCGGATACTCGGAGCGCTCGCGGATCTGGCGCCAGGTCTGGTCCAGGTGCACGTGCACGCCGCGCACACCGGCGCCCTCGATCAGGAATCGGGTCAGGCGGTCGTGGTCGTGGTCGGGGCCGACGGCGTCGGTGGGGCTGGAATCGTTCATCGCTGGACTCGTGCGGCGGCGCGCGCTCTATCGCGGATAATGCGCGCGACCGCGTGAAAGGGGAGACCGGGCAAGATGGGGATGGAGTGCAGACAGTGCAAGTCGTGAACGAGACCGTCCCCGCGCCCCCGGCCACGCGCCGGCGCCGTCGCTGGCTGCGCTGGCTGATCGCGCTGCCGTTCCTGTTCCTGGCCGCTTCGATCCTGCAGGTCGCGGTGCTGCGCTTCATCGATCCGCCGTTCAGCGCCTTCATGGCCGCGCGCCAGTTCCAGGCCTGGGGCAGCGGCGATTTCGGCTTCCGCGTCGCCTACGACTGGCGCGACCTGGACGAGATCTCCTCCAACGTGCCGGTGGCCCTGGTGGCCTCCGAGGACCAGAACTTCGCCGAGCACTTCGGCTTCGATCTCAAGGCCATCGAGAAGGCGCGCAAGAACAACGCGCGCGGCCGCAAGGTCCGCGGCGGCAGCACCATCAGCCAGCAGACCGCCAAGAACCTGTTCCTGTGGAGCGGGCGCAGCTGGGTGCGCAAGGGCGTCGAGGCCTGGTACACCCTGCTGATCGAACTGATGTGGCCCAAGCACCGCATCATCGAGGTCTACGCCAACATCGCCGAGTTCGGCGACGGCGTGTACGGCGCGCAGGCCGCCGCGCGCACCTACTACCGCAAGGACGCCGCGCGCCTGGGTCCGGCCGAGGCCGCGCGCATGGCCGCGGTGCTGCCCAATCCCAAGCGCTACAGCATCGCGCGCCCGGGCCCTTACGTGCAGCGCCGCGCCAACGCGATCCAGCGCCAGATGCGCTACATCGGCGGCAGCGGCTACCTCAAGCAGATCGACTGAGGCGCGCTCAGGCGCCGCGGCCGATGTCGCGCAGGCGATCCTGCGCGACCAGACGGCCCAGCTTGTCCAGCGGCAGCGACAGCAGCAGTTCGACGCGCCGGCGCAGCAGCGCGAACGCCGCCACATAGGCCTGGCGGCGCGCGTCCTCGTCGCCGACCGCGGCGGCAGGATCGGCCACGCCCCAATGCGCGGTCGCGGCGTCGCCCAAGCGCACCGGGCAGGACTCGCCGGCGGCGTCGTCGCAGACGGTGATCACCATGTCCATGCGCGGCGCGTCGGCGCCGGCGAACTCGTCCCAGCTTTTGCTGCGCAAGCGCGCCGGGTCGTAGCCGAGCTTGGCCGAAAGCTCGGCGGCCATGGGCTGGATGAAGCCGGCCGGGCGGCTGCCCGCGCTCCAGGCGCGGAAGCGGTCCCCGCCCAAGGTGTTGAGCAGGGCTTCGGCCATCGCGCTGCGCGCGGAATTGCCGGTGCACAGGAACAGGACGTGATAGCGGGCATCGGTGGGCATGAGCGGCTCCGGAACGGTGGCGGGCGGCACCGGCTAGGGTCGCGCGGCCAGTTTTCAGCGACGTTGCGATGAGATCGAAAACCCCCGCCCGCGCCGCCGGCTATGATTGAAGGCATGAATCGCGATCTGCTGACCGTCGTCGTCGCCGCCTACAACGAGGCCGAGAGCCTGCCGCTGCTGCAGCCGCGCATCGCCGCGGCCCTGGACGCGATCGCCGCCGACGGCGTCGAGGGGCGCGTGCTGTACGTGGACGACGGCAGCCGCGACGCGACCTGGCGCGTGCTGGAAAGCCTGGCCGCGGCCGATCCGCGCATCGCCCTGCTGCGCCTGTCGCGCAATTTCGGCAAGGAACTGGCGCTGACCGCCGGCCTGGACCGGGTCGAGCGCGGCGCGGCCCTGATCCTGGACGCCGACGGCCAGGACCCGCCGGAGTTGATCGCCGCCTTCGTCGCCAAGTGGCGCGAAGGCTACGACGACGTCTACGGCACCCGCATCGAACGCGAGGGCGAAAGCTGGCTCAAGCGCAGCACCGCGCATGCCTTCTATCGGGTGATCGGACGTCTGTCGAAGACTCCGATTCCGGCCGACACCGGCGACTTCCGCCTGCTGTCCGAGCGCGCCCTGACCGGGCTGCGCCAGCTGCGCGAGCGCCACCGCTTCATGAAGGGCCTGTTCGGCTGGGTCGGCTACAACCGCGTCGCCTTGCCCTACCACCGCGAGGCGCGCGTGGCCGGCGCCAGCAAGTTCAATTTCTGGCGGCTGTGGAACCTGGCCCTGGAAGGCATCACCAGTTTCTCGACCGCGCCGCTGCGGCTGGCGACCTATATGGGCCTGGCGACCGCGCTGTTCGCGTTCGGCTTCGGCGTGTGGGTGGTGGCCAAGGCCCTGCTCTGGGGCGACCCGGTCGCGGGCTGGCCGACCATGATGGCGGTGATCCTGTTCCTGGGCGGCGTGCAGCTGATCGCGCTGGGCCTGATCGGCGAATACCTGGGCCGGCTGTACGAGGAATCCAAGCAGCGGCCGCTGTACCTCGTCGACACCTGGCAGCCGGCGGCAGGAGTATCCTCGGGACAGGGCTCGCTGCCCCCCTCCCAGATCGCCGAAGGAGAAGGCCATGCGCACCGTGCGGCAACTGCTAGAAGCGAAAGCATCTGAAGTGTTCGCGATCGGCCCGGACGCGCCGGTGATCGACGCGATCCGGCTGATGGCCGAAAAGCGCATAGGCGCGGTACTGGTGATGGAAGGCCCGCGTCTGACCGGGATCCTGTCCGAGCGCGATTACGCGCGCAAAGTCGTGTTGCAGGGTCGCTCCTCGGCCGACACGCCAGTGCGCGACATCATGACCGCCGAGGTGGTCAGCGTCGGTCTGGAAGACAGCGCCGAGCGCTGCATGCAGATCGTCACCGACCGCCGCATCCGCCATCTGCCGGTGGTGCACGGCGGCCAGGTGCAGGGCGTGGTCTCGATCGGCGACCTGGTCAAGGCGGTGATCGAGGACCAGCAACTCGAGCTGGACCAGTTGCAGCGCTACATCGCCAGCTGAGCGGCCGCGTCGCCGTAGGATGCGGTGAGCGCCAGCGAACCGCATCATCGTCCCGCCCGGATTCGCATGCTGCTGCGGTCGTCACCGCGCCCGAAGGTGCGCGCCGCTCAACGCGCGTACTTGCCGCCACACGCGGCGTCCTTGCCCGGTCCCAGTTCTATCGTCGCCAGCAACGCCGCCGGCGGCGCGATCGTGCCCAGGGCCAGCGCTGCGGCGCCGCGCAGGCCCAGGCGCGCGTAGTCGGGTTTGGCCTTGGGGTGCTTGAACGTGCCCGACACCTTCAGCGGCGAGCGCAGCGTGAACAGGCTGCGGTCCTTGGGGCGCGCGCGCAGGATCAGGTCCAGGGTCTCGTCTCCCAGGTCGATCTTGCCGTCGCCGACCAGCAGGGTGTCGCTGGTGTCGAAGGCCAGCGCGCGCGTGCGCATCACGCCATCGCGCACTTCGAAATCGCCGAACGCGCAGCGGATCGGGATCTGGCGGTCGTGGCCGAGCTTGAACTTGATGATCTCGGCGATGTCGATGCCGGTGAACTCCATCAGCAGATTGCTGATCTTGCCCGAGCCCATGCCCAGCGCGATGTCGCCGTCGCTGCTGCCGAGCATGTCGGCGATGGAGTTGCCGCGTCCGTCCAGGGCGATCTGTCCGCCGACCTTGCCGACCGCGTCGCGCGCCAGGTCCACCGTCGGCAGCAGCTTGGCCAGGGTCAGGCCGCGCGCATCGATCTGCGCGTGCGTGGCGATGGTGGGCTGGCGCGCGTCCATGCGTACCGTTGAGCGGATGCGGCCGTCGGCGACGCCGAAATCCAGCGGTTGCAGGCGCAGTACGCCGGCTTCCAGCAGCAGATGCGCGTCCATGTTGTCGATCGGCCAGCCCGGCGCGTCGATGCGCTGCGCCTTCCAACGCACGTCGGCGTCCATCGCGCGCAGCTTGTCCAGGCGGTAGGGCGTATCCGGCAGCACGCGTGCGCTCGCGCGTTCGCGCGCGGCCAGGGCCGCGAGTTCGGGATTGCTGGACTCGCCGCGTCCGGTTTGCGGCGCGGCGCCGACGAAGCCGCCTAGGTCGTCGAAGTCGAGCCGGCGCGAACGCAGATCGGCGCGCAGATAGGGGCGCGCGCCGCCGGTCTCCACGCTCGCGCGTCCGCCCAGGTCGCTGTCGCCGACCTTGCCGGTGAAATCGTCGTAGTGCCAGGTGGTGCGTGCGCCGGCGATGTCGCGGGTGAGACGTCCGTCCAGCGCGTAAGGCGGCGTCGGCGGCGTGGCCACGCCGATCAGCGGGTACAGGTCGGCCAGATCCTGGCCCGACAGCGCCAGGCGCAGGTCGAAGTCGCGCAGCCGCAGCGGATCGACCAGGCTGCCGCGCGCATGCGCGCGGGTGGCGCCGGCAGTCGCGCGCAGATCCAGACGGTACGGACGTTCGCGATCGCGCAGTTCCAGCGGAGATTCGGCGCGGCCCTGCAAGCTGAAGCGATTGCCCTTCCAGCGTCCGCCGCCGCGCGCGGCGATCGGCGCGGCGGCGTCGTTGGCGCCCGGCGCCAGGCTGGCGATCTCGAAACGCATGTCGCTGCGGCTGACCGGGTCGAGGAAGCTCAGCTCGCCCTGTTCGATCCAGACGCGGCCGAAGCTTGGCCCGGCACCGCCGGTTTCGCCGAACACCCAGTTGCCACCGCGTTTGCGGTCGTTTTCCAGATGCAGCCTCGGGCGTTGCAGGCGCAGATCGGGGATGCGCACATCGCCGCGCAGCAGCGGCCACAGCTCGATATCGAATTGCAGACGATCGGCGACCGCCATGTCGCGGCGCCGCGACCAGTCGGCGTCGCCGAAGCGCACGGCATCGGCGCGCACGCGCACGGTGCGGCCCAGCGCGATATCCAGATCGCCGCCGATGTCGAAGTCGCGACCTGTGCGCGCCTGCACCTGGCGCTCGATCGGGCCGCGCAGCCAGTTCCAATCCCACAGCGCGATCAGCGCCAGCAGCGCGATCGCCAGCAGCGCGGCGGCGCTGCGCCAGGGATGAAGACGCATGGCCCGCGCAGCGCGCGCCGCACCGGACGCGGGTGTTGCGGCGCCGTCGTTGGCTGGGGTCGGCTCGGGGCTGGAGTGGGGCTCGCTCTCGCGCATGTTGATCGGCCGACTCCGGGCCGCCCGATCGGGCCGCACCCGGACGGCGCGCATCGATGCGCGCCAGTGCCGCTGTCCTTCGTTAGGAGTGGCCTCACCATCCCCACCCGGCGGTCAAGCGCAGGTGAACGCGTTGTGCGGCGTTCAGCGAACGCCAGCGCACGCTCAGCGCGCGGGGATCACCTGCGCCATCACCGAGATGTAATGGCAGACGCTGCCGGCGATCACGAACATGTGCCAGATCGCATGCGAATACGGCAGCTTGGGCCGGTGGTAGAACACCGTGCCCAAGGTGTAGCAAAGCCCGCCGGCGAGCAGCCAGCCCAGGGTCCAGGTGTCCAGCGCGCCCAGCAGCGGCTTGATCGCCACGATCACCAGCCAGCCCATTGCGATGTAGATGCCGGTCGACAGCAGCTTGAAGCGGCCGGTGTAGAACAGTTTGAACACGATGCCGGCGAAGGCCAGCGCCCAGATCGCCGCGAACAGGCCCCAACCCCACGGGCCGCGCAAACCGATCAGGGTGAACGGGGTGTAGGTGCCGGCGATCAGCAGGTAGATCGCGCAATGGTCGAAGACCTTGAGGCGCGCCTTGGCGATCGGGTGCTGGATCGCGTGGTAGAGGGTGGAGGCCACGTAGAGCAGCAGCAGGCTGATCCCGAATACGGTCGCGCCCACCAGTTGCCAGCCGTCGCCGTACAGCGCGGCGAGGGTGATCAGAACCGCCCCGCCGGCCAACGCGGCGGTCGCGCCCAGGCCGTGGGTGAGCGCGTTGGCGATCTCCTCGCGCACCGACGCCACGTGCGGGTTGAGCGCGTTCGCGCGGTCGGGCCTTTCGCTGCCAGGGCGTGCGCTGTCCATCGATGCAGCATCCTCGGGGGAGGTGGAGCAAATGCTCGGAATCGGAGCGGCGAAGCCGGCGCGACGGGCCTGGGCGATGCCCTGCGCGCCCGCCGCTGGCTTAGGATAGGCCGATTCCAGGGCCAGACGCATGATCATCTCCCACCAGCACCGTTTCGTTTTTGCCGCGATCCCCAAAACCGGCACCCACTCGGTCCGCCAGGCCCTGCGCGAGCACATGAGCGCCGACGACATCGAGCAGGTCGGTTTGTTCGTCAACAAGCGCTTCCCGTTCGAGGAACTGGCCGCGATCAAGCACGGCCACCTCAGCTTGCAGCAGGTGCGTCCGTTCCTGGGCGAGGAGGCCTTCGCGAGCTATTTCAAGTTCGCGTTCGTGCGCAACCCCTACGATCGCTTCATTTCCTATTGCGCGTTCATGACCCGCGCCGACGGCGCCTTCCTGCAGCGTCCGCAGGCGGTCATGCGGCATATCCTGTTCGAGGCACGGCCGATGCAGCACGTGCTGTTCCAGCCGCAGCACAGCCTGGTCACCGGCGCCGACGGCGAACTGCTGGCCGACTACGTGGGCCGGGTCGAGGAGATGCAGGCCTCCTACGACAGCATCTGCGCCCGCATCGGCATCCCCAGCGCCCAACTGGGCCAAGTCAACAGTTCCCGCCGCGGCGGGTATCGGGACTACTATGACCAGCCCTTGATCGACGCGGTGGGCGAGCTCTACCAGCGCGATCTGGAGCTGTTCGGTTATTCGTTCTGACCCGGTCCGATGCCATGAACGCGACGCCCATGAATGCCAGCCCGATCCAACCCAACCCGCGCAAGACCACCTCGATACGCCGACTCGGGCCGGTCGACATCGCGGCGCTACGCGCGGCGGTGCTGGAGATCCCCGAAGCGGTGTGGGACGCCGAGAACGCCGACAAGCCCAACCGCTTCGAGGCCTTGGACAAGACCCGCCACGTGGTCTTCCGCTTCGTCAGCAACTTCCAGGATTGGCGCGATTCCTACGACCGCCCGCTGTGGGCGCAGTGGCGCGAGCTGCTGGAGCCGGTGCTGGCGCAGGCGGTGCGGCCCTACGGCTACGCCAACGCCGCGTTCCCGCGGGTGATGCTGGCGCGGATGGCGCCGGGCGGCGTGATCAAGCCGCATCGCGACGCCAACCCGGCCGCGAAATGGCCGCACAAGGTGCACGTGCCGCTGATCACCAACGAGCGCGTGACCTTCTTCGTCGACGGCGTCGGTTACCACTTCGTCGAAGGCGAGGCGGTGGAAGTCAGCAACATGGCGGTGCACGCGGTGGAGAACGCCGGCGACAGCGACCGCATCCATCTGATCTTCGAGTATTACGACCGCGACCAGCCCGAACCCGACTGGCTGCCGCGGCGTTGAAACAGGCCCGGCGCGACGCGCGCGCCGGGCCAGTGCCTTCAGGCCGCCGGTTGCGCGGTGGCGGCGATCTCGGACATGGACGGCATGCCCATGATGGTCAGCACGGTGCCGACCACGCAGATCAGCAGCGGGATCTTGTTCTCGGAAAAGTTCATGATCGCGAAGACCAGCGCGACCAACGGGATCAGCAGCGATCCCAGCCCCCAAAGCACGCTTTCGCGAAACGCGTTGACGATGATCCACAAGCCGCCGATCACGCTCAGCGCCAAACCCAGTAGATACATTGCATTCCCCTTGCAGTAGGTTGCCGCGGTCCCCGCCGCGGTGGATCGATGCTAGCCGATCCCGGGGAAAAGTGTGATGGGGTGCGTGGTTTGGCTCGGCGCCGGGCGCACCCTTATTCCAGGGTATTGAGCCGCCGCACCCGCCGTAGCCGGCGCTGGATCTTGCGCGGGCGCGCGAAGCGGTATTCCTCGACCTCGACCAGCAGCGCGCAGTCTTCGCCGAAGGCCTCGCGCATCGCGTACAAACGGCCGTTGCCCTCGAACGCGAGCCAACGCTCGCCGTCGCGCACGACCTTGATCTGCGACACCGAGGGAATGATGTCGGTCAAGGCGGCCAGGTCGAGGCGGCCGTGTGCCAGCAGTTCCTCGCGTCGCGCGGCCAGGGCCTGGGCGCGCGCCTGCGTGGCCTGTCGCGCGGACTCGCGATCGATGCGGTGGATCGGCTGCAGCGCGTGCAGCGGCACCATCGCCTGCGCCTTGTCGCCGCGCAGGCGGTGGATGTCCATGATCACCTTGGCCATGTAGGCGTCCTTGTAGTCGAGCGCGGCGACTTCGCTGCGCTTGCTCAACAGGTACAGCCACCACTGCCGCAAGCGCGACATCAGTCGACGGACACCGCGTGCGCGTGTTCGCGCGTGGCCAGGAATTGCACGCCCGGGGCGCGCTCCTGAGCGAGCTGCAGGTTGACCCGGGTGGGCGCCAGGTAGACCAGCTCGCCGGCCGCGTCCAGGGCCAGGTTCATCGCGTTCTTGTCGCGGAACTCCTCCAGCTTCTTGGCATCGGCGCAGCGGATCCAGCGCGCGGTGGCCACGCCGACCTGCTCGAAGCTGGCGTCCACGCCGTATTCGTCCTTGAGCCGGTAGGCGACCACGTCGAACTGCAGCACGCCGACCGCGCCCAGGATCAGGTCGTTGCTCATCAGCGGACGGAAGAACTGGGTCGCGCCTTCCTCGGACAGCTGGGCCAGGCCCTTCTGCAACTGCTTGAGCTTGAGCGGATCGCGCAGGCGCGCGCGCCGGAACAGTTCCGGGGCGAAGTTGGGGATGCCGGTGAACGACAGCGCCTCGCCCTCGGTGAAACTGTCGCCGATCGAGATCGTGCCGTGGTTGTGGATGCCGATGACGTCGCCGGAGTAGGCGGTTTCGGCGATCTCGCGGTCGGAGGCCATGAAGGTCAGCGCGTTGGCCAGCTTCACTTCCTTGCCAGTGCGTACCTGGAAGGCCTTCATGCCGGCGCTGAACTTGCCCGAGCAGATGCGCATGAACGCCACCCGGTCGCGGTGTTGCGGGTCCATGTTGGCCTGGATCTTGAACACGAAGCCGGTGAGCTTGTTCTCGGTCGCCGCGACCTCGCGGCCGGTGGTCTCGCGCGGCTTGGGCGGCGGCGCGTGCTCGACGAAGAAGTCCAGCAGCAGCTGCACGCCGAAGTTGTTGACCGCCGAGCCGAACGACACCGGCGTCTGCTTGCCGGCCAGATAGGCCTGCTTGTCGAACGGATGCGATGCGCCCTGCACGAGCTCGAGTTCCTCGCGCACTTCGCGCAAGGCATCCGCGCCGATGCGCGCCTCCAGCGCCGGATCGTCGATCGAGGCGAAGATCGTCGAATCCTGACGGGTGAAGTTGCGGCCCTGTTCGAACAGATGCACCTCGCCGGTGAGCAGGTGGACCACGCCCTTGAGGCGCTGGCCCATGCCGATCGGCCAGGTGATCGGCGCGCACTGGATGCCCAGCACCGATTCCACTTCGTCCAGCAGGTCGATCGGGTTCTTGCCCTCGCGATCGAGCTTGTTGATGAAGGTCATGATCGGCGTGTCGCGCAGGCGGCACACCTCCATCAGCTTGATCGTGCGCTCCTCCACGCCCTTGGCGACGTCGATCACCATCAGCGCCGAGTCGACCGCGGTCAGCACGCGGTAGGTGTCCTCGCCGAAGTCGGCGTGGCCGGGCGTGTCGAGCAGGTTGACGATGCGGCCCTCGTAGGGGAACTGCATCACCGAGGAGGTCACCGAGATGCCGCGCTCCTTTTCCAGCGCCATCCAGTCCGAGGTCGCATGACGCGCGGCCTTGCGGCCCTTGACCGAGCCGGCCATCTGGATCGCGCCGCCGAACAGCAGCAGCTTCTCGGTGAGGGTGGTCTTGCCGGCGTCCGGATGCGAAATGATCGCGAAGGTGCGGCGGCGGAGGGCTTCTAGGGAAACGTCGGACATGGCGACGGCGCGCACCGGGCGCGCCGGAAGGTGAGGAGTAGGGGCGCGATTATAACCGCCACCCTAGAGAAAGCCCTTCTTCCTTGCTCCCTTCCCCCGCCTAGCGGGGGAAGGTGGCCCGCAGGGCCGGTTGGGGGCGCGCGAATCCCGGCCACCCCGTCAGCCCGGAAGCACCGTTCCAACCCTTAAAGCCCGCCCGAAATCCGCAACGGCCCCGCCGGCCCGGTCATCCGGAACGGAATCGACTCCAGGCGCATGCCGCGGTTGACCTGGATCGCGAAGTGCAAGTGCGGCCCGGTGGTGAAGCCGGTGTTGCCGGACAGGCCGATCTGCTGGCCCGCGCGCACGCGCTGACCGACCCGGACCAGGGCGCCATCGGCCTTGAGGTGGGCGTACAGGGCCATGCTGCCGTCGTCGTGGACGATGCGCACGAAGTTGGCGCGGCCGCCGTATTTCTCGCGATTGAGCCCGGCTTTGTCGAAGTCGGACTCGACCTGCATCACCACGCCCTCGCGCGCGGCCAGCACCGGCGTGCCGATCTGCGCCGCGAAGTCGACCGCGTACCGGTTCTCCGGGTCGCTGTGGCTGAACTGGCCGCCGTAGCCCTGGTCGATGCGGAAGTTGTTCTGGCGCAGCGGCAGCACGTAGTCGACGTTGCGCGGCTGCGCGCTGGGGTCGCCGGGCAGGCTTTCCATCTGCAGCTCGATGCCGCGCCCGGAATCCTCCGGGCTCAGCACCGCCACCAGCGTGCTCGCGCGCGCGGCCACGGTGGCGCGCGCGGGCAGGGTCGAGGTGCCGCCGCCGCCGTAGCTCTGGCTGTAGTCGACCTTGACCTCGATCGGTCCGGACAGGTTGTTGTCGGCCCAGGCCAGGTAGCGGCTGCCGTCCGACTCGATGCGCAGGCGCGCGATCGCGCCGGGCTCGCTGTGGACCGGGATCACCCTGACCTCGGACGGCGGTGCGGCCTCGGGCACGTGGTCGCCGTAATGGGTGATGCCGCTGCGATCGGTCCAGCGGTAGATCTTGCCGGCGTGCGCCTGCGGCGCGGCGGCCACAGCCGCCACGCACAGCGATACGGCCAAGGCGCGCGGCCCCCAAACCATGCGGATTCCTACTCGGTGCAGCCCGGCTTCAAGTTTAGCGCGTGGGCCACGTCGGCGAGATCGAACGCGGTCACGGCTTTGTCGTCGTGCACGGCGAACAGCGCGCCGCTGGGAAAGGCCGCGGTCGAGGCCGCGTGCAGGGCGACGCCGTCGGTATGCGAGGTGACCTTGCCTTCGAAGCTGCCGACCGGAGCCAGGCTGACGCGATCGAACAGGTGGAACACGGTCAGCGGCGCGAGCTGGTCGACCGCGATCCAGTAGCCGCCGCCGTCCGGGCAGGTCCACAACGCCACGCCCTCGGCCTCGGCGCCGAAGCTGCGGTCGGGCAGGCTGCGGCCGGTGTATTTGCCGCCGAAGGTGTACTCGCGCAGGGTGGATTCGTGGCGGCGGTCCTCGTCGGCGATCAGCAGGCGGTCGTTGGCCGGGTCGCCGGCGATCGACTCGACCATGCGCAGCGCCGCGGCTTCGCTGGTGTCGCCGAACGCGCCGCCGTAGTTGGCGCGCAGGCGGCCGTCCTGGTCGAACTGGACCCGGTAGCGGCGCACGCGCTGGTCGAGCTCGGCCCACGGCGGCACCTGATCGAACTTCTTGCCGTACATGAAGCTGTCGGTGACGTAGACCTCGAGTTCGCCCGGTTCGGTCTCGGTCAGCCAGATGCCGTAGGGGCTGCGCAGTTCCTTGTCGCCGAAGCTGCCCAGCGGGGTGAAGTCGGGCAGGGCGAACACCTGTACGCGGTGGTTGTCGCGCTCGACCACGAACACGTGGTCGGCGTACACCGCGATGCCGTTGGGGCGGTCGAACTGGCCGATCGCCTTGCCCTCGCCGCCGACCGTGCGCAGCGCGGCGCCGGTGTCGGCGTCGTAAACGTCCAGGCGGTGGGTCGACTTGGCGGTCGCGATCAGCCAGGTCTTTCCGTCCTCGGTCGGCCAGGTGGCCAGCGAATCCAGCTCTTCCTTCGGCGTGTCCGCCGATACGTAGCGCTCGGCGATCGAGGTGATGCCGGGGGTGCCGGCGGCCGGCGCGGAAGCGGGTTGCGTGGTCGCGCAGGCGGCGAGCAGGGCGGCGAGCGTCGCCGCGACAAGGAGGCGTGGGGTCATGGGCACGAAGTGTATGCGGGGCGCGCACCTTTTTGTGATGCCGGTCGCGAGCTTATGATTAATCGCTATATGCGGATGAAGCGATTGACACGCCCTCGGAGCGCGGGCAGACTGGCCGCATCCATCGAGACCGGCTGAGGGACAGGCCCTTAGAAGCCGGGGCAACCCAACGCGACGCAAGTCGCGTGAAGGTGCCAATTCCTGCGGCCCGCCTAGGCGTTGGTCGGAAGATGGTTGCGACGTGCGCTGCTGCGCACGAGCGACTTGCAAGCTCGATGGCCCCGTCACTTCGGATGCCCGCCATGAGCTTCGCCCCCGCTACCGCCTACGCAGACTCCTCCCTATCGCAGGCCCCGGCCGCGTTCGAACGCAGCGACGCCTACGTCGCCCTGAGCGGCGAGCGCGACGCCGCGCGCGGCGAGCTGCGCATCGAGCTCGACCTACGCCATGCCGGCCGCCGCAGCGTGGTGCTGCGCTACGAAATCCAGGGTGAGGCCTCGCTGCCGGTGCTGTTCGTGGCCGGTGGGATCTCCGCGCACCGCCATCTCGCGCCCAGCCGCGCCTATCCCGAAGGCGGCTGGTGGGAGACCCAGGTCGGCCGCGGCCGCGCCCTCGATCCCAGCCGCCATCGCCTGCTCGCGTTCGATTGGCTGGGCGCCGACGGCGCGCTCGACGTGGCCCTGGACCCGGCCGATCAGGCCGACGCGATCGCCGCGCTGCTGGATGCGCTGCGGATCCAGCGCCTGGAGGCCTTCGTCGGCTATTCCTACGGCGCCATGGTCGGCCTGCAGTTCGCCGCGCGCCACCCGCAGCGCGTCGGCGCGCTGGTCTCGATCAGCGGTACCCACCGCGCCCACCCCTATGCCGCCGCCTGGCGCGCGCTGCAGCGCCGCGCGGTCGCGCTGGGCGCGCTGCAATGCGACGAGAGCCAGGGCCTGGCGCTGGCGCGCGAACTGGCGGTGCTGAGCTACCGCACGCCGGAGGAGTTCGCCGAGCGCTTCGGCGCCGCCCAGGTGCGCGACGGCCGCGTGCGCGTGGACGCCGAGGACTACCTCGACCATTGCGGCGCCAAGTACGTGGCGCGCACCCCGACCGCGGCCTTCCTGCGGCTGTCCGAATCGATCGACCTGCAGCAGGTCGATCCCAGCCTGATCCGCGTGCCCGTCACCGTGGTCGCGGTCAGCGAAGACCGCCTGATTCCGCTGTCCGAATCCTACGACCTGGTCGAGCGCCTGCGCGGCGAAACCCGCCTGCGCGTGCTGCGCTCGATCTACGGACACGACGCCTGCCTCAAGGAGGCCGGCGACATCGACACCATCCTGCGCGAAGCGCTGGCCGACTGTACCCAGGCGGCGGCATGAGCACCCATAACGAAGGAACGACCGCCGTGACCCAGATCCGCACCCGCAACGCCTGCACCGCCGCCGTCCGTGCCGGCATCGACCGCGACGCGGCCTACGGCGCGGTCACGCCGCCGATCGTGCTGTCGTCCAACTTCAGCTTCGCCGGCTACAACGACAAGCGTCAGTACGACTACACCCGCAGCGGCAATCCCACCCGCGATCTGCTGGGCGAGGCGATCGCCGAGCTCGAAGGCGGCGTCGGCGGCGTCATTACCAGCACCGGCATGGCCGCGATCACCCTGGTCCTGCACGCCTTCCTCAAGCCCGGCGATCGCATCGTGGTACCGCACGACGGCTACGGCGGCAGCTGGCGCCTGTTCAACGCGCTGGCCGCCAAGGGCGCGTTCGAGCTGATCACCGCCGACCTCACCGATCCGCGTTCGCTGACCGAGGCCCTGCAGAGCAAGCCGGCCGTGGTCTGGATCGAAACGCCGTCCAACCCGCTGCTGCGCATCACCGACCTGCGCTTCGTGATCGAGGCCGCGCACGCCCAGGGCGCGCTGACCGTGGTCGACAACACCTTCCTGTCGCCGGCCCTGCAGCGCCCGATCGCGTTCGGCGCCGACCTGGTCGTGCACTCGACCACCAAGTACATCAACGGCCACAGCGACGTGGTCGGCGGCGCGGTGGTGGCCAAGAGCGCCGAGCACCATCAGCAGCTGACCTGGTGGGCGAACGCGCTGGGCCTGACCGGCTCGCCCTTCGACGCCTTCCTGACCCTGCGCGGCCTGCGCACCCTGGACGCGCGCCTGCGCGTGCATCAGGAGAACACCCAGGCCATCGCCGCGCTGCTGGACGCGCACCCGGCGGTGCGGGTGGTGCATTACCCGGGCCTGGAA
The DNA here is from genome assembly GCF_001429345.1 of Lysobacter sp. Root983. Lineage (NCBI taxonomy): Bacteria > Pseudomonadati > Pseudomonadota > Gammaproteobacteria > Lysobacterales > Lysobacteraceae > Lysobacter > Lysobacter sp. Root983. The sequence goes on from NZ_LMJO01000021.1 coordinate 28,630, forward strand.
TCGCACCCGGGCCACGCCCTGGCGGCGCGCCAGCAGCTCGGCTTCGGCGCCATGCTCAGCGTCGAGATCGAAGGCGGCGAAGCGGCGGTGCGCGCCTTCGTCGAGGGCCTGGAGTGCTTCACCCTGGCTGAGTCGCTGGGCGGCGTGGAAAGCCTGATCGCGCATCCGGCCACCATGACCCACGCGGCGATGTCGCCCGAAGCGCGCGCCGCGGCCGGCATCGGCGACGGCCTGCTGCGTCTGTCGGTGGGCATCGAGCATGTGGACGATCTGATCGCCGACCTCGAGGCCGCGCTGGAGCGCGCGGCCGACGCGGTGGCCACGGCGGCGCGCGCGAAACGATGAGCGCCGCGGCCGACGTCCTGCAGACGCAGGCGCAGCAGGCGCTCGCGCCGCATCCCTATCGCAGCGCGGCGCCGGCGCGCGTGGCCCTGCTCGGCACCGGCACCGTCGGCGGCGCGGTGCTCGCGCGCTTGCAAGCGTGGCAGGGCTCGCCGCTGGGCGAGCGCCTGGCGCTGGTGCACGTGGCCAATTCGCGGCGCGCGCTGGCCGATGGCGCCGGCCTTGCCCCCGAACGCGCGGCCGCCGCGCTGGCCGAGGCCAGCCAGGCCAGTTCGCTGGACAGCGTCGCCCTCGCGTTGGGCGACGGCGGCGCGCGCGTGGTGATCGACGCCACCGCCAGCAGCGCGGTCGCAGAACGCCATGCGCAGTGGTTGGCGCAGGGCATCCATGTGGTCACCGCCTGCAAGATCGGGCAGGGCACCTCGCTCGCGCGCTGGCGCGCGATCCGCGGCGCTTGCGCGGTCGGCGGCAGCGGCTACGGCGACAGCGCCACGGTCGGCGCGGGCCTGCCCTTGCTTCGATCCTTGCGCGAACTGCAGGCCGGCGGCGACCGCATCCGCGCGATCGCCGGCGTGCTGTCCGGCTCGCTGGCCTGGCTGTTCAATCACTACGACGGCATGCGCCCGTTCTCGTCGCTGGTGCGGCAGGCGCGCGACGCCGGCTACACCGAGCCCGACCCGCGTGACGATCTGTCCGGCGAGGACGTGCGCCGCAAGCTGCTGATCCTGGCGCGTGCCTCGGGCGTGGCATTGGAGGCCGGCGAAGTCGAGGTCGCCTCGCTGGTGCCGCCGGAGTTGGCGATCCTGTCGCGCGATGGCGTCGATGCCGCGCTGCCGGCGTTGGACGCGCCGCTGCGCGAACGCTACGCGGCCGCCTACAAGAACGGCGAGCGTCTGCGTTTCATCGCGCGCCTGCAGGACGGCGCGGCGCGGGTGGGGCTGGAGTCGCTGCCGGCCGATCATCCGCTGGCCGGCGGCGCCGGCACCGACAACAAGGTCGCGATCTGGTCCGACCGCTATCGCGAGCAGCCGCTGGTGATCCAGGGCCCGGGCGCGGGCGCCGAAGTCACCGCCGCCGGTTTGCTGGACGATGTGCTGCGCTTGGTGAGCTGAGCGCGGAGGTCGCCGTCGAGCTGCCACGGCCTAGGTGTGGGATCGGCGCAAGCCGCGACCACGAAGCTTCGGCCACGACGTGCTCGCGGCTTGCGCCGCTACTACCCCGGCGGGACCGGGCTGCGGAGATGTCGCCGTTCGCTCTCTGTGGGAGCGGCGTAAGCCGCGATCGCGCTACCGCAGATTCCATCGAACGCCCCGATGGCGAAAGCAAGCCCCTCCGCCGTCGCGATGTCATCGGCGTATCTGGATCCGCGGCCGTGCGTGTTGCCGCGATCGCGGTTCACGCCGCGCCCACACAGAGCTAGTGCTTCGGCGAATGTGTCGCACACAAAACGGCCGCATGCGCGCATGCGGCCGTTCGCGTTCAACTGATTCGATACGTTGGGATAAATCCGGGGCGCCGGCCCGAGGGGAGGCCGGCGCCCCGAGGCAAGCGCCGGACCGCGAACGGTCCGGCGCTGCGCAAGCTCACTGCAGGCCGTCGCGGATCGCGGTGGCCAGACTGCCCTGCGGGTCGTCGCCGCTGAACTCCCAGAAGAACGCGCCGCCGAGGTTCTGCGCCTTCACGTAGCCCATCTTCTCGATGATCATGGCCGGCGTGTCGTAGCTCCAGAACGTGCTGCCGTCGTACTTCCAGGTCGCGCGCGCATTGGCGTCGGTGTAGATCGTGCCGGGCCGGTTCTTGAGCACCTTGTAGTCCTCGTTGCCGGCCTCGTAGGTGCCGGGCGCCGCGGTGCCGTTCTGGTACAGGCCGTTGTTGACGTTGGCCACGCCGGTCCAGCCGCGACCGTAGAAGCCGATGCCCAGGTTGAGCTTGGCCGCCGGCACGCCGCGCGACAGGAAGGCCTCGAGCGCGTCGTTGGTGTTGTAGAACTTCTGATCGCCGGTAGAGGGATCGTTGGGCGAATCGAACAGCGCCGAGTGATGGTTGGTCTTCGCATCCCAGGTGCCGTGGAAGTCGTAGGTCATCACGTTGATGTAGTCCAGGTACTGGTGATACGCGGCCGGGTTGGTCACGCGCACCTTGTCCACGCCCGCGCCGGCGGCGATGGTCAGCAGCAGGCCGGGGCGCACCGCGTTGAGCTGGCTGCGGAACTCGGCCAGCAGGGCGGTGAAGTTGGCGCTTTCCTCCGCCGTGCCGCAGGTCAGGCCGCACGCGGCCGGGTATTCCCAGTCCAGATCGATGCCGTCGAACACGCCGGCCGCCGCGCCCACGCCGCCGGCGCCATCGGTCACCGGCAGGTTGCCGCGGATGTAGGCGTCGATGCACGAGGCGACGAAGGCCTGGCGGTTTTCCGGACGCGCCGCGCTGGCGAAACCGCGCGACCAGGTCCAGCCGCCCAGCGAAATCAGCACCTTCAGGCCCGGGTACTTGGCCTTGAGCTGCTTGAGCTGGTTCCAGTTGCCGCGCAGCGGCTGGTCCCAGGTGTCGGCCGCGCCGCTCACGCTTTCGCCGGCGCCGAAGGACTTGCTGTAGTCGGCGAAGGCGTCGCCGCCGGCACCGGTGTTGGGATCGGAGGGCTGGATCACGCCGACTTCGCAGCGGTTGTTGCGCACGTTGCCGAAGGCGTAGTTGATGTGGGTCAGCTTGGCGGCCGAACCGCTGGTGTCGATGTTCTTGACCCGGTAGTTGCGGCCGTAGATGCCCCACTGGGTGAAGTAGCCGATCACCCGCTTGTTGCCGCCGCCGCCGCCCTGGGTGGTGCTGGCGCTGATCTGCGCGCTTTGCGCGGAGGCGTTGCCGGCGTTGTCGCGGGCGCGTACGCGGAAGGCGTAGGCGGTGTTGGCGGTGAGGCCGCTGGCGGTGTAGCTGGTCGCGGTCGGCGAGCCGACCAGGCTGCCGTCGCGGTAGACGTCGTAGCCGGCCACGCCGCTGCCGCCGCTGTTGTCGGTGGACGCGTTCCAGGTCAGCGAGATGCTGCTGGAGGTCTGCGCGGGCGAGCTCAGGCCGCCCGGCACGCTGGGCGGCGTGGTGTCGGTGGACGGCGCGGTCACGGTGATGGTCGAGGTCGACGAGGTGGTGCTGGCGCCCTGGTTATCGGTGGCGACCGCCTTGAAGGCATGGCTGCCGGCGCTGGCGTTGCTCCAGATCGCGCTGTAGGGCGAGCTGGTGTCCACGCCCAGCGAGACGCTGCCGCGGAAGAATTCGACCTGGGCGACGCTGCCGTCGCTGTCGGAGGCGTTGGCGCTCACCGCGATGTTGGCGCCGGTGTTGTAGCTGCCGCCGTTGGCCGGCGAGGTCAGGCTGACGCTGGGAGGCTGATTGCCGCCCGCGCCGCAGGCGCCGAGATCCTGATACCAGCCGCAGCTGGGGCAGTGGGTCGGCGGCGCGTTCCAAATCTGGATGTTGGCCTGGTAAAGCCGGTTCTGATAGACCAGCTTGTCGCCGGGGTTATAGATGGTCGCCGAGTTCCAGGCCGGAATATTGGCGCAGCTCGCGCTTTGCGCCAGCGCGTTGGAGCCCCAGGACGCCGCGAGCAGGCAGGTCCATAGCGCCAGTGTGGTCGATCTTGCGTGCTTCATGAGCGTCCTCTCCCTTGCGAAGTCCGATGCGAAATCCCGCGCCGTCGCCGGCCGGTGCTGTCCCTCTGTGTCTGGAAAGGAGGCGCGTGGCCTCGGTGCTGCGCGGGAGGTTCGAACCTCCTCGTAGGTCGCCGTGGAACGGCGTGAAACGGTCGGGCAGGGCCCGTGCGTGCCTGGTGGTTCCCTCCCCGCAGCCCGTGTGGCGGCGCGCGGGGCCGTTTCAGCGCCCCGCTCGCCTGTGTCGAGGGCCGAGGCTGTTTTTTGCTGACAACGTTGTCAATCGCGTGCGTATGGGTTTGCGGTGCAGTTCACAGAATTACATGACAACGTCGGTCACCAGAGGTCGTGTATGTTGCGTTGCAGCGAGGTGTAAATGACCGAGAGACAATCGCGGTGTGCCTTGCGACGGCACGCGGCGGTTGCGGGAGGGCGATCGGCGCGGCTCAAGAGGGGCGGCGCGAGCCGCGATCGCGCCTCTACGCGCAGGGGCGTCGACGCGGTCGTCCGATGGATCACGGTCGCGGCGTGCGCCGCTCCTGCACCGAGCGCAGCAGCGCTCAGTGCGCGCGCTTGCCCTTGCGCAGCTCGGCGACGGCGTCTGCGTTCACGGGGGCCGCGCCGCTTTGCGCGCGCAGCCAGTTCGCGAGTTCGGCGACCTGAGCGTCGTCCAAATCCTGGGCGAAGCCCGGCATCGGCTGCATGCGTTCCAGGCCGACCAGGTCGTGCTCGGGCAGGCCGTCGAGCACGGCGACGATCAGGTTGTGCGGATCGCGATCGCGCACGCTGCTGTTGTCGCGCAATCCGGGCGCGACATGCGGTACGCCTTCGCGGTCGCGGCCGTGGCAGCCCGCGCACAGGTCCAGGTAATGGCGGCGTCCGCCCTCGGGCGCCGCGGTGCCGGCTTGAGCGATCGCTTGCGCGGCAAGGGGCTTGTCGCCAAGCAGGTAGACGGTCATCGCATCCAGATCGCCGGGCGTGAGCCGGCTGGTCGACAGCCGCACCACGGTCAGCATTTCGTCCGAGGCCACCGCGCGCGGGTTGAGTCCGGTCGCCAGATAGCCGCGCAGCTGCGCCGCGTCCCAACCGCGCGCGGCCAGGCCTTGCGGGGTGATGTCGGGCGCGGCGAAACGCCCGAGTTCGTTGTTGCCGGCCAAAGGCTGGGCGCGCTTGAGCTGCCCGGCCCAGCCGCGCGGGCTGTGGCATTCGCCGCAATGGCCGAGGGTCTCGACCAGGTAGCGGCCGCGCTGCCAGGCCGGCGACGCGCCTTGCGAGGCCGGCGTCGCGTCCGCGCCTGCCCCGGCGAAGGCCAGATTCCACAGCGCGATGCCGCTGCGGATATTGAAGGGAAAGCTCACGCCGTTCTTGCGATTGGGCTGCGCGACCGCGGGCTGGTTCATCAGATAGGCGTAGATCGCGTCCGAGTCCTCGCGCGCGATCGTGCGGTACGACACGTAGGGCATGGCCGGGTACAGCTGGTGGCCGTCGCGGGCTTCGCCGCGGCTGAGCGCGTGGTGGAAATCCTCGGCGGTGTAACGGCCGATGCCGTGTTCGGGAGCGGGGGTGATGTTGGTGCCGTGGATGGCGCCGAACGGCGAGGCCAGCGCCACCCCGCCCGCGAACGGCGCGCCGCCGGGCGCGGTATGGCAGGCGGCGCAGTCGGCGGCATCGGTGAGGTAGCGTCCGCGCGCGAGTTGCTGGGCGCTGGCCTCGACTTTCTGAGTCGGGCCGCGTCCGGCCCACCATTGCAGCAGCCAGCTCGCGATCAGCCAGATCGCCAGCAGCAGCACCGCCCAGGCCAGAATGCGCCGCCAGCCGACCCGGGTCATGGCGTGCGCTCCCGCACCAGGCCCGGCGTGGCCAGCACCAGCGCTTTCACGGCCTGGTAATAGCGCACGTAACCGGTGCAGCGGCACAGGTGCGGGTCCAGGGCCTCGGTGATGGTGGTTTCGACCTCGGCCGCGGCCACCGGGTTTTTCTTCAGCCGTTCCAGCAGCACGGTGGCGGCGTTGACGAAGCCCGGCGTGCAATAGCCGCACTGGAAACTGAAATGGTCGAGGAAGGCCTGCTGCACCGGCGAGAGTTCGACGATCGCGCCGGCCGCGTCGCGCCGCGCATGGCCTTCGACGGTGCGGATGCGCTTGCCGGCGAAGTAGTGTGCGCCGGTGATGCAACTGCGTACTTCGCGCGGGCCGTGCTCGTCGTCGACGATCACCGTGCACGCGCGGCACACGCCCTGGCCGCAGCCGAAGCGGGTGCCGGTGAGGCCGAGGTACTCGTGCAGCACGTCGACCAGCATCATGTCCTCGGGCACGTCGATCGGGCCGTGGGCGCGGCCATTGACGTGCAGGGCCAGCGGTCGCTTTACGATGGGCGCGCTCATGCGGCGTTCTCCGAGGTGGCGCTGTCCGAGCTTGACGGCGTGGCGCCGCCGGCGAGCGCCGCCAGCACCTTCTCGGGCGTGATCGGCAGTTCGCGCAGGCGCCGTCCGGTGGCGTGCGCGACCGCGTTGGCGATCGCCGGCACCACCGCGATCATCACCACCTCGGCCATGCCCTTGGGCGGATCGGTGTCGGACAGCGGCGCCAGCACTTCGCCGCTTTGCTTCCATACCGCCACGTCGTGCGCGCGCGGCAGGGTGTAGCGGTTGAAGTTCCAGGTGCCGTTGCCGGGGCCGTCCTCGTACAGCGGCAGAAATTCGTGCAGGGCATGGCCGATGCCCATCGCCAGCCCGCCCTGGAGCTGGCCGGAGACCAGTTCGGGCACGATCTGGTTGCCGCATTCCAGGATGGAGTGGTGGTTGAGCAGTTCGACCGCGCCGGTGGCGGTGTCGACCGCGACCTCGGCCAGAGTGCCGATCGCGCTGTAGTAGACGACGCCGGCGTTGTTGCGCTGGGTCGGCGGGTAGTGGGCGCGCGTGCGCTCGATCATGCGGTAGCCGTTCGCGGTCGGCGTGCCGACGCCCGCGCCGCTGCCGTCGCCCCAACGCAGCGCCACGCCGTCCAGCGGCAGGCGTGCGTCGTCGCCCGACAGCGGGAACTCGGCTTCGGCCCATTGCCAGCGGTTGAAGGTGTGCACGATCGCGCCGGTCGCCAGGCCCAACTCATGCGCCTTGGCCGCCAGTTGCGCCAGGGTCAGCGGCACCAGACCGGCCGCGGTGAGCTTGCCTTCGATCCAGCGCGCGTCCTCGCGCCGCACCACCAGCGGCGCCAACTGGCCGCCGCCGTAGCCCTGGCCCCACAGGGCGCGCGCGGCCGGCCACAGGCCCTGGGTGAACAACAACCGCGCGGCCTCGCGCGTGGCGTGGCCGAAGAAATACGCCGAGTTGCTGGCGCTGCTGGGGATCACCCGGTTCGGCGTCCAGCGCGGATCGCCCTGATGGCGGTCCTGATCGGCTTGCGACATCAGCCAGGGATCGCCGGTCGCGACCATGGGCAGCTCCGGCCAGTCGATCTCGCCGGTGCGCACCTCGTCGGCGGGCCGGCCCAGCCATTGCGCGCAGATCGCGGCCTGGCTGGTGGTCATGCCGGTGCCCATCTCGATCGCGACCTGGCGCAGCAGGATATGGCCGTCCTTGGACAGCGCGACTTCGGCGAAGCCGGATTCGGCGCCGGTGCCGAAATCCTTCTGCACGCAGCCGAAGCCCACGCCGTAGCGCTTGCCCGGATGCGCGGCCTCGTACTCGCGCTTGCGCTTGCCGCGCTCGCGCCACAGCGGATGCGCCTTGGCCTGGGCCAGCACTTCGTCGGCGCGCTGGGCGCCGCCCGGGATCGCGCCCTGGGTGTTCTTCATGCCGGACTTGAACACGTTGCGCTCGCGCAGCTCGATCGGGTCCAGCCCGAGTTCGCTGGCGACCTCGTCGACCAGCATCTCGGTCGCGCCCATGCTCTGCAGGGTGCCGTAGCCGCGCGCCGAACCGGCGTCGAGCGCGCGCGAGGCGATCACGGTGCTGGCCAGGTCGCTGCGCGGGAAGTAATAGATCGACTGCGCCGCGGTCGCCGCGACCAGGCACACCGAGGGCGAGAAGTTGCGCCGGCCGCCGCCGTCGCCGGTCATGTCGCCTTGCAGGATCTCGAAGCGGCCGCTTTTGCGATCCACCGCGATCTTGTAGCGCATGCGGAAGCTGTGGCGCTTGAGGCTGGCCTGGAACTGCTCGTAGCGGTCGTTGGCCAGGCGCACCGCGCGGCCGTCGCCGTACAGCCCCGCGATCAGGGCGTAGAACGGGAACGGGTTGTGGTCCTTGGAGCCGTAGCCGACGGTGTAGCAGGGGTGCAGCACCAGCCGCTTCACGCCCAGCGCGCTCGCCGCCAGCATGCGCGCGCCGTCCTCGGCGATTTCCTGCGGCGACTGGGTCGCGGCGACCAAGTGCAGCGTGGCGTTGTCGCGGTCGTACCAGCCGTTGCCGTTGTCGGGTTCCAGCGCGGCGGTGTCGATGGATTGCGAGTAGTACTCGCGCTGCAGCACCAGGCGCCCTTCGGCGGGCGCGTCCAGGCTGGCCGCCATCGCCGCCGCATGCGCCGCGCCCTGTGCGTCGATCGCGCCGTCGGCGTTCGCGGCCGGCCACTGCGGCTGGTTCTTGCGATAGCCGGACGGGAACAGCGGCGTGTCCTTGAGGCTGGAATAGGCGTCGTCGTCGTAAGCGGTGGCGCCGCCCACGCGCACGTAGCGGAAGCTCGCCCAGGGATCGCGCTGTAGCGGGCCAGTCTCGGCGCCCCAGCGAATGAGATCGTCGCGGAACTTGAGCCGGGTCTTGGCGGCGCGGAAGCGGTCGAAGTCGTGCCAGATCAGCAGCGCGACCGCATGCCCCAGGTAGGCCGGCGTCTGGCCTTCGGGCAGCAGCATGTGCTCGCCGTAGAAGGGCGGAAAGCCGACGCCGTCGCGCGCGAGATCGGCGGCGGTGACGATGCGGTCGGGTTGCAGGCCCGCGCCCAGCACGGACAGGTCGTAGCCGGCATAGGCGCGATCGGCGCGGGTCACGCGCAGCAGCATCGCGTGCGCCTGCTGCCGCGGCCAGCCGGGTAGGTCGCGCGCGCGCATGTCGAAGCTGAAGACTTTTTCGCCGGTGACCTTGGCGGTGGCGTCGGTGCGGTAACGGATTTTGCCGGTGGCCGCATCCCAGGGCATGGGCCGCAGGCGCTCGCGTTCGAACAGGGCGGCCAGCGCGGCGCTGCCCGGCGCGGCGACGTAGACCGAGATCCCGGCCACCACGCTGCATTTGAGGAAATCGCGACGGCTGAGGCGGGCTGGCATGGAGGGCGTCCTAGCTGGCTCCAGCGCATAGTAACCACAAGTCCGGCGGGAAAAATCGCCGTGCGCCGCATGGCCGGCGCAGGGCGCGCTTACGCCGTCGGCGATGTGTAGACCTTGTGAGGACGAGGGCGCCGGCCGGTCAGCCTGGCCGCTTCGAGGCCTCGTCCACGCCGGCGGGCCAGGTCGCGTCCGGGGCCAGCCGCATCACGATGACGTTGCCCACGCCGAACAACAGCCACAGCGGGAACGGCAGCGACATCAACACCATCATCAGCGTGCCGAAGAAACCGCGCATGCGTTCGCGCGCGCGCCGGCCCGTCGGGGTCGGTGCGAACCAAGGCATGGCGAACAGCAGGCAGTCGATGAAGCGCGGGGTCCGATCGCGCAGCTGTTGCGCAGGCAGGCCTTCCAGGCCGTCGTTCATGTAGCGGCGCAGCAGCTCCCACTGCTCCTCGTACTGGCCGGTCGTCTGCGCGCCCTGTTGCAGCCGGAAGCGGTCGACTTCCTCGAAGGAGCCCGGCGCGCAGGCCACGAGTTCGAACGCATAGCGCCACGTCGCCACTTCGCCGCCGGAGTCGATCTGCTGGGTGATCTCGGCCTGCAGCGTGGACCAAGCGAAGACTTTCGCGTCGCCGCCCCAGCGGCCGAAGGGGTTGTGGTTCCAGAGGTAGCGGTTGGCGTAGACCAAGCCCTGGCGGCGATTGAAGCGGACAGGCCGGTCCTTGGGCAGGCGCAGATCGAGGCGCAGGAAGAACAGGGCCAGACAGAACATCGGCAGCGACGCGGCAATCAACACGCCATCGGCCCAGATGTCGAAGCCACGCGCCGGCCAGGTGATGGACATCAGGTAGCCGGGAAACAAGCCCGTGGCCAGGCAGATGATGCCGCACCAAAACAGGGGGCCTCTGGGAATGTCCGTGGCCATCGAGAACTCCAGATAGGTCTCGTCCAGATGGTTCAACTCATCCCAGCTGTCGGCCTTGCCGGAAGGCGGCGCATCCCGCAATGCCAGGTCCTGCTCCCACCGCGGGTGGGCGGGCTGGATGCGGGGCGTACGCTGAAGTTCCGTCTCGAGGGTCATGGTCGTCCTGTTCGTCGAGACATAGTAACCATCGGGCGCCGCCGCCATCCGCGCCGGCCTGGCCGTACCGCTGTGCGAACGGGCCCGGTCGTCCGCCGGGGCAGCGCGTTCAAGTCTCGAACGCGCGCTTGATAGCGGCGGCGGCCTCGACGGCTTTCGCCTGCAGCAGGAAGTGCGGGCCGTCGAGTTCCACGCACTTCGCCTGCGTCAGCGTCGCGCGTATGTGTTCCCAACTGCGCCGCGACACCAGCCGATCGTGGCGGCCGCGCAGGTACAGCAGCGGGCAGGCGACGCGGCTCAGGGCGGCGGTTTCATCGGCTGTGCTGCCCGCGCGCATGCGCGCCCGGATCGTCGCCGGGTCCAGCGTGGCCAGTACCTCGCGAGTGCGCGCCAGCCATTTATCGTCGGCCCAGGCCCCCAGCATCGTCGCCGCCGTCAGGCGGGTCGGGACACGGTCGATCGGCAAGACGGTACCGATCCATCCCAGCCACGAGGCAGGTAACAGCCAGCCCGGCGGACTGGGAGCGCGTGCGAAGGACGCGCATAGCACCAGGCCGCGCAGACCGGCGGGCCGCGAGGCGGCGATGCGGATCGCAATGGGGCCGGAAAAGGACTCGCCCAGCAACACGAAGGGCTGGTCGTGCGGCAGGCGCGCGCGTACGTAGTCGGTGAGTTCGTCGTAGCCCAGCGCGGCGTCGTCCGGGTAGCGCACGATGTCGGCGTCGAATTCGGGCGCCAAGGCTGCGACGAAATCGCCGAGCAGTTCGCCGGTGCCATCCATGCCGGGGAGCAGCAGGCAGCGGATGGCTAGGCCCCGTCTGCGGGCGTCAGGCGGGTCTCCAACCGATCCAGCATGCGCAATACGTACTGGCGATTGCGCGCGAGTTTGATCCAGGTCGGAAGCCGCGACATCATCGAGCGTCCGTTCAAACCCTGACGTTCGCGGTGCTGCGCACCTACATAGCGGCGGAGTTCTTCGAGATGGTCGCGGTTGTATACCCACAGCGGTCCGGAGCGAGTCGTTACGATCAAACGCAGCGGTAGACCGAAGTGCGGATCGTGTCCGTCTCCGACATGCAGCCGATGGGCCGATACATCCACCATGCTGCTATGCGCGCAGATCGGGCATGTCCTGGCGATGCTGCCGAAACCTGGGGTCAGTCGCAGGTCGGGCACGGTCGACGAGTCCGCTTTAAAGTCGCGCTGTTCGCTGACGTGCAGCCATTGGTGGCCGCAGTAGCCGCACGGGCGGCGGCCCCATAGGCAGATCGAGCCCAGCCAATCGTCGCGTTCGCTGCGGGCTTCCAGGCCGCAGTGAGCGCACATGTAGCGGGCCACCCAATGGCGGCTGGTCCAGGACGCATGCACCGCGCCGGATCGGTCGCAGCGGGCGCAGCGTACCTCGACGCGCTCGGCGAACGATGACAAGCGCATGCCGACATCGCGATGGCGCGTGGGTGCGGCGATGTTCGCGGCTGGCGTCATTTGACCCGCGTCAGCCCGCGATACCCGTCGTCGGCGGTTTCGACATGAATGCCCAGCGGTTCGGCGCCGGCGGTGATCTTGAGCCGCGCGCCGGGCGCCAGCTCCGATTCGATCACCGTCTGCGCCGGCGTGGTGATCTTCACCCGCATGCCGACGCTGCCGCCGTTGTCGATGTTGAGCACGTCGCCGGGCTTGAGGTCCTGGGTACGGGTGTCGCTGCTCATGTCGTGATCCGTGGCGCGCGCCTCAGCACTCGATCACGTTGACCGCCAGACCGCCGCGCGAGGTTTCCTTGTACTTGTCCTGCATGTCGCGGCCGGTGTCGCGCATGGTCTTGATGACCTTGTCCAGGCTGACCTTGTGCTTGCCGTCGCCGCGCATGGCCATGCGGTAGGCATTGATCGCCTTGACCGCGCCCATGGCGTTGCGCTCGATGCAGGGGATCTGGACCAGGCCGCCGATCGGGTCGCAGGTCAGGCCCAGGTTGTGTTCCATGCCGATCTCGGCCGCGTTCTCGATCTGGCTGGCGGTGCCGCCCAACGCCGCGACCAGGCCGGCGGCGGCCATCGAGCAGGCCACGCCGACCTCGCCCTGGCAGCCGACTTCGGCGCCGCTGATCGAGGCGTTTTCCTTGTACAGGATGCCGACCGCGGCCGCGGTGAGCAGGAAATCGCGCACGCCCTGGATGTTCGCGCCCGGGCAGAAACGGTCGTAGTAGTGCAGCACCGAGGGGATGATGCCGGCTGCGCCGTTGGTGGGCGCGGTGACCACGCGGCCGCCGGCGGCGTTCTCTTCGTTGACCGCTAGCGCGTACAGGTTGACCCAGTCGAGCACGGTCAGCGGATCGCGCATTGCCGCTTCGGGCTTGCTCGACAGTTCGCCGAACAGCGCCGGCGCGCGCCGCGACACGTGCAGTCCGCCGGGCAGGGTGCCGGTCTGGCGGATGCCGCGCTCGACGCAGGCCTGCATCGCCTTCCAGATCTCGTCCAGGCCGCTGTCGATCTGGTCCGGTGTGCGCCAGGCCTGTTCGTTGGCGTACATCAGCGCGGCGATGCTCAAGCCGCTGCGCTGCGCCTGCGCCAGCAGTTCGTCGCCGGAATGGAAGGGGTAGGGCAGGTCGGTGGTGTCGGCGACGATGCGGTCTTCGGCCGCTTCGTCCTGATTGACCACGAAGCCGCCGCCGACCGAGTAGTAGTCGCGCGTGGCGATCACTTCGCCGTCGCCGTCGTAGGCGGTGAAGCGCATGCCGTTGGTGTGGAACGGCAGCTTCTGGCGCTTGTTCATGATCAGATCGTGCTTCTCGTCGAAGCCGATCTCGCGCTGACCGAACAAACGGATGCGCTTGCTGCTACGAATGCGCTCCAGCGCCTCGGGAATGATGTCGGGATCGATCTGGTTCGGCCAATGGCCTTCCAGGCCCATCAGCACGGCCTTGTCGGTGCCGTGGCCGCGGCCGGTGAGCGCCAGCGAGCCGAACACTTCGGCGCGCAGCCGCGCGCAGCGTTCGAGCTCGCCGTTCTCGACCAGCCAACGTTCGACGAAGCGCGCCGCGGCGCGCATCGGGCCGACGGTGTGCGAGGAACTCGGCCCGATGCCGATTTTGAAAAGATCGAAGGTGCTGACGGCCATGGGGCGGGGGATGCTCGGCTGGAGGGCGATGGGACGCGGTCAGCGTCCGTTGGCGATCTTGCGGTAGCGGGCGCTGCTGGTTTCGTCGGCTTCGCGCAGCAGCAGGATGTCAGGGCCGCTCATGCGCACCGCGTAGTCCCAGCGCTGCCCGCTGGCGGCGTGCTCTATGCGCAGGCGACAGGTCTTGGGGTCGAAGCTCCAACGGCCGTCGAGCAGGTCCGGGCGCTCGTGCAGCCAGGAGTCGAAGCCGCGCTGGCCGTCGCGTTGGTTTAGCTCGAACTGCTCGAAATGGCCGCCGTCGTCGCTTTCCCAGGCCGCGATCAGCTGCGCGGGTTGGACCTTGCAGGCCGGAGCGGCCCACGCCACGGCCGGCGCCAGCAGCAGCGCGCCCAGGATCGCAGCGTGGATCGAGCGGAAGGCCATGAGCCGTCCCAAGATGGACTCTAGGTATTCTAGACGCTCGCGAACCCCTCCACCTCAGTACGCAAGCGCATGCACCTGATCCTGTACCAACGCGACGACTGTCATCTCTGCGACCTGGCCCTGGAGGTCCTGGCGCAGGCGCGCGCGCCCGAATTCGACAGCGTCTTCATCGACGAGGACCAGGCGCTGGAGGCGCGTTACGGCACGCGCGTGCCGGTGTTGCGCGACCAGGCGCGCGGGCTGGAGCTGGAGTGGCCGTTCGACGCGGCGCGGCTGCGGGCGTTTCTGGGCGGCTGAGCCGGCACGCCCGCGAGCGGGCGATGGTGCGGTGCGCCTTCGGCTTACCGCACCCTACGCGAGGCGTAAGGTGCGGGGCGATCGCGCTTTCGGGCTTACTTCGCCGGCACCAGAATGACCTTGGTGCTGACCGCGACTTCGTTGGGGATGACCGAGGTGTCGGCCCAATCGCCGCCGCCGACGCCGAAGTCCAGGCGCTTGACCGTAGCCTTGCCGCTCAACACCGGCTTGGCGCCCGGGGTCCAGGTGAACGTCAGGGTGACCGGCTTGCTCACGCCGCGCAGGCTCAGGCTGCCGTCGGCGGCGTAATTGTTGCCGCCCAGGCTGCGAAACTTGGTGGCGGTGAAACGCGCCTGCGGGAACTTGGCGATGCTGAAGAAGTCCGCGCCCTTGAGGTTGTCGTCGCGTTCGGCGTTGGCGGTGCTGACGCCGGCCAGGGGAATGACCACGTCGAGCTTCGAGTTCGTCAGGTTCGCCGGATCGAAGCTGAGCTTGGTGGTGAAACCGGGCAGGCGGCCGCTGAACACTTCGCCCTGGTACTTGGTGGCGAAGGTCAGGGTGGAGCCGGGCGCCTGCGCGTAGTCGGCGGCGTAGACCGGTGCGGCGGCGAACAGCAGGGCGACGGCGAGCGGCTTAAGGGACATCGGGATTCTCCGGAATGGGGGTGGGGGCGACGGCGGCGACGGGCACGGCTTGGGCAGCGGCCGGCGCCTGGCGCAGGCGCATCGGCAGCATGCGCCGCAGGGTGTCGTCGTTCTGGAACAGGTGGTGGTAGAAGGCGGCGCCCGCGTGCGCGAGCACCAGCACCAGCAACAGCCAGAAGCCGTTCTCGTGCAGCGATTCGCTCAGATCGGCCAGGCCGGAGTTGACCGCGGCGATCTTGGGCAGGTTGAACAGGCCGAAGTACTGCAGCGGATAGCCGGAGCTGGAGTTGAACAGCCAACCGGTGATCGGCATGGCGAACATCAGCAGGTACAGCGCCCAATGGGTGAGCGAGGCGATGCGCTCCTGCCAATGCGGCGTGCCCGCGACCGGCTTGGGCGCGCCGGCGTAGAAGCGCCACAGCAGGCGCAGGACCACCAGCGCCAGCAGGGTCAGACCCAGCGATTTGTGCAGGGCGTAGATCTTGATCTTGGGCAGGCCGTTGGCCATGTCGGTCATGGTCAGGCCGATGATCGCGATCGCCGTGATCAGCAGCACGATCGCCCAATGCAGCAGCTGGCTGATCGCGCCCCAGCGGAGTTCGGTGTTCTTGATCGTCATGCGTGCGGTACCGGGGCGGGTTCGTAGGGGTCGTTGTCGGGCTTGCTCGGCGGCGCGGACGGCGCGACTTCGGGTTCGGCGGCCGGTGGCGGCTCGTCGGCTTCGCCGGCCTGGCGATCGCGCACGGCCTCGGCCTCGATGCGCAGTTCGACGCTGTCGCCGATCACCGATTTCCAGGCGTCGATGCCGAACGCGGCGCGACTGAGGGTGGCGGTGGCGGAGAAGCCGGCGGTGCGGCGGAACGGCGGCAGCGGATGGCGCTTGAGCGCGTTGAGGGTCACGTCCATGCACAGCGGCGCGCTGCGGCCGTGCAGGCTGAGCTGGCCGCAGACCTTGGCATGATCGGCGTCGACCGGCTCGACGCGGTCGGAGACGAAGCGCGCTTCCGGATAGCGTTCGCCATCGAGCAGGTTGCGCGCCAGCGCGGCCGCGTTCCATTTGGCATCGCCCAGGTCCAATCGGGTCAGCGGCACGCGCACGTCCAGACGCGCGCTGCGCCAGTCCTCGCGATCGAAGCTCAGCGTGCCGGTGCTGCCCGATACGGTGCCCAGGGCCTTGGAGAAGCCGGCATGCGAGATCGCGAACATCACCCGCGTGTGCACCGGATCCAGCGCGTAGGTGTCCGGCCCGGCCGCACGCGCCTGCGGCGCCAGCGCGCACAGCGCCAGCGCGCACCACAGCGGACGGTAGGACGGATTCGGCACGCGGCGCTCCTAAGGCAGGTCCGACCTGCATCGTCCGGGGATTCTATGGACCGCACGATGAACCCGTAGACGCGTGTCCGCAACGGTCCGTTGCGGCTTGGTCGCGGAACGCGGGGGTGGGGCGCGCGGTCGTGGGCCTTGCTTCGCCGGGCCCGGATCGGGGAGCCTAGCGGCCGTACAGCAAGGAATCGGACCCGAGGATGCTCAGGCCAGCGGTCGTGCATGGAAGCCCGGGATGGGCGCGTTGGCTGTGCTGGCTGCTGCTCGCGGCGCTGGCGCTGCCGGTGCGCGCGGCGCTGCCGGAGACGCCGCAGTTCCGCTACTACGGCGTCGCCGAGGGCATGCCCTCCAGCACCGTGGCCGCGCTCGCCCAGGATGCCGAGGGCTACATCTGGCTGGCCACCCACGATGGCCTGGCGCGTTACGACGGCATCAGCTTCCGGGTCTGGCGCCACGTGCCCGGCGATCCGGGCTCGCTGCCCAGCAACATGGTCCAGGCCTTGCACGTGGATGCGCGCAACCGGGTCTGGGTCGGGCTCAGCGGCGGCGGCCTGCACATGCTCGACCGCGAGCGTCAGAACTTCGTCCACTACAGCCGCGACACCCATCCCGACATCGGCAGCGACGAGATCTACACGATCACGTCCACGCCCGACGGCGCGATCTGGTTCGGCACCGACGGCGCGGGCGTGCACCGCCTCGACGCCGAAGGCCGCATCACCCGCTACATGCCCGACAAGGCCGGCGCGGCCAAGGGCGCGCCCGCGGCGCAGAGCGGTCTGCCCGGCGAATACATCTGGACCATGAAGACCGACAGCAGCGGTCGGCTGTGGGTGGGCACGACCACCGGCCTGGCCTACTGGGACGGCGCGCGTTTCCGCACGGTCGCGCATGCGGGCATCAGCGGCGCCTGGGTCACCGCCTTGACGCCGGCCGCCGACGGTACGCTGTGGATCGGCGCCGGTCTGCGCGCGTTCCGGCGCACGCCCGACGGCCGCATCGCGCAGATGCCGTGGTTTCAGCCCGCCGACAAGATCGGTGTGTACGGCGTGGTCGGCGACGGTCCCGGCAGCTACTGGGTCGCGACCCATCGCGGTCTGCGTCGCGTGCTCGGCGGGCGCTTGATGCCGCCGGCTGGCGACATCGCGATCTCGGAAATCAACACCCTCGATCTGCTGCAGGACCACGAAGGCGGTTGGTGGTTCGCGACCGAGGAGGAGGGCGTCGCCTATCTGGCGCCGAACTGGCGGCAGTTCACCGTGCTCAAGCCCGGCACCGGCCGCCCCGGCGCGACGCGCGTGGGCTACATGCGCGACCTTGCGACCAGCCGCGACGGCAACGTGTGGATGGTCGGCGAGCGCGGCGTGGTCGATCACCTGAACCTGGCCGACGGCCGCTCGACCCAGCGCAAGGTGCCGGCGGTGGCCGACGCCGCGCTGTATTCGATGCTGGAGGCGCGCGACGGCGCCTTGTGGTTCGGCGACAACCACGGCCTCTCGCGGGTGGCGCCGGATGGCAGCGTGCGCAACTGGAGCGCGAGCTCGCCGCGCGACGCGGCGCTGGGCGACGACGGCATCACCGACCAGCTGGTGCAGACGCCCGATGGCAACGTCTGGATCGCCTACATGCCGCCGGCGCTGCAGATGCGCGACAGCGAGGGGCGGGTGCAGCTGTCGGTGAAGCCGGAGGACGACCGCGGCGTCGACAGCCTGTACATCGAGCAGATCGATGTCGGCCCCGACGGCGCGCTGTGGATGGCCGGGCCCTCCGGCCTGTCGCGCTGGAACGCGGCCGCGCGCCGCTTCGACGCCTTGCCGGGCGGGCCGGCCGGGCGCGTGTTCGGCTTCGCGATGGCCGGCAAGGACCGGCTGTGGCTGCATCGTCTGGAAGCCTTGGAGCAATACGCCTGGGACGGTCGCGAGCTGCGCCTGCTGGCGCGCGTGAGCGGCGACGAAGGCCTGCCGGCGACCGAGTCCGGCGGCGTGCTGGCCTGGGGCGACAACGTCTGGCTGACCACGCGCCGCGGCCTGATCTGCTGGAACCAGACCCGCCAGCGCCTGCGCATCTACGGCATGCGCGACGGCCTGCCCAGCCAGGAGTTCACCGAGCGCAATCCGCTGCTCACGCCCTCCGGCGTGGCCGCGGCGGTGACCATGGACGGCGTGGTCCTGTTCGACGCGGGGCGCGCGCCGGAGGCGGCCAAGTCGCCGCGCCTGGTGATCGAAACCCTGAGCTACCGCCGCGACGAGGACGAGTTCAAGCTCGATCCCGAGCGCCCGGTGGTGCTGGGCCCGCAGGACCGCGACCTGCGCGTGTCGGCGCGCCTGCTGTCCTTCGTCGATCTGCAATCGCATCGCTACCGCTTCCGTTTGCACGGCTACGACCCGGATTGGGTGATCCAGTCCGGCAACGGCGAGCGCGTGTTCTCCAAGCTGGAACCCGGCACTTACCGCATGGAAGTGCAGGCGGCCAACGCCGACGGCATCTGGTCGCAGTCGCGCCAGTTCTCGCTGACCGTGCAGCCGCCGTGGTGGCGCACGCCACCGGCGCTGGCGGCGCTGGTCGGCATCGCGATCCTGGGCGCGTGGTGGGCGGCCGATCGTTACCGCAGACGGCTCAAGCGCCGTCTCGACTGGCAGGCCGCCGAGCACGAGCGCGAGATCGCCAAGGAGGCCTCGCTGGCCAAGACCCGCTTCCTCGCCACGCTGGGCCACGAAGTGCGTACGCCGATGACCGGCGTGCTGGGCATGAGCGAACTGCTGCTGGACACGTCGCTGGATACCCAGCAGCGCAGTTACACCGAATCGATCCAGCGCGCCGGCAAGCACCTGCTGCGTCTGGTCAACGACGCGCTGGACCTGGCCCGGATCGAATCGGGCAAGCTGGAGCTGGCCGACGAGGCCTTCGATGTGCGCGCGCTGGTCGAGGACGCGAGCGCGCTGATGGCGCCGCTGGCGCGCAAGCGCGGCCTGGCCTTCGAGCTGGACATCGCGCACGACGCGCCGCGCGGTTTGCGCGGCGACCCGCATCGGGTCCGGCAGATCCTGCTCAACCTGCTCGGCAATGCGATCAAGTTCACCGAACAGGGCCAGGTCTCGCTGCGGGTATCGGCGATGGCGCCGCAGGGCGTGCGCTTCGAAGTCGCCGACACCGGCCCGGGCTTGAACGAAGAGCAGCAGTCGCGCTTGTTCCGCCGCTTCGAGCAGGCCGAGGGCGCACGCACCGCCGCGCGCTACGGCGGCAGCGGCCTGGGGCTGGCGATCTGTCAGGAGCTGGCGGCGGCGATGAACGGATTGCTTACCGTGGACAGCCGGCCCGGCGAAGGCGCGCGCTTCTGCTTCGAACTGCCGCTGCCGGCGGCGATCGTCGCCAGCGGCGCCAGCGCGCCCGACCGGGTCGGCGCATCGCGGCGCGCGCCGCTGGCGCTGCTGTTGGTCGAGGACGATACGACCGTGGCCCTGGTCATCGCCGGCCTGCTGCGTGCGCAGGGGCATTGCGTGACCCATGTCGGCAACGGCCTGGGCGCGCTGACCGAGGTGGCGACGGCGAACTACGACGCGGCCTTGCTCGATCTCGATCTGCCCGGTCTCAACGGCCTGGACCTGGCCCGCCAACTGCGCGCCCAGGGCTACGCGCGCCCGCTGATCGCGGTCACCGCGCGCGCCGATGCCGATGCCGAACCGCAGGCGATCGCGGCCGGCTTCGATCGCTTCCTGCGCAAGCCGGTGACCGGCGCGATGCTGGCCGCGGTGCTGGACGAGGCGCTGCCGCCGACCGCGTGAAGGCCGGCTGTCCCGGCGGCGTGCGGCAGGCTGGCAGGTGCCGCCGAAGCGGCGCATGATCGCGACGTAAGCAGGGTCGCGGAAGCGGCGCTGCAGGCAGGCGGAATCGGGAGCGAAGATGATCGGTACAGCGGTGCGCGGGGTGGGCTGCGCGGGGGCGATGGGCTGGGCCTTGCTCGGTGCGCTCGCGTGGATACCGGCCGTCGCGCGCGGCGCCGACGCCGTCGCCAGCGCCGATACGGCGCAGACGCAGACGGTGCCGCTGTTGGGCGGTTACCTGCGCGAGACCCGGGTGGTGTATCCGCTGCGTGTGGGCAAATGGCAGGCGGTGGACGAACACCGCTACGACCGCCAGGAATTCGGCGTGTCGGTACGCTACGCGCTGAGCAACCGCAGCGATCGTTGGATCGACGTGTACTTCTATCCGGCCGGCGTGCTGTCGCCGGACGAGTTCGAGCGCGTCGCCGGCGAGGAGCGCGAGGCCCTGGCCGAGGTCGGCCGTCAGCCCGGCGGTTACCAGGACATGGACATGGGCGAGCTGCGCAGCTTCGCCTCGGCGCGCCGCAAGGACGGCGCGGTCAGCGGGCGCTCGCTGGACCTGGCCTACACCAGCCAGGGCGAGCGCAAGAGTTCGGCGATGACTCTGCAACTGGATCGCATGTACCTGGTCAAGGGCCGCTACAGCGTGCCGGCCAAGGCGGCCACGCCCGCGCAGGCGCGCGCCTCGCTAGAGGAATTCGCGTCCGATCTGTCCGGGCGCCTGACCGTGGCCAGCACCGGCCGCTGCTGGGACCCGCTGCCGATCGAAAAACTCGAAGCCGGCGCGCCCACGCCCAGCGGCGCGGTGTCCACGCTGTCCAAGGACGGCGTGGACAGCGTTTACCTGATGAGCGACCGCGTGCTTGCGCGCGAGCCGCAGTCGGACGAGGCGCGCGCGCTGATGATGATCGGTATGGGCCTGCACAAGCGCCTGCAGCCGGGCTGTGAACCGCCGGAGGAGATCGAGCAGGCGGTGCCCAAGGACATGCGCGAGATCCGCCTCGAGTACGGCGCGCCCAGCGACGCGCCGGCGGACCCTTCGCGGCTGCTGCGCAGCAATAAGATCGACGTGGGTTGAAGGCCGGGATTGGGGATTCGGGATTCGGGATTCGCAAGAGCGATCCCTAAAGCTTGTCCCTAATCCCTAATCCCTAATCCCGGCTCCTAACACTGAGTTCGTGCACCGCGCTCACCATCGCCGCCACGTGGTCCGGGCTCATGTCCGGCGACAGGCCGTGGCCGAGGTTGAACACGTGGCCTTCGCGCGAGCCGCCGTTGCCGTCGCGGTAGTCGTCCAGCGCGCGTCCGACCTGCTCGCGGATCGCCGCGGGCGTGGCGTACAGGGTGACCGGGTCGAGGTTGCCCTGGATCGCGACGCGGCCGCCGATGCGGCGCGCGGTGTCGCCCAGGCCGATGGTCCAGTCCACGCCCACCGCTTCAGCGCCGCTGCCGGCCAGGTCTTCCAGATAGGGATCGTTGCCCTTGCCGAACAGGATCAACGGCGCGCGCTGCGCGCCCGCGCCGCGCGGCAGCTCGGCGGCGATGCGCTGCAGGTAGCGCAGCGAGAACTCGCGGTACATCGCCGGCGACAGCACGCCGCCCCAGGTGTCGAACACTTGCAGCGCCTGCGCGCCGGCGGCGTGCTGGGCCTGCAGGTAGGCGATCACCGCGTCGGTGACCACGCCCAGCAGCTTGTGCATCGCCGCCGGATCGTTGAGCGCTAGCGCCTTGACCTTGGAATAGTTGTCGCTGCCGCCGCCCTCGACCATGTAGCAGGCGATGGTCCAGGGGCTGCCGGAGAAACCGATCAGCGGCACCGAACCGTTCAATTCGCGGCGGATCGTGCGCACCGCGTCCATCACATAGCGCAGCTCGCCTTCCATGTCCGGCACCGCCAGGCGGTCGATGTCGGCCGCGCTGCGGATCGGGCGTTCGAACTTCGGACCCTCGCCGTCGGCGAAGTACAGGCCCAGGCCCATCGCATCGGGCACGGTGAGGATGTCGGAGAACAGGATCGCGGCGTCCAGCGGGAACCGGCGCAGCGGCTGCAGGGTGACCTCGCAGGCCAGCTCCGGGTTCTTGGCCAGGTTGAGGAAGCTGCCGGCCTGGGCGCGGGTGGCGCGGTACTCGGGCAGGTAGCGGCCGGCCTGGCGCATCAGCCACACCGGCGTGCGATCGACCGGCTCGCGGCGCAGGGCGCGCAGGAAGCGGTCGTTGGCGGGTGCGGCGTCGGTAAGGCTCATGCTGGATTCCTGGTGCGCGGGGGCGTCGGCTGGGCGCGCATTATCGCGGTGCGGCGGGGCCGAAGCGAGCCGCGCAGCGCTGCGTGGCTGCGTTGCTGTGTTCCGCGCGGGCGCCCGCGCGGCGCGCCGTCACTCCGTCGGCGCTTCCGCGCCCTGGGCGAACATCAGCTGGAAGCCGCGCTTGAGCTGCTGATCGCGCGCATGTTCCAGCGCGGCGAAGGCGCTGTCGCGGTCCATGAACTGCTCGCGGCGCACGCTGCTGCGGCCGCCGATCTGGCCGGTTTCGCGCACCAGGGTCCAGCCGCCCAGCAGATCGGGCTGCAGCATCAGCTGCACGAAGCGCGGGGCTTCGCGGCCGTCGGGGCGTTGTTGTAGGAGTAGGCGCACGCCTGGATTGTAGCGGCAGGCGGCGCCGCAACGGGGTCAGCCGCCGCGGAACTCGCGCCGATAGGCCGAGGGCGAGGTCTTGAGCGCGGCCGCGAAGTGCTGGCGCAGCGACACCGCCGAGCCGAATCCGGTGTCGGCGGCGATCGCCTCGATCGGCCGATCGGTGCTTTCCAGCAGCCGCTGCGCGCGCGCCAGGCGCTGGTTCGCCAGCCACTGCGCGACCGTGGTGCCGGTGCTCTGACGGAAGCGGCGGGTGAAGCTGCGCCGGCTCATCAACGCGCGTTCGGCCAGCGCGTCCAGGCTGTGCGGCTGCTCCAGATGGGCCAGGGCCCAGCTCAGCACCCCGGACAGGCGCTCGTCCTGGGCCGAGGCCGGCACCGGCCGCTCGATGTACTGGGCCTGGCCGCCCTGGCGGTGCGGGGCCACCACCAGCCGCCGCGCGACCCGGCTGGCGAGGTCGGCGCCGCAGCGCCGGCGCAGCAGGTGCAGGCAGCAGTCCAGCGCCGCCGCGGTGCCGGCCGAGGTGGTCAGTTCGGCGTCGTCGACGTAGAGCACGTCCCATTGCAGGCGCACCTGCGGATAGCGCTGGGCGAAGTGCTCGCTCCAATGCCAATGGGTGGTGGCGCGGCGGCCGTCGAGCAGGCCGGCCTCGGCCAGCACGTAGGCGCCCAGGCACAGGCCGACGATCTGCGCGTCGCGCGCATGGGCCCGGCGCAGGGCCTGCAGCAGGGCCTCGGGCGGGCGTTCGTCGGCATCGCGCCAGGACGGCACGATCACCACGCCGGCCTCGTCCAGGCCTTCCAGCCCATGTTCGACCGCGATGCTGAAACCGGCCTGGGTGCGCAGCGGGCCGGGTTCGGCCGCGCACACGCGCAGGTCGAAGCGCGGCTGGCCGTCGAAGCCGCGGTCCTCGAACACGATGCAGGGCACCGACAGATGGAAGGGGCTGATGCGGTCGAAGGCGACCACGGCGATGGTTTCAGCGTTCATGGCCCGATTCTATCGAATATTGGCAATCGGGCCACTGTCGGCGATTCCGCCTCAAGCGGAGCATGTGCCTCGTCCGATCCCTTCCCCACTCATTAGGAATTCCGCCATGACCCGCAAGCGCGCCCTGATCGTCGTCGACGTCCAGAACGAGTACTTCAGCGGCGGCCTGCTCATCGAGCACCCGCCGGTGAGCCAGACCCTGCCCAACATCGGCCGCGCCATGGACGCCGCGCGCGCCGCCGGCGTGCCGGTGGTGGTGGTACAGAACACCGCGCCGCCGGAGGCGCCGGTGTTCGTCAAAGGCACGCCGGGCTGGGAGCTCAACGAGGTCGTCGGCGGCCGTCCGCGCGACCACTACATCGAAAAGAATTTCCCCAGCGTGTTCACCGGCACCGATCTCAAGGACTGGATCGCGGCCAACGGCGTCGACACCCTCAGCGTGGTCGGCTACATGACCCACAACTGCGACGCCTCGACCATCTTCGAAGCCGCGCACCTGCAGCTGAACGTGGAGTTCCTCAGCGACGCCAGCGGTTCGCTGTCGTATGAGAACAGCGCCGGCCAGGCCAGCGCCGAGGAGATCCATCGGGTGTTTTCCGTTGTCTTCCAAAGCCGCTTCGCCGCGGTGCTGAGCACGCAGCAGTGGATCGAGGCGATCCAGGCCGACGCGGTGCCTTATCTGGACAATCCGTACGCCTCCAACCAGCGCGCCCTGGCGCGGGTGAAGGCGGCGGCGTAAGCGCGACTCGCCGGCCCTTCGCTCGCTATCGGGCGAGGGGCGGCGCAGGCGGACGAAGCTAGGTCCGACTCCCTAGCGGGCTGCGCGGCAACGCCGTTTACTGCTGCGACAACTCAACCGGTCCGACCAAGGTTCCGGACAGATGTTCGAAGTGAGTGACCTCGCCCAGTTGCGGCGGATTGCCGACCGCGCTCGCCTTCAGCTGGACCGTGCCGTCGCGGTACTCGTTGACCCGGTAGGTCGCGCCGCCGCCCTGCGAGTAGCGCCCGGCGCTGACGTAGCGCATGCCGGTGAGGACGATGCGCCACTCCTTGCCGCTGGCGTCCAGCGTGGCCGTGCCCGCGCGCGATGCCGCGCCGCGTTGCGCATAGGCGCGCACCACGTCGGCGATGGTGTCGGTCCAGGCCTGCCAGTCGATGGCGTAGACCGCCACCGCGGTGCGCGCGCGCGGATACGGGCCGTAGCGTTCGAACACGGCTTGCGCCGCGACCTGCACCGACTCGGTCGCGCAATAGTGTTTGTCGAGAAAGTCGAACTGCGAACTCATGCGGTGCCCCTGTGCGCCTGCAACGGATGGAACCGCTCGTTGCGGCAGCGGGCCGGTGGCGCACTGTGCGGCTCCGGGGTCGGCGAGGCAAGGCCCGCCGGTAACGGGCTCGATTAGCCGCTGGCGAGGACGTTCAACACCGCTTCGTCGGCCACCCCCGACACGATCCGGGCCAGGCCGGCGCGATCCCACAGAATGAAGCGCAGGCCGCTGGCGTCGGCTTTCTTGTCCAGGCGCATGCGCGCGAGCAGGGCGTCGGGCGACAGGCCTGCCGGGATCGTGGTCGGCAGGCCCAGCGCTTCCAGCAGGCTGCGCAAGCGTTGGGTGTCGGCGGCGTCGGCCATGCCCAGCTCCGCCGACAGTCGCGCCGCCAGCACCATGCCGACCGCGACCGCTTCGCCGTGATTGAGGCCATCGCCGGTGGCGCCGGCGTAGCCCTGTTCGGTTTCGATGGCGTGGCCGAAGGTATGGCCGAAATTGAGCAGGGCACGATCGCCGCGCTCGTAGGGGTCGCGCGCGACCACGTCGGCCTTGTAGGCGCAGCTGCGCGCGATCGCCTGCGCCAAGGTCGCGTCGTCGCCGCTGAGCAAGGCCGTGGCATGCGCCTCCAGCCAGGCCAGGAAGCTCTCGTCGAAGATCGCGCCGTACTTCACCACTTCGGCCAGACCGGCGCGCAGTTCGCGCGCGGGCAGGCTGCGCAGGGTGGCGGTGTCGGCGATCACCGCGCGCGGCGGATGGAAGGCGCCGACCAGGTTCTTGCCGCTGGGCAGATCGACCGCGGTCTTGCCGCCGACCGAGGAGTCGACCATCGCCAGCAGGGTGGTCGGCAGCTGCACCACATCGACGCCGCGCATCCAGCAGGCGGCGGCGAAACCGGCGAGGTCGCCGACCACGCCGCCGCCCAGGGCCAGCACGGTGGCGTCGCGGGTCGCGCCGAGCCGGGCCAGCGCGTCCAGGCATTCGCCGAAGCGCGCCAGGGTTTTCTCGTGTTCGCCCGGCGGCAGCACGTAGCGCGCCAGCGACAGGGTGGGGCGGGCCGCCCGCAGCGCGCGTTCCAGCGCATCGGCGTACAGCGGCGCGACGTGGCCGTCGCTGACGATCAGGGCGTGGCGGCCGCGCAGGTGCACGGCGACGTGCTCGGCGTCGGCGAGCAGGCCGGGGCCGATGTCGATCGCATAGGCGGCGTCGCCCGACACCTTCACTCTGTGCAAGGGCTGGGAGGCGGGGGTAGTCATGCGGAGGCTCCGTGCGCGTGCGCGGGACGGCGCCAGCAAAGGTCGAGTTCGTCGGCGAGCTTGGCCGCGGCGTCGGCCGCGGTCATGCGTTCGGTGTCGAAGCGCAGATCGGCCACTTCGGCGTACAGCGGCGCGCGCTGCGTCGACAGCGTGCGCAGCACGTCCTCGCGGTCGTCGCGCGCCAGCAGCGGGCGGGTGCGGTCGCGCGCCAGGCGCTCCAGTTGCGCCTCCACGCTGACCTGCAGGTGCACCACATAGCCGCGCTCGCGCAGCAGGGCGCGGTTGTCCGGGTCCAGCACCGCGCCGCCGCCGGTGGCCAACAGCAGGCCGTCCTCGGCCAGCAGCTCGGCCAGGGTCGCGCGCTCGCGCGCGCGGAAGCCGGCCTCGCCCTCGCATTCGAAGATGGTGGCGACGGTGGCGCCGGTGCGCTGTTCGATCTCGCGGTCGGCGTCGGCCAGGCGCAGGCCGTAGCGCTCGGCCAGGCGGCGGCCGATGCAGCTCTTGCCGGCCCCCATCGGGCCCACCAGGATCAGATTGCTCGCGGGATTCATGCCGCGATTGTAGCCAGCCGCGGCCCCGCGCTGGCGGCGGCTGTTGCGTGGCCTTAACGCCGGCCGGCCTAGGCTCGCGGTTCCGGTCGCAAACCCGCGCGCCGGCCAGACAGGAGCACGCCCATGGCGATCGCCAAGATCATCGAACTCAACGCCTCTTCCAAGACCAGCATGGAGGACGCGGTCAAATCGGGACTGAAGAAGTGCGGCGAATCGGTGAAGAACATCAAGGGGGCGTGGGTCAACGAGATCAAGGTCGTGACCGAGGACGACGGCACGGTGACCGAGTGGCGGGTCAACCTGCGGGTGAGCTTCATCGTCGAGTGACGGCGCCGTCGCGCGCCAGCGCGCGGCTCTAGGCGAGCACGCGCCGGCGCGCGTCCACCGGCACCGTCCAGTCGGCGATCTCCGGCAGCCGCGCCAGCGCCTGCCGGCTCACCCGTTCGAACAGGCGCACGAAGCGTTCGATCCGGGCGCGGTCCATGCCCGCGCGCCCGGGGCTGGCGGCCTGCAGCGCACGCTCCTGTTGCCAGCGCCACTCCGGTACGTGTTCGAAGCCCGGCGGCTGCAGGAACAGCAGCCGGTCCAGGCGCGCCCACAGCGCCGGGTAGTCCTGCGCCAAGGCCTGGTTGCAGTAGCCGCGCCAGACGCCGTCGCGGTCCTCGTCGCGCTCCAGGGCGTTGATCGGCTCGATCAGCTCCGCCCCCGTCTGCGCCGGGGTCTTGAGGAACCAGCCTTCGAACAGGGTCAGATCGACCGCGCGCAGGCGCGGCCAGCGCGAGGGCGGCAGGCGGCGGTCGCCGAGCTTGTCGAAGCGCGGCAGGCGCGCGGCGCCGCCGGCGCGCAAGGAGTCCAGGGTGGCACAGGCCAGTTCGACCTCGTGAGTGCCCGGCGGGCCGCGCGTGGCCAGCAGCGGATGCACCCGGCGGCCCAGTTGCGCGCGTTCGCGCCGGCCCAGGTAGCAGTCGTCGATCGACAGCACCGCCACCCGCAGTCCGCGTTCGCCGGCGAGCGCCGCGACCTGCGCGGCCAGGGTCGACTTGCCGCTGCCTTGCAGGCCGGCGATCGCGTAGACGCGGGCGTCGTGGCGCAGGGCGTCGGTCAGCACGCGTTCGACGAAGTCCGCAGCGTAGGCGCTGGCGGCGGAGGGATGCGTAGCGGGCGGCATCGCGCGACAATAACCCAATGAACCCACATCCCTTGTTAGCCGAAGCCATCGCAGGATTTTCCGGTCTGTTCGAGGAGGCGCGCGTCGCCGGCGAGCCCGATCCCACCGCGATGACCATCGCCACCGCCGGCCTGGACGCGCGTCCGTCGGCGCGCACCGTGCTGCTGAAAGCGCACGACGCGCGCGGTTTCGTGTTCTACACCCATCTGGACGGGCGCAAGGGCCGCGAGCTGCAGGCCAATCCGCATGCGGCGCTGTTGTTCCATTGGCCGCGCGTGCGCAACGGCGTGCAGGTGCGGGTGGAAGGCGCGGTCGAGATCGTCTCCGACGCCGAGGCGGACGCCTACTTCGCCTCGCGTCCGCGTGTGAGCCAGCTCGGCGCCTGGGCTTCGCTGCAATCGGAAACCCTGGCATCGCGCGAGACCTTCGAACAGCGCCTGGCCCAGATCGAGCAACGCTTCGACGGCCGCGAGGTGCCGCGTCCGCCGCGTTGGACCGGCTTGCGCGTGCGGCCGGAGAAGATCGAGTTCTGGTACGGCGCCGACTTCCGCCTGCACGAGCGCTGGCTGTACGAATGCGACCGCGCCGGCGACTGGTCGAAGCGGATGCTTTATCCGTGAGCGATGCCGGGCGGGTGCGGCCGGCGACCGCGGCCGACCTGGCCGACTGGGCGCGGCTGCGCGGCGCGCTGTGGCCGGACGAGGAGGGGGAGGAGCCCAACGATCACGAGGGCGAGATGCGCGAGGCGCTGGCGCGTCCGGAGCGCGATCTGTGCGTGCTCGCATTCGACGCGCACGGCCGCGCCTGCGGCTTCGCCGAGGCCAGCCTGCGCACGGACTACGTCAACGGCACCGACAGCTCGCCGGTCGGGTTTCTCGAAGGCTGGTACGTGGCGCCGGAACAGCGCGGCCGCGGCGTCGGACGCGCCCTGATCGGCGCGGTCGAGCGCTGGACGCGCGAACGCGGTTGCGAGGAGCTGGCTTCCGATTCGCTGTTGGACAACCACGACGCCCACCATGCGCACGCGGCCTGCGGCTTCGAGGAAACCGAGCGCGTGGTGTATTTCCGCAAGCGCCTCGGGTAACGCGATGGTGCGGTTAACACCGCACCCTACGGCCCCAGCTGCCTTGCGTAGGATGCGGTGAGCAAAGCGAACCGCATCGTCGCGCCGCTCGGGCAACGACGCCGGCGCCGAAACCGCCGCGCAACCGCCTCAATACTCGCGCTTGTACCAGAAGGTGTGCTGCATCGGCGCCATGCCCGCGCGTTCGTAGAAGCCGACCGCGTCCGGCACCGAGGCCAGGATCAGACTTACCGTCGGCCCGAGCTGGCGCCGCGTCTCGTCCAGCAAACCCTGGCCTATACCCAGTCCCTGCGCCGCTTTCGACACCGCCAGCTCCGACAGATAGCAGCACCAGGCGAAATCGGTGACGCAGCGCGCGATGCCGACCAGTTCGCCGTCGGGCCGGCGCGCGCTCACGATCAGATCGGCCGCGTCCAGCATCCGCTGCAGGCGCTGCGCGTCGTCGACAGGACGGATCGCGCCCAGGCCGGAATCGACCAGGACGTGGCGGAAGTCGGCGACGGCGACGGTGGCCTCGCGGGCGTAGACGATGGCGGGTTGCATGCGGCGAAGATCGCATCGCGCGGCGCGCCTGGCAATCGCCGCCGGCCGCGTCGGCGCCCCCCGGTAATGCGACAATCGCGACATGGGCCCCCAACGCATCGTCTGCCTCACCGAAGAACCGACCGAGACCCTGTACGCGCTCGGCGAACAGCACCGCATCGTCGGCATCAGCGGCTTCACCGTGCGCCCGCCGATCGCGCGCAAGGAAAAGCCCAAGGTCAGCGCCTTCACCAGCGCCAAGATCGACGAGATCCTCAAGCTCCAGCCCGATTTCGTGATCGGCTTCTCCGACATCCAGTCCGAGATCGCCGCCGCGCTGATCAAGCAGGGCGTGGAGGTCTGGATCAGCAACCACCGCAGCGTCGAGGGCATCCTCGACTACATCGCGCGCCTGGGCGCCCTGGTCGGCGCGGCCGACCGGGCCGTGGCCTACGCCGACGAACTGCGGCGCGGGCTGGACGCGATCGAGCGCGAGGCGCAGACCTATCCGCGCCGGCCCAAGGTCTATTTCGAGGAGTGGGACGAGCCGCTGATCACCGGCATCCGCTGGGTCGCCGAGTTGGTGCGGATCGCCGGCGGCGACGACGTGTTCCCGCAGCACGCGGCGCAGTCGCTGGCCAAGCACCGCATCCTGGCCGACGCGGCCGAGGTGATCCCGCTGGCGCCGGACATCGTGTTCGGCTCCTGGTGCGGCAAGAAATTCCGTCCCGAACGCGTGGCCGCGCGGCCAGGTTGGGACGCGATCCCGGCGGTGCGCGACGGCGAGCTGCACGAGATCAAATCGCCGCTGATCCTGCAGCCCGGTCCGGCCGCGCTCAGCGACGGCGTGGCCGAGATCGCCGCGCATATCCGCGCCTGGGTGCAGCGCAACAATTAGCCCGGGCTCGGCGCTTGGCCAGCCCGGCCTGGCGCGATAGGCATCACGGTTCGCTCCCGTATGGTGCACTGCGGCGTGCAGGTTCCATACGCATTCGTACAGTCGATCGGGCCGGCGCCGCCGGCCTCGCCTGCGGTACGGCACCGTTTCTGGGAGGGAACATGTCGCGATCGATCCTGCGTATGGGCGCGTTGCGCGCCGGAGTCTGGGCCAGGCTGTTCGCGGTCCTGCTGTTGCTGTCGGCGGCCCTGCCGGCCAGCGCCGACGATTACACCAAGACCAAGCACCCGGTCGTGCTGGTGCACGGCCTGTTCGGCTTCGACGAACTCGGCGGCATCTACGACTACTGGTACGACATTCCCGGGCAGCTGCGTTCGGGCGGGGCCAAGGTCTATGTCGCCAACGTGTCCTCGGCCAATTCCAGCGAACTGCGCGGCGAACAGCTGATCGACTACCTGGAAACCCTGCAGGCCACTTACGGCTACAGCCGCTTCAACCTGATCGGCCACAGCCATGGCGGACCGACCGCGCGTTACGTGGCTTCGGTGCGCCCGGACCTGGTCGCCTCGATCACCTCGATGGGCAGCCCGCACACCGGCAGCAAGGTCGCCGACGGCATCGGCACCGCGTTCCCGCCCGGCTCGCCTGGCCGCGGCCTGGTCGCCGGCCTCGCCGATGCGCTGGGATCGTTCCTGGAGTTCCTGTCCGGCGACGACGATCCGCAGGACGCGCTGGCCGCCTTGGCTTCGCTCGACAGCGCCGGCGCGGCCGCGTTCAACGCGCGCTATCCCGAGGGCCTGCCCGGCAGCGCCTGCGGCCAGGGCGCGGCCAGCGTGCGCGGCGTGCGCTACTACTCGATGGGCGGCACCTCGCCGCTGAGCAACGTGTTCGATCCCAGCGATCTGCTGCTGGGCGCGGGCGCGCTGTTCTTCGGGTTCGAGGCCAACGACGGCCTGGTCGGGCGCTGTTCCTCGCATCTGGGCAGCGTGATCCGCGACGACTACGCCTGGAACCACCTCGACGAGGTCAACCAGGTCGCCGGCCTGCGCGGCCTGTTCGCGTCCAATCCGCCCAGCGTCTACCGCGCCCATCTGAACCGGCTGAAGAACGCCGGGCTGTAGGCATGCTGCGTTTCACGCTGGTACTGATGCTGGCGGCGGGCCTGGCGCTGGTGCTGGGGCTGTCGGGCCGGAGTCGCGAGACCACGCCGGCCCTGACCCCGGCACCGCCCTCGGCGGCCGCCAACGCGGCCGCCGATGCGCGCATGGGGCGCCCGCCTGCCGCCGCGGCCGCCGCGGACGACTCGCTGCGCGGCACCGGCGTCGACGGCGGCTTGACCTTGAATGCCGCGGGCAAGGCGGTTCCGGATCGTGCGATGCGGCGGCTATTCGACTACTTCCTCACCCGCCTGGGCGAGCGCTCGCCCGCGACCATCCGCGACGACCTGCGTCGCCATCTGCAGCCGCGCGTCGGCGCGGCGGTGCTGGCGCAGGTACTGGCCTGGTTCGATGCCTATGTCGCGCTGGAGCGCGAAAGCGCGGCCTTGGGCGCCAGCGGCGATCTGAGCGCGGATCTGCAGCGTCGCCGCGAGCTGCGCCGCCGCCGCCTCGGCGCCACGGTCGCGCAGGCCTGGTATGGCGAAGACGAGCGTCGCCTTGAGCACGCGATCGCGCGCCAGGCGCTGCAGCGCGATCGCGGTCTCGCGCCCGCGCAACGCGCCACGCGCCTGCGCGAACTCGATGCCGCGTACGGCCTGGACCTGGACGCGACCCGCACGGAGGGCGACACGGTCGCCCTGGCGATGCGCCAGAGCGCGCGCTTCGAGGCCGAGGGCGCCGCGCCGGAACGCCGTTACGCCGAACGCGAAGCGGCGTTCGGGCGGGAAGCGGCGCAGCGATTGGGCGAGCTCGATCTACGCCGCGCGCAATGGAATCGGCGCGTGGCCGCGTATCGCGTCGCGCGCTCGCAGGTGTTGGCCGATCGCGGTTTGAGCGCGGCCCAGCGTCAAGCCCGGCTGGCGGCGCTGCTGGCGCCGTTCGATGCGCGCGAGCGTCTGCGCATCGAGGCGCTGACCCGCAACGACTGATCGTGGCGCCGCGCTGGCGATCCGCTCATGGTTCGACGGGTTCACCGCGAACGCATCGTGGAGCGACGCGGCGCCCCATCCCGATCAACTGTCGCGGTTCGGATGCATTACGTCCGCGCGCGACCTTCAGCGCGGATAGAACTCGCGGCTGAACTGCAGCGTGGTCGGTGCGCCGCCCTCCGGCGCCACGCTCAACTCGAAGCGCAGGGTGTCGGGCAGGGCGATCTCGACGGTGCCCACGTAGTCCAGCAGTTGCGCGCTGCCCGCCTCGCCGGTACGCAGTTCGCGCAGTTCCAGCGTGCGGCGCTGGCCGCGCAGGTCGGTTGCGGTCGCGCTCACGCGCGCCGGGATCGCGTTGTCCTGGCCGTCCGGGCCGCGTCGCACCGCCACCAGCAGCAAGACCGTGGCGTCGTCGCGCGCGATGCCGTACTGCTGCGCGACCGCCGGCGACAGCGCCGAGGTCTGCAATGCGCTGGCGCGCACGGTGACGTCGCCGCTGCGCACGGTCGCCTCCTGCGGCGCGGCGCCGGCGCTGCCGGAGCCGGTGGGCACCGCCGCCTCGCGGCCGCAGCCGCTCAGCAGCGCGAGGGACAGCAGGCAGACAGCGAGGGCGGTGCGCATGGCGGCGGTTCCGGTGGAAAGGGTCAATCGTTGGCGGCCGAGAGCTCGCGGCCGCGTCGGGTAGCGGCCGCGATCGCGGCCTCGACCAGGGCATGGAAGCCGCCGGTTTCGAAGGTCTCGATCGCTGCCTGGGTGGTGCCGCCGGGCGAGGTCACGCGCGCGCGCAGTACCTGCGCGGACTCGTCGGATTGGCTCAGCATGGTCGCCGCGCCCAGCAGGGTCTGATTGACCAGGGCGCGCGCGGCCTCGGGCGCCAGGCCCTGGGCGACGCCCGCGGCCTGCATGGCCTCGGCGAGCAGGAACACATAGGCCGGGCCGCTGCCGGAGACCGCGGTGACCGCGTCCATCAGCGCCTCCTCGGCGATCCACACCGTCGGACCGACCGCGTCCAGCAGCGCCGCCGCGCGCGCGCGTTGCGGTTCGGCGGTGGCGGCGTTGGCGTACAGGCCGGTGATGCCGGCGCCGAGCAGGGCCGGCGTGTTCGGCATCGCCCGCACCACCGCCTGGCCGCCGCCCAGCCACAGGTCGAGCTGGCCGGCGGTGATGCCGGCCGCGATCGAGATCACCAGCGGGCGCTGCGACTGCGCCAGCGGCGCCAGCGCCGCGCATACGCTGCGCATCACCTGCGGCTTGACCGCGAGCAGCCACACGACGGCGCCGGTCGCGGCCTCGGCCGCGTTGGCGTAGCTGGGCACGCCGAAATCGCGCTGCAGGGCCTCGCGCAGCGCATCCACCGGCTCGGCCACGCGAATCGCGTCGGCGTCGCCGCCGCGCGCGACCAGGCCGCCGATCAGGCTGCGCGCCATGTTGCCGCCGCCGATGAAGGCGACCGGACTGAGCGGGGACAGGGCGGTTTCGGATGCGGGCATGGCGTTCGCGGCGTGCGGGACTGGAGCGCCAGCATACCGAGGCGGCTGCGCTCCCGCGCTAGAACCTCGTGCGCGGGGATGCGCCGGGCAGCGGCGGACAGGGCCGGTCGAGGATGCGCGCTTCGAAGCGGTAGCGCGGCACGTAGTCGCCGGCGTAGCTCAGGGCGATCCGGCCCGACCACAGCAGGTCGTAGCGGTCGCTGTCGCCGCGGCGCTGGAAGCGGATGCGGTGATCGACCGCGCTGTCGTGACCGAGCAGGTACAGCCCGAACGCCGGATCTTCGTCGGCGTCGGGCAGCTCCCCGTCGCCGTCGAACGGATCGGCCACGAATTCGGCACCGTCCAGCGCCGCCAGCGAGAACTGCGCCAGCGGCCCGATCCGGATGCCGCCGCTCTCGCCCCAATAGACCGAGGACAGGATGCAGTGGTGGTAGTTGCCCCACACGATCGGCGAGGCCCAGTCCGAAGCCGCGTCGTTCCCGTCGTCGGCGATCTCGCGTTCGGCGTAGTACTTGGCGCCGACCAGGTGCAGGTCGAACCACACATCCTCGCCCTCGACCCGCGCGCTCCAGTCGAATTCGGCGATCGCGTGGCCTTCCGGCCAGGGATTGCCGGGGAACACGATGCGGTCCTGCCCGTCTGGCGCGGCGCTCATGCGGCGGCCTTGGGCGGGCGCGCACCGAACAGCGCGGTGCCGATGCGGACCATGGTCGCCCCTTCCTCGATCGCGATCGCGTAGTCGTCGCTCATGCCCATCGACAGGGTGTCGAGGCCGGGGTGGTCGGCGCGCAGCGACTCGAACAAGGCGTAGGCGCGGCGGAACGCGGGGCGGCGGCGCTCGGGATCCGCGTGCGGGGTCGGGATCACCATCAGGCCGCGCAGCCGCAGGCGCGGTTCGGCCGCGATCGCGGCCGCCAGCGCGGGCGCATCCTCGGGCCGGCAGCCGTGCTTGCTGGCCTCGTCGTCGATGTTGACCTGGATCAGCGCCTGCAGCGGCGCCCGCGCTGGATCGCGGTGGCGGGCCAGGGCCGCGACCAGCTTGGGCCGGTCCACGGTCTGCACCCAGTCGAACAGCTGCGCGGCCTGCTCGGCCTTGTTCGACTGCAGGTGGCCGATCAAATGCCACTCCAGTCTCAGTTCGGCCAGGGCCGCGGTTTTGGTCGCGGCTTCCTGAACATAGTTCTCGCCGAACGCGCGTTGCCCGGCCGCCGCCAGTTCCGCGACGGCGGTCGCATCCTGGGTCTTGCTGACCGCGAGCAACTGCGGTACTGGCCGTTGCGCAAGGCGCGCGGCGTTATCCAACTGGTGCAAGATGCCGAGCAGGGCGTGCGCGCGCACGTGAGGAATCCTGTGAAAGAGGGCTGGTTCGGCAATGCGGGTACGGGGCTATACTGCCTCGCAGGGGACGCTTCCCGCCACTTGCGGCTGGCCGTTATTGTCGCTCGTTTGCGTTTAGGCGTTTCGCTGTGGCGTCGCTACGTGTGGTCTGAAGTTTCCATCTGAAGTTCTGTTGCAGTGCGGGGGAGCACGCATGGATATCGCCGAACTGTTGGCGTTTTCGGTCAAGAACAAGGCATCCGACTTGCATCTGTCGGCCGGCCTGCCGCCGATGATTCGCGTCGATGGCGACGTGCGGCGCATCAATATCCCGGCCTTGGACCATAAGCAGGTCCACTCGCTGGTGTACGACATCATGTCGGACAAGCAGCGCCGCGATTACGAAGAATTCCTCGAGGTCGACTTCTCGTTCGAGATTCCCGGCCTGGCCCGCTTCCGCGTCAACGCGTTCAATCAGAACCGCGGCGCCGGCGCGGTGTTCCGTACCATTCCCTCGGAAGTGCTGTCGCTCGAAGACCTGGGCTGCCCGCGCATCTTCAAGGAACTGATCGAGCAGCCGCAGGGCCTGATCCTGGTCACGGGACCGACCGGTTCGGGCAAGTCGACCACGCTGGCGGCGATGATCGACCACATCAACAAGAACGAGTACGCGCACATCTTGTCGGTCGAAGACCCGATCGAGTTCGTGCACACCTCGCAGAAGTGCCTGATCAACCAGCGCGAAGTCCACCGCGACACCCACGGCTTCAACGAGGCCCTGCGTTCGGCGCTGCGCGAAGACCCGGACTACATCCTGGTCGGCGAGTTGCGAGATCTGGAAACCATCCGCCTGGCGCTGACCGCGGCCGAAACCGGCCACTTGGTGTTCGGCACCTTGCACACCTCGTCCGCGGCCAAGACCGTCGACCGCATCATCGACGTGTTCCCGGCCGGCGAAAAGCCGATGGTGCGCTCGATGCTGTCCGAATCGCTGCGCGCGGTGATCTCGCAGGCGCTGCTGAAGAAGGTCGGCGGCGGTCGTACCGCGGCTTGGGAAATCATGGTCGGCATCCCGGCGGTGCGTAACCTGATCCGCGAGGACAAGGTCGCGCAGATGTACTCGGCGATCCAGACCGGCCAGAACCACGGCATGATGACCCTCGACCAGCACCTGCAGGACCTGGTGAAGCGCGGCATGATCCTGCGCCCGCAGGCCCGCGAGTACGCCAAGGACAAGCGCCTGTTCGATTGAGACCGGGGTTCGAGATTCGGGATTCGAGATTGGTTAAAAGCAGTATTCAGTTCAGGCCGGAGTTGCGGTGCAGGGTCGGGGTTTGCAAATCCCGAATCCCCAATCCCCCATCCCGGCTCAGTAGGAGCATCCCATGAGCACCATCGACTTCACCTCGTTCCTCAAGCTGATGGCGCACCAGAAGGCGTCGGACCTGTTCATCACCGCCGGCATGCCGCCGTCGATGAAGGTCCACGGCAAGATCTCGCCGATCACCCAGAACCCGCTGACCCCGCAGCAAAGCCGCGATCTCGTGCTCAACGTCATGAACCCTCAGCAGCGCGAGGAGTTCGAAAAGACCCACGAGTGCAACTTCGCCATCGGCGTGACCGGCGTCGGCCGCTTCCGCGTGAGCTGCTTCTACCAGCGCAATCAGGTCGGCATGGTCCTGCGCCGCATCGAGACCAAGATCCCGACCGTCGAAGAGCTCAACCTGCCGCCGATCATCAAGACGCTGGCGATGACCAAGCGCGGCATCATCATCTTCGTCGGCGCGACCGGTACCGGTAAGTCGACCTCGCTGGCGGCGATGATCGGCTACCGCAACATGAACTCCAGCGGCCACATCATCACGATCGAGGACCCGATCGAGTTCGTGCACAAGCACGAGGGCTGCATCATCACCCAGCGCGAGGTCGGCATCGACACCGACAGCTGGGACGCCGCGCTCAAGAACACCCTGCGCCAGGCGCCGGACGTGATCATGATCGGCGAGGTGCGCACCCGCGAGGGCATGGACCACGCCATCGCCTTCGCCGAAACCGGTCACCTGGTGCTGTGCACCCTGCACGCCAACAACGCCAACCAGGCGATGGACCGCATCATCAACTTCTTCCCCGAGGATCGCCGCGGCCAGTTGCTCATGGACTTGTCGCTGAACCTCAAGGGCGTGGTCGCGCAGCAGCTGATCCCGACCCCGGACGGCAAGGCGCGCCGGGTCGCGATGGAAATCCTGCTGGGCACGCCGCTGGTCCAGGACTACATCCGCGACGGCGAGATCCACAAGCTCAAGGAAGTGATGAAGGAGTCCGTGCAGCTGGGCATGAAGACCTTCGACCAGGCCCTGTTCGAGCTCTACCAGGCCGGCGAGATCAGCTACGAGGACGCGCTGCGTTACGCCGACTCGCAGAACGAAGTGCGCCTGCGCATCAAGCTCGCCCAGGGCGGCGACGCGCGCACCCTGGCCCAGGGCATGGATGGCGTCGAGGTCGCGGAAGTGCGCTGACGCGCGCGACGCGCACCGCCACACGAAGAAGCCCGGCTGGTCCGGGCTTTTTTATGTGCGGTGCACATGCGTGGCATCTAGAGCGCTTTCAAATAAGGGCCAGCCCTTTATCCATGCACCCATGGCACACATTGCCTTAATTTTTGGTGCCGAATAACAGGAGCGTCTTATCCGACAGCCGGTGCGGTGTCCTGTCGTACGCATCTGTATCGTTTGCCACTAGCAGGGATGAACCCAACGACACGGAGCATGTCGCATGGCCAGCATCGACCCAGGATCCGTAGCGTCTGGCCAGGCACACGCGGAAATAGATGCGAACGCCGAGGCGATAGCAACGACGATCGACGCGGCCGAGCGTGCCGCGATCGATGCCCGCCGGAAATTCGCCGGCATTATCGGTCCGCAGGGCGGCCCGCCAAGCACCATCGGCTTGGCCCTGTCCGGCGGCGGCGTGCGCAGCGCAACCTTCTGCCTGGGGCTGATCCGCGGCCTGGCCCAGAACGGTTTGCTGCCGCGCTTCGATTACCTGTCCACGGTGTCCGGCGGCGGCTACGCCGGCGCGGCGCTGGGCCGGCTGATCGCGGCGCTGGGCATCGTCGACGCGCAACGCGTGCTCAGCCGCGGCGACACCCTGCCGCTGGCCTGGCTGCGCCGTTACGGCCGCTATCTGACGCCACGCGGCGCGCGCGACTACGGCATCGCCATCGCGACCTACCTGCGCGCGGGACTGGCCGTGCACCTGGAGTTCGCCCTGCTCGCGATCGCGATCGGCACCCTGGTGGTGCTGCCGCATCTGCTGCAAAGCCTGACTTCCTTGCTGGCGCCGCAGGACTGGAGCGGCTGGCGCACTGCCTGGTGGCCGCTGGCGGCGCTGAGCTGGCTGCTGCTGGCGCCCGGCAATCTGATGGCGTACTGGGCGCTGCGCGATGTCGCGCCCAAGGACGCGGCCGCGCTGACCGCGCCGCCGCGCTACTCGCGCTGGGACATCGCCATGGTCCTGGTGGCCGGCGCGGTCACGGTGCTGCTGGCCTCGCGCCTGTCCGACGTCGGCCCACCGCTGCCGGCGTACTCGGCCAAATTCCTCGCCGTGCTGGTGCTGGCCAGCGTCTCCGGCTACGGCCTGTGGCTGTGGACGCGCGTGCGCGGCGCCAGCGACGACCGCGACACCTTCAACACCCGCGAGCGAGATCTGCTGACCGCGCATCTGCGCAAGATCAACCTGATTGCATTGGCCCTGGCGGCACTGGGCGTCGTGGATCTGCTGAGTTGGAAGCTGATGCGGAACCTGGAGGCCGGCGCGCCCTGGGTCTACGGCAGCCTCGGCCTGGGCAGCCTGCTGGTAGTGGTGGTGCGCGCGTTCGGCGAGCCGATCCAGCGCCTGCTCTCGACCGAGGAGGGCCCGCGACCGGGGCTGATGCCGTTGCTGATCAACGTACTCGGCCTGGGCGCGGTGCTGGCATTGACGGTGCTGTGGGTGACGGCGGTGCAATGGTGGATATTCGGCCGACACGGAGTCGATCCCCACCTGATTCTGAGCGGTTGGTGCGAACGCTTGGCTCTGCCTGTGTGGGATTCATCGATGCTGCTGCCGCGTTGGTCATGGCTGCGGTGGATGTTGCAACAGCCGAGCCTGTTATGCCTGCTGTGGTTGCTGTTAGGGCTGCTGACCTGGTTCCTCGGCACTGGCCTGCATACCGAGACCGTCAATGCCACGTCGTTGCACGGCTTCTACCGTTCGCGCCTGACCCGCACCTACTTGGCGGTGGGAAACCCGATACGGTTTCCCAAGCACGACCTGGTCACCGAACGCGAGATCAGTCCGGAAGAGTTCTCGAGCGTGGCCACCACCCTGCGCGCCGACGACATCGCGCTGATCGACTATCGGCCGTACGAATGCGGGGGGCCGCTGCATCTGATTAACATCTGCCTCAATCAGACCCGTGACGCTGGTAGCAAGCTCTACAACGCCGACCGCAAGGGGGCGCCTTTGGTCGCCAGTAGCTTCGGTTTGGAGGTCGGTCGCGATGGCGAGCGTGCACAGGTGGGTGCGCAGCGCCTGGACAAGCTCGGACGCTGGATCGCGATTTCCGGTGCCGCCGCGTCGCCGGGTGCGGGCTCCAACACGACGCCCGGGTGGGCAATGCTGCTGTTTCTGGTGGGCGCCCGGCTGGGCTATTGGTTCGACACCGGGCGTTCGCCGGGGCAGTCGGAACGTCCCGGGTCAGGCGTCGCAGGGGCTGGCGCCACAGGCGCGCAGGGACTCGGCCCTACGCTATGGCGGCGCTATCGAAACTCCAAGTTCGGGCGCCTGATCGCCGAGGCCACGGCTTCGTTCGACGGCGAAAGCGCGCGCGCCTGGTACCTGTCCGACGGCGGCCATTTCGACAATACCGGCGTGCATTCGCTACTGCGGCGCCAGCTCGACTTCATCGTCCTGGCCGACTGCGGCGCCGATCCGTCCTACGAGTTCGCCGACCTGGAGAACCTGATCCGCAAGGCACGCATCGACTTCGGCGCCGAGATCGAGTTCTACACCGAGGACAGCGTCTGTCACCTGCCGTTGATGCAAGACGATCAGATTTGCGTGCTGGCTCCGGAGAAGTTGCGCGACAACTACACGGCGCGGGGCGTAATGCTAGCGCGCATCCGTTATCGGCCCGACGAGCAAGGGGTCCGAAAGCTGGGGACTTTGCTGGTAGTGAAGCCGAATCTGCACTTCGCTCTGGACAGCGATGTGCTGGCTTATGCCCGCCGGAACCCCGCCTTCCCGCAGCAGCCGACTTCGGACCAGTTCTTCGATGAGGCGCAATGGGAGAGTTACCACCGCCTGGGCGAAGACTTCGGCCGCTCGCTGAAACCTGGTTGGCTCGAGCAACTGCCGGGTTGGGCGATGCCGGTGGCGCCGCAGGACGCACTACCGTCCCTGCGCCGCCTGCGTCCGTCAATGCCGGAAGGCGAGCAGGGGACCAAGCCGTTTTGGCGTCCGGAGACTAGAGCAGCGGCGCTCAGCGCGGGTCTCGGCGCGGGTCTGGTCGCGACGCTACTGGTACCGGCATGGAACGTCTTCGACAAACTCGCCGAACAACGTCGGACAGAGGCCGCTGAGTCGGTGAGGCGGCTTGCCGAGTTGCGTGCCGCGCTTCCCCTGTGGGTGCTTGAAGGCAAAACGGCGGACGGGTTCGAGGCCGCAGTGAAGCAGGAAGCGCAGGGCGCGGCAACGGCTGGGGCCGATGCCAAGGCCGAGACCGATGTGAAAGCGGATATGGAGAAAGTCCGGGCCAGGATAGACGCCGCGAGGAAATTCGACCTTCAGGGGGATATGAACGACGTGCTGGCCGCGACTTATCGGCAGGTGCGCAACGAGAGCGAAAGGCTCAGCGATCGCGGCTTACTGGTCAGAGCGGTGCAGCGCAGTTGCGGACTTCCGGAGGCGCCGTCACTGGCTAAGACCTGCCCATTGCTCCAAACGGCGCACAAAAATCTTTGCGAGGCGGTTTGCGACCCTCGCGATGCCTATTGGGGGCGGACCGACGAAGCTACCGGGTTCACTGCGGTGGCACCGACTTACAAGAGCCCTGCCGAGAGTGACGAGAGCGGCGCCAAACCGGGTGGAGGGCGTTCGTCCGGGGATGCCGCCGACGGAACCGCCTCGACGAAAAAGACCGACGAAGCCAGGATCGCGCGGACGTCGCCTGCGCAGGTGGTGAAGCGGACCTGCGGCGCATACCCGGTCGTTGTCTACGTTCAGGTCTACGACGAGGTCACGCGCACTCGCGCGTCGAACCTGCCCTGGACCGAATTGACACCGGCGGCGACCATGCCTGGGATTGAAGATGTCGTGCGATCAGCGCGCGCTCGAAAGGGCGACGCGCCAAAGTCCTACACGCAGCCGACGCTGGTCGTGCATCGCATGGACGATCAGGGCGCCTGCGCGGCGGCGCTCGGGGAATGGTTGCAACCGAACATCGCGGACTGGTACGTCAATGGGGCTCAGATCGAGCTGCGCAAGTTGCCCGGCGCGTTCAAGCCCGAGGAACGCATCATCGAGCTCTGGCTACCGAACGCCAATGCGCCACCGTCGCCGCCCGCCGCAGTGCCCTTGGCTGCTGCAAGAAAGTGAGCGCGCGGCATACGCCGTAGCCCGCGACGGGGCGTGTCGCGCTCAGCCCTTCGCCGCCCGCATCCACGGCGGCGGCGGGCGCAGCTTGGCCAGCTTGGCGTACACCGGGCAGCTCTCGCGATGGCCGCCGGGCAGGTAGCCCAGGCTCATCAGGAATTCGTTGGTGATTTCGCCGCCGGTGAAGCGGAAGGTTTTCTTGAACAGCTTGACCCAGGCCGTCTTGTCGCGCGCGCGGCCGTCCAGCAGCAGGTGCGCGTCCAGCCATTGCGCGAATCCGCCGTGGCTGTCGCGCAGGCTTTGCACGATCTGGGCGTTGTGGATGGCGGCGTCGACCTTGAGGCGGTTGCGGATGATGCCGGCGTCGGCGAGCAGGCGCCCGCGTTCGGTATCGCCGTAGGCGGCCACGGTGTCGACGTCGAAACCGTCGTAGGCCAGGCGGAAGCCCTCGCGCTTGCGCAGGATGGTTTCCCAGCTCAGGCCGGCCTGGTTGATCTCCAGGATCAGGCGCTCGAACAGCTCGGCCTCGGCGCGTTGCGGGAACCCGTACTCGCGGTCGTGATAGGGGCCGTGCAGGGGATGGCCGGGGGCGTAGTCGCAGTAGCCGGACACGGTCAGGCGCGTCCGTGGCGCAGGCCGACGGCGGCCGTGGCGGGCGCCGGAAAACGGAGGATCGGCCGGGGCATGGCTCGGGTCCGGGGTAGGGGGCAAACCCCATGCTACGACGGATCGGTCACGACCCGCGAGCGCGGCACGCACGTTAGAATGGCGCCATGTCCGTGATGCCCACACCCCTGGCCAGCCAGCTCCTGATCGCGCTGCCCGCGCTGTCGGATACCAACTTTTCGCGCAGCGTCGCCCTGATCTGCCAGCACGACGACGACGGTGCCATGGGCATCGTGGTCAACCGACCGTCCGAGTACACCCTGGGCGAGGTGTTCGGCCAGATGGGCGTGGACGGCGGCGACGACCGCCTGCGTTCGCAGATCGTGCTGGCCGGCGGCCCGGTCCATCCGGAGCGCGGCTTCGTGCTGCACGACGGCGGCATGCACTGGGACTCGACCCTGGCGATCGCCGATGCGCTGTTCCTGACCACCTCGCGCGACATCCTGGAAGCGATGGCGCGCGGCGAAGGTCCGGAGAACGCCATCGTCGCCCTGGGCTGCGCCGGTTGGGGTTCGGGCCAGCTCGAACACGAACTGACCGAGAACGACTGGCTGACCGCGCCGGCCGACGCCGAGCTGCTGTTCGACCTGCCGCTGGACGCGCGCTGGCACGCCGCGGCGGGCCGTATCGGCGTGGATTTCGCGCACTTGGCCGATTACGCCGGGCACGCATGAACGCCGACGCCGATCAGCGTACGGTCATCCGCCGCGACGGCACGGTACTGGGCTTCGATGTCGGTGCGCGCCGGATCGGCGTGGCGGTGGGCAGCGCCTTCGGCCACGGCGCGCGCGCGCTGGCGGTGGTGGACGTGCACGGCCACGGCCCCGACTGGAACGCGATCGAC
The DNA here is from genome assembly GCF_001429345.1 of Lysobacter sp. Root983. Lineage (NCBI taxonomy): Bacteria > Pseudomonadati > Pseudomonadota > Gammaproteobacteria > Lysobacterales > Lysobacteraceae > Lysobacter > Lysobacter sp. Root983. The sequence goes on from NZ_LMJO01000021.1 coordinate 71,960, forward strand.
CGCCTGCGCAACGAATGGCGCCCCGACGGCCTGATCGTCGGCGATCCGATGACCCTGGAGGGCGGCGATCAGCCGGCCCGCCTGCGCGCGCATGCGTTCGCGCGCGAGCTGCACGCACGCTACAACCTGCCGGTGGTGCTGGTGGACGAGCGCTTGAGTTCGATCGAGGCCGCGCAGCGTTTCGCCGCCGACCGCGCCGAGGGCCGCAAGCGCCGGCGCGACGCCGAGGCGCTGGACGCGGTCGCCGCGGCGGTGATCGTCGAGCGCTACCTGGCCGCCCCCGACGACGCTCTCGACCTGAACCAACTGCCCGCCGCATGAACTCGACGTTTTCGCATACGCCGCCGGCCGCCGCGCCGCGCCATCTGTTGACCCTGGACGGAATCTCGCACGAGGCTCTGACCGCGCTGCTGATCCGCGCCCAGGCCTTCGCCGAAGGCCACTACGACCGCCGCGCGCTGGACGGGCTGGCGGTGTGCACGCTGTTCTTCGAGCCGTCCACGCGCACCCGCATGAGCTTCCAGCTCGCGGCCCAGCGCCTGGGCGCGCACACGATCAACTTCGATGCCTCGACCTCGTCCACGCGCAAGGGCGAGACCGCGCTGGACACGCTCAAGAATCTGGAAGCCATGGGCGTGCGCGGCTTCGTGATCCGCCATCACGAGGACGGCGCGGTCGCGGCGTTGGCCGAGCACGCCAACCCCGGCACCAGCCTGATCAACGCCGGCGACGGCCGCAGCGCGCACCCGACCCAGGGCCTGCTCGACATGCTGACCCTGCGCCAGGCCAAGGGCACCGATTTCTCCGGCCTGCGCGTGCTGATCGTCGGCGACCTGCGCCATTCGCGGGTCGCGCGCTCGGACCTGCACGCGCTGCGCGCGCTGGGCACCGGCGAAATCCGCGTCTGCGGCCCGGCCGCGCTGCTGCCCGACGCGGCGACCCTGCAGGGCTGCACGGTGTCGCACGATCTGGACGCCGCGCTGGAAGGCGTGGACGCGGTGATGATGCTGCGCCTGCAGCGCGAGCGCATGGAGGAGGGCCTGGTGGCGTCGCTGGACGACTACCACCGCGATTACGGTCTCACCGCCGCGCGCCTCCAGCGCGCCGCCGCGGACGCGATCGTGATGCACCCCGGCCCGATCAATCGCGGCGTCGAAATCACCGACGAGGTCGCCGACGGCCCGCAGTCGCTGATCCTGACCCAGGTCGCCAACGGCGTCGCCGCGCGCATGGCCGTACTCGAAGCCCTGCTCAAGGGTTGACCCCATCACCAGCCGCGACGCCCTCGGCGCCGGCTAAGGACACCGACGCATGATCGTGAAAGACAGCAATGGCACCGCGCTCGCCGACGGCGACTCGGTGCTGGTGATCAAGGACCTGAAGGTCAAGGGCACCTCGGTGACGCTCAAGCGCGGCACCCTGTGCAAGAACATCCGCCTCACCGACGACGAAGAGCTGATCGAGTGCAACGTCGAGAAGGTCAAGGGACTGGTGCTGCGCACCGAGTTTCTGAAGAAGGCTTGAGCGGGTAGAAGCGAATCCCGCCTAATAATGGGTAGAGCAAATACCCCTAGCGGGTAGAGCAAATCCCCCTCGATCCCCCTTTTTCAAAGGGGGAAGGCAAGCGGGGGGACGGCAGCACGTTGGCAATGCTCTTCCTCCCCCTTTAGCAAAGGGGGATTGAGGGGGATTTGCTGTTGCTGTTGCTGTTCTGCTTCTTGCGGCCGTTGCGGTCGCTCTCGACCATCCGCTTTAGCGGCGACGTTGCTGCCACAGCCAAGACCACAGCGCGTCGCTGGCGTACGCCGGATCCCAGGCGTTGTGCGCGACGCCCGCGAACTCGGTGTAGCGCACGTCGCCGCCGGCCTGCTTGAGCGCCTCGGCCATGCGCCGCGACTGCTGCACCGGTACCGACTCGTCGCGGTCGCCGTGGAAGATCCAGGTCGGCAGGCGGTGCAGGCGCTGGGCCGCGATCGCGAACGGGTCGTCGTCGGTGGCCACGCCGCGCACATACAGATCGCCCAGTGCGCCGGGTGCGGTCACGCCGCCGCAGATCGGCACCAGCGCGGCGAAGCGGTCGGGTTGCAGCAGCGCCAGTTCGTAGACGCCGTAGCCGCCGCGCGACAGCCCGGTCAGCGCGACCCGGTCCGGGTCGCCGTCGAATTCGCGCATCGCCGCATCCAGCGCCGCCAGCGCCATGCGCGCGGTGCCGTCGGTCCAGGATTCGTCGGCGGGCGACTGCGGGAACACCGCGATCGCGGGGAACTCGTCCTGGACGCGGCGGATGTGCGGCGCCAGGCCCACCGCGAGCTGACGCTGGTTGTCGTCGCCGCGCTCGCCCGAGCCGTGCAGGAACAGCAGCACCGGCGGATGCCGGCCGCCGGCCGCGCGCGCGGGCACGAACACTTGATAGCGATAGGTCTTGCCGTCCAGGTCCAGGCTGCGTTCGACGAAGGCCCCGTGTTCGCGGGCCGCGGGCGTGTGCGTGCAGGAGGCCGCGATCATCACGGCCAACGGCAGCAGGATCGCCCACAGGCGAACGGTAACGGGTCGCAGCATCGTGCTGTCCACGGCATCCTTGTTGATCGCATCATTCCGTGCGATTTCCGCGCTGTCCATGCGCGATCCTGCGATTTGCCGCGACCGCCACATTGGGAAAAGTCGTCGTTCACGTTCGTGGATCCCGTTCAGCGGGCGCGGTGATGCGCAGCACGATCCACGTGTGCGCCGCTGCGTCCGGGCGCGCTCAGCGCAGCAGGATCAACGTGGCCAGGCCGAGGAAGCTCAGGAAGCCCATCACGTCGGTCAGCGTGGTCAACACCACGCCGCCGGCCAGGGCCGGGTCGAAGCCCAGGCGCTTGAGCGTGACCGGCACCAGCACGCCGCCGGCCGCGGCGGTGAGCAGGTTGATCGTGAGCGCGGCGCCGATCACCAGCGACAGACCGGGCTGGCGGAACCACAGCAGCACGATCAGGCCCAGGCCGATGCCCAGCACCACGCCGTTGATCAGCGCCACCGACAGCTCCTTGCGCAGCAGCACGCCGACATTGGACGCACCGATCTGGCCCAGGGCCAGGCCGCGGATCATCAGCGCCAGCACCTGGGTACCGGCGTTGCCGCCCATGCCGGCGACGATCGGCATCAGCGCGGCCAACGCGACCAGCTTGGCGATGGAATCCTCGAACTGGCCGACCACGCTGGCGGCCAGGAAGGCGGTGCACAGGTTCACGCTGAGCCAGATCAGGCGGCGCCGGAACGCGCGCCGGACCGGGCTGAACAAGTCCTCGTCCTCGTCCAGGCCGGCCGCGCTCAAGGCCTGGTGCTCGGCCTGGTCGCGGATGATGTCGACCACGTCGTCGATGGTGATGCGGCCGAGCAGGATGTTGTTGTCGTCGACGACCGGGGCGCTGATCCAGTCGTGGTCGGAGAACTGGCGCGCGACTTCGCTGTCGGTCTCGGTCACGTCGATCGCCGGCTGCTCGTCGTCGATCAGCTCGTTGATCGGCGTGCCGGGCTCGTGGGTGAGCAGGGCGGCCAGGGCGATCCGGCCCAGATACTGGTGGCGGCGGCTGACCACGTACAGGTGGTCGGTGTGTTCGGGCAGCTCGCCGCGCAGGCGCAGGTAGCGCAGCACCACGTCGATGGTGGTGTCGGCGCGCACCGTCACCACGTCCGGATTCATCAGGCGGCCGGCGGTGTCCTCCGCGTACGACAGCACCTGCTCCAGGCGCTCGCGGTTCTCGCGATCCATCGACTTGAGGACTTCGTCGATGACCGTGTCGGGCAGATCCTCGACCAGATCGGCGAGGTCGTCGATGTCGAGGTCCTCGACCGCGGCCACGATCTCGTCGGTGTCCATGTCCGCCAGCAGGCTTTCGCGCACTTCGTCGCCGACGTGGACCAGCACCTCGCCGTCGTCCTCGGGATCGACCAGGCCCCAGACCACGACGCGCTTGCCGGGCGGCAGCGATTCGAGCAGGTTGCCGATCTCGGCGGGCGAAAGGGTGTTGACCAGGCGCCGGACCGGCCCCAGACGACCGCTGTCGAGCGCGTCGGAAAGCAGTCGCAGCTGACGTGCGGTCTTGTCGTGGCGGACGGCTTCGGCCATGCGGTACTTCCGTTGGCGCGTCGCGGCCACGAGGGCGGCGACTGGGTTAAGCGTTCATGCGGTCATTATCGCCCGCGGCGGCGGCAAAGCCCAGAGAAATCGGCTTGCCGACGCGACAGCGTGGCCTACGCCGTATCGCCGGACGCATCCAGGCACGCGCATGCCTGCGCGTGCGCGACCGGCCCGCCGCAAATTCGGCGGACAGTCCGGTGGCGCATTCGAACGGCGCGCGCGTGCCGGCGACAATGGCGGGGCGCGCACTCGCGTATTCGACGCGAGTGCGGACCGCAGCGGGCCAGCCCGGGGGAACGAAGATGAACATCAGAACGTGGGCCCTGATCGGCCTGCTGCTGGCCGCCGGCGGCGCGCGCGCCGAGCAGGGCTGCCCGGACGGACTCTATCCCGGCGGCAGTTCGGCCGGACAGTTGTGCATCCCGCTGCCAGGCTACGGCATCAACGGCGGCAACAAACCCGCGCAGTCGGCCCCCGACGGCGATCCGCAGGCGATCAAACACGAGTACAAGGCCTGGGCCGCGATCGCCCACGATCCGGTCAAGCGCAGCCTGGGCATGGCCGGACAGGACAACGGCATCAGCGAACGCAAGGAAGCCGAGCGGGGCGCGATCGAAGCTTGCCGCGCCAACGGCGGCGGCGCCGACTGCAAGATCCTGCTCGCCTATCGCGCCGAGTGCGCGGCGATCGCGGTGGGCATGGGGCCGGACGGCAACGCCAGCCTGTTCGCCGACAAGGGCCGCAGCGAGGAGCAGGCGCTGGCGACGGCGCTGGCGCGCTGCGGCAAGGGCGCGCAGATGTGTCAGAAGATCAGCAGCAACTGCGTGACCGGCAGCTTCTACTTCGACGGCTGGAAGTAGACCGGCCGTCGCCGCCGCGCTTCAGTTCGCGCGCAGCCAGGCCTCGATCGCCTTGCGGTCGCGCGCGCGCAGCAACGCCGGCGCGCGCGCGCGCAGCGCACCCAGGTCCATGCCGCGGATCGCGCGCCGCAGCTCCAGCAAGGTCGCCGGGTGCAGGCTGAATTCCTCCAGCCCCAGGGCCAGCAGCAGCGGCGCGAAGGCCGGGTCGCCGGCCATCTCGCCGCACACCGCCACCGATTTTCCGCGCGCGCGCGCCAGCCGGATCACGTCGCGGATCAGGCGTAGCACGGCCGGGTGCAGTGGCGTATAGAGCTCTCCCAGGGCCTCGTTGTTGCGATCGGCGGCGAGCAGGTACTGGATCAGATCGTTGGTGCCGATCGACAGGAAGTCGATCGCGCCGATGAAGCTGGGCAGGGCGATCGCTGCGGCGGGCACTTCGATCATCGCGCCCAGGGGCACGTGTTCGGCGATCTCATGGCCCTCGTGGCGCAGATCGGCGGCGACCTGGTCGAGCATGCGCTTGACCCGCCGGATCTCCTCGCGCGAGCTCACCATCGGCACCAGCACGCGCAGCGGACCGTAGCCGGAGGCGCGCAGCAGCGCGCGCAACTGGGTTTCGAGCAGGCCGTCGCGCGCCAGCGACAGGCGCACGCCGCGCAGGCCCAGGGCCGGATTGGGTTCGTCGCGCAAGGCCAGGCCGGTGCGATCGGCCTTGTCCGCGCCCAGGTCCAGGGTGCGGATGGTGACCGAACGGCCGGTCATGCCCAGCACCACGTCGCGGTAGGCGCGGAATTGTTCTTCCTCGGTCGGCAGTTCGTTGCGCTGCAGGAACAGGAATTCGGTGCGGTACAAGCCGACGCCAGCCGCACCCAGGGCATGCGCCTCGGCCACGTCCTCGCGCGATTCGGCGTTGGCGTAGAGCTTGATGTCGACGCCGTCGGTGGTGCGGGTGGGCTCGCGGCGCAGGCGGTGCAGTTGCTTGCGCTCGCGCGCGTGCTCGCGCACCCGGCTGCGGTGCGCGCGCAGGTCGTCGGCGTTGGGTTCCAGGATCACCGTGCCGCTGCTGCCGTCCACGGTCAGCGCGTCGCCGTCGTTGATCTTGAGCAGGGCCTGCGCGGCGCCGACCACCAGCGGCAGGTGCAGGCTGCGCGCCAGGATGGCGCTGTGCGAGAGCGCGCTGCCGGCGGAGGTCACGATCGCCAGCACGCCCTGGGTCTGCAGCTGCGCCAGTTCGGCCGGGGCGACGTTGTCGGTGATCAGGATCTCGCCGGCCACGCCCTGCATCTCGCCGGCGCGGCGGTGCAGGGCGGCGTGGATGCGGCCGATGACCTGGTCGATGTCGTCGACGCGGCTGCGGAAGTAGGCGTCGTCCATGGCCTCGAACACCGAGGCGATGCGGTCGCGCTGCAGGCGCAGGGCGTAGTCGGCGGCGTAGCGGCCGGTGCGGATCAGCTCGTCCAGGCCGTGCAGCAGTTCGGGGTCGTCCAGCAGCAGGGTGTGCAGGTCGAGGAACTCGCCGACCTCGTGCGCGAGCGCGCCGTGCAGGCGTTCGCGCAGGGCATGCATTTCCCCGCGCACGGTCTCGATGGCGGCGTGCAGGCGCGCCAGTTCGGCCTCGACCTGGGCCGGCGAGATCCGTTCCTCGGCGACTTCCAGCGCGTGCGGCAGGCGAACCCGGGCACGGCCCAGCGCGCTGCCCCGCGATGCGCCATGTCCGAAGAACGCTTGCCTCATCGAGTCTCTCTCATGGACGCGCCCTCAACTCAGCTGTCTTCGTCGAAGCGGCGATCGAACAAGGCGATCACGGCATCGACCGCGGAGGTTTCGTCCTCGCCGTCCACGCGCAGCTTGACCGATGTGCCTTGGCCGGCGGCGAGCAGCATCACGCCCATGATGCTCTTGGCGTTGACCTCGCGGCCCTTGGCGGTGAGGGTGGCGCTGCTGCGGAAGCCGGACAGCACCTGCACCAGCTTGGCGGTGGCGCGGGCGTGCAAGCCCAGTCGGTTGGAGACGGTCAGTTCGCGTTCGATCATTGCGGGTTCCTCAAAATCCGTCTCGGTGTTGCGGTGTCGCGTTGCGGTCTGGGGTTGGACATCAGGCCTCGTCGATGATCACGCCGTTGCGCGCTCCGGCCGCGGCGACCGCGGGGAGTTCGTCCAGGTCGAGGTCGGAATAGTTCAACACCCGCAGCAGCATCGGCAGGCTCAGCGCCGACACGCGGCGCACCGGCGTGCCCAGACGGGCGACGCGGGCGGCGAGGTTGCTGGGCGAGGCGCCGTACAGATCGGTCAGCACCAGCACGCCCTGGCCGCCGTCAACGCGGCGCAGCGCGGCGCTGGCCATCGGCAGCAGCAGCTCGTGGTCGGCGTCGAACGGCACTTCCAGCGCTTCCAGCTTCAGCGGCAACGGCCGCATCAACCGGCTCGCGACCGCGACCAGCGCGTTGCCGATGCCTTCGTGGGTGATGAGGAGGATGCCGACGCTCATGCGGCCAACTTAACAGACCGCGGTGACAGCCCGGAAGCGCCGGAAGCGCCGCGTTTGCGATTTTGCGAGGGCGGTCGGCGACGCTCGCGGCAAGGGCGACCCGGAGGCCGCCCTTGCGGGATCTAGGGGCGGGCCCTCAGTGCGCCGGTGGCTGCTTGGCGTCGGTCTTGGCCTGGTCCGGCGGGGTCTGGTTGGAGCTGCCTTCGACCGGCGGCGGCACGCCGGTGTCGGTCGCCGGCGGCGCGGTATCGGCCGGCGGCGGTGCCGTGTCCGCGGGCGCTGCCGGCTCGGTGGTCGGCGGCGGCATTTCCCCGGCCGGCGGCTCGGGTTTGCTGCAGGCGGTCAACGCGGCGCCGGCCAGCAGGGCGCTCAAGGCCAGGGTCAGCGGGCGGTGGGCATGGGTGTTCATGACGGTCTCCTAATGTCTGGGCCGGCCCGCGATCGCGCCGCGCGGCGCCGCGGTCGCGGCGTCCAGCTTACTTGCGCTTGTCGGTCTCGCGCTCGGCGGCGCCGGCTTGGTATTCGACCTCGCTCAGCGCGCCGTCGCGGTTTTCATCGCGCGTGGCGAAGTGGCGGCTGAGTGGGCTGTCGATCGCGGCTTCGGCCTGGCGGATCTGGCCGTCGCCGTCGACATCGAATTCGGCGAAGGCGGGCGTCGCGCGGGTGGCGGCCGGGCTCGTCGGCTCAGCATCGCCGCCGGTCGTCGGCGACGGATCCTGCGGCATGGACGGGGATTGCGTGAACGCCAGCGGTACCGCCAGCGCGGCGGTCAGTGCGAGCAGGACGGGCAGCGGATTGCGTATGCGATGGGTCATCGTCGGTGCTCCGGAGGGTGCGGAGTGCGCCGGAGAGCGCGTATCCACCGTAGCGGCGCCGACGTAGAGCAGCGGTACGAATGCGCAAAAGTTTCGTAAGACGCGCGCGAAGTCGGCGGCGATTCGCCGCCACGACGCGGCGATGGATGCGACAGGCGGAAGTCGCGACCGCGCGCTCAGTCCAGCTCGCGATGGTGCACGGCGACTTCGTTCCAGCCGCGTTCGCGCGCATGCTCGGCCAGACGCTCGGCCAGATAGACCGAGCGATGGCGGCCGCCGGTGCAGCCGAAGGCGATGGTCGCGTAACTACGCGTGCTGTCGGCCTGCAGGCGCGGCAGCCAGGTGTCCAGGAATTCGCCGATCTGGCCTACGAACTGCTGCACATAGGGCTGCGCCTGCAGGTAGTCGCGCACGCCCGCGTCGCGGCCCGACAGCGGGCGCAGCGAGGGGTCCCAATGCGGGTTGGGCAGCGCGCGCGCATCGAACACGAAATCGGCGTCGGCGGGCACGCCGCGGCGGTAGGCGAAGGACTCGAACAGCAACGACATCCCGGTCTCGCCGCCCATGCCGAACTCGGTGATCACGTAGCGGCGCAGCTGATGCACGTTGAGGTCGCTGGTGTCGACCACTGCGTCGGCGATCTGGCGCAGCGGGCGCAGCACCTGGTGTTCCAGCGCGATCGCGTCGGCCAGGGCCAGGCCGAGCTGGCTGAGCGGATGGCGGCGGCGGGTGTCGGCGTAGCGCTTGAGCAGCACCTCGTCGCGCGCGTCGAAGAACACCAGCTTGGGGTCCACGCCCAGTGCGCCCACGGTCGACAGCCAACCCGGGATGTTGGCCAGATCGCTATGGCGGTTGCGTACGTCGATGCTGACCGCGAGCTTGGCCGGCGCGCCGTCGTCGGCCTGGACCACGCTGCGCACGAACTCGGGCAGCAGTTCGGCCGGCAGGTTGTCGACGCAGTAGTAGCCCAGGTCCTCGAAGGTGTGCAGGGCCACCGACTTGCCCGATCCGGACAGGCCGCTGACGATGATCAGGACCGGTTCCACGCTCTGATTCATGATTCGCCGCGCTCGAGGAAATTGCTGTGGCGCGCGATGAAGGCCGCGGCCGGATCCAGCCCCTTCATGCGCAGGCTGTGCAGACGCGTCGCGGCCTCGGTGAGCACCGCCAGGTTGCGGCCGGGCATCACCGGCAGGGTGATCATGGGCACGTCCAGATCCAGCACCCGGCGCAGGCCGGTGTCGCCGGTGAGGCGTTCGATGCCCGAAGGCAGCGGCTCGGTCATGGGCTTGGTCAGGTGCACGATCAGGCGCAGGTACTTGTTGTTCTTGACCGCGGTGTCGCCGAACATCTGGCGAATGTTGAGCACGCCCAGGCCGCGCACTTCCAGCAGGTCCTGCAGCATTTCCGGGCAGGTGCCGTCGAGCACGTCGGGCGCGATCTGGGTGAACTCGGGCGCGTCGTCGGCGACCAGGCGGTGGCCGCGGGTGACCAGCTCCAGCGCTAGCTCGCTCTTGCCCGAACCGGATTCGCCGGTGATCAGCACGCCGATCGAATAGATCTCCATGAACACGCCGTGCATGGTGATGCGCGGCGCGAGCGTGCGCGCGAGGTGGTACTGCAGGTGGTTGAGCAGTTCGTGGCCGCGACGCGGCGAGACCCACAGCGCGGTGCCGCTTTCCTCGGCGGCCTGGCGCAGGTCCTCGGGGCAGGCCTGGTTCTTGCTGATCACCAGCGCCAACGGGCGGAACTGGATGATCTTCTCGATGGTTTCCCAACGCAGGCGCGAGTCCAGCCCGTCCAGCCAGGACAGTTCCTCGCTGCCCAGGATCTGCACCTTGTTGGGATAGATCGCATTGAGGTAGCCGGCCAGGGACGGGCGCCGGGCGACCGTTTCCACCGCCGCGACCACGCGGTCGTCGCCGCGCTGGCCAGCCAGCCAGCGCAGGTCCAGGCGTTCGCGCTGCTGCTCGAACAGCTCGCCGGCGCTGATGCTGGTGGTCATGCGCGCGCCCCGCTGCGCAGGGCGGTGCCGCCGAGCAGGCGCCAGCCGAGTTCGTCGACGTCGGCCGCGCCGCGCAAGGCAGCGCGGAAATCGGCGTCGCCGAAGCGCTCGGCCAGTTCGGCCAGCAGCTGCAGATGCTGTTGCACGTAATGTTCGGGCACGGTCATGGCGAGCACCAGATCGACTTTTTCACCGTCGGCGGCGCCGAAGTCTACCGGTTGTTCGAGGCGCAGGAAGGCGCCGCGGCTGTCGTCGAACAGGGCGCTGCGCCCGTGCGGAATGGCCACGCCGTGGCCGATGGCGGTGCTGGCCAAGCGTTCGCGTTCGCGCAGGCTGTCGCCGATGGCGCGGATCGCCGTCGGCGTGCCGTCGCCCAGCAGGCGCGCGGCGGCGTCCAAAACGGCGTCGCGATCGCCGGATTCCTCCAGGATCGCGACCCGTTGCGCGCTCAGCAGTTCATGAAGCGGCATCGTTCAACACAGCGTCGGGAGGCGCCGCATTATCCCCGAACGATCAGCCGAATTCGCCGTTCCGGGCGAGACTTTCTCCGCGGTGATGGTCGACGAGCTTGCTCTTGTGCTTCATCAGCAGGCGGTCCAGCTTGTCGGCCAGCAGGTCGATGGCCGCGTACATGTCGACGGCGGCGGCGTCGCAGTGGAGGGTGCGGCCGGCGAGGTTCACGGTCGCTTCGGCGCGATGGTCGGGCTTGTCGAGGCTGAGTTGGGTGCGGATGTCGAAAGGCTGTTCGTAATGACGTTGCAGCCGCGCCAGCTTGGTTTCGACGTAGTCACGCAGGGCGGTGGTGACTTCGATCTGCTGGCTGTGGGTTTCGATACGCATCGGAGGCCTCCTTACACGTTGCAGGGAATGCGGCTCCGTAGCCGGAGCCACGAACCCAGCATCGCACGCTGAGGCGTGGGCGCAAGGGGTGGACGACACTAAATCTGGCGGCTGGGGTGAAAAGCGTTGATCCGATGGGGGTTTCGCGTGGACTGCGACCAAAGTCGGGTGGGCGGGTGAAAACGAAGTTAATAAATCGCTGCGAAAATGTTCCACGCGCGGCGGCGATGCTCCACGCGCGAGGATCCGTCTTGGGGCTGAGCCCTTCTCCCGCCTGCGAGAGAGGAGGTGAGGTGAGGCCCACTTGATCTTCCTTCTCCCGCCTGCGGGAGAAGGTGCCCGAAGGGCGGATGAGGGCGACGAGTGAGGTGGGAGCTTGCGGCCTGCGGCGCGCCCTCACCCCCCTCTCCCGCGAGCGGGAGAGGGGCTAAAGCGAGGCGCACTTGATCTTCCTTCTCCCGCCTGCGGGAGAAGGTGCCCGAAGGGCGGATGAGGGCGACGAGTGAGGTGGGAGCTTGCGGCCTGCGGCGCGCCCTCACCCCAACCCCTCTCCCGCGAGCGGGAGAGGGGCTACAGCGAGGCGTACTTGATCTCCCTTCTCCCGCCTGCGGGAGAAGGTGCTCGAAGGGCGGATGAGGGCGACGGGTGAGGTGGGAGCTTGCGGCTTGCGGCGCGCCCTCACCCCAACCCCTCTCCCGCGAGCGGGAGAGGGGCTAAAGCGASGYGCACTTGATCTYCCTTCTCCCGCCTGCGGGAGAAGGTGCCCGAAGGGCGGATGAGGGCGACGAGTGAGGTGGGAGCTTGCGGCTTGCGGCGCGCCCTCAC
>NZ_LMJO01000022.1:0-64179 GCF_001429345.1 Lysobacter sp. Root983
TCGGTGACCTGGGTCAGGCGGTCCAGCGCGTCGTACTGGAACTGGGTCTGGGCGTTGATCCCGGCGGTGTCCTGCAGGGTCTTCACCAGACGGCCCAGCGGGTCGTAATTGTTGTCGGTGACCGTGCCCAGGGCGTCGGTGACGGTGTCCAGGTTGCCGCCGACGTCGTACACGTAGCCAGTGGCGTGGTTATAGGCGTCCTTGCCGGTGCTTAGCTGGCCGAGCTGGTTGTAGACGCGCGACAGGGTGCGCAGCAGCACGCCGCCGCTGTCCTTCGTGTCTTCCTTGGTGCGCTGGCCGGCGTTGTCCAGGGTGTAGACGATTTGGTTGCCGGCGTTGTCGGTGATCGTGGTCAGGCGGTGCGCGGCGTCGTAGCCAAAGATGGTGTAGCTGCCATCGGGCTGGGTGATCTTGCTGACCAGGCCGGTAGGCGTGTACTCGTAGCGGGTGATCGCGTCGTCGGTTTCGCTGCCGGCATTGGAGCCGCGGACCTTTTGCGCGGTCATCCAACCGCGCGGGTGATACTCCATATCGGTGACGACGCCGTTGGGGTCTTTGACCGACAGCGGACGACCGGCGCCGTCGTAAGCCAGGGTTTCAATGACCTGGCCCAGCGCATTGGTGACCTTCCACAGGTCGCCCTTGCGGTGCGGGCAGGTGGTCGGGGCGCTGGCGCAGGTAGCGTCGTCGCTGGCGTAGTAGGTGAACTGGGTGGTGTCGGCGACGTCGGTTCGCGGGCCGTTGACCGACGTGACCAGACCCAGCAGCGGGCAGGTGCCGGCAGTGACGTCAGCGGCTTCGCAGTAGGTGGTCGTCGACGTGCGCGTGTTGGCCGGTGTCGCCGGATCGGCCGCTGTCGAAGTCAGCGCCTGACCACGAGCGTTATAGGCCCAGGTGCTCTTGCTTACCAGGGTATTGGCCGAATCGTAGGTGCGGCGCTCTGTCGGAACACGCAACGTGGCGTGCCAATCGGTTTCGACGCTGCGCTTGGTCGTGGCGTTGTTAGCCGATTCGATACGGCGAGCCTCCAGACCTCGAGCGTTGTAATCGTAGTCCGTGGTAACGCCTGCGGTGTCCGTGGCGATGTTGGCGAACCCGTTGCTATCCAGCGTAACCGAACGTGTGCCCATTCCACCGGCGCAGGCCGGGCACGGCTCCTGGATAGACGTCAGCTTGGGGGCCTGAAACATCTGGGTGAACGAGTAAGTCCTGCTGGCCCCATTGGCGTCGACGACCGTGGCGCTGCCCGCACCGTTGTAGGTCACAGAGACCTTGTCCACCCCGCCCGCATGTTCGGTGGAGATGGCCTTGCCGTAGTAGTCGTAGGAATAACTGGCGTAACGGATTCCGTCCTCGCCCACGATGCCGGTGAGCCAATAGAACAAATAGAGGTTCCCTCCGTTGAGCCCACTCTCGTTGTAGAGATAGGTACGCGTCTTGCCGTCGGCATCGACGCGTGTGGAGAGATTGCCGCGCGCGTCGTAGGTGTAGCGGATGACGCCACCGGTGGGATCCGTCACGGTGGTGAGGCGGTTGTCGGCATCGTAGGCCATCCGCAAGCTGCGGCCGTTCGAGTCGGTAACCGCGATGAGCTCCCCCGGATACTTGGCAATCGCCGCCGAGGTGTTGATGTCGCTGTAGGTCAGGGTTTGGGTGAAGCCGTCCCGGTTGGTGATGAGGTTGAGCTTTCCGCTCGCGTCGTACAGTTCGACCTCGTCGTTGGATGCGACGTATCTCCAACCGGTGACATTGCCCAGCCCGTCGCGCAAACGGTACAGCCGGTCGGTTACATCGGCGTCGGTGGTCCCGACATCGGCCACGAGACTGAAGAAGTACGCCTTGCCGTCGCGACGGGTAACGATCGCATCGTCCGGACCAGTGCCAGGCAAGACCGCACGATCGTAGTTGCCGACCCAATAGGCGTGGAAGCTGGTGGTGTACGGACCGAACAGGCTGTTGTAGGTGCGAACGAACTCAAGCGGAAAGGCACCCGAGCCCGAATAGTCGACCTCGGTTTGGACCTTATTCGCGACACCCGCATTGATCGGGTTGCCGACCATGCTGCGTAAAGGAGAACTATTGACGCAGCAGCCCAGATTCTTGGGGTTGACGGCAGGTCGAGCCCGCTCGCATTGACCGCTGACGTTCAGTTCGAACCCTATCGGGCAGTAGCCCCAGCGCTGGCCGCCGTTGGCCGAATGCAGCACAGCCGTGGAGCCGTTCGCCGCCTTCATGGTGTAGTCCCAGTTCTGGTGTCGCTGTACCGGGTCCGGCCAGACGTTGTAGCTCAGCGTCTCCGGCCCTGCCGGCGCCGCGGTACCGCTGACGTAGCCGTACACATTCTTGAACACCCGAATCGACCAATCGGTGTCGTCTGGGTAGTTGCTGAACCCCAATGCATTGTTCTGTGCCGCCGAACAGCTATATGGGGGCAAGTTGCCTGCTCCGTCGTCACCGCGGACGTGACACCAGGCGGTGTACTGCGGTGGAACGCAATCGGCGCCCACTGCGCAAGCGGCATGCGCTACCGTAAACGGACACGCCAGCAGCGCCAGCCCCAAGACGAACCACGCTTTAAGCGAGCGCATACACCCTTCCCCGACTACGCACCTCACTGTGCGTTCCCATCATCGGGAATCCGCGTCTCACGGTTCAAGACGGCGTCCGGCACTTTTTTTGACTGGCATCGAACCGCCAATTGCAGTCAATCGATGAAGACCGCGAATCGTGAGGTCTGTTCAAACTTTCGGCTGCAAACAGACGGCTGCGAATTCCCGGTAGTGGCCATGGCCGTCAATCGGCCCGCCCTCGCCAGGCCCGCAACCCCGCATACACCAACACCAACACCGCCAGCGACGCCCCGATCGCCGTCCACTCCCGCAACGTCATCGTCGCCAGGATCGCCACCATCGTGAGCACCGCGATCAGCGGCACGATCGGGCCGCCCGGCAGCACGAACGGCGCGCCGCGTTCGCGCAGATCGATGCGCTGGGCGCGCCAAGCGGCGATGGAGACGGCGGCGAAGACCAGGCAGATCGCGCCGCCGGAGATCAGGGCCAGGGATTCGAAGCTGCCGCCCAGTGCGAGCGCGGCACCGACGGCGGCGTGAGTGAATAGCGCCAGGCGCGGCACGCGGTGCTTGGCGTCGACGCGGCCGTAGGCGTGCGGCAGGTAGCCGTCGCGGCCCAGCGCGAACAGCAGGCGCGAGGACGCGAACAAATTGCCCATCAGGAAGCCGGTCATCGAAACGCAGGCGGTGATCAGCAGCAGGGCGCGGCCCGGCGCCCAGATCGCGCCGGCGGCGTCGGCGATGGGGGCGCCGCTGGCGGGCAGCGCCGCGCCCAGCGTGCCTTGGCAGACCACCTGCAAGCCGATGTACAGCAGCACCACGATCGCGATCGCCGACAAGGTCGCGCGCGGCACGTGGCGCGAGGGGTCGCGCACTTCGCCGGTCGGCACCAGTGCGGTTTCCATGCCCGAATAGGCGAACACCACCAGCACCATCGCGCTGCCCATCGCGCTCCAGGAACCGATGCCGCTCCAGGCCACGTACTGCCAGTCGACGAACAGCAGGCCGAGCGAGGCGAGCAGGAACAGCGGGGTGAGCTTGAGCGTGGCCAGCAGCACGATCATGCGTGCGCCCAGCTTCACGCCGAACGCGTTGAGCGCGAACAAGCTCGCGTACACGCCCAGGATCAGCAGCGCGCGCGGCAGCGGTTGCGCGGATTGGGGCCAGGCCTGCGCGACTTGGCCGGCGAGCGCGGCGGCGACGCCGGCGCTGGAGGCGGTGTTGCAGATCCACATCAGGGCGCCGGCGATGAAACCGGCGAACGCACCGTAGGCGGCGCCGACATAGGTGTAGGGCCCGCCGGTGGCGGCGGCGCGGCTGCCGACGGCGGAGAAGCACATCGCGATGGGCACGATCGCGATCGCGCCGGCGATGAAGGCCAGCGGCGCGGCGCCGGCCAGGCGCGAGGACAGCAGCGCGGGCAGCATGAAGATGCCGGCGCCGACGATGATGTTGATGATGGAGGCGCCGAGCTGGAACGGCCCCAGCGCGCGCACCAGCGCGGCGTCGCCCTGCAGCGCGGCCGACGGTGCAGGTGCGGACCCGTCGGCGGGCGTGGCGGCTGTGCTCATGGCGGGTCCCCGGGAGACTGCGTCGCAGCCTCGCACGGCCCGGGCGCAAAGGCGAGGCCGCGCGGGCCCCGCAGCGGCGGAGTAAGCCGCGATCCGCGTTCGACAGGTATCGCCACGGCGCGATGCGTGACGGCGTGGATCGCGACTTACTCCGCGGCTGCGCGGGCGGGGGACGCGCACACCCTAGCCCCGCCGGCGCGGCACATAAATCCGGGGTTTCACTCAGACGAACGGCATCGCTTTCGCGTTTTCGATCAATCGCCCTGGCACATGAACTCGACGAAGGCGCGCAGCTTGGGGGCCAGCTGCCGGCGCGCGGTGTAATAGATGTAGAAGCCGGGGAACGGCGGCGTGTAGGCGTCCAGCACCTGCACCAAGCGGCCGGCGGCGACGTCGTCGGCCACCAGGGTCTCGAACAGTTGGGCCAGGCCCAGTCCGGCCAGGGCCGGGCCGCGCGACAGCGAGCTGTCGTTGAAGATCAGGCGGCCACCCACGTCCACCTCGAAATCCTGGCCGTCGCGGCTGAACTCCCAGGCTTGCATGCGGCCGCTGCCGGGCAGGCGCTGGCGGATGCAGTCGTGCCGGACCAGGTCCTCGGGCACGTCGGGACGGCCGTGGCGGGCGTAGTAGTCGGGCGAGCCGACCACGATGGTGCGCTGCGCCCCGCCCAGCGGCCTGGCCACCATGTCGCGCGCCAGGCACTCGCCCAGGCGGATGCCGGCGTCGAAGCCGCCCGCGACCAGGTCGGCCAGGGTGTCGTCGGCGAACACTTCCACCTGCACGTCCGGGTAGCGCGCCAGGAATTCGGGCAGGCGCGGCTCGATGAGCGTGCGCGCCGCGATGCGGCCGGCGTTGATGCGCAGGCGCCCGGTCGGGCGGTCGCGCACCGTGTCGAGGTCGTCGAAGGCGGCATCGATCTGGTCCAGGCCCGGCGCGACCTGGGCCAGGAAGCGCGCGCCGTGTTCGGTCAGGCCGACCCGGCGGGTGGTGCGGTTGAGCAGGCGCACGCCCAGGTGCTCTTCCAAGGTACGCACGGTCTGCGACAGGGCGGAGGGCGATACGTCCAATTCGGCCGCAGCGCGGGTGAAGCTGCCGAGCCGGGCGACGCGCGCGAAGGCGATCACGGCGGGGAGCGGGTGCGCGGCCATTATGAAGTACCCCTTCAGAACACGTTCGGATAATCCCCATTTTTCGCGCAGTCGGCCAGTCCTAGAGTCGCTCCCACGGTTCCACCCCACCTAGGAGAGCACTCATGCATACCCCCACCCTTGGTTTCGGACTGCGCGATAAGGTCGTCCTGGTCACCGGCGCGTCCTCCGGCATCGGCGCGGCCAGCGCGGCCGCCTTCGCCCGCGAGGGCGCGATCGTGCTGGCCGCCGCCCGCCGCGCCGCCGAAGGCGAAGCGGTGGTCGCGGCGATCCGCGCCGACGGCGGCCAGGCCCGCTTCCTGCAGGCCGATGTGACCCGCGAGGACGACATCCGCCGCCTCGTCGAGACCGCGGTGGCCGACTACGGCCGGCTCGACGTGGCTTTCAACAATGCCGGCACCGACGGCCGCTTCTCGCCCTACATCGAGCAGGACAACGCCAACTACGAGCAGGTGATGAACACCAACGTGCGCAGCGTGTTCTGGAGCATGAAGCACCAGATCGCGGCGATGCTGAAAAGCGGCGGCGGCGCGATCGTCAACAACGCTTCGATGGGCGCGCTGATCGGCTTTCAGAACGCGGCCGTGTACGTGGCCAGCAAACATGCGGTGATGGGCCTGACCAAGACCGCGGCGCTGGAGTACTTCCCACAGGGCATCCGCATCAACGCGGTACTGCCCGGCATCATCGACACCCCGTTCCAGGACCGCGTCTGGGGCGACGAAGCCAGCAAGCGTGCCTTCGCCGACGCCACCGTCGCCGGCCGCAGCGGCACGCCCGAAGAAGTCGCGAGCGCGGCGCTGTTCCTGGCCTCCGAGCACGCCAGCTTCTTCAGCGGCCAGGGCCTGGTCATGGACGGCGGCTACGTCACCCAGTGATCGCCACCGCCTCGCTATCGTTCAAGGACCCCGCCATGAACCCGGACGCATCCGCCTTCACCCTCATCGCCGAACTCCAGGCCCAGCCGGGCCTGGGCGATACCCTGCAACGCGAACTGCAGGCGCTGATCGCGCCTACCCTGAGCGAGCCCGGCTGCCAGGGCTATACCCTGCACCGCTCCAGCGACGACACCGACTTGCTGCTGATCTACGAACACTGGCGTTCGCGCGCGGCGCTCGAGGCGCACATGGCCATGCCTTATCTGCGCGACTTCTTCGCGCGCACGCCGCAGCTGTTGTCCGAACCGGTACGCCTGCGCTACTTCGCATCGGCGCTGCCGGCCGCCTGATTCCTCCATCCCCCACCGGAGCAACAACATGAACACCCGCACTCTCGGCCCGCAGGCCCCGCGCGTTTCCGCGCTAGGCCTGGGCTGCATGGGCATGAGCTTCGCCTACGGCCCCGCCGACCAGGACGAGGCCGTCGCCACCCTGCATCGCGCGCTCGACCTGGGCGTTACGTTTCTCGACACCGCCGACGTCTACGGCCCGCACACCAACGAGCGACTGCTCAACCGCGCGCTGCAGGGACGCCGCGACCAGGTGTTCCTGGCCAGCAAGTTCGGCATCCTGATGGATCCCGCGCAGCCGCTTCTGCGCGGCGTGAACGGCCGTCCGGAGTACGTACGCGCCAGCATCGAGGGCAGTCTGCAACGTCTGGGCACCGATCATCTGGATTTGTACTACCTGCATCGCGTCGATCCGAACGTACCGATCGAGGACACCGTCGGCGCGATGGCCGAGCTGGTCGCGCAAGGCAAAGTGCGTTACCTCGGCTTGTCCGAAGCATCGGCGGCCACCTTGGAACGCGCGCATGCGGTGCATCCCATCACCGCGCTGCAGAGCGAATACTCGCTGTGGACGCGCGATGTCGAGCGCAACGGCGTACTCGAAACCTGCGCGCGCCTGGGCATCGGCTTCGTGCCTTACAGCCCGCTGGGCCGCGGTTTCCTGACCGGTCAGATCGCGTCGGCCGGCGATCTGCAGAGCGACGATTTTCGCCTGCAGACGCCGCGCTTCCAGGGCGAGAACTTCCAGCGCAACCTCGTGCTCGCCGAGACGGTGAAGACGCTGGCTACCGGCAAGGGCTGCACGCCCGCGCAGCTGGCGCTGGCCTGGGTGCTGGCACAGGGCGAGCACCTCGTGCCGATTCCCGGCACCAAGCGGCGCAAGTATCTGGACGACAACGTCGGCGCGCTGGACGTGCGCTTGGACGCGGGCGATCTGGCCGCGCTGGATGCGGCGTTCGCGCCGGATGCGATCGCGGGCGATCGTTATTCGGCGGTGGGCATGACGATGGTCGGCCATTGAGGCCTCGCCGGTTGCGACGCCGCCGCCCGTAGCGGCGGTGGCTTCGTCGGCAAGCTCAGCATGGGGATAGGAGCAGCGCAAGCCGCGACCTGCGTCGTGGCCGGAACGGCGCGATCGCGGCTTACGCCGCTCCCACAGAAGGCGGAGAGCGCTCGCGTTCGCCTGCATCCAAGCACGCGCGGGGCTTTGGGGTAGGAGCGGCGCAAACCGCGACCTGCGTCGTAGCCGGAACGGCGCGATCGCGGCTTACGCCGCTCCCACAGAAGGCGGCGTGCGCTCGCATTCGCCTGCATCCAAGCACTCGCGGGGCTTTGGGGCAGGAGCGACGTAAATCGCGACCTGCGTCGTAGCCGGAACGGCGCGATCGCGGCTTACGCCGCTCCCACAGAAGGCGGCGAGCGTTCGCATTCGCTTGCATCCAAGCGCACGCGCGGCTTGGGGGTGGGAGCGACGTAAATCGCGACCTGCGTCGTGGCCGGAACGGCGCGATCGCGGCTTACGCCGCTCCCACAGAGGGCGGCGAGCGCCCGCATTGCTGGAACCCGTATCGCGAGCAGGCGGTCGCGGTCTATGGCCGAAGAAAATCCCCCGCGGTGGGCCACTCCCGCGCCACAGCGAGCATCGGGCGACGACGTCGCTCTCTGTGGGAGCGGCGTAAGCCGCGATCGCGAACTCCAGCGCCCGGCGCGGGCATCCCGCTGGCGCCCAGGCCCATGTTCGATGGTAGGGTCGCCATCACCGATCGTGCTGCGGCGCCGTTCGCGCCTGGTCTAGCATCGAGCCCTCGCCCACGGATCCCCTGCCCCGCATGCGCCTGCCCGCCCTTTTGATCGCCAGCACCCTGTTCGCGACGACCGCCGCCGCGCAGACCGCGCCCACGCCCGAGCTCGACCGCGCCGCGCGCGCCGTGCAGGCCGACGTGGTCGGCTGGCGCCGCGACCTGCACCAGCATCCGGAGCTGGGCAACAACGAAGTGCGCACCGCCAAGCTGATCGCCGATCAGCTGCGCCGGATCGGGCTGGAACCCAAGACCGGCATAGCCCACACCGGCGTGGTCGCGGTGCTGAAGGGCGGCCGCCCCGGCCCGCGCATCGCGATCCGCGCCGACATGGACGCGCTGCCGGTGACCGAGCCGGCCGGGCTGGCGTTCGCGTCCAAGGTCACCACCACCTATCGCGGCCAACCGGTGGGCGTGATGCACGCCTGCGGGCACGACGCGCACGTGGCGATCCTGCTGGGCGTGGCGACCGCGCTGGCGGCGCAGAAGGCGACGCTGCCGGGCGAGGTGATGTTCGTGTTCCAGCCGTCCGAGGAAGGTCCGCCCAATCCGGGCGAGCCCTTCGGCGCCGCGCTGATGCTGGAGCAGGGCGTGTTCCGCGACTTCAAGCCCGAGGCGGTGTTTGGCCTGCACGTGTGGGCGGGCCTGCCGGTGGGCAGCATCGGCGTGCGCGCCGGCCCCTCGCTGGCCAGCGCCGACGAGTGGAGCCTGACCGTGCGCGGCAAACAGACCCACGGTTCGCGGCCCTGGGACGGCGTCGACCCAATCACCGTCGGCGCGCAGATCCTGCTGGCTTCGCAGAGCATGATCGCGCGCCAGGTCAATATCGCCGCGACGTCGGTGGTGCTGACCGCCGGCCAGTTCAACAGCGGCGTGCGCTTCAACATCATCCCCGACGAAGCCAAGCTGGTCGGCACCCTGCGCACCTTCGACGCGGACGTGCGCGAGGATGTGATCGCGCGCTTCCGCCGCACCGCGCAGGATCTGGCGCATGCCAGCGGCGCCAGCGCCGAACTCACGGTAGTCAACAACGCGCCGGCCACCATCAATAACCCGGCGTTGACGCAGCGCGTGCGGCCCTCGCTGCAACGCGCGGTCGGCGCGGACAAGGTGGTCGAGATGCCGATGGTGACGGTGGCCGAGGATTTCTCGCAGTTCGCCAATACCGTGCCCGGTGTGTATTTCTTCGTCGGCTCGACCGCGGCGGGCATCGATCCGGCCAAGGCCCCGATCAATCATTCGCCGCAGTTCGTGCTCGACGAGGGCGCCTTGGACGTGGGCACGCGGGCGATGCTGCAGTTGGCGCTGGATTACCTGGGCGGCGCGCCGCAGGGTTGATTCGCTCGGCTTTGGGGTAGGCGCGGCGTGAGCCGCGACCGCCCAACCTCGATCGGCTGCGCAGCTCACGACGCAAGCGTAGTGGCGCGGTCGCGGCTCGCGCCGCTCCTACCGAGGGCCTTCTGTGGGAGCGGCGTGAGCCGCGATCGCGAACCTCAGTTGGCGCTGGATTACCTGGGCGGCGCGCCGCAGGGTTGATTCGCGCGGCGTTGGGGTAGGCGCGTCGTGGGCCGCGACCGCCCAATCTCGATCGGCGGCGCAGCTCGCGACGCGGGCGTAGTGACGCGGTCGCGGCTCGCGCCGCTCCTACCGGGGGCTTTCTGTGGGAGCGGCGTGAGCCGCGATCGCGAACCTCGCCGGCCTGCGCTGGGGTCGGAGCTTGCGTGATCGCGGCTTACGCCGCTCCCACAGGGGAAGGGGCGTGCGCGAGCGGGACCGCCATCGACTCCGCAGGGCGCCAACGCCAATCGACCAAGGTCGGGCAGTTCCGCAGGCAGGGCATCGGCTAGGATCGGGACTTTCCCTCCGGAGTCCGTCGATGAAGCGTCCGCTGTCCGTCGCGTTGAGCTGCGCCCTGCTCGCCCTGCCGCTGGCCGCCAGCGCGCAATCGGCGCAACGTCCGGAGGTGCAGGCCGCGGCGGCCAAGGTGAAGGACCAGGTGATCGCCTGGCGGCGCGACTTCCACCAGCACCCCGAGCTGTCCAACCGCGAGGAACGCACCGCGGCCAAGGTCGCCGAGCACCTGCGTGCGCTGGGCCTGAAGCCGCGCACCGGCATCGCCCGCCACGGCGTGGTCGCGATCATCCAGGGCGGCAAGCCCGGGCCCAAGCTCGCGCTGCGCGCCGACATGGACGCGCTGCCGGTGACCGAACAGGTCGACCTGCCGTTCGCGTCCAAGGTCACCACCCAGTTCAACGGCCAGACCACCGGCGTGATGCACGCCTGCGGCCACGACGCCCACACCGGCATCCTGCTCGGCGTGGCCGACGCGCTGGTGGCGATGAAGGACGAGCTGCCCGGCCAGGTGATGCTGGTGTTCCAGCCCTCCGAGGAAGGCGCGCCCGGCAACGAGGAAGGCGGCGCATCGCTGATGCTCAAGGAAGGCCTGTTCAAGGACTTCAAGCCCGATGCCATGTTCGGCCTGCACGTGTTCTCGACCCTGCAGGTCGGCCAGATCGGCGTGCGCCAGGGCCCGCTGATGGCGGCCTCGGACCGTTTCAGCATCAAGATCAAGGGCCGCCAGACCCACGGCTCGCGGCCCTGGGGCGGCATCGATCCCATCGTCGCCGCGGCCGACGTGATCGGCAGCGCGCAGACCATCGTCAGCCGCCGCACCGACATCGCCAAGCTGCCGGCGGTGGTGACCTTCGGCGCGATCAAGGGCGGCATCCGCTACAACATCATTCCCGACGAAGTCGAAATGGTCGGCACCATCCGCACCTTCGACGAAGGCATGCGCGCGAAGATCTTCGCCGACCTGAAGAACGTCGCCGACCACGTCAGCGCCGCGCACGGCGCGACCGCGGTGTCGGCGGTGCCCGACAGCGAGGGGAATCCGGTCACCTACAACGACCCGGCCCTGACCGCGCGCATGCTGCCCAGCCTCAAGGCCGTGGCCGGCGACGCCAACGTGGTGGAGCCGTCGCTGCAGATGGGCGCGGAGGATTTCTCCTACTACGCCAAGGAAGTGCCTGCGATGTTCTTCTTCGTCGGCGCGACCGAGAAGGGCGTGGACCCGGTGACCGCGCCCAGCAATCATTCGCCGCAGTTCAAGCTGGACGAGTCGTCTCTGGATTTGGGTTTGCGCGCGTTGTTGCAGGTGACGCTGGATTATTTGCATCAGCCCAAGGGTTGAACGCCGCCGAGTTCGCGCGCTGTTTAGGCCGTCTCCTGCTTGTAGCCCTCTCCCGCTTGCGGGGTGAGGGGCTGCTTTGCGAGCCATAGTCTCGCGCTGCACCGAACGCCCGACCGCTGTGCGGTCGGCCCGGGGTGGGGGTTGGGGTGAAGGCTGACGCGAGGCGTGGGCTTCAACCACAGGCGCTGCCCTCATCCGCCCTGCGGGCACCTTCTCCCGCAAGCGGGAGAAGAGAGCGGCGGCGGGAGAAGGGAGCAGTGGCGGGAGAAGGGAGCAGTGGCGGGAGAAGGGAGCGGGGGCGGGAGAAGGGAGCGGGGGCGGGAGAAGGGAGCGGGGGCGGGAGAAGGGAGCGGCGGCGGGAGAAGGGAGCAGCGAAAGAGGGAGCCGCAATAGAGGGAAGCGCGAAGCTTCGCCGTCGACGCGCCGCGCCTCACAACTCACCACCCGAATACGGGTCGATGTCGTACGCATACCGTTCCGCCAAGTGGCCCGGCTGCGCCTGCACGCGCGCGATCCAGGCACGGAACTGCGGGTAAGGCGCCAGGTCCAAACCCGCGTCCTCGGCCCGGCTCGCATACGCATACAGGGCGATATCCGCGATGCTGTAATCCTCGCCGGCCGCGAACGGGCGCTGCGCGAACTCCGATTCCAGGATCCCCAGCGCGCGCAAGGCCGCGCCGCGCTTGGCTTCGATCAAGGCCGGCGCGCGCTGCGGCAGCTTGCCGGTCAGGGTCCAGTAGCGCAGCGAGCCGATGCTCATCTCCACGTACTGCTGCTCGAACGACAGCCACTGCCGCACCTTGGCCTGCGCGAACGCGTCGTCGGGCAGGTAGGCCGAACCCTGCGCCAGGTAGTCGAGGATGGCGTTGGACTCGGCCAGCACGCGCCCGTCCTCGAGCTCGATCGCCGGCACCGCGCCGGTGGGGTTGATGCGGCGGTAGTCGTCGCGGCGGCCCTCGCCCTCGAAGATGCTGACGATGCGTGTGCGGTAGGGGCGCTGCAGGTGCTGCAGCAGCTGGCGGATCTTCCAGGCGTTTTGCGAAGGCAGGTAGTCGTAAAGGGTGAGCATGGCGCGGGTTCCCAGGGCGATGGCGCCAGTCTCGGCCGCCGCGTACGGGCGCGATATCCGATTCTTGCGGCGGCGAGGGGGCCGCGCGCGGCATGCGGGTAAAATGCGCGCATGACCCAAGAACTCCCCCTCGGCCGCCACGTCGACTACCCGCGCGAGTACGACCCCTCGCTGCTGTTCCCGATCGCGCGCGCGCTCGGCCGCTCGCACATCGGCCTGTCCGATCAGGCCCTGCCCTTCGTCGGCCTGGACCGCTGGCATGCCTACGAGCTGAGCTGGCTGGACCCGCGCGGCAAGCCCTGCATGGCCACCGCCACCCTGACCGTGCCGGCCGATTCGCCCAACCTGGTGGAGTCCAAGTCGCTCAAGCTCTACCTGAACTCCTACAACGCCTCGCGCTTCGACAGCGCCGAGGCGGTGCGCGCGCGCATCGTCGCCGACCTCAGCCAGTCCGCCGGCGCCGCGGTCGAGGTGGCGTTCGGCCTGCCGCCGGTGCGCGAAGGCGCAGGCGAATCGCTGGACGGCCTGGAGGTCGCCATCGACGACTACGGCCCGCCCAACGCCGCCCATCTGGCCGCCGACCCGGCCATGGTCGTCGAGGAGACCCTGAGCAGCGGCCTGCTGAAGTCCAACTGCCCGGTCACCGGCCAGCCCGACTGGGCGCGCGTGGACATCGCCTATCGCGGACCGCGCCTGGACCGGGCCGGGCTGCTGCGCTACCTGGTCTCGTTCCGCGACCACGCCGAGTTCCACGAGCAATGCGTGGAGCGGATCTTCGCCGACCTGCTGCGCCTGGCCGCCCCGCAGGCCCTGTCGGTGGAGGCGCGCTACACCCGCCGCGGCGGCCTGGACATCAACCCCTGGCGGGCCACGGCGTTTTTTTTGCGCCCACAGGCACACCGCGATGAACGTCAATAACGAAGGCCCCTGACGTTCACACGGACGCAATGCCTTTTTAACAATCGGCATGTCATCGTGCTTTCGCCAATTCGGCAGGAGCACGTAAACCCATGACTACCCCGGACAAGAAAGCCGATTTCTCCGACGTGCAGAGCAGCGTCGACAGCACCGAGCAGGTAACCCAGCGGGCCGACTTCAGCGACGTCCAATCCTCGGTTAGCTCCACCGAAGACATCACGTCGTCGACGGCGCCCACGGATCAGACCTACACGGTGGAAAAGGGCGACACGCTGTCGCACATCGCCAAGCAGTTCTACGGCAAGGCGAACAAGTGGAACGCGATCTTCGAGGCCAATCGCGACCAGCTCGACGATCCCGACAAGATCAAGCCCGGTCAGGTGCTGAAGATCCCCGCGATCGAAGATTGATTCCTACGACAGATCCGCCGGGAGCACGAGTTCCGGGCGCGGTCGAATGCCTGTTCGCACCTATTCCAGGAGAAACACCATGATGATCCGTAACCGCATGCACTACGCCCTGGCCGCCGCTCTGGTGGCCTCGCTGGCCCTGGCCGGCTGCAAGAAGAAGGAAGAACCCGTAGCCGTGACCCCGCCGCCGGCCGCCGAGCCGGTCGCGCCGACCCCGGCGCCGGCGCCGATGGCCGCCACCGCGGCCGTCGCCAGCGTCGACCTGGGCAGCGCCGTGGGCGCCGACAAGAAGGTCACCGCGCCGGCGACCACCTTCAAGCCGAAGGACACGATCTACGTCGCCATCTCCACGTCCACCTCCGACCCGGCCGCGACCGTGCCGGCGAAGCTGGGCGCGAAGTGGACCTTCCAGGACGGCCAGACCGTGAAGGACGACAGCGCCGACGCGCAGCTGATGGGCCCCGGCGTGACCAACTTCAGCATCAACAGTCCGAAGGGTTTCCCGACCGGCAAGTACAAGGTCGACGTGTCGCTGGACGGCGCCGTGGTCCAGTCGAAGGAATTCGAGGTCAAGTAACTCTCTCCCCGCCTGATGGGCGGGCAAGCCCGGGCGCGGTTCCTCGAGGACCGCGCCCTTTTTTTGTCCGCGATTCCGGCAGCCGGCGCTCAGCCGCCCGGGAACTCGCCGTCCAGGTAGTACCAGCGGCCGTCCTCGCGGAGGAAGCGGCTGACTTCGTGCAGGCGCACCGCCGAGCCGCCGCCGACCCGGTAGCGGGCGACGAACTCGACCGTGGCGCGGTCGCCGTCGGCGCCGTGCCGCTTCACCTCCAACCCCAGCCAGCGCGTGGCGGCCGGGTCCAAGGCCAGTTCGGCCGGGCGCGTGCTCGGGTGCCAGGTCGCCAGGACGTAGTCGCGCAGGCCCAGCACGTAGGCGCTGTAGCGCGAGCGCATCAAGGCCTGGGCGTCGGCGGCCGCAGCGCCCGCGTGCAGCGGCCCGCAGCAGGCGGCGTAAGGGCGGGCGGGGTCGCAGGGGCAGGCGGACATGCGGGCTTTCCGGGTCGGTCGGCCGCGAAAACCGCGGCCGGGAGGTGAATTCTCGGCGAGCGCACGCCGCTGCGACTACCATGCGCGTCCCGAACCCCGCTGCGCGACCTGCCATGAACCCCCCTGCCTACCTCGACGACGCCCAGATCGAACGCCTCGCCGACCTGCTCGACCAACGCGCCGTCCCGTTCAAGGGCTTCAATCTGGAGGCGCTGGACGGCTTCCTGTCGGCGCTGGTAGTGGCGCCGGAGGCCGTGCCGGCGACCGAATGGCAGCCCGTGGTTTGGGGCGGCAACCCGCCGCGCTGGAGCGACGAGGCCGAGGCGGCTCAGGTCGAGGCGCTGTTGCAGGGCCACTGGAACATGGCCTCCGCGCGCGTGCGCCACGGCGACGACGACCTGCCCGACCACCTGGCGCCGCTGCTGTGGCTGCCCGAGGACGTGGAAGTCGACCAGGGCGACGACCTCGACGTCGGCCGCGACTGGGCCTTCGGCTTCTTCCGCGGCGTCGAACTGCGCGAAACCGCGTGGGAAGGCTGGCTGGACGAGAACGACTGGATGGACGAGATCTTCGTCCTGTTCGACCGCCTGGCCAGCGGCGAAGTGCTGGGCGAGGACCCGGAAGCGCCGGGCACGCCGATCAGCTACCGCGAGCGCCTGGAGATCGTCTCCAGCCTGCCCGGCATGCTGGCCGATCTGCACCACCACCGCATCGAAGCCCTGACCCCGCGCGAACCGCTGCGCCGCGCGGACACGCCGGACCGCAACGACGCGTGTTCTTGCGGGAGTGGGAAGAAGTACAAGAAGTGCTGCGGGGCTTGAGCCGGTAGCGCCGTTTGCGCGTTGCGGCAGGCAAGCGTCGGGTGTCGTTCCCGCTCAGGCGGGAATGACGCGCCAAACAAGCGCGCGAGCGACTCCGTCGCTTGCTTGATCCACCGCACTCCTCGTAACCCCCTCTCCGCGCTTCCACCATGCAGAGCCCCTCCCACCCCTGCCTCAGCTGCGGCGCCTGCTGCGCCCACTTCCGCGTCGCCCTGCACTGGAGCGAAACCGACGCCTTCGATGCCAAGGGCACACCGGCCGAGTTGACCGAAACGCTGGACGCCCACCGCGTCGCGATGCGCGGCACCTACGGCGGTCGCAGCCTGCGCTGTATCGCGCTGCAAGGCGATATCGGCGCATCCGCCCACTGCGGCATCTACGCGCATCGCCCGTCGCCGTGTCGCGAACTGCAAGCCGCGTGGGAGTACGGCGAACCTAGCCCGCAATGCGACAAAGCGCGCATCGCCTATGGCTTGGCTCCTCTGACGCCGGAACAATGGTCGCAACAGCAAGCCCGCTAGCGCTTGCAGTGGCGCCAACCCTACGACTCGAGCCGATCGCAACTAGCGAGCCGACCGAACGAAGTACAGCTGCTTGTGCCCTTTGGCCTCGTACTGCGCGCGTATCCTCTCGGCCGCTTCGGGCTGTTGATAACGCTCGATCAGGAACTCGTTTCCGTTGTCGTCCAAACGGTACAGCAACCACCGCGCCGGCCCCAGCACCGGACTGACCCAAGGCAAGTCGGCTTCCGACAGTGCCATCGCTGTCAGGATCTCGATCAGGTCCAAACGCGTGTCGGGCGATGTACCCGCTACGGAAATACTGACCCGCTGCGCGGCGTCAGGCCCATGCGGATGGGCCTGCGCAAGACAAACGCAATTGCCTAGCGCGAGCACGGCGCCACGGACCCGTCCCAGGCCCGGCTCCTCGAATTCCTCCAGCGTGAGTTGCCACTTCGCGGCGAACTCATCCGCCCTCCAGGGCAGAACGCAGACAGGAATCGCGGCTACCGTTTCATGCCATCGCGCGTTGTCTACCCGAATCACACTCATGCTTCGCTGGATCCGACTTGCATTCGCGTCGATGTCAGATTCCAAGGCGGATCGCGGAAAGCTTGTGCTCCGGCGGAATCAGGTTCGCCGCGCGCTCCATGGGAAGCTTGCGCGTGGTGATGTCGTACCAGACCTCATCGGCATCGCATTCGTCGCCCAAATGCATCAGGTCGAGCACGCCCACGAACTCGAAATGGATCGGGTTTCCGTCGCTATTGCGAGACTGCCGCTTGGCCGACCGGCCTCGCTGCTTGGCATACGCCAGCGCCTTACGCGCGGTCGCGGCACGAAACACGATGATCCGCTCCTCGCAGGTGCGCATCACACCCGGGTCGCCGTCGACCATCACACGAAACTGAAACAGCAACTTCGCGGCAAAACGTTCGCCAGCCTCGATCCCGGTCGTGCCAGATTCGACTGCCTCTTTCGCGCTGCTCATCGGACCTCCTGACGCCGCTCACCGGGCCGTCAACACCTGAGCCCGGGAACCAGCCCCCAGGCACGGAATGCATCATTCCACATCGAACGGTCCCGATGCCGCCTCGGCCTTTGCCACGCCCCTCCCGAACCGCGACAATGGCGGGCCGGATCGCAGCGCCATCGCGACCCGCCAGAACCCTGCTTCGCCCATGCGCTTGCGCACGGGACGGCCCCACTGGAGATCGTAATGACCGAGTTCGTAGCGACGCCGCCCGCAGGCGGCGCCAAGATCACCAAGACCCCGACCGGCCTGAATGTGCCGGATCGTCCGATCATCCCGTTCATCGAAGGCGACGGCACCGGCCCGGATATCTGGCGCGCGTCCGTGCGCGTGCTCGATGCGGCCGTGGCCAAGGCCTACGGCGGCGCCAAGAAGATCGAGTGGCTCGAGGTCTATGCCGGCGAGAAAGCCAACAACACCTACGGCACCTGGCTGCCCGACGGCACCGTGCAGGCCTGCCGCGATTACCTGGTGAGCATCAAGGGCCCGCTGACCACGCCGGTCGGTGGCGGAATCCGCTCGCTCAACGTCGCCCTGCGCCAGATGCTGGACCTGTACGTCTGCCTGCGCCCGGTGCGCTGGTTCGAGGGCGTGCCCTCGCCGGTCAAGAAGCCGGGCGACGTCGACATGGTGATCTTCCGCGAGAACACCGAGGACATCTACGCCGGCATCGAGTGGGCCGGCGGCAGCGCCGACGCGCAGAAGGTGCTGGACTTCCTGCAGAAGGAATTCCCGCAGGCCTTCGACAAGATCCGTTTCGGCACCGCCGACAAGAACGGCGCCTGGCTGAAGGAGCTTGAGGCCATCGGCGCGCCGGCGCGCGAGCTGCCGGTCGAAGTCGGCCTGGGCATCAAGCCGGTCAGCCGCCTGGGCACCGAGCGCCTGGTCCACAGCGCGATCGCCTACGCCATCGAGAACAAGCGCAAGTCGGTGACCCTGGTCCACAAGGGCAACATCATGAAGTACACCGAAGGTGGCTTCCGTGATTGGGGCTACCAGGTGGCGCGCGACTTCTTCGGCGCGGTCGAGCTCGACGGCGGCCCCTGGCACGTGATTCCGGAAGGCAAGCCGGGCGCGGGCCTGGTCATCAAGGACGCGATCGCCGACGCCTTCCTGCAGCAGATCCTGCTGCGTCCGAAGGAGTACGACGTCTCGGCCACGCTCAACCTCAACGGCGACTATCTCTCCGACGCGCTCGCCGCGCAGGTCGGCGGTATCGGTATCGCGCCGGGCGCCAACATCAACTACGTGACCGGCCACGCCGTGTTCGAGGCCACTCACGGCACCGCGCCGAAGTACGCCGATCTGGACAAGGTCAATCCGGGCTCGGTGATCCTGTCGGGCGAAATGATGCTGCGTTACCTGGGTTGGACCGAAGCCGCCGACGCGATCATCGCGGCGATGGACCAGGCCATCGCCAGCAAGCGCGTGACCTACGATTTCGCCCGTCTGATGGACGGCGCGACCGAGGTGAAGTGCTCGGAGTTCGCCGACGAGATCATCAAGCATCTCTGAGGCGGCGACGCTGGCATCGGGTTATGACAAAGGGCGCTACGGCGCCCTTTGTTTTGGCCGAATCCCGAATGGATTGGCGCGTTCAGGCAAGTGAAATCGCGCGCCGCGGCGCCCCCTCACTTGATAGGCCCGCGGAAAGCTGGCAGTTTCCTCGCGACGAGCACCGCCTCGCGCCCGCACAGGAAAGGATTTCCGATGGCCGACCCGACCCCCGTACTCCCCTACGACGCGTCCCACCCCGATCACGCCCGCTATCAGAAAGTCTTCGACGGCGTGAAAGCCACCGGGCAGTGGAACGACGCCGAATCCCGCAACGTCGCCGCCGGGCTGTACGACCAGCTCAAGCGCAACCCGCAAATGGGCGACTTCGATCGCATCGTGGTCGGCAAGCCCGATGCCGCCGTGCCCTCGGTGTTCGCGATGAAGGGCGCCGGCACGCCGCCCGACGCGCAGCCTTGGGTCAGCGTGCCGACCGCGATGGCCAAGACCAACGCCGACCAGACCCTGAGCGCTTACGCGCACACGCCGCAGGTCGGCAAGGACGGTTACCTCACCGATCCGGGCATCACCAAGCAGCCGATCGCGGCGCTGGAGAAGGGAACGCTCAAGGACGTC
Source organism: Lysobacter sp. Root983 (assembly GCF_001429345.1). Taxonomy (NCBI): domain Bacteria; kingdom Pseudomonadati; phylum Pseudomonadota; class Gammaproteobacteria; order Lysobacterales; family Lysobacteraceae; genus Lysobacter; species Lysobacter sp. Root983. The sequence goes on from NZ_LMJO01000022.1 coordinate 19,434, forward strand.
CACGCGGTGGTCATGCACCGCACCGAGGGCTCGACCGCGCAAGGCGCGTTGAACTCGTTCAAGACCGGCACCGGCACCCACTTCCTGATCGACAAGGACGGCACGATCTACCAGACCGCCAGCCTCAATCAGCAGACCCAGCATGTGGGCAAGATCCGCGGCCGCTGCGTCGAGGAAGGCAATTGCTCGAAGGAAGAGAAGGCGTTCTTCGACAAGACCGGCTGGAACCCGAAGGCGATCCACGATCACGAGAAGGCCAAGCCCTATCCGGACCGTTTCCCGATGAACTCCGACAGCGTCGGCATCGAGGTGGTCGGCAGCTACAACAGCAAGACCAAGACCTGGGACGCGCCGACGCCCGAGCAGACCGCGTCGATCAACAAGCTGGTGGGCACGCTGCAAAAGGAATACGGGCTCAATGACAAAGACGTCTACAAACACGATGCCATCTCGTACAAGACCCTGGGCGAAGGCGCGGATCTGTATGTGCCTGGCAATCGCACTCCCCCTCCTACCGTCGTGCAGCCATCCGGGCCCACCCGCTAAGTCCGGCGCCGCCTCCGCGATCACGGTCACGCGCGTCGATCGCGCGGTGTTCGATGCCGCCTCGGGCAAGGACCCCACGCTCAAGCCCCGCTGCGAGGCATGGACACTGAGCGACAAACAGGTGGCGAATTACTTCGCCGCCGCGCGCGAGTACCCCGACGGCACCCACGACGCCTATTACTGGCTGCCCTGCTCGATCAAGGGCAGCCTGCGCGCGGGCGGCCAGGATTGGGAGTTCGAGATCAACGCCGCAGCCACCGCGACCTGGACGCGCGGCGACAACGTGCGCAAGTGGGGCTGCGATGCGAAGGCCTGCGAGCCGCTGGTGCTGATGATGCCGGACGGCAACAACCCCTGAGCGAACGCGTGAGCGACGCCCCGCCGCCGCCCGTGGACTGCCGGGGCCGCCGCGTCCACGTCGGCTCGCGCGTACGTGTGCTGAAGATTTCAGCCTGGCTGGAACGCCAGATTCCCGCCGACGAGTTCGCGCGCCTGTCGTCGCTGGTCGGCCAGGTGCTGCCGATCAGCGAGATCGACGAATGGGGCGCGGCCTGGATCGAAGCCGAGTTCCCGCATTCGCCCGGACGCATCCACAGCCACGATCTGGCCTTGGATTCGGATGAGATGGAGTTGGTCGAGGATGGGGTTGGCGGTCCAGTGAGGTGACAGTCCGGGCCGTCGACGGTGTGGCTCGAAGCCCGCGACGCATGATCGATTTCCGCTGCCAAAAAACTCACAAGCGGGGCATGTTTCCGCCTCGCGCGTCGCGCGACTTCAGGGAGCCACGCGGGTAGCCGGGCCCTCCAATACGCTGACGATGCGGTGCCCAGCCTGGTCGCGCGCACTGGACACGACCAAGACCTTCTCGCGCAACGGCTCCAGTTGGATCTCCAAGCTGGTGCTCGGCTTGCCGGGTGTGCTGAAGATACCGTACAGCCTCGGGAACTCACGGACATCCCGGATGGATACCGAGCTGCGGAAGGCGCTCTCCTGCGCCACCGGCGGGCGCCGGATCGAACCGATCCGATCGAGCTCGATCCGCTTGCCATTGGCGATCAGCGCGCCGCCATCGTCCAATCGATCGGTGAAGCAGAAGACATACGTCGACGTTACCGCCTGCCGGGCCGGCTCTCCCTTCCACTTGAAGTCGCCGTCGTAGCTGCTCGTATAGCCCGATCCCCGCCCCGACGAGCTCAGATCGCGCACGGGTCCGCTCAGCTGCTCGGTGAACGAACCCTGCCAGCATTGCTCCGATTTGCGGATCGGTTCCGCTGCGAAAGTCGCTGTGGGTGCGAGTCCTAGGGCCAATGTCAGGGCGAGCAGACGATTCATGGTCGTGATCCTTACGGGCTCATGGAAGGCGAAGAGCGACACCCATACGATATGCTCGAATCGCCGCCTTAGGTCCACTATTGAATCGGGCCGCGAAGCGGGTCCAGGCCGCGCCGTAACCTGGTGGTGCTCGGTCTTGCGCATCGGCTTTCGTCCAGACGTTCGAAGCCGGCGATGGTGAAAGTCAGGGCGCATTCGTAAGCGCCTAGCAACACTTGCACCTGGAGCCATCGGCTACTCGCCGCGCGCGTGAGTCCGCCCCGCTTTCCGAAGGCGGCTGGCCTCGTCTTGGGCCGATTGCGGGCGCCGGGGCGCTTGCCGTCAGCGCCATCGCCGATCCGCTTACAGACTCATGTCCGTGATGTGCTTCTTGAACGCCATCGTCCGCATGTACTGCGGATAGTCGCGCTCGAGGAAGGTCCGCATGTCGGCTTCCTCGTCCGTGGCCAGGATGCGCGCCATGTTGCCGCGCGAGTCGATGCGGATATGACCGGCGTAAGTGATGGCGCCGGCTTCGACGGTGAACTTGTTCGAGGAGTGGAAGCTCGCCTCGCGGCCGGTGACGACGATCTTGCTCCACATGTAGTCGCCCGAGGTCACCGGCATCACCCAGTATTTTTCCGGTTGATTCACGAACACGGCCTCGTCGGGGCCGATGAAGGCCTCGGCCATGGCCGAACCGAAGGTCTCCTGGGCCCGGAACTTCTTGAACTGCAATTGCAGCCAGGTCAGGTTGCTCTCGACCTTGAACACCAGCACGCCCTGGCCGGGCGCGATGCGCTTGCCGTCGGCGAGATTGCGCGAGGTCGCGCAGGCGGACAACACCAGGACCAGTGCCAGGATCGCCAGGCACCGCAATGCTTGCATCAGTTTCATGGAGCCCCTGTTCGCGTATCGATAGGCGCGACGCGCCGACGCGCCCCCTGGCGCGGGCGCCATGGTCGGCAACGCGGTCGGATCGTGTCAACGCGGTTACGCCCCGCTGCGCCGAACCGGTTGGCCGCAAAAGCGAAGGGCGCCCTGCGGCGCCCTTCGTTGCTGCCGGCGATGCGCGTCGGCTTAAGGCTTGGCAGCCTTGGGCGCGGCCGCGGGCGGCGTCGCCGGTGCGGCGGGCGCGGCGCCGGTCAGCACCTGCGCGTCGCCGTAGGGGCCGCGGCCGAGCTTGCCGGTCTTGATCCAGTCCAGCTGCATGCGGAAGTAACCGTCGGCGATGCGGGTCTCGGTGCGCTCGCCGTTGGCGGCGGTTTCGAACTTGAGGATGCCGTGGTCGGTGTCGGGGAATACCACCAGGGTCAGCGGGCGGCCTTCGGCGGCGACCGACTGCAGGCGCTGGCGGGTTTCCTCCGGCGGCGCTTCGCGGTCGGCGCCGGCCAGCATCCACAGCTGCGGCACCTTGAGTTCGCGCAGCACCGGCATCGGGTCGTAGTCCCAGCTGGTGCCCTTGTCCAGCTCGGGCTCCATCGCCTTGAGCTGCTGCGGGGTGTGCGAGACGACCAGGCCGGTGTACTCGCCCTTCATCGCGCCCCACCACTTTTCCTGGCCGTACTTGTTGCGCGCCACGGTCAGCGCGTCCCAGCCGTCCTTGCCGTGCGAGGCGACGATTTTGCCGGTGGCGTCGGTGACTTCGCGCGCCTTGGCCACCACGTCGTCGCCGTAGCCGGCGTTGCGCAGGTCCAGCGCGACCTGGCCGGCATCCTCGCCGAGCGGGCTGATCGCCATGCCGTAGCCGACCGCGACGAAGGCCGCTTCCGGGGTCTTGCTGGCGGCCAGCGGCGCGATCCAGCCGGCCTGGCTGCCGCCCGAAAAGCCGATCCGGCCGGCGCGCTTGCCGGCCAGACGCTTGGCTTCGCGCAGCGCGGCCTTGGCGTCGTCGGACAGCAGGTAGAAATCCTGGGTGTACTTGCCGCCGGATTCGCCGGTGCCGCGCTTGTCGTACACGAACACGCCCACGCCGTTGGCCGGGTACAGGTTCTGCATGTGATAGCGGTTGACGCCGGAGTAGTCCTCCGAGCCGTGCACGGTGACGATGATCGGCACCGGGCCGGCACCGGGCGGGAGCACCAGGCGGCCGCGCAGGTTGACGTCGTTGCCTTCGAAGCGGGTCTCGGTGATGTCGAACTTGAGCTTGCGTCCGTTCTTGCCCTCGAAGGCGATCTTGCCCTGGCCGCAGTCGCCGAAGCTCACGCGCACGTTGTCGGGGCGCTCGGTCCAGCCCAGGGTGCTGGTCCACTGGCCGTCGCGCTCGCTCAGGCGGCCGGTGCGGCCGTCGATCAGGCGCCAGCGCAGCGCGCCTTTGTCGGCGTTGGCGACGTCGACGATGCTGCCGTCGTCGAGGCGGTAGGCGCCGGCGTGGCAGCTGGTGGTGTCGGTGGCGTTGGAGGCGAACGCGGCCGGGCTGGTCAGCAACAGCAGCGGCAGCAGGGAGCGCGGAATTCGGCTGTACGGCATGGGGCAGTCTCGGTGGTCGGCGCGTCGCGCCGGGGTGGTATCCACAGGATCGATGCAAAAACCCGGGCTAGCGTTGCAATGGTTCCGCATCGCAGCCACAAGTCATGCGCAAGACGATCATAGACCGCACGCGGCGTATCGGGATCGGGGCGATCCGTCGCCGCGGCGCCGATGCTCGGCCGCAGGCGAGCATGCTACGGCAGAGCGGCGCCGGTAGAGGAGATGATGGCTCGGGAACGCGAAATCGGTCCGGTTCCGGATGCGCTTGGCCGGTTCGGACAAGCGGCCGCACCGCGTCGGTGCGGCGGCGGCGGAAGGTGCAGGGCCGGCCCGAGGCTACGACCCCGCGGACCGGCCACTGCTGTTGCTCAGGGGTTGAAGCGCAGGTAGAGGTTGGCCCAACGCTGGCCGATGGCGATGGTCTGGTTGGCGGTGTAGTGGATGCCGTCGGGCGCGAAGCCGCAGCGGATGTCGTCGGTGGCGACGAAGAACACCCGGGACGGATCGGCGGCGGCGGCGTTGACCATGCCCATGTTCACCTGATGCACCGTGGCCTGGTAGGAGGCGAAGGCGGGCATGTAGGGATTGATCTGGGTCAGATAGAACTGCAGCTCAGGCGCCTCGATATCGGTGCGCACGTCGGCGATGAACTGCTTGATGTTGGCCTCGTACTGCGCGGCACCGCCGTAGATCGCGTCGGTCTCGCCCTGCAGCCAGAACATCGCGCGCAGCCTGGGCGTGTAGCCTTGCGCGCGCAACTGGGTGAGCATGGTCTGGATGTGCTGGATCATCGGCGGATACAGCGCCTCGTAGCCGGCCGGATTGCGCTTCTGGAAGCCGTAGTACAGGCCCGCCCCGCCGACGGCGTACTTGATCACCGCGATCGGCGCCTTGTTCAGCGCGGCCAGATCGCCGCCCAGCGACAGCTCCGGGCCGAAGCCGTCGTAGTTGCCTGAGAAGCCCGAGCCCTGGGTGTCGAGCTGCCCCATGGACCCGATGTTGGCGACGGCGTCGGATATCGAACGCTGGTGATAGCCCAGCAAGGCGCGCGAATCCGGCCAAAGAGCATAGGGCGCGTTTGCGGTGCCGAGTTGATCGGAGCGCGCGGTCCAGCCGTGCGCGTTGGACTGCCCGGCCACGATCACCACGTCGATCGGCAGCGTTGCGCGTGCGGGCAAGGGCGTCTTGCTCAACCGCACGTTGTCCAGATCGGTGTAGCCGTAGTTGGGCACGACCTGACGCAGGCGGATGCGCAGGCGCTCGCCGGCGCCGGCCGGCGCCGGGCCGCTGTCGAACATGCGCGTGGTATCGGTGAACTGCGCCGAGGGTGCGAGGTTGCGGCCGATGCCGCTCCAGGCGCCGACCAGATGGCCGTTCTCGGTTTCCAGGCGGATGTCGTAGCCGGCGAACAGGTCCCTGCCCTGGGCATCGGGTGCGCGCGTGCCGCTGGCGACGCTGAGGGTGTAACGGGTGTTCGCCTGCAGACGTTCGCTCAGCACCTGCTCCAGCGCGCCGCCATCCTGGTAGCGGAATGCGATCTGATTTCCGTCGAAGCCGTAGGTGGCGCCGGGGTAGAACGTGTCGTTGGCGGTCGCGTTGGGTGCGAGCAGGCCGGAGCCCTGGCTAGGCCCCACCGCCGTCCAGCCTGTGGGCACTCGGATCTGGAAGACCGGGGCCTGTGCGCCCGCGATGGGGTCGGCTTCGAAGCTGGGATTGTTGATCGCGATGGCGGTCTGCGCGCTCGCGGCGCCGGCAAACGATAGGCACAGCGTCGCAATGGCGAGGAAACGGGCGATGATGGACATGGCAAGACTCACTGGTCGTAAGCGACGGTTCCGCCGACGTCGATAGCGGATCGACGTCGCCGGCGGCAAGGGCAAACTGCGCTCACCTCGGGAACATCTCCGAACCGTCCCAGCCCAGGACAGCCGATGCGCGGGATACGCGCGCAGCCGGACCCGGCGTCGGACCGACCGCGCACGGGATCGAATTGCGAGCGCGGATCGTATGCGACGGTTCGGTATGGTGCTGGGCGCTCCAGGCTGCTTGAGGTTCTGCAGGATGCGCGATCAGTCTTGGCGGGTGAGCGCGCGCGCGTCTATGTGACCTTGGTCGCGTGCGATTTCAGGCTGCCTTGAGAGCAGAGTTGCGCACATTCGTTGTGTGCTCGACGCGCGTTTGTTGGATGCGGTTTGTTTTGTTGCCGCGGTCGTTCCGGCGGGTGGGAATGGCGGTGCGTTCGCTGCTGATCGATTGCGTCTTATGACCGAGGGAAGTCTCTGTGGGGCGCCGCTTGTGCTGGTGGGGCGAGGCTTACGTCGTAAGTGGATGACGCGGTCGCGGCTTGCGCCGCTCCTACAGGGGCGGGCGGGCTTGCGTCGGATGTGGGTGATGCGATCGCGGCTTACGCCGCTCCCACAGAAAGCCACGCCTCTTCGATGCAGGAGCGGCGCAAGTCGCCACCGCGTCGCTTCACCGACGATGCGAGCTTCGCGCTCTCTGTGGGAGCGGCGTAAGCCGCGATGGCGCGCAACCTGCCACAGGCGCCGTCCCCGCTCGCGGGACGGCGCGGCCTAGGCGCTCGCTCAGCGCGCGGCGGCGGCCGGCGCGGTGGTCACCTCGGCTTGGCTCGTAGCGACGAAGCGACGCATCTCGCGTTCCAGCACCGGCAGCGGCACCGAACCCAGGTTCAGCAGGGTGTCGTGGAACTTGGCCTCGTTGAAACGCGTGCCCAGCGTCGTCTCCGCCTCGCTGCGCAGCTGCCGGATGCTGCGATAGCCCAGGTAGTAGGCCAGCGCCTGGCCGGGCCAGCTGATGTAGCGATCGACCTCGGTGCGGATATCGTGCGGCGCCAGTGCGGTGTGCTGCGACAGATAGTCGATCGCCTGCTGGCGGTTCCAGCCGTACTCGTGCAGGCCGGTGTCGATGACCAGCCGCGCGGCGCGCCACATTTCGAAGGTCAGGCGGCCGAAGTCCTCGTACGGCGTTTCGTACACGCCCAGCTCGATGCCCAGCCATTCGGTGTACAGGCCCCAGCCTTCGCCGTAGCCGGAGAAATAGGTCTGGCGGCGGAAGTCCGGACGGTCCGGCGCTTCCAGCGCCATCGCCGCCTGATGGCTGTGGCCGGGTACGCATTCGTGCAGGGTCAGCGCGGCCAGGGTGTACAGCGGCCGCGACGGCAGGTCGTAGGTGTTCATCAGGCACGAGTCCAGGCCGCCGCGCCCGGAGGTGTAGATCGGCGCGATGTCGTCCGGCACCGGCAGGATCGCGAAGCGCTTGCGCGGCAGCTGAGTGAACAGGTCCTCGAGGCGGCCGTCGACTTTTTTGGTCACGTAGGCCGAATACGACAGCAGTTCGCGCGGGGTCTTGGCGTAGAACTGCGGATCGCTGCGCAGGAACGCCAGGAACTCCGCGAAGCTTCCCTTGAAGCCGGCCTTGCGCATCACCTCGTGCATCTCGGCCGAGATGCGCGCGACCTCCTGCTTGCCGATCTCGTGGATCTGCGCCGGGGTCAGGTCGGTGGTGGTGTATTCGAGGATCTGGCTGCGATAGAAGGCCTCGCCGTCGGGCAGCTCGCGCGCGGCGGTGCTGGTGCGCGTGCGCGGCAGGTATTCCTCGCGCATGAAGCGCAGCAGCTTGGCGTAGGCCGGCGCCACTTCGTCGCGGATCGCGCGCTCGCCCTCGGCCTGCAGGGCGCGTCGCGTCTGTTCGCCCAGGTGCGCGGGAATCGCGGCGAAGGTGGCGGTGAACGGATTGTCGGCGCCGCCCTTGGCATAGGCCTCGATGGTGCGGTCGCGGCCTTCGATGGCGACGCGCGGCACGCTGTAGCCGCGCGCCAGGCCCGCGCGCATGTTGGCGATGTTCTCGTCGAAGTAGCGCGGCAGGTCGTGCAGGCGGCCGAGCAGGCGGCGGTATTCCTCGGCCTTCTGGTAGGGGCGACGCGGGTTGAGCCCACCCCAGAAGAAGGTATCGCTGTTGAACGGCGCCTCATAGGTGCGGTAACGCGCGTTGTTGAGCTCGATCGTCACCGAGGTGCGGAACACCGCGGCGTTGATGCGTTCCTCGTCCGACAGCTGCGCCTGCGGCAGCGCGTCGAGCTCGGCCAGGGCCTTTTCCCAGTAGGCGACGCGGCGCTGCCAGGCCTGCGGGGTGACGCTGGGCATGCGGTCGCCGTCTTCCCAGCGGCCGTCGGGCTCGCGCACGCGCACGAATTCCTGCTGGCGCCAGCGCCACTCGGCGTCGTAGAGCTCGCGCAACTGGCGCGTGGTCTCGTTGGGCGCGGCGGCGGCGGCGCTGGCGCCGGCTTCGGCGGCGCTGGCCGGCGTCGGGCCCGTCAACGACAGCACGGCGAGCAACAAGGGCGGACACAGCAGGCGAACGATCATGCGCGGACTCTCGGCGAAGATGGATGCGGGCGGAACGGGAGACGCGCATCGATCCGACCCGGTGGCGTCAGGCGCTCGAGTCGGAGCGGGTGTGGTCCAGATTGCGTCGATACAGCCTTGCATGCTGCCGCGGCCGGCGTCACGCGATGCGGGCGGCAAGCGGTCCTGGCGCGCGTTGTCGCGGCGGCGCGGCGCGGCATGGCGATGGATGGATGCGGGCATGCCGGCCGCGGCGAGGCCGGCGTCGTGGGCGCTGGCAGACGACAAGGGTGCGTCATTCGCGAACGCTCGCCAGCCGATGCACGGCGTCCTCGCTCAAGGCCGGCCCGCCGGCGGCGGCGATGACCTGCGCTGGGAATTGCGGCAACGCGCCCGTTCCCGAACGCCGCAGGCTCTCGCCCGGCTGAATCGGCGGGCCGCCCTCTTCCATGTAGCGTCGAATGTGCTCGTACAGGCGCCACAGCAATTCATCCTCCCACCAACCCTTGTAGCCGATGGTCGCGATCTGCGGGCATTGCCCGGGTTGCTTGGGGTCGTCCCACAGCAACGCCAGCAGATACGTAGTGCGCGCCGCTTCGCCCGTCATCTCGTTGAGTCGATAGCTGCGCGCATGGGCATCGTCCCAGCGATAGGTTTTTACCTCGCCAACGCCGGCACGTTGCCAGAATTTCCAGAACTTCATCGGGATGACGGCGAAGAATGAAACCTCTCGGGTCTGGCGGTTGAACAGGACCGGCAGATCGCGGGGGGTAAGAAATCCAACCCGGAAGAAAAAGATCGCCGCAACCAGAAAGAACAGCGCCGCGAGCGTCGAGACGATGGAAATCGATGCATTCAAGACATGATCCGACTTGCTCGGATCCAGATCCATGATGGATTCGACGGCACCCCATCCGAACATGCCGGCGGCGAATCCGATGAGTATCGTATACAAGCCCATCATGAATGCGATTTCGGTCGTGCCCGCCGGCGCGCCGACCACGATGGCGTTGGGATGAACGCTCAACAGGGAATCGCACGAGCTCGCCTTGCCGTGCACAGGCTCGTGTTTTTCGCGCGGGGCAATGCGCCAAGGCGCTTTCCCCGCCAATAAGGTCTTCTTGCGACTTTTACCGGCCAATCCGAACTGCGGATCGGGCGCATTCCATGGCGGCAGCCGAATATCGTAGTCCGGATTGTTTTCACGACTCATGTTCTGTCACTCGGCCAGTGGTTCGATGCGGGCCGAGCACGCCGACGCGCATCGATCCGACCCGGTCGCGTCAAACGCCCGAATCGAGGTCGGCGGTGGTCCAGACTCCGTCGATACAGCGTTGCACGCCGCCGGGGTTGGCGTCACGCAGCTCGGGCGGCAGGCGGTCCTGGCGCACGTTGTCGTAGCTGTGCAATGCGGCATAGCGATGGATGGACGCGGGCATGCCGACCGAGGTGAAACCGGCGTGGCTGGTGCTGGGATAGGGCCCGCCGTGCTGCATGGCCGCACTCACGGCCACGCCGGTCGGCCACTTGTCGTCGATCAGACGGCCCACGCGCGGACGCAAGGCCGCGGCGATGCGCGTGCGCGTTTCCTCGTCGCTGCCGTCGGCGGCGCTGTGCAGGCTGCCGGTGAGATTGCCGTCGAAGGCGCGCGCGATCGCCACGGCCTGGTCGGCGTCGCGATAACGCAGCAGCAGCGAGACCGGTCCGAAGGCTTCCTGCTGCAGGGCTTCGGCGGCGGCTAGGAAGTCCGCGCCGTCCACGCTCAGCAGGGTCGGCGCAAAACGCGCGCCGGGACCCGACGCCTGCGCCGCGCCGGCCACCACCTGCGCGCCGGCCGCGCGCAGCCGCGTCACCGCCAGCTCCAGCTGGCGCTGCACGCCGGAAGAGAACAGCACCGCGGGCGCCGCGGCGACGAAGCGCGCGGCGGCAGCGGCGACGAAGGCGTCGCCGTCCTCGCCCTGCGGCAGCGCCACCACACCGGGGTTGGTGCAGAACTGGCCGCTGCCCAGGGTGCAGGAGGCATGAAACTCCTGCGCCAGCGCTTCGCCGCGTTCGCGCAGCGCGCCGGGCAGCAGGAACACCGGGTTGACGCTCGACATCTCGGCGTAGATCGGGATGCCGGCGCGGTCCGCCGCGGCCTTCAGCGCCAGACCGCCGCCGCGACTGCCGGTGAAACCGATCGCGCCCAGGCGGCGGTCGCCGGCCAGCTGCAGGCCGCGCTCGGGGTCGAGGTCGTACAGCAGCTGCACCGTCGCCTCCGGCAGGCCGCTGGCGTGCACGGCCTCATGGGCGATGCGCGCGAGCACGCGGCTGGTGCCCGGATGCGAGGGATGGGCCTTGGCGATCACCGGATTGCGCGCGGCGATGGCGGAGGCGAAATCGCTGCCGGCCACCGCGTTGAAGGCGAACGGGAAATTGTTGGGGCCGAACACCAGCACCGGCTTGTGCAGGGGCGCGTAGTGCGCGCGCAGCCCGGCCTGGGTATCGATGACCGGCTGCGTCCAGGCGTAAGCGCGCACCGCCGCCGCGGCCTGGCGCAGTTGGCCGGTGGTGCGCGGCAGTTCGACCGCGGACAGGCGCGGCGCCAGCGGCAGCGCGGTTTCGGCATGCGCGATCGCGACCAGTTCGTCCGCGGCCGCCTCGATGCCGGCCGCGTAGCGTTCGAGAAAATCGGCGATGCGCGCGGGCGCGGTCGCCGCCAGTTCGTCGGCGACCGCGCTGGCCGCGGCCACGGCCGCCTCGATATCGCGCGGGCCCGAGCGCGGAAAGATCTCGCCGATGGGCTCGCCACTGGCCGGATCCAACGCGCGAAAGCCGCCGGCGTCGTCGCGGCTTTGCTGCCATTGGCCTGCGATCAGAATCGGTTGCATGCGCTGGTTCCTCGCGGGGTGGCCTGGATCAAAGCTTGGGGCGCGTAGCCAGGGCGTGCTCGATCACCGCCAGCGCCTCGGCGCGTTCGGCGCCCTCCACCACCATACGCGGCGCGCGCACGCGCTCGTCGCCCATGCCCACGCGCTGCTGCTGCAGTTTGATCAGCTGCACGAACTTGGGCACGGTGTCCATGCGCAGAAGCGGCAGCAACCACGCGTAGAGCGCCATCGCCGCCGGCGCGCCGCCGGCGCGGGCCTGTTCGAACACGCGCACCGATTCGGCCGGGAAGGCGTTGACCACGCCGGCGATCCAGCCCACCGCGCCCATCGACACGCCTTCCACGATCGCATCGTCCATGCCGACCATGAGTTCCAGGCGGTCGCCCAGCAGGGCCTTGATCGCGGCGAAGCGGCGGATGTCGCAGGAGGATTCCTTGACCGCCTGCAGGTTCGGATAGGCGGCGGCGAGCTCGGCGATGCGCTCGGGCACGAAGTCGGTCTTGTAGGCGACCGGGTTGTTGTACAGCAGCACCGGCAGGTCGGTGGCCTCGAGGATGGCGCGCATGTGCGCGCCCATCTCGCGCCAGTCGGTGGAATAGACGTAGGGAGGCAGCGCCATCAGGCCGCGCGCGCCCAGACGCTCGGCGGCCTGGGCCAGGCGCACGGCCTCGGCGGTGGACAGGGCGGCGATGCCGGGGATCACCGGCGCGCGATCGCCCAGCGCCGCGACCAGGGTTTCGATGATCGCCAGCTTCTCCTCGAACGACAGCGTCGCGCCCTCGCCCAGCGAACCCAGCGGCACGATGCCCGTGCAACCGGCGTCGATGAGCTGGTTGGCGTGGTGGGCGAGGAAAGCATGGTCGACCGAGCCGTCGGCGGTGAACGGCGTGGTGATGGCGGGCACGACGCCGCGCCAGAAGCTTGCGTTGCTCATGTAGGGATCCTGTTCGATACGGTGTTGAAAGGGTTCGCGGCGCGCGGCGTCTACTCGGGACGCACGCCCCAGGCGAAGGGATCGTCGTCCTCGACCAGCAGCCGGCCCTGCGCCATCAGATGCGCGCGGCCGCTGATGCGCGGACGGATGCGGCCATCGGCGGCATGTTCGTAGCTGCCTTCGAACACGCTGCCCAGCACGCTCTCCATGCGCGTGACCGCACCGGGCGCGAGCGCGCCGTCGGCGGCCAGGCAGGCCAGCTTGGCCGAGAAGCCGGTGCCGCAGGGCGAGCGGTCGTAGGCCAGGCCCGGGCACAGCACGAAGTTGCGCGCATCCACGCCGGGCGTGGTGGCCGCGCCGTTGAGTTCGATGTGGTCGATTTCGGCGCCGCCCGCGCCACGCACGCCGGCGGCTTCCAGCGCGTGCCGGATCGCCTCGGTGTAGGCGGTCAGCGCGCGCCAATGCGCGACCGCCAGCGGGATCGTGCCGTCGCGGGTGATGTAGAACCAGTTGCCGCCCCAGGCCACGTCGCCGCGCACGCGGCCGTAGCCGGGCACGTCCAGCACCACGTCCTGGGCGTGGCGATAGCTTTCGACGTTGTCGATGGAGACCAGACCGTCGGTGTGCAGCTGCGCCACCACCGTGCCCACTGGCGTGTCTATCGCATGCCGACCCGGGCCGATCCGGCCCAGGTGCGCGAGCGTGCGCACCAGGCCGATGGTACCGTGGCCGCACATGCCCAGGGTGCCGACGTTGTTGAAGAAGATCGTCGAGGCCACCGAGAACACGTGCTGCGGCGGCAGCAGCAAGGCGCCGACCATGGCGTCGGAGCCGCGCGGCTCGCAGGCGATCGCGCTGCGCCAGCGGTCGTGGTGGGCGGCGAAGGCCGCGCGCTGCTCGGCCAGATCGCCGCTGCCCAGATCGGGCAGGCCGGACAGCACCACCCGCGTGGGCTCGCCGCCGGTGTGGCTGTCGATGTAGTCGATGCTGCGCATGATCGCCATGGTCCGGCCGAGGGCGCGTGCGGGTCTAGCGGGCTTGCGCCACGGCGGATGCGGAAATCGGCACAAAGTTTCGCGCGCGCCGCATAATCGGACGATGCCTTCCGCGCCGCTGCCGCTGGTGGACCCGGACCTCCTGCAGGAGTTGTTCGATCGTCTGCCCGACGTGGTGTTCTTCATCAAGGACCGCCAGGGCCGCTACACCCACGCCAATCAGACCCTGGTCCAGCGCCTCGGCCTGGGCGGGCGCGAGGCGGTGATCGGCCGCGGCGCGAGCGAGTTGTTTCCGGCGCGCCTGGGCGACAGCTACTCCGCGCAGGACCGGCGCGTGCTGGCCGGCGGGCGCATCGACGACCAGCTGGAAATGCACATGTTCCAGAACCGCGCCGCGGGCTGGTGCCTGACCAGCAAGCAGCCGCTGTGGCACGAAGGCGAGGTGTTGGGCCTGATCGGCATCTCGCGCGACCTCGCCCAGCCCGACGGCCGTCATCCCGGCTACGCGCGCCTGCGCCGCGTGCTCGACCACATGGAAGCGCATTACGGCGAACCCGTGCGCATGCAGGCCCTGGCGGAATTGGCGGGCCTGTCGTTATCGCAACTGGAACGCCAGTTCCGGCGCGTGTTCCAGCTCGCGCCGCAGCAATGGCTCACGCGCCTGCGCATCGAAGCGGCGATGCAGCGCCTGCACGGCGAGGACACCATCGCGGCGATCGGCCACCAGTGCGGCTTCACCGATCAAAGCGCCTTCAGCCGCCAGTTCAAGGCCAGCGTCGGCCTGACCCCGCGCGACTATCGCCGGCTCAAGCCCGCGCCGCCTTGCGCGCGGACATGAGCATCTGCGCGGCCGCGTACAGCACCACCACCACCACCAGCCAGCGCAGCCATTGCAGCGGCAGCGACTTGACCGCGAACGCGGCGATCAGCACGCCCGGAATGCCGCCCACCGCCAGGCCCAGCGCCGCGCGCAGGTCGTAGCGGCCCGAGCGCACGAAGGCGCCGCCGCCGACCGGCATCAGGAAAGCGCAGGCGCCCATCATGATCGGGAACGCGGCGATCGGATTCATGCCCAGCAGCGCGACCAGGATCAGGCAGGGCGCGTACAGGCCGATGCCCAGCATCATCAGCGCGCCCAGCAACAGGCTCACCGCGATCGCGAACACGAGCTTGCCGCCTTCCAATCCCAGCGCGACGCCGCCGCCGGGCAGCCAATCCAGGTTCGCGGCCAGGAACAGCCCGGCCGCGATCAGCAGGGCCACGCCCATGCCGATCTGGATCGCGCGCCGCGGCAGGCGGGCGACCACGCGCACACCCAGCCAGGCGCCGATCACGGCCGCGCCTATCATGCCCAGCAGGGTGGTCAGGTCGACTTCCACCACCGCGATGAAGATCAGCGCCTGGACCACGGTCGGCAGCGCGTTGCCGACGTTCAAGGTGCCGGGAATGCGGTCGTCGTCGACGCGGCCGCGCAGTTTGAAGATCGCGGTGGTGGTGGCGAAGGAACCGATGCCGAGGGTGTCGAAGAAGTTGGCGACGAAGCCGGTCGCCAGATCGCGCGCATCCGGCCGACGCGGCGCGTCCGTCGGCACGCGGCGCGCGCGTTCGATCATCCACCAGCGCCCGACATAGCCCAGGGCCAGCAGCGTCAGTGCCGACAGCAAAAGGATGGTGCCGTCCCGGATGGGATCCATCGACCGACTCCTGCGCAGCGCACGCGGACGCGTGCCGAGGCATGTTCGGTGCGCGCCGGCGCGCGCGGCTTGTCTGGCTTCCGCGCCCGGCGTGCGGATATTTGCGTAGTCGCCCGCCGCGGCCGCGCCTAGCATCGTGGCTCCTCGTCCGCCCGGGCCGCGCGCTTGAGCCGAACTTCGTCTTCCGTGCTCGTGATCGGCGCCGGCGTGATCGGCCATGCCTGCGCATTGGCCCTGCAGCAACGCGGCTGGCGCACGCTCCTGACCGATCCCGATCGCGAAGGCGCGGCCGCGTCCTGGGGCAACGCCGGGCATATCGCCACCGAACAGGCGCAGCCGCTGGCCTCGCCCGCGACGCTGCGCTCGGCGCCGCGGCGGCTGTACGCCTTCGGCGGGCCGCTGGCGCTGCGCGATCCGCTCAGCATCGCGCCCTGGGTCTGGCGCTATCTGCGCGCATGCACGCCCGCCGCCTACGAACGCGGCCGGCTGGCCTTGCGCGGCCTGCTCGCGCAAGCGCTGCCGGCCTGGCAAAGACTCGCGCAGACCCTGGAGCAGCCGGACTTGCTGCGCGAAACCGGGCATTGGGTCTGCTGGGAGTCCGCGCGCAGCGCGCAGCAGGGCCGCGCGAGCTGGGAGCACAGCGATATCGGCGACACCCGTTTCGATGCCTTGATCGCGCGCGACCTCGACGCTCTGCGTACTTCGTTGCGCGCGCCGATCGAAGCCGGCATCGCGTTCTCCGGCACCGCCCAGATCGCCGACCCGCGCCGCTTGGCCGCGGCGTTGCACGACCGCTACCAGGCCATGGGCGGCGGGCGCCGCTACGACCGCATCGAAGCCTTGAGCTTCGACGACGACGGCGTGCTCGCGCGCACCGGCGACGGCGCGGAACTGCGCGCCGAGCGCGTGCTGGTCTGCGCCGGCGCGCGTTCGCGCGCCCTGATGGCCTCGGTCGGCATCGATGCGCCGCTGGTGGCCGAGCGCGGCTATCACCTGCAGTGGGCGGACCACGACTGGCCGGACCGGCCGCCGGTGGTGTTCGAGGACCGCTCGATGATCGTGACCCGTTTCGACGGCGGCCTGCGCGCCGCCGGTTTCGTCGAATACGCATGCGTGGACTCGCCGCCCGACCCTGGCAAGTGGCGGCGCCTGCGCCGGCACGTCGCCGAACTCGGCCTGCCGGTGCGCGGCGAGCCCAGCGAATGGTTCGGCGCGCGCCCGACCCTGCCCGACTATCTGCCGGCGATGGGGCGCAGCGCGCGTCATCCGCGCCTGCATTACGCGTTCGGCCACCAGCACCTGGGGCTGACCCTGGCCGCGATCAGCGGCGAACTCGTAGCCCGGGCGATGAGCGAGGCCGAGGCACCGCCCGAACTGGCGGCCTTCGATCTGGCCCGCTTCGGCGGCTGAAGCCGGCGCGATTCAAGACGGTAAGGTTTGCGCCCGCAGGATTTCCGAATCGCACGCGCGGATGCGCGCGCCGCCGCCCGGGTGAGCCGTACACTGGCCGCATGCCCATCGATCCCGTCGCCCTGGTCGAAGCCGACGCCGTCGCCGCGCAGATCCGCGAGACCTTCGCCGATTACCACGCGCGCTTCGCCGCGATCACCCGGCGCGCCAAGGGCCGTTTCGAAACCTGCGACTGGAACGGCGCGCGCGACGACGCGGTCGAGCGCATCGCCCTGTACGACCGCTGCGTGGCCGAGGCCAGCGACGCGCTGGACGCGCGCCTGGGCGCGCAGGCCCACGACCGCGCGCTATGGTCGGCGGTGCACGCGCGCTATGCCGAACAGATCGAGCCGCTGCTGGATCGCGAGCTCTACAAGACCTTCTTCAACACCCTGACCCGGCGCTTCTTCAAGACTCGCGGCGTGGACGCGGCGATCGAGTTCGTGGCCCTGGACATCGAGCCCACCGACGCCATCACCCACCCGGTCGCGCGCCACAGCTACGCGGTGTCGGAGGACCGGCTCACCGAAACCCTGATGCGGGTGCTGGACGACTATCCGTTCGCGGTGCCCTACGCGCACCGCACACGCTGCGCGGCCGGGATCGCGGTGCGCCTGCAGGACGATCTGCACCATTGGGGCCCCAGCCCGGTGCGCGCGATCGAGCTGCTGGACGCGGTGTTCTACCGCGAGCGCCGCGCCTACCTGATCGGGCGGGTATTCGGCGAGCGCGCGTTCTCGCCCTGCGTGATCGCCCTGGTCAACGACGGCGGCGCCCTGCGCGTCGATGCGGTGCTGACCTTGCGCGCCGACGTGGTCCAGTTGTTCAGCTATTCGCGCAGCTATTTCCACGCCGACCTCGCCACGGTCGGCGACGCGGTGGTGTTCCTGCGCACCTTGCTGCCGGGCAAGCCGATCGACGAGCTCTACACCGTGCTCGGCCGCGCCAAGCAGGGCAAGACCGAACGCTACCGCACCTTCTTCCGTCAGTTCGCGGCCCAGGCCGGCGAACGCCTGGTGCGCGCCGACGGCGAGCGCGGCATGGTGATGGCGGTGTTCACCCTGCCCAGCTATGCGCTGGTGTTCAAACTGATCCGCGACCGCTTCGCCTATCCCAAGGACATCGCGCGCACCGAAGTCGAGGCCAAGTACGCGCTGGTGTTCCACCACGACCGCGTCGGCCGCCTGGTCGATGCGCAGCCGTTCCGCTTCCTGCGCTTTCCGCGCGCACGCTTCGCGCCGGACCTGCTGGAGGAACTGCTGAGCACCTGCGCCGGCAGCATCACCCAGGACGGCGACGATCTGGTGTTGCACCTGTGCTACGTCGAACGCCGGCTGCGGCCCTTGAACCTGTATCTGCGCGAGCAGCCGCTGGAGGCCGCGCGCGCCGCCGCGATCGACTACGGCCAGGCGATCAAGGACCTGGCCCTGGCCAACATCTTCCCCGGCGACCTGCTGCTGAAGAACTTCGGCGTCTCGCGCCACGGCCGCGCGGTGTTCTACGACTACGACGAGCTGTGCCTGGTCACCGATTGCCGCTTCCGCGCGGTGCCCGAGGCGCGCAATCACGAAGACGAGATGGAATCGGGGGCCTGGTTCTACGCGGCCGGCAACGACGTGTTCCCCGAGCAGTTCCCGCGCTTCCTCGGCCTGGCGCCGCCCTTGCTGGGCGCGCTGCTGCACGCGCACCCGGAGATCTTCCAGGTCGCCTGGTGGCAACAGGTGCAGGCGGCGCTGGTCGCCGGCCGCTACACCGACGTCGCGCCGTATCCGTTGGACCGGCGCCTGCCCTAGCGCTCAACGCCAGCTGGACGGATCGATCGGCAGGTCCATGCGCGGGTCGTGCACCAGCAGGCGGTCGTCGGCGCCGAGCAGGTCGGGATACACCACCAGGTTCAGGCCGCCGATGCGGCGGGTGGACGGGAACACGATCGCGGCCAGGCCGGCGGCGCGCACGTCGTCGGCGATCACCCAACTCGGCGGCTCGATCCCGTCCAGGAAAGCCAGGCGCTTCCAGTTGCAGGACAGCTCCTGCCACAGCGGCGCCCACTGCGCGGGGTCGTAGCCGGCGCGGAAATCGGCCACGCGCGCGATGCTGACGCGGTAGGCGACCAGGGTGCCGGGGCGCACCAGCGGATCGTCCTGGCGGAATTCCTCGATCGCGGTGTCCGGCTCCAGCGCCAGATACAGCGCGTCGATGCCGGGGCGGTTGAGGCGGCCGCCGGCCACGGCCGCGCCGGCGCCGCTGAGCGGCTGGAACGACCAGCGCGGGGTGTGCATGCGATACGCCGGGAGCTCCGGCCCCAGCCCCGCGAGGATCATCCGGTGGCGCCGCCTTCCAGCGTCGCCAGGTAGCGGATCACGGCTTCGGACTTGCCGTCGCGCACCAGATCGGCCGCGGTCTGGTAACCGAACTCGGCGATCGGGTGGTTGATGAACCAGAACAGGGTGCGCTCGCGGTCGTCGTTCACGCGGTAGGCCGCGGCCAGCACTTTGACGATGTCGCGCAAGGCGCCTTGCAGCTGCGCCGACTCCGGATTGCCGGTGACGGTATTGCGGTGCACGCGCGCCAGCCCGGCCAGGTCGCTCACGCCCATGTGCAGGGCCTGGGCCATGCGCACCGGCGACAGGGTCGGGCGCGAGGGCTCGCGTAGTGTTTCGAGGAAGGTGTCGAAGGCGGCGGCGGACACGGCGGGCTCCTGCTCGGTTTGAGCCCATAGTACGCCTAAATATTGCACAAGCAAGGCCCGCGCGACTCCCACAAAGCGAAGGCCCGGACGGGCCGGGCCTTCTAGGGGAGGGCGCGCAGGCGGCCCGTCGCTATCAGCAGCACGCGCCGATCGCGCCTGGGACGCCGCAGCTGGCGGCGGCCTGGGGGACGCCGGCCAGAATCGGCTTGGGAACCACCGCCTTGGTGTCGGCGGCCGGCACGGCCTCGGGCGGGTCGAAGAAGCGGTGATCGGTCAGGTATCCCTGCATGAACAGCAGGTCCTTGTAGATGCTCAAGACGCTCATGACGTGCTCCTGGCGGGACGGGCGCCGGTCCGGAATGGACTGGCTAGTTGAGTAGGGTGCAAGTTACGCTTAGGCTTGGCCTTGAAAAAGCGACCATTCTGCAAGTCAGCCTTGAGCAGGATTCAAGATGAGCCGCCCTCCTCTGCACGCCCTGCTGGGCTTCGCCGCGGCCGCCCGCAGCGGCAACCTGACCCGCGCCGCGGGCTCGATGCACCTCACCGTGAGTGCCTTGAGCCACCAGATCCGTGCACTTGAGGAGCGCCTCGGGCGGCGCCTGTTCGATCGCGGTCCGCGCGGGGTCAAGCTGACCGCCGACGGCGAGCGCCTGATGAACCGGATCGCGCCGCACTTGGAGGCGCTGGACCACGCCCTGCGCCCCTACGCGCCCTGCCGCGACGACGTGCTCACCCTGAGCCTGATGGCCTCGATGGCCTCGGCCTGGCTGGTACCGCGGCTGGGCGATTTCCTGGCCCTGCATCCGCAGCTGGAGCTCAACCTGCAGTCCAGCACGCGCCTGGTCGATTTCGAGCGCGAGACCAATGTCGACGCCGCCCTGCGCGGCGGCTACGGCGGCTGGCCGGGCGTGGTGATCGAGCACCTGTTCGACGAGACCTTGACCCCGGTGGCCAGCCCCAAGCTGGTCGAACGCATGGGCGGGCTGCCGGCGCTGGAGGATCTGCAGCGCTGGCCGCTGCTGGGCGATCCGGCCGATCACTGGCGCGACTGGTTCGAGCACTACGGCGGCCGCGAACCCAACCGCTACGTCGCCCATTTCGACGATTCCGAGACCATGCACCGCGCCGCCGTCGAAGGCATGGGCGTGGCGCTGGCACGCATGGCGCGCACGCGCTTGCTGATCGAGAACGGCCAGCTGGTGTCGCTGCGCCCGGAACGCCTGCGCACCGACTACGCCCATTACCTGGTCTACCCGCAGCGCTCGGCCGATCACGCCGGCCTGCTCGCGTTCCGCGGCTGGGTGCACGAACAGGCCCAGGCCTATGTGCAGCGCATGCACGAGACCCTGCCCAGCGACGAAGCGCTGACGCGACCGGTGCGCAAGCACTCGCAGACCTGAGCGGGTCCGGGACGACCAGCACTGGCCGCTAACGCGGCAGCGGTTAGGCTGATCGCCCTTTCCGCTCCGAGGCCGACGCATGACCGCACTCTCCCTGCACCGTCCCTTGCTGGTCGCCGTGATCGCCGCCGCGCTCGGCCTGGGCGCCGCGTCGGTCGAAGCCAAGCCACCCGCCGCGAAAGCCGCCGCGGCCACGAAAGCCGCCAGCTTCGAGCGCGTGCTCGCCGGCGACTGGCGCAACGAAAAGAACCGCGCCCGCGACGTCTACCGCCACCCGGCCCAGACTCTGAGCTTCTTCGGCGTGAAGCCGGGCCAGACCGTCATCGAAATCACCCCCGGCGGCGGCTGGTACAGCGAAGTGCTGGCGCCCTACCTCAAGGACGACGGCCAGTACGTGGCCGCGGTGTGGGACGACGCGATTCCGGACCAGCCCAAGTACCGCTACAGCCTCAACACCGCGCTGCGCGCCAAGTTCGCCGACAGCCCCGCGATCTACGGCAAGCCCGACGTGCGCGTGTTCGATCCCAAGGCGCCGAATTTCGGCCCGGCCGGCGGCGCCGACGTGGTGCTGACCTTCCGCAACGCCCATAACTGGGTCTCCGACGGCAACGCGCCGGCCTACTTCAAGGCCTTCTTCGATGCGCTCAAGCCCGGCGGCGTGCTCGGCGTGGTCGATCACCGCGCCAAGCCCGGCACCGATCTGGAAGCGATGAAGAAGTCCGGCTACCTCACCGAAGCGCTGGTGATCGAACTGGCCCAGGGCGCCGGCTTCGTGCTCGACGAGAAGAGCGAGGTCAACGCCAATCCCAAGGACACCGCCGACCATCCCAAGGGCGTGTGGACCCTGCCGCCCAGCAACCAGCACGACGCCGCCGACGACGCCAAGTACAAAGCGATCGGCGAAAGCGACCGCATGACCCTGCGCTTCAAGAAGCCGGGCTGAGGACTGCGGGGCAGCGCGCGCTTGCGGCTGGATCGCGGGCGCGTGCTGCGATCGCGCGAGTCGCGTGCTGGCGCTTGCCGATGCGCGGCAGCGCCGGCGGCGGGAGGTCGCGACGATGCGGTTCGCCTGCGGCTCACCGCATCCTACAACCGACGCATTAGCCCCTCTCCCGCTTGCGGGGTGAGGTGCAGCGAGCGATGGGCTCGCGCCGCACCGAACGTCCGACCGCTGTGCGCTGGGGCCGGGGCGTGACTGGAGTGAGGGGCGCCGCAGGCATGCGGTTTGGCGACGCGGGCGCGCCTCGGCGATCATGCGCGCATGCTGATCGCGTTCAACAAGCCTTACGGGGTGCTCTGCCAGTTCACCGACCGCAGCCAGCCACCGCGGCCGACCCTGGCCGGCTTCGGTTTGCCGCCGGAGGTATACGCGGCCGGGCGGCTCGATCACGACAGCGAAGGCCTGCTGCTGCTCACCGACGACGGCGGCCTCGCGCATCGGCTCACCGATCCGCGTCATAAGCAGAGCAAGACCTATTGGGTGCAGGTCGAGGGCGATCCTTCCGAGGCGCAGCTGCACGCGCTGCGCGAGGGCGTGGACCTCAACGACGGCCGCACCCGCCCCGCTCAAGCGACACGCATCGAGACGCCGACGCTGTGGCCGCGCGATCCGCCAGTGCGCTTTCGCAAGACCGTGCCGGATGCGTGGCTGGCGTTGACCATCGGCGAAGGCCGCAATCGCCAGGTGCGGCGCATGACCGCGGCGGTGGGGTTGCCGACCTTGCGCTTGGTGCGGGTGGCGATCGCCGAGCATCGCCTGGACGGTTTGGCGCCGGGGGCGTGGCGGGAGCTCTAGCGCGATCGAAGCGCGCCGCCGTTCGGGGTGCCGCGATTCGCGCTGACGATGCGGCGACGTCGCCACCGAAGCGCGCGTCGCTACCGCGTGCCCCTCAATCCCGCCCCGCCATCGGCGGCGCCACCGGTACCGAGTTCGCGCCCGGCCGGGTCAGGATCAACACCCCGCCCAAGACCACCGCGGTGCCGACGATCTGCACCGGCGTGATCGCCTCGCCCAGCACCCAGCCGCCCAGGAACACCAGCGACACCGGACCCAGCACCGACAGCTGCGCCGCCGTGCCCGCGCCCAGGCGCGCGACCGCGGCCATGGTGAAGGTCACCGGCAGGAAGGTGCAAAACAGCGCGTTCGCCGCCGCCAGGCCGTAGACCTGCCAGGGCAGCTGCAGCAGATGCGCGGGATCGCGCGCGATCAGGTAGTGGATCAGGGTGGCCGCGGTCGACACCACCATCGCGTAGGCGACCAGGCGCAGCGAGCCCACACGCTGGATCAGCTGCCCCGACATCGCCAGGTACAGTGCGTAGCAGAACGCCGCCATCAGCACGAGCGCGCTGCCCAGCAGCACGTGATCGCCTTCCACGCGCAGGTTCTCGACCATCACCAGGGCCACGCCGGCATAGCTGACCGCCATCGCGATCCATTCCTTGCGCGCGACCTTGCGGCCGAATGCGAACACGCCCATCAGCAGCACGAAGGTCGGATTGAGGAACAGGATCAGGCGTTCCAGCGAGACCGGCACGTACTCCAGGCCCCAGAAGTCGAGCAGGCTGGACAGGTAGTAGCCGAGCACGCCCAGCACCACGATCATCCCCAGATCGCGTCGGCTCAAGCCGTCGCCGCGGGTGCGGGCGCGGCGGGTCTCGCGCAGGCCCAGCAGGACGAACAAGGGCAGCGACAGCGACATCCGCAGCGCCATCACGTCCAAGGCGTCGATGCCGTAGCGGTACTGCAGCTTGGCCAGGATCGCCTTGGCCGAAAACAGGATCGCGCCGGCCGCGGCCAGGCTCAGGCCGAGGCGCCGCGCGGCGGGGTCGTGGGTGGGGGTCACGGCGGGTTCGCGAAGACGGAGCCCGGCCATGATAGCCGCCGCGCCGGGGCCGGCCGGGGCGGCCGCCGCCGCGGAGCCGGCGAACCCGGACGGCGGCGGCTGGAAATCGATGCGCCGACGGCGCCCGCCGGACCCGCCCGCAGCGCCCCCCACGGCGACGTTGCGAACGCCGGTGAATGGTTCAGACTGTCCCCGGAAACGCGCCGCTACGCCGCGAAATATTCTGTTAAGTTGCCACCATAAATGCGCATAGACGACGTGTCAGAGGCGCGGCAGGACTCGCCGCAAAGCTCGCCGGTTCCGGACCGCGATGCCCACCTCTTGCCGGACCTGGCGCCAGCCACACAGGCTTTGGGGAGCGACACCGGACGTATGACCATCGCCACGACGTCCATGGGCCGGATTCTGGTGGTCGACGACCAGGCCGCCAATCTGCGCGTGGTCGGCACCCTGCTGCAGCGCCAGGGCTACGAAGTGATCCCGGCCTCCAGCGGCGACGAAGCGCTCGCGCGTTACGCCGAATCCGAACCCGATCTGATCCTGCTCGACGTGATGATGCCGGGCATGGACGGGTTCGAGGTCATGCAGGCGCTGCGTGCGCAGGCGCCGTTGAAGGTGCCGGTGGTGTTCGTGACCGCGGCCCACGACCGCGACCTGCTGCTGCGCGCCTTCGACGCCGGCGTGGTCGACTACGTCACCAAGCCTTTCCTGCCCGAGGAACTGCTGGCGCGGGTCAACGCCCACGTCGGCCTCAAGCTCACCCGCGACCGCCTGGAACGGGTCGCGCGCGAGCGCGAGGAGCTGGTCAACCTGGTCGCGCACGACCTCAAGAATCCGCTCACCAGCGTGTTGTTCGCCAGCGACCTGCTGCGCAGCGGCGGCTGCAAGCCCGAGCGCGTGCCGCGCTACCTGCAGATGATCCACGAGAGCGCGGACGATGCCCTGGGCTACATCCGTCACTACCTGGAGAGCAGCAGCGCCGGCAAGCGCGCGGCCAGCGGCGACGAGCGCGCCGACCTGGGCCAGACCCTGGAATGGCTGGTGCACCGCTACGAGATGCAGTTGGACGCGCGCGGCATCCGCATCGAGGTGGCGCCGCCGCCGGGCACGGCCGAGGTCGCGATCGACCCGCGCGTGCTGCGCCAGGTCAGCGAAAACCTGGTCACCAACGCCATGAAGTACGCGCCCGGCAGCGAGCTGCTGCTGGCCGCGCGTCCGGGCGCGCCGGGGTTCTGGCAGTTGATCGTGGCCGAC
The DNA here is from genome assembly GCF_001429345.1 of Lysobacter sp. Root983. NCBI lineage: Bacteria > Pseudomonadati > Pseudomonadota > Gammaproteobacteria > Lysobacterales > Lysobacteraceae > Lysobacter > Lysobacter sp. Root983. The sequence continues at coordinate 44,252 of NZ_LMJO01000022.1, forward strand.
CGCGGCCCCGGCATCGCGCCCGGGCGTCAGCGCGAACTGTTCAAGCCGTTCGTGCGCCTGCACGAGGACAGCGTCGACGACGGCCTGTCCAGCGGGCTGGGTTTGTCGCTGGCGCGCCAGATCGTGGCCAACTTCGGCGGCCAGCTCTGGTACGAGGATCGCCGCCAGGGCGGCGCGCGTTTCGTGGTGGAACTGCCCGAGGCGCCGTAACGGCGACCCCGGGCGATCCGGACCGGGCCTTACTCGCTGGCGGTGCCTTCGTCGGTCGTCCGAGCGCGGCGGCGGCGGGTGCTGCCGTCGGCGCGGCGCGCGTCGATGCGCTTGGCGCTGCCTTCGATCGGCGCGTCGGCGCGGTTCTGCTTGGCGCGATGGCGGGCGGCCAGCCACAGCAGGCCGGCGCCGGCCACCGCGGCCACCGCGATCGCCGGGTTGCGGCGCACGAAACCGCCGGCCACGCGCGCGCCGGTCTTGACCGCGCCCAGCACGACGCCCGCTTCGAGCAGCTTGCCGGCACTGCCGGGGACCTGTTTGAGACTCTCGCCGACCGTGGCGACGAGTTCCATGGCGCGTTCGGGCAGCGTATTGAGCTTGCTCATCGGATCCGATCCTGGGGCTGGAATGCGAGCGCCAGTCTCCATCGCGGATCGTTGAAATCGCGTGATCGGGGTCGCGTATTGCCCGCTCGGGGCTGAATGCCGATCATGGCCGCACCCGATCGCCCGATCCGGGACCGACCCGACGCGAGCCGCCATGATCCGAGTGCTGCCCAACGTGCTCAACGCCGCCGAACTGCAGGCGGTGCGCGAGCTGCTGCCGCAGGTGCGCTTCGGCGACGGCCGCGTCACCAATCCCGACTCCACGGTCAAGCAGAACCTGCAGGCGCCGCAGGAGGACCCGGCCAACGCGCGCATCGCCCAGATCGCGCGCGACGCCTTCATGCGCCACCCCGATGTGCGCACCTACGCCCACCCCAAGCAAATGGCGCGGACCACGGTGGTGCGCTACGAGCCGGGCATGAACTACGGCTGGCACGTGGACGAGGCCTTGTTCCCGTCCACGCCGCCGCTGCGCAGCGACCTGTCGTGCACCATCTTTCTCAACCCGCCGGGCGAGTACGACGGCGGCGAGCTCATGATCGAACTCGGCGCCCAGCACCTGACCTACAAGCTCGACGCCGGCAGCGCCATCCTCTACCCGTCCACCACCATCCACCGCGTCACCCCGGTCACGCGCGGCGTGCGCCTGGCCGCGATCACCTGGCTGCAGAGCTGGGTCGCCGACGTGTCCAAGCGCGAGTTGCTGGTGCAACTGGACGAAGCGCGCGCGATCGCCGCCGCCCTCCCCGGCGGACCGGACCCGCGTCTGCAGGTGCTGCTGGAATCGCTGCGCACCAATCTGTTCCGGATGTGGGCCGATACGTGAGCGCGCGGCGGCGCGCGGCCTGGGCGACGGCATGCGCGCTGTCGCCTACCAGCGCCTGCGCGTCGGACATGTCGGGTCTGATGACGATCATGATCGGCCTGCCGGTGATGGCGGCGGCGCTGCTGGTGCTGGGCGTCATGGCCTTGTGGCGGCCGCTGGGACGCGCCGGGCGCGGCGTGGCCGCGGTGGTGTTCGCGCTCGCGGCGATCGTCGCCCTGATCCTGCTGCGCGATTCGCTCACGCTATTCCCGCGCTATACCGACCTGGGCGTGCTCTTCTACGGCTTGTTCGCCGCGGCGGCCGCATGCTTGGTGGTGGTCCTCGCCAAGCGCGACAAGGCGGACGCCGGCGCAGACCGAAAGTAGCGCGACGATGCGGTTCGCCTAAGGCTCACCGCATCCTACGACCCGTGCTTTTCCCGCCCCTCCCGTGCTTTTCCTCCCCCTTTGGAAAAGGGGGATTGAGGGGGATTTGCTTTGCTCGCGACGATGCCGCCGCGGCGAATCAGTCGACGACGGCCGCCAATGCCGGTTCGCGGCGCACGAGCGTGTCGACCCAGGCCACGCCTTCGGCGATTTCGTCGGCGTGGCGTTGCATCGCCAACGCCAGGTCGTGGGCGCGGTCGTCCGCGCTGTAATCGTGGGTCTGCGCTTTGGAATAACGGCCCCAGGCCGGTGAGGCCAGCGCTTGCGCCACGCCCTGCGGGTCCAGACTCAGATGCGTCGCCAGACGCTGCAAGCTGGCTTCGGGCTGGGTGAGCAAGGTTTCGAAATCCAGACGCAGCACGCGCGTAGCGTGTTCGCCGCCCGCATGTGCGGCGAAGCGAACGCGCTCGGCCAGCCAGCCCATCGCGCATTGCTGCGGCAACGACAAGGCATGCAGCGCCGCATCGGCGGCGTGCCCGCGCGCCTGCAGATCGCGCAGGCGTTCGCCGGCGGCGCTGGCGGCGTCGAGCACCGAGGCCGGCGATTTCAGCAAGGTCGCCAGGTACGGGCGCAAGGGCATGTCCAGCAGCACCGCGCGCGCGTCGCCGCAAGCGTTCAACAGCGGCGCGATCAGGCCGTTGCAGCCGCTGGTGGCCTTGATCACGCTGCGTGTCTGCGGCGGCAGGGCGCGGCTCCAGTTGCCCCACAGCGCGCGCAGCAACTGCGGCGCTTCAGTGTCGGACAGGCGCGAATCGGGCCGGCCGAGTTGCGGCCAGGCTTCGGCCAGCGTGCGCAACGGCAGCGGTTCGCGCAGGCCCTGCACCTGCGGCCAGGCGCTGAGTACGCGACTGAGCAGGGTCGAGCCGCAATGGCCGATGTGGAAGATCGCATCGGCCTGGGGACCGCCCTGCGCGAGCGCGGGCGGCAACGAGTCCAGCGGCATCCAACCGCCCTCGGCATTCGCCGGCAAGGCGCGATCGTCGAGGAAGGCGGCCTGCGCGCGTTGTTGCGCGTTCAAGCGCAGCCACAGCACGCGACGACCGACCAGGTCGAGCTTGAACGGCAGGAACTCGGGGAGGTCGGCGGGGCTGGCGCTCATGCGCGGCGAAGGACGGTAGCGGGAACCAGAGCAGTGTAGGCGATGCGTCCGAGGCCTAGCAGCCGCCGCGGCGCGGCGGCGTGCGCATACCGCCCTAGGTCCCGCGCGGCTTGGCGCGATGGGTCGCCGTCGCGGTCCAGGGATCGTCGGGCCAGGGGTGCTTGGGATAGCGGCCCTTCATTTCCTTCTTCACTTCCGGATAGGTGCGCTCCCAGAAGCCCTTCAAGTCCTGAGTGACCTGCAAAGGCCGGCCCGCGGGCGACAGCAGATGCAGCGTCAGCGGCACCCGACCGTCGGCGACGCGCGGCGTGTCGGCCAGGCCGAACAGCTCCTGCAGCTTGACCGCCAGCACCGGCGCGGCGGCGCCGCCTTCCTCTTCGTAGGCATAGTCGATGCGGCGTTCCATGCCCGAGGGCACGACGATGCGGGTCGGCGCGAGCGCGTCGATGCGCTGGCGCAACGACCAGTCCAGGCGCGAGCGCAGGGCGTCGCCGAGTTCGCTTTCGCTGAGCGCGTCCAAGCGGGTCTTGCCGGACAAGGCCGGCTTCAGCCAGTCGTCCAGATCGTCCATGAGCGCGGCATCGGACAGGTCCGGCAGGCCCTGCTCGCCGGCCAGTTCCGGCAGCCAGGCGCGCAAGCTGCGCACGCGCGCGCGCCATTGGCTGAGCGATTCGGTCCAGGGCAAGGCATCCAGGCCGAGCTGACGCACCGCATCGACCAACGCATCGGCGTAGCGCGACGGATCCGGCCGCGCGAGCGGGCGGCTATCGATCACGATGCGGTCGTAGCGGCGCTCGCGCACCGCCGCGATCGCGCGCGCGTTGGCGTCCCAGACCACCCGGTCCTCGCTGACGAAGCGCTGCGGGAACTCGCGCTCCAGGCGCGCTTCATCCAGCGGCGCGGCGCGCAAGACGCGCGCGTCGCGCGGGTCGTCGCGCAGTTCGCTGATCACCAGCCAACGTTCGCCGTACACCGCGCTGTCGTCGAACAAGCGCGCGCTGCGGCCGTTGGCGAGCTGATAGCGGTAGGGATCGCTGGGGTGTTGACGCGCGATACGGTCGGGGAAGGCGTGCAGCAGCAGGTCGCCGAGCGCGTGCGACGGCACCTGCGACGGCGGCGCGCGGTCCAGACGCAGGCGCCGGCGCCATTGCTTGCTGGCCTGATCCAGCGCGGCCAGGGCCGAACGCGAGGCCTCGGGCGGCGCGCGCCCGGCGCGAAACGCGGCCAGCGCCTGCCAGCGCGCGGCCAGCGCATCGCCGCCGCTGCGCAGCGGATCGCGCGCTTCGATCAGCGCGGCCAAGTCGCAAGCCAGGGCGCGTTCGTTCGCATCGCTGGGCGCCAGCAACATCGCGGCCAGACGCGGATGCGTGCCCAGCGCCAGCACGCGCCGTCCGAACGCGGTGATCGCGCCGCCGTCGAGCGCGCCCAGGCGCTGCAGCAGTTCACGCGCGGCGGCCAGGGCGCCGTTGGGCGGCGCGTCGAGGAAACGCAACGAGGCATCGCCCCACGCAGCCAGCTCCAAGGCCAGTCCGGCCAGTTCGACCTGGGCGATCTCGGGCCGGCGCTGCGGCTCCAGGCGCTGCGATTCCGGCCATAGCCGATAGGCCCAGCCTTCGGCGACGCGGCCGGCGCGACCGGCGCGCTGGTCGGCCGAGGCCTGCGCGATCGCGACCACGTCCAGGCGCGCGAAACCGCTGTTGGGGTCGTAGCGCGGCTCGCGCGCCAGGCCGGCATCGATCACCACGCGCACGCCGGGCAGGGTCACGCTGGATTCGGCGACGTTGGTGGCCAGCACCACCCGGCGGCGGCCGTCGGGATCGGGCTGCAACACGCGCGACTGTTGTTCGACCGGCAGTTCGCCGTGCAGGGCCAGCACATCGACGCCGCGCAGCGTCTCGCTGGTCTGCAGAGCGGCGTCGACGCGCGCGATCTCGCGCTGGCCGGGCAGGAACACCAGCACGTCGCCGGGGTGCTGGCCCAGGGCCTGCTCGACCGCGCGCCGGGTCTGGTGTTCGAGTTTCTCGTCGCGGCGCGCGGGATGGTGGGCGATGTTCACCGGATAGCTGCGGCCGGCGCTGCTCAGGCGCGGCGCGTCCAGGAACTGGGCCAGGCGTTCGCCGTCCAGGGTCGCCGACATCACCACGATGCGCAGGTCCTCGCGCAGCGCGGCCTGCACGTCCAGGGCCAGGGCCAGGCCGAGGTCGGCGGCCAGATGACGTTCGTGGAATTCGTCGAACAGCAGCGCACCCACGCCGTCCAGGGTCGGATCGTCCTGGATCATGCGGGTGAGGATGCCCTCGGTGACGACCTCGATGCGGGTGCGCGCGGAAATCTGGTTCTCGAAGCGGATGCGGTAGCCGACGGTCTCGCCGGCGGCCTCGCCGCGCTGGCGCGCCATGAACTGCGCGGCCGCGCGCGCCGCGACCCGGCGCGGTTCCAGCATCACGATCTTGCGGCCCTGCAGCCAGGGCGCGTCCAGCAACGCCGGCGGCACCTGGGTGGTCTTGCCGGCGCCCGGCGGCGCCTCCAGCACCAGGCGCGGATGCGCGGCCAGGCTGTCGCGTATCTGCGGCAGCAGGGAATCGATGGGGAAGACGGGCGCGGTCACGCGCGCAAGGATACGCGGGGGCGGCGCGCTTGCCATCGCGGCGCCCGCGCCACGACGCGCCCCGCTTTCCGCTTCCTGTGGGAGCGGCGTAAGCCGCGATGGCTCCAGTACGCCGGGATCGCCGATTGCGTCGTGGCCGGCACTCATCGCGGCTTACGCCGCTCCCACAGAAGACACAAACAGACAGAAAGTACAGACAGGACGCCCAGAGAGCCGCGTGGCCGGCATTGCTAAACTGCGCGCCTCGCTACCGAACGCACCCTCATGCAACTGCTCGACATCGGCGCCAACCTCACCCACGACAGCTTCGATCCCGACCGCGACGCGGTGCTGCAGCGCGCGCGCGCAGCCGGCGTGGCGCAAATGGTGGTGACCGGCGCCAGCCGCGAGCATTCGCCCAAGGCCCTGGCGCTGGCGCGCAAGCACCCCGGTGAGCTGTACGCCACCGCCGGCGTGCATCCGCACCATGCCAGCGAGTACACCGCCGAATGCGACGCCGAGATGCGCGCCCTGCTCTCGCATGCCGAGGTGGTGGCGGTGGGCGAATGCGGGCTGGACTACTTCCGCGATTTCTCGCCGCGCCCGGCCCAGCGACGCGCGTTCGAGCAGCAGCTGCAGATCGCGGTCGACACGCGCAAGCCGCTGTTCCTGCACCAGCGCGACGCGCATGCCGACTTCATGGCGACCCTGCGCAACTTCGACGGCCGGCTCGGCCCGGCGGTGGTGCACTGCTTCACCGGCACCCGCGAGGAACTGTTCGACTACCTCGATCAGGACTGGCACATCGGCATCACCGGCTGGCTTTGCGACGAACGCCGCGGCCAGCACCTGCGCGAACTGGTCAAGAACATTCCCGCCGACCGCCTGATGATCGAGACCGACGCGCCCTATCTGCTGCCGCGCACGGTCAAGCCGGCGCCCTCGCACCGCCGCAACGAGCCGATGTACCTGGCCCACATCGTCGAGGAACTCGCGCGCGATCGCGGCGAGGACGTGGCCCTGACCGCCGCCAACAGCACCGCGACCGCGCGCGCGTTTTTCCGTCTGCCGGCGCCGTAAGCCGCGCGCCGACGGGAGCTAGCGCGCGCGATCGCAGGGTTCGGTCGCTGCACGCGCGAACCGCGCCGCCTCGCCATCCACGCTCGATCCGGCCTGGGCCGCCATCGGCGGTCCCGCCGCGGCGCAGTCCACGGCTGCGTCGCAAGCGCCCGGGCGCGCGTCCGCCAAGCCCGTCGCGGGTGCCGGCGGCAGGCCCAGGCCGGCGAGCACGAACGCCAACAGTCCCAGCCAGGGAATGCGGCGCCCGTCATCGCGCTCATTGCGCGGCGAAATCACCGCAGCCGTACCAGTTGGCGGTTTGCGCCGCGCCGGCGATCACCGCATAGGCGTGCTTCTTGCCGGCGCTGTCCAGGCAGGTCTTGCCGCTGGCGACCTTGTTGATGCGCACCACCAGTTCGCGCAACTGGCCGTTGACGTTGATGCGCCCGATCAGGGCGTAGCGGTCGGGCTGCGGTTTGATCTTCGGATCGGGGATCAGGCCGCCGTAGGCCACGCCGGCCAGTTGCGGCACCACCAGGTCGTAGCGCACGGCCTTGGCGCCGGTGTCGACGATCAGGCCCCAGCCCTGATTGCCGCCGCGGAACACCGCCGCCGGATACGAGGCGGCGACCGGATCGGCCGAACGCACCGGCGCCGGCCAGGACGCGAGCACGCTGGCCAGACCCAGGCCGGCGATAGCGACGACGAGTACACGCATGGAGCGCTCCTGCGGACGGCGACGGCGAGCTTGCCGTCTCCCCTTAGAACGCGCGGGCGCGGACTACGTGAATGCGTCGGCGCCGGCCACGCGCGCTCAGCCGATCGCGGGGGCGTCCAGCGCGGCCAGCTTGTCCGGATTGCGCATGATGTAGATGCGGGTCGCGCGGCCGTCCTGGTCGTAGGCGAACGACAGCGAGGCGGCGACGTGGCCGTCGTGCTCCAGGATCACGCCGCGCGCGCCGTTGAGGTCGGACACGATCCAGCGGTACTCGCCCCAGTACTGGCGTAGCGACCCCAGCACGAAGTCCAGCACCTGCTCGCGGCCGTGCAGCACGTCCAGGCGCGTGGGCACCTTGCCGCCGCTGTCGGCGCGCAGCTCGATGTCGTCGGCCAGCAGGGCCGCGAAGTCGTCGGTGCGGCCGCTGGCGATCGCGCCCTCGAACGCGGCCAGCAACTGGTCCTGGCGCTGCTGCGGGGTGACGTGGCGCACCCCGCCTTGCTCCACGTGCGCCTTGGCGCGCGAGACCAGCTTGCGGCAGGCCGGTTCCTGCAGCTCCAGGGTGCGCGCGATCTGCGGATAGGGCATATCGAAGATCTCGTACAGCAGATAGGCCGCGCGCTCCTTCGGCGTCAGCCGTTCCAGCAGCAGCAGGAAGGCGGTGCTCAACGATGAGGCCAGCGACAGCGCGGCCTCGGGATGATCCTCGCTGGCGCTGTGGATGGGCTCGGGCAGCCAGGAGCCGACGTAGTCGACGCGGCTGCGGTGCGCCGAGCGCAGCAGGTCGATGCTGCGCCGGGTGCAGATCGTGGTCAGCCACGCGGCCGGGTTGTCGATCGCGGCGTGGTCGGCGTCCTGCCATTTCAGATAGGTGTCCTGGACCGCGTCCTCGGCGTCGGCGCGCGAGCCGAGGATGCGGTAGGCCAGGCCGATCAGCAGACCGCGCTGGCGTTCGAAGGTCGCCGCGAGCGCGGCGGCCCGCGGGTGCGAGGCCTGCGCCATCAGTGCCTCGACACCTGGATGCGGTTCCACAGATTGATCATCGCCACGGTCGAAGTCAGCACGCCGATCTCATTGTCGCTGAAGTGCTGGCGCAGGCGCGCACGCAGCGGGCCCAGCTCGGTGTCGGGCTGCAGCCGGGTCAGGGCCTCGGTCCATGCCAGCGCGGCGGCTTCGCGCGCGCTGAAGTCTGCGCGTTCGGCCCAGTCCGCCAAGGCCTGCAGGCGCTCTTCGGTTTCGCCGTCGGCGATCGCTTCGCGGGTGTGCATGGCGATGCAGTAGTCGCAGCGGTTGATCTGCGACGCGCGCAGCTGCACCAGATGATGCAGGCCGCGCTCCAGACCGTGACTGTCCATGGCCCGGTGCACGCTGCCCAGGGCCTGCAGCACATCGGGGATTTCGCGCTGGTAGTTGATCGCGCGTGCGGCGGTGTCGTTCATAGCTTCGCTCCAGGGGCGACGGACCATTCCGTCTTACTGGAACGACGATCCAGTCCGCGCCGCTGTGACATGCGGCCGCGAACCGGTCGGCTAGGCCGCGCTCAGTACACCGCGAGGTCGCCGCAGCCCTGCAGCGGCGGGTCCATGCCTTCCACGCGCACGCTCACGCTGTGCTGATGCGGGCGGTCGCCGTCGTCGGTGCAGTCCTTGCGCGAGATCTCGATGATCATCGGCTTGGGGCCTTGCGCCGTGTCCAGCGCGCCGCTGAGCACGATCAGCGAACTCGGCGCGTCCGCGGGCTGGCCGTTGTAACGCGCCTGCCCCTTCGCGCTGTAGCTGCCCGAGCCCCAGGTCAGGGCCACGGTGTGCTGCATGTCGCCGCTGGCCTGGATGTCGACCGACCAGTGCTCGCCGAAGCCCTTGAACGCGGGCACCGGGCTGACCTTGCCGACCTGGTCGGCGCCGATCTTGCCGGCCGGGCGTTCGGCGGGCGCGAGGCGGTCCGGCGCGACCGCCGGTTCGGCCGGGGCGGGGGTGGTGGCGGCGCAGCCGGCCAAGGCCGCGCTCAGTACGGCGGCGGACAGATAGGACAGGCGCATGCGGTCGCTCCGGGGCGTTCGAGGGCGCCAGTAGAGCGCATGCCGTGTGGGCGTAGGGTTAACGGACGGCGGCGAGCCGGCGCGCGTCCACGGCCTGCGGCGCCAGCACGATGCTTACGCGCTGGGCGCCGGCACGCCGGCAGGCGCGGCCGACATCGACCATCAGCCGCGCGCGCACGGCGTAGGCCTGGCCGAGGTTGTCGATGCCGGTCAGGCGCGCGACCGCCTGTTGGTCGGGCAGCGCCGGGCGCGCGCAGTCGATCAACAGCGTGGCGTCTTGCGGCGGGGTGGCGGCCGCGGGAAGGACGGCCAGCGCGAGCGCGGCGGCCAGGGACAGGACGGTCAGCTTCATGGCGTAAGGTCGGTAGCGCCGGAGGGCCCGGCCCGCACAGGCTGGCGCCGCGTCGCCGCGCGGTCTTTAGGGCGGCATGAGGAAGGTCACTGGGAAGCCCGAGGCCGCAGACCTAAGCTTGGGAAAAGCTTAGGCCGCGTCAGCGCGGCCCGCGCGTAACCGTTAATGGCCCGTCCCCCGATGGTCCGCGACCGCATCACATGACCTCCGCCGTGCCCCCGATCGATCCTGCCCCGCCCGACCTCGCCCCGCTCGCCTTCGACGCCATCGTGATCGACCGCGGCGGACGCCGCCTGCTGCGCGACGGCGAGGTGCAGGCGCTGGAGCCCAAGGCCTATGCGGTGCTGGCGCTGCTGGCCGGCGCCCCTGGGCGGGTGTATGCGCGCGACGAGATCCTGGACGCGGTCTGGGGCCACCGGCATGTCACCCCGGGCGTGCTGAACCGGGTCATGACCCTGCTGCGGCACGCCCTGGGCGAGGACGCGGCCTCGCCGCGTTACCTGCACACCGTGCACGGCTACGGCTATCGCTTCGATCTGCCGCCGGCGGTCGCGTCCGCCGGCGGGGCCGGCCCGGAATCGGTGGGCGATACGAACGCCCCGATCCCGCCGCGTGGCGCCGGCGACGCGGTGGCGATGCCGCCCCGGACGCGGACGCGCGCGATCCTGCTGACCGCCCTGGCCGCGCTGCTGACGATCGCCGCCCTGGCGTGGTGGCGCTACGGCGGCGAGGGCGGCGCCGACCCCGGCGGGGCCGGCGCCCGCAGCGAAGCGCCGCCGGTGCTGGCGGTGCTGCCGCTGCGCGCGTTCGGCGACGACCCGCGCAGCCAGGACTTCGCCGACGGCCTGAGCGAGGAGCTGATCGGTCTGCTCGCGCGCATCGATGGCCTGCGCGTGACCTCGCACACTTCCTCGGTGCAGTTCCGCGACGCCAAGCTGCCCTTGGCTGAGATCGCGCGCCGCCTGCGCGCGACCCACGTGCTGGAAGGCAGCGTGCGCCAGGACGGCGAGCGCCTGCGCATCAGCCTGCGCCTGGTCGAAGCCGCCAGCGACCGCACCCTGTGGACGCAGGACCTGGACCGCGAGTTCCGCGACATCTTCGCGATCCAGCGCAACATCGCCTACGCGATCGGCAACGCCATGCAGCGCCAGCTCGGCGAGAAGCCGCCGGCGCCGCCGGCCAACGAAGACCCGGCGCTGTACCAGCGCTACCTGATCGCGCGCAACGCCTCGTCCGGCGGCTTGCGCAACACCAACTCCTCCGGGCTGGCGTCCGAGAACGCCTTGCGCGCGCTGCTGCGCGAGCATCCCGATTACGCGCGCGCCTGGGGCGCGTTGGCGGCGCGGCTGTGGCTGCGCTCGCTGGCCAAGGAACCCGGCCGCGACGCCGTGCGCGCCGAGGCCGATCAGGCCGCGGCCACGGCGCTGAAACTGGATCCGCAACAACCCGACGCGTTGGGCGTGCAGGCCAACCGCGCCTGCCGCGAACAGCAATGGCAGCAATGCCTGAGGCTGTCCGAACGCTCGATCGCGCTCACGCCCTCGGACACCTCCTGGCGCGGCGCCCACGCGCAGCGCCTGGCGACCATGGGCTACGTCGATCAAGCCCTGCGCGAGATCGACGACACCCTGCTGATCGCGCCTTACGATCCGATGCTGCACTTCTGGCGCGGTCGGTTGCTGGACACCCTGGGCCGCCACGACGAGGCGCAGTCGCATCTGGCCATGGCCGATCCCGTCCAGGCCAAGACCGCGCGCTACTTCAACGCGGCCTGGCGCCGCGACTACGCCACCGCCGCGCGCATCGCCCAGACGCTGCCATCCGATATGCCCTGGCGCAATTCGGAAATCGCCGCGGCCGCGGCGCTGCAGGATCCCTCGCGCTGGCCGGCGGTGCTGCCGGCGATCGAAATCTCCGAACGCAGCCTGAGCTACGGCCAGGTCGACTACGACTTCACCCGCCTGCTGCTGCCGGTGCGCGACTACCGCCGCGACATCGCCGGACTCGACGCGGTGCAGCGCGCGGGCTACGCCTCCTACCACTGGGTGCTGTGGCAGCCCGAATCGCGCGCGCTGCGCCGCGATCCCGCGTTCCAGGCCTATCTGCGCGACAGCGGACTGGCCGCGTTCTGGCGCGAGCAGGGCTGGCCGCCGCTGTGCCGCTCGGATGGCGGCGACGGCGCGGTGTGCGACTAGGTCGGCGTCGTAGGGTGCGGTGTTAACCGCACCGTCGCGAGTGTTCGATGCGGCGCGGCGATGCGGTTCGCCTGGGGCTCACCGCATCCTACGATGCTTACGGCGCGTCCGCCTGCGGCTTAAGGCGCCTGCCGCAGCAAGGCATCGATGTCGCCGCGTACCTCGGCGCAGTGGCTGGCCCGATAGCTTTGCTCGTCGGCGATCTCTTCCGCCGGCAACTTCAGCAACTCGATCATGGATTGGCCCATGCCCTCGTACATGTCGTCGCCGTAGCGCGCCTCGTCGACGGACACGCCCGCTTCGCGCGCCCGCGCGTCGGTCTGCGCGCGCAAGCTCGCGGCCAGCCGGCCCAGATCGTCTTCGCCGTAACCGCACAGGGACGCGCGGCTCAGGCGCATGCCGTCGGCGATCGCCAGTTCGCGCAGCAGGCGCATCGCGTCCGATTCGACCTCAGATCGCGCAGCGGCGGTTTCGGCGGCGGCAGCGCCGCCGCTCAGAGCCAGTGCCAGCATCAGCGCCGCCGCGTTCGCGCCGCGGCGCGCGCTCAACTGCGCAGCCCGACGCCGCGCTTGAGCAGCCACAGGCCCAGCGCCGCCAGCGCGACGACGAAGCCCAGCATCAGCGCATAGGCCACCCACAGCGGCACGTCGGAGCTGCCCAGCAGGCCGTAGCGGAAGGCGTTGACCATGTAGAAGATCGGATTGGCGTGGGTCATGGCCTCGGCCCACGGCGGCAGCAGCTTGACCGAATAGAACACGCCGCCCAGATAGGTCAGCGGGGTCAGGATGAAAGTCGGCACGATCGCGACGTCGTCGAACTTCTTGGCGTAGACCGCGTTGATGAAGCCGGCCAGCGAGAAGATGGTCGCGCCCAGCAACACCGTGGTCAGGGTCACCAGCGGGTGCGGCACGCTGACCTTGGTGAAGCACATCGCGATCAGCAGCACGATGGTGCCCACCATCAGGCCGCGCAGCACCGCACCGGCGACGTAGCCGGTCAGGATCACCCAGTTGGGCATCGGGCTGACCAGCAGCTCCTCGACGTGGCGGCCGAACTTGGCGCCGAAGAAGCTGGAGGAGATGTTGCCGTAGCTGTTCTGGATCACGCTCATCATCACCAGGCCGGGGACGATGAACTCCATGTAGCTGTAGCCGCCCATGTCGCGGATCTGCGAGCCGATCAGGCCGCCGAAGATCAGGAAGTACAGGGCCATCGTGATCGCCGGCGGCACGAGGGTCTGGCCCCAGATGCGCAGGATGCGCGCGACTTCGCGCCGCACGATGGTGCCCAGCGCGGTCAGGTTGCGCTGCGCGTTGCTGATGGGCGGATTCGCGACGACCTCGTTCATGCGCTGGGCTCCGGTTGCGCGGGCGCGCCGTTGGCGGGCGGGCCCTTGTCTAGATGGTCGCCGGTCAAGCGCACGAACAGTTCCTCCAGTCGGTTGGACTTGGTGCGCATCGAGCGCACCCGGATGCCGGCCTCGCCCAGGGTCGCGAACACGCGGTTGAGATCCATCGCGCGCGGCATCTCCAGGTCCAGGGTGTGGTCGTCGGTGGCGCTCAAGGTGGCGCCTTCGATGCTGGGCAGGTTCGCCGGCAGCACGCCGTCGATGTCGAACAAGAAGCCTTCGACGTCGAGCTTGGCCAGCAGCGCCTTCATCGGGCCCTGCTCGACGATGCGGCCGTGGTCGATGATCGCCAGGTTGCGGCAGAGGCTTTCGGCCTCTTCCAGATAATGCGTGGTCAGGATGATGGTGGTGCCGGCGGCGTTGATCTCGCGCAGGGTCTTCCACATGCCGCGGCGGATCTCGATGTCCACGCCCGCGGTGGGCTCGTCCAGAATCAGCAGCTGCGGCCGGGTCATCATGGCGCGCGCGATCATCAGGCGCCGCTTCATGCCGCCCGACAGGGTGCGGCTCATCATCTGCGCCTTGTCCCACAGCTGGGCGCGCTTGAGCTCTTCCTCGGCGCGCTCGATCGCGACCTTGCGCGGCACGCCGTAGAAGCCGGCGTAATTGACCAGGATGTCGAGCGGCTTCTCGAACATGTTGAAGTTGAGTTCCTGCGGCACCAGGCCGATCAGGCGCATCGCCGCCCCGCGCTGCTTGGTCAGGTCGGTGCCGAAGATCTCGACCGAGCCGGCGCTGAGGTTGACCAGCGAGCTGACGATGCCGATCAGGGTCGACTTGCCGGCGCCGTTGGGCCCGAGCAGGGCGAAGAAGTCGCCCGGGGCGACGTCCAGGGAGACGCCCTTGAGGGCTTCGACGCGGTTGTCGTAGGTCTTGCGCAGCGCGCGCACGGACAGCGCGGGCACCGCCGCGGTGCCGCCGGCCGCGGTGGGCGCGAGCGCCGCGGAGGCCGTACCAGCTTGGTTTTGGGTCATTTCGGGAAGCCTGCGCCGCGAGCCGCGCGGCGATAACCGGTAGTATAGGCGCCCCCGTGGTCGCGCTCCGGCCACAGACTGTTGCAGGTTTGTCGGTAGCCGTGGCCATCCAGCATTTCCCCCTCAAGCTCGTCTCGCGCCGCATGCTGGCCCCCACCGTGGGCCACTACACCTTCGTGCGCGACGACGGCCAGCCGCTGGATTACATCCCCGGCCAGTTCATCCAGGTTCACTTCCAGTACGCCGACGGCACCGCCACCAAGCGCAGCTACTCGCTGGCGACCATCCACGACCACGCCCTGGGACCGGGCGAGGCGGTGGAGATCGCGGTGAGCTACGTGCCCGGCGGCGCCGCGACGGCCTTGTTCGAAGGCCTGGACGAGGGCGGCACGGTCGACGCCAGCGGCCCGTTCGGGCGCTTCTGCCTGATGCCCGCCGACGCCAACCGGCGCTACCTGCTGATCGCCACCGGCACCGGCGTGACCCCGTACCGGGCGATGCTGCCGCAGCTGGAGGCCCTGATCCGCGAGCGCGGCATCGAGGTGGTGCTGCTGTTCGGCGCGCGCACCCCGGACGAGCTGCTGTACGGCGACGAGTTCCGCGCCTTCGCCGACCGCCAGCCCAACTTCCGCTTCGTCCCCTGCTACTCGCGCGAGCTGCCGGCCGACCCGCACCCGGACACCCGCCACGGTTACGTGCAGCAGTTCCTGGACGAGTTCGCGCCCCAGGGCGAGACCGACATCGCCTATCTGTGCGGCAACCCCAACATGGTCGACGCCTGCTTCGAGGCGCTCAAGGGCCACGGCCTGCCGGTGCCGGCGATCCGCCGCGAGAAGTACGTCAGTAGCAAGTAGCAGGAGTGAGCGTAGAGGAGTGAGAAGTGAGTAGAAGCGTTTTCGCTCGCTCCTCACTCCTCTACGCTCACTTCTGGCTTTTCGCTCCCAGCCTCACTCCTGCTCCACACCATGCCCGCCACGATGGCGGCCTCCCAGCAGCGGGGCCGGTCATGGGCATGCACAGCGGTTTCACCCGTGTCGCCAAATGGGCGTCGCGCTTCACCGGCCGGCCGCTGTGTTTCGCGCTGGCGGTGGGATTGATCCTGGTCTGGCTGATCACCGGGCCGCTGTTCGGCTTCAGCGATACCTGGCAGCTGGTCATCAACACCGGCACCACCATCATTACCTTCCTGATGGTGTTCCTGATCCAGAACACCCAGAACCGCGACACCGAGGCCATGCAGATCAAGCTCGACGAGCTGATTCGCGCCAGCCACGACGCCCACAACGCGCTGCTGGACCTGGAAGAGCTGGACGAGGCCGCGCTGGACCGTTACCGCAGCCGCTATCAGGCGCTGGCCCTGTCCGCGCGCCAGGGCGGCGAGAGCGACGAACTGGAAGAGCGCCGTTCCGACCCGGCGCCGGATCTGTAGGCGCGACCTACCGCCTCCTGTGGGAGCGGCGTAAGCCGCGATTGTCGTCCCGATACGCAAGATGCCGGTCGTTGGCACCGGCGTCTTGCGCACGATGTCGCCGACGCCGGACGCCCCTTGTCGCGATCGCGGCTTACGCCGCTCCCACAGGAGGCGTCGCGGCTACCCCGCCGCTGGGCCCGCCTGCACCGACGCGACCGCGACCGGCCCGCACTGGTCACATTTTTCCGCCTGCCTCAGTCTGTCATCCTGAAGGCGTATCGCCTTAGGACGAGAGGGATCCATGCGTATCACCCAGACTTTGACGGCCGCGCTCGCGGCCGCCCTGCTGTTGGCCGGCTGCGGCCAGGGCCCGGCCGCGAAGGATCCGGCCCAGGCCGGCGCCGGCCAGCGCCTGTACGGCAAGATCGCCTTCAAGCCCTGCTCGCTAGCCAGCCCGTTCGCGGCCGACAGCATCGCCGCACAATGCGCGCGCTTTGCGGTGCCGGAGAACCCGGCCCTGCCGAAGGGCCGCCAGGTCCAGCTCAACATCGCCTGGCTGCCGGCGACCGACGAGGCCGACATCGCCGCCGATCCGGTGTTCTTCCTCGCCGGCGGCCCCGGCCAGGCCGCCACCGAAGTCTGGCCGACCATGGACTCGGCGTTCCGCGAAGTGCGCAAGCACCGCCACATCGTGCTGATCGACCAGCGCGGCACCGGCGAGTCGAACCCGCTGATCTGCCGCAACGCCAAGGGCGATAGCGCGGTGATGGAGGACGACGCCGGCGGCATCGACGCCGCGGTCAAGTTCGCCGGCGACTGCGCGGCCAAGCTGCAGGCCGATCCGCGCTACTACACCACCACCGACGCGGTGCGCGACCTGGACACGGTGCGCGCGGCGCTGGGCGCCGACAAGATCGACGTGGTCGGCGGCTCCTACGGCACCCGCGTGGCGCAGCAGTACGCGATGCGCTATCCGCAGCACACCCGCGCGGTGGTGATCGACGGCGTGGTCCCCAACGAGCTGGTGCTGGGCTCCGAGCACGCGCGCAACCTGGACGCCTCGCTGGCGCTGCAGTTCGAGCAGTGCCGCAAGACGCCGACCTGCCGCCAGCGTTTCGGCGACGATCCGCGCGCGCAGCTGCGCGAGCTGATGGCGCGCCTGAAGGCGCATCCGGTCGAGGTCGAGTACCGCGATCCGACCACCGGCGAACTGAAGCGCGACATGGCCACCGCCGGCGCGGTCGCCGGCCTCACCCGCATGTTCGCCTACGCGCCGCAGGCCGCCGCGCTGCTGCCGCTGGTGCTCAACGAGGCCGACCAGGGCCGCTACGCGCCGCTGATGTCGCTGGCGCAGATGATCCAGGGCCAGGTCAGCGAACAGATCATGCACGGCATGCAGCTGTCGGTGATCTGCGCCGAAGACGCGGATCTGTTGAAGGACGATCCGGCCGACGCCGACACCGTGATGGGCAGCGACCTGTCCACGGTGCTGGTCGCGCAGTGCAAGGCCTGGCCGACCGGCAAGCGTCCGGCCGATTTCCACGCACCGTTCAAATCGTCCCTGCCGACGTTGCTGCTGTCGGGCGAGTTCGATCCGGTGACGCCGCCGCGCTACGGCGAGCAGGTGCTCAAGGGCCTGCCCAACGGTCGTCACCTGGTGCTGCGCGGCCAAGGCCACGGCAGCTTCGCCTCCGGCTGCATGCCCAAGCTGCTGAGCCAGTTCCTGGAAAGCGCCGACGCCAAGCAGCTCGATGCCAAGTGCCTGGGTACCCTGGACTACGTGCCGCCGTTCGTCTCGTTCAACGGGTGGGAGCCTTGAAGGCTGAGATTGGAGATTGGGGATTTGGGATTCGTAGAACCCCTCCCTCGATTCTCTCCGCTTTTGCCAATCCCGAATCCCTAATCCCAAATCCCGGGCGAAGCCATGATCACCGCTAACGATCTGCACAAGAGTTTCAAAACCAAGACCGGCGTGGTCCACGCCGTCGAGGGCGTCGACTTCGAGGCCCGCGACGGACAGATCACCGGCCTGCTCGGCCCCAACGGCGCGGGCAAGACCACCACCCTGCGCATGCTCTACACCCTGATGCAGCCCGATCGCGGCGACATCCAGGTCGACGGCGTCGATGCGCGCCGCGATCCGGCCACGGTGCGACGCGCGCTGGGCGTGCTGCCCGACGCGCGCGGCGTGTACAAGCGCCTGACCGCGCGCGAGAACATCGCCTACTTCGGCGAGTTGCACGGCATGTCGCGCGCGGCGATCGCCGAACGCACGCGCACCCTGGCCGCGGCGCTGGACATGAACGACATTCTCGACCGCCAGACCGAAGGCTTCTCGCAGGGCCAGCGCACCAAGACCGCGATCGCGCGCGCCCTGATCCACGACCCGCGCAACGTGATCCTGGACGAGCCCACCAACGGCCTGGACGTGATGACCACGCGCGCGATGCGCGGCTTCCTCAAGCAGCTGCGCGACGAGGGCCGCTGCGTGATCTTCTCCAGCCACATCATGCAAGAGGTGGCCGCGCTCTGCGATCGGATCGTGATAGTGGCCAAGGGCAAGGTGGTCGCCTCCGGCACCGCCGACGAGCTGCGCGCGCAGACCGGCGAAGCCAATCTCGAGGACGCGTTCGTGCGCGCGATCGGCAGCGACGAGGGCCTGCACGCATGAAGACCTCCTGGTTCTCCGCAACGATGGCGGTGATGCGCAAGGAACTGCGCGACATCGGCCGCGACCGCCGCACCCTCGCCCTGGCCCTGCTGCTGGGTCCGCTGCTGTACCCAGTGCTGATGCTGGGCATGGGCTCGCTGGCCGAGAAGCGCGCCAAGACCCAGCTCGACAAAACCCTGGAAGTGCCGGTGCTGGGCGCCGAGCGCGCGCCCAACCTGATCGCCTACCTGGCCACCCGCGGCATCGTCGCGACCAAGCCGCCGGCCGACCTGGACCAGGCGATTGCGCGCCAGGACGTCGACGTCGCCCTGCAGATCGGCGCCGAGTACGGCAAACAGTGGAAGGACGGACAGCCGGCGCAGGTGGAGATCGTGCAGGACACGACGCGGCGCGACGCCGAGATTCCGAGCGCGCGTCTGCGCAACGCTTTGGAGTCGTACAGCCAGCAGGTCGGCGCGCTGCGCCTGCTCGCGCGCGGGCTGTCGCCGACGATCGTGCGGCCGGTCAACGTGGGCACGCGCGATCTGGCCACGCCGGAAGCCAAGCGCGGCCTGATGCTGTCCTTCATGCTGCCCTACCTGCTGATCTTCTCGTCCTTCATCGGCGGCGCGGCCCTGATCCTGGACGCCACCGCCGGCGAGCGCGAACGCCAGTCGCTGGAACCGTTGCTGGCCACGCCGGCCTCGCGCGGCTCCATCGTCAGCGGCAAGATCGCCGCGGCCTGCGTGCTGGGCTTCACGTCCCTGCTGCTGACCTTGCTGGCGTTCAAGCTCAGCGCGCAGATGGGCACGGGCAGTTCGCGCATGCTCGACGTGAGCTTCATGGCGATCGGCAAGATGCTGCTGATCCTGCTGCCGATGCTGTTCATCGGCACCGCGCTGCTCACCTATCTGGCCGCTGGCGCCAAGAGCATCAAGGAAGCGCAGAGCCACATGACCTGGCTGATGTTGATGCCGATGGTGCCGACCATCATCCTGATGGTGAACCCGCTCAAGACCCAGCTATGGCAGTTCACGGTGCCGTTCCTGGCCCAGAACCAGCTGCTGTTGAAGGTGATCCGCGGCGAGTTCATCGCGCCGCAGGTGTGGATGGTCTACCTGGCCGCCGGCTTCGCCCTGGCCGCGCTGCTGTGGTTCGCGGCGGTGCGCCGTTACCACAACGAACGCCTGGCGATTTCGGGCTGAGGTTCGAGCCGCAGTGTGTATCGCAGAAAGCCCGGCCTCGCGCCGGGCTTTTTGTTTCGTTGCGGCGCGGCGCGTGGCCGTAGGGATGCGACGACCACCGCACCGTCGCGATGCTTCGGTGTCACGCGACGATGCGGTTCGCCTAAGGCTCACCGCATCCTACGTTCGCGAGCGTCGTCGTAACGACGCAGCGCTTGCTGCGACTGCGGTTGTTGCTGTTGCTGTTGCTGTTGCTGTTGCTGCGGAATTCAAATCCAAAAGCGCCGCATTCACACGACCAACTGTAGACCCGAAGGGCGGCGCGCAGGACGCGCGCCGTTTTTCGAATGGACAGGGATGTCCATTCGAAAAATCCCGGCGAAAGCCCCGAACTCGCAGGGGAGGG